>NZ_CP057483.1:1460724-2921448 GCF_013836145.1 Citrobacter sp. RHB25-C09 | reverse complement strand
TGTACCAACAACATGCAGGCAGGTCCGAACATCAACGAAGAGCGTATGCCGGGCTGGCGCGATCCGCGCAACTTTATCATTGTCTCTGACCCGTATCCGACCGTCAGCGCGCTGGCTGCGGACCTGATCCTGCCAACCGCGATGTGGGTAGAAAAAGAAGGGGCTTACGGCAACGCTGAGCGTCGTACCCAGTTCTGGCGTCAGCAGATTAAAGCGCCAGGTGAAGCGAAGTCAGACCTGTGGCAGTTGGTGCAGTTTGCCCGTCGTTTCAAAACGGAAGAGGTCTGGCCGGAAGAACTGTTGGCGAAGAAACCTGAACTGCGTGGTAAAACGCTGTACGACGTGCTGTTCGCCACCCCTGCGGTGACCAAATTCCCGGTGACCGAGCTGAAAGACGATCAGCTCAATGATGAGTCCCGCGAGCTGGGCTTCTATCTGCAAAAAGGGCTGTTTGAAGAATACGCCTGGTTTGGTCGCGGTCATGGTCACGATCTGGCCCCGTTCGATGACTATCACAAGGCGCGCGGTCTGCGCTGGCCGGTGGTTGACGGTAAAGAAACCCTGTGGCGTTACAGCGAAGGCAATGACCCGTATGTGAAAGCGGGTGAAGGCTACAAGTTCTACGGTAAACCAGACGGAAAAGCGGTTATCTTCGCGCTGCCGTTTGAGCCGGCGGCAGAAGCGCCGGATGCTGAGTACGACCTGTGGCTTTCTACCGGACGCGTGCTGGAACACTGGCACACCGGCAGTATGACCCGCCGCGTGCCTGAACTGCACCGCGCATTCCCGGAAGCGGTTCTGTTTATCCATCCGCTGGATGCGAAAAAACGCGATTTGCGCCGTGGCGATAAAGTGAAAGTGGTATCGCGCCGGGGTGAAGTGATTTCGATTGTCGAAACCCGTGGACGTAACCGTCCGCCACAGGGGCTGGTTTACATGCCGTTCTTCGACGCTGCACAGTTAGTCAACAACCTGACGCTGGATGCAACGGATCCGCTCTCTAAAGAGACGGATTTCAAGAAGTGCGCTGTGAAACTGGCGAAGGTGTAACGGATCATGTCCCGGTCAGCGAAACCCCAAAATGGCCGCCGCCGCTTTCTGCGCGATGTTATTCGCACAGCAGGCGGGCTGGCTGCCGTTGGCGTGGCGCTGGGGTTACAGCAGCAAACCGCACGCGCAACGGGCGTGCGGTTGCGCCCACCAGGAGCGTTGAACGAGAACGCCTTTGCCAGCGCCTGTGTGCGTTGCGGGCAGTGCGTTCAGGCATGTCCGTATGACACGTTAAAACTGGCGACGCTGGCTTCCGGGCTGGCGGCGGGGACGCCTTATTTTGTCGCCCGCGATATCCCGTGCGAAATGTGTGAAGACATTCCGTGCGCCAAAGTCTGCCCTAGCGGCGCGTTGGATAAAGATATCGAATCCATCGATGACTCACGGATGGGGCTGGCGGTTCTGCTCGATCAGGAAAACTGCCTGAACTTCCAGGGATTACGCTGTGACGTTTGTTATCGCGAATGCCCGAAAATCGATGAGGCCATCACGCTGGAACTGGATCGCAATATGCGCACCGGTAAACATGCGCGATTTCTTCCTACCGTTCACAGCGACGCCTGTACCGGCTGCGGTAAATGCGAAAAAGTCTGTGTGCTGGAACAACCGGCAATAAAAGTATTGCCGCTGTCGTTGGCAAAAGGGGAGTTGGGCCACCATTACCGCTTCGGTTGGCTGGAGGGGAACGATGGCAAATCGTAAACGTGATGCCGGGCGCGAAGCGCAGGCAAAAAAAGGCTGGTGGCGCAGCCACCGCTGGCTGATGTTCCGCCGTTTCAGCCAGCTTATTGTGCTGGGGATGTTTCTCAGCGGGCCCTGGCTTGGCGTCTGGATCCTGCACGGAAACTACAGCAGCAGCCTGCTGCTGGATACCGTTCCGTTTACCGATCCGCTCATCACGCTCCAAAGCCTGGCGAGCGGTCATCTGCCCGCTGCGGTTGGGTTGACCGGCGCGGTCATTATTACGCTGTTGTACGCGCTGGCAGGAAAGCGATTATTTTGCGGTTGGGTTTGTCCGCTGAACCCGGTTACCGATTTTGCGGCCTGGTTACGCAGAAGGTTTGACCTGAATCAGTCCGCGACTATCCCACGTCATATACGTTACGTGCTGCTGGTTGTGGTGCTGGTCGGTTCAGCCCTCACCGGAACGCTGCTGTGGGAATGGATTAACCCCGTTTCACTGCTTGGGCGTAGCCTGGTGATGGGGTTCGGTAGTGGCGCACTGCTGATTATCGCTCTGTTTTTATTTGATTTACTGGTCGTTGAACACGGCTGGTGCGGGCATCTTTGTCCTTTAGGTGCACTGTACGGCGTGCTGGGTAGCAAAGGCGCGTTAACCGTTGCGGCAACAGATCGACAGAAATGTAACCGCTGTATGGACTGTTTTCATGTTTGCCCGGAACCGCATGTACTACGTGCCCCGGTGCTGGATGAGCAAAGCCCGGTGCAGGTTACTCACCGCGACTGTATGACCTGCGGTCGCTGCGTGGACGTCTGTTCTGAGGATGTATTTACAATAACTACACGATGGAGTTCGGGAGCGAAACAATGAAAAGCCATGACCTGAAAAAAGCGCTGTGTCAGTGGACGGCTCTGCTTGCGCTGGTGGTAAGTGGTGCGGTTTGGGCAGCAAATGGAGTGGATCTCAGCAAGTCGCCGGAAGTCTCAGGTACCCAGGAAGGGGCTGTTCGCATGCCGAAAGAGCAGGAGCGTATGCCGCTGAACTACGTTAACCAGCCGCCGATGGTGCCACACAGCGTGGACGGCTATCAGGTGACCACCAACACGAACCGCTGTCTGCAATGTCACGGTGTTGAGGGCTATCGCACCACCGGAGCGCCGCGCATCAGCCCGACGCACTTTATGGACAGCGATGGCAAAGTGTTAGCCGAAGTGGCGCCGCGTCGTTACTTCTGCCTGCAGTGTCACGTGCCGCAGGCCGACGCTGCGCCGATTGTGGGCAATAGCTTTATTCCGTCGAAAGGTTACGGGAAATAAGAGGTCATTATGGAAAATACTAACCGTAAACCAGGCCGGATTAAGCGACTCTGGCAATGGTGGCGTCGCCCCAGCCGCCTGGCGCTGGGTACGCTGCTGTTAATCGGGTTCGTTGGCGGAATTATTTTCTGGGGTGGGTTTAACACCGGGATGGAAAAGGCCAACACCGAAGAGTTCTGTATTAGCTGCCACGAAATGCGTAACACAGTTTACCAGGAGTATATGGAAACGGTGCACTACAACAACCGTAGCGGCGTGCGTGCCACCTGCCCGGACTGTCACGTACCGCATGAATTCGTACCGAAAATGATCCGTAAGATCAAAGCCAGCAAAGAGCTGTACGCCAAAGCGCTGGGTCTGATCGATACGCCGCAAAAATTTGAAGCGCACCGTCTGACGATGGCGCAAAACGAGTGGCGGCGGATGAAAGATAACAACTCTCAGGAGTGTCGTAACTGTCACAACTTTGAGTTTATGGATTTAACCGCCCAGAAAGGTGTCGCGGCCAAACTGCACGATCAGGCTGTGAAAGACGGGCAAACCTGCATTGACTGCCATAAAGGGATTGCGCACAAACTCCCTGATATGCGCGAAGTCAAACCGGGTTTCTGACGGGATGGTAATGAGTGGGTAGTATGCTTGAAGCCAGAGCGCTGCTCTGCGAGCGGGATGAGCGTGTCTTATTCAACGACCTCTCATTCCAGGCGGACGCAGGGGAGTGGATCCAAATCACCGGGGGCAACGGCGCGGGGAAAACGACCCTGTTGCGGTTGCTGACCGGACTTGCTCGCCCTGACGGCGGGCAGGTCTATTGGCAGGAGCAACCGCTGCACCATGTGCGGGATAGCTACCATCAAAATCTGTTGTGGATTGGACATCAGCCGGGCATAAAAACCCGGCTGACGGCGTTGGAGAACCTGCGCTTTTTCCACCAGGACGGCGATACCGCGCAGTGTCTGCAAGCACTGGTGCAGGCGGGCCTTGCGGGTTATGAAGACATTCCGGTCAACCAACTTTCTGCCGGGCAGCAGCGTCGTGTCGCGCTGGCACGTCTTTGGCTCACCCATGCCACACTCTGGATCCTTGACGAACCTTTTACCGCCATTGATGTGAACGGTGTAGAACGCCTGACGCAGCGGATGGCGCAGCATACCGAACAGGGTGGGATTGTTATTCTCACGACCCACCAACCCCTGAACGTCGACACTGACCGCATACGCCGTATTGCGCTAACCCACGCGAGGGCAGGGCAATGATGTGGCGTATCTTTCGTCTCGAACTGCGGGTTGCCTTTCGCCATAGCGCGGAAATTGCCAACCCGCTGTGGTTCTTTCTGATTGTTATCACTCTATTCCCGCTCAGTATTGGGCCGGAACCGCAACTGCTGGCGCGCATCGCGCCGGGCATTATTTGGGTTGCTGCACTTCTGTCTTCACTGCTGGCGCTGGAGCGACTGTTTCGTGACGATTTGCAGGATGGCAGTCTTGAGCAACTGATGCTGCTGCCGATCCCACTGCCGATGGTGGTGTTAGCGAAGGTCATGGCCCACTGGATGGTAACCGGGCTTCCGCTGTTGATTCTCTCCCCGCTGGTGGCGCTACTGCTGGGGATGGACATCTACGGCTGGAAAATTATGGCGCTGACGCTCTTGTTGGGCACGCCGACGCTGAGTTTCCTCGGCGCGCCGGGGGTAGGACTGACGGTTGGACTGAAGCGCGGCGGCGTGTTGCTGAGCGTGCTGGTGCTGCCGTTAACCATCCCGTTATTAATTTTTGCTACTGCCGCGATGGATGCGGCATCGATGCATCTCCCGGTTGATGGATACCTGGCGATTTTAGGCGCGTTGCTGGCGGGGAGCGCCACGTTAAGCCCGTTTGCGACGGCGGCAGCATTACGCATTAGCGTGCAGTAGAGCATGTGCAGAGTATTTGTAGGCCGGATAAGGCGTAAGCCGCCATCCGGCACGATGAAAACTAATCAGTTTGTTTACGTCTGGTGACTCACTATGTGGAAAACACTTCATCAACTGGCTATGCCCCCACGGCTTTATCAGATCTGCGGCTGGTTTGTGCCGTGGCTTGCTGCTGCCAGTATCATCGTGCTGGCTACGGGCTGGATCTGGGGGTTTGGCTTTGCGCCAGCGGATTATCAGCAGGGGCAAAGCTATCGCATTATTTATCTGCACGTCCCGGCGGCAATCTGGTCGATGGGGATTTATGCCTCAATGGCCGTAGCGGCGTTTATCGGCCTCGTCTGGCAGATGAAAATGGCTAACCTGGCCCTGGCGGCAATGGCGCCGGTGGGTGCGGTGTTTACGTTCATCGCCCTGGTGACGGGCTCCGCATGGGGCAAACCGATGTGGGGAACCTGGTGGGTATGGGACGCACGTCTGACCTCAGAACTGGTGCTGCTGTTTCTCTATGTCGGTGCCATCGCCCTCTGGCATGCCTTTGATGACCGTAAAATGGCGGGGCGTGCGGCGGGTATTCTGGTGCTGATTGGCGTAGTTAACCTGCCAATCATCCACTATTCAGTTGAATGGTGGAACACCCTGCATCAGGGCTCGACCCGAATGCAACAGAGTATTGACCCGGCGATGCGCACACCGCTGCGCCTGGCGATTATCGGCTACCTGCTGATGTTCATTACGCTGACGCTGATGCGCATGCGTAACCTGATTCTGATGATGGAAAAACGCCGCCCGTGGGTGAGCGAACTGATTATAAAAAGAGGCCGCCAATGACCCCTGCATTTGCATCGTGGAGCGAGTTTTTTGCAATGGGCGGTTACGCCTTTTATGTCTGGCTGGCGGTGGCGATGAGCGTCATCCCAATGGGCATACTGGTTATTCATACCGCAACCCGTCATCGGGCGATTTTGCGTGACGTTGCTCAGCAGCGCGCACGCGAGGCGCGGATGCAGGCGGCTCAGGCGCAGCAGGAGGCAGCATGAATATTCGTCGTCGAAACCGTTTGTGGATCGCCTGCGGTGTGCTGGTGGGGCTGGCTCTGACCATCACGCTGGTGTTGTATGCACTGCGCGCTAACATCGATCTGTTCTACACGCCGGGAGAGATTCTCTACGGTAAACGCGAGACGCAGCAGATGCCGGAAGTGGGGCAACGATTGCGCGTGGGCGGCATGGTGATGCCCGGCAGCGTGAAGCGCGATCCTCAGTCGCTGAAGGTCATTTTCAGCATCTATGATGCGGAAGGTGTGGTGGATGTGACCTACGAAGGCATTCTGCCAGACCTGTTCCGCGAAGGGCAGGGTGTGGTAGTACAGGGCGAACTGGGTGAGAAAAACCATATTCAGGCGAAAGAAGTTCTCGCCAAACATGATGAAAACTACACCCCGCCGGAAGTGGAAAAAGCGATGCAGGATAACCACCGCCGTCCGGAAAGCGTCTATAAGGATAAAGCATCATGATGCCTGAAATTGGCAATGCGTTGTTATGCCTGGCGCTGGGCGTAGCGTTGCTGCTCTCCATCTATCCGCTGTGGGGCGTGGGGCGTGGCGACGTTCGGATGATGGCGTCGGCCAGACCGTTTGCCTGGCTGCTGTTTATTCTGGTGATGGGCGCCTTTATGGTGCTGGTCAATGCCTTCGTGGTGAACGATTTCACCGTCACCTATGTCGCCAGCAATTCGAATACGCAACTGCCGGTCTGGTATCGCGTCGCGGCGACCTGGGGCGCGCATGAAGGCTCGCTGCTGCTGTGGGTCCTGCTGATGAGCGGCTGGACCTTTGCCGTTGCGCTATTTTCTCAGCGGATGCCGCTGGATATTGTCGCCCGCGTACTGGCGGTGATGGGGATGGTCAGCGTTGGCTTTTTGCTGTTCATTCTGTTCACCTCAAATCCGTTTTCACGCACGCTGCCTGACTTCCCGATTGAAGGCCGCGATCTCAATCCGCTACTTCAGGATCCCGGTCTTATTTTCCATCCCCCGTTACTGTATATGGGCTACGTGGGTTTCTCGGTGGCCTTTGCGTTTGCCATTGCCGCGTTGATGAGCGGTCGCCTGGACAGCACTTTTGCCCGCTTTTCACGTCCGTGGACGCTGGCGGCGTGGGTGTTTCTGACGCTGGGCATCGTACTCGGTTCCGCCTGGGCCTATTACGAACTGGGCTGGGGCGGCTGGTGGTTCTGGGACCCGGTGGAGAACGCCTCGTTCATGCCGTGGCTGGTGGGAACCGCTCTGATGCACTCACTGGCGGTAACGGAACAGCGCGCCAGCTTTAAGGCGTGGACGCTGCTGCTCTCCATCTGCGCGTTTTCGCTTTGTTTGCTCGGCACCTTCCTGGTGCGCTCCGGTGTGCTGGTGTCGGTACATGCGTTTGCCTCCGATCCGTCGCGTGGAATGTTCATCCTGGCCTTTATGGTGCTGGTGATCGGCGGTTCGTTGCTGTTGTTCGCTACGCGGGGGCATAAGGTGCGTTCACGCGTGAACAACGCGCTCTGGTCGCGTGAATCACTGCTGCTCGGCAATAACGTTTTACTGATTGCCGCCATGCTGGTCGTGCTGCTGGGCACGCTGCTGCCGCTGGTGCATAAGCAACTGGGGCTGGGCAGTATTTCCATCGGTGAACCGTTCTTCAACACCATGTTCACCTGGCTGATGGCACCGTTTGCTCTGCTGTTGGGCATTGGCCCGCTGGTGCGCTGGGGGCGCGATCGCCCGCGTAAATTACGAGGGCTGATGATCGTTGCCTTTGTCAGCACCCTGGTACTGTCACTGCTGTTGCCGTGGCTGTTTGAAAACAAGATTGCCGCCATGACGGTGGTTGGTCTGGCAATGGCCTGCTGGGTGTTCGTGCTGGCAATGGCAGAAGTTGCGCTGCGTATCTCACGCGGGACGAAGGTGACTCTCAGCTATTGGGGCATGGTGGCAGCGCACGTCGGGCTTGCAGTGACGATCGTCGGTATCGCCTTCAGCCAGAATTACAGCATTGAGCGTGATGTGCGCATGAAGGCCGGGGATAGTGTCGCAATTCACGATTATCAGTTCACCTTCCGCGAAGTGAAAGATATTACCGGGCCGAACTATCGCGGCGGTGTGGCCATTATCGGCGTAACGCGTGACGGGAAAGCCGAAGCGACGCTGCATGCGGAAAAACGTTATTACAACAGTACCAGTTCAATGATGACGGAAGCGGCAATTGACGGCGGGATCACCCGTGACCTGTACGCAGCGCTCGGCGAAGAACTGGATAACGGCGCGTGGGCCGTTCGTCTGTATTACAAACCGTTTATTCGCTGGATTTGGACGGGTGGGCTGTTGATGGCGTTAGGCGGGTTGCTCTGCCTGTTTGATCCGCGCTATCGCAAGCGTGTTCACCCGCAGAAAACTGCGCCGGAGGCTGTATGAAGCGCAACGTACTTTTGATCCCTCTTGTGATTTTCCTTGTTATCGCAGCGGCGCTGTTGTGGCAACTGGCGCGTAATGCGGAAGGGGACACGCCGACGAATCTGGAATCGGCGCTTATTGGTAAGCCGGTGCCGACGTTTCGACTCGAGTCGCTGGAGAACCCGGGCAAGCATTATGAAGCCGATGTGCTGACGCAGGGCAAACCCGTTCTGCTTAACGTCTGGGCGACCTGGTGCCCAACCTGCCGCGCCGAGCATCAGTATCTTAATCAGCTTTCGGCGCAGGGTATCCGCGTCGTGGGACTGAACTATAAAGATGAACGGCAGAAAGCCGTTGCCTGGCTGAGAGAGTTGGGAAACCCCTACGCGCTGAGTTTGTTCGACGGCGACGGAATGCTGGGTCTGGACCTGGGCGTGTACGGCGCGCCGGAAACGTTCTTGATCGACGGTAAGGGGATCATCCGCTATCGCCATGCGGGCGATCTGAATGCCCGCGTGTGGGAAAGCGAAATTAAGCCGCTGTGGGAAAAATACAGCAAGGAGGCCGCGCAATGAGAATCTTACTGGGCGCGCTGATGCTCCTGCTTTCGGCAAACGCGCTGGCCGCGACGGATGTGATGCAATTTAAGGATGAGGCGCAGGAGCAGCAGTTCCGCGAGCTCACAGTACTGCTGCGTTGCCCGAAATGTCAGAACAACAATATCGCCGACTCTAACTCAATGATAGCCACCGACCTGCGGCAGAAAGTGTATGAGCTGATGCAGGAAGGGAAAAGCCAGCAGGAAATTGTCGATTACATGGTGGCGCGTTACGGCAATTTCGTGACCTACGACCCGCCGTTGACGCCGCTGACCATTTTGCTGTGGGTACTTCCCGCTGTGGCTATCGGTGCTGGTGGCTGGGTGATTTATTCCCGCTCGCGTCGCCGGGTACGCCTGGAGCAAGAGACGTATCCAGATGAGATCCCCACACTGGAGGGGAAACGTGCGGGTATGGCGATTTACCTGCCAGGTATTGTGATGGCTGTGATTATTGGTGGCGTCTGCTATTACAAGACAGGCAATTATCAGCAGGTGAAAGTCTGGCAGCAGGCAACCGCGCAGGCGCCGGCTTTGCTGGAGCGCGCGTTAGATCCAAAAGCGCAGCCGCTCAATGAAGAAGAGATGACGAGACTCGCGCTGGGGCTGCGTACGCGTTTGCAGGATGATGCGGCGAACGTCGATGGCTGGATCATGTTAGGGCGAATCGGCATGGTGCTGGGCAATGCCAGCACGGCGACAGAGGCGTATGCCAATGCTTACCGCCTGGATCCAAAGAACAATGATGCCGCGCTGGGCTATGCCGAGGCGCTAACCCGTTCATCCGACCCGGATGATAACCGACTTGGTGGGGTGTTGCTGCGCGAGTTGGTCAGCGGCGGTCAGGCGAATGTCAAAGTGCTCAGCATGTACGCCTTTAACGCCTTCGAACAAGAGCGTTTTGGCGAAGCCGTTGCGGCATGGGAGATGATGCTGAAGATGTTGCCGGCCAACGATACGCGTCGCGCGGTTATTGAGCGCAGTATCGCACAGGCCATGCAGGCGTTATCGCCGCACAAAGAGTAAACCGTGGAATATGCCGGATGGCGACGCATTCCGTCTTATCCGGCCTACGTGTAGGCCTGATAAGCGTAGCGCCATCGGGCATTTACACTACTATTGCATCCCGCGGGTTTGCAGGAACAGAATGGTCGCGGCGACGCGTGAGCGCACGTTGAGCTTACGCAGCAAATTGCGAATATGCACCTTCACCGTTTGTTCAGAAATATTCAGCACTGAGGCAATCTGCTTATTAGACAGGCCTTGCGCCAGTTCATGCAGAACGTCCAGTTCACGCTCAGTAAGAACGCTAAACGGATCCTCTTCTTCGCCAAATAACTCGCGTTCGCGCAAATATTCACTGACGCGCTCGCTAAATACCTTCCCGCCGTTAGCGCCTTTGCGAATGGCATCCAACAACACTTCCGGATCGCTGTCTTTTAGCAAATACCCATCGGCACCAGCATCGATAAGGGCGTACACATCACTGGCGGAATCCGACACGGTCAGAATAATGATTTGTGCGGTGACACCATCGCGGCGCAGGGCGTTCAACGTATCCAGACCGCTCAGACCTTTCATGTTGAGATCTAGCAGGATCAAATCCGGTTCAAGGCGGTTCGCCAGATCAATCGCCGTTGCACCATCGCCGGCTTCGGCAACCACATCAAATGCTGGATCCAGCTCCAGTAATTGACGAATACCGCGCCGCATAAGGGGGTGATCGTCTACCACCAGCACCTGATAAGACGTTGCTTCAGGCATAGTCATCTCCCGAGATGTTATTAGAATCATTATTGTTTTTAGCGCCTGAAACGTCCAGGTTCATGGCAGCGTTGAGTACAGGAATTTTACCCCAGATTACGTGTGGGTACGTAGTAAAACCTGCACGAGACGTAGAAAGTCAAACGCGAACGGGCGATGGTGCTCTGAGAGAAAAGCAAGTCTGAAGGGCTGATACATGCCAGCCCTGCATGGTCAATGGTACAACATTCCCGTATCCGGCAGTAAAGGTGTCATAACAGATCATGAGAGATAAACATTTGCTGCTGATGGCCCACGCAGACCATTTATCCGACAAAACTCAACGCGTAGCCCTGGCATTAATTTTTCTGAATCACGGAGGTGAATGGCGGAAACGTGAAGCTGAACATCGGTACGACCATCGGAGGGGGTAATAAGCCCTTTGCCACTTTTGCAGTCAAAGGTTTTGACAATTCCTGTCATTTTACGGGACAAATAAATTCCTTAATGCTGATAACCCAAACCACTATACAGATGCAATCAATACGTGCCAACTAAAAAGGTTAAGGGTGGCATTTTATATCGAGAATGGCGCTATAGGTACTCAGGAAACGAATGTCGTTGCCGCAGCGGAAAATCCAGGTCATTGTTTCTACGATCACCCTGATGGAGATATGCAGTGAGAAGCATAATTAACCCAACAGCACAATTTCACTGCCGGGCTTAGCAAAACAGAATGCCAATGGCCTTACGTTTCGCGAAATTCTCAGGCAACCGCTTTGACGTTTGTCTGGAAGACCTTATTGCAATGCGGGCAGATTAAAAGAGCACCTTTTTGTACTCTTGAGAAACTGTGTTGCGATTCTTGAATGCAGTTTGGGCAGGAACAGGTGACAAGGTAATTGCGGCGTGATTTTAAGTCTTTACGTTCTGACATAGGCTTTTCCTGTGTAAATGGGCTTTAACAATACATCAAATAGCAAAAAAGATCTGGTATTTATATGTACTGTCTCAACATAGCTGGAATTTTAAGTGAGCGGTTTTTCAAATTTTTTGCCAGTAATCACGCTCTTTACCATTTTTCATAGCCCTGAAATGATGAACGGTTATTGCTACAGAGTGTGACTGTTTACTTACAAAACTAGACCTTGCTATGTGGTGCTAATCATGCGTTAATGAAAGCTGGTTTGTTACGAATTTATCTGAAGCAGTTACTGTAATATTTTTATTATTTGTTCCTATTGAGATTTCCTTGTCGGCTTTTTCTTTCTGATAATTTTTTTCGGACCATTCTGCCCAAGGGCTTACTCAAAAAGGTAATGATTATGTCTAATAAAATGACTGGCTTAGTTAAATGGTTCAACCCTGAAAAAGGGTTTGGTTTTATCACTCCAAAAGATGGCAGTAAGGATGTTTTCGTACATTTTTCTGCGATTCAGAGTAACGATTTTAAAACACTGAATGAGAATCAAGAAGTCGAGTTCGGTGTTGAACAAGGTCCAAAGGGGCCTTCGGCTGTAAATGTCGTCCCCCTTTAAGGATACTGCTATTACTAATAATATTCACTTTCGATGCCCTTGTTGCTATGGGTCTCAGTACAGAACATCATCTTTTGATGTCACAGATAAAAATCCTTTCGGTGCGAAATGCATTTTTTGTAAGACTACAATGATTACATTTGATAATGTTGCAATGTACATTCGTTCTGGTCAGACACCATTAGATTTCAGAAAATAAAATTTGGGCTCCTTTTGGAGCCCTTTTTTATGCCGTTCTTATTCATAGATTCATTACAGGAAAATTATGAAAAATGTAATAGTTTTTTTTAACTCAGCATCGGCGGTAGTAATGTCAATAATGAAGGCTAATACTACAATAATGTGTGAGTACCCGAATGGGGAAAAAGCCCGCCTACAAGTCATGTCCGCAGGTTTTCCATCTATTACAGGAGATCACAAAACTATTTATGTGGCCTCTGATCGGACTGTGTCTTCAGAAGAAATTTTAGAATCTGCATCTAAACTCTGTAAATAAAGACCGTTAATTAATTCATGAGTACCGTTATGCTGTGAAGCATTGTGCGATTCTTGAGCGAGATTAGGTCAAAGAATATTCACTAACCTCTTGATTATTGAAACTTTCCATCTTATCGTTTATATATAAATGGTAGTACAAGTTATCATATGAATCACAGGATCTGACGGGAAAGATGCCGTTACAGACCAGAAGAGGTGCATAATGAAAACCGAAGAGTTAAAAAGAAAAGCAGAAGCGGAAATTTCTGATTTCATTACTAAAAAAATAATAGAACTCAAAAAAAAGACAGGTAAGGAAGTCGCTGACATCCAGTTTATTGCCCGTGAAAAAATGACGGGGTTGGAAAGCTATGATATTAAAATTGATTTAATTTAACCGACATCGCCAACCCACATTTATGAGAGCATCATCGTTCCGTGAGATGATGCTAAACCACAGGCATAAAAAAACCAGCCGTTGAAGGCTGGTTTTTCTGGGGAATTTTGGTCGGCACGAGAGGATTTGAACCTCCGACCCCCGACACCCCATGACACCGCTTCTAAAGCTCTGTAAGTCGCTCCGTGCCTGGTGTCGTTAACCATTCGTATGTATAAACAAACAGTGCTTTTTTCGCAAAATTCGCGCTATACCCATCAATGGGTTACATGATGTTTTACCCCATAATGCTTTTACCTTTTGATCACAACCATTTTTTTTGATAAAAGTTTGCCACGGTTTCTTCCTTGACATAAGATTGTGTTGAAACCTCAGCATGACGAGGAGGAGTGAATGGCAATTATCAAACAAAGACCTTTCCATGACATGGTAGATTATGCTCGCATCAGAGTTGGTTCGAGAGGCGGTGCTTACATACCTTCCGAGGAAATCGCCAATCTCCCAGAAGTAAGGGATATGCAGCAACGTGCAGCAGCAATTGTAGGGCGTACAGTAAAAGTTCAGATTCAGCAAAAGGCAAAGGAAAAGGCTTAGTTAATTGATCGCTTTACTACTAATTCCCATTCTCGTTAGCGGCTACATTCTTGTAGTCGCTAATTTATATCATTACTATCAGTTGCATCGATGTGATGGACAACTTCTCTACTTAAAAGTTGCTGCTCATGGCACAATGAGCGTTGTTTTTGTAATCATAGCAGCGGTTATAATAAAGTTTTTTTTTCCAAATTTTCATCCAATAGGAATGTTGGCTGATACTCTTAATATTAAAAAAATAATAAATGATAATAAAGCTGAGACATGGCTTTCTCTAATTTCATTGTCATCAATTTTAGTTTCTTTAATTTGGGTGGTTATAATTTGGGCGAAGAATATGGTACTAGGTTTTTTTTGTGAAAAACAACATCATGAAAATGTTCTACACGCCAAAAAGCTTCGTGTTTTAAGAAAAACCATTTCCAATTCAACTTTGGATAGCATGCTTCTAGATGCACTGGAAAGTAATCCTAAGTCGCCAATGCTGATCACCTTGTCTTCAAGAAAGGTTTATGTAGGCATAGTAAACGGGATTCAGGAGCCTACAGAAAGTGAAGCTCCAAATAGCTATATATCAATTTTCCCTCTTATGTCTGGTTATAGAGATAAAGACACCCTGTCTATTACATTTACGAATTCCTATCCTTCTGAAGTAACAGTGAGTTCGGCTATTACATCTGATTCTCAGAAAAAATATAAAGTTAAAAATATGGATATATTATTTCGATCAGATGAAATTTCTCATCTTTCTTGGTTCGATTTTGAACTTTTCGAGCAGGTCAATGATTCTATGAAGGAAGAAACTATTGACCTGCGAACTGAAAATGATTCTATGAAGGAAGAAACTATTGACCTGCGAACTGAAACTTATCTAGGGAAACTAGCGAAACTTTTGAATAATTTCAAATTCCGCTAAAATTTCTGCGTGAGGTACACAGACCCAGTCGATATGATTTTGGGTATAAATCTTTGTTGATTTTACATCGCTGTGAGCCATTCGACTTTGTGGATCTACCCCTATCTTGTCAAATAGATGAGCTGCAAGCGCGCGAATTTCATGAAATGTTGGCCTTTCATCCATTGCGAGGTGATCGCATAACCCGAGTTTGTCGCGTATAGCAGAAAATGACCGACTTAAATAGTCAGGGGCTACCTGCGTGGGATGCGAGACTTCTTTACTCCGTTTTATCTGCCGTTCCGGGAGTCGATGAACGACATACGGACTTGCCACATTATCCCGGCTGTCATCAATGATACGCTTTAGTTCATCACCAATGGGGATCGCAACATGCGAGGCTTCCTTCTTCTGTACCTTTTGGCGGTGGATATAAAGCGTTCCATATATTCCATTCTCTGGTTGTTCGAGCCAGACACAACCACATACACCGTTTTTCGGTTCCCGAATTGAATACCGGATCCGCGATACTTCGAGCCTTGCATGTGTCGTCTGTAACGCTAGGTCCATCGCTGTTCTTAGCCATGGTTCCGCAGCGCGACGGATAGCCATGAAATGATCGAGAGACAGGCGTTGTCTTTTCTTCTCTTCGGTCCTGCGCATTTTCTTCCTGGTTGCCGGGTTATCGAGCATCAGGGATTCATCAACCGCATACGAAAACAGCTTTTTCAGGAAGCTGACTTTTCTGTTTTGCACGTTTGCAGACGCGCCGACATGGTATTGATTGATGTATGCGTTAACGTGCTCCAGTTCGATATCGCAGGCCGGAACATTCACGAAGAACTCTTTCACGCGTAGAGCGTCATTTTTCCAGTCATCCAGGGTGCTCTGAGAAGGGCGCTCGTCCTCAATAGCTCGGGCCATAATGCGATCCACATGTTCAGCAAATGGTTTAGCTTCACCGGTAACCCCACCAGATTCCCTAATGAGATTATCAACTGACGGAGAGAGCTCAGGTCTCATTCTCAGGTTGTACTCTCTAGCGATAGCTATTGCTATGGCTCGATCCTTACCAATATTTTTTTTCTTTCCGGTAATAAGTGTGAATTTATAAACCCCGCGTTCTTTATCAAAGACCAGATAGTCTGGCAGATGTCGGTATTCTCTTTTTCTTGGCCTTGCCGCCATGGTCAGCCCTCATTAATTAACTGGCGAACTGCTTGATTAACCATTGAGTCGACACCCCATTTCTCTGTTTCGCAGACAAAAACTGAACCGTCCACGATACGCCCCATGAGTAAACCATTCTCGACCCAACGTTTAATAGTTCGATTGTCAGGGACTGAGTCATTGGTGAATTCACGACGTCCCCATTGACTCGCCTTCATTAGCTTTGCCATGGCTGTTTCTCCACTTAGCCCGGCTGCACCCGGGCTGTAACATCAAATATCAGTGCTGGTGGTCGGTATCAATTTCAGCCAGATAGCGGACACGTATTTAGCCTGATGGCGCGCATCGGCCAGGGCGTTATGCATGTCTCCATCGAATGGCATATCTCGCTTTGGATCGAATCCTATCGTGCGACCGAGGGTTACGATTGTTCGAACGTCGTGATCATTCCAGAATTCCCACGGGCAAAACAAACCTGCACGTTCGTAGGCTCCGCGTAAAATGACATTGTCGAAGTTGGCACCGTTTCCCCAGACCTTCATATATTTCGGGTTGTCGGCGTGCCGGACAATAAACTGATCCAGTTCTGAAAGTGCATCGGAGATCGGCATTACATCATCAACGCAAATTGCCGCCCGCGCTTCTGCACTTTGTTTCATCCACCAAAGAATAGTATCGCCATCAGGAACTGCGCCTGACTCCATAGCGCTTTCGAGGCTGACTACCGCATAGAACTCGGGACCTAATTCACCGGATTGAGGATTAAAGAAAACAGCACCCAATGAAACGATCGGCGCATTTGGTTTTTTACCCATAGTTTCGAGGTCGATCATTAAATTGTTCACGTTATAAGGACTCCTGTTTTGATACTGCTGCAAAGAGCTCAACACCTTTAGCCCAAATTGCTTTGATGTTTGTCCAACTGGCAGGCACAGAAATTTTAGCGCGGCGGCGATATCCTCGATATCAATATCGTCAATGGTGGAGTTGATATAATCGAACTTCTTACCGGAAAGAGTCTGGATAAAACCCATCGTTAGTTCTCCTTAATTTGTGCGCTGCACCGCACGATTTTGGGTTGCACGAATCCCTCGCCAGATGGCGATATATAAAGGAATTACGCTTCAATAAATCCCCGCGGCGCCGGGGATTTAATGCTGAGCAATTACGCTTTAAAGTTACCGATGAAGGTTTCTACTGATTCACCGTCGAATTTACTGATCAGCAGATCGCGAAACTCGTTGGCGATCGCTTCTTCCTGGGCTTCCAGTTGGACGATACGCAGAACAAAGCTCGGCTCATCACCAGTCAACAGGCTGTTACGCAGACTAAAGCGGCGCTCGCCAAGCCCTTCATACGGCACACACTTGAACTCGAACGCCACCGGCATGACATCTTTGCTACTGGCTTCGACACTTTGCATGAGTGAACGTTTGCCCGCGAAATCACCTGTTTCATGATCCTGCTGGGTTGCCTGCTGAATAGTGATCCGGCGTACAGCCTGGGCGGCCTGGGAAATCTGAATCGTATTACCATCAGCATCGAACGCCAGAAGATAATCGCTCCAGTCTTCCAGCCATTCGGCGATTTGCTTTTGCTTCAGACGTTGGCCATCGATTTGCAGCAGCGCGCGGAACGGGGCTGTTTTCTTCAGGGTAATTGCGGCAACGTTATCGGCATGTCCTGGATTGTCCAGGGAGCCGATATTGAAAACCGATCGGGCGGTCATGTTGTCAGCGTCAATAAAGCAACGGGCGGGTTCGGCGGCGCTGGCGTAGCCCTTCGAGTATCGAGCGAAGTCATCAATGCTGGTCGTGGTCATTGCGCCGCGAAAGCGGAAACGCTCAAGAGAAAAACGCTCGAGGCTTTCAACGCTGGTTCCTTGAGGTAACAATGCGGTTGGACATGCCAGACCCTGAATATCATTCAGATGGTAGCCAGAAAGAACCAGGTCTTTTACCTGTTGAAATGTGCCGTTGTCTAACTGAGACATAGAAATTCCTTATTAACTGATGATCGAATTGGTATCAGTGAATTTGTTGCTGCGGATCACTGAGCCGCTTTAAGCTTTCCGTCCACCGCGCCGGTGATCCCGAACAGTTGCCCCTGATCCTCCTGGAGGATGGTGAGCTTCCCGCCTTTGTTGACCCACATAGGGGTTTCGGTTGTGTCCTCTTCAGACGCTTTACCGCGCGGCGTCGGGGTGCTGTAGTTCAGCTTGTGCTTGATCTTGACGCGCTTCTCTTCGACGGAATTACCCATACGCTCAAAATCAAAGGTGAGGACTACCTTGCCTTTGTTGCCGTTGTTCAGAACGCCGAGCGCGGTGGTATTCAACGCTGCGGCGATCTTGTTCATGAACACGCCGGCATCCAGTTCGCCCAGGAAATCGGGCACTACGGTCATGCGGTCATTACTCATCGTCTTAACCCTCGAGTTGGCGGTCGCAACCGCCAGTTAGTTTCTCCACAAAACAGACAAGAGCACCTGCGGCTGCAACCGCCCGGGTGGATTGGGTTATGAGCCCGTCGCCCGGTGATGCCCTTGTCTGTTTTGTAAAAAAGGGCGGTACCGAGGTAGAACATTATCTTCGTCCTCCTTTTGTCAGGTTGAAGACCCTGGTACCGCCAAGACTACACACAGCTTTCTTACTTCCTGGTACCACGCTGGCTACGTGATTGGGTTGTGGCGCCAGATGCTTATCTTCTGGTTACCTCTAAGGGCTGCACTTCACCACAACTGCAAGCGCACTCCGCCGTTTCACACCTGTCACCCATAACTGGTAAGTGAAGGAGTGCGCTTGCATGTTGTGCCCTGAAAAGGCTGGCTGACACCCTCAAGGGGAAAGTGAACAGCCAGAACAGGGAACTTTCCGTGGTAACCAATGGTTCCTACGGTGTAATTGAAATGTACCTTTAGTTACCATTACGGTCAAGAGTGTAATGTACTTTTTGTTACCTTTCGGTGTAAAAAAAAGCCAGCGGGGTCGCTGGCATTACATGATGGGGTTAGGACTATAGGTTTTGCGTAATCTGAACAACCTTTCCAACGATTCTGCAATTTCCGTCAATCTGAATGGGTTTAAACGCAGGATTAAGAGGCATGAGATACGCAAAAGGGCTATCCCATACTAACTTTTTCACCGTAGCTTCAGCGGAACCATCCAAAACCGCAACTACGATCTTCCCATAAAGGTCATCTAGCTGACCATAGTGTGGTTCAACGATTACGATAGAGCCTTCAGGTATTGAAGGTAGTCCATGTGGGTTTGTCATCGATTCGCCGCGAACGACTAGACCAAAAACTTCATCAGAAACATTAGCAGTTGTTTGAGTCCAAGAAATCACATCAGTCAGCCTTGAGCATGCATAGGTATCAGTCCACAGGCCTGCCTGCACAGCAGAAATAATAGGGACGGCGGTTGGTGATTTTAAGTATGGCACTAATTTTGTGTCATCAACTTTTCCATCATCACCCTGACCATAGAGAATCCATTCCGGGGTAGTTTGTAGCGCCAGCGCTAACTGATGAAGGTTCTCTCCATCTGGTTTTGTGGTTCCGCTTTCCCATTTTGTTACAGATACACGGCTAACCCCCAGCTTTTTAGCTAGGGTCTGCTGCGTTATGTCGAGCTGTACACGCCTTGATCTGATCCGGTCTTTCATCTCTGTTTTCATGTAACGAATGTTACATTGTTTTCCTGTAACTGTTGTTTGCTATTTGATGTACCTTTTGTTACCTTTAGGCCGTAGGTTAACCAGGAGGGAACATGCGTAAATCAGAAGTTCTTGAGCATTTTGGCGGTGTATCCAAAACCGCATATGCACTCGGTATTTCTCACCCAGCAGTTTGCAGATGGGGTGAAGTCATACCAGAGAAACAGGCCTTTGTGATCGAACGAATCACAAAAGGCAAATTGAAATATGACGCTGGTCTTTACCAAAAGACTACAGATTCAGCAGCCTAAACGTAACCACAGAAGAGAGGAACAAGCCGTGGGAAAAGAACCCGAATGGAAAGTTGATAAGCAACCATCCTGGCTGGTGGGCGCAATCAAAAAGACGATCACCGAATTGCCTGGCGGTTATGCCGAGGCTGCTGAGTGGTTGGGCGTTACTGAAAATGCACTGTTTAACCGCCTTCGGGCTGATGGTGATCAGATCTTCCCGCTTGGCTGGGCAATGGTGTTACAGAGAGCTGGTGGCTCAAACCATATTGCGAATGCTATCGCACGTCACTCCAACGGTGTTTTTGTGCCTTTGGCTGATGTTGAAGAGATTGAGAACGGCGATATCAACCAGCGCCTGATGGAGTCAGTCGAGTGGATTGGCAAGCATTCACAGTACGTTCGCAAGGCAACAGCCGACGGCGTGATTGATGAGAAGGAACGCGCGCAGATCGAAGAGAACAGCTATCAGGTGATGGCTAAATGGCAGGAACACTTAACGCTTCTTTTCCGTGTTTTTTGTGCGCCGAAAAAGAGTGACGCCCGCGAGTGTGCAGCTCCGGGCGCCGTGGCGTGTCGTATCAGTGGAGAAACTAACGCATGAACAGTTTAACGGTAAAGAACCGCATACCGCAACTACGTGCATTCCCGGTTCAGGGTTACATCATGTTTCGGTATGAGCGCATGGTATCAGGCCGCTGGGTTCCGTGTAACCACAGTCGGGCGATGGCAATTGTGGGGGTATGGCGCCGTAGAGGGGAATCCTTATGCGAGAACTTAACCGATGGTTCAAAGACCACTACGGCATCCCCGTTCGCGTTATCAGATGGGAGCCGGAAACTCACCGCGGTATCTACCTGCGTAAAGGCTATGAGCATGAGTGTTTCAGCCCGCTTGAGCAGTTTCAGCGAAAGTTCAGGGAAATAGAGGGCGACTATGAGCACTAAATTAACAGGCTATGTATGGGATGCCTGTGCAGCGTCAGGAATGAAGTTATCCAGCGTGGCTATCATGGCGCGCCTGGCTGATTTCAGCAATGACGAAGGTGTCTGCTGGCCTTCCATCGAAACAATTGCGAGACAGCTTGGCGCAGGCGTCAGCACTGTCAGAACGGCAATAGCGAAGCTTGAAGCCGATGGCTGGTTGTCACGCAAAGCGCGGCGACAGGGCAATCGAAATGCTTCCAATGTTTATCAGTTGAATGTGGCAAAACTCCAGACAGTTGCATTCGCTCACCTGTCAGATTCTGACCCGTCAAAATCTGACGCATCAAAATCTGACCAGTCAAAATTTGAGGCGTCAAAATCCGCTCAGAATGGCGGTTTTCACCCGTCAGAATCTGGCGGGGATCCGTCAGTAAATTCAACTACTGATCCATCAGGTAAAAAACCTTCTTGTCCGGTTGCGTCGCAACCAGACCCGGAAGTGGCGATCACTGATAACGCCATTCTGGTTTTAACCCATTTGAACCAGGTCAGCGGCTCCCGGTACCAGAAATCAAAAACCTCGCTGGAAAATATTCGTGCTCGTCTGCGTGAAGGTTACAGCGTTGCTGACCTGCAACTGGTTATCGACCTGAAACACGAGCACTGGAACGGCAACGATGAGCAGTACCAGTACATGCGCCCAGAAACACTGTTTGGCCCGAAAAAATTTGAGGGGTATCTGCAAAGCGGGATCCGCTGGGACAAGAAGGGGCGTCCGCCACGTGAATCCTGGGGCGAAAAGAAACATGACCCAATGAAGGTCGGTCCGGTTGATACCAAAATTCCAGAGGGGTTCAGGGGATAATGACAAACAAATATTGCCAGGCGTTGGCGGAACTGCGTAGCAAACCAGCCCACGAACTGAAAGAGGTTGGCGATCAATGGCGTACTCCGGATCTGTTGTTTTGGGGGATCAACGCAATATTCGGGCCGTTGGTTCTGGATCTGTTTGCTGACGACGATAACGCGAAGTGCCCGGTCTGGTACACCGCCGAAGATAACGCGCTGGTGCAGGACTGGTCGGAAATGCTGGAGTCAATCGGCGGAGCCGCATTCGGGAATCCACCATATAGCCGCTCTCAGTACCACGAGAAACAGGCGATCACCGGCATGACCCACATTATGGATCACACAATGGAGATGCGTGAAAAGGGTGGGCGTTACGTGTTCCTCATTAAAGCGGCGACAAGTGAAACATGGTGGCCGGAAGACGCCGATCACATCATGTTTATTCGTGGCCGTATTGGCTTCGATCTCCCTGTGTGGTTTGTTCCTGCTGACGATAAGCAGAAACCCACTGGTGCTTTCTTTGCTGGCGCCATTGCAATCTTCGATAAGTCATGGCGCGGCGAGCGTTTCAGCTACATCAGCCGTACCGATCTGGAGGAAAAAGGGAAGGCGTTTATGTCGCTGGTCACATTTGCCGCTGGTAAGGCCCAGCAGGCAGAAACAGTAAGGCCTGTTACGCCGCTGACGTTGCCAGAAGTCGAATCGCGTATCTGGCCTCTCGAGGTTGGTCTGGTGTTTAACCAGGTGGATGGCGTTGACGCCCTGACTGAGTCACAGCAGAACAAGCTGAAAGGCAATATCAATCAGCTATGGCTTGAACGTATGCCCACCAGCGAGATCATTGCCGTTGCTTCTGCTCAGATGGTCAACATTCTGGAGGAAAGCGCGTGAAAGAAATTCTCACGGCTCGCCAGCAGCATGTACTGGAGACCTTGATCAGCTTTCAACGCGAGCATGGCTATCCTCCAACCAATACAGAACTTTCGGGGCTGCTGGGATGCAGATCCCCAAATGCAGCTGCGGATCATCTGCGCGCGCTGGAGAGGAAAGGGGCTATCACCCTGACGCGTGGTGTTTCGCGGGGAATAGCCATCAACGATCTGGAAAACGTTGCTGATGCAGATTCCCTGCTGCATGCGCTTGTGAATGGTGAGGATGGTGCGAAGGACCGCGCAATCGCCTATCTCAAGAACAAGGGGATCCGGCTATGAAACTGGTGCTGCCGTTTCCTCCAAGTGTGAACACATACTGGCGCGCTCCGAATAAGGGGCCGCTTGCCGGTCGTCACCTGATAAGTGCCAAAGGTCGCCAGTTCCAGTCGTCAGCATGTGCGGCAATCATTGAACAACTGCGCATGCTCCCTAAGCCGTCATCGTCACCGGCGTCTGTCGAAATAATCCTGTTCCCGCCGGACAACCGGATCCGGGATCTGGATAACTACAACAAAGCGCTGTTTGACGCTCTTACCCACGCTGGGATCTGGGAGGACGACAGCCAGGTGAAAAGAATGCTGGTGGAGTGGGGGCCGATTATCCCGAAGGGGAAAGTGGAAATCACGATCACCAAATTTGAACCGGGGGCGGGTGCAGCCGCCTGATAAGTGGAGAGCAATTATGAATCAGTTAACAACCGAGGCGTTAACCATGTCCAGCAGTGATATCGCTGATTTAGTGGAATCACGTCATGACCACGTTAAGCGCTCAATTGAACGGCTGGCAGAGCGCGGTGTTATTAAACTCCCCCCGATGGGGGAAGTTAAAAATCACCTCAATCAGTCGGTAGCCGTCTACCTGATAGGAAAGCGGGACAGTTATGTGGTTGTGGCTCAGTTGTCGCCTGAATTCACTGCGCGGCTCGTTGATCGATGGCAGGAACTGGAGCAGGCGCAACAGCTGGCGATCCCTCAGTCATTCTCAGAAGCCCTTCGGCTTGCCGCCGATCTGGCGGAGCAAAAGCAGAAACTAGCCACTGAACTGGCAGCCGCGGCGCCAAAGGTGGAATTTGTCGATCGCTACTGTTCTGCCAGTGGGTCAATGTCGTTTCGACAGGTGGCAAAATTACTTAAGGCAAAGGAAAACGAGTTCCGTCTGTTTCTGATAGATCGCGGCATCCTTTACCGCCTGGGCGGTACGCTTACACCGATGGCGGCGCACATTGATGCGGGGCGATTTGAGGTTAAGACTGGGACCTCTGTCACTTCAAACCACGCATTCAGCCAGGCGCGGTTTACGGCTAAGGGGGTGCGCTGGATCGGCGGTCTATGGGCGGAACATATTGCTAAGGGGCAGGCAGCGTGAGGGCTTTGCTGACACCTGAAATTGCTCATCGAATGGGGGTTGTGCTTTTCCGTCCCGGCGCTGAACTGATGCCGCTATTCATGCGCGGTCGGGTCTTACTCGAGCCAGAACCGGAAAACATGGCCTCTTACGATACTGGTCCTGTGCCGGCAGCGGTTCAGCCCCTGGCAGACGATCCGGTAATGAGTGAGATATTTGAGGATCAGCGCGTTATTCAGCGCGCTGGTGGATTGTCTTCGCTTGATGACTGGTTAAACAAAAAGTTCGAATGCCAGTGGCCCCATTCAACATGGCACGACAAGAATTTTACGATAATGCGGCATAAGCCAGGGAGTATCCGGCTGTGCTGGTACTGCGACCACACCCTCGCTGGACAATACACGGAACAGCTTGCAGGTATAGCCAGCAAAAACCTGGTATCCTGGATTATGTCAGTCATCCGTACGGATTTAGGTTTTCCAGAGTCGCATGTTCTGACCCTCCCGGAGCTGTGCTGGTGGATGGTCAGAAATGATCTGGGCGATGTTATTCCTGAAAGTGTTGCGCATAAGGCGCTGAGACTGCCGGCTGAAGAACCGAAATCGCTCATGCGAGAAAGCGATATTGTGCCCTCGTTACCGGCCACCAGCATTGTGCAGGAGAAGGTGAAGAAGGTACTGACGCTCAGGATTGATCCGGAATCGCCGGAAAGCTTCATGCTACGCCCGAAGCGGAGACGCTGGGAAAATGAGAAATACACGCGCTGGGTGAAGGCTCAGCCGTGTGCCTGCTGCGGTACGCAGGCAGATGATCCGCACCACCTGATAGGTCACGGTCAGGGTGGTATGGGGACAAAAGCGCATGACCTCTGGGTGTTGCCTTTGTGCAGAAAGCATCACGACGAGTTACATGCGGATACCGTGACATTCGAAGAGAAATATGGCTCGCAGCTGGAGTTGATATTTCGTTTTATCGATCGCGCGCTTGCAATTGGTGTGCTGGCGTAAGTGGAGAACACGTATGAACCTTGAATCATTACCAAAATTTTACTCACCAAAATCACCGAAACTAAATGATGAAACGCCGGGAACCAGCTCTGAGGCATTAACAATCACTGATGTGATGGCTGCGCAGGGTATGGTGCAGTCAATGGCACCACTTGGGTTTAATCTGTTTCTGGCAAAGATGGGAATACAGGATCCAGCACCTGCACTGGAGGGGCTTTTTAACTACGCCCTGGCAATGAAAAATCCGGTATTACAAAAACTAAGTGAGAAGTCTCGTCTTGAAATTCTTCCTGTACTGGTGAAGTTTGCATATGAGGACTATTCCCGTTCAGCGGCGAGTAAATCAGTTTGCCCACATTGCAATGGTGAAGGGGTGTTACGTTCAATGTGTGATGTTGTAAAACACCCAGGCGTAAAAGGTGTAGAGCCGATGATCCGCAATGAGGAAGTCGAAGAAGTTTGCCAGCATTGTAAGGGTAAGGGAACTATCTCGACAGCATGCAGAGGATGTAAGGGGAAGGGAACTGTACTTGATGAGAAGCGCACGAAACTCCATGGCGTGCCAGTGATGAAAGTATGTGGTCGTTGTAATGGCAACCGTTACAGCAGGCTGCCAACGACAATTGCCAGGGAGCAGGTGCAAAGGGTCATTCCTGATTTGACAAATTACAACTGGTACAGCGGTTATGGTGAAGTGATCAATAAGCTGGTCACTAAATGCTGGCAGGAAGAGGCATTCGCAGAGCTACAATTACGAAAAGTGACACGATAGCCACATTTTTAATGATTTTCGCTGCGCGATGCTTGCAATATTCAAAAAATGTGGTTAGCATTTTCTTAACGATGGGCATTGAATGTCAAACGTTAACAAACCCGCTTCGGCGGGTTTTTATCATCAAAAAGATTACTTCTCTACTGTGTTTTTTTGAATTAAATTAATAGAAATATTCAACATGACATGAGTAGATTAAGGATGAAAAAGTATCTTTATTTACAGTTTGAGAGATATGCTAATACCTGGATAAATGGTGGAACAGTTCCCTTATTCAAGGCAAGTAAGTATAGAAGAGAGGACAGGTTAGGAATATATACTCCGGACGAAAATCAAATTGATAACTCGACACATAGTGATGCTATATTCGATGGGAGAGTAAAATTTGGACCTAATGCTCAAGGATATATAGGGTCGTTATCAGCACCCGGAATATATATGCAAAATATAGTATTAGATCGAAAGGTTGAAGACGGGGTGATTTTATGCTTAGCGAACAGAAGAAGTAATTTTATAGCTAAAAAGCTTAAAAAAGAAGCCTGTGTAGAAATTGTTGATGTTATTGAGTTAAAAAATATATTAGATGAGCAAATAGGAATAACCGGGGTGATGGGTGAATGTAGTTATACAAACTTACATCATAGAAATCATTTTCTTAAATCTTCCCAAGATTCCTGGCAGGATGAATTTAGGATTTTTTGGAAGGATGCAGATGACATTGAAGTCAAAATCCCCAAAGGTTTGGCGATTCGTATTCCAATTCGTGGAAAACCTTAGATTTAAAATTTATGTATAAACTGAAAAGCCACTATTCGGTGGCTTATATTAGACAACACTTTGTGGATGACTAATATAAATAATTGGTGGGCAAAATATCCTCCCCTATTTCTGGCAATAAAGTTTACGGCTGTCTAAGCCTTTCAGATTATCGGTACATACTCATTGAATGCTTACGACAGGAATATTACACAAAAAATTCAGGTGTTACATACTCCTCCTTTGATGGAGGTTTTCTGCTGTGGAAATGGGCGGCTGGTGGGTGTTGTAGCACCCAGCCAGCCATCAGCTCATGCTTTCAGGTCACAAGCTAACCTAGGCCCACTGCTTTAGCGCAAAAGCATAGTGAGCCTACCAGAGTTACGCTTACTGATCTATGAAAAATACTGTAAAAATAAACAGTGTTGAGTTAATCAACGCTGACTCGCTGCATTACATCGCTTCTCTCCCTGATAACTCCATTGACCTTATCGTTACAGATCCACCTTACTTCAGGGTGAAACCTGAAGGATGGGACAACCAGTGGAAAGGGGACGAGGATTTTTTACGCTGGCTTGATGGATACCTGGCTGAGTTCTGGCGCGTTCTGAAACCCGCCGGTAGCCTTTACCTGTTCTGTGGGCATCGCCTTGCGTCTGATATTGAAATCATGATGCGGGAGTGGTTCAGTGTCCTTAATCACATCATCTGGGCAAAACCTTCCGGTCGCTGGAATGGCTGCAACAAAGAAAGTCTGCGGTCATATTTCCCGGCGACTGAGCGCATTCTTTTCGCTGAACATTACCAGGGCCCGTATAAGCCCAAGAGTGATGGATACGCGGAGAAAAGTAACGAGCTAAAACAGCATGTGCTGACGCCGCTGATTTCGTATTTCCGTGACGCGCGTGAATCGCTGGGGGTTTCCTCTAAGCAGATTGCCGATGCGACCGGGAAGAAAAACATGGTCTCGCACTGGTTTGGCGCATCTCAGTGGCAACTGCCAGGCGAAGCGGATTACCAGAAACTGCAGGAACTGTTCACTCAGGTTGCATTCGATAAGCATCTAAACAATGAGCTCGACACACCACACCACCAGCTGGTGGCCACGTGGCATTCGTTGAACCGGAAGTATTCAGAATTGCTGGAAGAGTATAAGTCTCTCCGGCGATTCTTTTCTGTTTCAGTCACTGTCCCTTTCACCGATGTCTGGACGCATAAGCCGGTTCAGTTCTATCCCGGCAAACACCCATGCGAAAAGCCAGCAGACATGTTGCAGCAGATCATCAACGCCAGCAGCAGGCCGGGTGATGTTGTGGCTGATTTCTTCATGGGATCCGGTTCAACCATTAAAGCGGCTATGGCACTGGGTCGACAGGCAATTGGTGTTGAGCTTGAAACAGAACGGTTTATTCAGACTGTGGAGGAAATCCGCGAACTGAATAAGACATAACGATCATCACGTCAATCCCGCTGTGGTGATCATCATCTTCAGGCTCCGGGAATCACCTTCTTTTTTTCACTTTTACAAAAGAGCCCGGAAGCCTGATCTCTTTCAATCACACACAGCGCCATCCGAACTATCGGAGGTGAGGCTTATGAAAATGCACAACGATCCCCAATCCTGGACTGACTTTATTGAGTTATTCCAGAGCTGGTGGCGCGGAGATACGCCACTGGGCGCGGTTCTCATGTCACTTATTGTTGCTGGTCTGAGAATTGCGTATTTCGGCGGTAATGGGAGCAAAAAGAAAAAGGTACTCGAAATCCTTCTCTGCGGTGTCCTGACGCTGTCTATTTCGTCAGCTCTTGAGTTCTTTGGATGGCCTAAATCTCTGTCTGTAGCCATTGGTGGCGGCGTTGGTCTTATTGGCGTGGATGCAATCCGCAGTTTCGCAATGAGATTTATCGGCGGTCGTGTCGGTGGCGACAACAACAAAGTGTGAACAGGTGACATCAATGCAAAATGAACCGCGCTGGCTGGTGGAAGGCCGTAAATACATTGGGCAGATGGAAATTAAAGGCCCGCGACACAATCCGTTAATTCTCCAGTTCTGGAAGGATATTAAACGAGGTGGAATTAAAGATGATGAAACGCCCTGGTGTGCCGCTTACGTCGGGTCGATGCTTGAGCGCGTCGGAATCAAATCCACCCGTTTCGAGTCTGCAAAATCCTATCTCAACTGGGGCGTCGAACTTCGCGAGCCAGCCTATGGCTGTGTGGTGGTATTCAGTCGCGACGGCGGCGGCCATGTCGGATTTGTGGTCGGGCAGCATCAGAACGGTGACCTGATGGTCCTCGGTGGTAACCAGTCTGACGCTATCAATATTCGTGCATTCTCACGTTCCCGCGTGACGGGTTATCGCTGGCCGGTTAACGAGCAGAGGGATAGCCGCCTGTTACCGTTGATGAATGGCACCAGTTCGATGAAAGAATCATGATTGAAGCTCTACTGGCATCACTGAAAACGTCATGGCGCTGGTGGCTGGCAATCATTGCGGTGGTTTTCGTCGTTGGTGCTATCACTATTCTCGGTGTGCTGCTGGCAAACAGTCAGGCTGACCTGAGAACGGCACAAAGCGATAAGCGTGTTCTGGAGCATGATAACGCGCTACAGGATCAGGTTATCGCGACGCAGGCCTTCAACTTCAACCGGTTTAACCAGATTGCCGAATACACCAGCCGCAACAATTCTCTGATTGATGCAAGCGCCGATAAAACTGTTATCGAATACCGGGAGATCCTCCGTCGTGAAAAAACCTGTGATCTGCCTGTTCCTGCTGATGTCGCTGGCGGGCTGCTCGAATACACACACCGTTTACGTACCGGGGCAATGTACACCGATTCCGGGAACGCTGACGCAGCCGGTAATAGCACCATTACCTCCAGCACCCTGACATATTGCCAGGCTGTTCTCTGGATTAAGCCGTTGCTGGCCTCTATTGAAAAAGCGAATAACCAATTGGCGGGTATTAGACAAATTGAGCAGGACCGGCAATAGCATTACAGCAGTCATTCTCTGAGTGCCTGTGATAATGGCATTCCATGTGATAGAGAAAGAGGATGTGTAGTACAATCCTTATTTCAATATAAGGAGGCTCTATGGCTATGAGAAAGTTTTCACTGACAGTTAACTCATATGATAAACATCGCGCGTTGAGTGATATATTTAAGCATTACCTTGATCATGATTTGAATGTTTCCTATGTACCAGGAACTAGAGAAACGCAGGTGATAGTAGAAGCTGATGAAGATAAATCACCTGATGATATTTTCGGTGGCCCAAATGGGGAATTCATCGGGATCTTCCATATAGAAGAGATATTTTGATTTCTCTTCACTAACACAGGCCTCGCAGTAGCGGGGCTTTTTTGTTGGGCAATTTAATGGAATTATGAGCAATGAAAAATAATAGGAAAATGAAAGATAAAAAAGCCACCACATCTGCAAATGTGATGGCTGGTAGTCGACTTAGTCCGGCATGGTTCGAAAAAGTGAATGCCGAATTGCTTAAGCTGGTTAATGAAGCAGATTAACTGTCTACTTTTGCATCACCATAATTCGCTCGCCGCCCTCAACTTCAGACTTAAGGTTGCGTATTGAGCAATTTAATATTTTCCCATCCCGTGAATACTCGAGAGTTACAGTTCCTCCGCCATGAAATTCAATGAAATGTCTGGTGGAATTTTCCAGATGTTCAAGTTGATAGCTACTAATATCCACTACATTCTGAACGCCTATTGAAAGGATACTATTCATGTCCAGAGTAACCGGCTTGTCGGACGAAACCGCCAGCGTCCCGTCATTTTCTTTTTTTACCACGACTTCACCTTCAGGTCTGACGGTAAATGGTTGTGATTCTTTAGTCACAATTGAAGCTCCTGTTGTTGAAATAACCTCATCATTTATACAGATAAAGCAGTGCGAGAACTACTCTCCCACGACAAACTGAGACATACAAAGATGCCACCACGTACACCAAAAGCCTGCCGTGTTCGCGGTTGCCCCTCGACAACAACCGATCCGTCAGGCTACTGCGAATCACATAAAGGCGAAGGATGGCGGCAATACAAGCCAGGGCAATCAAGACACCAGCGCGGATATGGAACGAAGTGGGAAGTGATACGGGCCCGCATTCTGAAGCGAGACAAAGCTCTATGCCAGAACCATCTGCGTCAGGGGATTGCCAAGCAGGCTTCCTGTGTCGACCACATCAAAGCGAAGGCTCACGGCGGCACTGATGAAGACAGCAACCTTGAGAGTCTGTGCTGGTCGTGTCACGCAGCTAAGACTGCTCGTGAGAGGCTCAGCTGAGAATCAATGTCATCATCAACTAAGGGAGGGGGAGGTCAAATCTCTGCGACCGCACACCTTCCGGACTGCCCGCCTCCTCGAATTTTTATACCCGCGAAAAATGAAATTTAACCAGGAGTATCGCTTATGGCTGGAACGGCGGGGCGTTCCGGGCGTCGTCCTAAGCCAACGGCGCGTAAGGAGTTGGCTGGTAACCCCGGCAAGCGAGCCCTGAATAAAGATGAACCGGTGTTCACACCAATTAAGGGCGTGGCGCCACCAGAGTGGTTTACAGAAGATGATGGTATGCCTATGGCATCTGTCATGTGGGAATTGACCACGAAGGAGTTATGCGGGCAGGGGCTTTTATGCGTTACCGATCTGGCCGTACTTGAGCGCTGGTGCGTGGCCTATGAATTCTGGCGGCGCGCCGTAAAGAATATCGCCAGGGATGGTCTTTCCATCACCGGGGCGATGGGCGGAAAGATAAAGAACCCTGAACTTACCGCCAAAAAAGAACAGGAATCGGAGATGAGTTCTACCGGTTCTATGCTGGGTCTCGATCCCAGCAGCCGCCAGCGCCTTATCGGGCTCGCCGGACAGAAGAAAACCGCTAACCCATTCCTGAAGATGATTAACTCATGAGTCGGAAATCGTACCCTAACGTCAACGCCGCGAATCAATACGCCCGCAACGTTGTGCGGGGAAAGATACCCGCGTGCCAGTTTGTGCTTCAGGCCTGCCAGCGCCACATCGACGACATGGCTCAGGAGAAAAGCCGCAAATTCCGGTACCGCTTTGATAAGGACATGGCGGAGAAGGCCGCGAAGTTTATTCAATTGCTGCCGCATACCAAGGGCGAATGGGCATTCAAACGGATGCCAATCACCCTCGAACCATGGCAACTTTTCATCGTCTGCTGTGCCTTTGGATGGGTGCAAAAAGGTTCAAAGTTGCGCCGCTTTCGAGAGGTCTACACTGAGATCCCCCGCAAAAACGGTAAGTCGGCAATCTCCGCAGGCGTGGCGCTGTTCTGTTTCACCTGTGATAACGAGTTCGGCGCGGAGGTGTATTCCGGCGCCACGACTGAAAAACAGGCGTGGGAAGTGTTCCGTCCTGCGCGGCTGATGTGCAAGCGGACTCCGCTGCTCGTTGAAGCGTTCGGCATCGAGGTGAATGCCTCCAACCTGAACCGGCCTGAGGACGGTGCGCGGTTCGAACCGCTGATTGGCAACCCGGGCGACGGCGCGTCGCCGCACTGCGCCATCGTCGACGAATACCACGAACACCAGACCGACTCGCTCTATACCACCATGCTGACCGGAATGGGCGCGCGTCGCCAGCCGCTGATGTGGGCGATCACCACCGCCGGTTACAACATTGAAGGTCCGTGCTACGACAAACGCCGCGAAGTGATCGAGATGCTTAACGGCTCGGTACCCAACGAGGAGCTGTTCGGCATCATCTACACGGTTGATGAAGGCGACGACTGGACGGATCCGAAGGTGCTGGAGAAGGCGAACCCGAATATGGGCGTCTCGGTGTACCGCGATTTTCTTCTCAGTCAGCAGCAGCGCGCGATTAACAATGCCCGGCAGGCGGGCGTTTTTAAAACCAAGCATCTGAATATCTGGGTGGCGGCGCGGGCGGCTTTCTATAACCTTGTGTCCTGGCAGAACTGCGAAGACAAAACGCTTACGCTCGAGCATTTCGAAGGGCAGCCCTGTGTGCTGGCATTCGACCTTGCACGCAAACTGGATATGAACAGCATGGCGAGGCTGTTCACCCGCGAGATTGATGGCAAAACGCATTATTACAGTGTGGCACCACGCTTCTGGGTACCGTATGACACGGTTTACAGCGTGGAGAAAAACGAGGATCGCCGCACTGCTGAACGCTTTCAGAAATGGGTGGAGATGGGTTACCTCACCGTCACTGCTGGTGCGGAGGTGGATTACCGCTACATCCTGGAGGAGGCCAAAGCAGCGAACAAACTGAACCCGGTCACCGAGTCACCGATTGATCCCTACGGGGCAACCGGGCTTTCTCATGACCTGGCGGATGAGCAGCTTAATCCCGTTACCATCATTCAGAACTACACCAACATGTCAGACCCGATGAAAGAGCTTGAAGCGGCGATCGAGTCCGGCAGGTTTCATCATGACGGCAACCCCATCATGAGCTGGTGTATTGCCAACGTGGTGGGGAAAAACATCCCCGGCAATGACGATGTGGTGAAACCCATCAAAGAGCAGAACGAAAACAAAATCGACGGCGCAGTAGCGCTGATTATGGCAATTGGACGGGTCATGCTTAAAGAGCCTGGCGATTTCCTCTCCTCACTGGATCCAGACGAAGACCTCTTAATTCTATGAAATCACTCGTTACTGATGTTATCGGGCTGACCGGATACGGGCTGCTCACGGCGGGGTTTTATCTGCAGTTTGGGCTGGCACCCGCCCTGATGTTCTCCGGCGGTCTGTTGCTGGTGGCGGCACTGGCAATGGCCAGAAGGGGGAAACGTGTTGCTTGACGCCTTTTTCAGAAGTGAGTCACTGGAGAATCCGGCTACACCGATTAGCGGTGATCTGGTCGATACGGACGGAATTTTTAAATCTGATATGTACGTCAGCCCTGAGACTGCCATGAAACTGGCGGCGGTTTACGCCTGTATCTATGTCCTGTCGTCAAATCTCGCGCAGATGCCGCTCCATGTTATGCGAAAACACAACGGCAAAGTTGAGCCTGCGCGCGATCACCCGGCGTTTTATCTCATTCACGATGAGCCCAATATCTGGCAGACCAGCTACAAATGGCGCGAGCTGAAACAGCGCCACATCCTCGGCTGGGGAAATGGGTATTCGTGGGTAAAGCGTAACCGACGCGGCGAAGTTGTCGGCCTTGAAAGTTGTATGCCGTGGGAAACAACCCTGCTGAAAACCGGCGGGCGCTATACCTACGGCCTTTACAACGAAGAGGGCGCCTTCGCCATCAGCCCGGATGACATGATCCATATCCGGGCGCTGGGCAATAACCAGAAAATGGGGCTCAGCCCAATCATGCAGCACGCCGAAACCATTGGCATGGGGATGAGCGGGCAGAAGTACACCGAAAGCTTTTTCAGCGGTAATGCTCGCCCTGCGGGTATTGTTTCAGTCAAAACCCCGCTTCAAAAAGAAAGCTGGACCTGGCTGAAAGATGCCTGGCAGAAGGCAGCGCTGGCCCTGAGAAGCCAGGAGAATAAAACCATGCTGCTGCCCGCTGATCTCGATTATAGAGCGCTGACGGTTTCACCGGTCGATGCCCAGATCATCGACATGACCAAACTGAACCGCTCCATGATTGCCGGTATTTTCAATGTGCCGGCACACATGATTAACGATCTGGAAAAAGCCACGTTCTCCAACATCACCCAGCAGGCCATTCAGTTTGTCCGCTACACCATGATGCCCTGGGTGACTAACTGGGAGCAGGAGCTTAACCGGCGGCTTTTCACTCGGGCTGAACTGGCAGCAGGCTTCTACACGCGTTTTAACTTGACAGGTCTCCTGCGTGGTACGCCACAGGAGCGGGCGCAGTTCTATCACTTCGCCATCACTGACGGCTGGATGAGTCGCAACGAAGCGCGCGCGTTTGAAGACATGAATCCAGTTGATGGACTGGACGAGATGCTGGTCAGCGTTAACGCCGCAAATCCCGCGAAAGACTTTACTACCGACCCAAAAAGTGAGGAGCAACCCAATGGATGATCGCGAAGTCCGCTGTTACAGCGGTGAGGTTCGGGCGGAGCAACACAGTGAGCAACCGACACACATTATCGGTTATGGCTCAGTGTTCAACAGCCGTTCTGAGCCGTTATGGGGATTCCGTGAAATCATCAAGCCCGGCGCGTTTGACGACGTGCTGAATGATGATGTACGCGGGCTGTTTAACCATGACCCTAATTTTATTCTGGGGCGCAGTGCGGCCGGTACGCTTTCACTGTCCGTTGATGATAAAGGGTTGCGCTATGACATCACCGCACCTGAAACCCAGACCATCCGGGATCTGGTTCTCGCCCCGATGTTCCGTGGCGATATCAGTCAGTCGTCTTTCGCATTCCGCGTGGCCCGCGACGGCGAGCACTGGTACGAAGACGACGAAGGTATTGTCATCCGCGAAATCTCCCTTTTTTCCCGGCTGTTTGATGTGAGCCCGGTGACCTATCCGGCCTATCAGGAAGCCGATTCCGGTGTCCGATCCATGAAAGCCTGGCAGGAGGCGCGCGACAGTGGCGCGCTGGCGCAAGCCATTAATCAACGAATGGCGCGTGAGCGCCTGCTGAACCTTCTTAACGCGTAAGGAAAAAATATGAAACTGCACGAACTGAAGCAAAAACGTAACACCATCGCTACTGATATGCGTGCGCTGCACGAAAAAATTGGTGATGCGACCTGGACTGATGAGCAGCGTACTCAGTGGAACGCCGCAAAGTCTGAACTGGATGCACTTGATGAACAAATCGGGCGTCTGGAGGAACTGCGTCGCCTCGATCAGGCACACGTTGAAGATCATGAGGATGAGCAACGTCGGCAGCAACGTAACAATACACCGGAAGAGCAAAGTGCTGAGCGTCGCGCCGCGGCGTTTGATAAGTTCCTGCGTCACGGCTTCAGCGAACTGTCCGCTGAAGAGCGTCAGGCAGTTAAAGAGCTGCGGGCCCAGGGTACGACGCCGGACGCTAAAGGTGGTTACACCGTACCGACGCAGATGTTGAATAAAATCGTCGACTCGATGAAAGCCTATGGTGGAATCGCCAGCGTGGCGCAGATCCTCAATACTTCGAATGGTCAGGATATTACCTGGTCGACCTCCGACGGTACTGCGGAAGAAGGCGAACTCCTGGGTGAAAACACCGAAGCATCTGAAGAGGATGTAAGTTTCGGCACTGCGATTCTGGGCGCTAAAAAGTTGTCGTCCAAAATCATCCGTGTATCCAATGAGCTATTACAGGATAGTGGTGTTGATATCGAAGCGTACCTGGCTGCGCGTATTGGCCAGCGAATTGGGCGCGGTGAAGCCAAATATCTTGTTCAGGGAACCGGCGCAGGTACACCGGTACAGCCTAAAGGCCTGGTCGCGTCGGTCACCGGTACTGTAAATACTGCTGCTGCCGCAACATTCACCTGGCAGGAAATGAACAAGCTGAAACATGCTATTGATCCGGCTTACCGTGGTGGCCCTAAATACCGCTGGGCATTTAATGATTCGACCCTTCAGGTGATTGAAGAAATGGTAGACGGTCAGAATCGCCCACTGTGGTTACCGGATGTCGCAGGCGGCACCCCGGCAACGATCCTGAATATCCCGTATGTTATTGACCAGGCTATTGATGGTATTGCTGCGGGTAAGAAATTCGCGTTTCTCGGTGACTTCGACCGCTTCATTATTCGTCGTATCACCTATATGACGCTGAAGCGCCTGGTTGAACGTTATGCTGAGTACGATCAAACAGCATTCCTGGCATTTCACCGTTTTGACTGCGTCCTTGAAGACGTGGCAGCCATCAAAGCGCTGGTGGGCAAGCCGGCATAACCGAAAACCTGATGTAACCAGTACCGCGAAAGCGGTTTTTTTATGCCCGCCGTCTGGCGGGCATGGAGATATCTATGCTGCTGACACTCCCAGAAATCAAGGCGCAGCTGCGGCTGGATGAAGATTTTACTGATGAGGATCCTTTTCTCGAACTGCTTGGTAGCGCGGTACAGGCGCGAACAGAATCATTTTTGAACCGTAAACTATACGAGAAAGATGAAGCCATTCCGGAGGAAGATACAGAAGGACTGGTTCTGACTGATGATGTAAAACTGGGAATGCTCCTGCTGTTAACTCATTACTATGAAAACCGGTCTTCGGTCAGTGAAGTTGAAAAGAGCGAAATGCCGTTGGCGTATAACTGGCTGGTTGGGCCATACAGGTTTATTCCGCTATGAAGCTACGACAAGCGCAGACCAGCGCAACTTATCTGCTGCCAGACCCCGGGGAACTTGATAAACGGGTGCTTATCCGTCAGCGGGTTGACTCACCTTCTGATGACCTTGGCACAATGCCGGTTTACCCCATTTCGTATAAAGCGTGGGCGAAGGTGGTACAGACCAGCGCGACCACATACCAGGAGACAGCCCAGACGGATAATGCCATCACTCACTACATCACTTTGCGTTATCGCCGGGGGATTACCAGCGATTTTGAGGTGGTTCAGGGGGATGAGGTTTATCGCGTTAAGCGGGTTCGGGACCTGAACAGTAAACGGCGGTTCCTGTTGCTTGAATGCACTGTACTGGGCGCGGAGCCAGCATCAACCGGAGGGAGCGGTAATGGCACAACCCTTTTTACACGTTGATTTTCAGCAACCAAAGGAAATGCGCTTCAACCGCGCGCGGGTGCGGAGGGCGTTTGTCCATATCGGGCAGAGGCACATGCGTGATGCGCGCCGGCTGGTAATGCGTCGTGGGCGATCAGAAGGTGGTGAAAACCCTGGTTACCAGACTGGTCGACTGGCGAAATCCATCGGCTATATGGTGCCAAAAGCAAGCGGGCGACGCCCGGGGTTTATGACCCGTATTGCACCAAACCAGCGAAACGGGCAGGGAAACAGACTGATCACCGGCGACTTTTACCCGGCGTTTCTTTTTTACGGTGTTCGTGGCGGTGCACGTCGTCAGCGTAGTCATCATCGTGGAGCGTCTGGCGGTAGCGGCTGGCGTCTTGCTCCGCGTAATAACTTCATGGTTGAGACACTACAAAAAAACAGTCCGTGGACGCGGTACTACCTTGCCCGTGAGTTGCGTCAGTCACTTAAGCCGGAGAAACGCCGCTGATGAAACTTTCACCCATCATTGCAACGTTACGGGCAAACTGCCCCGTTTTCGAAAATCGAGTAGCCGGTGCTGCTCAGTTTAAAGATCTGCCTGAAATCGGAAAAATGCGACTCCCGGCGGCATATGTTGTTCCCGGTGATGATTCCCCCGGAGAGCAAAAAAGCCAGACAGATTACTGGCAGGATCTTACCGAGAGTTTCTCGGTGATTGTTTTTGTCAGTAATGGCCGGGATGAGCGAGGGCAGTTCGCATCATACGATGTGGTCCACGACATCCGGCAGGTGTTGTTCAAAGCACTTCTCGGATGGAATCCGGAGGAGCGCGGAAACCCTGTCACCTATGCCGGTGGAACATTACTGGATGTGAATCGCCACGAACTCAGCTATCAGTTCGATTTCACTGTTGAGAATGAGCTGACTGAGGATGATACGCGTCAACAGGATGAGCTTAATAGCCTTGATGAATTCAGAACGCTTTCCATTGATGTGGACTTTATTGATCCGGGGAGTGGTCCTGATGGCGATATTGAGCTTCACACTGAAATAAATCTCCCTTCCTGAGAGGCCATATGTTTGTAAAACCCGCAAAAGGGCGGTCAGTTCCTGACCCTGCCCGAGGCGACCTTTTGCCCTCTGAAGGGCGAAATGTTGAAGAGAATAACTACTGGCTGCGGCGCGTCGCGGCTGGTGATGTTCGGCGCGTTAATAAAAAGGTGAAAGCCAATGACGATTAGTATGAACACCATCCCATCGAGCACGCTGGTACCGCTGTTTTATGCGGAAATGGATAGCTCGGCGGCGAATACCACCCAGGATTCCGGTCCCGCTCTTTTGATCGGCTACGCCAATGCGGACGCGACGATTGAGAAGGAAAGTCTGATCCTGATGCCTTCTAAAGATTATGCGCGTCAGATTTGCGGTCCGGGTAGCCAGCTAGCCCGCATGGTTACCGCATACCGTGAAACCGATCCGTTTGGTGAGTTGTACATTATCGCGGTACCGGAAGCCACAGGTGCTGCCGCGACTGTAACGATTACAGTGACAGGCGCCGCGACGGAAACCGGTACAGTGAATCTTTATATCGGACGCACCCGTGTGCAGGCTGCAGTAATCAATGGTGATGATGTTGCCGCCGTTGCTACTGCGATCAGTACGGCAATCAATGCCAATGCCGACCTTCCGTTCACCTCTGCTGCGGCCGCTGGCGTGGTTACACTGACCGCTCGCCATAAAGGTTTGTGCGGTAATGAAATTCCTGTATCTCTGAATTATTACGGTTTTGGTGGTGGTGAGGTGCTTCCGGCAGGTATTCAGATTGCAGTGGCGTCTGGTACGGCAGGAACCAGTGCGCCGGTGCTTACTGGAACGATCGCGGCGATGGCCGATGAACCGTTTGACTATATCGGTCATCCTTTCAGTGATACGGCTTCTGTGAACACGCTGTCGAACGAAATGAACGATACCAGCGGTCGCTGGAGTTATGCCCGCCAGTTGTATGGCCATGTGTACACAGCCAAGCTGGGTACGCTTTCCGAGCTGGTTACCGCCGGAGATATGTTCAATCTTCAGCATATTACCCTGTCCGGTTACGAGAAGGAGACCCAGACGCCTGCCGATGAACTGGCGGCAAGTCGCACCGCTCGTGCTGCGGTATTCATCCGTAATGACCCGGCACGACCGACACAGACCGGGGAGCTGGTTGGTATGTTGCCAGCCCCGAAGGGCAAGCGCTTTACCATGACAGAGCAGCAGTCTCTTTTGTCGCATGGTGTCGCTACCGCATATGTTGAAAGCGGCATTCTGCGCGTTCAGCGCGATGTCACCACGTATAAGAAAAACGCGTATGGTTCTGCGGATAACAGTTATCTTGACAGCGAAACCCTGCATACCAGCGCATACGTTCTGCGCCGCCTCAAGTCAGTGATTACCAGTAAATACGGCCGTCATAAACTGGCGAACGACGGTACCCGTTTTGGCCCCGGTCAGGCAATTGTGACGCCGTCGGTCATCAAAGGTGAGTTACTGGCAACGTATCGCCAGCTGGAACGTGCGGGCATCGTTGAAAATTATGAGCTCTTCAAGAAGTACCTGATTGTTGAGCGTGATGCTAATGATCCGAACCGCCTGAACACGCTGTTCCCACCTGATTATGTCAACCAGTTGCGCGTCTTTGCAGTGGTTAACCAGTTCCGTCTTCAGTATCCAGAGGAGGCCGCATAATGGCGAAGATTGGTGGTACCTGTTATTTCAAAGTAGACGGTCAGCAGCTATCAATGACCGGCGGCATTGAGGTGCCGATGAACACGAAGGTCAATGATGATGTCATTGGGCTGGATGGTTCCGTGGATCGCAAAGAAACGCACCGCGCACCTTATGTTAAGGGTACTTACAAGGTACCGAAGGATTTTCCCGTCAGCAAAATTACAACAGCAGATCAAATGACTATTACCGCCGAACTGGCGAACGGTCAGGTCTATGTTTTGTCGTCCGCCTGGCTGCATGGAGAAGCAAACCATAATGCTGAAGAAGGCACGGTAGACCTTGAATTTCACGGTGAAGAAGGAGATTACCAGTAATGCAGGAACTTACGCTGAATAAACCAGTAAGAGCGCACGGCGAGACTATCTCTGTTCTTGAATTCTCAGAACCGACTGGTAAAGACGTTCGCGAGTTAGGCTTTCCTTACAAGTTGGACTCTGACCAGTCAATCCTACTCAATGCTGTTGTGATTACTAAGTATATCCAACGTCTGGCAAATGTACCGCCGAGCACCGTTGATGAAATGTCTCCTTCTGATCTCAACTCGGCAAGTTGGCTGGTGGCCGGTTTTTTCCTTCAGGCCTGACAGCCGACTCCATCATTAATCTGTATTTCGATTGCGCCAAATATTGGCGCATCGATCCTTTTATGGCTTTAAGCAAACCATTATCCAGTATCCAGTTGCTGATAGAACAGGCTAACAGGATTGAGCGGGAGCGATCAGATGGCTGAGTTTGAATTAAAAGCGTTGATTACTGGCGTAGACAAATTGTCCCCCGCGCTGGGTAGGATGCAAAAAAATATACGCAAATTTCGGCGCGATGCAGAGGATATGGGAAAGGGGGGTTTAGCGATGGCAGCAAGTCTTGGGGCGGGACTTGCTGCATCAATGGTTGCCTTTGCAAAACAGGAAGATGCCGCAACAGGGCTTAAAGTAGCTATGATGGGGGCTAACGGTCAGGTAAATTCAACGTTCGAGAGAATAAACACTCTGGCTATTGGTCTTGGAAACAAATTGCCTGGGACCACTGCTGATTTCCAAAACATGATGCAAATGCTGGTTCGTCAAGGTATTCCTGCTGAGAATATTTTGGGTGGGGTTGGAGAGGCATCAGCTTACTTGGCTGTTCAGTTGAAGAAAACACCTGAAGCAGCAGCAGAGTTTGCGGCTAAAATGCAGGATGCCACCGGAACGACTTCAAAAGATATGATGGGGCTTTTTGATACTATTCAGAAAGCATTTTATCTTGGAGTCGATGACACGAATATGTTGTCGTTCTTCACTAAAACAAGCTCGATCATGAAAATGGTCAATAAAGATGGTTTATTGGCGGCTAAGGCATTAGCTCCAATCAGCGTCATGATGGATCAGATGGGCATGAAGGGTGAGTCAGCGGGTAACGCCCTGAGAAAAGTAGTCCAAGCTGGTCTCAATATGAAGAAAGTTGGTGATGCGAATGATTTACTGAAGGGGGCTAAACTCGGAATTAAACTTGATTTCACCGATGGGAAAGGTGGATTTGGTGGGCTTGAGAACATATTTACTCAACTTTCCAAACTTCGTGGTCTTTCCGATGTAAGACGAACAAAGATTCTTACAGGAATTTTTGGTGATGATGCAGAGACACTTCAGGTTGTGAATGCTCTGATCGACAAAGGAAAAGATGGTTACGACGAAGTAGTTAAAAAAATGCAGAAGCAGGCTAATCTAAATCAGCGCGTTGAAGCGCAACTGGGGACATTAACCAACCTCTGGGAGGCATTGACAGGCACAGCAATTAATGGTCTTGCCGCTATTGGTGGTGCGTTTTCTGACGATGCAAAAAAACTGGTTACATGGCTTGGCGATATGACTGAAAAATTCAGTAACTTTGCTGCAAAAAATCCGCGATTTATACGGGGTATTGTTGGTGCTGTAGCTGGTTTTGTTGGACTTAAATTGGCTGCGATAGGTGTAAGCCAGGCTTTAGGGATTGTAGGTGGAGCGATGAAGATGTCTCCTATGGGGGCATTCCTTAGACTGGCCGCGATCGGGATTGGTTATGTCATTGCCAATTGGGATAAGTTTGGACCAGTAATTACAAAGATCTTGGATAAAATTGAAGTGCTGACAAGCACAACAGATGGTTGGAAAATAGCTCTTGCTGGTATTGCTGCATATATAGCAGGTTCATGGCTGACTTCAATAGTTGGCTCTATCAGGACCGTTGGTGCTGAATCAGTCACTGCCAGCAATAAGATGGGAATGCTTGGTAAACTAGGAATGGCTGCCGCACTCTATGCGCCAGTTGAAGGAGTGATGGAATCGACCATTGGCAAAACATCCGCAGGTGACTGGATGAAAAACAATGGTCTTTTCTTTGCGTCAGACTGGACCCCATTCTTTAACAAACAATCAATGCAGGACTATGAGAAAGGAATTAATCGCAACACAACTTCAACAAAAGATAAAATTGACCTGAACGTAAGTTTTAAAAATGCCCCTCCAGGTATGACTGTTGATCAGAAAGGTCCTGCATCACCGGGTATAAAATATGATGTCGGCTATACCAGTTTGTCAGGTTGGAGCTACAATCGTTAACTTCATCTTGGATGAATGTGGATTTTGGTTATAATCTCCCATCACGAAAGCAATCGGAGAGGTGATCAAAACATGAGGATATTATTTTGCTTTGTAATTGCTTTATGGTCTACAGGTTCGTTAGCTAATCAGTGTTTTCAGCATTACGATGAAAAAGACCTTGTCGCTTCAGTCGGTGTAAAACCTGAGAAAAAAACAATTGAAAAAGAAGATGGGATTACAAAACTTCAGTATGAATTTATAAAAAATGCAACCAGGGAAGAATTGCAGGATGAAAAAATTCGTGATGAATATATCCCTCAGTTTTATATAACGATATATAATCCGTCATGCCCTAAAAAAATAAAATTGTGGTTCTTCGGTTTGGATAGTGGTTTGAGTCATAGCAAAGTAGACCTCGCTGGAAATGCGTGGTCATATCTCACTGGAAGCGAACAAAGTATCTTTAAAAATAAACTTGTAAAGTTTAATGAAGTTCAGAAATTCGAGTCTCATGATGAAAATGCAAACTCGATATTCATGAAGGCTGGTTCAATGTATGTGGTAGATGTTTATTTGAAATAAGAAACATCCTTTAATTATTTGTTATCAAATAAAAAACCCGCTTGGCGGGTTTTTTATTGCCCGGAGTTTATATGGCGTGGAAAGACAGACTGGTTGAAGCGTCGTTTCGCGGCGTTCCGTTCAAGGTAGAAGATGAAGGGGCCCCGGTAGGACGTCGGGTTGAAACGCATGAATACCCAAACCGCGATAAACCTTATAGCGAGGACTTAGGAAGGGTAACGCTGCGTCCTGGCATCACCGCCTATGTGATCGGAGATGACTGCTTTGATCAACGTGACAGACTTATTGAGGCACTGAACAAACCGGGACCGGGTACGCTGGTACATCCGACCTATGGGGAAATCAGTGTCTGTGTTGACGGAGAGATTAATGTCAGCACCGCAAGCAGTGAAGGGCGCATGGTGCGCTTCGATCTGCGGTTCGTTGAGGCAGGGGAACTTTCATATCCAACGGCTGGCACTGCAACGGCAAATACACTGGTTTCATCCTGCTCAGCATTAGATGACTGTATCAGCGATAGCTTTGATCGGTTTGGTATGGATGGCATGCCAGACTTTGTTCAGGGCGGTGTATTAGATGATGCAAAGAGTATGCTCGGTTTTGTATCAGATAAAATGGCGATGGTTGATTCTGGTATTTCTTCTGCTGCCCGATTATTGCAGGGCGATATTTCTGTGTTATTGCCTCCGCCATCATCAGGTAAGGGGTTCATTGAACAACTTCAGACGATGTGGCGCGCCGGCAATCGCCTGACAGGTAATGCCAGCGATCTTTACACCATGATTAAAAATTTCTCAGGTATCACATTGGGGAGTGATCTTGCTCCCCGTGGTGTCTGGAAAACTGACAGCACGACGACGAAAAACAGAACGCAACAGAGCAATTATGTTGCCAGTGCGATCCGCACGACTGCAATCAGTGAAGCCGCGTACACGGTGACAAGATTACCTGCATCGGTAACGCCTGCGCGTGATGCCACACAGGAAACAACTGGCTGGCCGGTTGTATCGCATCCGGCATTGAATAATGCCCAGGAAGAAACGGTTTCTGTCGATTTGCCAACATGGGATGAGTTAGTCGATGTACGTGACACACTGAATGATGCCATCGACAAAGAGCTATCCCGCATCACTGATGATCGTCTTTTTCTGGCGCTCCGCAGAGTGAAATCTGATCTCAATAACGATATTAAAACCCGGTTAACTCAGGCGTCAAAGACCGTCATAAGAACACCTGATGAGGTTACACCCGCGCTGGTTCTGGCTGCCACATGGTTTGATAATGCGGATCGCGAGTCAGATATCGTAAAGCGTAACGCTGTGGCACATCCTGGCTTCGTTCCAGTGTCTCCGTTGAGGGTTCCTGTACGATGAACGATAACGTAACGCTACGTGTTAACGGACGGGAATGGGGTGGCTGGACATCTGTTCGCATAGGCGCAGGTATTGAGCGCATCGCGCGCGACTTCAGCGTTGAAATTACCCGCGAGTGGCCTGGTGGTGAAGGTTCTAACTCGTTGCAGCCAAAAGTAAAAAACGGTGACAAGGTAGAAGTCCTCATCGGTGATGATCTGGTCATTACTGGCTGGGTGGAATCGACGCCGGTTCGCTATGACGCGAGGTCAATCAGCACCGGGATCAGCGGTCGCAGTCTGACAGCCGACCTTATTGACTGTTCCGCAGAACCAACCCAGTTCAACGGGCAATCGCTTGTTCAGGTTGCCGCTGCACTGGCGAAACCATTTGGCATATCTGTCGTGGATTCGGGGGCCCCTGCTGCGGCAATACCGGGCGTTCAGCCAGATCACGGTGAGACGGTCATTGAGGTTCTCAATAAAATGCTTGGCCAGCAACAGGCGCTGGCATACGACGATCCGAAAGGGCGTCTGGTTATCGGAGTACCGGGTACCACGCGGGCGCATACCGCCCTGGTGTTGGGGCAAAACGTTATTTCTTGTGATACCGAAAAAAGTATCCGCGACCGCTTTTCAACTTATCAGGTCTCCGGCCAGCGTGCCGGGAATGATAATGATTTTGGGGCAGCAACCACTACGGCTCTGAGGTCAAAAACTGCTGATGCAGGAATAGGGCGTTATCGTCCGATGGTTGTGCAACAGACAGGACAATCAACAGGCGCAAGCTGTATAGCCCGCGCTGAGTTTGAAGCCAGACAACGTGCCGCACGTACCGACGAAACCACTTATGTAGTCTGGGGCTGGCGACAGGGTGACGGCTCGCTCTGGCAACCGAATCAGCGTGTCATCGTTTTTGACCCTGTATGCGGATTCAATAACCGCGAACTGCTCATTTCTGAAGTGTCATTCACCAAAGATAATAACGGCACATTAGCGGAACTTCGTGTCGGGCCGCCGGATGCTTATCTTCCAGAACCGGAAGATGAGAAGCAGAAACGTACTAAAAAACGAAAAGCCAAAGAGGACCCGTTCTGATGGGCGTAATGCAAAGCTTACAGAGGCAGGTGCTTTGTCTGATTGGTCGCGCAGTCGTAAAAAGTATTGATGCTGCCAGTAAATGCCAGATGGTAGATGTTGAACTTATCGGTGCCCAGACGAAAGCAGGTATAGAACATCTTGAGCATTACGGGTTTACCTCTCACGCGAAACCGGGGGCTGAAGGCGTGGTTCTGTTCCCAGATGGTGACAGATCACACGGCATTGTGATTGCGGTTGCTGATCGCCGGTACCGGCTTCGCGGACTGGAAGAAGGTGAAGTCGCATTGTATGACGACCTCGGACAGAAGGTACACCTCACTCGTTCTGGAATTATCGTTGACGGAGCCGGAAATTTAATCCGGTTTGTTAATGCCCCGAAAGCCCGTTTTGAAATGGATATTGAAGCAACGGGACATATTAAGGATCTGTGTGATTCCGGCGGGCTGACGATGTCAGCGATGCGGATTGTCTATAACGGTCATAAACACAGAGAAAACGGGCAGGGTAACAACACTGATACCCCGGCCAATCAGATGGGGGAATGATGGAACTGTGGCTTACGGTAAATGGTAAGCGGGTTAGCGTCAGTTCGTCGCTGAATCCGCTGGTAAGGGCTGTGGTTATTTCACTTTTTACACATCGTCGTGCTGATCCGGATGACAATGCTGATGTCCCTATGGGCTGGTGGGGCGATACATGGCCCGTTGTTGCCAATGATCGTTACGGCTCAAAACTGTGGCTTTTACAACGCAGCAAATTGACCAATGCCCTGGTGAATAAGGCGCGAATTTATCTGCGTGATGCACTCCAGTGGATGATTGATGATGGGGTGGTATCACGTATCGACATTGATATTCAGCGAACCGGTATTAACGAACTCGGTAATCAAATTGTTCTCTGGCACCGGGACGGGCCGGTTACCATTTCCTTTAATGATTTATGGAGCGTAATCACTTATGGCGGACAGTGAATTCCAGCGGCCAACACTGGCTGAAAATATCAGCATGATACGCACCGATCTCTTTGCCCGTCTGGATATCAATGATGAACTTCGCCGGATGGATGAGGATGTCAGGGCTAAAGTCTATGCCGGGGCATTACATACGGTTTACGGGTACATCGATTATCTGGCAATGAATATGCTGCCAGATCTATGTGATGAGGGATGGCTTGCCCGTCATGCTGCCATGAAGCGGTGTCCGAGAAAGGCCGCAACAGCAGCGGCTGGTTTCATGCGATGGGAGGGTGTGGCTGACAATCTGACAGTCAAAGCCGGGGCCATCATCCAGCGTGATGATTTTGTTCAGTACACAGCGACGGCCGATGCTAAAAGTGCTGGTGGAGTATTACGGCTACCCATAATTTGTAATGTTAATGGCATTACAGGAAATGTGGACGATGGCACTTCGCTGTCTCTTGTCACTCCGGTTAATGGGCTGCCATCTGGCGGGATGGCTGACACGCTGGCGGGAGGTGTTGATGTAGAGGATGTTGAAGAGTGGCGTTCGAGAGTTCTTGAGCGCTACTACTGGACACCACAGGGTGGCGCAGATGGTGATTATATTGTCTGGGCTAAAGAGGTTCCCGGGATCACTCGAGCCTGGACTTACCGCCACTGGATGGGGACAGGCACTGTTGGTGTGATGGTCGCAAGTAGTGACCTGATCAATCCGATACTTGATGACGCAACTGTAGCTGCCGCGCAGGCGCATATAGAACCACTGGCACCTGTGGCGGGTTCTGATTTGTATGTTTTCAAAGCGACACCTAAAACCATCGATTTCACTATTGATCTGAATCCGGACAATGCTGAAACACGAGCTGCAGTAGTGGCCGAACTTCGTTCTTTCCTCCTTCGTGATGGTTATCCTGATGGGGTTCTCGAGTTGTCGCGCATCAATGAAGCCATCTCAATTGCTGCTGGTGAGCACAGCCACAAACTGATTGCGCCGGCGGCTGATACGCCGATCGCGAAGAATGAACTGGCCGTTCTGGGAGGCGTAACGTGGCAGTGAATGAAGATGATTATATTCACCTGCTCGCCGCGCTTCTTCCTCCAGGGCCAGCCTGGACAGTTGATGATGTGGCGATAAAAGGGACCGCCCCCTCATTACTCAGAGTGCATCGGCGCGCTGATTCATTGATGCTGGAGATCGACCCGCGTACCACTACAGAACTGATTAACCGCTGGGAAAAATGTTGTGGTTTACCTGATGAATGTATTCCATCCGGAACCCAGACAATACGTCAGCGCCAACAACGCCTTGATGGAAAAGTTAACCTGGCTGGTGGGATTAACGAGGCGTTTTATCTGGCCCAGCTTGTTGCTCTTGGAAAGCCTGGGGCGACTATAACGCGATACGATAAAAGCACGTTTACCTGCACTTCAAAATGTACTGATGGGGTGTATTCCACGGACTGGCGGTATTACTGGCAGGTCAATATGCCATCATCGACAGAAACAACCTGGATGACCTGCAACGATCCCTGTGATTCATCGATCAGAATATGGGGCGACACAGTTGTTGAGTGTGTCCTCAATAAGCTTTGCCCTTCTCATACCTATGTAATTTTCAAATATCCGGAGTAACCCATGCACCGTATAGATACAGTAACTGCGCAGAAAGATAAATTCGGCGCGGGCAAGAACGGCTTTACCCGAGGGAACCCCCAGACAGGAACCCCGGCAACCGATCTTGACGATGATTATTTTGACATGCTTCAGGAAGAACTCTGTGCGGTGGTAGAAGAATCCGGCGAGGAACTGGATAAAGGGAAACACAATCAGTTATTAACCGCACTTCGTTCATTACTTTTGAGTCGTTCGAATCCGTTTGGTGATATTGCATCAGATGGCCCAGAAGCGATTGCAACGGCTCTCGCAAACCTTGGTTTGGAAGAGTCAGCCTTTGGCTATAAAAACATGGTGGTTTTTTCTGCTCCCGGTGTTGTGAATTGGGTTGTGCCTGATGAGTTACGCAAAGGCAGAAAATGCTACGTGAAAGTCATTGGTGGCGGAGGTTCTGGCGGACGAGCTGCCGGAGGCGGAGGTGGCGGTGGTGGCGGTGTCGCCGAAAAATTAACTGACCTTACAGAAGTAGAGTCAGTCACCCTGACAGTTGGTAATGGTGGTATCGCGCCAGTGGCGGGAACCAGCAATATTGCAGGTACTAATGGTGGAACTACTTCATTCGGTTCAATCTTGTCAGCAACAGGCGGGACTGGCGGTGCAACTCCGTCAGGTGGAGCCTGCGGCGTTGGTATCGGTGGCGATTTTAATACTTCACTTGGCCCAGGAAATCCTGGTTCTTCTTTCTCGACCAGTTTCGTTGGTGGTGGCGGTGGTGGCCCCGGAGGACAAGGCGCTGTTGATACATCCACACATGACGGAATTGATGCGTATGGGCCAGGTGGAGGAGGTGCCGGAGCCGCGCTGGGCGCACCGGCAGTTGCCGGACGCGCTGGTAAAGGTGGAAACGGTGTAATTATTATCAGGTGGTAAATATGTGGGCAAGAATAGAGAACAACACTGTAGTTGAAATAACGGATATCGATCCTGCTGGTCGCTTTCACCCATTATTGGTTTGGGTAGAATGCCCGGACTTTGTGCAGCCGGGCTTTACCTGTGACGGTGAGGTGTTTACACCTCAGGTGGAGCAGGCCAGTTAATATCCGGTGTGCTGGAGGAGTCGATAGACTCCAGTGCGTCCAGATAATCCAGCCACAGATTGTACTGCGCCAGTTCGTCTCCCGTCAGGCGTCCAATCGCGGCTTTACCAGGCCACTGCTTACTATTCATGTGGGCATTGGCCTGGTCAATTAACAATTGTTTTTGCGATTCAGCGGCAGCCACTTCTTCTTCATGAGTTGCTGGAGGGATTTCAGACCATGCAGGTAACCCGTCATCCCCAGCTACTCGAATCATTCCATCAGGCGGGCCCCCCATATATTCCATTGAAACATCATCAGGAATGTCAATTGCATCAGATAAGTTCCAACCCGCCGTCATGTAACTGTCAAGCAAACTGACGGGGAAAAATGCATTATTAATGGCCGACCATTTATAAATATTCATTCTATCTCCCGATAGCTCTGTAAATGAAAAACTCACCAGTAGCCGGGGAGCCTGTTACATCCAGAACCCCTGATACTCCCGTCTTAGTAAGAGTGTCCAGGCTCACCCCCCAGGATTTCACGCCCGAATTTCCGGTCTGAGTATTCGTCACTTCACCAATTTGAACTGTCAGGCACTGTCAGGCACTCGGTCGGGAAAGGGACAGGAAATGTTGCGACTGCAATCCCTGTTGATGAGTTCGCTACCGCAGATTGTCCCCATTGCTCGATGTATCCGTCAGGCGTTCTCCGCCAGTTAACTCCGGATGTAAAATTTGCAAGATGAACCGCATCTCCTAAACCAACCTTTGCAATAACGGCCATTTATCATCTTGACAATATTTCTTCTTTTCGCGTCATGATGACAAAGACTTAAGTGGAAAGAGCACTAATTGTCGAACGCATTCGTGCCGGTTTAGCAGTTACGGGCACGGAAGGTCGGATCGGAGAGTAGGACAACCAAAGTTAACCGCTGAGCAACTGGTACAGCCAATCTGTTAAAATAACTGGATCTTTGAAATAGGTACGTAATAATTATAAGGATATTTACACCAATGGAGAAAAGGACGGGGTGTGCTGACCTTTTATGAATTTGCCGTGATAAATGCCAGGCTAAGAAGCATCAGTGATACCTGGTCTGATTTATGGGGCTGTCTTTACTACCTGCCGGTAGGGGTTGGTAGAATAATCAGGCTTCACTATAGCGACCTTTCCGGCGAATGGCTTACTTTCAAACAGAGAGGGCGATTAAAGGAGGTGAGAGTGTTAGCTCCATCTCCTGTGAGGAGCCTAATCAGGAGGCGAAGAGAAGCATATCCTGATGATGTTTATGTGTTCCAGAGCCATTCAAACCGTGTTAAAGCGAAGAAAAATCCTGTTACTGTTATTGCATTCAATCGTGCGCTCAAAAAAGCATCCGCTGGTGTTACTGACACCATAGTGACCAGTAAATGCGCATAACACACATGGTGCCGCAACCGCACCGTATGGAAGAACGGGGGCGGTTGGCCCATACAAGTGCTTAGCTATCGCTTTTATCTGGATTGTTTGATAATCCAATTCCAATTTTAATTAATGCAAACGTTATTACACACAGGGAAATGGCAGTTATGGATAATACTAATATCAGATTGGTGATCATAAGGCTTCTTTTTAGTCATAGGATTCCTTTCTTAGACATTTATTGAGGTGGAATGTTCATTATTTAGTTTAAGCCAGAAATTGCGGTGTTAAAGGAATAAGTTGCCGCAACCACACCGTATGCAAGACTACGGTTGCGGCTGGCTGGCGATCGTTCGATCGTGCGAGTATTGAATGATTGCCCGCCGGTGCGGTTCCTACATATGCAATATGACAAAACAATGCTCTTATTCTGAAACCAGCCACATATCAGATTCTTCAAACATTTCTTCCAGCATGCGGTTCAGCCGTTCTTTCTCAGTTTTGGTGCAGTCGCTGTTTAAGGCGTTAGCCTGCATTGGCTTCACCCTCACCTCAGCATCAGGAAAAATCCGGTGCACCCGCTTCGTCAATTCGGCCAGAATGATGTTACTTGCACCTGGCAACCCGGCAACGTTTCTCTTGTCATAAACCAGCTCAACAAACATTTTTACCTTCTCCCTTTACTGGTTGGATATACAGTATATATACTGTGTTTTTATCCAGTGTCAATAGTAGATAGAGGTAACTATGGGCTTCCCTTCTCCGGCAGCGGACTACGTTGAGCGCCACATATCGCTAGACGAGAAATTTATTGAGCATCCATCAGCTACATACTTCATGAGAGCAGGGCAGACATACTGGAGAGAAGGCATCATGAATGGTGCCTTGCTAGTGGTAGATAGCTCCCTGATACCTTGCGATGGCTCTCTGCTCATCTGTAGGTTAGATGGTGAGCTAAAGATAAAACGCTTCCGCTCACACCCGAGGCCACACCTAGTGAATCTGGAGAACGGTAGGCGAGAAGAAATACCAGGAGCAGAGGGGGACTACAATGTGACTTCGCCAGTATTTGGGGTGATCACTTACATCATCAATGATGCACGATCGGGAGAGTTTGATAGCTGCCCTGTCATCTAATATGACGGTGGTTTCACCCCCATTTCACCCCAGTTTCACCCCGTACAAATTTCAGGCATAAAAAAACCAGCCGTAAAAGGCTGGTTTTTAAGGAGTATTTTGGTCGGCACGAGAGGATTTGAACCTCCGACCCCCGACACCCCATGACGGTGCGCTACCAGGCTGCGCTACGTGCCGACTTGTGGGTGCTAATACTACCGCTTTCCACACCGAATGCAAGGGGACGACCTGCTAACTGACTAATAATAAATCAGTTAGCAATAAAACGTTTCTCATCGGTCAGGACCTGCAACAGCAAACTCAGTTGCGGTTTCTGATCTTTAATCTTCTCGCCGCGTAAATCATATGTCTGATATTTACCATTGCTGTTTAACACCAGCGTCATTTCCGGGGTCGTGATCGCCAGCGTGTTGCCATCCGCAGCCGTTACCCAGTAGTGGCGACGCGTCGCGTTGAACAGATCCTGCCCCTGCGAATACTCGTTTGCAGGCGTGCTGACATGTAGCAATCGCTGCATTAGCGTGGTCATCACGTCAGTATGGTCGGTCAGGCTGTTAATCTGCTGTGCTGGCGTTCCCGGCCAGTGGATGATTAATGGAACCTGTAAGTGTCCGCGGGACCAGTCGAAGTTTTTCTCTTCATCGCTTAACGGGATACCGCGCCCTGCAGTGATAATCACCACGGTGTTGTCGAGCTTACCGGACTCGCGTAACGCGCCGAGTACGCGGTTAATCTGATCGTCAACGTCACCGGCGGCACGCGCGTAGCGGCGGGAGAAGTTCTTCTGGATACTGTCGTCGAGATTGGTGCCGTTAAACGAAACCCATGAGAACCAGCGGTTATCTTCCTGCGCGTAACGCCCTAACCAGTTAATCCACTGGCTGGCGGTCTGCTCGTCCGACTGCGTTTGCACGTTTGGCATGGAGAAGTCTGACAACAGTGCCTGACGATACAGCGGACTGGTAAAGCCATCGGACGAGAACAGCCCCAACTGATAGCCTTGCTGGTTCAGCGCGGAAATCAGGGCCGCAGGCGTTCTGGTGGAGAGAATACCGTCCATATAGCTCGGCGACACGCCGTAGAACAGGCCAAAAATACCGTTATCGGTGGTATTGCCAGAACTCATATGGTTTGTGAAGGCGGTGTTTTGCTGCGCAAATCCGGCGAGGGCGGGCATTTGTTTTTCATAGCGTGAATAGTTCAGTCCATCCACGGTAATCAGCAGCACGTTTTGCCCGGTACCCATATCACGGTAGCGCAGGCTGCTAAGCGGATACTGAACAGAAACCGCCTCCGGATTGCCTTGTTCAACCAGACGACGCTGATACTCCTGCGCATCCAGCAGACCGTGTTTTTCGAGAAAACGGCGTGCCGTCATCGGGTAAGAGAGCGGCAGGTTGGCGCGTTGCATGGTGATCGGGCGATAGAAATTGGCGTCTGCCCAAATGTAAATCACATGCGTGGCGATAAACGAGACAAAGAAGAAGGCCGCCAGCGGCTTGGCAAAATGGCGGCGACGCGTGAGGCTACGCAGCTTTTGCCAGCTCCAGGTGGCAAAAAGCATTTCAATCAGCAGGATAACCGGCACGCTGATAAACATCAGTTGCCAGTCACGCGCCATTTCGTTCTGGTCCGGGTTAATGACCAGTTCCCAGACGATAGGATTGAGATGCAAATGGAAGCGGGTAAAGACTTCGCTGTCGATCAGCAACAGCGTCATTCCCGCCGTCGCCAGAATGGCGGACAGGAAACGCATCAGTCGCTGGGACATGACGATAAACGTCAGCGGGAACAAAATCAGCAGATAGGTCGCAAACACCAGAAAGCTGAAATGCCCGACAATGCTCAGATAGGAGTAAACGCGACCGGTCAGCGTTGTCGGCCAGTCGGCGACAAACAGGTAACGGCTGCCGAGCACAATGGCCAGCAGAATGTTGAACAGTGCAAACCAATGTCCCCAACTAACCATCTGGGAGACTTTTTCACGGTAGCGCTGACGATGAGTTACCATAACGAGTCGTTCGTTTCCCCGAAATCGGCTGTTAATGCGCTTTGTCGTCGTTAACCGAGGACTGCAATGCGCGAGCAAAAGAGTTTGCAATCGCCTGGCGCTGGGCCGGGGCAATGCTGGTGTTGATAAGGTTAGTGACCATATTGCCCAGTACCATCAGGGAAAGATCAGTCGGAGCCTTATGTTTTTCCAGTACGTTGAGCATCTCGGTGAGCAGTTGTTCAACGGTTTCATCACTATAGCGGGAGACTTGTGGCATAAATCGACATCAGTTTATTCATGAAAGGGCAATATATTACCGTAGCAGCAGTTTTTTTTCCGCATTTTTATCCGTAAATAATTCGCGTTACAGGTCATAAGCAAAACGGCGGTGTAACTTCTGTTGCGTCGCTTCGCGGGTGGTGGTTGAATACCGCCCGGTCTTTAAGGAGAGTTTATCATGAGTCTGGATATCAACCAGATTGCCCTGCATCAGCTTATCAAGCGCGATGAGCAAAATCTTGAGCTGGTGTTGCGCGATTCATTGCTGGAACCCACAAATACCGTTGTCGATATGATGGCTGAACTACATCGCGTCTACAGCGCGAAAAATAAAGCCTATGGCCTGTTCAACGAAGAGAGTGAGCTGGCGCAGGCGCTGCGCTTGCAGCGTCAGGGGGAAGAGGATTTTCTGGCCTTTAGTCGGGCGGCGACCGGTCGTCTGCGTGACGAGCTGGCGAAATATCCCTTTGCCGAAGGCGGCATTGTGCTCTTCTGCCACTACCGTTATCTGGCGGTAGAATATTTGATGGTGACGGTGCTCAACAACCTGAGCAGCATGCGCGTCAACGAAAACCTGGATATCAACCCGACACACTATCTGGATATCAATCATGCGGATATTGTGGCGCGTATCGACCTGACCGAGTGGGAAACCAACCCGGAGTCCACCCGCTATCTGACCTTCCTGAAAGGGCGGGTAGGGCGCAAAGTCGCCGATTTCTTTATGGATTTCCTGGGGGCCAGCGAAGGCCTGAACGCTAAAGCGCAAAACCGAGGGCTGTTGCAGGCCGTCGATGACTTTACCGCTGAGGCGCAGCTCGATAAAGCAGAGCGCCAGAACGTCCGCCAGCAGGTATACAGCTACTGCAACGAGCAGTTGCAGGCTGGCGAAGAGATCGAACTGGAGTCGTTGTCCAAAGAGCTTTCCGGCGTCAGTGAAGTGAGTTTTAGCGAATTTACCGCCGAGAAGGGTTACGAGCTGGAAGAGAGTTTCCCGGCCGATCGCAGCACGCTGAGGCAGTTAACCAAATATGCCGGAAGCGGCGGAGGGTTAACCATTAACTTCGATGCGATGCTGTTAGGCGAACGTATTTTCTGGGACCCGGCCACCGATACGTTAACCATTAAGGGTACGCCGCCGAATCTGCGCGATCAGTTGCAGCGTCGCACTTCGGGCGGGAAGTAAGAGAATAAAGCCTGATGGCGCTACGCTGATCAGGCAGCCTTGTCAGACCATAAAAAAACCCGCCGAAGCGGGTTTTTTTTCGACGTGTTGGCGATTACGCGCGAACGAAGTCGATGTGAGTCAGCTTCGGCTTGAACGCGTGACGCTGTACAGCCTGAGCTTTAACTTTTACTTCTTTACCGTCAACAACGATAGTCAGAACTTCGCTATAGAAACCTTCTTTAGCTTGCATGTTCATGATCAGGTCGTGATCCAGTTCGATAGCAATCGGGGCTTCTTTGCCACCGTAGATGATTGCCGGGAACTTGTTAGCGGCACGCAGGCGGCGGCTCGCACCCTTACCCTGCTCTTTACGTACTTCAGCGTTGATAGTAAACATTTAAATCTCTCTTTTATAATTCCTGCTACAGGCGACCCAGCAACAGGTAAGTGATCTGCTTTGCGTATGCAAAAGCGGGCGAGATTCTATACTCAAACGCCCGTCACATCAATCAAAAGTACGATTATCCGCGTAATTCATGTGCCCGGCGGAAACGCCCTTCGTAGTCAAAAACTTTCTCGCGCACCTGCCAGTACTGGCCTTTCATGCGGGCGACAACAAAATCCGGGTGGCGTAACAGCGGCTCTTGCGCAAGGATATCCGCCGCCGTAATCCAGCGAAGCGGTACACCCGGTGTGCGGGTATGCGGGCGAATAAACAGCTGTTCAAACGCGGTGCGCTGAGCGGGCGTTTGTAAACGGAAGCGCTCGCTAACGTCCGCCCCGTCTTCGTCGTAATAGGTAATTTTCAGCCACTCGCCTTTCTCATCATGGCCGTGCTGCATCGTCATGCCGCTACAGCGGAGCACCAGTGCGTCTTTCAACTTCAGCGCTGCTTTCAGCATGTCGTCAGGATCGACCAGAATGGTGTCACACTCGCGGCAGCGGCGAGCGGCAATGTCGTTCTCGGCGTTACACTGCGGACAGTTTTTAAAGCGAAAGCGAAAGTCGCACTGTTCGCGGTGCCCGTCATCATCTTCAAACCAGCCCTGGCAGCGGCGGCCAAAATGCTCAATGAGCGTGCCGTCTGCGGTGGTTTTGCCCCAGAAGGTGTTGGCGAAGCCACAGGAAGGGCAGAATACCTGGACGGGCACGTTGTCACTTTTGCCTTTCGGACTTCCCACTTCTGGTGAAAAAAGATCGTGCGGGTTGCCCGCGTAATCCAGGATCAGGCAGTCGGTCTTCCCCGGCGCAAGACGCAGACCGCGTCCAACAATTTGTTGGTACAGGCTGACCGATTCGGTGGGGCGCAAAATGGCAATGAGATCAACGTGCGGGGCGTCAAAGCCGGTGGTTAAGACGGAAACGTTGACCAGATAGCGAAAGCGCTGTGCTTTAAAGGCCTCGATCAGATCGTCGCGTTCAGCGCCGGGCGTATCGCCGGTAATCAGCGCGGCATCGTCGGCGGGCAGCAGCCCAACAATTTCCCTGGCGTGTTCAACCGTCGCGGCGAAAATCATCACCCCTTTGCGGCTCTGGGCGAATTCCACAATCTGGCTAATGATGTGCGGCGTAACGCGCTGCTGTTTTTTTAGCTCCCGGTTTAGATCGGCTTCGCTGAACAGACCGTTGCTCTGCGCCTGCAAACGGCTGAAGTCGTACTGCACGACAGGCATGTCGAGACGCTCCGGCGGCGTGAGGTAGCCGTGTTTAATCATATAGCGCAACGGTAACTCATAAATACAGTCGCGAAAGAGCGCCTTTTCGTCTCCGCGTACCATTCCGTGATAGTGGAAATGATAAATCCAGCCCTTCCCCAGACGAAACGGGGTCGCGGTCAGCCCCAGCAGACGGATCTGCGGATTAACACTGCTCAGGTGGTTGAGGATTTGCTGATACTGGCTTTCCTCGTCATCGCCGATGCGATGGCATTCATCGACAATCAGCAGTGAGAACTCGCTTTGAAAGGCGTCCAGATTGCGCGCCACGGACTGAACGCTGCCAAACACCACTTTTCCGTGGCTTTCTTTACGCTTGAGCCCGGCGGCGAAAATATCAGCCCCCAGTCCGAGTGCGCAGTATTTCGCATGGTTCTGTGCAACCAGCTCTTTAACATGCGCCAGTACCAGCACGCGCCCCCTGGCGACGCGCGCCAGTTCGGCAATCACCAGACTTTTTCCGGCCCCGGTGGGCAGGACAATCACCGCAGGCGTGCGGTGGTGACGAAAATGGTTAAGCGTGGCGTCCACGGCTTCTTGCTGGTAAGGGCGTAGTGTAAAAATCATGATCTCACAATGCATAACGAACTCGGGTATAGTATGCCACGAATCGTTTTCCCTTGAGGGATGTTGTTAGCCCGCTATACTGGGCAGATAATGGCTCCACTTTTCGGGCATGCTGCCCGATTCCCGTATTTTTACAGGCAAATTCAATCTCATGCGACTTGATAAATTTATCGCTCAGCAACTCGGCGTCAGCCGCGCTATTGCCGGGCGTGAAATCCGCAGTAGCCGTGTTACCGTGGATGGTGAAATCGTCAAAAATACCGCGTTCAAACTGCTGCCAGAACACGATGTCGAATACGACGGTAATACGCTGGTTCAGCAAAATGGTCCTCGTTACTTCATGCTTAACAAGCCGCAGGGCTATGTGTGCTCAACGGACGATCCCGATCACCCTACGGTGCTCTATTTTCTTGATGAGCCTGTCGCCCATAAGTTACACGCTGCGGGGCGTCTGGATATCGACACTACCGGTCTGGTTCTGATGACCGACGACGGTCAGTGGTCGCATCGGATCACCTCGCCGCGCCATCATTGTGAAAAAACCTATCTGGTTACGCTGGAGTCTCCGGTTGCGGATGACACCGCTGCACAGTTCGCCAAAGGCGTACAGCTGCATAACGAGAAAGATCTCACCAGGCCGGCGGTGCTGGAAGTGATCACGCCCAATCAGGTGCGTCTGACTATTAGCGAAGGGCGCTATCACCAGGTGAAGCGTATGTTCGCGGCGGTAGGGAACCATGTAGTGGAACTGCACCGTGAACGCATCGGCGGTATTACGCTGGATGTGGATCTCGATCCGGGTGAATACCGCCCACTGACCGAAGAAGAAATTGCCAGCGTAAGTTAAAACTGGCTGGCTAAATTCAGGAGCTTATTTGTGACCACCCGGCAGCACTCATCTTTTGCCATTGTCTTTATTCTCGGCCTGTTGGCCATGCTGATGCCGCTGTCGATCGATATGTATCTGCCGGCGCTACCGGTGATCTCCGATCAGTTTGGTGTGCCGGCAGGCAGTGCGCAGATGACGCTCAGTACTTATATTCTGGGTTTTGCCGTCGGGCAGTTACTCTATGGGCCAATGGCGGACAGCCTCGGGCGTAAGCCTGTCATCCTCGGCGGAACGCTGATATTTGCTGCTGCGGCGGTGGCCTGTGCGCTGGCACAAACCATTGATCAACTGATCGTGATGCGCTTCTTTCACGGGCTCGCGGCGGCGGCGGCCAGCGTCGTGATAAATGCGTTAATGCGCGATATCTACCCGAAGGAAGAGTTCTCCCGCATGATGTCCTTTGTCATGCTGGTTACCACTATCGCGCCGCTGATGGCGCCCATCGTCGGCGGCTGGGTGCTGGTGTGGCTGAGCTGGCACTATATTTTCTGGATCCTCGCACTGGCGGCGATTCTGGCGTCGGTGATGATCGCGATGCTCATTAAAGAAACGCTGCCTGTAGAGAAGCGACAGCCATTTCACATTCGCACCACCATCGGTAACTTTGCCTCGCTGTTTCGCCATAAGCGGGTGCTCAGCTATATGCTGGCGAGTGGTTTTAGCTTTGCCGGGATGTTCTCGTTTCTGAGTGCGGGTCCCTTCGTATATATCGAGATCAACCACGTTTCACCGCAGCATTTTGGCTACTACTTCGCTCTGAATATCGTCTTTCTATTCATCATGACGATTATCAACAGCCGCTTTGTGCGGCGCATTGGCGCGCTGAGAATGTTCCGCACCGGCCTGTGGATCCAGTTCGTTATGGCGATATGGATGGTACTCAGCGCGGTATTCGGCGTGGGATTTTGGGCTCTGGTGCTTGGCGTTGCTGTGTTTGTCGGCTGCGTCTCGATGATCTCATCCAATGCAATGGCGGTCATTCTAGACGAGTTCCCCCATATGGCAGGAACCGCTTCGTCGCTGGCGGGTACATTCCGTTTTGGCATTGGCGCGATAGTGGGGGCGCTGCTCTCGTTAGCGACGTTTAACTCGGCCTGGCCCATGATCTGGTCGATTGCTTTTTGTGCGACATGTTCGATTTTATTTTATCTCTATGCAAGCCGTCCGAAAAAACGGTGATCAAATACACAACCTGGAAGCCGCTCGGCTTCCTTTGTTGATATACATCAACGACCAGCCTATCAATTCCCCGACGTATGTTTACATTATGTAAAATCGATTTATGTAAATAGTCACATCATTGTATTCAAAAAGGTTGAGTTAGATCGCAGAAAGGGGTACATATAGCCCGCATAGATGTCTCGCATGATTACATTATTTTAACAAAGGTCATACAGACCGCGCGGGGCAGGGACGCACATTGTTAATCTGTTTAAGGACGGGTTGTCAATGATGTGTTAATATTGATGTAAATAAATTGTGAAGTGCTTGTACTTCCGGGGAAAGAAAGTGACTACATTACCGCTCTCAATCGTACATCGTCTGCCACAGTGCTATAGGTGGTCTACGGGTTTGGCAGGTCTGAAAGTTGAACCGATTCCGCAAAATGGCCAGGGCGGAGAAAACAGTCTGGTGGCGCTTAAATTGCTGAGCCCTGCCGGTGACAGCGCGTGGCTTATCATGCACAAACTGAGCCAGGCGCTGGGTGATATCCAGGTGCAATGCTCGGTGCTGGAGTGTGACGGTGAGCCCTGCCTGTTCGTCAATCGTCAGGACGAATTTGCTGCCACCTGTCGCCTGAAGAACTTTGGTGTCGCGATTGCCGAGCCGTTTTCCAATAGCAACCCGATTTAAGCGTCAACTTAGCGCGAGAAGTTGACGCGTATACGCCTGCTGCGGTGCGCTGAAAACCTGGCCGCATAGCCCCTGCTCGACGACCTCACCCTGCCTTAACACAATCACCTGATGGCATAACGCACGTACCACGTGCAGATCGTGGCTTATAAAAATGTAAGCCAGGCGATGTTTCAGCTGTAGTGATTTTAACAGAGCGAGAATTTGCGCCTGTATCGTTCGGTCAAGCGAAGAGGTCGGCTCATCAAGTACGATCAGCGATGGCTGCAGAATCAATGCCCTGGCGATGGCGATACGCTGGCGTTGGCCGCCAGAAAACTCTGCCGGGTAGCGATGTCGTGTCTGTGCATCCAGTCCCACTTCCTTCATGACAGCGATAACCTGCTGCTCGCGTTGCTCTGCGGAGAGCGTGGGCTGATGGACGCGCAACCCCTCTTCAATAATCTGTAAAACGCTCAGCCGCGGATTCAGCGATGAGTTTGGGTCCTGAAAAACTACCTGAATACGGTGACGAACCGGCAGAAGCTGGCGGCGGTTGAGGAATTGCAACTGCTGACCGTCAAACTCGATGCTTCCCTGCGAGGTAATTAAACGCAGCAGCGCCAGCCCTGTGGTACTTTTTCCCGAGCCTGACTCTCCCACCAGTCCCAGGGTCTCGCCGGGTTGCAGACTGAAGCTGAGCCCTTTCACCACGTCATTACTTGCCACTACACGCCGGAGAATGCCTTTACGAACCGGGAAGGAGACGCGCAGGTCGCTGACTTTCAGCAAAGGGGATTGCGCCTCGGGCAGCGGCACGGGGTCGCCCGCCGGCTCACTGTTCAGCAATTTCTGCGTGTAAGGGTGCTTTGGCGCGTTCAACAGCGGCGCGGCGAGGTTTTGCTCAACGCAGCGCCCGTGCTGCATGACCGCGATACTGTCCGCGAGTTTTTTTACAATACTGAGGTTATGAGTGATGAACAGCATCCCCATGTTCAGCTCGCGCTGAAGCTCACGCAGCAGAAGCAGGATTTGCGCCTGTACGGAAACGTCCAGCGCCGTGGTGGGTTCATCCGCGATCAGCAGTTCCGGCTTTGTCAGTAGCGCCATCGCAATCATTACACGCTGGCGCTCGCCGCCGGAAAGCTGATGGGGGTAATCACCGAGGCGTTTTGCCGCCTGGCGGATCCCGACGCGGTCAAGGCAGGTTAATATTTCGGCGCGAGCCGCTTCCCGCCGCATTCCCCGGTGCAGAGAAAGCACTTCATAGAGCTGTTTTTCCAGGTTATGCAGCGGGTTCAGCGACACCATCGGTTCCTGGAAAATCATGGCGATCCTGTTGCCCCGAACGCCGCGCAGGGTCTGTTCACTGGCGTGCAATAACGACTCACCGTGAAACCGAATATCGCCGCCGAGATAGACTGCTGGTGGCGTTGGCAGTAGACGCAGGACGGAGAGCGCCGTGACGCTTTTGCCCGAACCGGATTCTCCCACCAGCGCCAGCGTTTCTCCCGCCTCTACGCGCAATGAGACATCATTAACCACGGTACGGACGGTATCCTGCTTGCGAAAACCGAGGGTTAAATTATCAATAGCGAGCAACGGCTGCGACATCTTATACCGCCTTGTTGGGATCGAATGCGTCACGGACGGCCTCGCCGATAAAGATCAGCAGCGAAAGCAGCACGGCAACGGAGAAAAAGGCGGTAATTCCCAGCCACGGCGCCTGTAGGTTATTTTTGCCTTGCAGAAGCAGTTCGCCTAACGAGGGAGAACCCAGCGGCAGACCGAAGCCGAGAAAGTCCAGTGACGTCAGGGTGGTGATGGAACTACATAAAATAAACGGTAAGAAGGTCAGCGTCGCCACCATGGCGTTTGGCAGCATATGGCGAAAAATAATGCTGCGATCGCTGACGCCGAGCGCCTGCGCGGCACGGATATAGTCAAAATTTCGGGTGCGTAAAAACTCCGCACGCACCACGCCCACCAGACTCATCCAGCCGAACAGCACTGTAATGGCGAGCAGCCACCAGAAGTTGGGCTGCACAATACTTGAAAGCAGGATGATCAGAAACAGCGTCGGCATTCCGGACCAGACTTCAATGAATCGTTGCCCCCATAGATCCACTTTACCGCCGTAATAGCCCTGTAGCGCCCCGGCCATAACTCCCATCACGCTTGAACATAAGGTCAGCATCAGGCCGAAGAGGATCGAGATGCGGGTGCCATAAAGAATTCGCGCCAGCACGTCGCCGCCGTTGGCATCGGTACCCAGCCAGTTTTGCGCAGAAGGTGGGGAAGGGAAGGGGCGATCGGATGCGAAGTTAATGCTATTCGCGCCAAAGCGAACGGGCGCCCAAAGGATCCAGCCGCTGGATTCCAGTTGCTGTTTCAGCCAGGGATCCTGATAGTCCGCTTTCGTTGCCAGCGGGCCGCCAAAATCACTTTCACTGTAGTTTTTGACCAGGGGGAAATACCAGTTTCCGTCATAGCGTACCAGCAGGGGTTTATCATTGGCGATAAGCTCAGAACATAAGCTCAGACCGAACAGAATGAGAAAGATCCACAGCGACCAATAGCCACGGCGATTATGGCGAAAGCGCGCCCAGCGGGCCTGATTAACGGGGCTTAACGGCGCCATTAGCGTCCCTCAAAGTCAATTCGCGGATCGACCAGCGTATAGCTGATATCGCTGAGGATATTCAGCAGCAGGCCAATCAGGGTGAAGATGTAGAGTGTGCCAAACATTACCGGATAGTCACGCGACACGGTGGCCTCATAACCGAGCAACCCCAGGCCATTAAGGGAAAACATCACTTCGATCAGCAGTGAACCCGTAAAAAACATGCTGATAAAGGTGGCGGGGAACCCGGCAATCACCAGCAGCATGGCGTTGCGAAACACATGTTTCCACAGGATGTTCTTTTCACTCACCCCTTTTGCGCGAGCGGTAACGACGTACTGTTTGCGTACTTCATCAAGAAATGCGTTTTTGGTCAGCATGGTTAACGCCGCAAAGCCGCCAATGACCGTCGCCAGCACCGGCAGAGTAATGTGCCAGAGATAATCGGTTATCTTCTGATACCAGGGCAGGCTGTCAAAATTTGCTGAGATCAGACCACGCAGCGGGAAGATGTCGTAATAGCTGCCGCCGGCAAAGAAGACGATCAGTAAAATCGCAAATAAAAACGCGGGAATGGCATAGCCAATAATGATGAATGCGCTACTCCAGACATCGAACCGGCTCCCGTTATGTACCGCCTTACGGATCCCAAGGGGGATCGACACCAGATAGATAATCAACGTGCTCCATAGCCCCAGCGTAATGGACACCGGCAAGCTGTCTTTAATGAGCGTTAGCACCGAGGCGCTACGAAACAGGCTGTCGCCAAAGTCGAAGCGCACATAATTCCACAGCATGGTGAAATAACGTTCGTGTAGCGGTTTATCGAAGCCGTAGCGTTGAGTGATTTCTGCGATCACTTCCGGATCAAGGCCACGTCCGCCACGATACTGGCTGTCACTGATATTACCCACGCCGGTTTGCGCGTGGCTGGGGCGTACGCCTTCGTTACCGCTGCCAGGCAGAATGCTGGTCTGACCAAATTCGATGGCGGCAATCGCCTGATCGACCGGGCCGCCAGGGGCAATTTGCACAATAAAAAAGTTGATAGTGATGATGGCCCACAGCGTTGGGATAATCAGCAACAAACGGCGTATGAGATAAGCGCCCATCTATTCTCCCTGTCGTCTGGCTGCAGGAAGTTTTGCCGCCCGATTCACGTCATACCACCAGCTATCCAGGCCAATGGTATACGTGGGGCGAATCGTCGGGCGGGAGAATTTATCCCACCACGCCAGACGATCTTCGGCCATGTACCACATCGGCAACATGTAGTAATTCCAGGTTAGCACTCTGTCCAGCGCGCGTCCAAGTGGAAGCAGTTTATCTTTATTGCCCTGAGCGGCGATGATCTGGTTGATGAGATTATCAACAACCGGGCTTTTAACCCCCGGGGCGTTATAGCTTGAATCAATATATTCGGAAGACCAGGGGATTTGTAGATCGGAGCTCGGCCAGGGCGTTGCGCGCCACAGCGTTGGCATCATGTCATAATCACGGCTGCGTTTACGGTTGGTAAACTGTGAGTTATCAATCTGGCGGATGTCCATCGTAATACCCAGCCGCTGAAGATTATGCTGGAACGGTAAAACCCACTGGCTGTTACCACCTGAAGGCAGCAGCAGTTCAAAGCGGAGCGGTTTGCCGGTGGCCGTATTGATGCGCTGCTGGCCTTTCAGTTCCCAGCCTGCGTCTTTTAGTAGCTTATCCGCTTTTAACAAGTTGTCCCGATCGTAACCGTCGCCTTTGGATACCGGCGGCTGATAAATTTGGCTAAAGACTTCTGCTGGCAGCGCTTTTTTCAACGGTGCAAGCAGAACCAGCTCTGCCGCGTCCGGATAGTCCCTTGCGGCATACTCGGTATTCTGGAAATAGCTATTGGTCCGACTCCAGGCGTTATAAAACAGCGCCTTATTCATCCACTCAAAGTCAAAGGCCAGGGTGACCGCTTCCCGAACGCGTCGGTCATTGAACACCGGGCGCTGGATATTAAAGGCCAGCCACCGCGTATCCTGCGCCGACTCATTTTTCTGTTCGTCTTTGACAATATACTGATTATCAAAGCTTTTACCGATATAGCGCGTTGCCCAGTTTTTGGCATCACTTTCCAGGCGTACATCAAACGCACCGGCTTTAAATGCTTCAAAGGCGACGTTATCGTCGAGATAGTAGTCGTAGCGAATGGTATCGAAATTCCAGCGCCCGCGATTCACCGGCAGATTCGCCGCCCAGTAATCCTTCACCCGTGAATAGACAATGTACTGGCCCATTTTCCACTGACTGATGCGATATGGACCGCTGCTTAGCGGCGGCTTTGAAAGGGGATCGCTGAGCTTATGATCCTTCCAGAATGCTTCCGGCATCACGGGCAACGTGAACAGACTGAGCATGTCCTCTTTACCGGGTTTGGCTAATTCCATCCGCACGGTCAGCGGGGCAATCGCTTTTACCGTGGTGCCTTTGAATACCAGACGAAATTGTGGAACCCCTTCGGTCATGAATTTATGAAAGGTAAAGGCCACATCTTTCGCGGTGATCGGGGAGCCATCGTGAAAGCGGGCGTGAGGATTAATCGTCACTTCCACCCACGAATAGTCGTCTGCATAGCGGGCACTCTCTGCGATAAGTGGGTAGTAACTCGCGGGTTCATCATCTGACGTGGTGAATAAGGTGTCGTAAAGTTGCTCGGTGCGTACGCCAGGGTTACCGCGCAAGGCATAGCGGTTGAAGTTATCAAAGGTACCGTTAGCCGAAAGGGTGATCTGGCCGCCTTTGGGGGCGGCGGGGTTGGCGTAATCGAAATGATCAAAATTGAAGGCGTACCGGGGTTCTCCCAGAACGGCAAAAGCGTAGCTCTCTTTGATAGCCTGTGCCTGGATGCCGAAGCTCATCAGCATGATAAACAGCAGCAATACGCGAACAATCATCTGCAAGGGGAGTCCTTAAATTGATTACCTGCAAGCAGGGCAGTCTCTATCCTGCATCATAGGTCAGGCGACGCGTATTGTGAATCCTTGCACTTCGGACTTACCATTGTAGCGAATGCGGTTTTGTGACCCAGCGGACAAACTCATTGAGAGGTAAGGGACGGCTTACCCAGTATCCCTGAAGGTAGCGAACGCCTTTATCATGCAACCATTTGGCCTGCTCCGGCGTTTCAACCCCTTCTGCGACCGTCATCATATTGAGGCGTCTGGCGAGTGTAAGCACCGCATCCAGTACCGGTGATGTGACCGTTTCCGTACCTATCGCGTTAATAAAACCACGATCGATTTTCAGATAATCCAGCGTATAGCGTTCCAGATAAATCAGCGCGCTGTGTCCGGTACCAAAGTCATCAATGGCAATTTCAAAACCAACTGTATGCAGCCATTCGAAGAGTTGTGATGCTTCCTCTTCTTTGAGCATATCGCGCTCGGTGATTTCTAACACGATCTGAAAATGATTCGGCGGCAGCGAGGCGAGCAGTTGGCGAACGTCGTCTTTAAAACTGCTGCTGTGCAGGTGATCGGGGGCGATGTTGATGCCGAACTTTGCGCCAACAGGCAGTACTTTTTGCAGTTCATGGGCATCACGGGCGATGAGTTTAAACAGGTGTTGAGTCAACGGTACAATCATTTGCTGAGCTTCCGCGTAGTGAATAAACGCGTCCGGGGGGATTTCACCCGCAGTGGGATGCTTCCAGCGTAGCAACACCTCCAGCCCGGTGACGCTCAGCGAATGGGTATCCACGACGGGCTGATAAACCACATAAAACTGCTCGCGCTTGATCCCGTTAACGATCTCCTTACCCGGCCGAAGGCGTACACTCATGATGTAATAACAGAGCAGCCCGGCAATGATTCCGCCCATCCCGCCCAACAGCAGTGCATACCACAAATCGGGCCAGGTCCAGTTATTGGCATACAGGCGTAAGGTAAGGGGAACGCCCTCGACCTTAGCAACACGTTCTGGTGTTCCAGTCAGTTCATCGACGGTCTGCAAGTGGTCGGAAAATGTTGATAGCACCGTATTCCCGACAATAATGGCAATCCCATCAAAATCCTCCTGTCGTGCGGTATAGAGCAGATAGGGGGTGAGGTTGATATTCAGCGAGGTGAAAACACCGCTATTGTTCACTAAAGGATTACGGTACCAAATCACCATGGCCGGTTTATCGGGCATCATTGGGGTACCGGGCAGGATCGTCATATCAATTTCTTTACGGATATCTATTCTGGGAACCAGGTCGGTAAGAAACGTATCCATTCCACCGGTTGCTGAAGAGCAGAACGCTTTATTATTCTTCACCAGCAAAAACGCACGCACATTCAGGCTAAACGCGGCGCGGGAAGTCAGCTCTGCGTTGACCTGCTGGCAGGTGTTTAAGGTCATCGGCTGGAGAAGGTCGGCGGTACTTTTGAGATCGGCAAAATAGTTTACCAGGTAGTGCTGGACATCCGCAATCAGGGTGTCGTATTTCACTTCCCGCTTATGCCACGCCATTAAGAACTGTAGGCTGCTGATCACGATAGCAACCGTAATCCCGGTAATCAGGCAGGCAAGCAGGATCTTTCGACCAGTCGGCAAGGTGCGTGTGAACATGATACCCGGGTTAACTCTATGGTTGCGGTTAAAAACTAAACTGAAGGAATGACAAGACTATAGCCTGATTGGATCGGTTAGTCATGATTTTCCAATACGATAACGAAATTAACTCAAAAAAAAACATCGCCGAAGCGATGCTTTATAATTCGTCTCGTCAGGACAGGCCAAGGGATAGCAATCTGACGATTAACTGCGGCTCAGAACCCGGCGCGCTTCGTTATAGCGCTTTTTCCAGTACGGTTCGTTCATGCTGGAGATAATGACACCGCTGCTGGTAGAGGCATGAACAAACTGGTTGTTGCCAATATAGATACCAACGTGTCGGCCCGTCGACCCTGCACGGAACAGAACTAAATCACCCGTCCGCAGGTTGCTCCGTGAAACGGATTTACCCGAACCTTGTTGTTCTGAGGTTGAGCGTGGAAGCTCTAAACCAAACTGTTCGCGGAAAGTACGTTGTACAAAGCTCGAACAATCAATGCCTTTTTTGGAATCGCCGCCAAGACGATAGCGCACGCCTTTCCAGTCAGCATACTGATCCATAATTCGCGATTTAACGTCGATATTACGAACCATTTTTTCAAATTCATCCTGAGAGGCTTGCAGTGAAGAAGAATCTTTACCCACAGCATGCGTCTCAGAATGCATATTCTTTGCGGTGTTGGTTGTTGTGCTACATGCAGAAAGCAGTACCGCTACTGCTATCGCGGGGATCCCGCGCAAAATATATCTCAGGATTGGTTGAGATTTGACCATTTTGATTGCTTTCCCTTGAAGTCCTTAACGAAAATATCGTTACAAATAATGCCAAACGTGACGAGACTAATTACCTGCGCACAATCAGACAATTCTTTATGTGCGAAAGTGTGGCTGAACGCACAAATTTATTCGCTATGAGAATAATTGCATGGCGAGGCAAAACGAGTCTGAGATTACCCGATTGCAAGCCTTATTGCGAGCGATTTTATCTGAAATATTATATGAAAATATGATGTTGATAGTGAATTAATGGATTGATTGATTTAAAAGCAAATGGCGCAAAAAATAACCAATCCTTTCATTTTTAAGGTAAATTTTTGTGAACAGAGAGTGACCATTTCGCTAAGAAGGTATTCCCGGTCTTCAATGGTCATTAAAAAATACAAACGCCAGTAATGTTAATAACTATGGGTTATTTGTTTATGATTTGTTTTTTTTGCCAGGGAGATAATTCTCAAAGAGCATAATAACCCGATCGCTTACAGGGGTTAACAGGAACCAGGGCAAGCCAATCATAACGACCGTCAATGAACCCACCGCGATATCTGTGAACCAATGAGCGCCAATTACAACGCGCGGAAAAGCGAAAACCACAACAATAATAAGGCCAATGGCACCTGCGATTTTTCCGAAATAACGCCACATAAATGCCGAAAAAATGAGTAGCATCATTCCATGGTCGCCCGGAAAACTGTCCTTCGAGGCGTCTTTTGTTGAAATATGCAGCAATTCACTGACGCGGTTAACATGGTCAAAACTAAGCGTTGGGCTCGCGCGTTTTACCGGCAGTAGCGCCTGGCCTAACTGGTTCAGGATAACGGCAGTGAGCAGCATCACCAGACCAATCATCACGATCCGGCGACGGCCTTGCGGGTTCTCTTGCAACCAAAAATGCAGCATCAGGCAACCCATCGCCAGCAGTGAACAGCCATCGAAAGCCCGATTATTGGTGATCGCGACCAGCCAAAGGAATGCCCGGCTTTCTACCAGCTTCTGATTGAAGAAGTGAAAGATGGCAGAGTCAACAGGGAACCAAAGCCCATGTCTGGCAGGAATATACCAGCTCAGGAACAAGGCCAGGCCTGTTAAATTTAACAGAAGTATCAGGGACCACCGGGTTTTCATATTTACATATTTCGCTGTTCAATGAATCGCGGGAAACCTTACGCGTGCTCGGCTAAACGAAGCTTCAACAACGCGCTCTGTAGTGCGTTCCAGTCCGTCTCGCTATTGGAAATCAGCTCAATACGACTGTCCGGCGGGGAGACATTTTGTGTCTCGATATGCAAATCGTCCCCCTGACGATTTATCCGTACCAGACCCTCCGCAATCCGCATCACCCCTTTCACCCGGCCAACGGGGGCGAGTCTTGCCCACTCCAGCAGTCCAATGGTGTCGAAAACGGTGTCGGCATCGAAAATCCAGCCGCAAGCCTGATGCCCCTGACCGCTGTTCAGACTACGACGCCAGCGCTGTTGTGTAGGCAGATTCAGCGCCGCCAGACCGCTCTTCTGCGGATGGCTGTGAGAATGTGCCGCGCTGGCGGGCAATTCAGCCAGATTCAGGCGTGGCAAATCCAACAGTTGGCCATCAATCTGGCCGTGATCGGCGTGAACCAGTTGGCGATCGCCGCCGTTGTGTTGCCACCAGTCTTGCAGTGCCTGGTCGCTTTCTGCCGTCGCCCGATCGGTTTTATTGGCGATAATCACATCGGCTGCTGCCAGCTGGTCGCGGAAGTTTTCATTGGCGACGCTTTTTTCATCCAGCAGTAAACGTGGGTCGAGGATGCAGAGGGTGGCGCGCAGATCGATCCACGGTTCATATACCGGTGCGGTCAGCAGATCGAGAATTTGCTTCGGATGGCCTAGCCCTGTGGGTTCAATCAGTAAGCGATCCGGTTTCCCCTGCCGCAACAGCGTATTTAAGCCGACCTGCATGGGAAGCCCGTTAACGCAGCACATACAGCCGCCGGGGATCTCTTTTAACAGTGCGCCGCTGTCTGCAAGCAGCGCGCCGTCAATCCCGACCTCGCCGAACTCATTGACCAGTACGGCCCATTTTTCTGCCGGATCTTTGTGTGCTAACAGATGAAGGATCGAAGTGGTTTTTCCGCTGCCCAGGAAACCAGTGATAAGGTTAGTTTTGGTCACGCCTGCTCCAGATTATGTGCCGTAACGATATGCATTAATCCTGGCGAAAAAAACGTGAAAAGAGAAGCGAAGGGCGAACGAAGAGCCTTCTCGTTCGCCTTAAGGGCAGAAATTGTTAATTTTTGAGTGCATCAATGACCGCCTGATGGGCACCATATTGTCTGATGCGTTGCCAGGCAGATTCAACAGCCTGAACAAAACCCGGTTGCTCAATGAGATCGGTGGCGAAAATTTCCTGCAATGAGAGCAGGGCCATCACCCGTTCCTCCTCGCTGCTGCTGGCAACCGCTGCACGAATCTTGTCGGCCAGCGGATCGCGAACATCAATCGCCTTACCGGCATCATCTGTGCCGCTGACGTAGCGCATCCATCCGGCCACCCCCAGCGCCAACAGCGGCCAGGCGCTGCCGCGTTCCAGATGAACCCGAATACCGGCAAGCATGCGCTGTGGCAGCTTCTGGCTACCGTCCATCGCGATTTGCCAGGTCTTGTGCTTAAGCGCCGGATTAGCAAAACGCGTTATCAGGCTGGTTGCATAGCCAGCCAAATCCACATCAGTGATGCGTAGCGTTGGTGCCTGCTCATCCATCATCAGTCGATAAGCCGCGTCACGGAACGCGCTATCCTGCATACAGTCGCTAATATGCTGGAATCCGGCCAGATATCCCAGATACGCGAGAAACGAGTGGCTGCCGTTCAGCATCCGCAGTTTCATCTCCTCCCAGGGCAAAACATCACTTACCATCTGTACGCCAGCAGCTTCCCATTGTGGACGGCCTGCGACAAAGTTATCTTCCACCACCCACTGGATAAATGGCTCACAGCTGATAGCGCAGGGGTCCGCCACGCCCAGTTCACGGGTAATTTCATCCAGCGACTCTTCGGTGGCGGCCGGCACAATGCGGTCCACCATCGTGCCAGGAAAACTCACGTGCTCGCGGATCCACGCCGCCAGCGCTGGGGAACGGCGTTCGGCCATGCCCAGAACCGCGTTTTTCACAACATGTCCGTTGTCAGGTATGTTATCGCAGGAGAGAACGGTAAACGGAGGTAAACCCCGCAGATGTCTGCGCGACAGCGCCTCAACCAGAATACCGGGGGCAGAATGCGGCGCTTCGGGCGTCTCGAGGTCATGAACAATACGTGGATTACCCACATCGAGCATCCCGGTGGCGGGGTCAATACAGTAACCCTTCTCGGTAATGGTCAACGAGACGATGGCCACCTGCGGCTCGCAGAACTTTTCGATAATCGCCGCCAGTGAGTCGAGTTTTGCATTCAGACATTCATTGACCGCACCGACTATAATTGCCTGATTGCCATCGGCCCCTTTTTCCAGAACGGTGTATAAATGGTCCTGCTTGCGCAGTTGGCTCATCAGCGTATCGCCGCTGAAAAGGCTTATTTCACCGATTCCCCAGTCACCACCCTGAGTATTCAGTACCCGGTCAGTCAGTAACGCCTGATGTGCGCGATGGAAGGCGCCAAAGCCAAAATGCACGATTCGGGTCTGGAGTTTTTGTCGATCGTAGCGGGGCGTTTGCACGGTTTTCGGCAGCGTTGCTGAGGCAATTGTAGTCATTTTCCATACACCTGATTAACGATAAATTAACAAGCTCAGTGTAAAGTTATATGACAGCAAATAAAATTGGTAAGCCGTGTTTATCCGGTTAATGTGAGCTGGATCAACCAACCATTGGGCGTTTGTTGATCCTCATTGAGAAGCCTGTATGGTAGTCGTCATGTGGCAACATTAATTTGGTATAACAACTTGTGAGGTGAAGCAATGGAACAAACCTGGCGTTGGTACGGACCGAACGATCCAGTTTCCCTTGATGACGTGCGTCAGGCTGGCGCAACGGGTGTTGTGACGGCATTGCACCACATTCCCAATGGCGAAGTGTGGCCAGTGGAAGAGATCAAAAAGCGTCAGGCGGTTCTGGCTGAAAAAGGCCTCACCTGGTCGGTGGTTGAAAGCATCCCGGTACATGAAGATATCAAAACCCGCTCCGGGCAGTATCAGACATGGATTGCCAACTATCAGCAGAGTATTCGTAACCTGGCGACCTGCGGCATTGATACCGTCTGCTACAACTTTATGCCGATCCTCGACTGGACGCGTACCGATCTTGAATACGAAATGCCGGACGGCTCCAGAGCGCTGCGGTTTGATCAAATCGCCTTCGCCGCGTTTGAGTTACATATCCTGAAGCGTGCGGGTGCCGAAGCGGATTACAGTGAGGAAGAGCAGCGTCAGGCGCAGGCCTATTTTAATGCGATGAGTGCTCAAGAGATTGAAAAGCTCACCCGCAACATTATTGCCGGGCTACCGGGCGCGGAGGAGGGCTACACCCTCGATCAGTTCCGTGCGCGTCTGGCAGAGTATGACGGCATCAGCAAAGACGATTTACGCGACAATATGGCCGTGTTCCTGCGAGCCATTGTGCCTGTTGCGGAAGAGGTTGGTGTGCGCCTGGCCGTTCATCCGGACGATCCGCCGCGCCCGATTCTGGGGCTGCCGCGCATTGTATCGACCATTGAAGATATGCAGTGGCTTAAAGAAACGGTCGACAGTATTCATAACGGCTTCACCATGTGTACCGGTTCTTACGGGGTGCGCGCGGATAACGACCTGGTGAAAATGATCGAAACCTTTGGCGATCGTATTCACTTTACCCATCTGCGTTCAACCTGCCGGGAAGAGAACCCGAAAACCTTCCACGAAGGCGCTCATTTGCAGGGCGATGTGGATATGGTGGCGGTGGTGACGGCTATTCTGGCGGAAGAGCAGCGTCGCAAGAACGCGGGCGATTTGCGCCCGATCCCGATGCGTCCGGATCATGGGCACCAGATGCTGGACGATCTGCACAAGAAAACCAATCCGGGATATTCGGCAATAGGTCGTCTGAAAGGGCTGGCTGAGGTACGCGGTGTTGAACTGGCGCTGAAAATGACCCAGTTCCGCGATTTGCTCTAGCTTCAGGATAAATGCCCGATGGCGCGTTGCTTATCGGGCCTACGGGGAAGTAGCAGTAGGCCGGATAAGGCGTTGAAAACGCCGCCATCCGGCACTGTTTTCCCTGCCGGATAATTAATCCGCGCGTCCCATATAACGACGTTCTTCGATATGAATGCGGATTTTCTCGCCCGCGCTCAGGTACTCAGGGATCAGAATCACCAGACCGGTAGTGAGCGTCGCAGGCTTGTTGCGCGCACTGGCGGAAGCTCCTTTGATGCCCGGTGCCGTTTCGACGATTTCCAGATCAACCGTCTGCGGCAGTTCCAGCGCCAGCAGTTGGCTATCCCAGAGCAGCACCTGCATGTCAGGCATCCCACCTTCCGGCATAAACAGCAGCTCTTCTTCAATCTGATCTTTCGTGAAGATATACGGTGTGTAATCTTCTTTATCCATAAAGACGTATTCGTTGCCATCGATATACGAAAAATCAACGCCACGACGCGTCAGGGTAACGGTATCGACAATATCATCGCCCTTGAAACGCTCTTCCACTTTCAGGCCTGTACGGACATCGGAAAAACGCATTTTGTACAGCGTTGCTGCGCCACGGGCGGTGGGAGACTGAATGTCAATATCTTTAACAATCAGCAGTTTGCCATTGTAATTCAGTACCATACCTTTTTTGATTTCGTTCGCTCTTGGCATCGAAAAGATCCTGTTGTGAAAATGAGTAAAATAATCGCGTCAAACTACTCGCGGCGGGGCTTTCAGGCAAGCGGAATTCACACTTTTGCTGGTGCAAAAAAGGTGGTACTGTGCGACTCCCGATCCGGTGGTCACAAGAAGAGAGTCAGATATGGAATGCCGTCCGGATTGCGGGGCGTGTTGTATAGCGCCGTCAATTTCAAGCCCCATTCCCGGAATGCCGCAGGGCAAGCCTGCGAACACCCGGTGCGTCCAGTTATCGGATGACAACCTGTGCAATATTTTCGGCTCGTCCCTGCGGCCAAAAGTTTGCGGCAGCCTGCAACCTTCGCCAGAAATGTGCTTAACCCACCGCGATGAAGCGATGATCTATTTGATCAGGCTTGAGGATGAAACTTCCCCTGCCAGCTTACCTTTCATGTAACGCATCCGCTCTTGCCCGCAGGATCGGTTTCATCAGGTAGTGAAGAATACTCCGCTTACCGGTAATGATATCCACCGAGGCCACCATGCCGGGGATAATAAGCAGCGGCTTGTCGTCAGTACCCAGATGGTTTCTGTCGGTGCGCAACCGTATCACGTAAAAACTGTTGCCATCCTTGTCCGTCACCGTATCCGGGCTGATTTGTACCAGTTTACCCGGTAGTCCCCCGTAAACGGTGTAATCGTAAGCGGAAAATTTCACCATCGCTTCCTGTCCGGGATGGATGAAGGCAATATCCTGAGGACGCACTTTCGCTGCAATCAGCAGAGTGTCATCCAGCGGAACGATTTCAACCATATCATTACCGGGCTGAATAACGCCGCCGATGGTGTTAACCATAATTTGCTGCACAATGCCGCGCACCGGTGAAACCACCATCGTACGATTCACCCGGTCTTCGATCGCTTTGCCCGTGGCGTCCGCTTTACTGAGCTCGGTGCGGGCTTCATTTAACTGGGTGAGCGCGTCACTGCGGGTACTGTCCTGCGTCTCCTTAATTTTGCTTTCAATCTCTTTCACCGCCGCCGCTGCGCCGGGTATCGCTACCAGCGTGGAGTTTAACTGGCCGCGTGTTTCCACTTCCGTTCGCTCCAGACGCAACACTTCAACGCGCGAGATGGCCCCTTTGGCAACCAGGGGTTTGGAAAGGCCAATTTCCTGTTGCAGTAATTTCAGCCCCTTCGCATACTGCTCCCCCTTTGACTGCATATCGAGAAGCTCTTGCTTCTTCTGGATCAGCTGTTCGTTAAGCCCCGAAAGCGTGCTGTTTACGCGATTGTTGATACTGGTGAACAGCTCCATTTCGCCTTTGGCAATATCCGGCGCTTTCTCCAGGATATCGGGAGACAGCGTGAGCGTCGTTTCGCCATTGATTTGCGCGGTCAGGCGCTGAACCCGCGCCCGTAATGCCATGCGATCGGCGTCCGTTTCTCCGGCGTTCGAGCGAAAGCGGGTGTCATCCAGACGAATCAGCGGCTGACCGGCTTTCACCACATCACCTTCCTTAACGTAAACCTGCGCCACGATGCCACCTTCCAGGTTTTGGATCTTTTGCAGCCGCGCGGAAGGGATTGCCCGTCCTTCGCCGCGCGTGACTTCATCAATGTTAGAAAATGCTGACCACAGAAACATCACGATAAAAAAGGCAAAAATCGCCCATAGCGTAATGCGGATGACGCGAGGTGAGTCATCGATTACCGCCTGATTGACTTCATTAATGGCGATTGGTGTGGATTTTCTTTCACCAAACAGCCAGCTCATGAGCTGGCTCAGCCTGTCAACGATTCGCATGGATTTGCCCCTTCTTCAGTGCGCTCATGACGTTCTCTTTCGGACCGTCGGCGATGATTTTGCCGTTATCGAGAATGATGAGACGTTCAACCAATGACAGCAGTGAGGCGCGGTGAGTCACCAACAGAAGCGTTTTATTTTCCACCACCGGGATCAACGCTTTTTTGATTAACTCCTCGCTGGTGTTATCCATTGAGCTGGTGGGTTCGTCCATGAGCAATATTGGAGGATCGAGGAGCAGGGCGCGCGCCAGCGCCACCGCCTGACGCTGACCGCCGGAAAGGTTCATGCCACGCTCACCGACCCGCATGTTATAACCGGAAGGATGGCGGCGGGCGAATTCATGCACGCCGGTAATCGTTGCCACGCGCAGCATATCTTCTTCGCTCATATAGCTGGCGCCATACAGCAAATTGTCGCGCAGCGTGCCGCTGAATAAATGAATATCCTGCGGCGCGTAGCCGATGTTGTGGCGCAGTTCATGGACGTCCAACTGCCGTGAATCAATATCATCAATCAGAATGCTGCCTGAATCGGGCTGATAAAAGCTCACCAGTAATTTTGCCAGTGAACTTTTGCCCGAGCCGCTGCGACCGATAATGCCGATCTTCTCCCCGGGCTTGATCGTCAGAGAGATACCGTTGAGTGACGTATATTGATTGCCGGGGTAGTGGAAGGTGACATCACGGAACTCAATCGAGCCAGACAGTTTTTCGCGTTTTAACGGCACCTCTTCGTCATGAACTTCCTGTTCCAGGTCCATCATCCGATCCACCGTCTCTTTGGTGGTTTTGGCACGCTGGTAACGGGTAATCAGTCCGCAGAGTTGGCCCACGGGCATCATTGCGCGGCGATGCAACAGATAGCAGGCCACCAGTCCGCCCTGGCTGAGATTACCGGTGATAATCACATAAACCCCGGCGACAATAATTGCCACGCCGCTGACCTGCTGAACCCAGGAGGTAAAGTTCACGGCGACAAACGAAAGTGATTTTACCTTCAGCTCCATTTTGCTGAGCTGACCGATAATCTGTTCCCACTGGTACTGGCGTTCGCTTTGGGCGTTATTGACCTTAATGGCATCCAGACCGGTCAGCGTTTCGACCAGCATGGCCTGGCGTTCGCTGGAAAGGCGGAACGTTTTCTGCACTCTGGACATTAGCGGGCGCTGAAGGAGCCAGTTGCCGATCAACGCGACCGGATAGGCAGCCAGAGGAATAAACACCAGAGGGCCGCCGATTATACCGATGACCAGAATAATCAGCAGGGTGAACGGAAAATCGATCATGCCGGTCAGCGTCAGCGAAGAGAGAAAATCACGCACCGACTGATATTCCTGAAAGTTTTGCGCAAAGCTCCCCACCCGAGTGGGGCGGAGCTTCATTTTCATGCCCAGCATCCGTTCAAATAATGCGGCAGAAACAATCAAATCAGTCTTTTTACCGGCCAGATCCAGACACATGCCGCGTAATACTTTAAGTATAAGATCAAAGAAATAGGCGATGGTGATGCCGACGGCCAGTACCCATAGCGTCGCCGTCGCCTGATTAGGGACGACACGGTCATACACGTTCATCACAAACAGCGGCGAGGCCAGTGCGATAATGTTGATCAGCAGACTGGCAATCACGGCATCGATATAGAGGAATTTCGACAGCTTCAGCGTATCCTGGAACCAGTTTTTGGTGCGTGGGATCATCGCCGTTGGCTGGGTGTCGTATTCATGTTCGGGCTGTAAGAAAATCGCGACCCCGGTATAGTTCTCCGCGAGTTCTTCACGCGACAGGGAAATTTCACCTCCCTCCGTTTCACTCGGTAACAGCCTGGCCTGCTGTTCATTCAGGGCAACCAGCACCGCCGCCTGATTATTTTTCAGCAATACGATAGCCGGGAGTGAGTGGACAGAGATCGTCTCCAGCGGCCGCTGGATCGTTCTTGCCTTCAGACCGGCACGGGCAGCAGCGCGAGGGAAAATACTCAGGATCAGAGTATGATTTTTTAGCGGCAGCCCGGAGGTCAATGCGTGACGTGATGTCGTGATATTGTGCAGCGTGCACACAATCATCAGACAATCTAATAACGGATCGTCATGGGTTAGCCGGGGATCGCTTCTGAGCACATCATCAGAATGCGAAAAGGCGTTGTCTTGAGAATCACTAGGTTGCGTCATATTCTGACCTCACAGCTCAGCGGCAAAACCGCTATCCTGAAGAACCAAGAAGGGCATACCCCATCAGGAAGACCTGAAATACCCCTACCCAAACTGTTATTTCAGTTCTGGTAACTCAACGTTTGTTGTTTGTGTCTCTTCAATGGGAAGCGACGAGGACGGTGGCTGAACCTTCAGCGCCTTGAGTAATGTTCCCGTGCGGGCGTTGATACGGTACGTAGAGAACATTTCAGTAAACTGCAATTCGACATAGCGGCGCTGCGCGGTGAACACTTCGTTTTCGCTGTCCAGCATATCCAGCAGGGATCGATCGCCTAAACTGAACTGCTCCTGATAAGCGCTGCGCACCGTCATGCTTCGGTCAGCATAATCTTTCGCGATGGGCAGTTGTTTTTCGGCGTTTTGTAAGGCGTTCCAGGAAAGGCGTAACTCTTCGTTAAGCTGGCGTAAGGCGTTATTTTTTACATCCTGCGCCTCTTTCATTTTGTAGGCATCGGACATTAATGCCGCGTCATCACTGCCGCCGTTGTACAGGTTGTAACGCATTTTCACCATCGCCTGCCATTCCTGACTATGGCCCCGGGTGCCGTCAATGTTGTCGTTCATCGTGCGTCCCACTTCAACGTTTACGCTGGGGTAGAAGCGTGATTTTGCGGCTTCATATTGTTGGCGTGTAGCCTCCACGTCCGCACTGGCCTGCTTCAACAAAGGGCTGTCTTGCAGCATCACTTTGCGCGCGGCATCCAGCGATTCAGGGACAGGAAATTTCTCCGGCATGGTGAGGTTTTCGGGTTCTTTGCCGACAACGCTTTGATAGTTCGCCATCGAGTCTTCGAGATTCGTTTGTTCGGTCAGCAGGTTGTTACGCGCTTGCGCCAGACGGGCTTCAGCCTGTTCGTAGTCCGCCTGACGACCAACGCCTTGCTCGGTACGTAAGGTGATCTGGTCGAAAATACGCTGGTGATTTTTCAGGTTATCTTCCGCGAGAAGCACCATTTGTTGGCCTCTAAGCACATCCAGATAGCTCTGGATCGCCGTCAACGCGGTAGATTCACTGGTGTCCATCACCGTCCAGGCGCGGGAATTCACAGTGGCGGTCTGTCGGGCAACTTCACTACGGGTGGCGAATCCGTTAAACAGGTTCTGCGTCACCATTATGCTGGATTCATTGCGCTGCAGGTTTCGCCTGTGTTCGCCATCGGCGCGCGTTGAAGAGTTGTCGGTTTGTTCCCAGCCGGTGCCCGCAGTGGCATCAATGCTCGGATAATATCCTCCGCGCGCGGCGCGCAGATCCTGCTCTGCCGATAAGCGACGATTGCTGGACGCACTGATCTCGGGATGCCAAATGATGGCATCCTTCACCGCTTGCTCAAGCGTCGTGGCGTCAGCGCTGTTAAGAGAAAGCAGTGGGATCCAGACTCCAAATAACAGCATGTTGCGATAAGACATAATGTCACCCCGTGCTCTGCGATAAAGTTTTGTTACCAGGCAAACCGCCACCTGCATTAGGTATTTCCGTCGCTGTCAGGCTTAGCAATCAAGTTATCCATGTCGTCGTGACCACCACCGCCGTGTCCTGCGTCATCAGCGCCTTCAACCGGCGCGCCATGACCATGCGGCTCAGGGCCATCTTTCGGATCGACCGGTACGGCAGGGGGGCTTTCACCCTGAATCAGACTGGCCAGATCCTGATGTTCGTCACTGTCGTGAATGATGTCGCTGAAGTTAAGCGGCTGCTCCTGATCCAGACTATGCGCGGACTGATCGGCGTGGTCCGCATCATGGCCCTGTTGCGCAATGTCGCTCTTACCCTGGTTTCCGGACTGGTCATGATCGGACCGATGATCATCGGACTGTCCATGGTCTTTATCGTGGCCATAGGCATATGCATTCCCCTGTCCGTGATCTTGCTCATGACCATGGCCTTTGCCACCGCCACCGCCACCGCCACCTCCATCGCTGTCATGGGCCTCGGCGTCATCCCCTGCGAGAGCGCCAAAGTCCATGTAGATATCTTCGGTATCCAACAGCGACAGTTCATGATCGCCGCCGTCTGCGGCGCTATCCGCTTCATGCTCGGTGCTACCGGTATCGACATTCTGCGCCGTCGTATTGTCCGCATCTGTCTGCTGATCGGGTTGGGCATCGTCCTGCGGATGATCGTCAGCGGTTTCGCTGCCGGCTTCGGCATGGTCAGTGTCTGACGCGTCGTCAGCAGGATGATCGTCACTGTTATCCGTACCGGTCCCACTTTCAAAGTGCGCACCGTCTTCCGCATTGAAGCTGAAATCCGTATCGTGGTGCTCGGAAGTGGTAGAGTTCACCTCCAGCGAGACGTCACCGATACTCTGCTGACCTTCCGGTAATTCAACCGAAACCTGACCTTCGTAATGCGTTGTCTGATCGTCAAAGGTCAGGGTGTACGACCCATGGTCGCTGTCGTAGCTGACGTCGGTATACTCTCCGCTAAAGTGCGCGCCCTCCGGCAGACCGGTTAGGGTGATTGAGGTCAGATGATCGCTGCTGTCGCCGCTTTGCAGATGGATATCGAGATCCAACGTGGCATCGTGGGTGACATCGGTCGCGCCGCCAAGGGGTGGGGAAGGGCCGTCACCAAACACAACCCCTTCGATACCATTTGCATTACCAATCGGGTGCGACCCGTTTTCAGAATGGGTAATTTGCAGGTTGTCGATAGAGTTGTTCTGGTGGTTATCCGGGTGGTCGACGCCCGACACGTTGTAGTTGCTGCTGTCGCCAGTGACGAAGATATAGTCTTTCCCGGCGGAGCCTTCCGGCACGCCCTGATTGCCCGTAATGTTGTTGATGGGGCGGAAGTCATAATGATCGTTTGCCCAGTCACCCTGCTGGTAATAGCCACCGGTATGTTCGCCAACAACGAAGATATCGGTATGCTGACCAGAGCTGGCATTCACGTTGCCGTTGCTGTCGTAATAATGGATCTGGTTCGGATTACTGCTCTCAGGAACGTGATCGCCCCGGATCGTGCCGTCCGGGCTGTCCGGCGTCAGCCAGATTTGCACGTTATCGCCAATAGCGATAATCACGCCATTTTGCACATCGTAGCCATTCGGATCGTCACTGCCGCCGTTGATATGCATCACGGTGTTGTCACTGCCGTCACCGGCGTTGCCGCCAGACGAGGCATCGACGATGAGGTGCACATCGGCCCCCTCAGTTGCGATCAGGGTTTGCGCCGTATCAGGCACGGTGTCTGTGATATCGGATGCGTCAGGCTGCTCATCGCCTGCTGCCACCTCCGGCGTCGCCTCGCCGATCTCAACAGGGGCAATATCTGACGCGGCGGGCTGGCCATCATCAGTTGCGACATCATCGACGGGCGCTTCTGCCGCCGTATCATGTTCAGTATCAGCGGAGGCGCCATCCGTATCGCTGACGAGCTGCCCGCCTTCATCTCCATCAAAGGTAAAATGATGATCGAGCTCATCGGACACCGTGGAGTCCACATCTATTGTGACATCGCCGATGCTGTCCTGACCTTCCGGCAGCGTCACCGTCACCTGCCCGTCATAGTGGGTCGTGTCGTCGTCGAAGGTGAGGGTGTAAGTGCCGTTTTCGGGGTCATACGTCACGCTGGTATATTCCCCACCGAACTCAGCCCCTTCCGGCAAACCGTCAATCGTAATGGATGACAGATGATCGTTGCTGTCTGTGCTATCAAGATCGACATCGAGGTTCAGCGTGACAGAATGAGTGACATCAGTATCCCCACCCAGTGAGGCAGACGGCCCGTCGCCAAAGACAATTCCTTCGATACCGTTGGCATTACCAATTGGGTGCGAGCCCGTTGTGTTGTTGGTAATTTGCACATTATCAACGGTGTTGTTTTGGTGGTTCTGCGGGTGATCGACGCCCGTGACGTTGTAGTTGTCGCTATCGCCAGTGACAAAGATATAGTCCTTGCCAGCTTCGCCCTCCGGGACGCCCTGATTACCGGTAATATTATTCACCGGCCTGAAGTCATAATGGTCGTTAGCCCAGTCGCCCTGCTGGTAATAGCCGCCGGTGTGGTCGCCTACTACAAAGATATCCGTATGCTCGCCGGAGCTGCCGTTCACGTTGCCGTTGCTGTCGTAATAGTGGATCTGGCTTGGGTCACTGCATTCTGGAACGTGATCGCCCTGGATTGCACCATCCGGGCTGTCCGGCGTTAGCCAGATCTGCACGTTATCGCCGATAGAGATAATCACACCGTTCTGAATGTCATAGCCGTTCGGGTTATCGCTACCGCCATTAATATGAGTAATCTCGTTATCGGATGAATCTTCCGTACTATCGCCCGGGGTCAAGGTGACCGTCAGATGCGCACTGGAATCGGCTTTCGGTCCAGTACTGGTGTCCGCATCTGAATCGGCATCTGCGTCTGAGTCCGAATCGGCGTCCGCGTCGGAATCTGCATCAGCGTCGGCATCTGCGTCTGTGTCGGCGTCCGCATCTGCATCCGAATCGGCATCTGCATCTGCGTCGGAATCGGCATCAGCATCTGAATCTGCATCGGCATCCGAATCTGCATCGGTATCCGCGTCTGCATCGGCATCTGCATCGGTATCCGCGTCTGAATCCGAATCGGCATCCGAATCGGCATCCGAATCGGCATCCGAATCGGCATCCGCATCGGCATCTGCATCCGAATCGGAATCTGCATCCGCATCGGCATCTGAATCTGCATCCGCATCGGCATCTGAATCTGCATCGGAATCTGCATCCGCGTCTGCATCTGCATCTGCATCCGCATCAGTATCAGCGTCGGAGTCTGCGTCCGCGTCGGAATCCGCATCGGCATCGGCATCGGCATCAGCATCTGAGTCGGCATCTGCATCCGCATCGGTGTCTGCGTCTGAATCAGCATCAGCATCAGCATCAGCATCTGCATCGGTATCAGCATCAGCATCCGCGTCGGCATCGGTGTCTGCATCTGCATCTGCATCTGCATCGGAATCGGCATCAGCATCAGCATCAGCATCAGCATCAGCATCCGCGTCGGCATCCGAATCAGCGTCTGCGTCAGCGTCCGCATCGGCGTCCGCATCGGCATCCGCGTCGGTGTCGGCATCTGCATCGGTATCGGCATCTGCATCGGAATCGGCGTCCGAATCAACATCGGCGTCAGAGTCGGAATCGGCGTCCGCGTCGGCATCCGCATCCGCATCGGTGTCTGCGTCTGAATCAGCATCAGCGTCTGCGTCGACATCGGCGTCCGTGTCGGAATCTGCATCAGCATCAGCGTCGGCGTCGGTATCCGCATCGGCATCCGTATCCGCATCGGCATCTGTGTCGCATCGGCGTCTGCATCGGAATCGGCATCGGTGTCGGCATCCGCATCAGCATCAGCATCTGAATCTGCATCGGCGTCAGAGTCGGAATCGGCGTCCGCGTCGGCATCCAAATCAGCGTCGGCATCCGAATCAGCGTCTGCATCCGAATCGGCGTCCGAATCGGCGTCCGCATCGGCATCTGCATCGGCATCTGCATCGGTGTCGGCATCCGCATCGGCATCGGCGTCAGAGTCCGCATCGGCATCCGAATCGGCATCGGTGTCTGCATCGGCGTCTGCATCAGCGTCCGCATCGGCGTCCGCATCGGCGTCAGCGTCTGCGTCTGCGTCGGCGTCTGCATCGGCATCAGCATCCGCATCGGCGTCCGAATCGGCATCTGCGTCTGCATCCGCGTCGGCATCAGCATCTGAGTCGGCGTCGGCGTCTGCATCGGAATCTGCATCAGCGTCTGCATCTGCATCGGAATCTGCGTCTGCATCAGCGTCTGCATCGGCATCCTCATCCTCGCCGGCTAGATCATCCCCTTGTTCAGAGGCGGGGAGGGTGAGTTCTTCGATGGGGGTATCATCGGGACTATCAATGCCCGCGGTAGGGTAACCGGCTGTGGGATCGAGGATCTCGCCAGTGAGGTCGAGTATGACATTGGTGTGTCCATCGCCTTCTTCAGCCGGACTTCCGGGGACAGTTGGCGTGGCATTGGGACCAGCGGCTGGGGCTTCAAGAGTTTGGGTAGGGTCTTGCCCAGCAGCAATGTCCTGCTGGATCTGTTCAACGTCCGTTAATGGGGTATCGCTTTCTGGCACCAGCGTGAGGTTGGCGCTATCCCAGTGGGTGTCCCGACCTAAATCGAGGGTTCTGCCATCGGACAATACAATAGAGATGGCGCCAGCGGCACCGGTATCTATTTGATCCCCTTCCTGGATTGTGTCACCTTCAACTAACAGGTGTCTGCTCCCATCTGGGGAAGTCGCAAATACTTGTCCTATAACTGATTTGACGACCCCGATGCTCATAATAGCTGCCCCATATAATCCGCAAGACTTCCGATATTAAATATCTTCCCCACTGTAGCTAAAACGAATAAGTTACTGATGGATTAATACACGCATAATCAGAATGGTTTTTCTGCTGTTTGGTTTTCTGACAATGCAATAGATTGAAAATTTAATTTAAGTAAATGCTTTATTTAAAATATGCCTTCATCTTCGTCATCAATTAAACGTTCCAGACCGCTGAGTTTGAGTCGCGCCTGGGTACGATTAATAAGTTTGCTTTGAGCCGCTTGAGGAAGATCGGTAATACTGATAATTCCTTTACTCATCAATACTTCAATAAGATCTTCAAGGACACGAACCATCTCAAGGTCGCTTTGCTGGAGTCGTTTAAGCGTCGCGTCACGTAGTTCTTGTAAATGAAACCATTCGGTTATTTCTTCGGTTTTGTCTGCATGTTGTTCCACCATTCCTGCAAACGGTGTGGTTTCTATTCGGGTGATGTGTCCTTCAGCATCGCGTTCAATGTAGAACATGTTAAGTCTCCATTTTATTCCCGTTATACTTCAAGTTGTCTGTGCGTTGGCTGCGCTCACTCATCCCAGTCACAGAGTAATCTATGCTCCTGGGAATTCCTGGTTTTGCCGCTTCGTGCAACTCGCATTCTTTAGCGTATATAACTTATTGTTCTGATAATAAACCGGGCTCGCCAAGATAGCGGCCCATTGCACCGTAGAGGCCTATTTTATTGAGTATCGCTAATTCTCCAGATGTTTCCACTCGTTCTGCAATAAGTGGTAGATCAATTTGTCGGGTCGCCCAATACATTGCCTCAATAAACATTCTTTTATCTTCTTCTATATCAATAAGATGAATATAAGCACCGTCGACCTTTATCCAGGCTAATCCCCATTGCGGTAAATTGCCTACTAAATTGAATCGGCCGCCAAAATGCTGAATACCCAGACGACATCCCACTTCTTTCAGTTTTTTTACAACATAGCTAACCCGTTCGGCATCAGGCAGTTCGTTTTCATCTAACTCAAAGGTTAAGCGACTTGCTTGTTTTGGCGAATTTTTTAAGAGATGTAATATCGCATTTAAGTTTTCATCGGTTGCGACAGTTTCGCCGCTTATGCTCAGAGCCAAAGGATATGAATTTTTTATCTTTTCTCGTAGTATTTGTTTTATTATCACTAAGTCCATACGACAATTGAGTGAAAACTGATGTATCCAGGGCATGAAACGTCCGGCAGGTGTTATTTCTCCGTTATCTTCTTTTATTCTTGCCAGAATTTTATAGTGTAAAATACGTTCTGGCTCGCTGCAGGAGAATACAGGCTGAGCAAAAAGAATAAAACTTTCTGTCTTAAGTACATTTTCTAGTTTAATAAGCCATTGGTGTTGACTCTCTTCGCCATAGCTATTTTCGTATATCTGCGGATTAGTAGAATAACGTTTGTCAGATTCAGCTGCTGCCAGAGCATTATCGGCCTGGCTTAATATCGCTTGCGGTGCATCCCCTCTGCGAAAGATAACATGGGCAAAATGCGCAATCGCGGTGTCATCGCCGAACCCGATATCAGAAAAAGATTTCAGTTTAGCGACTAATGTTTGTTCCAGTTCGGGCGGTAAAAGCTCGCCGGTAAGAAGGGCAAATTCACTGCCGCGAACGCGGGCAAGGAAACCGTCGTTAGGCAAAAAGCGAGCCTGAATATCGCGCAAAATATTGGCGATTGATTTCAGCAATTCATCCGTTTTTGCTCCGCCGATCCGCTGGTTTAATCCCATCAGATCTTTAACGCGCAGTAAAATCAGATTGCCGGTTTTATTCTCTTCATCTGTCACTAATGCCTCTAATTTGATATCAAAGGCGCGTCGGTTATTTAACTGGGTCAGGCTGTCGCGATAGGCGGCCTCACGCAAGGATTCCGCCCGTTCTGCTTGCTCATGAAACAAAGCTTTAAGTTGCGTCACCATCATATTGCTGGCTTCGACAACGCGCATCAGTTCGGGGGTTTTCGGCATATCGGTGACTTTGCGAAATTCGCGACGGCAAATCGAAAGCGCCTGCTCAACAACATGATTCAGGGGGCGCAGGCTGCGGTGAAGCATGAACATGGCACACAGGATGCTGATTGAACTGCACAGCCCCAGCCACAGTAAACTGGCTATCATGCTGTCCCAAAGCCGGGTAAGCGCAAACATCGGGTGGCTGACAACTTCAACGCGGGCCGCCTGAATCCAGCCATCCATCACAATAGCGTCACCCACACCGGGACGTAATTTCACCAGATGCACGAACCATTGCGGAACGCTGGAATTCTGTGGCGCGCCTTTGCGCTCGATTAGTGGCTCTCCGTTTTTAACATCAATCAGGCGAATGCTCTCGAAATAGCCGCTATCAAAAATAGAGTCCACCATCAGTTCGGTCATCGCCGGGTCATTCGTGTGTCCGGTCAGGGCAACGCCAAGCGCGGTGGCGGCGTCCTGCGCATGCGAACTCAGTTGATTGCTGTATTGTTCACGCGAGCTTTCAAGCGTAATAAAGTAATTTCCACATAAAAGAGTTAACGTAAACAAACAGATGCCGAGCAGCAGCTGCTTATACAGTGACATGGCATTCTCCTATTCTTGAACGACAAATCCTTCCGCACGCATTCTGGTGAGAAGATCCTGCCAGCGAGATAAACGCTTACTGTCGCCGACACGTTTATTTCCTCCCGCCTGCGGTAGCCATAACCCCTCGCCGTTAAAGGCATAGACAGGGAGAAGATCTCTTCGTTGTGTTGCCGGTAAAATGGCGGTATTTAAATTATCCAGAACCAGCGGAATGGCCTCCGGCGTGGAATACCAGGTCACGACCATATGCGCCTGATTCAGTTTTAACGCTTTCACATACGTGATACGTAACTGGCTGGCAGGCACGCCAAGTTCTCGCAAGGTAAAATATTTGGCTAACGCATAATCTTCGCAGTCACCTTCGCCTTTGCGCAAAAATTGCAGCGGCGTCGCCCAATAATCCACGGTTTTCCAGACCAGTCTGTCATCACGAAAAATCATCTTTTGATTAAAAAACTGATTCACACGCCTGAGCTTATCCTGAGTTGTTTCCTCCGGCAGGGTATTAATCAATTCAGCCCATTGATCAATCCTCTTTTGTGCCGCTGGCGTTGCCGGGCCATATAATGTCTGCGCCCGGGCATTAATCGCAGTGAAATTCCAGCTTGCCCCCAGCCCACCGGGAGAAAAAAGAAACAAAATCAATAGCCAGAACACGAAAAATCGTTTCCAGCCGGAGACTGCTCTGGTTGAGTGGGCGCGCAAATTCATACGACCATGCTATGGAACCGAGTTCCATCAAGTATAGTGAGTGACCTGAGCCCGCCAGTATTTTCGATAGGCGATATACCCTGATAAATAGTGCTCAACATCATCAATCCTGACCCGATAGCTGTGGTGGCGAATAAAAAAACTGCCGACAATACGTGATGGATTTCGAAAAAACATGGCCAGTTCCGGCCAGAAAAAACCATTTGCCAGATAACGGGCGCGAGTTTCCAGAGCCAGATAAAACTTTTCCAAATCGAGTTCTTTTAACAACGACTGATGTTCAGATTCTGCCAGGCGGGAAATCATTTTTGCTGCCGCCATTATCAATTCCAGTAGCGTCGGGTAGGTGGTTACCCGGTTTAGAACAAAGTCGAGGTGCCCTTGCAAATTATCCAGGCCAAACTGATAGTACCGTTGTTGCGGACGATACAGCGTGAGTTCATTCACACAGTAACTCAGCCAGTGGTCGTGCGCCTGCCAGTGTTTCTGGGCGATAAAATAATCCATGGCATGTTCGACGCAGGAAAGCCAGTGAGGATCGTGCGTGATGCCATATAAACGCATCAGTGCGAAAGCCGCTTCACCGTCATAATAGATAATGCGATGCTCAGATTTTACTGATAAATCGGCAGCGTGGAGGACATGAACAAACCCACCAGTTTCTGGGTTTTGCATAGCGCAAATACCCTTTGCCAGCCGATTCATCTGCGCTAAATAACGCTTATCTCCCGTGAGTTCAGTATATTTTGCCATTGCCAGAATGCAAACGGCGTTGCCCCCAAGCTTAATTTCCTCCCCACTGTCGACGAGGAAATCGGCATCGCTGCCATCAGGCAGTTGATAGGGTTTGATGAGCTCTTCGCTAAGAGTAGTTAATGCCTGTTTGATCGCGATGAAGTGTTCATCATTGCGGCTTAATTCCCAGCCCTCCAGCAATGCGTAAGTTGAACTGGCGTGGCGCAAGGTGTTATAGGCGGGGATTGCCCGGTCAAAGCAGGGAAACCAGCCGTATTCGTATCGTCCTGAGGGTTTAATTTGTCGCGCCAGATAATCGGTAGCAGAGAAGATCATCGTGTCCAGGTTATCCTGCCAGCGCGGCAATTGACGATAGCCTGAATTTCGTCCGCTGGATTCAATCGGCAACAGTGCTTTACCGTCGGTGAACAGCGCTCTGGTGGTGAAGCGCCAGACTGGCTGATCTGCCTCCTGCGGCCAGTCGAACCGTGCGCCAAAACGTTGACGCGTGTAATGCGCAAGGTTCTTACTGTTGGGCGTCGCTACGGGCTGGGTGCCATCATAGAGCAACGCATTGGCGGCAATCTCCTGTTCCAGAATCGCATAATTAAACGCGGGATCGAAACTTAGCCCGTAGCGGAAATAGTTACGTTTCGTGGCTGACAATTTCTCGCACAGTTTTCCCCAGGCTAGTTTTTCAACGCGCTCGACAATATCGACTCTCAGCCAGATGATGTCGGCATCCTGAATGCCACGCAGGTTTTGCAGCGCCAGTATCCCGTTATTCCAGGCATCATCGAAACGCTGCCCGCGTCCGCATGCTATATGCGCGCGGCTTTTACCATCGCTGGCGCTGAAAAATATCACCCCGCCAGGAAATGGTGCCGAAAGCGCGCTAATATCCCATTGTGTGGCGGCGGAATGGATATGTGCAAGTAATTGAAGAAGCGCCATTTAAAACCCCGCTATTTTTGCACTGGGTTAATCTTGTCATATTAATAGCAAATTTGTACCGCTGCGAATTGCACTTATCCATAATTTAGGTTTGGGAGAGGAATATGTCGTTTCGGCTGTATCTCTGCACCCTTTTTTTATTCCTCTTATCCGTTAACGTTTTTGCGGATACGCCATTACTATGGAATCAAAAAGCCGTAGGCGCAAATTGTCCAATAACCTCTGATGAGGTGTGGGTTAAATATCCCGGAGGGGTTGATTGTATGCGTTATTTTTCCGCCGGGAATATGCAGAATGCGCCATTGGTAGTGGTGGTGTTCAAAGGCGATCGCACTCCCTTTATCAAGCGCGACCCGAAAACCATCCCGGCGAATACCGCTTCTGCACAACGAAAAATTGCCCGAAAACTCAGTAAACAAACCGGGCTACCCGTGGTCATTGTTGCCAGGCCGGGGACGTACGGTTCCAGCGGCAACCACTATCACCGCAGGCAGCGCAGCGAGTTTCTGGCGCTAAATGCCACTCTGGACAGTCTTCGTGAACGCTACAATATCAAACAGTTCATACTCACCGGCCACAGTGGGGGAGCGACCGCCGCTTCGGCACTGCTTACCTTTGGCCGCGATGATATTCGCTGTGCCATATTGACCTCCGGTGCCTGGGATCTGCTTTATCGTGCAGAAGCGTTGCGTAAAGAACGTGGGGAGCGCAGTGATATGGGAAAAGATATTACGGGCCTGCCAACTCCTTACGATCCGCTTTATCACGTTGACAATATTATTAATGATCCGCAGCGGCGGATCCTGGTTATTGGTAATCTTCAGGATCGACTCACGCCCTTTGCGCTTCAGGTAAAATTTGCGCGGGAATTACGAGAGAAAAAACACCGAGTCACGTTAATTGAATGGCCCGCTTATCCTCCTGAATATCATAATCTTAAAGGAAATCTGGGAGTGAAATATGTCAAACAGTGCAAAACCTCGGGGATGGCGAAGCGCAGAGCTTGAGCGATTGCTTGGCAGTAAATGGACCGTTCGTCCGAAAGCAGACTGGTATGCCGATAATATTGCGCTGACGCTCAACGATAACAAATCGGATCTCGGAAGCTGTTTGTTTATTGCTATGGATGATAAAACCTGGCATGCCGGCTCCGGTAATACCGGTATCTATGCCGGCTGGCAGGACACCCATGAGATTTTAATTAAACATTATGACGTATTCTGTGGTGCGATTGTTCAGCATTATCTTCCTGAACTCCCGGCTGAATTTCCGCAAATGGTCATTAACAATAGCTATGACATATTGCCTGTTTTAGCTGACGAAGCGCGCCGGCGAATGAATGGTCGAATCATTGCCATCACCGGTACCGTGGGAAAATCCTCGACCAAGGATCTGTTGCAGATGTTATTGGCGGAAGAGGGTAGCACTGTGACGACACGCAGGAATCATAATACCCGCACGGGTACGATGGTCAGCCTCGCACGATGTATTACCGATCCGCAATTTTTGGTTCTGGAAGTTGCTATTTCAGCGTTGTGGATGCGCAGTGGCGGCGCAGGTCTGCGGATCAAACCACATATCGCCATCATTACTGAAATAGGCATGACCCAGGTTGGGGATATTGTCAAAACGCTGCACGATACCGCGCGCTTTAAATCCCGACTGTTCAATGCATTATTACCCGGCGGCTATGTGATATTAAACCGCGATATGGATGAATATGATTTTGTTTATCAGGAAGCCATGCGTTATGGGGCGCGGGTCATAAGCTATGGCTTCCATCCTGAATCAGATGTTCCTGTGACGGCCTGTCAGGCGGGCACAGAATATTCATTAATCGAGATCGCATTGAATGGCTCCACGCTTAAGTATCGTCTGAACGTCCCCGGCAAAGGTATGGCGAGAAACTCGGTCGCAGCGCTGATTGCCATGCACGTGTCCGGGTGCAATGTCGAACACGCCGCCAGGCGGCTTGCCCATTTTCGCAATGCCAAAAGTAAGTTACAAACCGGGGTGATGTCGCTGCCTGGCGGCGGTGAAGTGACGCTCATTGATGATAACTACAACGCCACGCTGACGTCGATGTGCAATGCGTTTGACGTCGCGTCGCTGTATCAAATGCGCCCCGGTCAACGACGGGTAGCCGTTCTCGGACGACTGGCTACGCTGGGAGAGCTCGCCAGTGAGAGTCATCGGGCTCTGGCGCAGCCCTTACTACGCGCGGGGTTTGATAAGATCTATCTGCACGGTGCAGAGATGCATGATCTGATCGCTGCACTGCCTGCGGGCGTGGTCAGCGGCCACTTTACGCGCGTGAGCGAAATGGCGAAAACGGTGATGTCTGAACTGAATGCGGGGGATGTCGTTCTGGTTAAAGGCAGCGTTAGCGATTCTGATTTCCACCAGATCGTGCCGCAGATGAAAAACTACCGCCAAAACGCGGCGCTGACCTTACAGAAAGGGCAGACCTCAGGCGTATTAGTCAACCTCACCACCGGCGAACAGCCCATTACGCGACAGACTCAGGCGCTTTTTGCGCCGCGAAACTTAAGCCATCTGCTGCTGATTACCCTTCTTGCTACCCGGCAGCAAGATAAAAACAACCCTCTCCTCAACCCGGTCAGCGCCAGACTCTCTGTGCAGGCCATGATCGTTCACAATGAAAGAGAGGCTGCTAACCATCTTGCACGGCAACTCGCCGGTGATACCACAACGGCGCTCGCGCAGATACAAGAACAGGCAAAAGCGGCAGGTATGCTGGATACTGGGATCCGCAACGTGTCAGGCCTGCCAGGGGATAAACAGCAGACAACAGTGCAGGATATCGTGCGCTGGGTTCAGCATTTTTATTTCCGTTTCCCACATCTATTGCACTGGTTTGCCGATACTGAAATGGTGTCTGAACAGCGGCTTTTTCGCAAAAGCAGCAATATTCAGGCGCTTGGTCGGGCTGCGTACAGCTACAGTTCAGGCGGTGCGCCACGCTGGGGGTTTGCCATTCAAAGACAGGGCAGCCAGCTTTGGCTTGCCTGTGCCGCCGGCGCTGATGATGCGTTCCATCTCGACTATTTACTGGATCAGCTACTGTCGCAGACAGAAAAAGCGCCGCTCCCTGTGGACGAACGGGTTGTGGCTCTCGAGAAAGATGAAGCCACGGTGACATTGTTGGGTGATACCTATTGTGGCGAATGGTATACCCGCCGACGCCAGCGGCGCGGGATCGATGATGCGCTGCAACGCTACGGCTACGATCACCCCTTCCAGGGCATTGCCCCCTTACTGGCCAGGAGCGATCTGACGATGGCGAACTTTGAGGCCGCTCTGAGCGAAAACCTTCAGGGCGCACTGCACGGGCGTAAACCCTTTTGCCTGACCGGCGATCCTCTTGCCACCGCGACGTGTTTAAAAAATCACGGAATTCACGCCGTTTCGCTGGCAAATAATCACGCCATGGATGCCGGGGATACGGGACTGCGCACTACGCTGGAGGCGTTTAAGCAGCAGGGCATTTTAACCTTCGGTGCAGGAATGAATGCCGGGTTGGCTCATGCGCCGTTGACGCTGATTATCAATGGCAGGCGTTTCAAATTCTTCGCAGCCTACTGGTTTCGGCAGTACATGGAGAAAGATTGTGCTTTTTACGCACAGCACAGTCGTCCTGGCGTTGCGTGTATCAGCGGGGGGCTTGTTGAACTGCTGCGCCAGGAAAAGGCGGGAGCCAATCCGGCAACGCTAATTGTGCTTGCCCATTGGGGGCAGGATTACTGCTGGACTGTTCCGCAACAGCGTCTGCTCGCTCAGCGAATTATCGATTCCGGTGCCGATCTGATTATTGGCTCCGGTCCGCATATTCCGGGCGATATTCAGCAGATGGGGCAAAACTGGGTGCTCTACAGTATCGGCAATGCCGTTTTTAACAGTAATGGGGAATATCAGGCACGTGGAATGCCGCCTTATGGGCTGATTGTCCGGATGCGATTAGGCGGTGAAGACCCCGCGCTGGAACTACACCCGGTGTTTACCAATAACCTGGAAACCTTCTGGCAACCCAGACCCGTTAGCGAAGCAGAGTTCAGCCATTTAATTAGCCTGTTGCGTGAACAGGGAACGGTTCTGGCAGAGCGTCCTCAGAATGGAGGGGCATGGATAAAACGGCAAAACGGCGCGCAGCCGGTCATTGTTTTGCCGCTCGATGGTCGATTTGCTGCGGCGGGTTAAGCGTTCTTAATTCGCGCCAGGCAAACCGTCGTGGCGACGATCATCACCAGTGCAAACCAGAACACCGCATGGTAGTTCCAGATTTCGGCGGCAATCCCGGCAAGGGAACCTGCGATAATCCAGCCCACGCGGATGGTATTGGTGTAAAGCGTAGTGGCTGCGCCTGCCTGACCCGGCATCAAGTCCTGAAAATAGAGCATACCAATGCCCCCGAGAATACCGATATAAATCGCGTTCAGCAGCTGTAAACCAAGCAACACCACGGGGGAGTGGGCAAATAGCATCCCGGCATAGAAACAAAAGCCAGCCGTAACGGCGATACACATCAGCAGGCGTTTGCCGAGTCGTTTCGCAAAATAGCCGGCAATGAGCATGGTGGGAATTTCCAGCCCGGCGGCGGTCCCCATCATCACACCCGCGAGTTTTTCCGGGAGATGTAGCTCGTTAATGATGAACAGCGGCATGTTGATGATATACAGACTGTTGGTACCCCACATTAAGGTACAGATCGTAAACAACAGCAGAGTGTCACGTCGGTTACGACGTGGCGCTTCCAGGGTTCCGGTAGCGAGCGTCGTCTCTTTTGGCATAGAGGGCAAGAACAACCACACCATCACACCACAGATGATAAACGCGACGGCGGCGCTCAGATACATCACCGTAAAGCTGAAGCCCATTGCCAGCGCATAAGCCACCGGAGGGCCTATCACCCATGCCAGAGAAACCTGGGCGCGCAAAATAGAGCTGAACATGACCGCTTCCCGCCCCGTGCGATCCGCATGTTCACGGGCGAGGGCAAACATTTGTGGGTTAGCGGTAGAGCCAAAACTACTGAGAAACACCCCAACAAACAGCAAAATAAAGTAATTGCGGTTCCAGGCAAACAGCACGCAGGCCAGCACACCGAGCGCACAGCAAAAGACGATTAACTTTTTGCGGTCCCCTTTTTTATCGGAACGTCCTGCCAGAAACTGGCTCACCAGAATGCCGATTACGGCGCTGCCGGTAAAAAAGAAGCCGACCATTCCCGGACGCGCGTGGACTTCATCGGTTAAAAACAGACTGAGCGTAGGGGTCTGGAGTGCGCCAGCGATTCCGGTGAGAAAGGCGACGATGAGAAAGGCTGTAGACGTTAAATCAAACGTTTTAGGCGCGAGGGCGGCGGGGGTATTGTGCATGTTTCAGTATCGGTGTTGTAACGAGACGCGGAGTCTACGCTGCTTGTCAGAAAATAAACAGATGTCAGAATCAAATTCGACACGAATAATCAAAATACCATTTCATTATTAACGGTGTGTTGCTGACGCCTGCTGAACGAGGTAAGGCGAGCCTCATCTGACGCGTCAGCAAACGGTGCTTCAGGTGACGAAATGTGCATTACTTCTAATTTTCGCAAACAAAATGATGACTTTTCTTGCGTGATGAAGCGGAAAGAGTAAGACTCCTTGAAACGTTTCAGCGCGATCTCCCTTCATCCCGAATGTCGATTCGCGCCTTTTTTCCCAGACAAGCTGAATCGTTTCAATTCAGCAGGAGAGGAGAACCATGTTTCAGTTATCCGTTCAGGACATTCATCCGGGCGAACAGGCCGGAAACAAAGAAGAGGCCATCCGCCAGGTTGCCGCTGCGTTAGTGCAGGCCGGTAACGTAGCAAACGGCTATGTAGACGGCATGCTCGCTCGCGAGCAGCAAACATCCACCTTTCTCGGCAACGGTATTGCGATTCCTCACGGCACGACCGACACCCGCGATCAGGTGCTGAAAACCGGTGTACAGGTGTTTCAGTTTCCACAGGGCGTCACCTGGGGCGAAGGACAGGTGGCATACGTGGCCATTGGTATTGCCGCCAGCTCTGATGAACACCTTGGGCTGCTGCGTCAACTGACGCACGTCCTGAGCGATGATTCCGTTGCGGAACAGCTTAAGTCGGCAACCACCGCTGAAGAGCTGCGTGCGCTGCTGATGGGCGAAAAACAAAGTGAACAGCTGAAGCTGGATAACGAAACGCTGACCTTAGATGTTACCGCCAGTGATTTAGTGACCTTACAGGCGCTGAACGCTGCGCGTCTGAAAGAAGTCGGCGCGGTCGATGCCGTATTCGTGGCGAAAAGCATCAACGAACAGCCAATGAACCTGGGGCAGGGGATCTGGCTCAGCGACAGTGCTGAAGGCAATTTACGCAGCGCTGTTGCGGTAAGCCGTGCGGCGACGGCATTTGACGTCCAGGGCGAAACGGCGGCGCTGTTGGTCACTGTGGCGATGGCAGATGAACAGCCGGTCGCGGTGCTGAAGCGTCTTGGCGATCTCCTGCTGAACAATAAAGCAGACCGTCTGCTGAAAGCAGATGCCGCAAGCGTGCTGGCACTGCTGACCAGCGATGACGCTGTTGCTGACGATGTGCTGAATGCCGAATTTGTCGTACGTAACGAACATGGTTTGCATGCCCGTCCCGGGACCATGCTGGTGAATACCATTAAACAATTTAACAGTGAAATTACCGTGACCAACCTTGATGGAACCGGGAAACCGGCGAATGGACGCAGTTTGATGAAAGTTGTGGCATTAGGTGTGAAGAAAGGGCATCGCCTGCGCTTTACGGCGCAGGGAGCAGATGCTGAACAGGCGTTGAATGCGATTGGTGAAGCCATCGCCGCGGGTCTTGGGGAGGGCGCATAATGACCAGACGTGTTGCCACCATCACCCTTAACCCGGCCTATGACCTGGTAGGTTTTTGCCCTGATATTGAACGCGGCGAAGTAAATCTGGTGAAAACCACCGGCCTGCATGCCGCAGGTAAGGGCATCAACGTCGCCAAAGTACTTAAAGATCTGGGCATTGACGTTACGGTCGGTGGCTTTCTTGGCAAAGACAACCAGGATGGCTTTCAGCAACTGTTCAGTGAACTGGGCATTGCAAACCGCTTTCAGGTAGTACAAGGGCGTACCCGCATTAACGTCAAGCTGACGGAAAAAGATGGTGAAGTGAGTGATTTCAACTTCTCCGGCTTTGAAGTTACTCCCGCTGACTGGGAGCGTTTTGTCAATGATTCCCTGAGCTGGCTGGGTCAGTTCGACATGGTCTGTGTCAGCGGCAGTTTACCGACCGGCGTCAGTCCGGAGGCGTTCACCGACTGGATGACGCGTCTGCGTAGCCAGTGTCCTTGCATTATCTTTGATAGTAGCCGTGAAGCGTTAGTCGCCGGTCTGAAAGCGGCACCCTGGCTGGTGAAACCAAACCGTCGCGAACTGGAAATCTGGGCGGGTCGCAAGCTGCCGGAAATGAAAGATGTTATCGACGCGGCGCATGCGCTGCGTGAACAGGGGATCGCGCATGTAGTGATTTCCCTGGGGGCGGAGGGCGCGCTCTGGGTAAACGCCTCAGGCGAATGGATTGCCAAACCACCTGCAGTTGATGTGGTTAGCACCGTCGGTGCCGGTGATTCGATGGTTGGCGGCCTGATTTATGGTCTGCTGATGCGCGAATCCAGTGAGCATACGCTGCGCCTGGCGACTGCCGTTGCCGCGCTGGCGGTCAGCCAGAGCAATGTGGGTATTACCGATCGTCCTCAGTTGGCCGCAATGATGGCGCGCGTCGACTTACAACCTTTTAACTGACAGCAGGAGAGGCATAATGAAAACGCTGCTGATTATTGATGCTAACCTCGGACAAGCCCGCGCTTACATGGCGAAAACGCTGCTCGGCGCAGCGGCACCCAAGGCGCATCTGGAAATCATCGACAACCCGAATGACGCTGAGCTGGCGATCGTACTGGCTGATACCCTCCCGAACGACAGCGCGCTGAACGGTAAAAAAGTCTGGCTGGGCGACATTGCCCGTGCGGTAGCGCATCCGGAACTGTTCCTGAGCGAGGCAAAAGGCCATGCGAAGGAGTACAGCGCGCCGGTAGCAGCCACCCCGGTTGCTGCGGCCACGGGTCCGAAGCGCGTTGTCGCGGTGACCGCATGCCCGACTGGCGTCGCCCATACCTTTATGGCGGCGGAAGCAATTGAAACCGAAGCGAAAAAACGCGGCTGGTGGGTGAAAGTGGAAACCCGTGGTTCCGTGGGGGCAGGCAATGCCATCACTCCGGAAGAGGTGGCACAGGCGGATCTGGTGATTGTGGCGGCGGACATCGAAGTGGATCTGGCAAAATTTGCCGGTAAGCCGATGTACCGTACCTCAACCGGTCTGGCGCTGAAGAAAACCGCGCAGGAACTGGATAACGCCGTCGCTCAGGCCGTTGTGTTTGAGCCAGCGGGTAAAACCCAGACTGCCGCGAGCGAAGGGAAGAAAGAGAGTGCAGGCGCGTATCGTCACCTGCTGACCGGGGTGTCCTATATGCTGCCGATGGTGGTGGCGGGCGGTCTGTGTATTGCGCTCTCCTTTGCTTTTGGTATTGAAGCGTTTAAAGAGCCCGGCACACTGGCTGCGGCGCTGATGCAAATTGGTGGCGGTTCTGCCTTTGCGCTGATGGTGCCGGTACTGGCTGGCTATATCGCGTTCTCCATTGCCGACCGTCCGGGTCTGACGCCGGGCCTTATCGGCGGTATGTTAGCCGTGAGTACTGGCTCTGGATTTATCGGCGGGATTATTGCCGGCTTCCTTGCGGGTTATGTGGCGAAGGCGATCAGTACGCAACTGAAGCTGCCACAGAGTATGGAAGCGCTGAAACCGATCCTGATCATTCCGTTGATCTCCAGCCTCGTGGTTGGGCTGGCGATGATCTACCTGATCGGTAAACCGGTGGCTAGCATTCTTGCTGGTCTGACACACTGGCTGCAAACCATGGGGACGGCAAACGCTGTGCTGCTGGGTGCTATTCTCGGCGGCATGATGTGTACCGACATGGGGGGACCCGTCAACAAAGCGGCTTATGCCTTTGGGGTCGGACTGCTGAGTACGCAGACTTACGCTCCCATGGCGGCGATTATGGCGGCTGGTATGGTCCCTCCGCTGGCACTGGGTCTGGCAACGATTGTTGCGCGTCGTAAGTTCGACAAAGCGCAGCAGGAAGGGGGTAAAGCTGCGCTGGTTCTTGGACTGTGCTTTATCACCGAAGGGGCGATTCCTTTTGCCGCTCGCGATCCGATGCGTGTTCTGCCGTGCTGTATCGTCGGCGGTGCGCTGACGGGGGCTATTTCCATGGCGGTGGGCGCGAAACTGATGGCACCGCACGGTGGCCTGTTCGTGCTGCTGATCCCTGGCGCGATTACCCCGGTACTGGGTTATCTGGTGGCGATTGTCGCCGGTACGCTGGTTGCGGGTCTGGCCTATGCCTTCCTGAAGCGTCCGGAAGCGGAAGCTGTCGCCAAAGCGGCTTAAGTTCACCTTCCTTAATCAAGGGCAGAGAAATCTCTGCCCTTTTTCTTTTTGTGTCCCCTGTCTCAAATTCTCCCCTCATTACATTCCGTCCCTGGCTAAAACTGTGACCCTGTTCATATCTGCCAGTTTTTGCGCCTTTGCACCCGTTTACTTTCATTAAAACAAGCCTACTATAAACACATGTTTGATTATGAACATGTGTTTAAATAGTTTTAATTGAAACGGTGAATAGTCTTAGCGGACTTATTTTCATGGTATTTAGATACCAGGGGACGTGCTATGCGCGAAAAGGAATGCATCATCACCATTGGCTCTGCCAATATGGATGTTGCCGGGTATTCTCATGCTTCATTAAATTATGCGGATTCAAATCCCGGTAAAATTAAATTTACGCCCGGTGGCGTGGGACGCAATATTGCACACAACCTTGCGTTACTGGGAAAAAACTCCTGGCTAATGACCGCGGTGGGAAATGATTTTTATGGTCAATCCTTACTGGCTCAAACGAATCAGTCAGGCGTGCATGTTGATAATTGCCTAATTGTTTCCGGTGAAAATACATCAAGTTATTTATCGCTGCTGGATAATACCGGAGAAATGCTGGTTGCCATTAATGATATGAGTATTACCGACCATATCTCGGCCACATTTTTAGCCCAGCACGAAGCGTTTATTCGCGATGCCAGCGTTATTGTCGCGGACTGTAATATCAGTGAAGACGCGCTGGGGTGGTTGCTGGAGCACGCAGGCGATGTACCGGTATTTGTCGACCCGGTATCTGCCTGGAAATGCGTCAAAATTCGTGACCGCTTATCCCAGATCCATACCCTCAAACCCAACCGCCTTGAAGCGGAAACCCTGAGCGGCATTGCGCTTTCCGGACATGAAGATGTCGAGAAAGTTGCCGCCTGGTTCCATGCGAGAGGCCTGAATCGTCTGGTGCTCAGTATGGGCGGCGATGGGGTGTATTACAGCGAGAAGGGCGGAGAAAGCGGTTGGTCGCAGCCCATCAAAACTCAGGTCGTGAATGTCACTGGCGCAGGCGATGCCATGATGGCAGGGCTCGCGTCCTGCTGGGTAGAGGGAATGTCCTTTACCGACTCTATTCGATTTGCGCAGGGTTGTTCATCAATGGCATTAGCCAGTGAATATACCAATAACCCTGAATTATCTGTTGCGAATGTCAGAACCCTAGTGGAGAACACCGAATGTCAGCATTAACACTTTCCCCAGAATTATTACATATTTCCCCGGAAGTTCAGGACGCTATCGATAATAAAAAGCCGATTGTCGCACTTGAATCCACGATTATATCTCATGGCATGCCTTTCCCGCAGAATGCGCAAACAGCCATTGAAGTGGAAGAGACAATTCGCAAACACGGTGCAGTTCCTGCGACAATTGCCATTATTGGCGGCGTAATGAAAGTGGGTTTAAGTAAAGAAGAAATTGAATTATTAGGTCGTGAAGGACATAGCGTCACCAAAGTCAGTCGTCGCGATTTACCTTTCGTTGTCGCTGCCGGAAAAAATGGTGCGACTACTGTAGCCTCTACCATGATTATTGCCGCACTGGCTGGAATTAAAGTTTTTGCAACCGGTGGTATTGGTGGTGTACATCGTGGAGCAGAACATACTTTTGATATTTCTGCTGACCTTCAGGAACTGGCGCATACCAATGTTACGGTGGTTTGTGCCGGCGCCAAATCTATTCTCGACCTGGGCCTTACCACCGAATATTTAGAAACGTTCGGCGTACCGTTAATTGGTTATCAGACCAAAGCGCTGCCTGCGTTTTTCTGCCGTACCAGCCCGTTTGAAGTCAGCATTCGCCTTGACAGCGCGCAAGAGATTGCCCGCGCCATGGCGGTGAAATGGCAGACCGGTCTGAATGGCGGTCTGGTCGTCGCGAATCCAATCCCGGAAAGCTACGCGATGGCTGAAGAAGAGATCAACGGTGCGATTGACCAGGCCGTGAGAGAAGCTGAAGAGCAGGGCGTTGTCGGCAAAGAAAGCACACCGTTCCTGCTGGCGCGCGTTGCAGAACTGACAGGAGGCGACAGCCTAAAGTCCAATATCCAGCTGGTGTTCAACAACGCGGTTCTGGCCTGCGAAATTGCGAAGGAATATCAACGCATCGCCTGACAATAACGGACGGGCAGTATGTGGTCGCCCGATATAACCAAAACCTGGCCTCGCGCCGGGTTTCCTGGCATGAAGGGAAATCATTATGGACATAATGAGAAGTTTGGTGGGGATGGTGGTATTGCTGGCGATTGCCTGGATACTGTCAGTGAATAAAAAACGCATCAGTTTACGTACCGTAGGTGCCGCGCTGATACTGCAAATCGCCATTGGTGGGATCATGCTGTATTTCCCACCGGGGAAATGGCTGGTGGAGCAGGCGGCCTTAGGCGTGCATAAAGTGATGTCATACAGTGACGCGGGCAGTGCCTTTATCTTTGGTTCTCTGGTAGGGCCAAAAATGGACGTGCTGTTTGATGGCGCTGGCTTTATCTTTGCCTTCCGCGTGCTGCCGGCCATTATTTTTGTTACCGCGCTGATCAGCCTGCTTTATTACATCGGCGTGATGGGGCTGCTGATCCGTATTCTGGGCGGGATCTTCCAGAAGGCGTTGAATATCAGCAAGATTGAGTCGTTTGTTGCTGTGACGACCATTTTCCTCGGACAGAATGAAATACCGGCGATTGTGAAACCCTTTATCGATCGTCTGAATCGTAATGAGCTGTTCACGGCTATTTGTAGCGGTATGGCTTCCATTGCCGGTTCGATGATGATTGGCTATGCCGGCATGGGCGTGCCGATTGATTACCTGCTGGCTGCGTCATTAATGGCGATTCCTGGCGGGATCCTGTTCGCCCGTATTCTGAGTCCGGCGACGGAAGCCTCGCAGGTGACTTTCGAAAACCTCTCTTTCACGGAAACGCCGCCGAAAAGTATTATTGAAGCGGCCGCCAGCGGGGCGATGACCGGGCTGAAAATTGCCGCCGGTGTGGCCACGGTTGTCATGGCGTTTGTGGCGATCATCGCATTGCTGAACGGGATTATTGGCGGTATCAGCAGTGCCGCAGGGTTCGGTCCGGCTTCGCTGGAAGGCATTTTCGGTTATATTCTTGCGCCGCTGGCGTGGATCATGGGCGTTGACTGGAGTGACGCGACGCTGGCAGGTAGCCTGATTGGGCAGAAACTGGCGATCAACGAGTTCGTTGCTTACCTTAACTTCTCACCGTACCTGCAGGCGGGTAGCACTCTGGATGTAAAAACCATCGCGATTATCTCTTTCGCGCTGTGTGGGTTCGCTAACTTTGGCTCGATCGGCGTGGTAGTGGGGGCATTCTCCGCCATATCACCGAAGCGTGCGCCGGAAATCGCCCAGTTGGGTATGCGCGCATTGGCAGCGGCCACGCTCTCAAACCTGATGAGTGCGACCATTGCCGGGTTCTTTATTGGCTTAGCCTAGTTGAAGTGTGTGCCGGATGGCGACGCGTAGCGTCTTATCCGGCCTACAAATCGCGGCGTAGGCCTGATAAGCGCAGCGCTATCAGGCGTTCAATTTTAACAGATATAACGCGTTGTCAGCGGAAAGCGTCGGGTTGTTGATGCTCATGCTGGCGCGCGATAATGCCGCACAGGCCATCGCGAAATTCGCACTCTCACGGAAATCACTCCCCTCCAGGAAGCTATAGATCAGCCCGGCCATAAAACCGTCGTCGGCACCAAAGCTGTCCATGACCGTATGCTCAGGCGGTGTGAGTAAGAACTGTTCACCCTCCTTCTGACTGCAAAAAACGGATTCATCTTCCAGGCAGACAAATATCTGCTGAACGCCCTGCTGATGCAGCGCATTGACTGCCGCAAGCCGATCAGCATCGCTGTTAATGGGCTGGCCCCATAAAATCTCCAGCTCTTTTTGCGTCGGCTTCAGGGTATGGATACGGGAGAACCAGGTTTTGACTTTGACCGCCTTAAACTCGGAAACCGTATCAATGAAGACCGGGATGTCGTCGGCCACGGTAAAGACCCACTCAATGGCTTCGGGTGTCAGGTTACAGTCCGCCAGCACAACCCCGGAATGGCGGATCAGATCTCGTGAACCGTTTAACAACTGAGGCGTGAGCTGTTGCAGGATGTTCGTGTCGTTAATCGCCAGCACCGTCTCTTCCTGCTGGTTGGCGATAGAAAGATAGGTTGAGGTGTTATGCCCGTGCAGTCGGATACAGCTGGAGATATTTACGCCCGCCTGGCGCGTTTGTTCCAGTAGCGTTTCGCCGTAAAAATCGCTGCCGACGGCGGAAATAAGGTGCACGTCGCGCCCCAACAGCGCGAGGTTATGGGCGATATTGCGCCCGACCCCGCCCGCAGAACAGTGAATGCTGCCCGGGTGAGAGGCCGACTGCGGATAATGGATATCCGCGACGCCGCGAATATCCATATTAATCGCCCCGACAACCACACAATACGCCTGCTCGGTAAGGATATACCCCTTGCCCTTAATGACCCCTTTACGCATCAGGTCCATGATGTGCGCAGCGACGCGGGAACGGCTGATCTGCAAAATATAGGCAATCTCATTTTGCTGTATCAGCGGGTTGCGACGCAGGATTTTGAGTATCTGCTTTTCCCTGTCATTCATGGTCAGGCCACCACCTTCTCAATGTGTTGCGCCTTCAGCCACGCAATCTCTTCAGCCCAGATATCCGGGTTAATGGTTTCCAGCACCAGCGGGATACCGTCAAAACGCGAGTCCTGCATGATCCAGCGAAACGCCTCATGACCGATGTTACCTTCGCCCAGACTATGGTGACGGTCAACGCGGCTGCCAAAGGCGCTTTTCGCGTCGTTCAGGTGCATACCACGCAGATACTTGAAGCCGACAATGCGTTCAAATTCCGCAAAGGTTTTTTCACAGTCGTTAGCGGAACGTAGATCATAACCCGCCGCAAAGGCATGGCAGGTGTCAATGCAAACGCCAACGCGGGATTTATCTTCCACGCCGTCGATGATGGCGGCGAGATGTTCAAATTTGAAACCAAGGTTGCTACCTTGGCCGGCGGTATTTTCGATCACCGCTGTCACGCCTTCGGTGCGGGAAAGGGCGATATTGATCGACTCGGCAATTTTCGCCAGGCATTCCTCCTCCGGAATTTGTTGTAGATGGCTGCCGGGGTGGAAGTTAAGCAGGGATAAACCGAGTTGCTCACAGCGCTGCATTTCGTCAATAAAGGCTTCGCGGGATTTATCCAGCGCGTCATTGACCGGGTGGCCGAGGTTGATCAGATAACTGTCATGCGGAAGGATTTGCGCGGAGGTGTAATGGTATTTTTCGCAGGCAGCTTTAAAGTCATCGATGATTTCCGCGGTGAGCGGGGCGGCGCGCCACTGACGCTGATTCTTGGTGAATAGCGCAAACGCGGTGGCCCCGATTTCCGCAGCGCGAATTGCGGCATTTGCCAAACCGCCAGCAGCGCTGACGTGCGCTCCGATGTACTTCATAAAAGACTCCTGTTAACCCTATACGCTTCATCCTTCACACTGTCTCTGCGTATGCCGCCTTGATACAGCGCGAATGCTATTGCGTATAAAAATACGATCGACAAACAATCTCCAATCATAACGGGTTAACAGGGTCAGGTTATAGTGCTTTATGCAATTACGTGATGAACCAGGACGTTAATCAAACCACCGCCAACAATCAGCCAGACAAACAGTATCAGTGCCATGAGTAGCGGTTTTGCGCCGGCTTTTTTCAGTGCGCTAACGTGTGTGGTTAACCCTAACGCCGCCATTGCCATCGCCAGCAGTACCGTATCCAGCGTTATCAGCATCTCTACGACCGCTTTTGGCAACAGATGGAATGAGTTAAACATCGCCACCACAATAAACATCACCGCAAACCAGGGAATGGTGATTTTGCTTTTCTCACCACCCGTCGCTGGGGAAAGCTGCTTAACCCGAGCGGCGAGGACGATCAGGAACGGAGCGAGCATCATTACACGCAGCATTTTGGCAATGACCGCTGCGTTTTCGGCATCCGGGTTAATCGCGTGGCCCGCTGCGACCACCTGCGCCACCTCATGCATGGTGGAACCAATGTAGATGCCGTAAGTCTCCGGACTAAACCAGTGTGCCAGCAGCGGGTACATGGCCGGGTACAGGAAAATGGCCAGCGTACCGAAGATCACCACCGTCGCAACCGCCACCGTGACTTTGCTGGCTTCAGCTTTGACCACCGGTTCTGTTGCCAGTACCGCCGCTGCGCCGCAGATGCTGCTGCCCGCGCCGATGAGCCAACTGGTATGCCGGTCCAGACCAAACACTTTTTGTCCCAGAAAACAGGCCAGCATGAAGGTACTGGAAAGCGTCAGAATGTCTATCGCAATACCGCTTACGCCAACGTCAGCAATTTGTGCGAAGGTCAGTCGAAAGCCGTAGAGGATGATCCCCAGACGTAATAAATGCTGCTTGGCGAACAGGACGCCGCCATCACAGCTTTTCCAGATGTGCGGATAGACCGTATTGCCGATGACCATCCCCACGAGAATGGCTAAGGTGAGGGCGCTGAACCCGGCCCCCGCAACGGCGGGGATGGAACCTCCCCACAGGGCTACCGCGGTGATCGCTGCACTCAGGGCAAGCCCTGGAATAAAATGCCATGCTGTACGTCGATGATTCTGTAAGGTGAGTTCTGTCATAACCTTCTCCTTTTGCATGGCGAAATGTTATGGCGATCTGGTTTAAAAATAAAATTGATTATATATTTATAATTAATCTTTATAAGTGGTAAGCGACGATGCACATCACCCTGCGGCAACTTGAAGTCTTCACTGAAGTATTAAAAAGCGGTTCAACGACCCAGGCATCTGTGATGCTGGCATTGTCGCAATCGGCGGTTAGCGCGGCATTGACCGATCTGGAAGGGCAACTTGGCGTTCAGCTTTTTGACCGTGTCGGCAAACGACTGGTGGTGAATGAACATGGGCGTTTGCTTTATCCGCGAGCGCTGGCCCTGCTGGAGCAGGCAGTTGAGATCGAACAACTGTTTCGTGAAGACAAGGGCGCTATTCGTGTCTATGCGAGCAGCACTATCGGCAATTATATCCTTCCGGCGGTCATCGCCCGCTACCGTCGCGACTTCCCCGATCTTCCTCTGGATCTGAGCGTCGGTAATAGCCAGGACGTCATCACCGCGGTGCTCGATTTCCGCGTGGATATCGGCCTGATCGAAGGGCCATGTCACAACACCGAAATCATTTCTGAACCCTGGCTTGACGATGAACTGGTGGTGTTTGCTGCGCCGTCGTCGCCGCTTGCCCTGGGCCCGGTGACGCTGGAACAGCTTGCCGCAGCGCCGTGGATCCTGCGCGAGCGGGGGTCCGGTACGCGAGAGATTGTCGATTATCTGCTGCTGTCCCACCTGCCGAAATTCCAGATGGCCATGGAGCTGGGCAATTCGGAAGCTATCAAGCACGCGGTTCGCCACGGTCTGGGCATCAGTTGTCTGTCGCGGCGGGTGATTGAGGAGCAGCTTCAGGCGGGAACGCTGAGTGAAGTGGCCGTTCCTTTACCACGCCTGGTGCGCACGCTATGGCGCATTCATCATCGGCAAAAGCACCTTTCGAATGCCTTGCAGCGCTTCCTGCAGTATTGCGAATAGCGCCATCTGATGGCCTGATGGCGACGCGAATGTCTCTTATCAGGCCGTTCATGCAGATCGTCTGATTTCTGCTTTACTTATAATCCACCGCCAGTCATGAAGGTGTCTTATAACAGCGCATTTGTTCCGGAACGATGCCGTTTCGTCTGCTACAATCGCGCCTCATTTTTTGGATGGATAGCATTTTCACATGGTTTCCGAAACTAAAACCACAGAAGCGCCCGCGCTACGTCGCGAACTGAAGGCGCGTCACCTGACCATGATCGCCATTGGCGGCTCCATCGGTACGGGTCTTTTTGTTGCCTCCGGTGCAACCATTTCCGCAGCAGGCCCAGGCGGCGCGCTGTTCTCTTACATACTGATTGGCCTGATGGTGTACTTCCTGATGACCAGTCTCGGTGAACTGGCGGCGTATATGCCGGTATCGGGTTCATTCGCCACTTACGGGCAGAACTATGTAGAAGAGGGCTTTGGCTTCGCGCTGGGCTGGAACTACTGGTACAACTGGGCGGTGACTATCGCCGTTGACCTTGTTGCCGCGCAGTTGGTAATGAGCTGGTGGTTCCCGGATACTCCAGGCTGGATCTGGAGTGCGCTGTTCCTGGGCGTCATCTTCTTGCTGAACTACATCTCCGTTCGCGGTTTCGGTGAAGCGGAATACTGGTTCTCGCTGATTAAAGTAACCACCGTGATCATCTTCATCATCGTTGGTGTGATGATGATTATCGGTATCTTCAAAGGCGTTGAGCCGGTGGGCTGGAGCAACTGGACGACGGGCGATGCGCCGTTTGCCGGCGGCTTTGCGGCCATGATTGGCGTGGCGATGATTGTCGGCTTCTCTTTCCAGGGGACTGAACTGATTGGTATCGCTGCGGGGGAATCTGAAGATCCGGAGAAAAATATTCCGCGCGCGGTGCGTCAGGTGTTCTGGCGAATCCTGCTGTTCTATGTGTTCGCAATCCTGATTATCAGCCTTATCATTCCGTACACCGATCCGAGCCTGCTGCGTAACGATGTTAAAGACATTAGCGTCAGTCCGTTCACGCTGGTCTTCCAGCACGCCGGTCTGCTCTCAGCGGCGGCGGTGATGAACGCGGTGATCCTGACGGCGGTGCTGTCTGCGGGGAACTCCGGGATGTACGCTTCAACGCGTATGCTTTACACCCTGGCCTGCGACGGCAAAGCGCCGCGTATTTTCGCCAAATTGTCTCGCGGCGGCGTACCGCGTAACGCGTTGTATGCTACGACTGTGATTGCCGGTTTGTGCTTCCTGACTTCGATGTTTGGTAACCAGACGGTGTATCTGTGGCTGCTGAATACCTCCGGCATGACAGGCTTTATCGCCTGGCTGGGGATTGCGATTAGCCACTACCGCTTCCGTCGCGGCTACGTGATGCAGGGGCATGACGTCAAGGATCTGCCGTACCGTTCAGGTTTCTTCCCACTGGGGCCGATCTTCGCGTTTGTGCTGTGCCTGACGATTACGCTGGGTCAGAACTATGAAGCGTTCCTGAAAGACACCATTGACTGGGGCGGCGTTGCGGCGACCTATATCGGTATCCCGCTGTTCCTGATCATCTGGTTCGGCTATAAGCTGACGAAAGGCACGCGTTTCGTGCGTTACAGCGAAATGCATTTCCCGGGGCGCGTGAAGAAATAGCGCTAGCGGATATGTCGACCGGATAAGGCATTTATGCCGCCATCCGGAAAGTAAAAACGAAAAAGCCCCGACTTGTCGGGGCTTTTTGCTGGGCTGAACTCAGAAGCTGTACGTCATACCCACCGTATAGCGACGGCCATCCAGGATGGTGTCGTAGGTATCGTAATCAATCTGCTTATCCAGGGCGTTATAGACTCCGGCTGTCAGCAGCAGATCTTTTGAGGCGTTGTAACGCAAACCAAGATCCACTTGAGTATAAGAAGGGGTTCCCTGAGACATTGAGGTGCGGCTCAGGTATTCAGTCGTTTTGCCCCTGAAGTTCAGACGACTCCAGAAGCCCACATCTTCCGTGGCCTGCCAGTCGAGAGTGGTGTTGAACATATGTTTCGGCATTTTGTTCAACGGCTTGCCGGAGAACTGACCGCTTTTTTGTTCAGATTCAGTGTAGGTGTAATTCGCCGTCCAGTTGAGATCGGAGGTGATCTTCCAGCCGAAGGTGGATTCTACGCCGCGCATATTGGCTTCATCGACGTTGACACGGTCACTGACAAAATCATAGCTGGTGCTGCCGATGGTGCAGGCAGGATCGGCGCTGCTATTACAACGGCGTACTTCGGTGATCTTGTCTTTGAAGTCGGTATTGAAAAGCGTCACGCCTGCGTTGAGGTTATCACCGTTATCCCACAGCAGCGCAAGCTCTTCGCTCAGGCTTTTTTCCGGTTTTAGATCCGGGTTACCGACGATGATCCCGTTCAGACGACCGCCTCCGGTCACCTGGCCCCAACTGGCTGAGGACTGACGCAGGTCCGGCGCGCGGTAGCCCGCAGAGACACCGCCTTTTAACGTCCATTGTTCGCTCAGATGCCACACGCCGTAGCCGCGCGGGGTCCAGTTGTCGCCGTAGTTCTCGTCTTTATCCATACGAATACCGCCGGTCAGGGTAAAGCTGTCGGTCATTGCCCATTCATCTTCAGCAAACAGCGCCCAGCTCCAGCGAGTCAGCTTGTTCAGACCGTCAGCCGCTTCCAGCTGGTTACCGTTATCGGTGAGCTTCTCGTAGCGATATTGTCCACCCAGCGTCAGGGTATGTGCGCCGAGGAAGATCTGGTTCTGGTTATTGAAGATGGTGTTATAAGACTTCATCTCGCGGCCAGGGTTATTGGTCTCTTCCTGCTGAACGTAGCTGGTGCTATTGAAGTCGTCATAGTAACCGCTGTGGGTCAGCGAGTAGGTTGTATGCTCGTAGCGGTTTTCGCTTTTACTGTTCGGCGTGCATTTCCCGTTACGACAGGTTTCTTCCGCCATCGATTTCCCCGGCGTACTGTCGCGATCCTGTAATTCGCGCGCAAAATCAACGTCAAAATCATTTTTCTCATCTGGCGTAAAGTTCAGCGTCAGGCCACCGTTACGCAACCGCTGCTCGTTGTAGCCATTGACGATCTGGTCTTCTGCCCGGCGTGAGAACAGCCCGGTCACTTTTGCGCCCAGCAGACCGTCAATCAGCGGGCCAGAGGCAACGGCGTTAGTCTGGTATAAGTCGCCGGAATCGCGGTTCTCCTGGAAAGTGGCGTCGCCATGAAGTGAACCACTCCAGCCCTGGGTATTGGACACCTTTTTTGTGATCACGTTAATCACGCCGCCCATAGCGTCGGAGCCGTAAAGCGATGACATTGGGCCACGGATAACTTCAATGCGCTCGATAGACTCCAGCGGCGGCAGCCAGCCTTGTTCGATCCCGGCATTATCGCTGTTCGGACGCGTACCACGTGTACTGATGCGCTTGCCGTTGACAAGGAAAAGGGTGTACTGCGACGCCATCCCGCGAATGCTGATGTCGCTGCTACTGCCACCGCCTGTCACCACGACGCCGGGAATATCTTTCAGCGCATCGGTAACGTCGCGATAGGCTTTATCTTCAATCTGCTGTTTGGAAATTACCGAAATTGAAGCCGGGGCATTCTGTATCTTCTGCTCAAATCCCGTTGCGGTGACGACGACGGTATCCTGATCGGCAGCAAAAACGTGCGATGGGAGGCATGCCGCGCAAACTGCAACGGCGACAGCCTTAGCGTGAGGTATGGTCATTTTTGTCATTCCATTAAACAATTAAAAAGTTCGCCTGCCATGAAAAGGCCATGGCAACTGTATGTGTTTGTCTTTTAAGAACTCTTTGTGGTGAAGAAGCGCAGAGAATTGTACAAAAGAATGAATATTTGTAAACACAAATGATAATTGAAATCATTTGTGTTTATTGGTTTTTGATATAAAACCGTGCTAAGTCAAAGGGATGCGGGAACGTAAATGTGAAGGGCAGGAGATTAAGATGCCGGGAGGCAGCTGCCTTACCCGGCCGACGGTTGCGCAGTCTGTAGGCCTGATAAGCGCAGCGCCATCAGGCATTGACGAGCAATTAATGCAGTATTACTTCAGCAAATGCTCTGCATGAAACCGCAAATGATCCTCAATAAATGAGGCGATAAAGTAATAGCTGTGATCGTAACCGGGCTGGATGCGCAATGTCATTGGCCATGCGGTCTGGCGTGCGGCTTCTGCCAGAACGGCAGGCTGGAGTTGATCGGCCAGGAACTGATCGTTGTCACCTTGATCGATAAGGGTAGGGATGGCATCTGCTGGCTTGCTGGCATACATCAGCGCGCAGCTGTCCCACTCCGCCCAGGTGGATTTATCCTCGCCAAGGTAAGCGGTAAACGCTTTGTCACCCCAGGGCACACGACACGGGTTAACGATGGGCGCAAAGGCCGATACGCTGGAGTATCTGCCCGGATTTTTTAATGCCATGATAAGAGCGCCGTGCCCGCCCATGGAATGCCCGCTAATCGCACAACGTTCGCTGACGTTAAACTTTTCCTGGATCAACGCCGGTAATTCATCGCGTAAATAATCATACATACGATAATGCGCCGCCCAGGGCGGCTGCGTGGCGTTAAGATAGAAACCCGCGCCCTGGCCTAAATCATAGCCGTCGTCATTGGCGACCTGCTCACCGCGCGGGCTGGTGTCGGGCATGACCAGTACGATGCCCAGTTCCGCCGCGATTCGCTGCGCGCCGGCCTTCGTTGTGAAGTTTTCATCATTACAGGTAAGGCCAGACAGCCAGTACAGGACCGGCGGTGGCGTTGCGCTACGCGGCGGGGGAAGAAAAATGCTGAACGTCATCGCACAGTTCAGCGCGCGCGAGTCGTGACGCCAGCGTTGCTGCCAGCCTTCAAAACAGCGGTGCTCTTCAAGCATTTCCATGCGGGGCTCCTTATCGTGTTGAGTCTCTTTATGTTCGCAATATCCTCATAATACAGATAATTCATCGCACCGTGAGTAACTTTCACTTCCGCATTTAGTCATCTTGCTTCATCATCTGCACAACGAATTTGTAACACGCTGCATTGCCCGATCGCGTTGCCGATTGAAAGGTGCCGGCAATTACAATAATTATCGCTGTGAATACTGGATTATGTGCGCTGCCTCACGCACAATAATCAGGCTGTTTACCAGCCTACAAACTTTGCCCCACGCAGGGCAGAGGCGCGACACCTGCCGGAGAAGAATACATGTCATCACTCAGTAAAGAAGCAGCCCTGGTTCATGAAGCACTGGTTGCGCGTGGTCTTGAAACACCATTACGCCCGCCAGTGAATGAACTGGATAACGAAACGCGCAAGCGTCTTATCTCCGGTCATATGACCGAGATTATGCAACTGCTGAATCTGGATTTAAGCGATGACAGTCTGATGGAAACGCCGCATCGCATCGCAAAGATGTATGTTGACGAGATTTTCTCCGGCCTCGATTACGCCAATTTCCCCAAAATCACCGTCATTGAAAACAAAATGAAGGTCGACGAGATGGTCACAGTGCGCGATATCACCCTGACCAGCACCTGCGAACACCATTTTGTCACTATTGATGGTAAAGCTACGGTTGCCTATATCCCGAAAGATGCGGTGATTGGTCTGTCGAAGATCAACCGTATCGTGCAGTTTTTTGCCCAGCGCCCACAGGTGCAAGAGCGTTTAACCCAGCAAATTCTGACTGCGTTGCAGACCCTGCTTGGCACCAATAATGTGGCGGTGTCCATAGACGCGGTACATTACTGTGTGAAAGCGCGCGGTATTCGTGATGCAACCAGCGCGACCACGACCACGTCGCTCGGCGGATTGTTTAAATCCAGCCAGAATACGCGTCAGGAATTTCTCCGCGCAGTCCGTCACCACAACTGAGAAAGGCAGGGGCCATGGAGCGTAATCTCACGCTGGATTTCGTTCGTGGCGTTGCCATCCTGGGCATCCTGCTTTTGAATATTAACGCCTTTGGTTTACCAAAGGCGGCTTATCTCAACCCCGCCTGGTACGGTGCTATTACGCCGCAAGACGCCTGGATATGGGCGATTCTGGATGTTTTTGCTCAGGCCAAATTCCTCACCCTTTTTGCTATCCTGTTCGGCGCTGGCTTGCAAATGCTCTTGCCGCGCGGAAGGCGATGGATCCAGTCCCGACTTACGCTACTGGTCCTGCTCGGTTTTATTCACGCCTTGCTGTTCTGGGATGGCGATATCCTGCTGGCCTATGGCTTGATCGGACTTATCAGTTGGCGACTGGTACGCGATGCGCCATCGGTAAAAAGTCTGCTTAATACCGGCATTCTGCTTTATCTGGCTGGGATCGGCGTTTTGCTGCTGCTCGGAGTGATTTCCGACAGTTCAACGAATCGCGCCTGGACGCCGGATGCTTCTGCATTGCTGTATGAAAAATACTGGAAGCTTAACGGCGGTGTAGAAGCCATGAGTAATCGGGCTGATTCGCTATCGAACAGTCTGCTGGCGCTGGGCGCGCAGTACGGCTGGCAGCTAGCGGGAATGATGCTGCTGGGCGCGGCGCTGATGCGCAGCGGCTGGCTGAAAGGGCAATTTAGCCTGACACATTATCGACGGACCGGCTTTTTACTGGTATGCATCGGTCTGCTCATTAATCTGCCAGCGGTTGTGGCGCAGTGGCAGCTTGGCTGGAGTTACCGCTGGTGCGCATTTCTGTTGCAGGCGCCGCGCGAGCTGAGTGCGCCATTCCAGACGCTAGGCTATACGGCACTGATTTACGGTTACTGGCCGCAACTGAGTCGTCACAAAATCGTTATGGCGATCGCCTGCGTGGGCCGGATGGCGCTCTCCAACTATTTATTACAAACGCTGCTCTGTACGACGCTGTTCTATCAGTTTGGTTTATTTATGCAATTCGACCGGTTGACGCTGCTGCTGTTTGTGTTCCCCGTGTGGATAGCGAACCTGTTGTTTTCGGTTATCTGGCTCCGTTTCATGCCGCAAGGCCCGGTGGAATGGCTGTGGCGCTATTTCACCCTGCGCGCTTCAAAAGTCTCTACCCCCCATACATCCGGATAACGATCTGGATCACAATCATTAACAAAATGAATGTAAGCGTTTTCATCCCTGTGACCGCACTCACGTAGTCCTTTCTTTGCCGCTGACAAAATAGCCGCCAGCGATGCAGTAAGCCTCTGCAATTTCAAACAGGGTAGTAAATATGATCACCATTCGTGATGTGGCGCGTCAGGCAGGCGTTTCCGTGGCGACGGTTTCCCGCGTATTAAACAACAGTGCGCTGGTCAGCGCCGATACGCGCGAGGCGGTCACCAAAGCCGTCGCGCTGTTGGGTTACCGTCCAAATGCAAATGCCCAGGCGCTGGCGACTCAGATGAGCGAAACCATCGGCGTGGTGGTGATGGATGTGTCGGATGCCTTCTTTGGCGCTCTGGTAAAAGCCGTCGATATGGTGGCCCAGCAGCATCAAAAATATGTGCTGATTGGCAACAGCTATCATGAAGCGGAAAAAGAGCGGCACGCGATAGAAGTTCTGATCCGCCAGCGATGTAATGCGTTGATTGTTCACTCAAAAGCGTTAAGTGACCGTGAGCTTGGGGAGTTTATGGATCAGATCCCCGGCATGGTGCTGATTAATCGCATTGTCCCTGGCTACGCCCACCGCTGTGTCTGTCTGGACAACATCAGCGGTGCCAAAATGGCCACCCGTATGCTGCTCAACCACGGTCACCAGCGCATTGGTTATCTGGCTTCCAGTCATCACATTGAAGATGACGACATGCGCAGAGAAGGGTGGTCGAGTGCGCTCAATGCGCAGGGGATTGTGGCACCCGACAGCTGGATTGGCACAGGCACACCTGATATGCAGGGGGGAGAATCCGCCATGGTGGAACTGCTGGGGCGCAATTTGCAACTCACGGCGGTATTTGCATACAACGACAATATGGCGGCGGGCGCGCTCACCGCGCTCAAAGATAACGGTATTTCGATCCCGCAGCAGCTTTCTATCATTGGTTTCGATGATATCCCTATTGCCCGCTACACCGATCCGCAGCTCACGACTGTGCGCTATCCCATTGCTTCAATGGCAAAATTAGCCACGGAGCTCGCTTTGCTGGGTGCCGCAGGCAAGCTGGATTTGGCGGCCAATCACTGCTTTATGCCGACGCTAGTGCGACGTCATTCGGTGGCTCACAGACAGAATGCGGCAGCGATCACTATATGATTAATTTGCTGGATGTAACCGCTTTCAATATGTGAGTAAATTCACAGTATCTTAACATTGCCAACGCTATGATGGCACCGCTTGTAGCACTGTAACTCCGATGTAACTGTGATTAATCACTTTTACCGAGGTGAAAGCGCCTTAAGCAAAATTAAAACCTATTTCTGGAGCGTTACCGGGCAAGGAAGAAAGATTTTTTTAAAATGAGCTTCGGCGTTCAGTTAACATAAATTTAACGTTTCCTTTCGCCGGGCATTTATCTTAAGCACTACCCTGCATAATAAAACCGGAGTTACCATGAATAAGAAGGTGTTAACCCTTTCTGCTGTGATGGCAAGCATGTTATTCGGCGCGGCTGCGCACGCTGCTGATACTCGCATCGGTGTGACTATCTATAAATATGACGATAACTTTATGTCTGTGGTACGTAAGGCTATCGAAGCGGACGCAAAAGCGGCACCAGATGTACAGCTGCTGATGAACGACTCCCAGAACGACCAATCCAAACAAAACGACCAGATCGACGTTCTGCTGGCGAAAGGCGTAAAAGCGCTGGCCATCAACCTGGTTGACCCGGCTGCAGCAGGCACCGTAATTGAGAAAGCGCGTGGCCAGAACGTGCCAATCGTCTTCTTCAACAAAGAACCTTCACGTAAAGCGCTGGACAGCTATGACAAGGCGTTCTACGTCGGTACTGACTCTAAAGAATCCGGTATTATCCAGGGCGACCTGATTGCTAAGCACTGGGCGGCGAACCAGGGCTGGGATCTGAACAAAGACGGTCAGATCCAGTTCGTTCTGCTGAAAGGCGAGCCGGGTCACCCGGATGCTGAAGCGCGTACTACGTATGTGATCAAAGAGCTGAACGATAAAGGGATTAAAACTGAGCGGCTGCAGCTCGATACCGCTATGTGGGATACCGCAATGGCGAAAGACAAAATGGACGCCTGGCTCTCTGGCCCGAATGCCAACAAAATTGAAGTCGTTATTGCGAACAACGATGCGATGGCAATGGGTGCTGTTGAAGCGCTGAAAGCGCACAACAAAACCAGCATCCCGGTATTTGGCGTCGATGCGCTGCCAGAAGCCATGGCTATGGTGAAATCTGGCGCACTGGCTGGTACCGTACTGAATGATGCGAACAACCAGGCGAAAGCGACCTTTGACCTGGCGAAAAACCTCGCTGACGGCAAAGGCGCGGCTGATGGCACTGACTGGAAAATCGAAAACAAAATCGTCCGCGTTCCTTACGTAGGCGTTGATCAGGAAAACCTGGCCGAGTTCACCAAGAAGTAAGTTTATAGGGCGCGATCACTATCGCGCCCCTTTTTAACGCGCTCTGCGAGGCCAACAAGGTATAATTATGGTCAGCACAAATACTCAGTCGTCAGGCGAATTCTTGTTGGAAATGAGCGGCATCAACAAGTCTTTTCCAGGCGTTAAGGCACTTGATAATGTTAATTTAAAAGTCCGCCCACATTCAATTCATGCATTAATGGGAGAGAACGGCGCTGGGAAATCAACACTATTAAAATGTCTTTTTGGGATCTATCAAAAAGATTCTGGCAGCATATTATTCCAGGGTAAAGAAATCGATTTTCATTCAGCCAAAGAAGCGCTGGAAAACGGTATTTCCATGGTCCACCAGGAACTCAACCTGGTTTTACAACGTTCTGTTATGGACAACATGTGGCTGGGGCGTTATCCCACCAAAGGCATGTTTGTCGATCAGGATAAAATGTACCGTGATACCAAAGCAATTTTTGACGAGCTGGATATTGATATCGATCCGCGTGCGCGCGTCGGGACGCTGTCCGTTTCGCAAATGCAAATGATCGAAATTGCCAAAGCCTTTTCTTATAATGCCAAAATTGTCATTATGGATGAACCGACGTCTTCTTTAACGGAGAAAGAGGTTAATCATCTTTTCACGATTATTCGTAAGCTTAAAGATCGTGGCTGCGGTATTGTTTATATCTCCCACAAAATGGAAGAAATTTTCCAGTTGTGTGATGAAATCACCGTACTGCGTGACGGACAGTGGATTGCCACGCAACCGCTGGAAGGGCTGGATATGGACCAGATCATCGCCATGATGGTGGGACGTTCATTGAACCAGCGTTTCCCGGACAAAGCCAACAAACCAGGGGAAGTTATTCTTGAAGTGCGCAACCTGACATCGCTGCGCCAGCCTTCTATTCGGGACGTCTCTTTTGATCTGCATAAAGGAGAGATTCTCGGCGTTGCGGGACTGGTCGGCGCTAAGCGCACTGATATCGTTGAAACACTTTTTGGTATCCGTGAGAAATCATCGGGCACTATTACACTGCACGGCAAAAAGATTAATAACCATAATGCGAATGAAGCCATTAATCATGGTTTCGCGCTGGTCACAGAAGAGCGTCGTTCCACCGGTATTTATGCTTATCTGGACATTGGTTTCAACTCTCTCATTTCAAATATCCATAATTACAAAAATAAAGTCGGTCTGTTAGATAATTCCCGAATGAAAAGTGATACCCAATGGGTAATTGACTCTATGCGGGTTAAAACGCCAGGCCATCGTACACAAATTGGTTCGCTTTCCGGCGGCAATCAGCAAAAAGTGATTATTGGTCGCTGGCTACTGACGCAACCAGAAATACTGATGCTCGACGAACCGACCCGTGGGATCGATGTCGGGGCAAAATTTGAAATTTATCAGTTAATCGCGGAACTGGCGAAAAAAGGTAAGGGGATTATTATTATCTCCTCTGAAATGCCGGAATTGTTAGGGATAACAGATCGTATTCTGGTGATGAGTAACGGACTCGTTTCTGGAATTGTTGATACTAAAACGACTACGCAAAACGAAATTCTGCGTCTTGCGTCTTTGCACCTTTAAGATCAGGGGCTCCTCATGAGTGCGTTAAATAAGAAAAGTTTTCTTACTTATCTGAAAGAAGGCGGTATTTACGTCGTTCTTTTAGTCTTGCTGGCGATTATTATTTTCCAGGATCCCACTTTCTTAAGTCTGCTTAACTTAAGTAACATTCTGACCCAATCCTCTGTGCGTATCATCATCGCGCTGGGCGTTGCCGGTCTTATTGTCACCCAGGGGACGGACCTGTCAGCAGGTCGTCAGGTCGGGCTGGCGGCAGTGGTTGCGGCAACGCTGCTACAGTCAATGGAGAACGCTAACAAAGTGTTCCCGGAAATGGCCACTATGCCTATTGCGCTGGTGATCCTGATTGTCTGTGCCATCGGCGCAGTGATCGGTCTGGTTAACGGTATTATCATCGCGTATCTGAACGTGACGCCGTTTATCACCACGCTGGGTACGATGATTATCGTTTACGGTATCAACTCCCTGTATTACGACTTCGTGGGCGCATCGCCGATTTCGGGCTTTGACAGCGGCTTCTCGACCTTTGCCCAGGGCTTTATAGCCATGGGAAGTTTCAGGCTGTCATACATTACGTTCTATGCGCTGATCGCCGTTGCGTTTGTCTGGGTGCTGTGGAACAAAACGCGCTTCGGTAAAAATATTTTTGCTATCGGCGGTAACCCGGAAGCAGCAAAAGTGTCTGGCGTTAACGTAGCCCTGAACCTGCTGATGATCTACGCGCTCTCTGGTGTGTTCTATGCCTTCGGCGGCTTGCTGGAAGCGGGACGTATCGGCTCAGCGACAAACAACCTCGGCTTTATGTATGAACTGGATGCGATTGCCGCGTGCGTCGTGGGTGGCGTATCGTTCAGCGGCGGGGTAGGCACTGTACTTGGCGTAGTGACCGGTGTGATTATCTTTACCGTCATCAACTACGGCCTGACCTACATCGGCGTTAACCCATACTGGCAGTACATTATTAAGGGCGGAATTATTATCTTCGCCGTTGCGCTGGACTCCCTGAAGTACGCGCGTAAGAAGTAATTCTTCGTAATGGAGAAACCGGCGCAGAGTGCTCTGCGCCGGTTTTTTTATTTGATAAACAAGAGCCAGATGCCGGTGAGCAACGCCCCCAGCGCGATGCCGAAATAGACGGTGATCCAGGTCCAGAAGACGCCGGGTTGTGTGGTGCGCTGGATGATCAGGGGTTCTTCCTTGCCCTTTTCCGTTTTCTCAACGGTACCTGAGCGCAGACCCTTAATGCCTTCTCTGAATGTCCACGCCACAATCATCAGTACGCCAATGACGATAAATATCGCTTTCCCTTCCATGCTTGTTTCCTTTTATTTTTTTTGCTGTTCAAGCAATTGTTCTGGTGTCACCGCGGGATATCCCTGCGCATTATCGGGTACCTGATGCGGTGCTGGAATCGGGACGAGCGGCCCTAAGAAACGCGGCTCACGCTTAAACAGATAGAGGTCCGCCAGGGCGCCAAAACGCGCGCCAAATTCACGAACGCGTACCGTCAGCATATCTTTCGGTGACGGCACAGCATAACACTGCGCCTGAATCCCCATATGCAAAGCGATAAACAAGGCTCGTTCGCAGTGAAAACGCTGGGTAATGATAATGAAATCATTGGTATCGAAGACTTTACGGGTACGTACTATGGAGTCGAGGGTGCGGAAACCGGCGTAGTCCAGTACGATATCGGCAGGATCGACGCCAGCAGCAATCAGATCTTTTCGCATCGTCATCGGCTCGTTGTAGCTTTGCAGAGCGTTGTCACCGCTGAGCAGCAAATAGTTCACTTTGCCGCTGTTATAGGCGTTCAGCGCACCCTGAATTCGGTAACGGTAATACTGATTGATGACCCCGGTACGGTAATATTTGGCGGTGCCAAGCACAACCCCCACCTGGCGGTAGGGCAGGTCCTGCAATTCATCATAAATATAAGGCGCAGTTTTCCAGCTCATCCAGCGATCGAGGCCAAGCGCAGTCAACAGCAGCAAGCCGATCAGGACTAACAGGCTGTAGAAAACGCGCTTTAACATGAAGGAAACTCAGTCAGAGGATGAAAGTGCATTCAGGCTACTGTACACGAAGGCGTAGCGCAAGAAACAGCAGCCTGATTGGGGGTATTTTCAGCAATTTGGATCAAGGCATGTAGGCCGGATACGGTGCGTCAGCATTGCCTGATGGCGCTGTGCTTATCAGGCCTACGGGCACGGCGCAGTTTGTAGGCCGGATAAGGCGCGTGAGCGCCGCCATCCGGCATTACTGGAACACAAGATTATCCCAACAGCACGCGATCAATATTACTGCAACCTAACGCTTTCAACGTCGCGGCGGTGGCGTCCCACTGAATCAACGGCGCGTCGGCTTTTTCCGCCAGAATGGCCCGCTTAATATCCGGATAGTCATAGCCGTTCAGGCTGAGCAGGTTCAGCGCGCCTTGCAGCGGCGGCAACGTCGGGTTAAACGCGGCATTTTCCGCATAACTGCCCGTAAAGATACGGCCATCGTTACACTCCAGCGCGACGCCACTGGGCGATTTACTGTAAGGCATATGGCAACGGTTGGCGGCGGCAATGGCAGCCTGGGTTAACGCATCGCCTTGCAGGGCAAAGCCATGGTTTTGCTCGTCCATCAGCAGGGTTTTGATCTCCAGATCTTTTGGCCCGAAAGCGTCTGGCAAATAGTCACGCAGGGTGTGCGGTTCACGACCCGGCAGATGGATGCGCAGCGCCAGACCGCTGTTTAATTCGTTCATAAACTGACGGCAGTGGCCACAAGGCGTGTAGTTAACCGTAATTGCCGCGAGTCCTTTTTCACCACGCATCCACGCGTGGCTAATGGCGCTTTGTTCGGCGTGAACGGTTTGCTGCATGGTGGCGCCCAGGAACTCCATATTGCCGCCGAAATACCAGACGCCGCTAACGCCGCGCGCAATTGCGCCTACGTTAAAATTCGATAGCGGAGTTCGCGCACAGGCCGCAGCCAGCGGAAGCAAAGCGAAGGCCAGCGCGTCCTCATCCAGTCCTGTCGCGCTTTTCAGCGTCGACACCTGCTCAGCGGTCAGCGACGCGGGGAAATGTTCTTCCGCGAGAATGGGGGCCAGTGCTGATTGCAAATTTTCCGCCAGTTGGCTGAACGCAGTGTGAAAACGTGGGTGCATGGCGTTGCCTCATAACAATGTAATGGGATCGTAGTGTACGAGCCTGTTTCGTCTTTATACGTGATCAACATCTCATTGTGATTGCAACTTATGAAACAAAAATCAAAATTGCGCGAACCATCGCAAATTTTAGCCAAAAACAGCGAGAATTATCGGAAATAAAAACGGGGCAATCAGCGAGGTTATAATTCCGCAGATCACCAGCGCCAGCGAGCTGAACGCGCCTTCCTGATAATCAAGCTCGGCGCAACGCGCGGTACCCAGGGCGTGGGAAGCGGTACCCATCGCCAGACCGCGCGCGGCCTTGGTGCGAATACGCATTGCGTTGAGCAACGTATGGCCAAAGACGGCACCGAGAATACCGACGAAAATCACGCAAACCGCGCTCACCGCTGGAATACCACCGATGCTGCCGCCTACCGCCATGGCTATTGGCGTGGTGACGGACTTCGGCAATACCGACGCGGCAATCTCAGGCGTTGCGCCCATCAGCAACGCGACGCCAGTACCGGTGACCATTGCCACAATGCTGCCCACGAAACAGATGGTGATGATGGATTTCCAACGGGCGCGGATCTGGTGCAACTGTTCATACAAAGGGTAGGCCAGCGCAACAACCGCAGGTTGCAGCAGATCGTTAAGCACCTCGCTGCCTTTAAAATAGCTCTGGTAAGGAATACCCGTGATGAGAAGGAAAGGGATGATGACCACCATCGCCACCAGTAGCGGGTTAAGTAAGGGAAACTTGAAGCGTACTGCCAGTTTACGTGCGCCAAAAAAGACGGCTAAGGTCAGGGGTAATGACCACCAGATTGATGCCATCATTTATCTGCTCCTTTCTGACCCACGACTTTGCGCTCGCCGTGGACCAGGTGCGAACTCCAGCTCACCACCAGAAAGACCACCAGCGTGCTAATGGCGCAGGAGACAACCACCGGGCCGAACTGCGCGCGTAGCAGATCAAAGTACTGCATCACGCCGACGCCAATTGGCACAAACAGCAGCGCCATATAGCGGATCAGTACGTAGCAACCGGGATTAACCCATTTGGCGGGGATAATCTGCAAGGCCAGCAGAACAAACAGGATAAGCATGCCAATAATACTGCCGGAAATGGCGACGGGCAGCAGTGACGCGATAAAAATGCCTGCATACAGGCAGGCATAAATCAGCGCAAACGCGCGCAAATATTGCCAGATGATATTCAATGACTTACTCATGGTGTAATTCCTTGACGTCAACAACGACGCCTGGTAGGACAGGCTTTCAATCATCATACAATTAAACCTGAAACTGTGCTATCGATCACATCATGAATTCTGCGCATGGCAATGATAGACAGCGGTAACGTCAGGTAACTCCGTGAATTGCGTTAAACCTGTGCCAGAAAATGCAGAAAGCGGCTCAGCGCAGCGGAAGGCGTTTCATTTTTCCTCCAGAACACCCCGACGCTGCCTTTTTGTTCGATCTTCGGCAGATTGAGGATCACCAACTGACCCTGGCTGGCATAGCGTTGCGCCAGACGTAAAGAAAGAATAGAGATCATATCGCTGCTTTGCAGCAGGTTGGTGCTGACGTTCATCGACGCCGATTCAATAGTGTTTTCCGGCAGCATAACGCCATTATCGACCAGAGCATTATCGATACTAATGCGGATAGGCGTGCCCGTTGGCCAGACTATCCAGCGCCAGTTGGCGAGTTCGCTCCAGCTCAGCGTCGCGTGCTTCGCCAGCGGATGGTTTGGACGGGCGACAAAGCAGACGGGTTCGGTGTAAAGCACCTGATAATTGAGGGGCAGCTGTAACGCGCGCCCGCCAACGCGGCCAACGACCACATCGACCGAACCGGCAAGCAGGTCGTGCAGCAGCGGGGTCATCACTTTTTCTTCTATGTTCAGATGCAGCGTTGGCATTTCTTCCAGCAGGCCGAGAATCGCCTGTGATACGCAGTCGGTCGCTACCGGCGAACAGCCGATTTTCAGGCTGCCCACCAGCCCGCCTTCCTTAAAGCGTGCCATTTCATACTGTGAGCGTTCCAGATCGTTAATTAAACGCTGGGCATGTTGCAGCAGTAATTTCCCCCCTTCTGACGGGCGCAGGCCTTTACTGTGACGCTCGAAAAGCGTGATCCCAATCTCATCTTCAAGCTGTGATAGCCATTTTGACAGCGCGGGCTGGGTGATATTCATCATCCGGGCGACGTGCGTCAGATTTCCCTGTTCGCCTAGAGCCATCAGCATTTGCAGGTGATGCAGTTTGAGTTTTTGCGCCCAGTTTGCCATTTGCTATAACCCCCAGGTTATGTCTCTGCATGAAATGCCATTGTACATTTTATCGCCCAATCTACAAACTCGTAACATACCAAAAACAAAAGAACCTCTTTCTCTCCCTGCACCGAGGCATTCACAATGATTCAACGACGTGAACTACAAGCGCTGATCGATGCTGCACCCGTCGGCAAGATCCACTGGCGGGTCATCATCTGCTGCTTTCTGGTGGTAATGCTCGACGGATTCGATACCGCCGCAATTGGATTTATCGCCCCGGATATTCGTACCCACTGGCAACTGACCGCCGGCGATCTGGCCCCGCTATTTGGTTCGGGGTTGCTGGGGCTGACGGCGGGCGCGCTGCTCTGTGGGCCGCTTTCGGACCGCTTTGGTCGCAAACGGGTCATTGAGCTTTGCGTATTCCTCTTCGGCGCGCTCAGCCTGCTGTCGGCATTCTCGCCGGATCTGCAAACGCTGGTTATTCTGCGCTTTCTGACCGGCCTCGGGCTGGGCGGCGCGATGCCCAATACCATTACCATGACCTCCGAATATCTGCCTGCGCGCCGTCGCGGCGCGCTGGTGACGCTCATGTTTTGCGGCTTTACGCTGGGTTCGGCAATGGGCGGGATTGTCAGCGCACAGTTGGTACCGACTATCGGCTGGCATGGGATTTTAGTGCTCGGCGGCGTGCTGCCCCTGATGCTGTTCTTCGTGCTGCTGGCCGTACTGCCGGAGTCGCCGCGCTGGCAGGTTCGTCGCCAGTTGCCGCAGGAGACCATTGCCAAAACGGTCAGCGCTATGACCGGGGAGCGCCACGACAACACTCATTTCTGGCTCAACGAAACCGCCGCCGTGGCAAAAGGCAGCATCCGCCAGCTTTTTGCCGGGCGTCAGTTGCCCATTACCCTCATGTTATGGGTGGTGTTCTTTATGAGTCTGTTAATTATCTATCTTCTCTCAAGCTGGATGCCGACGCTGCTGAACCATCGCGGTATTAACCTGCAACAGGCTTCCTGGGTCACTGCGGCCTTCCAGATCGGCGGAACGCTGGGCGCGCTGGCGCTGGGAGTGCTGATGGATAAGCACAACCCGTTCCGGGTGCTGGCCGTGAGCTATGCGCTGGGGGCGGTATGCATCGTCATGATTGGTCTGAGTGAAAACGGCCTTTGGCTGATGGCGCTGGCGATCTTCGGTACCGGCGTGGGTATCAGCGGATCCCAGGTTGGCCTGAACGCCTTAACCGCCACGCTTTATCCGACCCAAAGCCGCGCGACGGGCGTGAGCTGGGCTAATGCTATCGGCCGCTGCGGCGCGATTGTCGGCTCGCTTTCCGGCGGGGTGATGATGGCGATGAATTTCTCATTCGATACCCTGTTTTTCATTATCGCCGTGCCGGCGGCTATCAGCGCGGTAATGCTTACCCTGCTGACGGTTGCTGTCCGCCAGTCGGCCTCTGTCCCTGACACCCTGCCTCGTGCGGGCGTCGTGAACGAATAAGGAGAATCCCTATGTCTGAACACAATCAGGATGTTAAAAACAACCGTCAGCAGTTCTACCAGCATATTTCTGGTCAAAACCTGACGCCGCTGTGGGAATCGTTACACCACCTGGTGCCGCAAACGCCGAATGCGAACTGTGCTCCGGCGTACTGGAACTACCAGGAAATTCGCCCGCTGCTGCTGGAAAGCGGCAATCTGATTGGCGCGAAAGAGGCGGTACGCCGCGTGCTGGTGCTGGAAAACCCAATGCTGCGCGGCCAGTCGTCAATCACCTCGACGCTGTATGCGGGATTACAGCTGATCATGCCCGGCGAAGTGGCACCGAGCCATCGCCATAACCAGTCGGCCCTGCGCTTTATCGTTGAAGGGAAAGGGGCGTTCACGGCCGTTGACGGCGAGCGGACGCAGATGCATGAAGGCGATTTCATTCTGACCCCGCAATGGCAGTGGCACGATCACGGCAACCCGGGCAATGAACCGGTGGTCTGGCTGGACGGGCTGGATCTGCCGCTGGTCAACCTGCTGGGCTGTGGTTTTGCTGAGGATTACCCGGAAGATCAGCAGCCGGTGATGCGTAAAGAGGGCGATTACCTGCCGCGCTACGCCGCCAACATGCTGCCGGTGCGTCATCAGAAAGGGAATTCCTCACCGATTTTCAACTACCGCTACGACCGCAGCCGTGAAGCATTACATGACCTGATGCGCCTCGGCGACGCCGACGAGTGGGATGGCTACAAGATGCGCTACGTCAACCCGGTGACGGGTGGGTCTCCAATGCCGTCGATGGGTACCTTCCTGCAACTGCTGCCGAAAGGGTTTGCTTCGCGAGTGGCGCGCACTACCGACAGCACCATTTATCACGTGGTCGAAGGGGCCGGACAGGTCACCATCGGCAACGAGAGCTTCAATTTTTCAGCAAAAGATATCTTCGTGGTACCGACGTGGCACGGCGTGTCATTCAACACCACAGAAGAGACGGTGTTATTCAGTTTTTCAGACCGACCGGTACAGGAAGCCCTCGGGTTGTTCCGTGAAGCACGCTATTAATTTTGGGAGAGCGCAATGACTAAGTATGTTTTTGAACCACAGGCCCCCGTTACCGTACCGGTTGTGGGCAGCGACGAACAATTCCCGGTGCGCCGCGTTTATTGCGTAGGACGTAACTATGCCGCCCATGCCCGCGAAATGGGCTTCGATCCGGATCGCGAACCGCCGTTCTTCTTCTGTAAGCCGGCTGACGCGGTGGTCCCGGTGGCGGCGGGAGAGACGCTGGCGTTGCCGTACCCTTCGCAAACGGACAACTACCACTATGAAATTGAACTGGTGGTCGCCATTGGCAAGAAGGGCAGCGATATCCCACTGGAAAACGCCAATGAGTATATCTGGGGCTATGCGACCGGACTGGATATGACCCGCCGCGATCGCCAGATGGAGATGCGTCAGATGGGGCGTCCGTGGGAGACTGGCAAAGCGTTTGATCTCTCTGCGCCTATTGCGCCTCTGCATAAGGCGAGTGAGATCGCGGATATCATCAGCGCGCCCATCTGGTTGCAGGTCAATGGTGACGATCACCAGCGCAGCGATATTCGTCACCTGATTTGGTCTGTGAATGAAACAATCAGCTATCTGTCCGGATTCTTTGAACTGCAACCGGGCGACCTGATTTTCACCGGCACGCCGGAAGGGGTGGGAGCCGTGGTGAAAGGTGATGTGATCACCGGCGGCGTGGACGGGTTAACGCCAATCGCCGTGAAGATTGTCTGAGGTGATTTATGAAGCTGTACAGTTTTTTCAATAGCTCAGCCTCTTACCGCGTGCGCATCGCGCTGGCGCTGAAGGGTATCGACTACCAGACCGTGGGCGTCAATATTCGTATCGGCCAGCAAAACGAGCTGAGCTATCGACGGCTCAACCCGGTCGGACTGGTACCGACGTTAATCAATGATGATGGCGAAGCGCTGGGTCAGTCGCTGGCGATTATCGACTGGCTGGACCGGCATTTTCCGCAGTCGCGCCTGTTGCCTGCCAGCGATCCGCAGCGTTCACGGGTACTGGAAATCGTCTATGCCATCGCCTGTGACATTCATCCGGTCAATAACTTGCGGGTGTTGCGCTATCTGAGCGAAGAGTTAAAGGTCAGTGAAGAGGACAAAAAACGCTGGTATGCCCACTGGATCCAGCAGGGGTTAAGCGCAGTCGAACAACTGCTGCGTCAGAGCCAGTCAGCGGCATATTGCGTCGGGAATGCCCCAACGCTTGCCGACTGCTGCCTGATTCCGCAATGGGCGAATGCGCTCAGAATGGGGTGCGATCTGAGTGGGTATCCGCGCTGTAAAGCGGTCTACGACGCCTGCACACAGCTCCCGGCGTTTATCGCCGCTGCCCCGGAAAATCAACAAGATAAAATCTCAGCCTGAGAAGGAGAACGACAATGGCTAAAGTGACGAGCGCAATTATCGTCGGCGGCGGAATTGGCGGTGCAGCTACCGCGCTATCGCTGGCACGCCAGGGCATCAAAGTCATGCTGCTGGAAAAAGCACATGAGATCGGCGAGATTGGCGCGGGCATTCAGCTCGGCCCCAACGCCTTCTCTGCGCTGGACAGTCTCGGCGTCGGTGACGTCGCGCGCCAGCGTGCGGTGTTTACCGATCACATCACCATGATGGACGCGGTGAACGCAGAAGAAGTGGTATGCATTGAGACGGGACAGGCATTTCGCGACAAGTTCGGCGGCCCGTATGCGGTAATTCACCGCGTAGACATTCACGCCTCGGTCTGGGAAGCGGTGCAGGTCAACCCGAACGTGGAGTACCGAACCTCGACCACCATCGTTGATATTCGTGAAACGGCAGATGACGTCACGGTGTTTGATGAGCAGGGTAATAGCTGGACGGCGGATATTCTGGTCGGCTGCGACGGTGTGCGTTCCGTTGTGCGTCAGAGCCTGATTGGCGACGCGCCGCGCGTGACCGGCCACGTTGTGTATCGTGCGGTGATCGACTGTGACGATATGCCGCAGGATCTGCGCATCAACGCGCCGGTACTCTGGGCCGGTCCACATTGCCACCTGGTCCACTATCCGCTGCGCGGCGGCAAGCAGTACAACCTGGTTGTGACCTTCCACAGCCGTCAGCAGGAAGAGTGGGGCGTGAAGGACGGCAGCAAGGAGGAAGTGCTTTCGTATTTCGAAGGCATCCACCCGCGCCCGCGTCAGATGCTCGATAAGCCGACGACGTGGCGTCGCTGGTCAACGGCAGATCGCGAGCCGGTGGGCAAGTGGGGCACCGATCGCATCACCCTGGTCGGCGATGCCGCGCACCCGGTCGCGCAGTATATGGCGCAGGGTGCCTGTATGGCGCTGGAGGATGCGGTGACGCTGGGTAAAGCGCTGGCGCAATGCGACGGCGACGCGGCGAAAGCCTTTGCGTTGTATGAGTCTGTTCGCATTCCGCGTACCGCGCGTATTGTCTGGTCAACCCGCGAAATGGGCCGCCTTTATCACGCCGCTGGCGTGGAGCGTCAGGTTCGCAACCTGTTGTGGAAAGGCAAAACCCAGGCGGAGTTTTACCGCAGTATGGAATGGCTGTACGGCTGGAAAGAAGAAAACTGCCTTAAGCCGCGCTAAGTGACCGTTGCCGGAGGCTTGCAGGCCGGTTAAGGCGTTTACGCCGCCCTCCGGAACCTCACCCGCAAAAGGTTTTGCTAAGTTGAAAGAGGCGCTATGATAGCGCCTCTTTTTTTTGCGGGTCACAATATGCGTGTTTTACTGGCGCCGATGGAAGGTGTACTGGACTCACTGGTACGCGAACTTCTGACGGAAGTGAATGATTACGATCTCTGCATCACCGAATTTGTGCGCGTGGTGGATCAACTCCTGCCAGTAAAAGTGTTTCATCGACTCTGCCCGGAACTGCAGCACGGCAGTCGAACGCCGTCCGGCACCCTGGTGCGCGTACAGCTCTTAGGTCAGTATCCGCAGTGGCTGGCGGAAAACGCCGCCCGCGCGGTGGAACTGGGTTCTTATGGCGTGGACCTCAACTGTGGCTGTCCGTCAAAAATGGTCAACGGCAGCGGCGGTGGCGCGACCTTGCTGAAAGATCCTGAGCTTATCTATCAGGGTGCGAAAGCGATGCGCGAGGCGGTACCCGCACATTTACCGGTGACGGTGAAAATTCGTCTGGGCTGGGACAGCGGCGACAGGCAGTTCGAAATTGCCGATGCCGTCCAGCAGGCCGGCGCCAGCGAACTGGTGGTTCACGGGCGCACCAAAGAGCAGGGTTATAAAGCGGAGCATATCAACTGGCAGGCGATTGGCGAAATTCGCCAGCGCCTGACGATCCCGGTGATCGCCAACGGTGAAATCTGGGACTGGCAAAGCGCGCAGGAATGCATGGCCGTCAGCGGTTGCGATGCGGTAATGATCGGTCGCGGGGCGCTCAACATTCCTAACCTGAGTCGGGTGGTGAAATATAACGAACCGCGCCTCCCCTGGCCGGAAGTGGTAGCGCTCCTGCAGAAATATACCCGACTGGAAAAACAGGGCGATACCGGCCTTTACCACGTCGCGCGCATTAAGCAATGGTTGGGCTATTTACGCAAGGAATACGCCGAGGCCACGGATGTCTTTCAGGCAATCCGTGCACTGAACAATTCCCCGGACATTGCCCGCGCGATTCAGGCCATTACCATTTAATATCTTTGATGTTTTTATATTCACGGCCTGAATATTTTGCGGAATGTGACTTTTAATATCTAAAGATGTTTTGCCACGCGTACCTAAAAAACGCGGTACGACAAAGAGTAACCTCCGCACATCTTTTTTCATTCAGAACCTCTTCATGAATCGTGACTCTTTCTGCGCCGTGAAAGCGTGCTTTCCGTTCGTTGTTTTGCTGGCGGGGTGCGCCCCCATGCACGATACCCAGCACACGCTGGCTCAACAAATTCCCGTATCGCATCTGGAGACTTCGTTACCCGCCGCGTTAAAAAGCGGCTGGCCGGACAGCCACTGGTGGCAGGAATATCACGATCCCCAGTTGAATGGCTTAATTGACAGCGCGTTAGCCCATTCGCCTGATATGCAGGTGGCGCAGCAACGTATTCAACTGGCGGAAGCGCAGGCCAAAGCGGTAGAAGCGCAGGATGGACCACAGCTGGATTTTTCCGCCGACGTTGAGCGGCAGAAAATGTCCGCTGAAGGGCTGATGGGGCCTTTTGCACTTACCGACCCCGCAGCAGGGACCACCGGTCCCTGGTATACCAACGGCACGTTCGGCTTAACCGCCGGGTGGAACCTCGATTTATGGGGTAAAAATCGCGCGGAAGTGACAGCCAGAATCGGGGCGGTTCGGGCGCGGGAAGCGGAACTTGAACAAACCCGCCAGCTTCTGGCCAGCAGCGTTACACGGCTGTACTGGGAGTGGCAAACCCAGGCGTCGCTAAGCAAACTGCTAACGCAGATTGAGCAGGAGCAGAAAAATATTATCCATTCTGACCGCCAGCTCTATCAAAACGGGATCACCTCCTCCGTGGAAGGCGTTGAGACGGATATTGATGACAGCAAAACCCAGCAGCAGCTAAATGATGTCGCCGGCAAAATGAAGGTTATTGAAGCCCGCCTGAGCGCGTTAACCAACGCACAGTCGAGCTCACTGAAATTACATCCGGTGACGCTACCGAAGGTAGAAAGCCAGTTGCCGACGCAACTGGGCTATGACCTGCTGGCGCGCCGTGCGGATTTGCAAGCGGCGCACTGGTACATCGAATCTTCCCTGAGCAGCGTTGATGCCGCAAAAGCCGCGTTTTACCCGGACATTAACCTGATGGCTTTCCTGCAACAGGATGCTCTGCACTTAAGCGATCTGTTCCGCAGTTCCGCGCAGCAAATGGGGGTGACCGCCGGATTGACGTTACCGATCTTTGACAGCGGGAGGTTGAATGCCGGCCTGGATATTGCCCAGGCGCAGAGCAATCTTTCGATCGCGAATTACAACAAAGCGGTCGTCGATGCGGTGAACGATGTCGTGCGGACGGCCAGTCAGGTAGATACGCTGGAGCAGAAAAATCAGTACCAGCAACAGATCGAGCATGACGCACAGCGGGTGGTCACACTGGCGCAGGCGCGCTTTAACGCCGGAATAATCGCCGGTTCGCGGGTCAGTCAGGCGAAAATTCCTGCCCTGCGTGAACAAGGTAACGGCCTGATTTTACAGGGCCAATGGCTAGATGCGTCCATACAGCTCACCAGCGCCCTTGGCGGCGGATATCACCGTTCATGATTTTTTTCCGGGGAATTTGGGCTGAATTTCTATACTTAGGGTTCAGTCTGTTTCAACCGGAGGACATCATGGCTAAAGTGGCAATAGTGACGGCTTCTGATTCGGGTATCGGCAAAGAATGTGCGCTCCAGCTAGCGCTGGATGGATTTGATATCGGTATTACCTGGCATTCTGACGAGCAGGGCGCGCGTGAAACGGCAAAGGAAGCCATGCAATTCGGCGTCAGGGCGGAAACCATCCAGATGGACCTCAGCACGCTGCCGGAGGGGGCGAAACCTCTTGAGCAACTGATTGCGCGATTTGGTCGGATAGATGTGTTGGTGAACAACGCCGGGACCATGCACAAATCACCCGTTCTTGAGACGTCCTACGAAGACTGGCGAAAAGTCTTTACGGTTGATGTTGACGGCGCGTTTCTCTGTTCGCAAATCGCTGCCCGCCGGATGATCAAACAAGGGGAGGGGGGGCGAATCATTAACATCACTTCGGTGCATGAACATACGCCCCTGCCGGAAGCCAGCGCCTACACGGCGGCGAAACATGCGCTCGGCGGGTTGACCAAATCGCTGGCGGTTGAGCTAGTACAGCATAACATTCTGGTGAATTCCGTTGCCCCAGGGGCTATTGCGACACCGATGAATGACATGGATGACAGTGACGTTCAGCCAGGTTCGGAACCGTCAATACCGTTAAGGCGTCCTGGTGCTACGCGGGAAATTGCCAGTATGGTTGCATGGCTTTGTTCCGAAAACGCCAGCTACACCACCGGCCAGTCGCTGATCATTGACGGCGGCTTTATGCTGACTAATCCGCAGGTCAAACCCGAATAGCGCAGCCCTTCCGGCTACGCCTTATCTGCCTCTTTATGGCGGCGCCGCTTCAGCCACCAGCGCGCGCCGACCACAAGCACAAGCACCAGAATCAGCCAGAACCCATGTCGGAGGTGCTGATCGAGGCTCTCCAGCCAGGGGGCGATCATCTCGCCGCCGGCGTACCCTAGCGTAGTAAAGAGCAGCGCCCAGATCAGGGCGCCGAGGATATTCAGCGGAAAGAAGATCTTCGGCGGCAGGTGGCTGGCGCCAATCAGCAAAGGGCCAATCACCCGAAAGCCATACATAAAACGGGTGCCAATCACGAACAGATACGGGTGGCGTTGGATCATTTTCTGCGCCCGCCCGATTTGGTCCTGATGGCGGGAAAAGCGTTGCAGAAGTTTACCCCCGTAACGTTGCCCCAGCAGATACAAAAGCTGATCGCCAATCATACCGCCTAATGCGACGGCAGCTACAACCAGCGGAAACCTAAGCAAACCCTGATGAGCGGCAATACCGCCCAGCAGCGTAACCGTTTCGCCTTCAGCCATGCTTCCGATGACCAGCGCGGCGTAACCGTAGTGCGCTATAAGACTGTTGATATCCATACGACAGGATGCCCTCCATAAACTTAAGCATACACCTTATAAATCACTGTCGGCAGAAAAGGCGGCACTTCGCGGTGTTTATTCTACTGTACAGAAAATAATCGTCAGGCTGCATTATACTTGAAGTGTTAAGGTCCGGATCTGACTACAAGGGGGCGGTATGAACCATGTCTGGGGGCTTTTTTCCCATCCCGATCGTGAAATGCAGGTGATTAAGAGCGAAAACGAAACGGTTTCGCACCACTATACCCACCATGTGCTATTAATGGCGGCTATTCCGGTGATTTGCGCCTTTATCGGTACCACCCAAATCGGCTGGAATTTTGGCGACGGCAACGTGCTGAAGCTGTCTTTGTTGACCGGATTTGCGCTGGCGATTCTCTTCTATGCGGTCATGTTGACCGGTGTGGCGGTGATGGGGCGGGTGATCTGGTGGATGGCGCGTCATTATCCGCAGCGTCCGTCATTGACGCACTGTATGGTTTTTGCTGGATATGTGGCGACACCGCTGTTCCTTAGCGGGTTGGTTGCACTCTACCCACTGGTCTGGCTGTGCGCTTTTGTGGGGACCGTTGCGCTGTTTTATACCGGCTATCTGCTCTATCTGGGGATCCCAACGTTCCTGAATATCAATAAAGAGGAGGGGCTGAGCTTTTCCAGTTCGACGCTGGCAATAGGCGTGCTGGTACTGGAAGTGCTGCTGGCACTCACTGTTATTCTCTGGGGTTATGGATACCGCCTGTTCTGACGCTTGCGCTGCATTGCTGGTGTAAAATCCGGCAATGCAGCATTTCCTGACGATTCTCCTCTGGCGGCGAACTCGTTAGCTCGTTATGATTCTTTCGCTAGCTTGAGTAATTTCTTACTCTGGCGGTGCGTGTTCCCGCACGCGTGAATCATTTTCTGAAATCTCATCATGCTGAAATTCCGAGTTTCAATGTTAAGCCTGGCGCTTCTGCTGGCTGTGCCTTTTGCGCCGCAGGCGGCGACAAAAACGACGACAACTGCTTCGGCAGCGCAACCCGAAATTGCCTCCGGCAGTGCGATGATTGTCGATCTGAACACCAATAAGGTGATCTATTCCAACCATCCGGATCTGGTGCGTCCGATTGCGTCGATAACCAAATTAATGACGGCGATGGTGGTGCTTGATGCACGACTGCCGCTGGATGAAAAGCTGAAAGTAGATATCAGCCAGACGCCAGAGATGAAAGGGATCTATTCTCGTGTGCGCCTGAACAGTGAAATCAGTCGTAAGAATATGCTGCTGCTGGCGCTTATGTCGTCGGAAAACCGCGCGGCGGCGAGTCTGGCGCATCATTATCCCGGCGGCTATAACGCCTTTATTAAGGCCATGAATGCGAAGGCTAAAGCCCTGGGGATGACCCAGACGCGTTTTGTCGAGCCGACCGGATTGTCGATTCACAACGTTTCAACTGCACGTGATCTCACCAAACTGCTGATTGCCAGCAAACAGTATCCGCTGATCGGCCAGTTGAGCACCACGCGTGAAGATATGGCGACGTTTGCGAATCCGGCCTACACGCTGCCGTTCCGCAATACCAACCATCTGGTGTATCGCGATAACTGGAATATTCAGCTCACCAAAACCGGTTTTACCAACGCGGCCGGGCATTGTCTGGTGATGCGCACGGTGATCAATGGCAAACCGGTGGCGCTGGTGGTGATGGATGCCTTTGGGAAATACACTCACTTTGCCGATGCCAGCCGGTTACGCACCTGGATTGAAACCGGGAAAGTGATGCCGGTGCCGGCCGCGGCGTTGAGTTACAAAAAGCAGAAAGCGGCACAGATGGCGCAAAACGATTAATCGCCTAAAAAAGCCTGTGAGATGTGCGCGTAGGCCGGATAAGGCGTTACGCCGCCATCCGGCAGGCGTGATTTGCCCGATGGCGCTGTGCCTGTCGGGCTTTTCGACTACTCAGGCAGCGTCCAGTCGCCATCATTGAGGGGGCGCTGCATGATCAACGTATCCCGCCAGTCGCCTTTTTTATAGCCCACGCTACGTAACTGCCCGGCAATTTCAAAGCCAAACTTTTTGTGTAAGCGCAGCGAGCCGGGATTGTTGTGACCATCGCCTATTACCGCCACCATCTGCCGCCACGGCCCTTCTTCACAACGCGTCAACAACGTTTGCATCAGCTTGCTGCCGATGCCGTGGCCGGTCATGCTGGCGTCGACGTAAATCGACTCTTCGAGGGTAAAACGGTAGGCCGGGCGAGGACGATACTGCGTCGCATAGCAGTAGCCCACAATCACCCCGCGATAGAGCGCCACCAGCCACGGAAGTCCAAATTGCGCGACCTTGCGCATGCGCTGACGCATTTCTTCCACCGTGGGAGGCGTTTCTTCAAATGAGGCACGACCGTTCAACACGTGCCAGGCATACAGAGAAGAAATCGCTTCTACGTCATCAGGGAGTGCGTCCCGCACTACAATATCATTGTCGGTTAACGTATCGGCAGCGGACATGGCTCTCACCTTAGCGATAAAAAGCCGGAGTTAAAACTCCGGCACATGTCATTACTTTTGCACGATATTTCACAGAAATCCAGCGTTCAGCCGTTTCCGACTTCCTGACTTTTCTCTGCAGCGGGCGCTTTCCAGAATTTCTGCTTACTGGTCTTGCCAATACCGGGATTCATACTGTTGGTCGGGTCATTTTCGCGATAAAAACGGGCTAATGCCTCAGGGGCTTCGTAGAGATGTCCCACGTTGTGTTCCGCCGGGTACTGCGCGCCGCGCTGACGCAGGAGCTCCAGCATCTGCGCTTTCAGTGCATGCGCATCCACCCCTTTTTTCACGATGTAATCCTGATGAAAGACGTAGCACATAAAGTGGCCGTAATAGAGCTTATGCACCAGTTGGCTGTCGATCTCCGGCGGCAGATGTTCAAACCATTCGGTATCGTTGCGACGCAGGGCAATGTCCAGAGCCAGAATATCTTCAACCTCGTCGGCATGGACAGCCTGATAGCGAATGGCCGCACCGGCCGCGGCGAAACGGTGCAGAAACGCTTTGCTGCCTTCTTCTGGCGTACAGGCAAAGAAATCACCCTCGACGGTTTTAAAGAATTCCGTCAGCCAGTTTTGCGCTTCGGCAACGCCATCGCCCGCCATTTTTAACAGCAGATGATGTTCGTATTTATCGCGCCAGCTTTTCATGCGCGGCGGCAAATGGCTGGGGAACAGATGACCAAACTTTTGCATCGCGCGGTCGGTAAAGTGCGGTCGGAAGAATTTCACCTTCTCCAGCATCGCGTCAGTACGACCTTTCAGGGTAAAGAAGAACGGCATTTTGTCGGTGCCGAGCTTGTCGATCATCAGGAAGGTATCTTTGCCATACTGTTCCGCGATGTCGTAAATGTCGCGGTGCATATATTCTCCGGCGACCGGCAGATTCTCGAAATTAGCCAGAATGTGACGGCGAATTTCGGTCAACACATCAGGTTGATTCGTGCCGATGTAAAAGACCTGCTGATTCTTTTCTGCGACAAAGGTATCCAGACGCACGGCAAATACTGCAAGTTTCCCGGCACAGCCGGAGGATTCAAACAGGCGATCCGGGTCGGCGTTATAGCGAGCAGGGGTGTCGGCATCGATGTCGCGCACGCGAGTCACATAGTCATGATCGTGTGCGTGGCGTCCGTCGTAACGCACGTTTTCTTCTTTAATGCGTTCGTCATCAAGCTGGCTCAGGATCTGCTCCGGCGTCTGCCCCAGATCGATGCCCAGATGGTTAACCAGCGTCAGTTTGCCGTTTTCATCGATGCGGGCGAACAGCGACATTTCAGTGTAAGCCGGACCGCGCTGCACTAGCGAACCGCCGGAGTTGTTGCAGATCCCACCAATGACTGATGCGCCAATGCAGGAAGAGCCAATCACCGAGTGCGGTTCACGCCCCAGCGGTTTCAGTGCTTTTTCCAGTGCGTACAGCGTGGTGCCGGGGTAGGCCAGCACCTGTTCGCCATTGCCCAGCACGTGCAATTTATCGAGACGCAGGGTGCTGATAATGACGATATCACGATCGTAGTCATTGCCGTTTGGCGTTGAGCCTTCAGTGAGTCCGGTGTTAGCGGCCTGCATCAGAATGATTTTATCGGCGTTGACACAGGCATTCAGCACGCGCCAGAGTTCCAGCAGCGAACCGGGAAACACCACCGCCAGCGCGTCGCCCTGACCGGAACGAAAGCCCTTGCGATAGCGGGCGGTTTTCGCCGGATCGGTCAGCAGGTGAGAGTGACCAACCAGGCGCGACAGTTCGTTAATTAATCTATTGTTATCATCAGTTCGAACAGAAGACATCTTCCACTCCTTGTGGTGGGGCAAATTTCTCGCTGTAAAGCATAGCGCGATTAACTGTTAAGCGGGTTAGTATTCATGAGAAAAATCAGAGAATAACCCTGCAAGGGACAGAGGGTTTATGGCACACTGCGCTTTTCACTCGGTTTGGCCGAGATCGTCCATCGGTTTTTGATGAGAGAGTAATACGACATGAAATGGCTTTGTTCTGTAGCTGTCGCCGTCAGCCTGGCGCTGCAACCTGCTCTGGCAGAGGATTTGTTTGGCGATCACCCGCTGACGCCGGAAGCACGGGATGCTTTTGTCACCCAGTTGCTCACGAAAATGACCGTTGACGAAAAGATTGGTCAGCTGCGCTTAATCAGCGTGGGTCCGGATAACCCGAAAGAGGCGATCCGCGAGATGATCAAAGACGGGCAGGTCGGGGCAATTTTTAATACCGTCACACGTCAGGATATCCGCAAAATGCAGGATCAGGTGATGGAACTCAGCCGCCTGAAAATTCCTCTCTTTTTTGCCTATGATGTGCTGCACGGCCAGCGTACCGTTTTCCCGATTAGCCTCGGTCTGGCATCGTCTTTTAACCTTGAAGCCGTGAAAACCGTCGGGCGCATTTCCGCGTATGAAGCGGCAGACGATGGCCTGAACATGACCTGGGCGCCAATGGTCGACGTCTCGCGCGATCCGCGCTGGGGACGTGCGTCGGAAGGTTTCGGTGAAGATACGTTTTTAACGGCCACGATGGGGAAAACCATGGTGGAAGCGATGCAGGGTAAAAGCCCGGCGGATCGCTACTCGGTCATGACCAGCGTCAAGCACTTCGCGGCCTATGGCGCGGTGGAAGGCGGGAAAGAGTACAACACCGTGGATATGAGCCCCCAGCGCCTGTTTAACGACTATATGCCGCCGTACAAAGCGGGTCTGGATGCGGGCAGCGGCGCGGTAATGGTCGCGTTGAACTCCCTGAACGGCACTCCGGCAACCTCAGATTCGTGGCTGCTGAAAGAGGTCCTGCGCGACGAATGGGGCTTTAAAGGCATCACCGTTTCTGACCACGGTGCAATCAAAGAGCTGATCAAACACGGCACCGCCGCCGACCCGGAAGACGCAGTGCGCGTGGCGCTCAAGTCCGGCATCAACATGAGTATGAGCGACGAGTATTACAGCAAATACCTGCCGGGACTGGTGAAGAGCGGCAAGGTGACGATGGCGGAACTGGACGATGCCGCGCGTCACGTGCTGAACGTGAAATATGACATGGGATTGTTTAACGATCCGTACAGCCACCTGGGGCCGAAGGACTCTGATCCGGTGGACACCAACGCCGAAAGTCGTCTGCATCGTAAAGAAGCGCGTGACGTGGCGCGTGAAAGCCTCGTGCTGCTGAAAAATCGCCTGGAAACACTTCCGCTGAAGAAGTCCGGCACCCTTGCCGTCGTTGGCCCGCTAGCCGACAGCAAGCGTGACGTGATGGGAAGCTGGTCGGCGGCGGGCGTTGCCGATCAGTCCGTGACCGTGCTGACCGGCATTAAAAATGCCCTCGGAGCCAACGGTAAGGTGGTTTACGCCAAAGGCGCAAACGTCACCAATGATAAAGACATTGTCACCTTCCTCAATCAGTACGAAGAAGCGGTGAAGGTCGATCCGCGTTCGGCTAAAGAGATGATTGATGAAGCGGTAAACGCGGCGAAGCAGTCTGACGTGGTGGTTGCCGTAGTGGGCGAGGCCCAGGGTATGGCACACGAAGCCTCCAGCCGTACCGACATTACCTTGCCACAAAGCCAGCGCGATCTGATTGCGGCGCTGAAGGCGACCGGCAAGCCGCTGGTGCTGGTGCTGATGAACGGACGTCCGCTGGCGCTGGTGAAAGAAGATCAGCAGGCCGATGCGATTCTTGAAACCTGGTTCGCCGGTACGGAAGGCGGTAACGCCATTGCTGATGTGCTGTTTGGCGACTACAACCCGTCAGGCAAACTGCCGATGTCCTTCCCGCGCTCGGTCGGGCAGATCCCGGTGTACTACAGCCATCTCAATACGGGCCGTCCGTACAATGCCGACAAGCCGAACAAGTACACCTCGCGCTATTTTGACGAAGCCAATGGTCCGCTGTATCCGTTTGGCTATGGCTTAAGCTACACCACGTTTAACGTTTCTGACGTGACGCTGTCTGCGCCAACCATGAAGCGTGTCGGTAGCGTGACGGCAAGTGTAGACGTGACCAACACAGGCAAGCGCGCCGGCGAGACGGTGATTCAACTGTACGTGCAGGATGTCACGGCCTCCATGAGCCGTCCGGTGAAAGAGCTGAAGGGTTTCAAAAAGGTCAACCTGAAGCCGGGTGAAACGCAGACTGTCAGTTTCCCGATTGACGTTGAAGCGCTGAAATTCTGGAATCAGAAGATGAAGTTCGATGCTGAACCCGGCAAGTTCAACGTCTTCATTGGCGTCGATTCTGCCCGCGTGAAGCAGGGGACGTTTGAGCTACTGTAATTGTTGACTGCCGGATGGCGGCTGCGCCTTATCAGGCCTACCGATCGATGTAGGCCTGATAAGCGTAGCGCCATCAGGAAAGTGGGTAAAATTTCTCTCCATGTGAGCAATTTTGTCGGGCCGATGATCGTCACCGTCTGCGTTGCGCCACTGGGCGTGGAGGGGACGCTGTGGGTCATCGCGATGCTCTATTTTGCTGCCAGTCTATTGACCGTCCCGTTACAACTGCCGCGAAAAAACTGAAATGGCAGGTTAAATGTATACATTTCGTCTATGCTTTTTTCTCAAGTTGCTGATAAAGTCGGCAAAATAATGAGGAAAGCATATGACAGTCTCAAAAATCTGGGCAGGTTCACTGGCGCTGCTTGCGGCGGCGAGCTTTCCCCTGCAGGCAGCGTCGCCGGTGAAAGTCGGTTCGAAAATCGACACCGAGGGTGCGCTGCTCGGTAACATCATTTTGCAGGTTCTGGAAAGCCACGGCGTCAAAACGGTCAATAAAGTTCAGCTTGGCACCACGCCAGTGGTCCGCGGCGCGATTACCTCTGGTGAGCTGGATATTTATCCGGAATACACCGGCAACGGCGCTTTCTTTTTCAAAGAGGAAAACGACCCGGCGTGGAAGAACGCGCAGCAGGGCTTTGAAAAGGTCAAGAAACTCGACGCAGAACAGAACAAACTGGTCTGGCTGACCCCTGCGCCTGCCAATAACACCTGGACTATTGCGGTGCGTAGCGATGTCGCCGAAAAAAATAAGCTGACCTCACTGGCCGATCTAGGCCCGTATTTGAAAGCGGGTGGCAGCTTCAAACTGGCCGCTTCGGCGGAGTTTATCGAGCGCGCTGACGCGTTGCCGGCCTTTGAAAAAGCTTATGATTTCAAACTCAGCCAGGATCAGCTCCTGTCGCTCGCGGGGGGCGATACTGCGGTCACCATTAAGGCGGCGGCGCAGCAAACGTCCGGTGTAAATGCGGCGATGGCTTACGGAACGGACGGCCCGGTTGCCGCGTTGGGCCTGCAAACTCTGAGCGACCCGAAGGGTGTTCAGCCGATTTATGCACCCGCACCGGTGGTGCGCGAAGCCGTGTTAAAAGAGTATCCGCAGATGGCGGAGTGGCTACAGCCGGTGTTTGCCAGCCTCGATGAAAAAACGCTGCAACAGCTTAATGCCAGTATTGCCGTTGAGGGACTGGATGCCAAAAAAGTCGCCGCTGACTATCTGAAGCAAAAAGGATGGGTGAAATAAAAGGATGAAATAAGGCGAAGTGACGTGTCGAATGTGAGTGTTAATCGCGTTCTGCTGCTGCTCTTTCTTCTGACAGCAGTCGCAGTGGCGTTACCCTTTGTGAACTTTGCCCCCAACCGGCTGATCTCGGGTGAGGGGCGTCAACTTTGGGCGATCTGGCCGCAAGCGGTGTGGGTGTTAACGGGGGCGGGTTGCGCCTTGTTAACCCTGTGCTTTGTGCCCGGGAAAAAGGGCGCAGTCTGTACGCTCCTTCTGGCAGAGTTATTGGTGATACTGATGCTCTGGGGGGCAGGCAAGGCGGCGACAGATTTGGCTGTTTCTTCGACGCCTCTAGCGCGAACCAGTCTGGGCAGCGGCCTGTGGCTTGGTCTGGCGCTGGCGCTGCTCGCCTGTAGCGACGCGATACGTCGTATCACTGGTCATCCGCTGTGGCGCTGGCTGTTGCATATTCAGATTGCCATTGTTCCTCTGCTGCTCCTTTCCGCCGGTAATTTCGACGATCTTTCGTTGCTCAAAGAATATGCCAACCGTCAGGACGTCTTTGACGATGCGCTGGCGCAGCATCTCAGGCTGCTGTTTGGCACCGTTGTGCCGGCGCTGGCGATAGGCGTACCGCTCGGCATCTGGTGTTATTTCTCAACGTCGCGACAAGGTCCCGTGTTTACCCTGCTGAATGTGATCCAAACCATACCTTCGGTGGCGCTGTTTGGCCTGTTAATCGCCCCTCTTGCCGGACTGGTGAAGGCTTTTCCATGGTTAAGCTCATTTGGCGTGGCCGGAACGGGGATGACGCCAGCGCTCATCGCCCTGGTCCTTTACGCGCTTTTGCCCCTGGTACGTGGCGTGGTCGCCGGACTTAATCAGGTCCCGCGTGACGTTCTGGAAAGCGCCAGAGCAATGGGCATGAGTACCGCTCAGCGTTTTCTCCATGTTCAGCTCCCGCTGGCGCTGCCCGTCTTCCTGCGCAGCCTGCGGGTGGTGATGGTACAAACGGTCGGCATGGCGGTGATTGCGGCGCTTATCGGGGCTGGCGGCTTTGGCGCACTGGTTTTTCAGGGCTTACTCAGTAGCGCTTTAGATTTAGTTCTGCTGGGCGTGATACCGGTGATCGTGCTGGCGGTGCTGATTGATGCGCTCTTTGACTTAGTGATTGCACTACTAAAGGTGACTAACCATGATTGAATTTCGCCAGGTGAGTAAAACCTTTGGTGCGCAGAGGGCGGTAGACGATCTCAATCTGAACCTCAAAGAAGGGAGTTTTTCGGTGCTGATAGGCACCTCCGGCTCGGGGAAATCCACGACGCTGAAAATGATTAACCGCCTGGTTGAACATGACAGCGGCACGATCCGCTTCGCCGGAGAGGAGATCCGTAGCCTGCCGGTGCTGGAACTTCGCCGCCGAATGGGGTACGCCATTCAGTCGATTGGCCTGTTTCCTCACTGGACGGTAGCGCAAAACATCGCCACCGTACCGAAGCTGCTGAAGTGGTCGCGGACAAAAATCGATGAACGGGTGGATGAATTAATGGCGTTGTTGGGGCTGGAGCCTGGGCAGCGTGAACGTTATCCACACCAGCTTTCCGGTGGGCAGCAGCAGCGGGTAGGCGTGGCGCGTGCGCTTGCTGCCGATCCGCAGGTGCTGCTCATGGATGAACCGTTTGGTGCGCTGGACCCCGTCACGCGGGGGGCGTTACAACAGGAGATGACCCGCATCCATCGACTGCTTGGTCGCACAATCGTGCTGGTGACGCACGACATCGACGAGGCGCTACGTCTTGCGGAGCATCTGGTGCTGATGGACGGGGGAAAGGTCATTCAGCAGGGAACGCCGCTTCAAATGCTGACCGCGCCAGCGAATGACTTTGTACAGCAATTTTTTGGTCGTAGCGAACTTGGCGTGCGACTGCTTTCGCTGCGAAGCGTCGCAGACTATGTACGGCGCGATGAGCGAATTGAAGGCGAAGCCCTGCTGGAGGAGATGACACTACGCGATGCGCTGTCGGTTTTTGTGGCACGTGGCTGCAACGTATTACCGGTGGCGAATAAACAAGGGGAAGCCTGCGGCACGCTGCATTTTCAGGATCTTCTGGCGGAGGCGCTGGCGCATGAAACGACTGCGTGATCCGCTACTCTGGCTGATAGTATTTTTCCTGCTGATTTTGCTGGGCTTACCCCACAGTCAGGCGCTTTTTGCCAGCCTGTTTCCCGATCTGCCGCGCCCGGTCTATCAGCAAGAGAGTTTTATCAGGCTCGCGATTGCCCATTTTTGGTTGGTTGGCGTATCGAGTCTGATCGCCGTGGTGATTGGAGTCGGCGCGGGGATCGTGGTGACGCGCCCCTGGGGGACGGAGTTTCGACCGCTGGTGGAGACGATTGCCGCCGTGGGACAAACTTTTCCGCCCGTCGCTGTGCTGGCCATTGCGGTACCGGTAATGGGGTTTGGCTCTCAGCCGGCTATTATCGCGCTGCTCCTGTACGGCATATTGCCGATTCTTCAGGCCACGCTGGCGGGGTTAGGGGCGATTTCACCCGGCGTGAAAGAGGTCGCCAGCGGCATGGGAATGAGTCATGGACAGCGACTGCGAAGTGTTGAACTGCCGCTGGCGGCACCGGTAATACTCGCGGGGATCCGCACCTCGGTGATTATTAATATCGGCACCGCCACCATTGCGTCAACAGTGGGGGCCAGTACCCTCGGGACACCGATTATTATCGGGCTGAGCGGGTTTAATACCGCCTATGTGATCCAGGGGGCTGTACTGGTGGCGCTGGCGGCGATCGTCGTTGACCGCCTGTTCGAACGCCTGGCCGGGTATTTTATCCGGCACGCAAAATGAAGGTATAGCCTGCGAGCATCACACCGCCAATGCCGCCGATGGCCATCAATACAAACAGGGTAATCACACCGATTTTCGCTGCGCTCATTATGTGCTCCTTATGTTAACAGGGAGATTATACAGAGAAGCGCTGCTGTTAATGAATCTTTAAATGCCCAGCGGGAAAATATCGCGCCCTTCAGCGCGCCAGGTCGTAAGCTGCTGCTGTTGCGCCGGCGTCTGATTCTCGCCGCACCACACCAGTAACGTTCGCCCTTCGAACAATTCCGGGCGGAACTGGTTAAGCGAATGCGCCATCACATCAACGCGCCAACCTTGCTGGCTGGCGACCCATCCCTCGAGCCATAAACGGGTGGTGTCATGAATATTCCAGCCCACCACCAGCGCATCTTTTCCCTGCTTCTTGCGCGCCGAGGCGAGGCAAATTGCAATGTAGTTAATTAATACGCCGTCAAGAATGCCTAACAGCGCCTGTAGGGTGGGCTGCTGGCACTGTAAGCGTCTGCGTAACGGAATAAACAGGTGGGTAGTCAGCGTTTGCGCCGGGTAATCCTGACCGCGTTCTTTAAGCCAGCTTCTGAGGCTGTGAAGATTGTTGTTTTGCAGGAAATGCAGCAGGGTTTCCTGCTGTTCCCGCCAACCGTTATGCAGGTCCGGGTTATCATTGCTCAGCAATATTTTGACTTTACTGACCTGTACACCGTTTTCGATCCAGCGCTTGATCTCGCGGATCCTGTCGATATCCGAATCGTTAAACAGGCGGTGACCACCGTCCGTTCGCTGTGGTTTCAATAATCCATAACGCCGCTGCCACGCGCGAAGCGTGACAGGGTTAATATCACAAAGCAAAGCCACTTCACCTATGGTGTAAAGCGCCATCTTTTTATCCCTGCTCGCGAAGCCCCATTTTAACTTTAGTCGCTCTTTTTCGAACCAGGTAGTTTTGTCTGTTTTTTAATCAGGAGAAGGGTGATATTGTGGGCGCGCGGTGATTTTTGAGTGATCGCCCTCACGAATTCATCTTTTTTTGCAGCAGTTCAAAGAAAGAAAAATACAGGCGATGTATGTTACGCCGACTTAATTGAAGTGTGGTCTACGGGTATGTACGAGTTTAATCTGGTGTTGCTGCTGCTTCAGCAGATGTGCGTGTTTTTGGTGATCGCATGGCTGATGAGCAAAACGCGCTTATTCATACCTTTAATGCAAGTGACCGTCCGGTTACCTCACAAGCTCCTGTGCTACGTCACCTTTTCCATTTTCTGCATTCTTGGCACCTATTTTGGCCTGCATATTGACGATTCCATCGCCAACACCCGTGCGATTGGTGCGGTGATGGGCGGGCTGTTAGGTGGGCCAGTCGTCGGCGGGTTGGTCGGTTTAACCGGGGGGTTACACCGATACTCAATGGGGGGAATGACCGCCCTAAGCTGCATGATTTCAACCATAGTCGAAGGACTGTTGGGCGGACTGGTGCATAGTGTACTGACGCGACGGGGACGTACCGACAAAGTCTTTAATCCGCTGACGGCGGGGGCGATTACGTTTGTCGCCGAGATGGTGCAAATGCTGATCATTTTGCTGATCGCCCGACCGTTCGATGATGCGTATCGGCTGGTCAGTAATATCGCCGCGCCCATGATGGTGACTAATACCGTCGGGGCGGCACTCTTTATGCGTATCTTGCTCGACAAGCGCGCAATGTTCGAAAAGTACACATCTGCTTTTTCTGCCACCGCGTTGAAGGTCGCGGCCTCGACCGAGGGGATCCTGCGGCAGGGATTCAATGAAGTGAACAGCATGAAGGTCGCACAGGTCCTGTATAAGGAGCTCGACATTGGCGCCGTGGCGATCACCGATCGCGAAAAGCTGCTGGCCTTTACCGGCATTGGCGATGACCATCATCTGCCGGGCAGGCCGATCTCCTCCTCCTATACCCTGCGGGCGATCGAGACGGGCGAGGTGGTGTACGCCGACGGTAACGAAGTGCCGTACCGCTGTTCGCTGCATCCGCAGTGTAAGCTCGGTTCGACGCTGGTCATTCCCCTGCGGGGTGAAAACCAGCGTGTCATGGGCACCATCAAACTGTATGAAGCCAAAAACCGCCTGTTCAGCTCTATTAACAGAACCTTGGGCGAGGGGATTGCGCAATTACTTTCGGCACAAATTCTGGCTGGGCAGTATGAGCGCCAGAAAGCGATGCTCACCCAGTCGGAAATCAAGCTGCTGCACGCGCAGGTGAACCCGCACTTTCTGTTTAATGCGCTCAATACCATTAAGGCCGTGGTGCGGCGCGACAGCGAACAGGCGGGACAACTGGTGCAGTACCTTTCAACCTTCTTTCGCAAGAACCTGAAGCGTCCGTCGGAGATTGTGACGCTGGCCGATGAGATTGAGCACGTCAACGCCTATCTGCAAATTGAGAAGGCGCGATTTCAGTCGCGGTTGCAGGTGAATTTAACGGTACCGGACGCGCTAGCGCATCAGCAGTTGCCGGCGTTTACGCTCCAGCCAATAGTCGAAAATGCCATTAAACACGGAACGTCACAGCTGCTGGGTACCGGTGAAGTGTCGATTACCGCCCACCAGGAAGGGCAACACCTGATGCTGGATATTGAAGATAACGCCGGGTTATATCAGCCCGCCCACAATGCCAGCGGCTTAGGCATGAGCCTGGTTGATAAACGCCTGCGTGAGCGGTTCGGCGATGATTATGGCATCAGCGTGGTCTGTGAACCCGATTGCTTTACCCGAATAACGCTACGACTTCCCATGGAGGAGAACGTATGATCAAAGTGCTTATTGTGGATGATGAGCCGTTAGCGCGTGAAAATTTGCGGATCCTGTTACAGGAGCAAAGCGATATTGAGATCGTAGGGGAGTGTGCTAACGCCGTTGAGGCGATTGGCGCGGTGCATAAACTGCGTCCGGATGTGCTGTTTCTCGATATCCAGATGCCGCGCATTAGCGGCCTTGAGATGGTCGGAATGCTTGATCCGGAACATCGTCCCTATATTGTCTTTCTTACTGCCTTTGACGAATACGCCATCAAAGCGTTTGAAGAGCACGCCTTTGATTATCTGCTGAAGCCCATTGAGGAGGCGCGGCTGGAGAAAACTCTGAGCCGCCTGCGCCAGGAGCGCAGCAAGCAGGATGTCTCGCTGTTGCCGGAAAACCAACAGGGGCTGAAGTTCATTCCCTGTACCGGACACAGCCGGATTTACCTGTTGCAAATGGACGATGTGGCTTTCGTTAGTAGCCGTATGAGTGGCGTCTATGTGACCAGCAGCGAGGGTAAAGAGGGCTTCACCGAACTGACGCTCAGAACCCTGGAGAGCCGCACGCCGCTTCTGCGTTGTCACCGGCAGTATCTGGTCAATTTGGCCCATTTGCAGGAAATTCGTCTGGAAGATAACGGTCAGGCGGAGTTGATTATGCGTAACGGCTTAACGGTTCCGGTCAGCCGTCGCTATTTGAAAAGTTTGAAAGAGGCGATTGGTCTGTAAAGCTGCTACACTGCGCGCCATTGCATCACCGACAGTTGAAGGCTCTATGCTTAGTAATGATATTCTTCGTAGCCTGCGCTACACCCTGAAAGTAAATAATAACGATATGGTGCGCATTCTTGCACTGGCTGATATGGAATCCACATCAGCAAATTTCGACCTCTGGATGACCAAAGAAGATGAAGAAGGCTTTGTTCGCTGCCCGGATATTATCCTGTCTGGTTTCCTGAACGGTCTTATCTATGATAAGCGCGGCAAAGATGACTCTGCGCCTGAGCTGGCGCTTGAACGTCGGGTGAACAACAATACGGTGCTGAAAAAGCTGCGTATCGCGTTTTCGCTGAAAACTGACGATATTCTGGCGATCATGGCTGAGCAGACCATCCGCGTGTCGATGCCAGAAATCACCGCCATGATGCGCTCGCCGGACCACAAAAATTACCGCGAGTGCGGGGACCAGTTCATGCGCTATTTCCTGCGCGGCTTGACGGCCAGAGAGCACGCAAAGAAGGCATAAAAAAGCCGGAGATAATCTCCGGCTTTTTTGTTATTTCACCTGCTGACCCGGCTTCGCGCCTTCGTCAGGGGTTAATAAGAAGATATCTTTCCCACCAGGCCCTGCTGCCATCACCATCCCTTCCGAGATGCCGAAGCGCATTTTACGCGGCGCGAGGTTGGCGACCATGACGGTGTGACGACCAATCAACACCTGCGGGTCCGGGTATGCAGAACGGATGCCAGAGAAGACGTTACGCTTCTCGCCGCCCAGATCCAGCGTCAGGCGCAGCAGTTTGTCGGAACCGTCGACGAATTCGGCGTTTTCAATCAGCGCCACGCGCAGGTCGACTTTGGCGAAATCGTCAAAGGTAATGGTTTCCTGAATCGGATCGTCTGCCAGCGGGCCGGTAACCGGCGCGCTCGCGGCTTTAACCTCTTCTTTCGACGCTTCAACCAGCGCTTCAACCTGTTTCATATCGATGCGGTTATACAGCGCTTTGAAAGTGTTGACCTTGTGACCCAGCAGCGGTTGTTCGATGGCATCCCAGCGTAATTCAGCATTCAGGAAGGCTTCAACACGTTCGGAAAGCGTCGGCAGAACCGGCTTCAGATACGTCATCAGCACGCGGAACAGGTTGATGCCCATGGAACAGATCGCCTGGAGATCGGCGTCTCGGCCTTCCTGTTTCGCCACCACCCATGGAGCCTGTTCGTCAACGTAGCGGTTCGCCACGTCGGCCAGCGCCATGATTTCGCGAATAGCTTTACCAAACTCGCGGCTTTCCCACGCTTCGCCAATGGTAGCCGCGGCGTCGGTAAAGGTCTTGTACAGCGCCGGGTCAGCCAGTTCAGCCGCCAGCACACCGTCAAAACGCTTACTGATAAAACCTGCGTTACGGGAGGCAAGGTTGACCACTTTGTTCACGATATCCGCGTTTACACGCTGGACAAAATCTTCCAGGTTCAGGTCGATATCGTCGATGCGCGAAGAGAGCTTCGCGGTGTAGTAGTAGCGCAGGCTGTCCGCGTCAAAGTGGTTCAGCCAGGTGCTGGCCTTAATGAACGTGCCGCGAGACTTGGACATCTTCGCGCCGTTGACCGTCACATAGCCATGCACAAACAGGTTGGTCGGCTTACGGAAGTTGCTGCCTTCCAGCATCGCTGGCCAGAACAGGCTATGGAAGTAAACAATGTCTTTACCGATAAAGTGATACAGCTCGGCGGTGGAGTCTTTCTTCCAGTATTCGCTGAAACTGGTGGTGTCGCCACGCTTGTCGCACAGGTTCTTGAAGGAACCCATGTAGCCGATCGGCGCATCCAGCCAGACGTAGAAATATTTGCCCGGCGCGTTTGGAATTTCAAAACCGAAGTACGGTGCGTCGCGGGAGATGTCCCATTGTTGCAGGCCGGATTCAAACCACTCCTGCATTTTGTTCGCCACCTGCTCCTGGAGCGCACCGCTGCGGGTCCAGGCTTGCAGCATTTCGCTGAAAGAGGGCAGGTCGAAGAAGAAGTGTTCGGAATCACGCATGACGGGCGTCGCACCGGAAACCACCGATTTCGGCTCGATCAGCTCGGTCGGGCTGTAGGTCGCGCCGCACACTTCACAGTTGTCGCCGTACTGATCCGGAGACTTACATTTCGGGCAGGTGCCCTTCACAAAACGGTCAGGCAGGAACATGCCTTTTTCCGGATCGTAAAGCTGTGAGATGGTGCGGTTTTTAATAAAGCCGTTCTCTTTCAGGCGTCCGTAAATCAGCTCAGACAGCTCGCGGTTTTCGTCGCTGTGCGTAGAATGATAGTTGTCGTAGCTGATGTTGAACCCGGCAAAATCGGTCTGGTGCTCCTGACTCATTTCACCGATCATCGCCTCCGGCGTGATACCAAGCTGCTGCGCTTTCAGCATGATTGGCGTGCCGTGGGCGTCGTCCGCACAAATGAAGTTTACCTCGTGGCCGCGCATTCGCTGGTAACGGACCCAGACATCAGCCTGGATGTGCTCCAGCATATGGCCGAGGTGGATTGAGCCGTTGGCGTACGGCAGCGCGCACGTTACCAGAATTTTCTTCGCGACTTGAGTCATAGTAGGTAATTACTTCTTTGGTAGTGAAAAGGGCTTTGATAGTACCAAAATGGGCATTACTGCGCCAAGAATTAAGGGCATCAAACCATAAATGATTAATCGTTACCTCTGGAGTACACTACGTCGCTACAATTGTACTTTTCAGAACAACAAAAGGAGTCGGGATGAACGCACAATCCCAGGCTAAATCACCAGAGACGCTGCGCGCAATGGTCGCAGGGACACTGGCGAATTTTCAGCACCCCACATTGAAGCATAATCTGACGACGCTAAAGGCGTTACACCACGTCGCCTGGATGGACGACACTCTTCACGTTGAGCTGGTGATGCCGTTCGTCTGGCACAGCGCATTTGAGGTGTTAAAAGAGCAATGTAGTGCTGATTTGCTGCGGATCACCGGGGCAAAGGCCATTGACTGGAAGCTGTCTCATAACATCGCGACCCTGAAGCGCGTTAAAAATCAGCCGGGCGTCAACGGTGTGAAGAACATCATTGCCATCAGCTCAGGTAAAGGCGGCGTGGGGAAATCCTCCACGGCGGTAAACCTGGCGCTGGCGCTGGCGGCAGAAGGGGCGAAAGTGGGCATTCTCGATGCCGACATTTATGGTCCATCCATCCCGACGATGCTGGGCGCGGAAAATCAGCGTCCGACCTCGCCGGACGGTACCCACATGGCGCCGATTGTTTCTCACGGTCTGGCAACCAACTCGATTGGCTATCTGGTCACCGACGACAATGCGATGGTGTGGCGTGGCCCAATGGCCAGTAAAGCGCTGATGCAAATGCTCCAGGAGACGCTGTGGCCGGATCTCGATTATCTCGTACTGGATATGCCGCCGGGTACCGGTGATATTCAGTTGACGCTGGCGCAAAACATCCCTGTGACCGGTGCCGTAGTAGTGACTACGCCGCAGGATATCGCGTTGATTGACGCTAAGAAAGGCATCGTCATGTTCGAGAAGGTCGAGGTGCCTGTGCTGGGCATTGTCGAAAACATGAGTATGCATATCTGCAGCAACTGCGGTCATCATGAGCCGATTTTTGGCACCGGTGGCGCACAGAAACTGGCTGAACAGTATCACACGCAGTTGTTAGGGCAGATGCCGCTGCATATCAGCCTGCGGGAAGATCTTGACCGCGGTACGCCGACCGTCGTCAGCCGCCCGGATAGCGACTTTACCGTGATGTATCGTGAGCTGGCGGGACGTGTTGCCGCACAGCTGTACTGGCAGGGTGAAGTCATCCCCGGAGAAATAGCCTTCCGCGCCGTATAATTTCGGTGCAAATAACGCGTCACCGCATCAGTAATATATTGATGCGGTGAATGTGTATTATGAATTTATTATTCCTGTTGTATTATTCCGCATTGTCATCCATTCTTGATCTTATTAAGGCGTTGTTTATTACTTCCCTCTTTATCAGGAATGTTGCTATGAAAAAAAATGTTATCTGGGGAATATTTGCGCTTGCTTATGGAATGAGTTCTTACGCTTTCGCTTCTGACGAGCTGGACGGCGAAATCACCCTGGTTGGACAGGTCGTTGAATTCACATGTCTGATCGACCTGGATCTCGGCGAGATGCAAAAAGATTGCCTGAACGTCGTGCAACCGTTCGCGTCAACACGGGAGCAAAGCCAGCGGCAGGGGATCATCACGACGCGTCTTTCTCTCGCAAACGATACTCAGCGACAAATTATTCTGAATACTTACGATTGATTTTCAAACAACACATCATTATATAAGACTGTATTAGCGCTTAATACGGTCTTTCTTCGTTCACTAATTGATCAATCTATTCATTTTATGGAATTTATGCCTCTGCATAATATTTATTTGCACATTATCATTCATCAATATAATGCATTATGTTATTTGCGTTAAGTCAATAAAACTAGTCATTTACATTGCCTTAACGTTATCTTCATGAGACTTTCAAATTGTCACAATTAAAAGGATTCTTTCTGATAACTATTTATAAGGATGAACTTATGAAGAAGTCCGTTATTTTCACAGTATTTCTCCCATTATTATTTTCAGGCATGGCAAACGCAGCGGATACCAATGTTGTTACTGAGGATGGCCAACTGGTAATTAAAGCCACCGTGGAAGGTTCTTCCTGCCACTTTAGTTCCGATGGCGGCAATTCAGCAACTATTGATATGGGTGTTATTTCAACCTCTGACGTTTATAAGTTAGGTATCGGCGCAGTGGATACAACAAAGTGGAATAACGAAGGGGATGTGCTGGAGATCGTTTGTCCTGACGGCGTTAAGCTTAATCAAATTACCTTTGATCCCACTCTATTTTCTGACACCCATTCGGGGCTGTTGCAGGATGATAGCGGCGATACCACCGGGGTCGGCTTCGCGGTAGATTTTCATAATACCGATTCCGCAAGCGTACAAATTACGCAAAAAAACCAGATTGTCGATGTCAGCAGTTTGACCGGAACGGCATCGGGTGACGGTGGCGTGGTATATTCACTCAAATTTGATGCCCGTTGGGCACGACTGGCGCAGGTAGTCAAAGCCGGCGATGTAAAATCAACGATCAAATTTACCGTTGAAACTGATTAGTATGCAACGTTACGCTATTGTCGGCTATTTCCGGCAATAGCGATCTGAAATAAAGGTCGTACATATGAAACGGATTTTATTATCGAGCCTGCTAGCGCTTATGCTTCCCGCTCACGCGGATGTTGTCATTTATGGTACTCGCGTTATTTACCCGTCAGAGAGAAATGAAATTATCGTGCAACTGATGAACCAGAGCAGTAAAGCGTCTCTGGTTCAGTCCTGGATTGACGATGGCGACACGACGATCCCGCCTGAAAGAATCCAGGTGCCATTTTTATTGACCCCTCCCGTTGTACGCATTAAAGGTAAATCAGGGCAGCAAATTAAAATCAAGAAAATGCCTAATTCGTTACCTGCCGACAAAGAAAGCCTTTTCTATTTTAACGTGCTGGATATTCCGCCGAATGTCAGCGAGCAGGAAGGGAAAAACACCCTGAAATTTGCCATGCAGAACCGCTTAAAACTGGTATATCGGCCGAAAGGTATTGCAACGGTAACGCAAGATAGTATTAAAAAAATCGCCTTGATAAAAAAACAGGGCGCAATGCAAATTAAAAATGACACGGCTAACTGGATCACCGTCCCTAAAATTGATGTGCATAATGTTCAGCTTAATGCCAAAACCATTTTGCTACCGCCTTTGTCCAGTCAATCTGTTACGTTGAAATCCAGTTCCAGCAGTCATTATAACATCACTATTATTGACGATCGTGGGAATTATGTCAGCGATATGGTGCGGGTTAAATAATATGAGGTGTGGCCATGTTACGGAAAACTCCGCTAGCTTCTGCGATATTTATATTGCTTTTCTCGTCTCCTCTGTTTGCGGAGGAGGAGACGTTTGATACCCATTTTATGATGGGGGGGCTGAAAGGCGAAAAAAGGAGTCGTTTTATCATAGATGCTGAAAAGCCTATGCCCGGCAGCTACGGTTTAGACCTCTATGTGAATAATGAGTGGGGCGGCAAATACGAGTTAAATGTTAAGGATGAACCTGACAATACCTGTTTAACGCTGGATATCCTGCAACAACTGGGCATAAAAACGGAGAACCTTAAGACGGTTAACGAAAGTCGGTGCGTGCCTTTAAAAGCTGCTGTGCAGGGTGGCGATTATGTTTTTGATATTGGCCGTTTTCGCCTCGACCTGAATGTGCCTCAGGCCTGGGTGAACGAACGGGAGTATGGCTACGTTGAGCCGGAAAACTGGGATCGCGGTATTAATGCACTGTATACCTCGTATTACGTCAGTCAGTACTACAGTGATTATAAAAATGCAGGTAACAGTAAGAATACGTTCGCTCGTTTTAATAGTGGCTTGAACCTGCTTGGCTGGCAGTTGCATTCGGACGCCAGTTACAGCAAAACTGACGATAATAGCGAAGAATGGAAGAGTAATACGCTCTACCTGGAACGCGGGATCCCGGAAATTACTGGAACGCTACGCGCAGGGGAAATGTACACGTCATCTGATATTTTTGATGCAGTTCGCTTTCGCGGGATCCGCCTGTATCGCGACATGCAAATGTTGCCGAACTCTAAGCAGAATTTTACGCCCGTCGTGCAAGGGATCGCGCAAAGCAACGCCCTGGTCACGATTGAGCAAAACGGCTTTATTGTGTACCAGAAAGAGGTGCCGCCGGGACCGTTTGCGATTGCAGATTTGCAACTGGCAGGCGGTGGAGCCGATCTGGACGTTAGTGTCAAAGAAGCTGATGGCAGCATTATCACTTATCTGGTCCCTTACTCATCTGTTCCCAATATGCTCCAGCCTGGCGTAGCGAAATACGATTTCGTTGCCGGTCATAGTCATATTGAAGGTGCAAGTCATCAAAGTGATTTTGTGCAGGCCAGCTATCAGTATGGCCTCAATAACCTGTTGACCCTCTACGGTGGCACGATGCTGGGGGATAATTATAATGCGTTCACACTGGGCACCGGTTGGAATACGCGTATTGGCGCCGTTTCTCTCGACGCCACACAGGCGTACAGTAAACAAGACAATGGCGATGTTTTTAACGGACAAAGCTATCAGATAGCGTGGAATAAATATCTCTCGCAAACCCGAACGCGTTTTGGTCTGGCGGCGTATCGCTATTCGTCCCGTGATTATCGCACCTTTAACGATCATGTCTGGGCAAATAACAAAAATAACTACCAGCGCGACGAGAATGATATCTACGATATTGCTGATTACTATCAGTATGATTTTGGCCGTAAGAACAGTTTCTCCGCCAATATCAGCCAGCCGCTTCCTGAGCGCTGGGGGACTTTTTCATTAAGTACTCTGTGGCGTGATTACTGGGGGCGCAATGGTAACAGCAAAGACTATCAGTTGAGCTATTCCAACAGTTGGCAACGACTGACCTATACGCTGTCTGCCAGTCAGACCTACGACGAAGATCATCATGAAGATAAGCGTTTCAACCTCTTCATTTCGATTCCCTTTGACTGGGGCGATGGTGTGTCTGCGTCCAGGCGCCAACTGTATCTCTCGAACTCCACCACTTTTGATGAGGGCGGCTTCGCGTCAAATAACACCGGGCTGACCGGTACTGCGGGCGAGCGCGACCAGTTTGCTTATGGTGTAAACCTGAGTCATCAGCGACAGGACAGTGAAACAACCGCCGGAACGAACCTTACCTGGCGGGCACCCGTGGCAACATTAAGCGGCAGCTATAGCCAGTCGTCAGACTATACGCAGAGCGGTGTGAGCGTTTCGGGAGGCGTTGTTGCCTGGTCTGATGGCGTGAATTTCGCCAACCGTCTTTCCGATACGTTTGCAATCATTGAAGCGCCGGGGTTGGAAGGCGCTTATATCAATGGACAGAAATATCGGATGACCAATGCCAAAGGCATGGTGCTCTACGACGGCTTAAGCGCCTATCGCGAGAACCGTCTTACTCTGGATATTTCCAATACGCACAGTGAAACCGAATTGCAAGGTAACCGCAAAAGCGTTGCTCCCTATCGCGGGGCTATTGTTAAAGCGCGGTTCGATACCGATCAGCGCAAACCCTGGTATTTCAGAGCGCTCAAAGCGGATGGTTCTCCTTTGACCTTCGGCTACGAGGTAGAAGATCAACAGGGCAATAACATCGGCGTCGTTGGCCAGGGCAGCCGGTTATTTATTCGAACCAATGATGTGCCGGAAATAATCAAGGTCGCCGTTGATAAACAGCAGGGACGTTACTGCACTATCGCTTTCAATAAAGAGATTGATGCAAACAAGACCTATACCTGCCAATAAAAGGATCATGACGATGAAATGGATACTCTTCGCGATGCTCACCCTGTGCTCATTTTGGGCGCAGGCCGATAAATGTGACTTTATTCCACCGGATAGCATTAATGGAGAATATACGTTCACCCCGAATGCCATGACGGGCACCCTTGACGGCGGGCTTTTTGCGGCGGGTCAGAATGACACGATTGTATTGTCTTGCAACTCGACCGTGAATGCGTGGTTGAAGGCAGTCATGGCCATCATTCAGAGCGATAAATTTGCCTTTCGGGTGGGCAGCAAATACTACATTATCTCTTTTAGCGTTGACTATCAGCAACAGAGCCAGATCCCGGCAAAAGCGAAATATACGCTGTCAGATTTTTTCGATATGGCAGGGTTAGTCCTTCACTATTCCATCGTGGAGGCTGACTCTCCTGGCGGCGCAAAGGTGATACTGCCGGGGGCCATTATTCCGTTAGTGACCACGTTGAATCTGGATTATTGCCAGGGGAATGTCACAAACTGCGCTCTGGACAAAAAAATCAATTACACCATCAATTTTCTTATGGATCTCGATATTACGACCTGTGCGTTTGGTGACCAGGAGATTGATTTGGGCACTATAAATATCAACGACCTGAATAAAAAGCCGTTCGAACTTCATCCCGTACAATTTACCTGTCAGGGGAGCGGTTCAGGAAGTCTGAAATTTACCCCGGATAACGTTGTGTTCTATTTTGAACCGATCAGTCCATTGGCGACGGATGCCGTGACGTTGACCAATGACTATGGCACATCTTCCGCCAGTGCAGGTGCGGTGGGATTTCAGCTATCAATGGATGGAACGACAAGTATTGGATATGGCAGTTCCCACCCCTACACGTCGTCAGCAGTTACGGGAGGCACCGTGCCAATAAATATCTACGCACGAACTCGAACCTATGAAGGGAAAGTGACGGCAGGTGAAGCCATGAGCAGAGTGAAAGTGGTTGTCGATTATCATTAAAACGTGTTCAAAGCAGACCATTTACGCACCCTTATGCGGGTGCGTTTTTTTAGCGATGATAAAAAATTTCGCCATCATAGGCTTTAATGATCTTGCCATCAGCGTCGCCGATCAGCACATACGCGCCCCCCATGTAAGTCCAGTGCGTTCCGGCGTCCGGTGCAGGTAAATTACGCAATTGCCACTGTTTGATATTGTATTCACTGGTGCGATACATTTCCGGCACCGTATCGCCCGGTTTGAAATGAATGAAGTCGGCGACAAAGCTGCTGAGTTCGTATTGATCGATCCCCTTGGTGGCAGCAGTTGCAGCAGGTGCGGCCCACACCGTACTGGACAGGAGGAACAGCGTGCCCAGCACCCATTTATTTTTCATACTTCTACGCTCTCCAGTGTTAAGTCTGCTAAATCAGTTGTGTATCTTTCCCGTGATGCAATACACCTGACAAGCACGTGATTGTGAAATTCCCATAAATATCGTAACAAATGTAACCTTACGCTCTCTCTCCCCCTTCAATATAGAATATATCCGGAATTGGTCGTGGAGATTTACCTGCCCCTTTCAGCCCTTGCAATAGGGTTTTGATTACCTTAGGCTGCATGCACTACATCTCTTTTATGTAGTTTGACTCGGGGTGCCCTTCCTTGCGAAGGCTGAGAAATACCCGTACCACCTGATCTGGATAATGCCAGCGTAGGGAAGTCAGACACTGCTCGTGTCACTTCTTCGCGCGGGCAGGAGCGTAATCATGCAGCCTGACCTGCACAGCCGCACCCTGGCGGCTCGTACCTTGCAACAATTCCGTATTCTTTCACCCTTAACGCATTGTATGACCAATGATGTTGTACAGAGCTTCACTGCCAATACGCTGCTGGCGCTGGGCGCTTCACCGGCAATGGTGATTGAACCTGAAGAAGCCAGACAGTTTGCCAGCGTGGCCGATGCGCTATTGATCAATGTCGGCACGCTCACACAGTCACAAACAGCGGCAATGCACGCGGCGGTTACACAGGCGCATACCGGAAAAACGCCGTGGGTGCTGGATCCCGTTGCGGTGGGCGGACTCGATTTTCGTCGCCGCTTCTGTCTTGAGCTGCTTTCTTTACAACCAGCCGCCATTCGTGGCAACGCGTCGGAAATTCTCGCGCTGGCAGGAATGGCAGCCGGTGGGCGCGGTGTCGATACGACGGATACCGCCATTGCGGCCTTACCCGCTGCACAAGCGTTGGCAAAGCAGGTTGCGGCTATCGTGGTGGTGACAGGTGAAACGGATTACGTCACAGACGACCAGCGTACCATCGCCGTGTCAGGGGGGAACCCTATGATGACGAAAGTCGTCGGCACTGGATGCGCGCTCTCTGCGGTAGTTGCGGCCTGTTGCGCGCTACCGGGTAATTTGCTGGAAAACGTGGCTTCAGGCTGTAGCTGGATGAAACAGGCCGGTGAGCGCGCAACGGCGGAATGTCACGGGCCGGGCAGCTTTATTCCGGCGTTTCTTGATGCGCTTTACAACCTGGATGCGGAGGTGCAGTTATGAAACGAATCAATGCGTTAACCATCGCCGGCACTGACCCCAGCGGCGGCGCGGGCATTCAGGCCGATCTTAAGACATTTTCTGCTCTTGGCGCTTACGGTTGCTCAGTGATTACGGCGCTGGTGGCGCAGAATACGCGCGGCGTTCAGTCGGTATACCGGATCGAACCCGATTTTGTTGCTGCCCAGCTCGACTCAGTGTTCAGCGACGTTCGCATTGATACCACCAAGATCGGGATGCTGGCAGAAACGGATATTGTTGAAGCTGTTGCGGAGCGTTTGCAGCGTCATCAGGTGCAGAGTGTGGTACTCGATACGGTCATGCTGGCAAAAAGTGGCGATCCACTGCTCTCTCCATCTGCTGTTGCGACGTTGCGTACCCGCCTGTTACCGCGGGTGTCGATCATCACACCGAATCTGCCGGAGGCTGCCGCACTCCTGGATGCACCACACGCCTGTTCAGAAAAAGAGATGCTGGAACAGGGGCGAGCACTGCTGGCAATGGGGTGCGGTGCCGTGCTGATGAAAGGGGGACATCTGGATGATGAACAGAGCCCTGACTGGCTCTTTACTGCTTCCGGTGAACAGCGCTTTACTGCGCCGCGCGTGATAACCAAAAACACCCACGGCACCGGCTGTACACTGTCGGCGGCACTGGCCGCTTTACGTCCGCGTCATGCCGGATGGGAGGATACCGTTCAGGAAGCGAAAGTCTGGCTCTCTGCCGCGCTTGCCCAGGCGGATACGCTGGAAGTCGGGGAAGGTATTGGCCCCGTCCATCATTTTCACGCCTGGTGGTAGCGTCAATAATTTCAACATGTGCTTTACGTCGTTGATTGTAAAAATTAATGAATTGAAATATAGCTGCCATGTAAAGTACGTGGCAGTAATCCTTGTTAATATGTGAGCTGTTTTTAATAATTACTTACGATTGAACTATGTACTTGCAAACAAATTGCTTTTGCGGATTTTAGCAATTATTATCCGCCGCATTCGTTAAAGCGAATCATTAATATACAATAAACTAATCAATGTTGCCTGTTTTATCACTGGGTAATATCGGATTTTATTAATATATTTGCTCATTAAATTCAGTTAAGTTAACTAATAGGGGAATCAATATTTTGACTCTTCCCCATGCGCGCTAATGCAACAAAACTCCAACACCAAATAAAGAACATACACAACAGTATATATAAATGAAAAATAAAATATTTTTCCCTTTTTTGATCATTGCTATGAGTCAGTTGACAGGGTGCGTCCTTTTTCCTGGGCAGCACCTTAGTCTTTCGCAAAAAAATATGATTTATCAGCCAAATGATAATGAAGATATTGATAAGCGGATCGATGTTTATTCAATAACGCCTTCTTTAATAGATTCACTGCGCCCGGCACTGATGAAATCTCAGCCTAACACGAAGCTGGATGAACAGTTGAAACGTTGGGAATATCAAATCGGTCCTGGTGATATTCTGACAATTACCGTTTGGGATCACCCAGAGTTAACCACACCTGCGGGACAATATCGCAGTGCCAGCGATACCGGAAACTGGGTGAATTCCGATGGAACGATTTTCTACCCGTACGTGGGGAAACTTAAGGTTGCCGGAAAAACCGTATCTCAGGTTCGCGAAGCCATTACGGACCGCCTGGAAAATGTCATCGAAAGCCCGCAGGTTGACGTGAGTGTCGCGGCGTTCCGTTCGCAAAAAGCTTACGTCACTGGTGAAGTGCAAAAGTCTGGTCAGCAGCCGATTTCAAATATTCCTCTTACCGTGATGGACGCGGTGAATGCGGCAGGCGGGTTATCCGCTGATGCGGACTGGCGCAACGTGGTCCTGACGCATAATGGCCAGGATATGCCAGTTTCTTTGTATGCCCTTATGCAGCATGGCGATCTGACCCAGAACAGGTTGCTTTACCCAGGCGATATCTTGTTTGTTCCGCGTAATGACGCGCTGAAAGTGTTCGTGATGGGCGAAGTGGTGAAGCAGAGCACCCTCAAGATGGACCGCAGTGGCATGACCCTTGCCGAAGCGTTGGGAAATGCCGGCGGCTTGAATCAGGATATGGCCGATGCAACGGGGGTTTTTGTCATCCGTTCGGCGCTGAAAAACCGGAAAGCGGGGAAAATCGCCAATATTTATCAGCTCAATGCCAAAGATGCCTCGGCGATGGTGCTGGGTACCGAATTTCAACTGGAACCGTATGACATTGTGTATGTCACTACAGCACCTGTGTCGCGCTGGAATCGCGTGATTTCACAACTTATTCCGACGATCAGTGGAGTCCACGATCTGACCGAAACCGTTCGGTTTATCAAATCCTGGCCTGAATAATGTTCAGTTCGATTCTGGTGATTTGCACAGGCAATGTCTGCCGCTCCCCACTGGGGGAGCGGTTGCTACGTCAACGCTTGCCGGGAATGCGGATCGACTCCGCTGGCACACATAGTCTGGCTGGTAAGCCTGCCGACATCCGCGCGCAAAGGGTTGCCGCTGCGAATGGGCTTTCGCTTGACGGCCATGTTGCCCGCACGCTAACCCGACAAATGTTTAACCACTATGACCTGATTCTGGCTATGGCTCCGGAGCATATTCGGCATATCACCCGTATGGCACCGGAGGTCAGAGGAAAAACGTTGTTATTCGGGCGATGGTTGGGAAGCCAGGAAATCCCCGATCCGTTTCAGTTTAGCCATCATGCATTTGAACATGTTTACAACTTGCTTGGCGAAGCCAGCCTCGAGTGGGCTAAGAGACTGAGCAAGTAAAAGGGAACCGATTTGTATGTCTTCAAAATTAACGTCTTCTCAGAATGCGCACGCCGATCACCAGAGCCCAGAGGTGGATCTGGTGCGCCTGTTGGGCGAAATGGTTGACCACTGGAAAATCATCCTCTGCGTTACCCTGGTATTTACGGTGCTTGCCGGGAGTTATGCGCTATTGACGACTCCCATTTACCAGGCCGATGCCATGGTTCAGGTTGAACAAAAACAGGAAAACTATCTATTAAAGAATCTGGCGTCGCTTAACCCGGGGCTTTCGCCGGATACCTTCGCAGAAAAGCAACTGCTTCAATCGCGGTTAGTGCTGGGTAAAACGGTGAGCGATCTTCATTTAGATCACGTCATTCAACCCGTTTATTTCCCGGTTATCGGTAAAGTCTGGGCGCGAGTGACGGGGCAAAAACCGGGAAAACTCGATATCAGTTGGATGAACATTCCGCTGCGAAATGGCAAGTCGGCGCGCCTGATCCTCACGGTCGAAAAGAACAATGGCTTTCTCATTGAAGACGAAGAGGGCAATGTTGCACGCGGGCGCACGGGTGAAAGACTTGAACTCAACGGTATATCGTTGAAGATCAAAGGGATAACAGCTGAACCTGGAGCACGCTTTTCCTTAAGGACGCTTTCCGAACTTGAAGCCATTAACCAACTCAAAAAACGTTTTACCGTCACAGAGTCAGGAAAGGACAGCGGAATGCTAACGCTGATGTTGACCGGCCCGGATGGCGAAATGAACGCACAGACGCTGAACAGTATTGCCAATAATTATCTCCAGCAGAACATTGAGCGGCAGGCCGCCCAGGATTCGAAGAGCCTCGCTTTTTTACAGCGCCAAATGCCTCAGGTGCGTCGTGACCTTGACCAGGCGGAAGAGCGTCTCAACGGCTATCGTAAAAAACGCGATTCCGTGGATTTGAATCTGGAAGCAAAATCGGTGCTTGAGCAGATTGTGAACGCGGATAAACAGCTTAATGAACTGACCTTCCGTGAGGCAGAAATATCACAGCTTTATAAAAAGGATCACCCCATCTATCGGGCGTTAACTGAAAAACGCCAGACGCTGGAGAAAGAAAAAGATCGCCTGACTCTAAGGGTGACTGAAATGCCCTCCACACAGCAGGAGATCATCCGCCTGAGTCGGGAGGTTGACACGGGCCATGCCGTTTACCTTCAGTTATTGACGCGCCAGCAGGAACTGACGATTTCGAAATCCAGTACCGTAGGCAACGTGCGCATTATTGATGGCGCCGTCACGCAACCGGAGATGATCAAACCCCGAAAGGCGATGATTGTCATTCTAGGGACACTGTTTGGTTTTATTCTCTCGGTGGGCGTTGTGCTCCTGCGCGCCGCGTTTCGCAAGGGCATTGAGACGCCAGAGCAACTGGAAGATCAGGGGATCGGCGTATATGCAACGTTGCCACGCTCGGCATGGCTGGCGAATAAAACGCGTTTACGCCGTCGCAAGCTATTTTCCGCGCAGATGAGGCATAAAACTCACGATGTCCCGTTTCTGCCTCTTGAAAGACCGATGGATCTCTTTGTTGAAGCTATTCGCGGGCTGCGGACCAGTTTGCATTTTTCCATGATGGAAGCAGGCAATAACGTCCTGATGGTGACCGGGGCCACACAGGACTGCGGCAAAACGCTGGTCAGTACTTCTCTTGCAGCGGTTATTGCTCAGGCGGGGAAGCGGGTTCTTTTCATTGATGCCGACATGCGCAGAGGGTACTCGCACAGTATTTTCATGCTCAATAATGACGAAGGGTTATCGTCAATACTGGCTGGGGAAATGTGTGTTCAGGAAGCTATTCAACACTTCACGGATGGTGGTTTTGACGTGCTTACCCGTGGTCAAACGCCGACCAACCCCGCGGAACTGCTAATGCATGAGCGTTTTAAGGATCTTATTACGTGGGCGAACGAGCATTATGACGTTGTGCTTGTTGATACCCCACCGGTACTGGCGGTGACCGATGCGCTGCTGGTCGGACGGCAATGTGCTTCTACGCTTCTGGTGGCGCGTTTTGGTGTGACCAGCATTAAAGAAGTGCTGGTTTGTACCCGCCGACTGCAAATGGCGGACATCAGTATGCCCGGCGTTATTCTGAACGATGTGATACGGCGCGCCGCGAATATTTACAGAACCGGCTATAGCGATTATGGCTACAGTTATGGCATGGACAGGACAGTCGGAAAATGATCTATCTGATAGTGTTATTCAGCGCTAAGGCCGGACTGGTTTTCTCACGTTACGTTGCCAATATCATCGGATTACTGGACAAACCCGATCTGCGCAAACAGCATGAAGGCCACGTCCCGCTGGTGGGCGGAATATCGCTGTGGTGTGGCATGAGTATCCTTATGTTGCTGAATGTTCACTGGTTTGCGCATCAAACGGTACTTTGGGCAGCCGCTTCGTTGCTGATGGTGATTGGTATTCTTGACGATCGGTTTAATCTGCCGGTTCTGCCGCGTGTGCTGGGGCAGGGGGTGGCGGCGCTGATGATGATGAATGCGGGCGTGGTGCTGGAAACATTAGGTGAATTACTCCCCGGCATGACCATTGCGCTGGGACCCTTCGGCTTTCTGGTCACGTTGCTGGCCGTCTGGGCATCAATTAACGCTTTCAATATGATTGACGGTATTGACGGCCTGTTGGGGACGATCACATTCATTACCTTTGGCGCACTGGCGGTGTTGTACGAGGGGCAGGGACAACTCAAAATGGGGCAATGGTGCATTGCCCTTGTCCTGGCTTTGATACCTTATATGGCTGCTAACCTGGGCATCTGGCAGGGAAAGGGACGCAAGGTATTTATGGGAGATGCCGGCAGTACGCTGATAGGGTTTACGGTAATCTGGCTGCTGGTATCAGCAAGTCAGGGTGAAGCGCGGGCGATGAGACCGGTCACTGCGCTGTGGCTTATCGCTGTTCCGCTTATTGACATGTGCGCCGTCTCCCTGCGCCGCCTGCGGGAAGGGCATAGCCCTTTCCGTCCGGACCGCGGGCACGTTCATCATATTCTGATGAAGTGTGGTCTGAGCAGTCGTCAGTCGCTGACGATGCTGGCATTTACGGCGTTAGGTTGTGCTGTCATCGGCATTGCTTTTGAGCATTTGGCTGTCCCGGACTCCCTGAGTTTGGTCATTTTTCTGACGTTGTTTATGGCCTGGTTTATATTCAGCCTTCGCGTTTTCCGCCGCTAAAACGACATTTGTTTACCGGGAGCGAGCATAAGCCCCCATGGCGGCGCAGAATACGAACGGCGTACAGTCGGGATAGCAGATTGAACCTGATTTCGCCGCCGCCCACCATTTCCTCGCAGGGTGGTAGCGTATATACTGACAGGAGTCTTGCTGTCAGGAAAACGTACATGGAACAAGCGCATACCCAACTTATTGCGCAGCTCAACGAGCGTATTGCCGCGAAGGATAATACGCCGCTTTATATTAGATTTGCCGAGACGGTGAAGGACGCTGTGCGTAGCGGAAAGCTTGCACATGGTAATATCTTACCCGGTGAGCGTGACCTTAGTCAGTTGACAGGCGTCTCGCGCATTACGGTGCGAAAGGCGATGCAGGCGCTGGAAGAAGAGGGGGTGGTGACCCGCTCGCGTGGCTACGGTACTCAAATCAATAATATCTTTGAGTACTCCCTGAAAGAGGCGCGAGGTTTTTCTCAGCAGGTTGTTCTGCGGGGTAAAAAGCCAGATACCCTTTGGGTTAACAAGCGGGTGGTGAAATGCCCGGATGACGTGGCTCAACAGCTGTCCGTAGAGGCAGGCAGTGAGGTCTTTTTACTCAAACGTATCCGTTATGTGGATGACGATGCGGTGTCGATTGAAGAGTCCTGGGTTCCGGCCCATCTGATCCATGATGCCGATGAGATTGGGATCTCGCTATATGACTATTTTCGCAGTCAGCACATTCATCCGCAGCGAACCCGCTCCCGCGTGAGCGCCAAAATGCCTGATGCAGAATTTCAGTCGCATATCCAGATGGACAGCAAAGTACCGGTGCTGGTGATCAAGCAGGTGGCGCTCGATCAACAGCAGCGGCCAATTGAGTACAGCATCAGCTATTGCCGAAGCGATCTATACGTCTTTGTGTGCGAGGAGTAGTTCCTCACGATACGGCGCGCAGTTGCCGCCACGATGGCTGACGACCCACGAGGCAACCGCGTTACCAAGCAGTACGGAATCAGCGAGCGACCAGCCGGAAGAGAGCCCCGCCAGCATGCCCCCCGCGTGGCTGTCGCCTGCGCCAATGGTATCGACGACGGTTGTCGGGAAGGCTGGTACATAGCCGGTTCCCTGCTCGCTGAAGTACCATGCGCCATCCTTGTCGTGGCGAACCACCACCGGAGCGGCAAATTTTTGCAGCCACTCCGCGCCAAAAATGTTTATCTCCTGACTGAAGTTAAACCGTTCGGCGGCGATCTCAGCCTCCTGGCGATTGAGCGAGACCAGTGGACGACGGGCCATAATACGGGTCATCAACGTCATCGGAATGTCGCCAATACGCGGGCCAAAGTCGATAAACGGCGTGATTTCTTCCAGCCCCTCCAGCCAGTTTACCAGGAGTTCGCCGCACGGCGATGCAAGCTGATAGCCAGAGAAATAAACCAGGCCGCCACGTGGAATGGTTAACCGCGCCAGCCACCCGGCAGTCCACTGATTTTCCACTCCGCTGAACGACATAAACGTTCGTTCGCCGTCCGGCTCTACCAGCGCCAGACACCAGCCGTTATCGCCTTCTGCGTGGTCGATCAGGCTGTGCAGTCCCTCTTTCGCCATCTGATTACGCACGATCTCAGCCCACACGCCTTGCCCAAGCGGCAGGGCATTGCTGGCTTCTATCCCCAGACGCTTAAGCGCCACGGCAATATTAAGGGCACAGCCGCCGACGTTAACACCCTGCTGCTTCAGCTCAATGTCACAGCCGCGCCAGGGCAGGGCGTATGCGTCAGCAATCACGTCAATTACTGCCGCGCCCACCACGGTGAGTGGCTGATGGGTGGCTAACGTGGGAAGCAGTTCGGATAAGCGAGATGCGTTCATGGGGCCTCCCGTCGCTGTCTCAGGCGTGCGAGTTCGCTGGCGTAGTGATTGAAGTCGAGCTGATTAACCGCATCCAGCTCCTGCTTCCACTGCGGGTTGATCGCGCCGACACCTTGCAGTGCGCCACAGATTGCCGTTGCCATCGCCCCGATGGTATCAGTATCGCCCCCGAGATTAGCGCATAAAATCGCGCAGCGGTTGGGGTCCGTTTCTGCCAGTTCCACCATGGCAATGGCGCAGGCCACCGACTCCAGCGTGCTGGTTCCAGCGCCAACAACCTGATAAAGCATTTCGCTGGTGGACTCCGCGCCGTCGGCATCACGCACAATCTTTAGTGCCATCTCCAGACGTGCAGAGAGTGAGGCGCTGAAGGTAGTGATCCGCTTACGTTGGGCATAAAGCGCAATGGCGGGCAGCGATTCAACAATATCTGCCCAGCGGTCACCGTCTATGGCGCGCGAGATCGCCCATGCCACTACCACCGCCCCGGCGATGGCGAGGTCTGATTTATGCGTCGGACTGGAGGCTAACGCAACGTCATCAATGAAGGCGTCGAGATCGTAGGCCGGTAACAGGCAGCCTAATGGCGAAGCACGCATCGCCGCGCCGTTGGTCACGCCGTTATTCTCCAGATCCACAACCGGAACCCCATCGCGAATGGCGTTGAGCGCGATTTTTGAGGTCGGGCCGAGCACATTCTTGTTGAAAGCGTCAAAGCGCAACGCCCAGTCGAGGATATTTCGGCCAATCAGATCCGGGTCAATCTCGCCGTCGCGGGCCAGCAGCGCATCAGCAAGGCACAGCGCCATTGACGTGTCATCGGTAAACTCAGCGCGGTTAAAATAGCACGCCGCGTTATTCTCCTCCGGGCCAGGCAGAAAGCGGTCAATCCAGCCAAAGTGTGCTTTGACGCGGGTCCTGGGCCACAATTCTGACGGCATACCCATCGCATCCCCTAACGCCTGCCCATAAAGGGCACCGAGAATACGTTCTGCTTTCATTTAACTTCCCCTTGTGTCAACGCATTATCGCGATCTTTCACGTTAATCGCAGAGATTTCTTTGTCGGATTCGCGAAAGAAAATCATAAACAGTACGGCAATCACGGCGATCATTACCGCCCCGAATGTCCACATGCCTGCCCAGTTGAAGGTGAGGCCGTTAACCGGCTCTTTATAGGCAAACATTTTTTCCATCATCACTCCACCGAGGCGATAGCCCAGCAAGCTGCCAAATCCCTGACAGCAGAGAGTGATGAGCCCCTGAGCGGCGGTACGCATATGAACGGGTGCTTTTTTATCGACATAGATATAGGCCGTGACGTAATAGAAGTCATAGCTCACGCCGTGCAGCAAAATACCGAGGAACAGCAGGGCGTAAGTGAAGTATTCTTCCGCTCCGCCGTAGATGAAAAACCCGTAGCGAATAGCTGCAGTGATAAGACCAAGTAGCAATACCTTTTTGATACCAAAACGTTTGGTAAAAAACGGCAACGCCAGCATAAAGAAGATTTCTGAGAACTGGCCGAGCGTCATCCAGCCGGTGGCGTTTTTCATTCCGACTTCTGTCAGATATCCGTTAGCGAAGATGTAATAGAACGCCAGCGGCATTGCGAACAGGAACGAACAGACGAAAAAGACGAGGAAATTTTTATCCCGCAGCAGAATCAGCGCATCCAGGCCGAGCATGACTTTGAAGTCCATCTTACCGGTGCTTTTTGGTGGGGTATCCGGCAGGAAAAATGCAAATACGCCCAGCAGTGCGGAGCTGGCGGCGGTTATTAACAGCGGAATATTGGTCGGCGAAATATCGCTATAGCCCAGCCACTGCGGTAAAAATCCGCAGGCAAGACCAGAGGCGATCCAGCCAATTGTGCCCATTACGCGGATTCGCGGGAAGTCGCGCTCCACGTCAGGCACGTTAGCAAACGCGATGCTGTTGGTAAGCGCAATCGTTGGCATATAAGTGAGCGAATAAGCCAGTAGCAGTGGGAAGAATCCGCCAAAGGTAGTCTGCATGGCGGCAAAGTACATGAGCACTGCTCCGGCGAACATCAACACTGCCAGCACTTTTTGCGCCGAAAAGAAGCGGTCGGTGATCGAACCGACCAGGATAGGAGAGAGGATCGCGGCGATGGCGGTACAGGCATAAGACCAGCCGATTTCCCCGGCGGTAAAACCGCTTTTACTCAGCCAGAGCCACAGCGGAACGAACCAGGCTCCCCAGATAAACCACTCAACGAACATCATGAACGACAGCTTCACTGTAGTTTTCATCTTAAAATCCTTCATGACAGGTAAGGTACGTCATGACAATACCATTAAGTAATACCTTTTAAATACCTTTGATGTGAAACTTTGAGTGCCATAACACTTTTTAACCAGTGAATCGTGCCAGCAGAAATCCCTGAAAACGACGCTTTGGTTGGAAAAATTCTCCGGTCACTACCAGACTTATGGCTGCCCGCATTCGGCGGGTCAGGACTATTCATATCCGATATCTACTCGGAACTGACGGGAGCATAGTTATGACTGATATTGCGCAGGTACTCGGCAAAGACGCCGACAGCCTTTTACAGCATCGTTGTATGACCATTCCATCTGACCAGCTTTATCTGCCAGGACACGATTACGTCGATCGGGTAATGGTGGATAACAACCGTCCGCCAGCGGTGCTGCGTAACATGCAGACACTCTATAACACCGGACGCCTGGCGGGGACGGGCTATCTGTCCATTTTACCCGTTGACCAGGGCGTAGAGCACTCGGCTGGCGCCTCGTTTGCCGCTAATCCGCTCTACTTCGACCCAAAAAACATTGTTGAACTTGCTATTGAAGCCGGGTGTAACTGTGTGGCCTCGACCTATGGCGTGCTGGCATCGGTATCCCGCCGCTATGCGCATCGCATTCCGTTTCTGGTGAAGCTCAATCATAACGAAACCCTGAGTTACCCGAATACCTATGACCAGACGCTGTATGCCAGCGTGGAGCAGGCGTTTAATCTTGGCGCGGTTGCGGTGGGGGCAACGATCTACTTTGGCTCAGAAGAGTCACGTCGACAGATTGAGGAGATTTCTGCCGCCTTCGAACGCGCGCACGAGTTAGGGATGGTCACCGTGCTGTGGGCGTATCTGCGCAATTCAGCATTTAAAAAAGAGGGCGTGGACTATCACGTTTCTGCCGATTTAACCGGTCAGGCGAACCATCTGGCAGCAACGATTGGCGCGGATATCGTAAAACAGAAAATGGCGGAAAATAATGGCGGTTATAAGGCCGTTAATTATGGCTACACCGACGATCGCGTCTATAACAAACTGACCAGTGACAACCCGATCGACCTGGTGCGTTATCAACTGGCGAACTGCTATATGGGACGCGCAGGGTTGATAAACTCTGGCGGTGCCGCAGGCGGTGAGACGGACCTTGCTGACGCGGTGCGCACGGCGGTTATCAATAAGCGCGCAGGCGGCATGGGGCTGATCCTCGGTCGAAAAGCATTCAAGAAATCAATGGCTGACGGCGTGAAGCTGATCAACGCCGTGCAGGATGTCTATCTGGACAGCAAAATTACGATTGCCTGATGGATTAACGCAGTAACGGGCAATCGGGCGGGAGACGACAACGCAACGCGGCGGGCAAGATTTCAATATGAAATTCCTGTCCGCTCAGCGGTTCACCGTCCAGATTGAAGGTAATGTCATGCGGTGCCCGAATATCAAACCAGGCGGATGACCCGTCGATGATATTCGGGTTTTCTTCCTGGGGCTTGAGGGTGGAAAAGAGCGCGGGAAGAATCTCATCGCCGGTGAAAATTCGCAGTTGCAGCAGACCATCATTGATTAAGGCCTCTGGGCACAGTTGTTGCCCGCCACCGGCCTGGCGGCCATTACCAATACCAATTATTAGCGCGTCGCCTTGCCAGTGAAAATTCTCCCCCCGAATCTCACAGCGATCAGGCTTGAGCGTATCCATGCGCATCAGGCCGTGAATGATATACGACACGCCGCCCAAAGCGGCTTTGAGTTTTTCCGGCGTCTCAGTGGTAATACGGGTACCAAAACCGCCAGTCGCCATATTGATAAAACAGGTGTTGTCGTTGACCCGGGCGATATCAATCGCTACGGCATTTCCGGCAATCGCCAGCTTCAGCGCTTTGTCCAGTTGCTCAGGGATCCCAATGCTGGTCGCGAAGTCGTTTGCGGTACCCAGTGGCAGAATGCCCATGGCGGGAATGTCGTTACCCTGACACTGAGTTAATGCCGTCGACACTTCGTTGATTGTGCCGTCTCCGCCACCGGCTATCACCGTTTCAACGCCCAGCGCACGCGCTTCTGCGACGTAGCGCTCGGCATCACCTTTTTCCCAGGTGACGCGAACGTGAAGGGTAACGCCTTCGTCGCGAAGCAGCCCAATGGCTTCCCGAAGCAGTGAGTTGTCTGCACTTTTACCGTTTAAAATGAGCAAACTGGCGGGAAACGTCGTCATTCCTTTACTGCCTTATCGTTGTTGAATCGCTGTAGAAAAGTGTATAGCAGAAACGCGGGAGAGGGGTCAGAACAGGCTGAAAATAGTCACGGGGATGAGAGGACGACAAAAAAATAAGCCTGCGTAAGGGAGATTACGCAGGCTAAGGAGGTGGTTCCTGGTACAGCTAGCATTTATGGGTTATGTTTTTCAGCGAAATGGATAATACCCGTAAAGAACGAAGCGGTATGTGATCGATTTCTAAGAATCATCCTGGCGTGAAAAAATAACCGTGATTAACTATTTACCGTGCGGATTCCGCGTCGATTCCCCGGAAAAATTGCGCATGAGCAGCGCATAATCCAGAGCCACATCCTGCGGAACCGGGATCCAGACGGTGTAACCATCGCCCGGCGCAACCGGCATCGCTTCTCCCCTGGCGTTCTCCATGTGCTCAAGCGTGAAATTGATGTTGCCCTGCGGGGTCATCATTTCAAGGCTATCGCCAACGGAGAATTTGTTTTTCACCAGCACCGCTGCCAGATCGCCGTTACGCTCACCGGTAAATTCACCGACAAACTGCTGACGCTCGGAAACCGAGAAACCGTATTCGTAGTTCTGGTAGTCGTCATGGGTATGGCGACGCAGGAAACCCTCGGTGTAGCCACGATGCGCCAGTCCTTCCAGCGTTTCCAGCAGCTCGGGATTAAACGGCTTGCCCGCGGCGGCATCGTCAATGGCTTTGCGGTAAACCCGCGCGGTGCGGGCGCAATAGTAATAAGATTTGGTGCGGCCTTCGATTTTCAGCGAATGGACGCCCATTTGTGTCAGACGTTCAACATGGGCGACAGCGCGCAGATCTTTCGAGTTCATGATGTAGGTGCCGTGCTCGTCTTCGAAGGCGGTCATGTACTCGCCCGGACGTTGCGCCTCTTCAATCATAAACACTTTATCGGTAGGCGCGCCGATACCCAGCGTCGGCTCAACGTTCTGTACCGGAATTGGCTCATATTTGTGAACGATATTGCCGACCACATCCTCTTTGCCTTCCTGTACGTTGTACTCCCAGCGACAGGCGTTGGTGCAGGTGCCCTGGTTCGGATCGCGCTTGTTAATATAGCCAGAAAGCAGGCAGCGGCCAGAGTAGGCCATGCACAGCGCACCGTGAACGAAGATTTCAATCTCCATTTCCGGCACCTGTTGGCGGATCTCTTCGATTTCTTCCAGAGACAGTTCGCGGGAGAGGATCACGCGTGTCAGCCCCATGGATTGCCAGAACTTCACCGTTGCCCAGTTGACGGCGTTAGCCTGTACGGAAAGGTGAATCGCCATCTGTGGGAAGTGTTCACGGACCAGCATAATCAGCCCCGGGTCAGACATGATCAGGGCATCCGGACCCATTTCCACCACCGGTTTGAGGTCGCGGATAAAGGTTTTCAGCTTCGCGTTGTGCGGGGCAATATTAACAACCACATAGAATTTTTTCCCCAGCGCATGAGCTTCATTAATACCGAGCTGGAGATTTTCGTGGTTGAATTCGTTATTTCGCACGCGCAGTGAATAACGCGGTTGGCCCGCATAAACGGCATCTGCGCCATAGGCGAACGCGTAACGCATATTTTTCAGCGTTCCCGCCGGGGAAAGGAGTTCCGGTTTAAACATAATTTTCTCGTTCTGATGACAGGTCAGATCCGCTTCACCTGATGAAGCGGTTAGAGGAGAGTCCTCACTTTAAGGGCGGGCATTGTAGCGCTGCGGGGCGAGGAGGTAAAGAAAATCGCCGAATGGCCTACAGCACAAACCGTAGGCCTGATAAGCGAAGCGCCATCAGGCGATCCGGCATGCGTCGGCTTCCCAGCGATAGCCGACGCCGTATACCGCGCGGATAAACGACTGTTCTTCGTCTAGCGCTTCCAGTTTGCGACGCAGGTTCTTGATATGGCTGTCGATAGTCCGGTCTGTGACCACGCGATAATCATCGTAGAGATGATTCAACAACTGTTCGCGGGAGAACACTTTACCGGGTTCGTGTGACAGGGTTTTGAGCAAACGAAATTCTGCGGGCGTCAGGTCGAGAAGTTTGCCACGCCAGGAGGCTTGAAAGCGACCTTCATCGACAATCAGCGGGCTTTCTGCATCGATCTGCTGGAGTTCACGCTGCGGCTTGCAGCGGCGCAAAATAGTTTTTACGCGGGCGACCACTTCACGCGGGCTGTAGGGTTTGCAGATGTAATCATCTGCACCAATTTCCAGTCCCAGCAGTCTGTCGATCTCTTCAATTTTCGCCGTCACCATCACGACAGGAACGTCAGAGAAACGACGGATTTCGCGACACAGCGTCAGGCCGTCTGTGCCGGGCAGCATTAGATCCAGCAGGATGAGATCCGGCGGGCTCTGTCGCACATACGGCAGAACCTGATCACCATGGCTGATAAGCGAAGGGGCAAAGCTCGCGGCGCGTAGATAGTCGATAAGTAACTGTCCCAGCTTGGGTTCATCTTCCACGATCAAAATACGCGGGGTGTTTTCATCAATGGGTAATTCAGTCATATCTCTCTCTGTAAATCCCGTTCCAGCGGTAAGTCTACTGTAATGCTAACCCCGCCAAAAGGCGAGTGGGCCGCCTGTATATGCCCGTTATGTGCATCGACGATGTTGACACAAATCGCCAGCCCCAACCCGGAACCCCCGCTGGCGCGATTGCGCGAGCCTTCAGCGCGATAAAAGCGCGCAAACAGTTTTTGCAATTGATCGTCGCTGACGCCCGGCGCAGAGTCGGCGAAGGTCACCCATACCCGTTTATCGTGCAGGCCGGCGGATATTTGCAAACCGCCGCCGCTGTCCGTGTAGCGCAGGCTATTTTCCAGCAAATTGTTGAACAACTGCATCAGACGGTCACGGTCGCCAAAGACGGTAATGCTGTCCGGCAGGGAAAGCTGTATCGTCAGGCCACGACTGGCAAAGCGCTCGCGAAATGCCCCCGCCGCGACTTCCAGCAGCGGGATTAAATCCACGGCGGTTTTCTGGTACGCCAGCGCGCCTTCGTCGGACATTGAAAGCTGATGGAGGTCATCCACCAGCTTCGTCAACGTACCCACCTCAGCCTGTAAGGACGCTACCGACTCGGGCGTGAATTGACGCACGCCGTCCTGAATCGCCTCCAGTTCACCGCGCAATACGGCGAGCGGCGTCCGCAGTTCATGAGAAATATCGGCCATAAAGTCGCGGCGCATCTGCTGGTTCTTTTCCAGCGTACTGGCGAGTTGGTTAAAGTCCTGGGCCAGTTTCCCTAACTCATCCTCGCTGGTGGCGGCAACGCGGGTCGAGAAATCGCCCGCCGCCAGCTTATGTGTGCCTTCAACCAGCCGTTTGACGGGGGCCAAAAGCCCACGGGCCAGGGTGAAGGTGGCCAGTGCGGCCAGCAGCGTGGAGAGGGCGACAATCAGCCAGCTGGTTCGCCGCTGCTGTTTATCAAAGTTGATATCAGTGTTGCGTGTGAGACGCTCCACTGGCGAGGCGATAACCGCACCCACCTCTTCACCCTTAACCCGAATCGGACGGCGCGTGCCGGCATGAGGAATCGGACCGCGTGGGCCGACCAGTACCGTGGCATTCTGATCGACCACCCAGAACTGGGTGCGCCAGCCATGGGGTGGCATACCGGGACCGGGTTTGTCATCGTCCTTATCGTGCTCGAACGAACGCAGTATCTGGAACACGAAGCGGTCATTATTGCGTAAGAAATGCCAGTTACCGTGGAGGGCGTACTGCTCGCCCAATGCATCGCCGAGCATGGTTAAGCGCTGCTCGTTGCCATGCTTGATATAATCAATAAATCCGCGTTCGAAACTCACCCGTACCGCCCAATGCATACTGATGAGCAGGACGATGCAGGTCGCGAAAATCGCCAGAAACAGTTTGCCGGTGATACCGGGCCGCCAGAGCTTCATCGGGTTCTCCTTTTGCGCCGCGCAATGACGACATTTTTGTGCGTACCCTCAGGCACGCGGGCAAAGATCGCGGCAGGCAGCGCAATAATCACGGCCATGCAGAGCCAGGTGTACATAAAGACCGAGTGCGTTGCGCCGCTATCGACCGCGATATGCTGCTGGCCAAACATCCCCAACAGCAGTCCGGCGACGGTCACGCCGATACTCATCGAAAGCTGCATAATCATCGACAACAAACTGTTGCCGCTACTGGCTAAATCATCCGGAAGGTCTTTCAGGGTCAGCGTATTCATCGACGAGAAACGGGTTGAGTTGATCATGCCCTGTACCAATAGCACGAGCGGCAGCACGTAATACCATCCCAGCAGGGCAGTCGTCATAAACAGCAGCGTGACGACAGCCAGCCCAAGAGTGGTGGTCACCAGCACCCGGCGATAGCCAAAACGGTTGACTACCTGCACAACAATTCGCTTCATGCCCATGCTGCCGAGCACCATGGGAATCATCATCAGACCGGCGTGAAACGGTGAGAAGCCGAGGCCAATCTGCAAAAAGACGGGAGTCATAAAGGGCAACATGCCACTGCCGACGCGTCCAGCGAAGCTGCCGAACAGGCCCAACGAGAAGGTTCGGGTATTAAACAGATTGAGACTGAACAGGGCGCGGGGATTATTTTTCGCATGCTTTAGATAAAACAAAATCGCCGCGATACCGCAGACCACCAGCGCGCCCAGTGCGAATTGCGAAATGCCCATCCCTTTGCTGCCGTCCAGTGCGATGGTCAACACCGCCATACCCAGCGCTAACAGAAAGAAGCCCGTGAGATCAAAGCGCCGGGTTTGCATGGTGTAATTGGGCATCAGCATTAGCGTGGCGATGGCACCGACAATCCCCACCGGCAGGTTGATCAGGAAAATCCAGTGCCAGGATGCATATTCCACCAGGATCCCGCCGAGTGCCGGACCGAGCAGCGGCCCTACCTGACCGGGCAGGGTCACAAAGGTCATCGCCGCCATATACTGTTCGCGCGGCACAATTTTCATCACCGTCAACCTGCCGACCGGGACCATCATCGCGCCGCCAACGCCCTGCAACACGCGCGCCATGACCAGTTCGTTCAGCGTGCTCGACCACGCGCAAAACAGCGAACCCAGCGTGAACAGCACAATGGCGGTAAAGAAGATATTGCGCACGCCGACTCTGTCTGCCAGCCAGCCACTGGCGGGCAGCATCACCGCCACGGTAAGCACATACGAGACAATCACCATATGCATGTGCAACGGGCTTTCCCCGAGGCTCGTTGCCATCGAGGGAAGCGCGGTATTCACGATAGTGGTATCCAGCGACTGCATAAAGAAGCCGAATGCCACAATCCACAGTTGCCAGCGGGTGCTGTTGGGAAGTTCTGTCATAGCTCTGTTATCGGTTTACTCTTATTACGCGAAAAACGCAGTCGTAGGCGATCGAAAAAGAGATACACCACTGGCGTTGTGTACAGCGTCAAAAGTTGGCTCACGACCAGACCGCCCACAATCGTTATCCCCAGCGGCTGACGCAGTTCAGATCCATCGCCTCCGGAGAGCACTAAAGGCAGTGCGCCAAACAGCGCCGCCAGCGTGGTCATCATGATCGGGCGAAAACGCAGCAGACAGGCCTGGAAAATAGCTTGCTCCGGCGTAAGGTCACCGTTTCTTTGTGCATCAAGGGCGAAATCGACCATCATGATGGCATTTTTCTTCACGATGCCAATTAACAACATAATGCCGATGAGGGCTATCAGGCTGAACGGGGCTGCAAAGAGTTCCAGCGCCAGTAACGCGCCTACCCCCGCCGATGGGAGGGTGGAAAGGATCGTCAGCGGGTGGACATAACTTTCATAGAGCATCCCCAGTACGATATAGACCGTAGCAATGGCGGCGATGATCAGGATCACCTGCGAGTTCATTGTCTCCTGGAAAACCTGCGCGGTTCCGGCAAAGCTGCCGCGTACCGTGGAAGGCACACCAAGCTGGGTCATCGCCCGCGTTATCGCCTCGCTGGCTTGCGAAAGCGATGTCCCGGTTGGCAGGTTGAACGAGACGGTGGAAGCCGCCGAAAGTCCCTGGTGATTCACCGAAAGAGGCGCATTCGCCGGTTGCCATTTGGCAAAGTAAAACAGTGGAATCGACTTACCTTCGCTGTTAATGACAAACATTTTCTCCAGCGCGCTGATGTCCTGGGTGTAGCGCGGGTCGACCTCCATCACCACTTTGTACTGGTTCATGGGCTGATAGATGGTGGAGATTTGCCGCTGCCCAAAGGCGTTGTTCAGCAGGCTGTTGGCGGCCTGGACGTCAATACCCAGTCGCGACATGGTTTCGCGATCGTAGACCAGGTTCATCTCCGCGCCATTATCCTGTTGATCGGAGTTCACATCCGCCAACTGAGGCAGAGATGCCAACGACTTACGAATCTTCGGCTCCCATTCGCGCAGTGCGGCCAGATCATCGGACAGCAGCGTGTACTGGTAGCTGGCGTTGGACTGACGGCCGCCGACACGGATGTCCTGCACTGCCATCAGAAACAGGTTCGCCCCCGGTTCTTTCGACAATTTCACGCGGAGACGATCGATAATTTGCTGTGCGGACTCATGACGTTCACTACGAGGCTTCAGAGTGATAAACATCATCCCGCTGTTCACCCGCGAGCCGCCGGTAAATCCGGTGACGTTGTCGACTGCCGGATCGTCGCGAATGATCTTCATGAAGTCCTGAAGCTTACCGCGCATCGCCTGGAAAGAGATGCTCTGGTCGGCCTGGATCCCGCCCATCAAAACGCCGGTGTCTTGTTCCGGGAAGAAGGTTTTCGGGATCGAGATATAGAGCCAGACGTTGAGGGCTATGGTACCAAGCAGCACCACGCCGACCAGACGGGTATGGTTCAGCACCCATTTCAGCGACGTGCCGTACCCTTGTTGCAGGGCAATCAGCATCCGACCAAACCCGCGGAGCCGTTTTTGCTGATGGGGTTTGCTGGATTTTAGCATCCAGCCGCACATCATCGGCGTGAGGGTGAGGGACACCAGCAGCGAAATGCCAATCGCCACTGACAGCGTGACGGCAAATTCGCGCAGCAGTCGACCCGGCAGGCCTCCCATCAGCAGCAGCGGTAAAAACACGGCCACCAGCGAAAGACTCATTGAGAGCACGGTAAATCCGACCTCGCGCGTACCCTGTAATGCCGCCTGAAGAGGCTTCATTCCTGCTTCGAGGTGGCGTGAGATATTTTCCAGCACCACGATGGCATCATCGACCACGAACCCGGTGGCGATGGTGAGCGCCATCAGCGACAGGTTGTTAAGACTGAAACCGCACAGGTACATCGCCGCAAAGGTGCCGATCAGCGAGACCGGAACGGCCACTGCCGGAATTAACGTCGCCCGCCCGGAGCGCAGGAAGAGAAAAACCACCAGAATCACCAGCGCCACCGAAATGACCAGCGTCTGTTCAACCTCTTCCAGCGAAGCGCGGATGGTGGGGGAACGGTCCTGCGCGATTTGCATATCAATCGATGCCGGAATCGTAGACTGTAGCTCCGGTAACCTGGCGCGAATGCTGTCCACCGTCTGGATGATGTTCGCCTCCGGCAGTTTACGGATCATCAGCAAAATAGCCGGTTTGGCGTTGGTCATCCCTGCATTACGCACGTCCTGTACGGAGTCGGTGACGGTCGCGACATCTCCCAGGCGCACTGCACCACCGTTGTTATAGTGGATCACCAGAGGCTGGTATTCTGCCGCCGTTTTCAACTCATCGTTGGTCTGAATTTGCCAGCGATGGTGGGTATCTTCCAGCGCCCCCTGCGGTTTGCGCACGTTGGCGTTGCTGATGGCGGTGCGCACCGCGTCCAGCGAGACGCCCTGATTAAACAGCGCCTGTGGATTAAGTCCGACGCGCACCGCGGGCAGGGAACTGCCGCCCACGTCCACGTCCCCGACGCCATCGATCTGTGCAATCGTCTGCGCTAACTGAGTAGAAGCAAAATCGTACAACTCGCCCTGCGACCAGGTATCTGAGGTCAGCGTCAAAATCATAATCGGCGCATCGGAGGGGTTGGCTTTGCGATACGTTGGGCGGCTCGGCATTCCGCTCGGGAGCAGGCTTTGCGCGGCGTTAATGGCTGCCTGCACGTCGCGCGCCGCGCCGTTGATATCGCGGTCAAAATTAAACTGCAATATGATTCGCGTGCTGCCAAGCGAACTGCTTGACGTCATCTCGCTGACCCCAGCAATGCGCCCCAGTGAGCGTTCCAGCGGCGTCGCTACAGACGAGGCCATCGTTTCAGGCGAGGCGCCGGGCAGTGAGGCGCTGACCATGATCACCGGGAAATCGACCTGCGGCAACGGCGCGACGGGCAGCAGGCGAAACCCCAGTACGCCGCAGAGCGTAATGGCGAGGGAAATTAAGATTGTCGCCACCGGACGGTAGATGAAAAGGGCGAAAAATTTCATTTACGCCTCCTCTTCCCGATGTGTGAAGCGGTTTTTCATATACAGCGACAGGCGGTCAAACAGCAAATAAATCACTGGCGTGGTGAACAGCGTCAGCACCTGACTGACCAGCAGCCCGCCAACCATACCAATCCCCAGCGGCCGACGCAGTTCCGCACCCACGCCAGTACTGAGCATCAGCGGCAGCGCGCCCAACAGCGCCGCCAGCGTGGTCATCAGGATCGGGCGAAAACGTAGCAGGCAGGCCTGGAAGATGGCGTCGCGCGGTGCCATGCCCTGTTCGCGCTCGGCGGCAAGGGCAAAGTCGATCATCATGATGGCGTTCTTCTTCACGATGCCGATCAGCAAAATAATCCCGATAATGGCAATAACGTCCAGTTCACTGCCGGCTATCATCAGCGCCAGCAGTGCGCCGACACCCGCTGTCGGCAGCGTTGAGAGAATGGTGATCGGGTGAATAAAGCTTTCGTACAGCACCCCCAGCACGATATACATCGCCACTACCGCCGCGACAATCAGCCAGATCGTACTCCCCAATGCCGCCTGGAAGGCGAGGGTACTGCCCTGGAATTGCGTGGTGATATCGACCGGGAGGTTAAGCGTTTTTTCGGTGTCGAGAATCGCCTGTACCGCATCGCCCAGCGAATAGTCGTCCGGCACGTTAAATGAAATCGTCGTCACCGGGAACTGATCCAGGTGGTTAATTGACAGCGGGGCAAAGCGCTGTTCAATTTTGGCGATGGCGCTCAGCGGCACCATTCCGCCGTCTTTGCTGGCGAGGCGGATAGCGTCCAGCGCAGCCAGGCCGGGCGTGTTTTCGGTATTATGTTCCAGTACCACGCGGTACTGATTCGCCTGGGTATAGATCGTTGAAATCAGCCGCTGACCGAAGGCGTTATACAGCGCGTTATCGACATCCGCCATGCTGATCCCGAGTCGACTTGCACTATCACGGTCGACGTTCACATACGCCACCAGCCCCTTGTCCTGCCAGTCGCTGCTGACGTCTGAAAGCTGCGGCAACTGCTGTAATTTTTCTATCAGCGGGGGAACCCAGTTACTGAGCGCATCCAGCGAGGTTGCCTGGAGCGTAAACTGATACTGGGTACGGCTGACCTGAGTATCAATCGTCAGGTCCTGCGTCGGTTGCAGATACAGGTCGACGCCCGGAACCCTCGCGACCGCATCTTGCAGGCGGGCGATCACCTTCTGTACCCGGTCATCACGCTCGTCCAGCGGCTTAAGGTTGATTTGCAAACGCGCGCTGTTCAATGACGGATTGGTACCATCAACGCCGATAAATGAGGTCAGACTTTCGACCACAGGATCTTTGAGGATCACCTCCGACACCTGCTGCTGGCGCTGGGCCATACTGGCAAATGAGCTGGACTGCGGGGCTTGCAGGGTTCCCTGAATGATGCCGTTGTCCTGTATCGGGAAAAAGCCTTTCGGGATAAACACCCACAGCATTACGCTTAATAGCAGTGTGCCAAGCGCGACGCTGAGCGTCAGCCACGGATGGTTAAGCACTTTTGCCAGCCAGCGTCCGTATCCGGCGATGACGCGCTCAAACATTTTTTCTGACGCGCGGGAGAAGCGGTTTTGCTTACGCAGCGACTCCTGGCTGAGCATCCGGGCGCACATCATTGGCGTCAGGGTGAGCGACACGACGGCGGAAATCAGGATCGCCACCGCTAGCGTGACGGCAAACTCGCGGAACAGGCGTCCGACGATATCACCCATAAACAGCAGTGGGATCAGCACCGCAATCAGCGAGAAGGTCAGGGAGATAATGGTAAAACCGATCTCTCCCGCCCCCTTCAGCGCCGCCGCCAGCGGTTTTTCGCCTTTTTCGATGTAACGGGAGATGTTCTCAATGACCACGATCGCGTCGTCTACCACAAAGCCGGTGGCGATGGTCAGCGCCATGAGCGTTAGGTTATTGATAGAGAAATCGAGGAAAACCATCACCGCAAACGTGCCTACCAGCGACAGCGGCACCGCAACGCCGGGGATAATGGTTGCGGGAACGTTGCGCAGGAACAGATAGATGATCATGACGACCAGCGCAATCGCCAGCATTAATTCGAACTGGGTGTCGCTCACCGAAGCACGAATATTGCTGGTGCGGTCGGAAAGCACCGTCACGTTCACTGATTTCGGCAGGCTCTCTTTGAGTTGGGGCAGCATTTGTTGAATGCTGTCGGCAGTGGAAATGATGTTCGCGCCAGGCTGACGCTGCACATTCATCACAATTGCCTGCTCTTTGTTGGCCCATGCGCCAAGCCAGCTGTTTTCAGCTCCCTGTTCGACGGTAGCGACATCGCCCAGGCGTACCGGCGCGCCGTTTTGATAAGCGATGATAAGCTGGCGATATTCATCGGCGGATTGCATCTGATCGTTAGCGGAGAGCGTCACCGCGCGGTTGGGGCCATCGAGACTTCCCTTGGCTGAGTTAACGTTAGCGCTGGTGATGGCCGTGCGCACCGTTTCGCTGGTCAGCCCCAGGGCAGCAATCGCCTGCGCATTGAGTTTCACGCGTACCGCAGGCCGCTGTCCGCCGGAGAGCGTCACCAGACCCACGCCAGAAACCTGCGAAATTTTCTGCGCGACGCGCGTCTCAACCATATCTTCCACCTGCGTCATTGGCATGGCGGTAGAGGTCACGGCGAGCGTCATGATCGGCGGGTCTGCGGGGTTAACTTTGCTGTAGACCGGAGGATTCGGCAGATCGCTCGGCAGCAGATTGGTGGCGGCGTTAATGGCTGCCTGGACCTCCTGCTCGGCCACGTCCAGCGGCAGCGTCAACTGGAACTGGAGCGTCACCACCGAGGCGCCGCCGGAGCTTTGCGACGACATTTGTTTCAGCCCGGACATCTGGCCGAACTGACGTTCCAGCGGCGCAGTCACCGCCGAGGTCATTACATCCGGACTGGCGCCGGGGTAGAGCGTCACGACCTGTATGGTAGGGTAGTCCACTTCAGGTAACGCGGAGACGGGTAGGAAGCGATAACCGATGATCCCGGCGAGAAGTATTGCCACCATCAGCAGCGTGGTGGCGACAGGACGCAGAATAAACAGGCGCGATGGGCCGCCTGTGCTGCCCGGCGGTAAAACCTGCATCAGGAACGGACTCCTTTCTTCGCATAATCCCGGCTTGTCGCCTTCGTCTCGGCCGCGGCAGCATCGTGGGCTTCTACCACTTCCACTTTCGCACCTTCGGTCAGACGGTCTATACCGTCAGTGACCACGCGGTCACCTGCAGAGATACCGGCGTCGATCACTACCTTCTGGTTGTCCTGAATCCCGGCTTTCACCAGATGCTTACTGACTTTATTCTCATCATTCAGTACCCAGACGAAGTGGCCCTCGTTGCCTATTTGCAGAGCCGCGGTAGGGATGACCACCGCGTTTTGTGCCGTGTCCACTAGCATTCGGGCGTTGACAAACTGGTTCGGGAAAAGGGTGTCGTCCTGATTATCAAACCGCGCTTTTACTTTAATCGTGCCCGTCGTGGGGTCAATCTGATTGTCCAGACTGAGTAATTTTCCTTCGCTCAATTTCTGCGAGTTGGTGCGATCCCAGGCTTCGACAATGAGCGGCTGGCCGTTCTTTTGCGCGCGCGTGACGGTGGCGATATCGCTTTCCGGCAGGGTGAAGATCAGGTCGATGGGGTGCGTCTGGGTGATGACCACAATGCCAGTGGTATCGCCACTGGCGATCTGGTTGCCAACATCCACCTGCTTCAGACCTACGCGACCGTCTACCGGCGCGGTGATCCGGCTCCAGTCAAGCTGTAGCTGAGCGCTGGCCACACTGGCCTCATCGGCTTTTATTGTGCCTTCGGTTTCACTGACCAGCGCCTGCTGGGCATCGAGTTCCTGTCGGGAAACCAGGTTGGTTTTAACCAGCTGTTGATAGCGGGCTAAGTCGCGGCGGGCATTGGCGAGGGTGGCTTTGTCCTTCGCCAGTTGTCCCTGGGCCTGTGCCAGCGCAACGTTAAACTGGCTCGGATCAATCTCTGCCAGCAGGTCACCGGCTTTCACCTGTTGGCCTTCCTGGAAGTGTAGCGCTAACAGTTGACCATCAACGCGGCTGCGTACGGTGACGGTATTCGCGGCGGTGATCGTACCGAGCCCGCTGAGATAACGGGGCACGGCCTGTTCAGTGGCGGTCGCCGCCTGTACGGGGGCTAACGGACCTGAGCGCATGCCACGCCGCCCCGTTTGTGCGGCGGGCTTGCTCGGACCGGTTGCGCCAGGCGTTGTGCCCTGCGGCTCACTGCGGTTCTGCCAGAACCAGAATGCGGCGATGGCTGCGACGACGACCACAATGGCAATCGTCCAGCGGGTTTGGTTACTGCCTTTCATCGTTATAAGTTTCTCATCCTGAAACGTTTCGCCCAATGATACTAGTGTAGCCAGCGAACAAGGGGGAAAAATGGAGGAATTATGAAACCCGGTACGGATTCATCCTAATGGCGACACGCTTTGCGAGGCGTTACGCAATAACGATCTTCTAAAACAGCAGAAGGTAAAGAGTGCGCTAAAGTGGCGGCAAGGCAAAAAGGAGGTAAGCCACGGAGTTCAGCAGGACGCTGAATCAGGAAAGCCCCTCCCGAGGAAGGGGCCAAAATAAGGAAAAGGTTATGATGAAGTCGGTCATCATCCTGGTGATACTCTTAGTCATAAGCTTGCCGGCTTACTAAGACACCAGAGGGGGAGGAAACTCTCCCTAACCCTCACTCCTGAAATTAAGCCACACGAACGCTAATGTCAATCCATGCGCACTCAGCTTGCGAGGCGTTTAGCGGAATAGTACGTCAGCCCAACGCGCCAGTCCGGCGGTCACGGATCCGAAGTCATCTCCTCCGGCAATGGGAATGCCAGGAAGCTGCGCTGCCAGCGCCTTTTTGATGAGTGGAGAACGTGCGCTGCCGCCGGTGAGGTAAATCACATCGGGCTTCACCTGGGCGTTATCCAGCGCCAGTTGTACCTGCTCCAGAATACGCGTTAACGGCTGGTCCAGCGCGGCTTCCAGACCTTGCTGACTAATGGCTGTCGCCAGCTCGTCGCTAATAAACGGCAGCGTGGCACGGATTTCCGGTTGATCGGAAAGGGCGATTTTGCACTCTTCCGCGCTGCGTACCAGGCGATAGCTAAGACGCTGCTGCCAGACTTTACGCAGGAAAGCCACCTGTTCAGGTTCGCGGGCATCGCGCACCAGGGTATCCAGCAGACGACCATTCGCGCTGCTGTAGAAATCGCTCTGGGCGGGAACGTCATTGATGGCAACGGCGTTCCACCACGGCAGTACCGGCAGGGCAATGCCTTTCTCGGTTTCACCGCCCATACCGAGCAGCGGCATCAGGTTTTTAAACGCCAGGGCGATATCCAGATCGTTACCGCCCACGCGGCAGCCGCTGTGCCCGAGCAGGCTGGATTCACGGTCTGCGCGATGATGCCACTGCGGCCCCATCAGCAGTAAAGAGCAGTCAGTCGTCCCGCCGCCGATATCCACAACCAGTACGCGTTTCTCTTCCTGCAATGTGGCTTCATAGTCCAGGCCCGCAGCGACAGGCTCATACTGGAAAACCACTTCCCGGAATCCGGCGCGTTTCGCCGCGCGTTCCAGGATCCCCTGTGCCTGGCGGTTAGCCTCATCGCCACCCAAACCCTGGAAGTTGATAGGGCGGCCAATAACGGCCTGGGTGATCGGCTCCGGCAGTTGGCTTTCCGCCTGTTGGCGGATATGCAGCATCATGGCGCAGACGAGATCTTCGAATAACGCGACCTGCTGTGGCTTCAGTCCGTTAGCACCCAGGAAGGATTTCGGTGATTTAACAAAGTAGACCTCTTCCGGGTCATCAATATAGTGGGCGAGTGAATTGACGCCAAACTGTACGCTGGAGGGCGTGACCTCGATATCTTCATCACGATTAAAACGGACTGCGCGTCGCAGCAGCGCCTGCGTTTCGTCGTCGGGTGTCGGAACGTCATGATGGCGGTACAGCCATTCGCTAACGGCTTCACGCGTGGGCGCGCAGAGCATGGATGGCAACAGCGAGCTGTTATTCTCCATTTTCAGCAACTGCGGTTTGCCGTCACGCATGATCGCGACCGAGCAGTTTGCGGTACCGTAATCAAATCCAATAAACACGTTAATATCCCCATGCCAGTGAAGAAGGGGCGAGACTTTAGCGAAATGTCGACGCCCCGACAACTGGAATATGAAAGCAAGGCATTTCGTCGGCATTGCGATTATGCTGAAGGTTTGTAAAAAAGGAGATGCAGATGTTTACCCTGAGCTGGCAGCCGCCGTATGACTGGTCCTGGATGTTGGGTTTCCTTGCCGCGCGTGCGGTGAGCGGCGTAGAAACGGTAGAGGCATTACGTTACACGCGAAGCCTGGCAGTGGGAGAGCATCGGGGAATTATTGAGGTCGTGCCGAATCCACACGCCCATACGCTTCAGGTGACGTTGAGTGAGGGACTGCTCCCCGTTGCGCAGGAGTGCCTGGAAAAAATCGAGCGTCTGTTTGACCTGCGATGTGAACCGCAACATATAGCGCATGCGCTGGGTGATTTAGGCGCGGCGCGTCCGGGCCTGCGACTGCCGGGGTCAGTTGATGCTTTCGAACAAGGGGTGCGGGCAATTCTCGGGCAACTGGTCAGCGTGGCGATGGCGGCGAAGTTAACGGCGAAAGTGGCCCAGCGGTACGGGGAGACCTTAGCCGAATCGCCTGGGGTAATTTGCTTCCCGCGGCCCGATCAACTGGTGAATGCCGACCCGCAGGACCTGAAGGCATTAGGTATGCCGCTCAAGCGCGCAGAAGCTCTGATCTACCTCGCGCAAGCGGCGCTGGATGGGACGTTAGCAACCTCTGCGCCAGCCGATGTGGAACAGGGCATGAAAACGTTGCAGGGTTTTCCTGGGATTGGACGCTGGACGGCGAACTATTTCGCCCTGCGAGGCTGGCAGGCTAAAGATGTCTTTTTACCCGATGATTATCTGATCAAACAGCGCTTTCCGGGCATGACGCCTGCGCAGATACGTCGCTATGCGGAGCGCTGGAAACCCTGGCGCTCCTATGCTCTGTTACATATCTGGTATACCGAAGGATGGCAACCGTCAATTGATGGCGAAATAACTGGTGTTGAGAAGTAAATCCAACGGTTGCGTTTCGTCAATAATATCGCCAAAGATCTGATCGACGCCGATGCCGGAAAGCGTATCCATAATCAGCGGCGTTTGTACCGGCCCGGCGATGGTTTTTATTCCCAGGCGTTGGGCGTGTCCCTGTACGATAGACACCAGCATCTCATCCATTAAGTTACCGTGAATGCTGGCGCTCAGTTCACTGTCGAGTAACAGGTAATCGGCCAGGTTCTTATTCAACAGATTAAAGATTTGCAGATCGCGCCCAACCTGGCTCACGATAATGCGGCAACCCGCCTGGCGCAGTTTTTGAATAGCGGCGGCGCTTTCCTGTTGATTCAATAGCAATGTTTCTGCCGGGATCACCACATGTAACAGTCGGCCCGGGAGCTGGCTTTGTTGAAGGGCGTTCAGCAGCGCATCGATGACCGCTCCACGGGATAACCCTGCTGCCGACAGCGGCAGCGCGACGCTAAGTCCTTTGCTGGCGACTGCCTGGGCTGCATGCTGGAAAAACTCGCGGTACAGGCGAAGGTCCAGCGCTTCATTTAATTGCGGATCGGTGATGCGTGCGCGTAATCCTCGCTCTTCGAACACATCGCCTTGTTGAGACATCAGGCGGAACGATATCAGCCAGAAGTTACGTGTCTCAGGGATACGCGGAGAGGCCACGCCGCGCGCGACCATCAGCAGTGTGCTATTGTCGATCGTTTGCTGTAATTCCTCGGGCGAGATCGCGGTACGCTCAGCATAGCCCGTTTCCTGTTCAGGCTGGTAAATCGTGACCTGCCCACGGCCCTTGTTTTTAGAGGCATAGCAGGCGATATCGGCTTGTGACATAACTTCCGTCGCCTGGCAATTATTGCCGTCAACCAGGGTGATCCCCGCGCTGGCGCCAATCCGGTGCAGGCGATCTTCCCACATAAAATGGTAATCGTTAATCGCGTTAATGATCCGCGTCGTAATAAAGCGCGCGCTTTCGATATTACAGTCCGGAAGCAAGAGGCCAAACTCATCGCCTCCGAGTCGCGCCAGCACGTCGCTGGAACGCAGCATACTGAGCATCAGTTGTGACAGTTCCCGCAGCAGCGCATCGCCTGCGGCATGCCCGGCAGTATCGTTCACGGCCTTAAAGCGATCGAGATCGATGAACACCAGCGCATGGCGCTGTTGGGTATTGCGAACGGATTGCAGTAGCAGTTTCAGCTTGTTCTCAAAGCTTGCCCGGTTGGTCAGATGGGTGAGAGGATCGTGCGTTGCGCTATAGCTCAGTTGGCGGAGCATCTTCCGGGATTCGGTGACATCCTGGATCACCAGCACTGAACCAATATTGCCGCCATCGAGCGTGCTGAGTGGGGTGATACTGTAATGAACATCGTAATTACCGCCGTTGCGACAGTGAAGAACTACATCCTGCTCGATGGCGGAACGCGACATATCCGCGCTGTAGATGTTCTCCATCAACGGGCCGTTGTCGCCGAAGGTGATCCGTAATACCGTCAGCAGCGGCATGCCGATAGCGTGCTCCTGCTGCCAGCCGCTCATTTTCTCTGCCACCGGGTTCATAAAAGTGACCTTCATATCGACATCAATACAGACCACGGCTTCCCCGATGGAATCCAGCGTAATGTGCAGACGTTCCTTCTCCTGAAATAACGCCTCATTCAGCTGTTTGACTTCTGTCATATCGATGTTGATGCCAAGCAGGCGTTCTACTTCTCCGTCCTTACTCAACACCCGGTTGGCAAGCGATCGAATATGACGAATGCCGTCTTTCACGGCGATACGGAATTCCAGCTTAAAGGGGAGGCGCGCGGCTAACGAGTCGCGAATCACTTTTTCAGCATGGGGCCTGTCTTCAGGAAGGACGCGGTCGTACCAGATGTTCCAGGTCGGTTTGACATGCGCCGGGATTTCATAAAGTTCGAACATGCGTTTATCCCAACTGATAACGTCAGGCTGCAGTTCCCACTCCCAGATGCCGATACCGCCGGCTTCGTTCGCCAGGGTAATGCGCTCCATCAGGCGTTTATTGACCCATTCGGTATGCTTGAGATCGTTGATATCTTCGATCTGGGCAATAAAGTACAGCGGAGTCCCGTCAGAATGGCGTACCAGCGAAACGGCCAACAGCGCCCAGACAACATCGCCCGCGCGGGTGTAATAGCGTTTCTCCATGGAGTAGCTGTCAATTTTACCGTTAACCAGCATATCCAGTTGTTCGAGATCGTTATTCAGATCTTCCGGCCAGGTAAGTTGCTGAAAAGTCAGCCCACGAAGTTCGTCCTGGCTGTAGCCGAGGAACTGACATAGCGCTTTATTTGCCTGTAGCCATTGCCCTTCTGTGCCGACCAGTGCCATGCCGATGGCGGAATATTCCATCGCGTTACGAAAGCGCGCTTCACTTTCCGTAATGTGCTTACGTTCCGCACGGAAGGCATACATCACCATGGTCATGACATTTGCCGGAAGCAAAATCATTAAAAACGGCAACCATGGCAGGTTGGCAATAATATCCACCTTCGGCGTGACCAGCAGTTCCGGGTCGGCGGCTATCATCAGCGACACCATCATGATGGTGGCGAGGAAGGTCAGAAAAGCCTCCAGACGCGGTAAACGTACCGCACTCCACATCAGTAATACGATGACGCAGGTGAACGGCCACGGGAGAAATTTTATCACCAGCCAACTCAACACCAGAGTGAGACTGAGCGTTAAGAGTGTTTCGAGCAGGAGACGCGGATCGCGATGACGGTACAGATAATGCGGTTTAAACAGTAATCCCAGTGGCACCAGCGCCAGTGCGCCAATGGACTCTGAAAGCACCCAAATATAAAAGGCTTTTTGCGGCGTTTCATTTGGTGCAAGCATCCAGACCAACAGACCGCCAATCAGCGGCGGGATCACGGCACTGCCGATGGCAAGACGGATCCAGTCGTTCAGGTTTTGGAGGGGATTATACCAGGGCAGCAGTTTACGCAGTAGCATAGCGCCTGTTGCGGCTTCAATAATGTTTATCGCCGTGTAGGTAAAATTAAGCATGCTGAGCGGGAATAATAACAGCGTCGCGCCAAGACTCCCTAACGTACAGGCCAGCATAATGCCGGGCCAGAAGCGACCGGCGTGACGGTAAAACGCCACCATCATGATTGACGTGGGAAACCAGAGCGGTGCCAGTTGGGTACCAAACTGTGCTAATTCCAGAGAGAACAGGGTAAAAATGAAGGTCGCCAGTCCTAAACTGACCAGGCGCAGCAACGGATGCGGAAGGGAAACTAAAACATGTTGGGATTGTTTACTCATTACCGCAGTTTCCGAATGGCCGGGAACGTCGCCGAATAACCGGACGCGTCAGTAGTAGTTTGTTGTTTATGCTAGTACAAAAGTTTTACTATTTATATCCTGAATGCCTAATAATTAATATTATTAGCCTCTTAATGACTGCAAAAGTGGGGACTGTGTCGCGTTGAGGCAAAACTGCGTTTTTTAATTTGCGACAGGGCGCGTCCGGCTGGGAAAACGTATGCTGGAATCATGCGCCTGAAATCCCTATAATTGCCCGCGTTTGACGCTACGGCGTCGCCCCCCATCCAGGTTATTCAGGTCGCTAAATTTATGACTGATCAGTCCCATCAGTGCGTCATTATCGGTATCGCTGGCGCATCGGCTTCCGGCAAGAGTCTTATTGCCAGTACCCTTTATCGCGAATTGCGTGAACAAGTCGGTGACGAGCATATCGGCGTTATTCCGGAAGACAGCTACTACAAAGACCAAAGCCATCTGTCGATGGAAGAGCGTGTCAAAACCAACTACGACCATCCGAACGCGATGGATCACAGCCTGCTATTTCAACATCTGCAAGCGCTCAAGCGCGGTAGCGCCATTGAATTGCCCGTTTACAGCTACGTTGAACATACGCGTATGAAAGAGACGGTTCGTGTTGAACCGAAAAAAGTCATCATTCTGGAAGGGATCCTGCTGTTGACTGACGCGCGTCTGCGCGAAGAGATGAACTTCTCCATTTTCGTCGACACCCCGCTGGATATCTGCCTGATGCGTCGTATCAAGCGTGATGTTAACGAACGCGGTCGTTCCATGGATTCCGTCATGGCGCAATACCAGAAAACGGTTCGCCCTATGTTCCTGCAATTTATTGAGCCGTCTAAACAATATGCTGACATCATCGTGCCGCGAGGCGGGAAAAATCGCATCGCCATTGATATTCTGAAAGCGAAAATTAGCCAGTTCTTTGAATAAGCCTGGCGAAATGTGTACCGTTCAGTGTTAACCTGATTAACCCTTAATGCACAATGCGTTAAGAGATCGCAGCCCGAAAGGAGAAAGTGCCATGCGTCTGTGTGACCGAGATATTGAAGCCTGGCTTGATGATGGCCGTTTATCGATCAACCCGCGCCCACCGGTAGAGCGTATTAACGGTGCGACAGTGGATGTGCGCCTTGGCAATAAATTTCGTACCTTCAGTGGTCACACCGCCGCATTTATCGATCTTAGCGGTCCAAAAGATGAGGTCAGTGCGGCTCTCGACCGTGTCATGAGCGACGAGATCGTTCTGGAAGAGGGAGAGGCCTTCTATCTGCATCCGGGCGAACTGGCGCTGGCGGTAACGTTTGAGTCAGTGACACTACCGGCTGATTTGGTGGGCTGGCTGGACGGGCGTTCTTCTCTGGCACGTCTGGGGCTGATGGTTCACGTCACCGCTCACCGTATCGACCCCGGCTGGTCTGGCTGTATTGTTCTGGAGTTCTATAATTCCGGGAAACTCCCACTGGCCCTGCGCCCGGGTATGTTGATCGGCGCGCTGAGCTTCGAACCGCTTTCTGGCCCGGCGCTCAGACCTTACAACCGTCGTGAAGACGCGAAATATCGCGATCAGCAAGGCGCAGTCGCCAGCCGGATTGATAAAGACTGAGTCTGGTCCACTGAGGATAGCATGAGACGATTTCTGACGACGCTGATGATTCTGCTGGTCGTATTGGTGGCCGGCTTTTCCGCGTTAGTATTGTTAGTCAATCCGAATGACTTCCGTGCCTATATGGTGCAGCAGGTTGCCGCGCGTAGTGGCTATCAGCTACAGCTGGACGGCCCGCTGCGCTGGCATGTCTGGCCGCAAATCAGCATTCTCTCCGGACGAATGGTATTAACGGCAGAAGGGGCCAGTGAGCCGCTGGTACGTGCGGATAATATGCGTCTTGACGTTGCACTGTGGCCACTGCTCAGCCATCAACTCAGCGTTAAGCAGGTGATGCTGAAAGGGGCGGTGATCCAACTGACGCCGCAAAGCGAAGCGGTACGTGGCAAAGACGCCCCTGTCGCGCCGAAAGATAATACCCTGCCGGATGTTCCGGGCGATCGCGGTTGGTCTTTCGATATCGCCAGCCTGCGCGTGGCCGACAGCGTCCTGGTGTTTCAGCATGAAAACGATGAGCAAGTCACCGTCCGCGATATTCGCCTGCAAATGGAGCAAGACCAACAGCATCGTGGTTCGTTTGAATTCTCCGGGCGTATTAACCGCGACCAACGCGATCTTACGCTGGCGTTTAGTGGCACGGTCGATGCCTCAGACTATCCGCACAATCTCACCGTCGGCATCCAGCAACTAGACTGGCAGTTGCAGGGGGCAGACCTGCCTAAGCAGGGCATTCAGGGCCAAGGACAACTTCAGGCTCAGTGGCAGGAAGAGCAGAAAACCCTCACCTTCAACCAGCTCAATTTAACCGCCAATGACAGTGCGCTAACCGGACAGGTGCAGGTGGCAATGACCAGGCAACCTGCCTGGAACATTGATCTCCAGTTCAGGCAGTTAAATCTGGATAACCTCCTTCCTCTCCCGGAAAGCAACGGTAATACCAACGGTGAAGAGGCGCAGGGAGCCGGTCAGCAGACGCTTCCCCGTCCGGTGATTTCCACCCGCATTGATGAGCCTGCGTATCAGGGGTTGAAAGGCTTTACGGCCGCGATTTCCCTGAAGGCGGATTCTGCCCGCTGGCGTGGGATGAATTTTACCAGCGTCTCAACGCGGATGAGCAATCAGTCGGGCATGCTGGAGATTGCTGAACTGCAAGGGTCGCTGGACGGTGGTAAGATTTCACTCCCGGGACGCCTCGATGCCACGACTGACAGCCCGCGCGTCACGTTCCAGCCACGTCTTGACGAGGTGGAGATCGGCACGATTCTGCAAGCGTTTCATTATCCCATTTCCCTGACCGGTAAAATGAATCTGACTGGGGATTTTTCTGGTGCAGATATTGATGCCGAGGCCTTTCGTCATAGCTGGCAGGGTAATGCACATGTCGACATGCGCGATACCCGCATGGATGGCATGAATTTCCAGCAGCTGGTGCAGCAGGCGGTAGAACGCAGTGGTGGTGATATACAAACGCTTCAAAGTTTTGATAACGCGACCCGTCTCGATCGTTTTGTAACCGACCTTACCCTCGATCACGGCAAACTCTCTCTCGACAATATGGAAGGGGATTCCTCCATGCTGGCACTGACCGGGAAAGGCACGCTTAATCTGGTCGGACAAACCTGCGACACTCAGTTTAATGTGCGGGTGCTGGGTGGCTGGAAGGGCGAGAGTAAGCTGATCGACTTCCTGAAAGAGACGCCGGTTCCGCTCAGAGTTTACGGAAACTGGCAGGCGTTGAACTACAACCTGCAGGTCGATCAGTTGCTGCGCAAACACATGCAGGATGAAGCGAAGCGCCGGCTGAACGACTGGGCGGATCGCAACAAAGATTCCCGCAATAGCAAAGATGTGAAGAAGCTGCTTGATAAGCTTTGATGCGGGTTATTGCCGGATCGCGCTGACGCTTATCCGGCCTACGTTGGGCATTCAGCTGTAGGCCGGATAAGGCGCGACGCGCCGCCATCCGGCACTGCGCATTACACTTCGTAATCCATCTCTTCTTCGTGATGCAAAGGAATCAGCTGTACCTTCTGCACCCGATGACTTTCTACCTGCAACGTTTTCAGCAGGTAGTCGCCCACCTGAACCTCTTCTCCCGTTTTCGGAATACGTTGCAAATATTCCATGAGCAGACCGGCAATGGTGTGATATTCGCGCTTATCGTCCAGCGGCAGGGGAACGTATTGCACCAGATCTTCTAACGGCATATGGCCGTTGGCGGTCCAGGAGCCGTCTGCGTTTTTCTGGATATCATGACGGGCGTCGATCTCTTCCACCTCGTTGGGCAGATTTCCGGCGATGGTTTCCATCACATCACTCAGCGTCACAATCCCTTCCACCGAACCGAATTCATCGACCACAAACGCAAAGTGGGTTCGCGCATTGCGGAACTGCTCCAGCGCCTGAAGCAGCGGCAGCGTCTCAGGGAAGACCAGCGGCTGGCGAATCAACGCACGCAGGTCAAGCGGTTCGCCGCGTAGCGACTGTTGCAACAGGTCAATGACATGCACCACGCCGAGCAGATCTTCCTGCTCATTTTCCCCCGTAACCACCAGTCGGGTATGCTGGTTTTTTTCCAGCAGCGCGCGGATTTCTGCTTCGGGAGCGGCCAGATCGATATGCTCAATATCATGGCGTGACGTCATAATGCTGCTTACGGAGCGCTGGTTGAGGTTCAGCACGCGGCCAATCATCCGACGTTCCTGTGGGTTGAATATCTGACTGTCGTCATGATCCACCAGCATCGAGGCTGTTTCTGCATCCAGTTCGGCATCCTCTTTTTGTCCGCTCAACAGGCGCATAACCGCTTCCGTCGTCCGCTGGCGCAACGTGTGGTTGGCCGACAGGAAACGACGACGGTTAAAGATAGCTAACTGATTCAGCGCTTCGATCATCACTGAGAAGCCAATGGCAGCGTACAGATAGCCTTTTGGAATATGGAAGCCGAAGCCATCCGCCACCAGGCTGAAGCCGATCATCAGCAGGAAGCTGAGGCACAGGATCACAATAGTGGGATGGTTGTTCACAAAGCGGGTGAGGGACTTACTTGCCATCAGCATCAGGCTGATCGCAATAATCACGGCGGCCATCATCACCGCCAGATGGTCAACCATCCCGACGGCAGTAATCACGGAGTCGAGTGAGAAAATGGCGTCCAGCACCACAATTTGCGCCACCACGCCCCAGAATTTCGCCCCCTTGCGCTGGGTGGGGTTGTCGCTGTCCTTCCCTTCCAGCCGTTCGTTAAGCTCCATGGTGGCTTTAAACAGCAGGAAGAAACCGCCGAAGAGCATGATCAGATCGCGGGCACTGAAGCTTAAGCTTTGCACGCTGAAGAGTGGCTTTGTCAGGGTGACCAGCCACGAGATGGATGCCAGCAGCAGCAGGCGCATCAGCATTGCCAACACCAGTCCGGTAACGCGCGCACGGTCGCGCTGAGCAGGCGGCAGTTTTTCTGCAAGGATGGCAATAAAGACTAAGTTATCAATGCCGAGGACCAGTTCGAGCACCACCAGCGTGACGAGTCCGGCCCAGATTGACGGATCGGCAATCCATTCCATAGTAAGCGTAAAACCTTTTGTTATATGACAATTGTCACATTTCGATCATGGATAAAGCTGGCGCAAAATGCAATGGCGAGGGGAAATTTATCTTAAAAGAATAGCGGGTTTATGCCGTGATAATTCCTTAATGTTACTGATGGAAATAATCTCAGAGACAACTGCTTATTTAGGAAATATCGCAGGCTGAGTCGACAATATAGATATTGTCAATATCAAGTAATTCCTAAAAAAGCGGTTTATTAACGCTTAATATTAATCTTAAAAGCAGCGGTTAACAGGTATGTTACCTTGCCTGCTAATACGTTAGCTGCAACAATTCTTCCAGCATTAATGAAAGGTAAAGAAATATATAGTGATTACCCCGGTTCATTAATGGCTGACACTCATAATACCTTGTTGGCATCTCTTTTATGGCGAAGAGATAAATGCTGAGGTTTCAAAAATCTAATCGAATCAGTGTATTGGTAGCTAAAAAGCCAGGGGCGGTAGCGTGCCTGAATGCCAAGTGAAGAGTCAGCTTTATTCTGTCAATAGCCTACGGATGAATTAAATAATTTTAGGACTGATGCCAGTTATATTTCTGTTCAATTAACTGCAATGTAAATGTGTACAGGCGAAGTCGCTATTTAAATTGCACGGGATAATTACTCTGCCAAAGTGATAAATAATCAATGATGAAATCCAAAATGAAATTGATGCCATTATTGGTGTCGGTAACCCTGGTTAGCGGTTGCACCGTCTTTCCGGGCAGTAATATGTCGACGATGGGTAAAGATGTGATTAAACAGCAGGACGCTGATTTCGATCTCGATCGGATGGTGAATGTCTATCCACTGACCCCTCGACTGGTTGAGCAATTACGCCCACGACCGAATGTCGCCCAGCCGAATATGTCGCTGGATCTGGAATTATCCAGCTATCAATACCGCATCGGGCCGGGTGATGTCCTGAACGTCACCGTCTGGGATCACCCTGAACTCACTACTCCCGCAGGGCAATACCGTAGCTCCAGTGATACCGGCAACTGGGTGCAGCCCGACGGTACGATGTTCTATCCCTACATTGGCAAAGTTAGCGTCGTCGGAAAAACGTTGGCTGAAATTCGCAGTGATATTACCGGCCGCTTAGCGAAGTACATTGCTGACCCGCAGGTGGACGTTAATATCGCCGCTTTCCGTTCGCAAAAGGCCTATATCTCTGGTCAGGTGAATAAATCGGGCCAGCAGGCCATTACCAACGTTCCACTCACCGTACTGGATGCCATCAACGCAGCGGGTGGGCTGACGGAAGATGCCGACTGGCGCAATGTGGTGCTGACGCACAACGGCAAAGAACAGCGTATTTCTCTCCAGGCGCTGATGCAAAACGGCGATCTCAGCCAGAATCGCCTGCTGTATCCGGGTGACATTCTTTATGTACCGCGCAATGACGACCTGAAAGTGTTCGTGATGGGTGAAGTGAAGAAACAGCGAACCCTCAAAATGGACTTCAGCGGCATGACCCTGACCGAAGCATTGGGCAATGCCGAAGGTATAGACCTGACCACGTCGAACGCCAGCGGCATCTTTGTCATCCGTCCGCTGAAAGGCAAAGGCCCTGGCGGCAAGATTGCCAATATTTATCAACTTGATATGTCAGATGCGACCTCTCTGGTCATGGCGACGGAGTTCCGTCTGCAACCGTATGACGTGGTGTACGTCACGACCGCACCGGTTGCGCGCTGGAACCGTCTGATCAATCAGTTGCTGCCGACCATCAGCGGTGTCCGTTATATGACGGATACGGCCAGCGACATTCATAACTGGTAATCGTCATGTTTAACAAAATTCTGGTCGTCTGCGTGGGGAACATTTGCCGTTCCCCAACGGCAGAGCGCTTGCTAAAGCACTATCACCCGGAACTGACGGTAGCGTCGGCCGGACTCGGTGCGCTGGTGGGAAAAGGGGCTGATCCGTCGGCGCTGAGCGTCGCAGCAGCCCACGATATCTCTCTGGAAGGCCACTGCGCGCGCCAACTGACCGGGCGTATGTGCCGGGAGTACGACCTCATTCTGACTATGGAGAAACGGCACATCGCCTCGCTGCTCGAACTTGCGCCGGAGATGCGAGGCAAGGTCATGCTGTTCGGTCACTGGGACGATGAGCGCGAAATTCCCGATCCGTATCGTAAAAGCCGTGAGGCGTTTGAAGCGGTGTACGCATTACTTGAACGGTCTGCTCGCCACTGGGCGCAGGCACTGAACGCAGAGCAGGTAAAATAATGACAGAAAAAGTAAAACAGTCTGCCGCTCCGGTAACGGGCAATGATGAAATCGATATCGGGCGCCTGGTCGGCACAGTTATCGAGGCGCGCTGGTGGGTGCTGGGCATTACCAGCATCTTCGCCCTGTGCGCGGTGATTTACACGATCTTTGCCACGCCGATTTACAGCGCGGATGCGCTGGTACAAATCGAGCAAAACACCGGTAATTCGCTGGTGCAGGAAATTGGCACGGCGCTTTCTAATAAACCGCCCGCTTCGGAAGCGGAAATTCAGCTGATCCAGTCCCGTCTTGTATTAGGCAAAACGGTGGATGACTTAGATCTGGATATTTCAGTCACTAAGAATACCTTCCCGCTGTTTGGTGCTGGCTGGGAACGGCTGATGGGGCGGCAGAATGAGACGGTGAAAGTGACGACTTTCAACCTGCCGAAAGGGATGAACGAGCAGACCTTCACCCTGAACGTACTCAGCGATAAAACCTATGAACTGGTCAGCGACGGCGGCTTCAGCGCGCGCGGTCAGATTGGACAGACCCTGAGTAAAGATGGCGTCACGATGGTGGTCAGCGAGATCCGCGCCCGTCCGGATACTGAATTCACCGTGACCAAATACTCCACGCTGGGAATGATCAACAACCTGCAAAGTAACCTGACCGTTTCCGAGAATGGTAAAGAGACAGGCGTGTTGAGCCTGAACTTTACCGGTGAAGATCGGGAGAAAATCCGCGATATCCTCGACAGCATCACGCGTAACTATCTTGAGCAAAACATTGCGCGTAAATCGGAAGAGGCAGCGAAGAGTCTGGCGTTTCTGGCAAAGCAACTTCCGGAAGTGCGCAAGAATCTGGACGTAGCGGAGAACAAACTTAACGCCTTCCGTCAGGATAAAGACTCCGTCGATTTACCGCTGGAAGCCAAGGCGGTGCTGGACTCAATGGTTAACATCGACGCACAGCTTAACGAGTTGACCTTTAAAGAAGCGGAAATTTCGAAGCTTTATACGAAGGTGCACCCTGCGTACCGTACCCTGCTGGAAAAACGCAAGGCGCTGGAAGATGAAAAAGCGAAGCTCAACGGTCGCGTGACGGCGATGCCGAAAACGCAGCAGGAGATTGTACGCCTGACGCGTGACGTGGAATCGGGACAGCAGGTCTATATGCAACTGCTCAATAAGCAGCAGGAGTTGAAAATCACCGAGGCCAGCACTGTGGGGGATGTGCGCATTGTTGACCCGGCGATCGCCCAGCCCGGCGTGCTGAAGCCGAAAAAAGCGCTGATTATTCTCGGCAGTATCATTCTCGGCCTGATGCTCTCTATCGTTGGCGTGCTGTTGCGCTCGCTGTTTAACCGAGGCATTGAAAGCCCGCAGGTCCTGGAAGAGCACGGGATTAGCGTTTATGCCAGCATTCCGCTGTCGGAATGGCAGAAAGCGCGCGATAGCGTCAAAACCATCAAAGGCGTTAAGCGTTATAAACAGAGCCAACTGCTGGCGGTGGGGAACCCGACCGATCTGGCGATTGAAGCTGTGCGAAGCCTGCGTACCAGTCTGCACTTCGCCATGATGCAGGCGCAAAACAACGTACTGATGTTGACTGGGGTCAGTCCGTCGATCGGTAAAACCTTTGTCTGTGCCAACCTCGCGGCGGTGATTAGCCAGACCAATAAGCGGGTGCTGCTCATCGACTGCGATATGCGTAAAGGTTATACCCACGAACTGCTCGGCACCAACAATGTGAACGGTCTGTCTGAGATTCTGGTTGGAAAAGGGGAGATCGCCTCATGTGCGAAACCGACGTCGATACCGAATTTCGATCTCGTACCGCGTGGTCAGGTACCACCGAACCCGTCTGAATTGCTGATGGGCGAGCGTTTTGGCGAGCTTCTACGCTGGGCCAGCAGCCATTACGATCTGGTGTTGATTGATACGCCACCGATCCTCGCCGTGACTGACGCCGCGATTGTTGGTCGCCACGCGGGTACGACGCTGATGGTGGCACGTTACGCCGTCAACACCCTCAAAGAGGTGGAAACCAGCCTCAGCCGCTTCGAGCAGAACGGCATTCAGGTGAAAGGGGTGATCCTCAACTCTATCTTCCGCCGCGCGACCGGGTACCAGGATTACGGGTACTACGAGTACGAATATAAGTCTGATTCCAAATAAAAATGAGAATGCCGGATAAGGCGTTACGCCGCCATCCGGCGAATCTTTCTGGGGAACGAGCATGAAACAAGACAACCCATTAATCTCCATTTATATGCCCACCTGGAACCGGCAGCAGCTTGCGATACGGGCTATAAAATCGGTACTGCGTCAGGACTATACCCACTGGGAAATGATCATCGTTGATGACTGCTCCAGTGCGTATGAACAGCTACAGCAGTTCGTTGAAGGATTAAACGATCCGCGCGTACGTTATACCCATAACGATGTGAATTCCGGTGCCTGTGCGGTGCGTAACCAGGCGATTTTACAAGCAAAAGGGGAGTTCATCACCGGCATCGACGATGATGATGAATGGACGCCGAACCGCCTGAGCGTATTTCTGGCGCACCGGCAGCAACTGGTCACCCATGCGTTTCTGTATGCCGATGACTATGTATGCGAAGGTGAAGTCTATTCGCAGCCTGCGAGCCTGCCGCTGTATCCTAAATCGCCGTATTCCCGTCGCCTGTTTTACAAGCGCAATATCATTGGCAATCAGGTGTTTACCTGGGCGTGGCGCTTTAAAGAGAGCCTGTTTGATACCGAACTGAAAGCCGCACAGGATTACGATATCTTCCTGCGCATGGTCGTGGAATACGGTGAGCCGTGGAAAGTGGAAGAAGCCACGCAGATCCTGCATATCAACCACGGCGAGATGCAAATTACCTCCTCGCCGAAGAAGTTCTCCGGTTATTTCCATTTTTATCGCAAGCACAAAGACAAGTTTGACCGCGCCAGTAAGAAGTACCAGCTGTTTACCCTTTATCAGATCCGCAATAAGCGGATGACATGGCGCACCTTACTCACACTGCTCTCTGTGAGAAACGGCAAACGCCTGGCTGACGGACTGCGAGGGCGTTAAGGATGCTGGAAGATATCCGCGCCAACAGTTGGAGTCTGCGTCCGTGCTGCATGGTGCTGGCCTATCGCGTGGCCCATTTTTGTTCTGTGTGGCGCAAAAAAAATGTCCTGAATAACCTCTGGGCCGCACCGGTGTTGGTGTTGTATCGCCTGATTACTGAATGCCTGTTCGGGTATGAAATTCAGGCTGCAGCGACCATTGGCCGTCGCTTCACCATTCACCATGGCTACGCGGTCGTCATCAATAAAAACGTTGTCGCGGGCGATGATTTTACGATTCGCCACGGCGTCACCCTCGGTAACCGTGGGGCCGACAGTCTGGCCTGTCCACAGTTCGGCAACGGCGTGGAGTTAGGGGCGAACGTCATTGTGTTAGGCGATATCACGATTGGTAACAACGTGACCATCGGTGCGGGCAGCGTGGTGCTCGACAGCGTTCCTGACAACGCGCTGGTGGTGGGTGAAAAAGCCCGGGTTAAGGTAATCAAATGAATATTCTGCAATTTAACGTGCGGCTGGCAGAAGGCGGTGCGGCTGGAGTGGCATTAGATCTCCATCAGCGCGCGCTGGAAAAAGGGCTGACCTCGCGTTTTGTCTATGGCTACGGCAAGGGCGGCAAGAAAAGCGTTAGCCACGATCGTTATCCACATGTCATTAAACAGACGCCGCGCCTGACATCCGTGGCTAACATCGCGCTATTTCGTCTGTTTAACCGCGATCTGTTTGGCAACCTCAATAATCTCTACCGCACCGTCACCCGCACGTCGGGTCCGCTGGTGCTGCATTTTCACGTTCTGCACAGTTACTGGCTGAATTTTGCCGAGGTGGTGGCTTTTTGCGAAAAGGTAAAAAACCACAAGCCGGACGTCACGCTGGTCTGGACGCTGCATGACCACTGGAGCGTCACCGGGCGTTGCGCCTTTACCGATGGCTGTGAGGGCTGGAAGACCGGCTGTCAGAAATGCCCGACGCTCAATAACTATCCGCCGGTAAAAACAGATCGTGCACATCGACTGGTGGAGGGTAAGCGTGAGCTGTTTCGCCAGATGTTAGCGCTGGGCTGCCAGTTTATCTCACCGAGTCAACATGTCGCTGACGCGTTCAACAGCCTGTATGGGGCAGGGCGTTGCCGCATTATCAACAACGGCATTGATGTCGCGACCGAGGCGATCCTTGCCGAACTATCACCGGTCAGTGAGACGTCCGGTAAACCGAAAATTGCCATTGTTGCCCACGACCTGCGCTACGACGGAAAAACCAACCAGAAACTGGTTCGCGAGATGATGGCGCTCGGCGACAGGATTGAACTGCATACCTTCGGTAAATTCTCGCCGTTTGAGGGGGCGAACGTCATCAACCACGGATTTGAAACGGATAAACGCACGCTGATGAGCGCGCTGAATCAGATGGATGCACTGGTGTTTAGCTCCCGTGTGGACAACTACCCACTGATTCTTTGTGAAGCGCTGTCTATTGGCGTACCGGTTATTGCCACGCATAGTGATGCCGCGCAAGAGGTGTTGCACAAATCCGGCGGGAAGACCTTCGCTGAAAATGACGTTCTGCAACTGGTGCAGTTAAGTAAAGCCGATATCGCTCAGGCGGTATTCGGGACTTCGCTTGATGACTTTCGCGCCCGCAGCCATGCGGCCTACAGTGGACAACAGATGCTGGAGGAGTATGTCTCGTTCTATCAGAATCTGTAGCTATCTGCTGCTACCGCTGATCTACCTGTTGGTTAACGTCAAAATCGCGCAGCTGGGCGAAAGTTTTCCCATCACCATTGTGACTTTTTTGCCTCTGCTGTTGTTGCTGTTTGTTGAACGCATCAGCGTCAAAAAACTGCTGATCGCCCTGGGCGTTGGCGCCGGGTTGACGGCGTTTAACTATCTGTTTGGCCAGTCGCTGGATGCCAGTAAGTATGTCACGTCGACGATGCTGTTTGTCTATCTGGTGATCATCATCGGCATGGTCTGGAGTATCCGCTTCAAAACCATATCGCCGCATAACTATCGCAAGATCCTACGTTTCTTCTATCTGGTGGTGGCGGTGGTGGTGCTGCTGGCCGCGCTTGAAATGGCGCAAATTATCCTGACTGGCGGCAGCAGCCTGATGGAAGCAATTTCGAAATATCTCATTTACAGTAACAGCTATGTACTGAACTTTATTAAGTTCGGCGGCAAGCGAACGACGGCGCTTTATTTTGAACCGGCATTTTTTGCTCTGGCGTTAATCTCAATTTGGCTCAGCATCAAACAGTTTGGTATCAAAACGCCTAAAACCGATGCTATGATTCTGGCAGGGATTATATTATCTGGGTCGTTTTCAGGGGTAATGACATTTATCTTGTTTTACCTGTTGGAGTGGGCGTTCCAGTATCTGAATAAAGATGCAATTAAGAAAAAGCTCCCCCTGGCGATAATCTCATTGGCAGTGTTTTTGTTGGGGGTAATATTCGCGTTTCCTTATATCTCTACCCGTCTGGGAGATTTAGGAACGGAAGGCTCATCTTCTTATTATCGCATTGTCGGTCCGTTAGTGATGGTGGGTTATTCTTTGACTAACATTGATGGTGTCGTCAGATTTGGCTCACTTTACGAATATGTTGCATCATTCGGAATCTTTAACGGTGCGGACGTCGGTAAAACAATAGACAATGGTTTGTATCTACTGATTATTTATTTTTCCTGGTTCGCAGTGGCAATGTCGGTGTGGTATCTGTGGAAAGTCTTAAAAATGGCGTTGAACGCATTTGGTGATAATCAGAACTTCCGGGTGCAACTTTATCTTTTTACGCCGGTGTCACTGTTTTTTACCGGTTCAATATTTAGCCCGGAGTATGCGTTTTTAATTGTTTGTCCGTTTATATTGCGCAAAGCGCTGAATATCACGAGGTAATTCACATGTTGCTCAGTATTATCACCGTCGCCTTTCGCAACCTGGACGGCATCGTCAAAACCCACGCGTCGCTGGCGCACCTGGCAAAGGCGAACGATATCAGCTTCGAGTGGATTGTGGTGGACGGCGGTTCCGGTGACGGGACACAAGAGTTTCTCGAAAACCTCAATGGACAGTACCACTTACGCTTTGTCAGCGAACCCGATAAGGGTATTTACGACGCGATGAATAAAGGTATTGAGATGGCGCAGGGAAAATTCGCGCTGTTTCTCAATTCCGGTGATGTTTTTCATGCAGATGCGGCACAATTTGTTCGCCAGTTACAAACCCAAAAAGAGAACAGCATGATTACCGGCGACGCGTTACTCGATTTTGGCAATGGCCATAAAATCAAGCGCAGCGCAAAGCCGGGTTGGTATATTTATCACAGCCTTCCTGCCAGTCATCAGGCGATATTCTTCCCGGTTGCCGGACTGAAAAAATGGCGCTATGACCTGCAATATAAAGTCTCCTCCGATTACGCACTGGCAGCCCGAATGTACAAAGCAGGCTACGGTTTCAAAAAACTGAATGGTCTGGTATCTGAATTTTCCATGGGTGGCGTATCGACTACGAATAATCTGGAATTGTGCGAAGACGCCAAAAAAGTCCAGCGCCAGATATTACGCGTGCCTGGATTTTGGGCGGAATTATCCTGGCGTTTACGCCTGCGCACCACGGGTAAAACCAAAACCTTATATAACAAAGCTTAATATAAGGAATACCTATGCAAGATTTAAGCGGCTTTTCTGTGCCGAGGGGCTTTCGCGGCGGTAGTGCAATAAAAGTGCAATTATGGTGGGCGGTACAAGCCACATTATTTGCCTGGTCGCCACAGGTGCTGTATCGCTGGCGAGCTTTTTTACTGCGCTTATTTGGCGCAAAAATAGGAAAAAACGTAGTCATTCGTCCATCGGTAAAAATAACGTATCCGTGGAAATTAACCTTAGGCGATTACGCCTGGGTTGGCGATGACGTGAATTTATATACGCTTGGCGATATTACGATTGGTGCTCATTCAGTGGTATCGCAGAAAAGTTATTTATGTACCGGCAGTCACGATCATGGCAGTGAGTATTTCGATATTAATGCCTCACCGATTGTGATTGGCGAGAAGTGCTGGCTGGCAACGGACGTTTTTGTTGCGCCAGGGGTCACGATCGGTGATGCCACCGTGGTTGGTGCCCGCAGCAGCGTTTTTAAATCGCTTCCGGCAAACATGATTTGCCGTGGCAATCCCGCGGTGGTGATACGCCCACGCGCTCGAACTGAATAATTTCTAATAAGTACAGAGGAATACAGACATGTCAAAAGTCGCTCTCATTACTGGTGTTACCGGGCAGGACGGATCTTATCTGGCAGAATTGCTGCTGGAAAAAGGGTACGAAGTACACGGCATCAAGCGTCGTGCGTCGTCTTTTAACACCGAACGTGTCGATCACATTTACCAGGATCCGCACACGAGCAACCCGAAATTCCATCTGCACTACGGTGACCTGACGGACTCCTCCAACCTGACGCGTATTTTGCAGGAAGTACAGCCGGATGAAGTCTACAACCTGGGCGCAATGAGCCACGTCGCCGTCTCTTTCGAGTCGCCGGAATACACTGCCGATGTCGATGCAATGGGGACCCTGCGTTTGCTCGAGGCCATTCGCTTTCTCGGTCTGGAGAAGAAAACGCGTTTCTATCAGGCGTCCACCTCTGAACTGTATGGCCTGGTGCAGGAGATCCCGCAGAAAGAAACCACGCCGTTCTACCCACGTTCCCCGTATGCCGTCGCGAAACTGTACGCCTACTGGATCACCGTCAACTACCGCGAATCCTACGGTATCTACGCCTGTAACGGCATTCTGTTCAACCATGAATCCCCACGTCGTGGCGAAACTTTCGTCACCCGTAAAATCACCCGTGCGATCGCCAATATCGCTCAGGGGCTGGAGTCCTGCCTTTATCTCGGCAACATGGATTCCCTGCGTGACTGGGGCCATGCGAAAGACTACGTCAAAATGCAGTGGATGATGCTGCAGCAGGATCAGCCGGAAGATTTCGTTATCGCGACCGGCGTGCAGTACTCCGTGCGTCAGTTCGTTGAAATGGCCGCGGCTCAGCTAGGCATCAAGCTGCGCTTTGAAGGTGAAGGCGTGAATGAGAAGGGCATCGTGGTTTCCGTTACCGGTCACGACGCGCCAGGCGTGAAGCCGGGTGATGTGATGGTTGCCGTTGACCCGCGTTATTTCCGTCCGGCGGAAGTTGAAACCCTGCTGGGCGACCCGAGCAAGGCGCATGAGAAGCTGGGCTGGAAGCCAGAAATTACCTTGCAGGAGATGGTGTCGGAAATGGTCGCTCACGATCTGGAAGCGGCGAAAAAACACTCTCTGCTGAAGTCTCACGGCTACGAGGTTGCCATCGCGCTGGAGTCCTGAGAATGAGCAAACAACGCATTTTTATTGCGGGTCATCGCGGAATGGTGGGTTCCGCGATCAAACGCCTGCTTGAGCAGCGCGGCGATGTAGAGCTGGTTTTACGCACCCGTGATGAGCTGAACCTGCTGGATAGTCAGGCGGTTAACGATTTTTTCGCCGCTGAACGTATCGATCAGGTTTACCTCGCGGCAGCGAAAGTGGGCGGCATTGTCGCCAATAACACGTATCCGGCGGATTTCATCTACGAAAACATGATGATGGAAAGCAACATCATTCATGCCGCACATACGCATAACGTGAATAAGCTGCTGTTCCTCGGATCGTCGTGCATCTATCCAAAACTGGCAAAACAGCCGATGGCGGAAAGCGAACTGTTACAGGGCACCCTGGAACCGACGAACGAGCCCTACGCCATTGCCAAGATTGCCGGGATCAAGCTGTGTGAGTCCTATAACCGTCAATATGGCCGCGACTACCGCTCGGTGATGCCAACCAACCTGTACGGTCCGCATGACAATTTCCATCCGAGCAACTCGCACGTGATCCCGGCGCTGCTGCGTCGCTTCCACGAGGCGACCGCCGAGAACGCGCCGGACGTTGTGGTGTGGGGCAGCGGTACGCCAATGCGCGAGTTCCTGCACGTGGACGACATGGCCGCCGCCAGCATTCACGTCATGGAACTGGATCGCGAAGTCTGGCAGGAGAACACCCAGCCGATGCTGTCACATATCAACGTGGGCACCGGTGTGGACTGCACCATTCGTGAACTGGCGCAGACCATCGCAAAAGTGACGGGCTACAAAGGTCGCGTGGTCTTTGACGCCACAAAACCGGACGGCACGCCGCGTAAACTGCTGGATGTCACCCGCCTGCATCAGCTTGGCTGGTATCACGAAATTTCGCTTGAAGACGGACTTGCCAGCACTTACCAGTGGTTCCTTGAGAACCAGCATCGGTTCCGGGGGTAAATATGTTTTTACGTCAGGAAGATTTTGCCACCGTCGTGCGCTCCACACCGCTGATCTCCATCGATCTGATCGTGGAAAACGCGCAGGGGGAATTTCTGCTGGGTAAACGCCTGAACCGTCCGGCGCAGGGATACTGGTTCGTACCCGGTGGGCGGGTGCAAAAAGATGAGCCGCTTGAGGCGGCCTTTGCGCGCCTGACCGAAGCCGAACTGGGGCTGCGTTTGCCGCTGTCGGCAGGGCAGTTCTATGGTGTCTGGCAGCACTTCTATGACGACAACTTTTCCGGCGCGGATTTTTCCACCCATTACATCGTCCTCGGTTATCGTCTGCGGGTGCAGGAAAGTGACCTGGCGCTGCCGGATGCCCAGCATGACGCCTACCGCTGGTTAACGCCAGAGGCGCTGCTGGCAAGCGACAATGTGCATGACAACAGTCGTGCCTATTTTCTGTCGCAGAGTCAGGTTGAAGGATGATGAGTCTATGAAAATCCTTGTCTATGGAATCAACTACTCGCCTGAATTGACCGGTATCGGCAAATACACGGGTGAAATGGTTGAGTGGATGTCGCGTGAAGGCCATGAGGTGCGGGTGATTACCGCGCCACCGTACTACCCCCAGTGGAAGGTGGGTGAACGCTACTCCGCCTGGCGCTATCGTCGGGAAGAGGGCGATGCCACCGTCTGGCGCTGCCCGCTGTATGTGCCGAAGCAGCCATCAACCCTCAAGCGCCTGCTTCATCTCGGCAGCTTCGCGTTAAGCAGTTTTTTCCCGCTGATGGCGCAGCGTCGCTGGAAACCGGATCGCATTATCGGCGTGGTACCGACGCTGTTCTGCACGCCGGGAATGCGTCTGCTGGCGAAGCTCTCCGGTGCGCGCACGCTGCTGCACATTCAGGATTACGAAGTGGACGCCATGCTCGGCCTGGGGCTGGCGGGAAAGGGCAAGACCGGCAAAGTCGCCCAACTGGCCAGCGCCTTTGAACGCAGCGGTCTGCATAACGTCGACAACGTTTCCACTATCTCCCGTTCAATGATGAACAAAGCGCAGGAGAAGGGCGTTGAGGCAGAGAAGGTGATTTTCTTTCCTAACTGGTCGGAAGTGGCACGTTTTCAGAACGTTAACGACGCAGATGTGTTTGCGTTACGCCAGCAGCTTGGACTGCCGGATGACAAAAAAATCATTCTTTACTCCGGCAATATTGGCGAAAAGCAGGGGCTGGAGAGCGTCATTGAAGCCGCGGCTCAGTTGCGTGATGAACCGCTGCTGTTTGCGATTGTCGGCCAGGGCGGCGGCAAGGCGCGACTGGAGAAAATGGCCCACGAACGCGGCCTCGAAAACATCAAATTTTACCCGTTGCAGTCTTATGAAGCGCTGCCAGCACTGCTGAAAATGGGCGACTGCCATCTGGTCGTACAAAAGCGCGGCGCGGCGGATGCAGTTCTGCCCTCTAAGCTGACCAATATTCTGGCAGTGGGGGGGAATGCGGTGATTACCGCTGAGCCGGAGACTGAGCTGGGACAACTTTGCGACAACTATCCGGGCATCGCCGTTTGCGTTGGGCCGGAATCGGTCGCGGCGCTGGTTGAGGGTATTACCCTGGCACTCGCCATGCCAAAACAGAACACGGTGGCACGTGAATATGCCGAACGCACGCTCGATAAAGAGAACGTGTTACGTCAATTTATTGCTGATATTCGGGATTAAATTATGAGTCAGACAAAACTCTATCCGGTCGTCATGGCTGGAGGCTCCGGTAGCCGCCTGTGGCCGCTTTCCCGCGTACTTTATCCTAAGCAGTTTCTCTGCCTGAAAGGCGACCTCACCATGTTGCAAACGACCATTTGTCGTCTGAACGGCGTGGAGTGTGAAAGTCCGGTGGTGATCTGCAACGAGCAGCACCGATTTATCGTAGCGGAACAGTTACGCCAGCTAAACAAACTCACCGAGAACATTATCCTTGAACCGGCGGGGCGTAACACCGCACCGGCCATTGCGCTGGCGGCACTGGCGGCAAAACGCCATAGCCCAGACAGTGACCCGCTGATGTTAGTGCTGGCCGCGGATCACGTCATCGCCAATGAAGACGCTTTCCGCGATGCGGTACGTAATGCAATGCCTTACGCCGAGGCGGGTAAGTTGGTCACTTTTGGTATCGTGCCCGATCTGCCAGAAACCGGCTACGGCTATATCCGACGCGGAGATGTGCTGCCAGGTGAGAAAGACGCGGTGGCCTTTGAAGTGGCTCAGTTCGTCGAGAAGCCAAATCTGGAAACCGCACAGGCTTACGTGGCCAGCGGGGATTACTACTGGAACAGTGGAATGTTCCTGTTCCGGGCCGGACGCTATCTGGAAGAGCTGAAGAAATATCGCCCCGATATTCTTGAAGCCTGCGAAAAAGCGATGAGCACCGTCGACCCGGATCTCGATTTTATCCGTGTCGATGAAGAGGCGTTCCTGGCCTGTCCGGAAGAGTCGGTGGACTACGCGGTAATGGAACGCACGGTGGATGCGGTGGTCATGCCGATGGATGCGGGCTGGAGCGACGTCGGCTCCTGGTCCTCACTGTGGGAAATAAGCGCCCATACCGCAGAGGGGAACGTACACCACGGCGACGTGATCAGCCATAAAACCGAGAATAGCTATGTCTATGCTGAATCTGGCCTGGTGACGACCGTCGGCGTGAAAGATCTGGTGGTGGTGCAGACCAAAGACGCGGTGCTGATTGCCGACCGCAACGCGGTGCAGGACGTCAAAAAAGTGGTTGAACAAATCAAGGCCGATGGCCGACATGAGCACCATATTCATCGCGAAGTGTACCGTCCGTGGGGCAAGTATGACTCCATTGACGCGGGCGAGCGCTACCAGGTCAAACGCATCACCGTTAAACCGGGTGAAGGACTTTCGGTTCAGATGCACCATCACCGCGCCGAACACTGGGTCGTCGTGGCAGGCACCGCAAAGGTCACTATTGACGGTGACATCAAACTGCTCGGTGAAAACGAGTCTGTCTATATCCCGCTGGGCGCGACCCATTGCCTGGAGAATCCCGGAAAAATTCCGCTCGACCTGATCGAAGTGCGCTCCGGTTCGTATCTCGAAGAGGATGACGTGGTGCGCTTTGAGGACCGCTACGGTCGGGTGTAATCACTGAATGACTTGCCGGATGGCGCGTTGCTTATCCGGCCTACGGTTCCACTGGTTATCGAAATAAATATTCTCCGTCATGGAGAGGGCCAACTGTTGCCTGAAGAAGGGTAAAAACATGAAAAAATTAACCTGTTTTAAAGCCTACGATATTCGCGGCAAACTGGGCGAAGAACTGAACGAAGAGATTGCGTGGCGGATTGGCCGCGCCTACGGTGAATTTCTCAAGCCGAAAACGATTGTGCTGGGTGGGGACGTGCGCCTGACCAGCGAAGCACTAAAACTGGCGCTGGCGAAAGGGTTACAGGATGCCGGTGTTGACGTACTGGATATTGGCATGTCCGGGACGGAAGAGATCTATTTCGCCACGTTTCACCTCGGCGTGGACGGTGGGATTGAAGTGACCGCCAGCCATAATCCGATGGACTACAACGGGATGAAATTAGTGCGTGAAGGCGCACGTCCCATCAGCGGCGACACCGGTCTGCGCGACGTGCAGCGTCTGGCGGAGGCCAACGATTTCCCGCCGGTCAACGACGCTAAGCGCGGCAGTTACCAACAGATCAACTTACGCGACGCCTACATTGAGCACCTGTTCGGCTATATCAACGTCAAAAATCTCACCCCGCTGAAGCTGGTGATTAACTCCGGTAACGGTGCGGCTGGCCCGGTGATAGACGCTATTGAGGCGCGTTTTAACGCGCTTGGCGTGCCGGTGGAGTTTATCAAGGTGCACAACACGCCGGACGGCAACTTCCCTAACGGTATTCCTAACCCGCTGCTGCCTGAATGCCGCGCCGACACCCGCAACGCGGTGATCGAGCACGGTGCTGACATGGGCATTGCCTTTGACGGTGATTTTGACCGCTGTTTCCTGTTTGACGAAAAAGGGCAGTTTATCGAGGGCTACTACATCGTCGGTCTGCTGGCGGAAGCGTTCCTCGAGAAACACCCGGGCGCCAAAATCATCCACGACCCGCGACTTTCCTGGAACACGGTCGACGTGGTGAAAGCCGCAGGCGGTACTCCGGTGATGTCCAAAACCGGTCATGCCTTTATCAAAGAACGTATGCGTCATGAGGATGCCATTTACGGTGGCGAAATGAGCGCGCATCACTACTTCCGCGATTTTGCTTACTGCGACAGCGGGATGATCCCCTGGCTGCTGGTGGCGGAACTGGTGTGCCTGAAAGGGCAGACCCTGGGGGAGCTGGTTCGCGATCGAATGGCGGCGTTCCCGGCAAGTGGCGAAATCAACAGTAAGCTGGAGGAGCCGGCGGCAGCGATTTCGCGCGTGGAACAGCACTTCGCCAGTGAAGCGCTGGCCGTGGACAGAACCGACGGTATCAGCATGTCGTTCGTTGACTGGCGCTTCAACCTGCGCTCTTCCAACACTGAACCGGTGGTGCGCCTCAACGTGGAATCGCGTGGCGATATCCCGCTGATGGAAGCGCGAACGCGCACTCTGCTGACGCTGCTGAATCAGTAAGGTCAGATCTTCCCTTACCCGCTGGCGGGTAAGGGGCTAATAACAGGAACAACGATGACAAATCTAAAAAAGCGCGAGCGAGCCAAAACCAATGCATCGTTAATCTCTATGGTGCAACGCTTTTCAGATATCACCATCATGTTTGGCGTGCTGTGGCTGGTCTGCGAAGTGAGCGGACTGCCTTTCCTCTACATGCACCTGTTGGTGGCACTGATAACGCTGGTGGTCTTTCAGATGCTGGGCGGTATGACCGATTTTTATCGTTCCTGGCGCGGCGTCAAAATTTCCACTGAACTGATCCTCCTGCTGCAAAACTGGACGCTGAGCCTTATTTTTAGCGCTGGCCTGGTGGCGTTTAATCAGGACTTTGACAATCGCCTGGGCGTCTGGCTGGCGTGGTATCTGTTGACCAGCGTCGGTCTTGTGTTTTGTCGTTCATTTATTCGCTTTGGCGCGGGCTGGCTGCGCAATCGTGGCTATAACACACGCCGCGTGGCGGTCGCGGGCGATATGCCTGCCGGGCAAATTCTTCTGAACAGCTTTCGTAATGAGCCGTGGTTGGGCTTTGAAGTGGTGGGGGTTTACCACGATCCCAAACCCGGCGGCGTGACGTCAGACTGGGCGGGTAACTTCGAACAGCTTATTGAAGATGCTAAAGCTTCGCGCATTCACAACGTCTATATCGCGATGGCGATGTGCGACGGCGCAAAGGTGAAAGCGCTGGTGCGTGAACTGGCGGATACCACCTGTTCGGTCATCCTCATCCCCGATGTTTTTACCTTCAACATTCTGCACTCGCGCATTGAAGAGGTCAGCGGTGTGCCTGTTGTTCCGCTGTATGACACACCGCTTTCGGGCATCAATCGCCTTATTAAGCGCGCCGAAGATATCGTACTGGCTTCACTGATCCTGCTGCTGATTTCACCGGTGCTGTGCTGCATTGCGCTGGCGGTAAAGATCACCTCGCCGGGGCCGGTGATCTTCCGCCAGACCCGTTATGGCATGGACGGTAAGCCCATCAAAGTGTGGAAGTTCCGCTCAATGAAGGTGATGGAGAACGACAAGGTGGTGACCCAGGCGACGCAGAACGATCCGCGCGTCACAAAGGTGGGGAACTTCCTGCGTCGGACATCTCTGGATGAGTTGCCGCAGTTTATCAACGTGCTGACCGGTGGCATGTCCATCGTCGGGCCACGTCCTCATGCGGTGGCGCATAACGAACAGTATCGCCAACTGATTGAAGGTTACATGCTGCGCCACAAGGTTAAGCCAGGCATCACCGGCTGGGCGCAAATCAACGGCTGGCGGGGGGAAACCGACACGCTGGAGAAAATGGAGAAGCGTGTGGAGTTCGATCTTGAGTACATCCGTGAATGGAGCGTCTGGTTCGATATCAAGATAGTGTTCCTCACCATTTTCAAAGGCTTTATCAGTAAAGCGGCGTATTAAGATGAGCTTACGAGAAAAAACCATTAGCGGCGCGAAGTGGTCGGCCATTGCCACAGTGATCATTATCAGCCTTGGGCTGGTTCAGATGACGGTACTGGCGCGGGTGTTTGATAATCATCAATTTGGGCTACTGACCGTCTCGCTGGTGATAATCGCGCTGGCAGATACGCTCTCCGACTTCGGTATCGCCAATTCAATCATTCAGCGCAAAGAGATTAGTCATCTCGAACTGACGACGCTGTACTGGCTGAACGTGGGGCTAGGTATCGTGGTCTGCGTGGCGGTTTTCCTGCTAAGTGATGTGATTGGCCGCGTTCTGCATAACCCGGACCTGATACCGCTGATTAAAGCGCTGTCGCTGGCGTTCTTAGTGATCCCTCACGGTCAACAGTTCCGGGCGCTAATGCAAAAGGAACTGGAGTTCAACAAAATAGGGATGATTGAAACCAGCGCGGTGCTGGCGGGTTTCACCTTCACCGTGATTAGCGCCCATTTCTGGCCGTGGGCGTTAACGGCGATCCTGGGATATCTGGTCAATAGCGCTGTGCGCACTCTGCTTTTCGGTTACGTTGGCCGCAAAATTTACCGTCCCGGCCTGCATTTTTCGCTTGCTTCGGTTTCATCGAACCTGCGCTTTGGCGCGTGGCTAACGGCGGATAGCATCGTCAACTACGTCAATACTAATCTTTCTACACTGGTGCTGGCGCGGATCCTCGGGGCGGGCGTCGCCGGGGGCTATAACCTGGCCTATAACGTGGCGGTTGTGCCACCGATGAAACTCAACCCGATCATTACCCGCGTACTGTTCCCGGCCTTTGCCAAAATTCAGGACGATACCGAGAAGTTGCGTGTGAATTTTTACAAGCTGCTGTCGGTCGTGGGGATTATTAACTTTCCGGCGCTTCTGGGACTCATGGTGGTCGCGAATAATTTCGTGCCGCTGGTGTTCGGTGAGAAATGGAACAGCATCATTCCGGTTCTGCAATTGTTGTGCATCGTTGGACTGCTGCGATCTGTCGGTAACCCGATAGGTTCGCTACTGATGGCAAAAGCGCGGGTGGATATCAGCTTTAAATTTAATGTGTTTAAAACATTTCTGTTTATTCCGGCGATCATTCTCGGCGGGCAGATGGCCGGGGCTATTGGCGTCACGCTGGGCTTCCTGCTGGTGCAAATCATTAACACCATTCTGAGCTATTTCGTGATGATCAAACCGGTGCTGGGTGCCAGCTACCGTCAATACATTCTCAGCCTGTGGCTGCCGTTCTATCTTTCTTTGCCCACGCTGGCGGTGAGCTACGGGTTGGGTCTTGCTTTGCAGGGACACCTGACGCTGAGCGTACTGTTAGCCACGCAAATTGCCGCCGGTGCGCTGGCGTTTGTGCTGATGATAATTCTTTCCCGACACCCGCTGGTGGTGGAGTTAAAGCGTCAGTTTTGTCGCAGCGAAAAAATGAAAACACTGCTTCGCGCAGGATAAGTTTTGCCGGATACGGCGTCGCTTGATCCGGCATCGACGATTAGAGGTAATCAATGAAATTATTAATTTTGGGCAACCACACCTGCGGTAACCGTGGCGATAGCGCCATTATGCGGGGCCTGCTTGACGCCATCAGCCGTCAGCAGCCTGACGTGGAAATGGATGTGATGAGCCGCTTTCCGATCAGCTCTTCCTGGCTGCAGGGGCGCGAGATTATTGCCGATCCGCTGTATCAGCTTAGCCAAAAACAGCAGGCAGCAGGGGGGATTGGCGGACGCGTGAAGAAAGTGCTTCGCCGCCGGTTTCAACACAAAATCCTGCTGGCGAAAGTGACCGGCGAAGGCCAACTGCGCAACGTTGATATTGCTCCTGAGTTCCATGAGTTTGTCCGTTTTTTGCAAAACTATGACGCGATTATCCAGGTTGGCGGGTCGAACTATGTCGATCTCTACGGACTGACCCATTTTGAATACCCTCTGTGCGCGTTTATGGCCAATAAACCGATTTATATGATTGGTCACAGCGTTGGGCCGTTCCAGAACCCGGACTTTAACCAGTTGGCGAACTACACATTTGGCCGCACTAACGCACTGATCTTACGTGAAACGGTGAGCCGCGACCTGATGGAAAAAGCGCAGATCAGTACGCAAAAAGTCGAACAGGGCGTTGATACGGCCTGGCTTGTCGATCATCGCGACGACAGCTTTACGCCGGGGTACGCAGTACAACACTGGCTGAACCTGACGGCCCTGCGCAAAACGGTTGCCATAACGCTGCGTGAACTTGAACCGTTCGACAAACGCCTCGGCACTACTCAGCAGGCGTACGAAAAAGCCTTTGCGGACGTGGTGAATCGCTTAATTGATGACGGGTACCAGGTGCTCGCGCTATCGACCTGTACGAGTATGGATCGTTACAACCGCGATGACCGTATGGTGGCGTTGCGGATGGCGCAGTTTGTGGAGAAGCGCGAGCACTTCCATATTGCGATGGATGAGCTGAACGATGTGGAGATCGGCAAAATTCTCGCCGCCTGCGAGTTAACCATCGGCACGCGTCTGCATTCCGCCATCATCTCAATGAACTTTGGCACGCCTGCCATTGCGATCAACTACGAGCACAAATCGGCTGGCATTATGCAACAACTGGGGATGCCAGAGATGGCGATAGACATTCGCCACCTGCTGGACGGAAGTTTGAAGTCGATGGTCAGCGATATTCTCGGACAGTTGCCGGAACTGACGATCCGCGTGCAGGACGCCGTCGCCCGCGAGCGGGAAAAAGGATTTCAAATGGTGGAGTCGGTCCTGTCGCGCATCCGGGAGGTGAAATGAGGGTCAGTTTCTTTCTGCTGAAATTCCCGCTGTCGTCAGAGACCTTTGTGCTTAATCAGATCACCGCGTTTATTGATATGGGATTTGAGGTGTCGATTATCGCGCTACAAAAAGGCGATACCGAGAATACGCATGAAGCATGGACGAAATATAACCTGGCGGCGAAAACTCGCTGGTTACAGGATGAACCCCCAGGGAGACTGGCAAAGCTCCGCCATCGTGCAGGCCAGACGCTGACGGGGCTGCATCGCGGTGCCACCTGGAAGGCGTTGAATGTTGCGCGCTACGGTGCAGAAGCACGCAACCTGATTCTGTCCTCGATTTGTGGACAAACGGCCACGCCTTTTGCTGCCGATGTTTTTATCGCCCATTTTGGGCCGGCGGGCGTCACGGCAGCAAAGCTTCGCGAATTGGGCGTGCTTCAGGGCAAGATTGCCACCATTTTTCATGGCATCGATATTTCGAGCCGGGAAGTGCTGAATCATTACACGCCGGAGTATCAACAACTGTTCCGGCGGGGCGATCTGATGCTGCCGATCAGCGAACTTTGGGCTGGACGCCTTAAAAGTATGGGCTGCCCGCCAGAGAAAATTGCCGTTTCGCGAATGGGGGTGGACATGACGCGCTTTACCCATCGCCCGGTGAAAGCACCCGGCACGCCGCTGGACATTATCTCCGTTGCGCGACTGACGGAGAAAAAGGGGCTGCATGTGGCTATTGAAGCTTGCCGGCAGCTCAAGGAGCAGGGGGTGGCGTTCCGTTATCGTATCCTCGGTATCGGCCCCTGGGAGCGGCGATTGCGTACTCTGATTGAGCAGTATCAACTTGATGATGTTATTGAAATGCCGGGGTTCAAACCCAGCCACGAAGTGAAGGCAATGCTGGATGACGCTGATGTCTTTCTGCTGCCTTCGATTACCGGTGCCGATGGTGATATGGAAGGGATCCCCGTCGCGCTGATGGAAGCGATGGCGGTGGGGATCCCCGTTGTTTCAACCGTGCACAGCGGCATTCCTGAACTGGTCGATGCCGGAAAATCGGGTTGGCTGGTGCCAGAGAACGATGCCACGGCGCTGGCAAAACAGCTTGCCGCGTTCAGTGAAATCGACCATGACGCCCTGCAGCCCGTTGTTCAGCGCGCGCGGGAAAAAGTGGAACATGATTTTAACCAGCAGGTGATCAATCGTCAGTTAGCCAGCCTGCTGCAAACGATCTAAACCGAGGTTGTATGCCTGAGAAGAAACTCTCCCGACGCACCTTCCTGACGGCAAGTTCCGCGCTTGCCGCTCTCCCCATACTTAACGCCTCCTTTGCCCGCGCCGTGACACCGCGCAAGACTGTCAATATTCAGGATTACAATCCAAAGGACTGGATTGCCTCGTTTAAGCAGGCTTTCGTTGACGGGCAAAGCGTTGTGGTGCCAGCGGGACTCGTTTGCGAGAACATCAATGCTGCGCTGTTCATCCCTGCGGGAAAAACGCTACTCGTGAAAGGGAAGCTCAGCGGTAACGGCCGCGGGCGTTTTGTGCTCCAGGACGGTTGTCAGGTCATTGGTGAAAACGGGGCAAGTCTGCACAACATCACATTAGATGTTCGCGGTTCCGACTGCGCGATAAAAGGCATCGCGATGAGTGGTTTTGGCCCGGTGGCACAAATTTTTATCGGCGGCAAAAAGCCGCAGGTCATGCGCAATCTGGTTATCGATAATATCAGCGTCACGCACGCCAACTACGCGATTTTGCGCCAGGGTTTTCATAACCAGGTCGATGGCGCACAGATCACCAATGGAAAATTCAGCGATCTCCAGGGGGACGCGATTGAATGGAACGTGGCGATTAACGACCGCAACATCCTGATTTCCGATCATGTCATCGAACGGATTAACTGCACGAATGGCAAGATCAACTGGGGGATCGGCATTGGCCTGGCAGGGAGTACCTATGATAACAACTACCCGGAGCAGCAGACGGTTAAAAACTTCGTGGTGGCAAACATTACGGGGTCCGATTGCCGGCAGTTGGTGCATGTGGAAAGCGGTAAACACTTCATTATTCGTAATGTGAAGGCAAAGTACATCACGCCTGATTTCAGTAAGAAAGCGGGAATAGATAACGCGACGGTCGCCATTTATGGCTGTGATAACTTTGTGATCGATAACGTCGAGATGGAAAACAGCGCGGGAATGCTTATTGGCTACGGCGTGGTGAAGGGGAAATATCTGTCTATTCCGCAGAATTTTAAACTAAATAACATCCGTCTGAATAATACGCAGCTTGCTTATAAATTGCGCGGCATCCAGATATCGTCCGGGAATGCGGCTTCGTTTGTCGCGCTGACAAATATTGAGATGAAGCGAGCGACCCTCGAGTTACACAACAAGCCACAGCATCTTTTCTTGCGTAATATCAATATCATGCAGGATTCGTCGACCGGGCCAGCCCTGAAGTTACATTTTGATCTGCGCAAAGATGTGCGCGGTAAGTTTATGGCGAAAGAGGACACGCTGCTGTCACTGGCGAATGTTCATGCCGTTAACGAAAAAGGAGAGAGTTCGGTAGACATCGACCGGATTAATCATCAGCGGGTGAATGTTGAGGCTATCAACTTCAGCCTGCCTGAGGGGAGGGGGTAAAAATGCGACCATTCCTGGCGAAACAGGCGCATACTTAAGATTATGGCTACTGCATTTTTTATCCGAGCGGCGTAGCATCTGTACCAAAGCCATGCCATTCCCCCGGGAATAATTCGAACTGGCTAAAACGAGTCAAAGCGCTATAATTCAGCAACCATTTTACAGGTGGATGAAATAATGATTAATTTGAAAGCAGTTATTCCGGTAGCGGGTTTGGGTATGCATATGTTGCCTGCCACCAAGGCAATTCCCAAAGAGATGCTGCCGATCGTCGACAAGCCGATGATTCAGTATATCGTCGACGAAATTGTGGCTGCAGGGATCAAAGAAATCCTTCTGGTAACTCATGCGTCCAAGAACGCCGTTGAGAACCACTTCGACACCTCCTATGAATTAGAGTCACTTCTCGAGCAGCGCGTTAAACGCCAACTGCTGGCGGAAGTGCAGTCCATTTGCCCTCCGGGCGTAACCATCATGAACGTGCGTCAGGCACAGCCGCTGGGTCTGGGCCATTCCATTCTTTGCGCTCGTCCTGTGATTGGCGATAATCCGTTTGTGGTTGTACTACCGGATATTATTATCGACACCGCCAGCGCTGATCCACTGCGCTATAACCTTGCCGCGATGGTGGCCCGCTTCGAAGAAACAGGGCGCAGTCAGGTTCTGGCGAAACGCATGCCAGGGGATCTCTCTGAGTATTCAGTTATTCAGACTAAAGAGCCGCTGGATAATGAAGGTAAAGTCAGCCGTATCATCGAGTTCATTGAAAAACCGGACCAGCCGCAGACGCTTGATTCCGATCTGATGGCGGTAGGGCGCTATGTCCTCTCCGCAGATATCTGGGCAGAGCTGGAAAGAACTGAGCCCGGTGCCTGGGGTCGCATCCAGTTGACAGATGCCATTGCCGCACTGGCGAAGAAACAGTCCGTTGACGCGATGCTGATGACCGGCGACAGCTATGACTGTGGTAAAAAAATGGGTTATATGCAGGCATTTGTGAAGTACGGACTGCGCAACCTGAAAGAAGGCGCTAAGTTCCGTAAAAGTATAGAGAAGATGCTTGGCGAGTAAGCTGAAAAAACGCCCAGTTTGATAAGCGTTAGTAAGATTAACGGCAGTTAACATTCGCGACAGTGATGTCGATAATACGAGAATGTTACTGCCGTTTTTGCATTTTAAAGAAAATCATTTTATTTCAATAAGTTAAAGAAAAAATTTTAGTGTGTATTTTGAAGGATTTCTTCTTGTTTCTGACATCAATTGGTAAGACAATTAGTATTTGAGTTTCGAGGCTTTGCGAAAGATTGCAGAGCTCAACACGCCTATGGATGATCGCAGTGCACTGGTAGCTGATGAGCCAGGGGCGGTAGCGTGTCCGAATGTGTATAATTTCTATTCTTAATCGGCAGCAAAATACCGATCTTGATACGTCATCTGGAATTATAAAGTGAAAATACTTGTTACTGGTGGTGCTGGTTTTATTGGATCTGCAGTAGTTCGAAATATTATAAATAATACTCAGGATAGCGTAGTTAATATCGATAAATTAACCTACGCCGGAAATCTTGAATCATTAAATGATATCGCTAATAGCGATCGCTATTATTTCGAACATGCTGATATTTGCGATTCCGGCGCAATGAAACGCATCTTTGAGACGCATAAGCCTGATGCGGTCATGCATCTTGCAGCAGAAAGTCATGTCGATCGATCCATTAGCGGCCCTGCCGCCTTTATTGAAACCAATATTGTGGGAACATACTGCCTCCTTGAAGCTGCACGCCAGTATTGGTTGACACTTGATAGTAATAAAAAAAGCGCTTTCCGCTTTCATCATATCTCTACAGATGAAGTATATGGAGATTTACCGCATCCGGACGAAGTAAAGTTAGGAGATAATCTTCCTCTCTTCACAGAAAGCACGGCTTATGCGCCTAGCAGCCCTTATTCAGCATCTAAAGCCTCAAGTGACCATCTTGTTCGCGCCTGGTTACGCACCTATGGCCTGCCGACGATCGTGACTAACTGCTCTAATAACTATGGCCCTTATCATTTCCCTGAGAAATTGATTCCGTTAGTTATTCTGAATGCTCTTGATGGTAAACCACTGCCAATTTATGGCAAAGGCGATCAGATCCGTGACTGGCTATATGTTGAAGACCACGCTCGGGCATTATATACCGTGGTGACAAAAGGGACTCCTGGTGAGACCTATAATATCGGCGGGCATAACGAGAAGAAAAATCTCGATGTCGTGCATACGATTTGCGATTTGCTGGATGAAATTGTCCCTAAAGCAGGTTCGTATCGCAGTCAAATCACCTATGTGGCCGACCGCCCCGGTCATGACCGTCGCTATGCTATTGATGCAGATAAAATCAGTCGTGAACTTGGTTGGAAACCCCAGGAAACGTTTGAGTCAGGTATCCGTAAAACGGTGGAATGGTATTTAGCCAATACCCACTGGGTCGAAAATATTAAAAGTGGCGCTTATCAAACCTGGATCGAGCAGAATTATGGGGAACGCAAGTAATGAACATTCTTCTGTTCGGTAAGACAGGGCAGGTAGGCTGGGAACTACAACGCGCATTAGCCCCATTGGGCAATCTCGTTGCTCTTGATGTTCATTCAACAGATTATTGTGGTGATTTTAGCAACCCGGAAGGTATTGCTGAAACTGTGCGACGTATCCGGCCTGATGTGATTGTTAACGCAGCAGCCCATACCGCAGTTGATAAAGCAGAGTCAGAAGTGGCATTGGCAGAACTGCTAAACGCAACAAGTGTTGAAGCCATTGCTAAAGCGGCAGCGGAAATCAATGCGTGGGTAATCCATTATTCCACGGATTATGTATTCCCTGGCTCTGGTGAGACACCCTGGCGCGAAACAGACGCAACTGCGCCACTGAATGTGTATGGAGCAACGAAACTTGCTGGTGAAAATGCGCTAAAAACGCATTGTGCCAAGCATTTAATCTTTCGTACCAGTTGGGTCTATGCAGGAAAGGGTAACAATTTCGCTAAGACGATGCTTCGCCTGGCAAAAGAACGTACTGAATTATCTGTCATCAATGATCAATATGGTGCACCTACTGGGGCGGAATTATTGGCTGATTGTACGGCGCACGCTATTCGTGTTGCGCTGAAAGATCCTGAAGTCGCTGGTCTTTACCATTTAGTCGCGGGTGGTACAACAACGTGGTATGACTATGCATCTCTGGTTTTTGATGAAGCCAGAAAGGCTGGTATTGAATTGAAGCTAAACAAGCTTAATGCCGTACCGGCAAGCGCATACGTGACGCCGGCACAACGTCCTGGCAACTCCCGGATGAATACAGAGAAATTCCAAAAGAATTTTGATTTGCTGTTGCCCCATTGGGAGAAAGGCGTAAAACGCATGCTGACAGAGTTGTTCACCACGACAGCAATTTGACACTCATATTAATGCCCGTGATAGGGCATTTTGTACTTAAAGAGATGATGTAATGAAAACGCGTAAAGGGATTATTCTGGCTGGCGGCTCTGGCACTCGTCTTTACCCTGTCACAATGGCAGTGAGTAAACAACTGTTGCCTATTTACGACAAGCCAATGATTTACTATCCACTCTCAACGCTTATGCTGGCCGGGATTAGGGATATCCTCATCATTAGTACCCCTCAGGACACTCCGCGCTTTGAACAATTGTTAGGAGATGGAAGCCAGTGGGGCTTAAATTTGCACTATAAAGTACAACCGAGTCCGGATGGTTTGGCACAAGCGTTTATTATCGGTGAGGAATTTATCGGTAATGATGATTGCGCTTTAGTTCTTGGCGATAACATCTTTTATGGTCATGATTTACCGAAGTTAATGGACACTGCCGTTAATAAAGAAAGCGGTGCGACAGTGTTTGCATATCATGTTAATGATCCTGAACGTTACGGCGTCGTTGAATTTGACAAGAGCGGGACAGCAATTAGCCTGGAAGAGAAACCACTGGAACCCAAAAGCAACTATGCGGTAACCGGTCTCTATTTTTACGACAACAGCGTTGTCGAGATGGCAAAAAACCTTAAGCCTTCTGCACGTGGTGAACTGGAAATCACAGATATTAACCGTATCTATATGGAGCAAGGACGTCTCTCTGTTGCCATGATGGGACGCGGTTATGCGTGGCTGGATACAGGGACGCATCAGAGCTTAATTGAGGCAAGCAATTTCATTTCAACAATTGAAGAGCGTCAGGGACTTAAGGTCTCCTGCCCAGAAGAAATAGCGTACCGTAAAGGTTTTATCAATGCAGAACAGGTTAAGTTGCTAGCTGAACCATTAAAAAAGAATGCCTATGGTCAATATTTGCTGAAAATGGTTAAAGGTTATTAATCGATGAATATTATAAGAACTGATATTCCAGATGTAATGATTATTGAGCCGAAGGTTTTTGGCGATGAACGTGGTTTTTTTTATGAAAGCTACAATCAAAAAGTTTTTGAGGAAGCAGTAGGTCGCAAAGTCGATTTCGTCCAGGACAATCATTCTAAGTCTGCTAAAGGCGTGCTCCGAGGCTTGCATTATCAGTTGGATCCCTTCGCGCAGGGGAAATTAGTTCGCTGTGTCGTTGGTGAGGTCTTTGATGTAGCCGTTGATATTCGAAAATCTTCCCCGACTTTTGGTCATTGGGTAGGCATTACTCTCTCCGCCGAAAACAAACGCCAACTTTGGATACCTGAAGGTTTTGCGCATGGGTTTCAGGTCCTGAGCGAAAGTGCTGAATTCCTTTATAAAACAACAAACTATTATAATCCAAAGAGCGAGATGGGCATTTTATGGAATGACCCCGATTTACAAATATCATGGCACGAGACGGGGAATGTTATCCTCTCGGAAAAAGATAAAATTTTGCCTTTGTTTAGCAGTCTTAGATAAGATTCAATGAAAATTCAATCAGTTAAAAGCGGTTTTATATGGAGCGCGATTGATCGTATTTTTACACAGGTAGTACAACTGAGTGTCATGCTGGTCTTAGCCAGGAGGCTAGGGCCAGAGGCGTTTGGCCTGGTTGGAATGTTAGCTATCTTCATTGCCCTCAGCCAGGTCTTTGTGGATAGTGGATTTAGCTCAGCGATTATCAGGAAAACCGACAGGAGTGAATCAGATTACTCGACGGTATTTATCTTTAACGGACTAATAGCGCTCCTGTGTTATGGCATTTTATGGATAACAGCACCGCTAATTGCCGAATTTTATAATAAGCCTGAGTTAAATTCCCTAGCCCGTTGGCTGGGTTTAGTTGTACCAATAAATTCATTGGGTGTAGTGCAAAGAGTAAGACTCAGTGTTTCACTCAATTTCAAAGCACAAGCAAAAGCATCAATAACTGCAGCCATGATAAGTGGTTTTTGTGCTATTATTTTAGCCTATCATTATAATTTTGGTGTCTGGGCTTTAGTATCTCAGACATTAATGCTTTCAATTATAAATGTAGTACTATTGAATGCCTTAGACCCGTGGTTGCCTAAGACAGGGTTTTCGGTAGATTCATTTAAGACACTTTTTAGTTTCGGATATAAATTATTACTCTCTTCATTGTTAGAGTCATTATATGCAAACATTTATCCGCTGATAATCGGCAAATGGTATGATGCAACCCGGTTAGGTTATTACACACAAGCAAATCAGTTATCAAGTGTTCCAGCAATGACCATGACAAACATTATACAACGTGTGTCATACCCAATGTTAAGTAATATACAACATAATATTCAAGAGCTTGAGAAGAAATATCTTAACATTATTCGTATATCTTGCCTTATTGTCTTTCCGGCAATGACAGTACTGTCAATTGTTGCTACACCGTTATTAGTTATTCTGGTGGGAGAAAAGTGGCAACCAGCAGGAGTGATGGTGTCGATACTATGTGCTGGATATTTACTGTATCCATTGCATGCAATAAATCTTAACTTACTTCAGGTCAAAGGGAGATCTGACTTATTTCTTAAGATCGAAATCATTAAGAAAATAATAACTACTATTATTTTGCTAATTACCTTGCCGCATGGTGTTACAGCACTATGTTATGGGATAGCGATCAATTCTTATTGCGCTCTCTTAATAAATTTATACTATACAGGAAAATTATCTAGCATTGGTTTTAGTGTTCAGTTGAGAGCATTGTTGCCGTCATGGTTGATAAGTGTATTTTTTATCTCAATACAAATTTTTATCAGCGATGAAGAATTACATTTAATAAATGTCATTACTCTTTTATGTGCCTTTGTTTTTATTTACATAATATATTTAGCTATTTATCAAAAAGAAAATATTAAAGCTATTATGTCTTTAAGAAAAGCATAGGTTCTGAATATTTAAATTATTGTCAGGAGTCATAATGTCAAAGCAAATTCCAGTAACAAAACCATTTTTACCTGAGCTGAATGAATTCGTGCCTTACCTTGAAAAAATCTGGGAAAATCAGTGGCTGACTAACAATGGTCCGTTCCATCAGCAACTCGAAGCAGAATTATGCAAGTATCTTGGGGTAAAATACATATCCTTATTTAACAATGCGACTATTGCGTTAGTTACTGCTCTGCAAGCCTTGCGGATTTCAGGTGAAGTTATCACTACGCCTTATTCATTCGTAGCAACAAGTCATTCGATCATCTGGAATTCGCTGAAGCCTGTTTTTGTTGATATTGATGAAAAAAATTTCAATATTGATCCAGAGAAAATTGAACAGGCAATAACTCCAGAGACTACTGCGATTATGCCAGTGCATTGTTACGGTAATCCATGTGATGTAGAGCGTATTCAGAAAATCGCTGATAACTATGGCTTACGTGTCATCTATGATGCAGCGCACGCATTTGGTATTAATTACAAGGGTGATAGTCTGCTGAATTTTGGCGACTTATCCATTCTAAGTTTCCATGCGACGAAAGTTTTCAATACTTTTGAAGGTGGCGCTATCATTTGCCATGACATCAAAACTAAAGAGAGAATCGATAGATTAAAAAACTTTGGTATCGCTGATGAAGTCACCGTCACCGCACCAGGTATAAATGGTAAAATGAGTGAAGTGAATGCCGCATTTGGGTTACTTCAATTAAAACATATTTCTGAAGCGATGACCGAACGCCATAAAATTGATACAAGATACCGTCGTGAACTTGCTGGCGTAAAGGGTATTAAAATTCCCGAATTATCCTCTCATTCGAATAGTAATCACTCCTATTTTCCAGTCATTGTCGAAGATGATTATCCAAAGTCCAGGGACGAACTTTACGCACATCTGAAGAATCATGGCGTATTATCCAGGAGATATTTCTATCCGTTAATCAGTAATATGCCAATGTATCGTGGAATAAAATCTTCTGCTGTACTGAATTTGCAAGTGGCAAACCATATTTCTGATCGCATACTTTGTCTGCCAATTTTTGCAAGTATGACCTCCGAAGAGCAAGATACTGTTATCGGTTTACTCAGAGGTTAATATGGGTTGCTATACCGATGCAGAACTTAAATCTTTAGGCTTTAAGGTATTAGGGAAAAATATCAAGGTTTCCAATAAGGCTTCATTTTATAATGCAGAAAATATTACTCTTGGGGATAATGTAAGAATAGATGATTTCTGTGTTTTGTCAGCCGGTTCTGGAGGTATAGAAGTTGGTAAAAACGTTCATATTGCAGTGTTCTCTTCACTGATTGGGGCTGGACGCATTGTTGTATCGGACTACTGTAATATCTCTTCTCGAGTATCTATTTACTCAAGTAGTGATGATTATTCTGGTGCGTTTATGTCTAACCCAACGATTCCCCCTGAATATACTAACGTTTATTCCGCGCCTGTATTACTTAAAGAGCATGTTCTCATTGGTTCTGGCAGTATCATTTTGCCTGGAATTACACTTGAAAAAGGCGTTGCGGTTGGCGCCTTATCTCTTGTGAAGAATGATATGCCTGAATTTGTAATATGTGCAGGTCAGCCCGCGAAAATTATTAAATCTCGGAAACGAGAACTCCTGAGTTTGCAGATGAAAATGAAAGCAAATGGCTAGTCTGAAAACCTTACATGTCGTTCCGGATGACAAATTTTCGAACATGGTCTTTCGTGATTTCGAAAGATTTGGAAAAAATAATAAGTATATTTGTTTTGACCAAACTGAAGACTTTAAATATATCAAGGGCTGGAAACCTGATCAGATACGGAAAAGAGAGCTAAATGCCTATATCCACAAACATGATATAAGCATAGTTATATTTCATTCTCTATTAGATAAATTTATCGTCACTACATTGCCCCGCAATCTTGTCGTTGTCTGGTGCGGATGGGGTTATGATTATTATCCATACCTACTCTCTACATATTATCCTCAGGGAATGATACTTCAACACACCAAGTCGGTGTTCGACGCAAGCCGTAAGAAAAAAAATATCACTGTAATGAACTTTTTGAGCGGGAGTTTTAGAGTTGCAAGGAGAAGTATTTTAAATAAAATCTATTCTCCTCAACGTATTACTGCCTGTATTGACTACTTTGTACCTGTAATTAACACCGAGTATGAACTTGTTTGTGAAGCTAACTCATGGTTTACATGCGAATATTTATCATGGAGTTATGGTACCTTAGAAGAAGACTACGCCACATGTAACGCTAGTGCTATTCACTCAGGTAATATACTTGTTGGCAACAGCGCAACCCCGGAAAATAATCATATTGAGGCATTTGAGTTTATTCATTCAAATGTTGATTGGCAGTCGCGAAAAATTTACTGCCCGTTGAGTTATGGCGATCTAAATTATGCTGAAAGCATAAAGGATGCTGGAATGAAGTTATTTGGGAATAACTTCATTCCATTAATGACTTTCTTGGGAAAATACGAATATAACGAAATATTATCATCTTGTGACTTGCTAATATTTAATCACATCAGGCAGCAAGCTTTAGGAAATATTATTTCGGGTCTTGCAATGGAGAAGGTGATTCTGCTTAACAAAAGGAATCCTCTATGCAGATGGCTAAATGAAAATAATATCAGTTACCTGACTCTGGATCAGGAAATCAATGCGGAAACTTTATCAATTATTGATAAAGCTAGTAACAAGAAAGAAATTTTAAGAGTTTGGTCAAAATCAGCGATTGCCGAGAAAACGCAAAAGCTAGTTGAGATAACTCACGATGCGGCAATGCGAAAGAAATAAAATCATGGAGACTGGAATGAATTTATCTGATAAGAAAATTGCTATTATTGGCCTGGGTTACGTGGGTTTACCATTGGCAGTTGAATTTGGAAAGTTATATGAAACAACTGGCTTTGATATCAATGATAATCGTGTTAATGAGCTGAAGAAATTTGTTGACGTCACAAAAGAATGTTCTTCCGAAGAACTCCAGGAAGCAGCCAAACTTACATTTACGACAGAGTTAGAAGATATCAAAGATGCTGATATCTACATTGTAACCGTACCAACTCCCGTAGACAGACATTTCAAACCTGATCTAACACCGTTGATTAAAGCAAGCCAAATGTTAGGCAAGGTAATCGTACCTGGGAATATAGTTATTTATGAGTCAACAGTATATCCAGGAGCGACCGAAGATGATTGTATCCCTGAAATAGAAAAAGTCTCCGGTCTTAAATATAATAAAGATTTCTTTGCTGGATACAGTCCAGAGAGAATTAATCCCGGGGATAAAGTTAATCGGTTAACGACAATTAAAAAAGTAACTTCAGGATCAACTGAGGAAATCGCAAAAGTTGTTGATGCACTTTATAAATCAATCATTCAAGCTGGAACTTTCCCTGCCGCATCCATACGAGTAGCAGAAGCGGCAAAGGTAATTGAAAATACCCAGCGAGATGTAAACATTGCATTGATGAACGAGTTTGCCATGATGTTCAATAAGATGAACATTAATACTTATGACGTTCTTGAGGCCGCTGGAACTAAATGGAATTTTATAAAGCTTCAGCCTGGTTTAGTGGGCGGGCATTGCATTGGAGTTGATCCGTACTATCTTTTACAAAAAGCGAATGAATATAATTATGCGCCTGATATGATGCGCTCTGCACGTGAAATAAACAACAGTATGGCTGGCTTTGTTTGTTCACAAATTATTGATAATATGGCAATGAATTCAATAGATGTTCCAAGATCAAAATTGCTCATTCTAGGGGCATCTTTTAAAGAAGATTGTCCTGATATAAGAAATACAAAGGTAGTTGAGCTTGTAAAAGCACTTCAGAAATATAATATCACCGTTGATATTTATGATCCTCTGATTGATGCCGATGAGTTCTTCGAAGAATATAATATTAATGTGCTTTCTTCTAAAACAGATGATATCTATGATGTCGTTGCTTTGATTGTTCCTCATAAAACATTCTTAAATGATAAGTCTTTGATCGAGAATATCAAACCTAATGGATTTGTCTATGATTTGAAATCAAAACTTGATGATTCCAATGGTATTAAGATAGTTACGCTGTAAGTTTTGTGATGCTATTCTTAGCAAAGAATAGCATCATTTTTTTGAGAGTTAAGATGATTAACATACTTTATATTCCTTATCGGGATCTGTATTTCTGGCAAGAATTTGGTTCTGCTGTTCGCGATCTCCAATTTCTTGAGATATTATCAGGTTTTGACGCAGTGAATGACATCACTGTGTTAAATAGGCCGGTCAGCATTTACGAAAGAGTTTTAAACAAAAGAACTAAAGTTAACAATTATCCGAATGTTAATGTTATTGATAAAACAAGCTTTGACTTGTTTGGTCCACTCAAAAAAAGAGCATGGACGGTAAATTGCTATACAAATAGCGTAAATGAATTTCTCAATAATTATTTGCGTGATCCTCATGCCTTACCACTACTCGTTATAGACTTTACACCTATGGCTATTATTCCAGTCGTCCAGGATAAGAAAGTCTATTACTGGTATGATATGATTGATAATTTTACAAAACATAATTGCTATAGCCCGCAAGATAAAAAATTTGTTGATGATAAATATAAATACGTAGCTGAGCATTACGATTTTTTGACTTCAGTAACTGATGTGGCTGGTAAAGCAATTACTAAGTATAATAATATTGAATCAGCAGTCATTACAAATGGTGTGTTTACTAGTCGATTTTCAGATAATGCTTCGAGTGTTATCCCTGGAAATTCGCTTTTCGATTTTGGATTCGTCGGATTTATAACGGATAAATTTGATGTGGAATTTATTCGAAAACTCGTGAGAAATTATTCTGTTGTGGTTTATGGTGAAGCCTATAATAAATCAATCGTTGATGAACTGTCTGCTTTAGGCGTAGTATTTCGTGGGAAATTTAAGTACTCAGAATTACCCAAGCTGATAAGTACTTTTAAAATCGGGCTTTTAACATATTTGTTGGAAAAAAGTCATGATGGCTCACCCCTTAAAATGTACGAATATCTGAAAAACGATAAGCCTTGTATCACATCTATTGATTATGAATTTTCATGTGAGTACGTTGTGAATTATAACTCTTCTGAAAATTTGCATGAAGACATAATGCATTTGCTCAAATGCTCGGGTGATAGCAATATTCATCAGACTTTACTAGCTGATAGTTTTCTGAAGTATAAAATATCATCCGCATTTGATCAGTTTCTAAAACGGCTAAATTAAATGGTAACCGTTCAAAAGATATACAGCTCGATTTTTCTTACGTGCTTTTTTATTTCGATAGCGGCTCCTATATTTCCGGGGGCAACTGGCGGAATGATGTATCATGTGTTGCTCATAAGTCTTTTGCCCGCAGTAATGTTACCGTGGGTGCTTAAGATGAAGATGCAATTTCTTTTAAGCTTTTTATTATCGATTTTTATTGTTTTGGTAATGACATGCGCTGCATTAGCAAATGAGGATGGCGTTAATATAGCCTCTTTTTCATCCTCATTGAAAATATTCTATTTTGGAATATATGTTTTAATGGGTTATGCGTATGTAACTTGTTCGAATCGTAGCGTGGAATTGTTTTATAATACATACTTTTGGTTAATTATGGTGTGTATTATTGTTGGTCTTATAGAGCTTACGGTACCCTCGATAAGTTACCTGCTCTATAAAAGAGAATCAATGGAAATTCTTGACGATAAGCTATCCTCTATCTTTAACACGACTTATCACCTGGCCTTTTTTCTTTTTTTTGGTTATTTATATTACCTTCAGGCTTTTGTTTCTTCCTTGCAGAATTCCAAAGGTAAATTGTTGCCTTGTTTTATAATGCTAATGGCGATAATATCTGTGATTCTCCTGACTCAAAGTCGCATGTTTGTAATGATGGCTGCGCTGATTGCGGTTTTTCTTTTCTGTGTTCTTATGCTGAAAAGGATAAATAAGCCCAACGTATTATTATCATTAACTGTAGTCGTCATTGTAGTTTGTGGGACCGTTATTGCTTTTTGGGATTCATTTTCAGCCAAATTCTATTATATTGTCTACGGCATAGATTTTTTATTGTCAGGTCAACTGGATTTTTCTGGAGATGGGATTGGTTCATTTAATACAAGAATTAACCAAATCATTTTTAGTATCGACCAAATACATAACAACCCATTTGTAGGTGTGGGGTCTGGTAAAGACATCTATCTTGAATCGTTGTACGCATATCTGCTTTATAAATACGCCGTTCCGGGATTAGTGTTTTATTTTGTTGCACTATACTTTCTAGTCAAAAAAATCAATAGCATTCTCCGTATGCGAATTTCGCTCAAAGAAGATGTTTTCTTTAAAGCATCTTATTGGTTCTTTTTATTATCGCCGCTTTATTTTTTAAGTGGCCCCTTATTTGAAGTTCCAAAGTTATCTTTGTTCTTTTTTGTATTAATTGGCATGGTTTATGGCTATGACAAATTGGAAAAATCAAATGGAAAAAATGACTAAGCCTAAATATGCAGTTGTCGGTGTCGTGGGTGTGCCAGCAAATTATGGTGGATTTGAAACATTAGTTGAAAATTTGGTATCTACCAGGGATAAGTCAATGAATGAGAATGCCGAAAAAGATTTTTTGGTTTTTTGTTCAAGTAAAGCATACGACCAAAAATTAAATTCGTATAAAAATGCAAAGCTAGCATATATACCAGTAAATGCTAACGGTATTCATAGTATTATTTATGATATCTTGTGTTTGATAATGTGTATTTTCTATCGACCTGCAACGATATTAGTACTGGGTGTTTCTGGCGCAATCTTCCTTCCGATGCTTAGACTGTTTTATCGGGGCAAGGTAGTCACAAACATTGATGGGCTGGAATGGCGGCGTGCAAAGTGGGGTAAGTTTGCAAAACGATTCCTAAAATTATCTGAAAGCATCGCTGTTAAGTATTCTGATGTTGTGATTTCTGATAATAAAGCTATTGCGGATTATGTGCGAGAGGAATATAGCAAAGAAAGTCAAGTTATTGCTTATGGTGGTGATCATGCGATTTCTGATTCCATCAACGATATTGAAGTAAAAGACTTTGCTTTTGCATTATGTCGCATTGAGCCAGAGAATAATGTCCATCTTATACTCGAGTCTTTCTCTCAAACAAACACCAAATTAACGTTTGTTGGTAACTGGAATTCTAGTGAATACGGGAAACTGTTGAAAAAGAAATATTCAACCTTCGATAATATCACTATTCTTGACCCAATTTACGATATTAATGCACTTTCTGTCCTCCGTAGCGAATGTCGTTTTTATGTTCATGGTCACTCAGCTGGAGGCACGAATCCCTCGTTGGTTGAAATGATGCATTTTTCCAAACCAATATTATGCTTTGACTGTGCGTATAATCGTGCAACAACTGAAGATCAGGCACTCTACTTTCAGGATGTTAACTCTCTTATTCAGATCATTTCTAATTCCCACTTCCCTGACGATATCGGCCAAAAAATGCTTGAAATTGCAACCAGACGCTATCAATGGAGCATTGTACGGCAGCAGTATCTGGATGCTATGAACTGAGTATCAGATATAAGTACATTTAAATGCTATCTATACACTGAGCTCATGAGTTAACATCTTCACCACATATCAAGCCGCGTATACGTCACGCGGTGACCACACCTGACAGGAGTATGTAATGTCCAAGCAACAGATCGGCGTCGTCGGTATGGCAGTGATGGGGCGCAACCTGGCGCTCAACATCGAAAGCCGTGGTTATACCGTCTCCGTTTTCAACCGCTCCCGTGAAAAGACCGAAGAAGTGATTGCCGAGAATCCAGGTAAGAAACTGGTTCCCTACTACACGGTTAAAGAGTTTGTTGAGTCCCTCGAAACGCCTCGCCGTATCCTGCTAATGGTGAAAGCGGGTGCGGGCACAGATGCTGCTATCGACTCGCTGAAGCCATACCTTGATAAGGGTGACATCATCATTGATGGTGGTAATACGTTCTTCCAGGACACTATCCGCCGTAATCGCGAGCTTTCTGCAGAAGGCTTTAACTTCATTGGGACGGGTGTCTCTGGCGGTGAAGAGGGGGCGCTAAAAGGGCCTTCTATCATGCCTGGTGGCCAGAAAGAAGCTTACGAACTGGTTGCGCCGATTCTGACGAAAATTGCCGCCGTTGCTGAAGACGGTGAACCGTGTGTGACCTATATTGGCGCAGATGGCGCAGGTCACTATGTGAAGATGGTTCACAACGGCATTGAATACGGCGACATGCAGCTCATTGCTGAAGCCTATTCCTTGCTGAAAGGTGGTCTTAACCTGAGCAATGAAGAACTGGCGAGCACGTTTACCGAGTGGAATAATGGTGAGCTGAGCAGCTATCTGATCGACATCACCAAAGACATCTTTACCAAAAAAGATGAAGAAGGTAAGTATCTCGTTGACGTTATTCTTGATGAGGCTGCCAACAAAGGCACCGGTAAGTGGACCAGCCAGAGCTCTCTGGACCTCGGCGAGCCGCTTTCCCTGATCACTGAATCCGTATTTGCGCGTTACATCTCCTCTCTGAAAGACCAGCGTGTTGCCGCGTCAAAAGTGCTGTCCGGCCCTAAAGCACAGCCAGCTGGTGACAAGAAGGCATTTATTGAGAAGGTTCGTCGCGCACTGTACCTCGGTAAAATCGTTTCTTATGCACAGGGCTTCTCACAGCTGCGCGCGGCATCTGATGAGTACAACTGGGATCTGAACTACGGTGAAATTGCGAAAATCTTCCGTGCGGGTTGCATTATTCGCGCCCAGTTCTTGCAGAAGATTACGGATGCCTACGCTCAGAATGCGGGCATTGCCAACCTTCTGCTGGATCCTTACTTCAAGAATATCGCTGATGAGTATCAGCAGGCGCTTCGTGATGTTGTCGCTTATGCGGTACAAAATGGTATCCCTGTACCGACATTCTCTGCAGCAGTCGCTTACTATGATAGCTATCGTGCGGCAGTTCTCCCTGCGAACCTGATCCAGGCGCAGCGTGACTACTTTGGTGCCCATACTTATAAACGTACTGATAAAGAAGGTGTTTTCCATACCGAATGGTTGGATTAATCCTTACTAAAACAATGAAAGCCCGGTTTTTTAACCGGGCTTTTTTTTATCCAAATTCTTATTGCTTTATTTTCATTGCTTAATATTAATTTAATATTGATTCGTTATCTTGCTAAAGAAAATCTGAATTGTTTTTACCTTCGTTGACCCGTATAAGCTGAAGAGTTAAAACTTTCATTTCTTATCAGGATGTAAAACATCATGATTCATAATTAAGTTAATTCTGAGAGCGTGAAATGAAAATCACCATTTCCGGTACTGGATATGTTGGCTTATCAAACGGCCTTCTAATCGCACAGCACCATGATGTCATCGCATTAGACATCGTACCAACACGTGTCGCAATGCTGAACGATCGGATATCTCCTATTGTTGATAAAGAAATTCAGCAATATCTCCAGTCAGATGGAATTAAATTCAGAGCAACGTTAGATAAAAACATTGCCTATGAAAATGCTGATTACGTCATTATCGCAACACCGACCGATTATGATCCTCATACCAATTATTTCAATACCTCAAGCGTTGAATCCGTCATACAGGATGTGCTGGACATTAACCCTCATGCGGTGATGGTCATCAAATCCACAGTGCCTGTCGGCTTTACCGCGGCAATGAGCGAAAAATTTAACACAAATAATATTATTTTCTCCCCCGAGTTTTTGCGAGAAGGAAAGGCGCTTTATGACAATTTGCATCCTTCCCGTATCGTCATTGGCGAGCGTTCCGAAAGAGCCGAGCGTTTTGCCGCGCTACTACAGGAAGGAGCGATAAAGCAAGAGATTCCTACACTGTTTACAGATTCGACCGAAGCAGAAGCCATTAAGTTGTTCGCGAATACTTACCTGGCAATGCGTGTTGCTTATTTTAATGAACTGGATAGTTACGCAGAAACGCTAGGTTTAAATACTCGCCAGATTATCGAAGGTGTCTGTCTGGATCCACGTATTGGCAATCACTATAACAATCCCTCATTTGGTTATGGTGGTTACTGTCTACCAAAGGATACCAAACAGTTGCTGGCGAATTACCAATCAGTACCAAACAACATTATTTCTGCGATTGTTGATGCCAACCGTACGCGCAAAGATTTTATTGCGGATGCGATTCTCGCAAAAAAACCGAAAGTTGTCGGGATTTACCGTCTTATTATGAAAAGCGGTTCGGATAACTTCCGCGCTTCCTCTATTCAAGGAATCATGAAACGCATTAAAGCAAAAGGCGTCGAAGTGGTAATTTATGAACCCGTCATGGAGGAAAAGACCTTTTTTAATTCACGAATTGAAAACAACCTGAATCAGTTTAAGCAACAAGCGGATGTCATTATTTCTAACCGCATGGCCGAAGAGTTACAGGATGTGGCCGAGAAAGTGTATACCCGCGACCTTTTTGGCAGCGATTAATTTGCCTTAAGCGGAATAGGGGAAGGGACTCCCAGGCTAAGCTATTAAAAAACCGTATATATCATGATAATTATATCAATTTTCCTATGGCATTAATCTTGATTATGGATACACTGTTGCGAGCGTAAGTCTTTTCTTAGTTAGGGTAGTGATGATAGTGGAAAATAATAGTGTATCCGTGCGTAACAACGACCCGGAACAGATTGATTTGATTGATGTTGTAATTCAGTTATGGCGCGGCAAGGCTACTATTGTTCTCAGTGTTGTTGTCGCTGTTCTGTTGGCTGTGGGTTATCTGACTGTAGCGAAAGAAAAATGGACTTCCACAGCAATAGTCACGCAACCTGATGCCGGTCAGTTAGCCAGTTATACTAACGCAATGAGTGTTTTATTTGGTTCAGAAGCGCCAAAAGTTAACGATGTCCAGGAAAGTGTCATTGGTCGCTTCAGTTCAGCTTTTTCCGCACTGTCTGAGACCCTGGATAACCAGGAAGAGCCCGAGAAATTAACCATCGATCCGTCAGTGAAGGGGCAACTACTACCATTAAAAGTGACCTATACCTCCACCACGGCGGAAGCAGCGCAGAAAACGCTGGCCCAGTACATTCAGAAAATTGACCAGGAAGTGGCGAAAGAGATCAATGTTGACCTTGCAAGAAGCATCTCTACGCGGGCGGCAGGTTTAGAACAATCCCTTGAAGCACAGGAAAAGGTTGCTAAAGAGCAGAAAGCACTCCGCATCGCGCAGATAAATGAGGCGCTGAAGATCGCTGAACAGTCTGGTATTAAACTGCCGCAGGTTCAGCAAGCCGATCAGGTCTCCCAGGACACCATGTTTATGCTGGGTAGTGACGCGCTCTCTTCAATTGTGAATAACGAAGCGACGCGCCCGTTAACCTTTTCAGACGATTACTACCTGACGCGTCAGAATCTGTTGGCCGTTAAAGCGTTGAAAGTGGTGCCAGACAGTATTCACTCTTACCGCTACGTCATGAAACCGACACTGCCGATTCGTCGCGACAGCCCGAAAAAGGCGATTGTCCTGGTGCTGGCGGTACTGCTGGGTGGGATAATTGGCGCGGGAGTGGTGCTGGGTCGTAACGCATTACGAGGCTACAGGCCGAAAGCGCAGTAATATGCATACATTGCGGGTGAGGTGGAAAACTCCTTAGCCGGTCTACAAATAACCGGGCTGTGTTTGCCCGGTTTTTTTACGCCTGAAGATCACTGATGGCGCTTGCGTAAATTCTCGATAACCGTTGTCAGATCGAGGTCCTGATCCTGCAACAGGATCAGCAGATGGTACATCAGATCCGAAGCTTCATTCGTCAGCTCAAAGCGGTCATGTACCGTTGCCGCCAGCGCGGTTTCAACACCTTCCTCTCCGACCTTTTGCGCAATGCGTTTGGTGCCGCTGGCATACAGTTTCGCAGTGTAAGAACTGGCCGGATCCGCCGTTTTGCGTTCTGCTAAAAGCTGTTCCAGTTGGTACAGAAACAGCCACTGGTGGCTGGTTTCACCAAAACAGCTACTGGTGCCTTTGTGGCAGGTAGGGCCGACAGGGTTCACCAGCGCCAGTAGCGTGTCGTTATCGCAGTCGGGGGCGATACTTACAACATTGAGAAAGTTTCCGGACGTCTCGCCTTTTGCCCAGAGGCGCTGTTTGGTGCGTGAATAAAAGGTGACTTTGCCGGTTTCAATGGTTTGCTCCAGCGCCTGGGGGTTCATATACCCCAACATCAACACTTCACCCGATACCGCATGCTGTACGACGACCGGCATGAGTCCGTCAGTTTTTTCCCAGTCCAGTTCGCGGCATTGTTGCTTGGTTAACATATCCTGATCTCCACGCCCTGTGTTGCCAGGTACGCTTTTAATTCGCCAATATTGATAATTTGCTTATGGAAGACTGACGCTGCCAGCGCGCCGTCGACGTCGGCATTGCGGAACGCTTCCAGGAAGTGTTCCATGGTGCCTGCACCACCGGAGGCAATCAGCGGTACGCGGCATACGTCACGTACTTTTTTTAATTGCGCCAGGTCGTAGCCGTTACGCACGCCGTCCTGGTTCATCATGTTAAGGACAATTTCCCCGGCACCGCGTTTCTGCACTTCCTGCACCCACTCCAGCGTTTCCCAGGTGGTGACGCGGGTACGACTTTCATCTCCGGTATATTGATTTACATGATATTTGCCGGTTTCGGCGTCATACCAGGTATCAATACCGACCACAATGCACTGTACGCCAAAGCGGTCTGCCAGACGGGTAATCAGCGTCGGATCGGCGAGCGCAGGTGAGTTTATGGATATTTTATCGGCGCCGAAGGAGAGAATTTTTGCTGCATCGTCGATCGATTTAATTCCACCCGCCACACAGAACGGAATGTCGATAACTTCCGCAACGCGGGACACCCAGCTTTTATCCACAACGCGACCGTCGCTGGAGGCGGTAATATCGTAGAACACCAGCTCGTCAGCGCCTTCATCAGCGTAGCGTTTAGCCAGCGGGACGATATCGCCGATGATTTCGTGATTACGAAACTGCACGCCTTTGACAACCTGTCCATCGCGAACGTCGAGGCAAGGGATTATGCGTTTTGCCAGCATTGGATTGCCTCCGTAACGGTGAATTTACCTTCCAGCAGCGCACGACCGACGATCACGCCGCGCACGCCAGTACCGCGCAAGGCGGCGACATCATCAATCCCACCAATACCGCCGGACGACTGAAAGGCGACCTGCGGATATTTTGCGCACACTTCTTCATATAAAGAGACGTTAGAGCCAGCCAGCGTGCCATCACGTGAGATATCGGTACAGAGCACATGCTTCAAACCGACCGGGAGATATGTCTCGACCAGTTCTTCAAGCGATACGCCGGAATCTTCTTGCCAGCCGCTGACCGCGACCTGTTTGTTACCGGTTTCATCAATGCGAACATCCAGTGCCAATACCAGTGCATCTGCGCCAAAACGTTCGAACCAGCGCTTCACTACCTCTGGTGATTTTACTGCAGTGGAGCCTACTACCACACGGGCAACTCCTGCCGCCAGTAATGCAGCAACATCCTCTTCGGTACGCACACCGCCGCCGACCTGCACAGGTACGTTGACGCCTGATACGAGGGTTTTAATCAGCGGGATCTGACGTTTCGCCGGATCTTTGGCGCCGGTTAAATCCACCAGATGTAATACTTCAGCGCCCTGGGCTGCGTAATCCTGTAAACGCGGCAGTGGATCGGTTCCATAATCACGTTGTTTGGCGTAATCACCCTGATGGAGACGCACCACGGTGCCGTCGATTAAATCTAAAGCGGGAATAATCATCACATCTCCAGAAAATTTTTCAGCAACTGTGCGCCAGCAGCACCTGAGCGTTCCGGATGGAACTGAACGCCAAAGAAATTATCTTTTTGCACGGCGGCGGTGAACGGTTCACCGTAATGACACTGCGCGATAGTCCACGGGTTTACCGGCATAGCATAGCTATGGACAAAGTAAAAATAAGCGCCGTCTTCAATACCCCGGAACAGTCGGTTCCCGGCCTGAGGGTAGACGCGGTTCCAGCCCATATGCGGTAGCGGCAGAGCAAAGTCAGTCATCTTCGGCACATCTTGCTCGATGATCCCTAGCAGATCGACACCGTGGGTTTCTTCACTGCGCCGTCCCAGAATCTGCATACCGAGGCAGATGCCCAGCACCGGCTGGGTACAGGCTTTAATCAGATCGATCAGCTCACGTTCACGCAGTTGGTCCATTGCCGCCTGCGCGGTGCCGACGCCAGGCAGGAAGAGCTTGTCAGCGCGCAGCACCACATCCGGGTCGCGGCTGACGACGGGGTCATACCCATGGCGCGCCACGGCGGACTTCACCGAATTCAAGTTGGCGCAGCCCGTATCCAGAATCACCACGTTCATCACAGCACTCCTTTGGAGGAGGGAAGGGTGTCACCCTCGACGCGAATCGCCTGACGCAGTGTACGGCCAAAGGCTTTAAACAGGCTTTCGACGCGGTGATGATCGTTCTTACCCTTGGTTTTCAGGTGTAGCGTCACGCCCATGGTGTAGCTGAGAGAGCGGAAGAAATGTTCGATCATCTCTGTGCTCAGATCGCCGACGCGTTGATAGGTAAACTCAGCACGGTATTCGAGGTGCGGACGACCGGAGATGTCGAGCGCACAGCGCGCTAGGCATTCGTCCATCGGCAGGACGAATCCAAATCGGCTGATGCCCCGCTTATCGCCGAGCGCTAGCTTCAGGGCTTCGCCCAGCGCCAGCCCGGTATCTTCAACGGTGTGGTGATCGTCGATATAAAGATCGCCTTTTACCGTTATCTCCATGCGAAAACCGCCGTGGGTGGCAATCTGGTCCAGCATATGATCGAAGAAGCCGACGCCGGTGTTAATTTTGCTGCCGCCTTCGCGGTCGAGCCACACCTTGACGTCAATCTGCGTCTCTTTGGTATTACGCTCAACGTGGGCGTAGCGATCGCGTTTGGTGAGCTGTTCGGCAATCGCCGTCCAGTTCAGCGTCTCGCGGTTGTAACGTAGCCCGGTAATACCCATATTTTCGGCAAGCTGGATATCCGTTGCGCGGTCGCCAATCACGTAGCTGTTAGCCTTATCCAGCGCCTGTTCTGCCAGGTAACCCTCAACCAGTTTGATTTTCGGCTTGCGACACTCGCATTCGTCTGCAGGCAGGTGCGGGCAGATCAGCACGTCATCAAACAGAACACCCTGAGAGGTGAAAATCTGCATCATCAGGTTATGCGGGCCGTCAAAGTCCGCCTGTGGGAAGCTCTGGGTACCCAGTCCGTCCTGGTTGGTGATCATGACCAGCTTAAAGCCCGCTTTTTGCAGTTTTAGCAGCACGGGGACAACATCCGGCTCGAAGGCGAGCTTATCAAAGCGGTCTACCTGAAAATCGCTCGGCGGCTCGGAAATCAGGGTTCCATCACGGTCGATAAAGAGATACTTCTGGCTCATACTTGCTCCGCACGTAAAGCGTCAATGACGCGCTGGCTTTCTTCACGGGTTCCGACAGTAATCCGCAGACAGCCGCTTAAAGAGGGTTGCTTGTTCTGATCACGTAAGATAATGCCCTGATCCCACAAAGATTTAAATACACTGCTTGAGGCGGTAAAGCGCGCCAGGATGTAATTCGTTTCGGAATTAAAAACCTGCTCAACACAGGGGATATCCTGAAGCGCTTTAACCAGAGACTGGCGCTCAACGAGAATTTGCGCCACGCGTTCGCGCATCGCATTAATACCCTGCGGGCTGAGCGCCTGGGCAGCAATGTCGGCGACAGGTGTGGAAAGTGGGTAGGGGGCGATCACCTTCAGCAGCAGGTTAATCACCTCTTCATTTGCCAACGTAAATCCACAGCGCAGTCCGGCCAGCGCAAAGGCTTTTGACAGCGTACGCAAGACCACCAGGTGCGGATACTCAGACAACCAGCCAACCAGTGTCGCCTGTGGGCAAAATTCGATATAGGCTTCATCAGCGACGACGATCGCTTTACCGCGCGTCAGCTCCAGCAACGTGCGCAGGTCCTGCGGGTTGATGAGCTGTCCGGTTGGGTTGTTCGGGCTGCATACATATACTACTTTCACGCCATCCAGCTTGTCGGAAATACCCTGCATATCAAGCTGCCAGTCGGCAAGCGTGGGGACAGTGCGACATTCAACGCCGATGGTTTCGGCACTGACGCTGTACATGCCGTAGGTTGGTGGGCAGAAAAGTATCGCGTCTTTACCCGGTTCGCAGAAGGCGCGAACGAGGAGTTCGATGCCTTCATCTGCACCACGACTTACCAGCACCTGCTCTGGCTTAACGCCCGCATACCGGGCGTAGTTTTCAATCACGGCTTTTGGCTGGCATTCCGGATAACGATTGAGCGTTTGTTGTGTCAGTTGAAATTCGACCGCAGTCGGGAATTCGTTGGCGTTTAACCAGACGTCGCCATTGCCACCCAACCGACGGGCAGACTGGTACGGCGTCAGTATGCGGACGTTTTCACGGGCCAGGTCGGTGACGCTGAACATCTTTTCAGTGCTCATGCTTGCTCCTTAAGGGCGTTTACGCGCAGGGTAACGGCATTTTTGTGAGCGGTCAGGCGTTCGGCCGCCGCCAGCGTTTCAATCGTCGAAGCCAGAGCGGAAAACCCCTCGCGGGACAGCTCCTGTACGGTCATTCGCTTCTGGAAGTCCGCCAGTCCAAGGCTGGAGCAGGTCGCCGTATAACCATAGGTCGGCAGCACGTGGTTTGTACCGGATGCATAATCACCCGCGGACTCCGGTGACCAGTCACCGAGAAATACCGATCCGGCGCTGGTTATACCATCCACCAAATCGCGTGCGTTACGGGTCTGAATAATCAGGTGCTCCGGACCGTACTGGTTAGAGATCTCAACACATTGAGCCAGATCGCGAGTGACAATCAGACGGCTGGCGCTCAGTGCCTGACGCGCCGTCTCCGCACGCGGCAGCTCAGCCAGCTGGCGTTCCACGGCTTCTGCTACCCGGCGGGCGATGTCTGCATCCGGTGTTAATAAAATCACCTGTGAATCCGGGCCATGCTCCGCCTGAGAAAGCAGGTCAGAGGCAACGAAATCTGGCGTTGCGCCGCTGTCGGCAATCACCAGCACTTCGGACGGTCCGGCTGGCATATCGATCGCCGCGCCGTCGAGACGCTGGCTGACCTGACGCTTTGCTTCAGTGACAAATGCATTACCCGGTCCGAATATTTTATCCACTTTGGGAACCGACTCGCTGCCAAACGCCAGTGCAGCAATCGCCTGAGCGCCGCCGACGTTAAAGACTTCCTGCACCCCACAAAGCTGTGCGGCATAGAGAATTTCATCGGCAATTGGCGGGGGGGAACAGAGCACCACTTTTTGACACCCGGCAATACGCGCCGGTGTGGCGAGCATCAGAACCGTAGAAAAGAGTGGGGCCGATCCGCCAGGGATATACAAACCTACGGATGAGACCGGCCGCGTGACCTGCTGGCAGCGCACGCCGGGCTGGGTTTCCACATCCACTGTGGGTAGCTTTTGCGCGTTGTGGAACGTCTCGATATTCTTTACCGCGACGGCCATGGCCTGTTTGAGTTCGTCGCTCAGTCGTGCGCTGGCTGCTGCAATTTCCTCTGTGGAAACCTTTAACGCAGCGACGTTCGTGTTATCAAACTTCGCGCTGTACTCGCGCAGGGCATCATCGCCGCGCGCTTTAACATTGTCGAGGATCTCCCTTACGGTGCGGGTAATGCTGTCCGAGGCGGAAATCGCCGGGCGCATCAGTAATTCACTTTGCTGCTCTACGGTACAGCTATTCCAGTCGATAATGGTGTTAAAGCTCATAATCGTCTTCCTTTTTTGCCGGGCGGCACATTGTTTATCCGGCCTACGGGTCTTGTAGGCCCGGTAAGCTAAGCGCCACCGGGCAGCATAAGTGGAATTATTCCATCATCTTCTCAATTGGCAGCACCAGAATAGAGCTTGCCCCGAGCGCTTTGAGTTTTTCCATGGTTTCCCAGAACAGAGTTTCGGAGCTGACCATGTGCATCGCCACACGCTGTTGATCGCCTGCCAGTGGCAGAATTGTCGGGCGCTCGGCGCCGGGCAGCAGGGCAATCACTTCTTCCAGACGCTCGCTCGGTGCATGCATCATGATGTATTTCGATTCGCGCGCCTGAATAACGCCCTGAATGCGGGTTAACAGTTTGTCGACAAGCTGCTGCTTGGCGTCGGCCATTTCGCCATCGCGTTGGATCAGACAGGCTTTGGAACGGTAGATAACTTCCACTTCGCGCAGGCCGTTGGCTTCAAGCGTAGCGCCTGTGGATACGAGATCGCAGATTGCATCCGCCAGACCAGCGCGCGGGGCAACTTCAACGGAACCATTAAGCAGACAGGATTTAAAAGAAACGCCTTTCTGGTCAAGATAGCGCTTTAGCAGATGCGGATAAGAGGTGGCGATGCGTTTGCCATCAAGCGCGGACGGGCCATCCCACGCTTCATCCACCGGCGTTGCCAGCGAGAGGCGGCAGCCGCCAAAGTCAAGACGACGCAGAGTGAAATAGCGCGGATCTTCGCCCTGAGCGCGACGGTTTAGTAGCTCTTCTTCCAGCACGTTTTCCCCGATAATCCCGAGGTCTACCACGCCGTCCATCACCAGACCGGGGATATCGTCGTCACGCACGCGCAGAATATCAATCGGCATGTTCTCTGCCATCGCAATCAGGCGCTGAGTGTGTAAATTGATTTTAATACCGCAGCGGGCCAGCAGTTCGCGTGAATCATCACTTAAACGGCCTGATTTCTGAATAGCTATGCGTAAACGGGTGTTATCTAACATTCTCTTTTCCTCATTATCCTGTCTGAACCGAACTGAAACGCGCACCAAAAAAAAGCCCCCGGAAGATGATCTTCCGGGGGCTTTCTCATGCGTTCATGCACCACTGGAAGATCTGAATGTCTTCCAGCACACATCGCCTGAAAGACTAGTCAGGATGATGGTGATGATGGTGGTTAAATTGAACGCGTGTCATAATTTTCTCGATGAATGCTTATTCATTTGATGACTGTTAACCTAAACCACTTTAGCGTCTTAAAGCAAGCGCTTTTTTTGTTTCGTATTTATAGTATGAATTGTTAGTAATAATATGCAGGCGTAACCTTATATAAACAGAACCGGAGTCAGGAGAAAACGGATGAAGAAGGTCGCAATTGTCGGTTTAGGTTGGTTGGGCATGCCGTTGGCAATGTCTCTCACCGCGCGAGGCTGGCAGGTGACGGGCAGCAAAACCACACTGGATGGCGTGGAGGCGGCTCGCATGAGCGGGATTGAGGGTTACCCATTGCGCCTTGAACCGGAACTGGTTTGTGAAGCGGACGATCTCGAAGCGCTGATGGATGTGGATGCGCTGGTGATTACGCTTCCCGCACGCCGAAGTGGCCCCGGAGAAGATTTTTATCTACAGGCCATGCAGGAACTGGTAGATAGCGCGTTGGCGTATCGTGTTCCGCGCATTATTTTTACCAGCTCAACATCGGTTTACGGCGATGTTCAGGGCACGGTGAAAGAGGGTACGCCCCGCAATCCGGTCACAGCCAGTGGGCGCGTATTAAAAGAGCTGGAGGACTGGTTGCACAACCTTCCGGGAACCTCGGTTGATATTTTGCGTCTGGCGGGTCTTGTCGGTCCTGGTCGTCATCCTGGACGCTTCTTCGCGGGGAAAACCGCGCCTGACGGCGAACATGGCGTGAATCTGGTTCATCTTGAAGATGTGATTGCCGCTATCACGCTTTTGTTACAGGCACCGAAAGGGGGACACATCTATAATATATGTGCGCCTGTACATCCCGCACGTAACGTCTTCTATCCGCAGATGGCGCGTCTGCTGGGTATGGAACCGCCTCAGTTTCGCGACGCGCCGGATAACGGCAAAGGTAAAATCATTGATGGTAGCCGGATTTGCAATGAACTTGGGTTTGAATACCAGTATCCCGATCCGCTGGTGATGCCATTGGAATAACGCATTCCGCCAGCAGGGCGTCGCCATACATCGCAAGGGGGCGAGTATGAAACCACTGCTGGATGTTCTCATCATTCTCGATGCCCTGGATAAAGAGGGCAGCTTCGCGGCGGCGTCGGCAAAACTGTACAAGACGCCCTCTGCGCTCAGCTATACCGTTCACCGTCTCGAAAGCGATCTCAATATTCAAATTCTCGATCGTAGCGGCCATCGCGCTCGCTTCACACGTACGGGACAAATGCTGCTGGAAAAAGGTCGGGAAGTGCTGCATACCGTGAGGGAGCTGGAAAAGCAGGCCGTCAAACTTCATCAGGGGTGGGAAAATGAACTGGTTATTGGCGTCGACGACACCTTCCCATTTTCACTACTCGCCCCCCTCATTGAATCTTTTTATCAGCATCACAGCGTTACGCGTCTGAAATTCATTAACGGTGTGCTGGGAGGATCGTGGGATGCGTTGACCCAGGGCAACGCCGACATCATCGTGGGTGCAATGCATGAACCGCCAGCATCGAGTGAGTACGGTTTTGTGCAACTGGGCTTTCTTGAACAGGTTTTTGCCGTCGCTTCCCATCATCCTCTGGCGCTTGAGAACGAACCGTTAAGTCGTAGCGTCATTAAGCGCTACCGCGCCATTGTGGTTGGCGATACTGCTCATCCCGCACATGCCTCAGGCTCGCAACTCCTGGATGACCAGGAAGCGATAACGGTTTTTGACTTTAAAACCAAGCTGGAACTGCAAATTAATGGGCTGGGATGCGGTTATCTGCCTCGCTACCTGGCACAACGTTTTCTGGACAGCGGGGCGCTGATCGAGAAAAAAGTGGCGGCACAGACGTTCTACGAGCCGGTCTGGATCGGCTGGAATGAACAGACTGCGGGCCTGGCCTGCGCCTGGTGGCGAGATGCCATTTTAGCAAATAATGCTATCGCCGGAGTCTATGAAAAAGCCTGCGCTGCCAAATCAAACGGTTAAGAAAAAATTTTTAATGACAGGGCTTTCATTCTCTTGTCATTTCTCCCCATTTTAGGGACAATGCGCCGCTTGCAAAAAATGACATTAACCGACGTTTTAATACGCGTCGGTTATTTTTTTGCATCAAACCGATCATTCATACAAAGAGGCCGGGCTTCGTACCGGATAGATATTTACCAAAAACCGACAGTTGTTGTCGCTGAGGAATCCTGAAAATGGGGCAATTTTTTGCTTACGCGACGGTGTTCGCCGTAAAGGGGAATGACCATGTCGCATAACGTTACTCCAAAAACCTCTCGCGTGGAATTACGTAAAACGCTTACGTTGATTCCGGTTGTCATGATGGGCCTGGCCTATATGCAGCCGATGACGCTGTTCGATACGTTTGGTATCGTGTCAGGTCTTACTGATGGTCACGTTGCAACGGCTTATGCCTTTGCACTGGTCGCTATTCTTTTTACTGCGCTGAGCTACGGTAAACTGGTACGTCGTTTCCCGTCCGCTGGCTCTGCGTATACCTATGCTCAGAAATCCATTAGCCCGACAGTTGGCTTTATGGTGGGCTGGTCATCTCTGCTGGACTATCTGTTCATGCCGATGATCAACATCCTGCTGGCAAAAATTTACTTTGAAGCCCTGGTACCGTCCGTGCCGTCGTGGATCTTTGTTGTGGCGCTGGTGGCCTTTATGACCATCTCTAACCTGCGCAGCATCAAGACCGTGGCGAACTTCAACACCCTGATTGTTATTCTGCAGATGGGGATTGTTGCGGTGATTGTGGGTCTGATCATTTACGGCGTTTCGCACGGTGAAGGCGCTGGTACACTGGTTAGCTCTCGTCCGTTCTGGTCTGAAGGCGCTCATGTTGTACCGATGATCACCGGTGCGACCATTTTGTGCTTCTCATTCCTCGGCTTCGACGGTATTTCTTCTCTGTCTGAAGAAACCAAAGACGCAGAGCGCGTGATTCCGAAAGCGATCTTCCTGACCGCACTGATTGGTGGGTTGATCTTTATCGGGGCGTCGTACTTCCTGCAGCTGTATTTCCCGGATATCTCGCGTTTTAAAGAGCCGGATGCGTCGCAGCCTGAAATCATGCTGTACGTTGCGGGTAAAACCTTCCAGTGGGGCGTGCTGATTTTCTCCAGCGTGACCGTACTGGCATCCGGTATGGCCGCCCATGCAGGCGTTTCTCGTCTGATGTACGTCATGGGCCGTGACGGCGTTTTCCCGACGCGCTTCTTCGGTTACATTCATCCGAAATGGCGTACTCCGGCATGGAACGTGCTGTTGGTTGGCGCTATTGCTCTGCTGGCGATCAACTTTGACCTGGTGACAGCGACTGCGCTAATCAACTTCGGTGCGCTGGTGGCGTTTACCTTCGTGAACCTGTCTGTTATTTCACAGTTCTGGATCCGCGAAAAACGTAACAAGACGCTGAAAGACCACTTCAATTACCTGATTCTGCCGGTATGTGGCGCGCTGACGGTAGGCGCACTGTGGATCAACCTGGAAGAGAGCTCAATGGTCCTGGGTCTGATCTGGGCAGGTATCGGTCTGGTCTATCTGGCTTGCGTAACCAAAAGCTTCCGCAACCCGGTGCCACAGTACGAAGACGTCGCGTAATGACTTGCCGGGGGGCACTAACGCTTACCCGGCCTAAAAACGACAAACCCGTAGGCTCGCGTAAGCGAAGCGCCATCGGGCAAAAAAAACCGGAGACCATCGCCTCCGGTTTTTTTATATCTCACATTCAGACTATCTCTTGCGCGTACTGGAACAGGGCTTTTAGCAATGCCTGCTTCTCCGCATCCCCTTGATACTCGTTATAAAGTTGTTCAAGTTCTTCGGCGTAGCGTTGCAAATACTCTGGGGTAAAGACCTGACGACGGTGTTCAAGCCAGCGCTGTTGTTCCGCCTCATCCAACGTTCCCGGGAAGTTACGCGCCCGATAGTTGAATAACAGCTTTTCGATACGCGGATCGGCAAACGTGATATCCAGTGCTGGCAGATTCTGCGGCGTCGTTTCAAGAATAATTTTCATCGCCGCGCGGTCCGCGTCGCTGAAAAAGCCGTTATAGAGCTGGGCGTCCACATTATCCGACGGCGTAAACGGCTCCGCCTCTGCAAATATAGCGACGACTTTGTCGCGAACCTGCGGGTTTGCACGCAGAACTTTCAGATTATCAAGGCACTGCTGGCGATTGATCCCCAGCCGCTCGGCATCTTCCGGACGCAGGGTATTCCCCGGTGCCAGTACCGGGCATTTATTGATATGCACCAGTTTCACCGGTACCGCTGCGTTATCGCCAAGGTCAGCTTTGGCGGTATAGAGGCGCTGGCGCAGCGTGTCGCTATCAAGTTCGAGTAGGGGGGAGATGTCACCGGCAAGGTCTACCATAATGACCGCGTTACGATTCTCCGGATGCCAGGCCAGCGGCGCAACCCAACTGGTATTGCCACGCCATGCACCAAACATGCCGGAGATATGCACCAGCGGCTTCATCTGCGGTACGTCGATCAGCGCCGCCAGCTTATGCTTGTTACGGTGGCTGAAGAGATAGTCAAAAAGACGCGGCTGCCGTGACTTGACCAACTGCGCCATCGCAATGGTGGCATAGACATCTGCCATGGCATCGTGAGCGTTGCTGTGTTCAATCCCGTTGGCTTTAGTCAGGTGCTCAAGGCGAAAACTGGGTAATCCGTCGTCATTTTCCGGCCAGTTGATGCCTTCCGGTCGCAACGCGTAGCAGGCGCGCATCACGTCCAGCAGATCCCAGCGCGAATTGTCATGCTGCCAGCTCCAGGCGTAAGGATCGTAGAAATTACGGTACAACAGGTTACGCGTCACTTCATCGTCGAAACGCACGTTGTTATAACCGATGATGCAGGTCTTCGGGACGGTAAACAGCGCATGGATGCGCGCGGCAAACGCCGCTTCGTTTTCACCTTTCTCTCGTGCTTCCTGTGGGGTGATGCCGGTGACCATTACGGCTCCCGGTTGCGGGAGATAGTCGTCCGCAGGTTTGCAGTAAAACACTTCCGGTTCGCCAGTGATGTTGAAATCGCTGTCGGTTCGGATGGCAGCAAACTGCGCAGGTCTGTCGAGCGCCGGATGAGTGCCGAAGGTTTCGTAATCGTGGAAGAGAAAGGTGGGATGCTGCTTGCCGTCATTCATAAATTAAATTGATTCCCTGACTTCTGTTTTGTGCGCGGCCTGATGACACAGAGTACCAAAGTTCAACATGGTTATCAGCACAGTGGGCTTAGAGAAGTGAATAAACCCGCAGATTATGATTTAGGAAGCCTGGGTGGAGCCCTAAGTAACTCAATCACGTCACATTTCCTTGCAATTAATCCCTGCTTGTTTATCAGAATTTCCGTAAAAAGGACGGCTCTTTTGAAACGTCCGAGGATATGCTGTTGAAACGCCGTCTGTTTATTGCTGCTTCTTTACTCGCTGTATATATTTCCCCTGCATTCTCTGCCACAACCGTAAGCTTCGCGCCTTCTTCTCCCGACATCGAAGCCGGCTCGTGGGTGCTTATGGACTACACGACGGGGCAGATCCTGACCGCCGGAAATGAACATCAGCAGCGTAACCCGGCAAGTCTGACGAAGCTTATGACTGGCTATGTCGTTGATCGGGCGATTGACAGTCATCGTATCTCGCCGGATGACATCGTGACGGTGGGGCGCGATGCCTGGGCAAAAGACAACCCTGTCTTTGTCGGATCCTCACTGATGTTTCTTAAGCAAGGTGACCGCGTTTCGGTGCGCGATTTAAGCCGGGGGCTGATCGTCGATTCGGGCAACGATGCCTGCGTGGCGCTGGCGGACTATATTGCCGGTGGTCAACCTCAGTTTGTCGGCATGATGAACCACTATGTTAAGACGCTCAATTTACAGGACACGCATTTTGAGACGGTTCACGGTCTGGATGCCCCAGGACAGCACAGTTCTGCTTATGACCTGGCAGTGCTTTCACGCGCCATTATTCATGGTGAGCCTGAGTTCTATCACATGTACAGCGAGAAAAGTCTCACCTGGAACGGGATCACCCAGCATAACCGTAATGGCTTGCTGTGGGATAAAACCTTGAATGTGGATGGCCTGAAAACCGGGCATACATCTGGCGCGGGCTTTAACCTGATTGCCTCAGCAGTGGACGGTCAGCGTCGTCTTATCGCTGTGGTGATGGGGGCAAACAGCCCAAAGGGACGCGAAGAGCAGGCACGGAAGCTACTGCATTGGGGACAACAAAATTTCGATACGGTGCAGATTCTGCGTCGTGGGAAACAGGTGGGTACGGAGCGTATCTGGTTCGGTGACAAAGAGAAAATTGCACTCGGCACCGGCCAGGATTTCTGGATGGCACTGCCTAAAGCAGAAGTTGCTAATATCAAAGCGAAATATGTATTGGATAAGCAGGGGTTGGACGCGCCAATTGCAGCAAATCAGCGGGTTGGGGAAATAGAACTCTACGACCGCGATAAGCTCGTTGCTCACTGGCCATTGGTTACCCTCGAAGCGGTGGGGAAAGGTGGTGTATTCTCGCGTCTCAGCGACTTTTTCCACCATAAAGTGTAGCGATAACTGGCAGGAGGATGGCAGGATTTTGGTTCTGCTCACATAATAGTCACAATTTTCTTGTGACTGTTATGTAGCGTTATTACACTGTATATAAATACAGTGTAATAACGGAGGCTATATGAATTACGAGATCAAACTTACCGACAAGCGCACCGTTGCCGGTTTCCATCTGGTGGGTCCCTGGGAGCAGAAAGTTAAGCAGGGTTTTGAGCAACTCATGCTGTGGGTAGACAATAAGCAAGTTGTCACGCATGAATGGATCGCGGTTTATTACGATAATCCAGAAGAAGTTCCTGCAGAAAAACTGCGCTGTGGTACGGTTGTGACAGTTCCGGCTGATTTTAAGATCCCGGAAAACAGCGAAGGCGTCATCCTGACTGAAATTGAAGGCGGGCAGTGTGCAACGGCAGTGGCACGCGTTGAAAATTATGATTTTTCGACCCCGTGGTATCAGTTTTTCAATGTCCTGATGAAGGACAAAGACTGGGAGATGGCCTGTAAGCCCTGCTACGAAGTCTACCTGAATGATGGCGCAAAAGACGGGTACTGGGATATTGAGATGTGTGTACCGGTACGTCCAGTAACGAAGTAAGCTATAAACCAGGCGGACTGGCACTGAGAGGCTACGCTTAGTGAGAAGTCCTGTCCGCTACGGTGAATTTTTTCAGTGTAAAAGCGGGTACAATCCATTTTTGTCATTTTGTGACGGAGTGCCGGAGTGCGTGCCGACAAATCACTGACCCCATTCGAAATCCGCCTGTATCGCCATTACCGTATTGTGCATGGCATTCGCATTGCGCTGGCGTTTATTCTGACCTTTTTGCTCGTTCGCTTGCTTTCTATTCCGGAAGGGACGTGGCCCTTGATAACGCTGGTGGTGATCATGGGCCCCATCTCGTTTTGGGGAAACGTGATGTCTCGCGCCCTGGAGCGAATAGGCGGCACTATACTCGGTTCCGTACTTGGGTTGGTGGCGCTTTGGCTGGAGCTATTTTCTTTACCGTTGATGTTAATCTGGTGTGCTGCTGCAATGTACCTCTGTGGCTGGCTCGCGTTGGGCAAAAAACCGTATCAGGCACTGTTGCTTGGCGTTACGCTGGCCGTGGTTGTTGGGGCACCCGCGGGGGACATGAACACAGCACTGTGGCGGGCCGGGGATGTGATTATCGGCTCACTGCTCGCCATGCTATTTACCGGAATCTGGCCGCAACGTGCGTTTATCCACTGGCGTATTCAACTGGCGCAATGTGTCACCGCGTATAACCGTGTCTATCAGGCCGCGCTGTCGCCGAATTTACTGGAAAAACCCCATCTGGACAAATATCTGCACCAGCTGTTAAGCGATGTAGTAAAGATGCGCGCACTTATTGCACCTGCAAGCAAAGAAACACATATCCCGAAAGGCATTTTTGAAGCGATCCAGACCGTTAACCGGAACCTGGTTTGTATGCTTGAGCTGCAAATTAATGCCCTCTGGGCGACGCGCGCCAGTCACTTTGTCATGCTCAATGCGCAATCGTTGCGTGAAACGCAGCAAATGACCCAAGAGGCGTTATTGACCATTACACACGCACTTTTCGAGGGGAACCCGCAGCCGGTTCTCGCCAATACAGAAAAGCTGAATGACACTGTCAATGAACTGCGTGCGCTAATACGTGAGCAAGACGCGAGTAACGTCACGGAAACGCCGATTCACGGTTACGTCTGGCTCAGTCTGGAAACCGCCCGCCAACTGGAGCTGTTATCGCATCTCATCTGCCGGGCGCTTCGCAAATAATCAACTATTACGGGTGTTAGCGCGGCTGCTGCTTCGATTCAGCAAGGAATGAGGGTATGATAGTCACAGGGATGAAGTGATTGTTATTTGTGACTGTGAAAAGTAATGTAAGCCCTATAGTTTAAACGAATCCGAATCTCACATTATCAGGGGAGTAAAAATGGAAACTACCAAACCTTCTTTCCAGGACGTGCTGGAATTTGTCCGTCTGTTTCGTCGTAAAAACAAGCTACAACGTGAAATTCAGGACGTTGAGAAAAAGATCCGTGATAACCAGAAACGCGTTCTGCTGCTGGACAACCTGAGCGATTACATCAAGCCGGGAATGAGCGTAGAAGCTATTCAGGGCATCATTGCCAGCATGAAAAGCGACTATGAAGATCGCGTTGATGACTACATCATCAAAAATGCTGAAATTTCTAAAGAACGTCGCGATATCTCTAAAAAACTGAAAGCGATGGGCGAAATGAAAAACGGCGATGCGAAAGCAGAGTAATTTTTCATCTCAGTAAGGGGCATTTTTGTCCCTTACTGCCGCTCGACACCGCCCGCAACCATCCGCAATAAATGCTGTACTGGCCAATGCGCCGTCAACTTTTTCTCCTCCAGCCTCCAGGTAATGTAATCAACATCATGCTGCTTTCTGTCCAGCATAAGCCCTACAACGCTACCGCTGTGCGCGACATTCACACCGTACAGACAGCATTCCTCCACCAGGGATAACAAAGAATCGAACTCGGGCTTAGGTAACAGTGTCTGGCTGGCGATAGCACTGAGCGTGGCTGCTTCTCCCAGGCGCCAGGGGTTACGTTCAGCACAAGCCTCCTGAACCTTTTCCCAGGCTCGCTTAAGCGCAGGTGCCCCGGCATCTAATCCTGCCTGTCTGGGAATGCGATGATAATCCGCTGTGCGTAAGGTTTGCGGGCTTTCCAGTACCAGCAGGTCAAGCTCTGGCTGTGTTCCGCAGGCCACTTGCGTTGACGCATCGTTGTGATCAAACAGAGTGAGTTGGCGAAATACGGTGCTGTCAGTGGGCTCCAGCGACACGCAAAGCTGGGCCAGGGTCGATTCATTGAGATCGTGCCCCAGATGCTGCGCGGTTGCTACGGCTGTTGCGGCAATATCGGCTGTACTGCTTGCCATCCCTTTGGCGACCGGAATAGTGGAGTGGATATCAATACGAATGCCCTGGCTCAGATGAGCAGGATAACCCCAGTGGGCAAGAAGTCGATTCACCATGGCTCGAGAGAGAGGGCGTTCATTCACCCGCGGAGGGCCGGCACTCACTTCAACCGTGCTGTACCAGTCAACGGGGCAGGAAACCAACTTTTCGCTGCCCATAATCCAGCCCTGAATGAGTTCGCCGCACGATGCGGGGCATTGCGCAACAGCCATGTATCCACCTTTCTGGTCAGCAATCACTGGCGCATACTGTCACGGCAATTGCGCTATTACCATGATTTACCGCAATATGCCCACAGCGATTCAGGCAGAAACGGCCAGTGATTCCTCGTTTGCGAGGGCAATTCGCATCACGTCCTGGGCGATCATCAGCTCTTCGTTGGTGTTGATCACGGCCACTTTGACCATCGCATTTTCACCCTGAATAAAGGTGGCATTACGCTGGTTTTTCTCTTCATCAAGGTTCAGACCGAGGAAGTGCAAATTATGGCAAATCGCAGCCCGCGCACGGGCAGAATTCTCGCCAATGCCGCCAGTAAATACCAGTGCATCCAGCCCACCCATCTGCATAATATAGCTGCCGATCGTCGCCCGAATGCGTTCAGCAAAAAGCGTCAGCGCGAGCGCAGCACGCGCGTTACCGGCATCTGCAGCTTGCTCAACATCCCGGTAATCATGCGATATACCGGAAACGCCCAGCAGCCCGGACTCATTATTTAGCAACTGATTAAGCTGCTGCGGCGTTTTGTCTACTCGTTGGGCGATCCAGGGCAAAATCGACGGGTCTATATCACCACTGCGCGTACCCATCATCACGCCTGACTGTGGAGTGAATCCCATGGAGGTATTTACCGATTTACCGCCTTTGATGGCGCAAACGCTGCTGCCGTTGCCGAGATGGCAGCACACAACGCGTAGCGCACTTAACGGAACACCGAGTTTCTCAGCTAACGCAGCGCTAACATATTTGTGGCTGGTACCGTGAAAACCATAGCGGCGGATGCCAAACTCTTCGTAATAGCGCCACGGAAGCGGATAGATATAAGCCGGTTCATCCAGCGTTTGGTGAAACGCGGTATCAAACACCGCGACGGCAGGTACCTCGGGCAGCAGTTGACGAAACACGGTAATGCCCAGCAGGTTGACCGGATTGTGCAGCGGAGCAAGTTCAGCCAGGCGGGCAATCTCTGCGAGGGAATCCTCTGTAACCCGCACGGAATCTTTAAACAATTCTCCACCGTGCGCCACACGATGACCCACGCCGTCAATATCCTGCAGGCTGGCAATAATGCCGTAACCGATCAGCATTTCGAGAAGCAGAGTCACGGCCTCCCGATGATCGGCAACCGGCGTGGTTTGCTGCCATTTTTGCTCTGACGATTTAAGCGTAATTCGGGCATCCGGCAAACCGATACGTTCAATCAAGCCCTGACACAGCAGGCTACCCTGCGGCATATCTAACAACTGAAATTTTAGCGATGAGCTTCCCGCATTGATCGCCATTATTTTGTAAGGCATGAAGATTCCTTTTGATTTAAAAAGGCAAAAAGTTCAGCGAGTCCGCTATTGTCCACGGCGCTGGTCACAAATACGCGCTGTGCCCCGGACATGTCCAACCAACAGGTGACACGCGCAATCTGCTGCGGAGTCGCTAAATCCGATTTGGTGATGATGCCAATGGTTGGTCTGTTCATCGGCACGGTAAAGCCAGGTGAGAAGGGCGACCACTCCGCATTGCTGTTGAGCACCAGCGCGATAATGTTCGCCTCACAGGCGCTTGCCAGCAGCGCGCTGTACAAACAGCGGTTTTCCAGATACTCCCCGGGCGTGTCGATGGCTTCAGCCGTCCAGACAATGGCCTGGGTTTTCTGATACTGGAGGGACTCGCCGCGCAGACATTGCGTCAATGACGTTTTACCGCACTGGCTGGGGCCGATTAGCATCATGCGTTTCATGGCGTTATGTCCGGGTGATGGGGCAGGCCGTAAAGCGCATCATTTCACCCAGCGTCCGCGTAACCTGCTTCAGGGCGTATTCCACCGCTGACACATCGCCGGTTAAGACCACCGCACCGGTAAAGCGGTCGAGAAAGCCGATCTCAACTGCTCCGGATTTCGTGGCAATATCACAGGCGATAATGGAGGCTTCACTCGGGGTGATGGTCAGAATGCCAATCGCTGAAACGCTGTCCTGCAACCCGAGTTTTTTAAACAAATCTTTACCCGGGTTTGCGATCAAATGCGCCAGAGTGACCTGTTTACCCGGCACGTACTCCTGGATCATTCGATCCGTTGTCGGTTGTCTTTCCATCATCCCTCCACCATCTGTCGCCACATCGCTTCGTGCGGACGTGGGATCACTGAGCGATATACCAGCAGACCTTTTTCACCCGCACTTTCACTGGCGACCGTGACCGCATTGTTGACGTCAGAGACGTCGCCTGCGACCACCATGTAACATTTACCGCCAATACCGAACGCCATATGAACGCGTACCAGCGTTACGTTAGAGGCCTTAATCGCCCGGTCAGCAGCGCTGATACAGGCTGCTACGCTCCAGGTTTCCACAATCCCCACGGCCTGACGCTGTTCTACGCTGTTCAGACCACCGATCGCGGGGAGTACGCTGGCATGAATATTTGGCAATACCAGACTGTCGACGAGCATCTCTCCGGCGAGCGAGCTTCCGGTTGCTATGGCCTGCTGTACCGCGCCAACGTCGCCGCCCAGCATGAGCAGAAATTTCCCTGGGCAGAGGGTTTTACTGACCAGCAGATCCACATTGGCGCTTTTCAGCATGGCATCGCCCGTTTCCATTCCCTTAGCAATGCTGGTGAGTTCTAAAATACCTATGGCCTGAGACATGGTTATCCTCTTACAACGGTGATAGCGCTCTCTGTAATGTCACAGACAGTGCCGTCAATGCTGGCGTGAACAGGCGCACCGAGCGCACCTTGTGGAATGTCGGCAACGCACTGGCCGCGCACAACGCGATCGCCTTTTTGAACGCAGGGAACCGCGCTGGCGCCAATATGCTGGCGTAGCAGCAGCGTCGTTTTTTCAACAACCGGTTCGTTTTCAGTCAGCGGCGCTTCTTGATACCACGGCGTCAACCCGAGTTTGGCGATCAGCCGTTTGACCGGAACCAGTCGGTATTTTGCCATCTCATCGGCCGGGTTGAGCGCGCCTTCATAGCGCTGGTTTTGAGCGCGTAGCTCCCGTTTAAGCATCCGGTTAATGCGCATCGGCGAAATACCGACCGGACAAGCCACGCTTTCACAGACGTTACACTCGGAGCAGGTGAGCGCGCTGAGCAGCAGTTGGGGCGTGGCGGCCTGATGAAAATTGACGGCACGAACCAGCAGGTGGGGAGAGAGTTCGTGTCCGATAAGGTGTCTGGGACAAAGGTCAGTGCATAAACGGCATTGTTCGCAGACGGTTCGCGCTACCGAAAGCACCGTGCGCTCATCCTGCATCCGACGCTGAATTAGCGGGTGGGAAGTTGGCAGCACCAAAAGACCACCGGTCGTTTTTGTCACCGGCGTATCCAGAGAGGCGATCAGGCTGCCCATCATTGGGCCGCCGTTGATAAATCCGGGTTCGTCCACGGTTGCGCCACCAGCCAGTTCTAACACTTCACGTAACGATGTGCCGATCGGAACCGTTAAGGTCTGCGGATGAGCAACTGCACCGTTTACGGTAAGCGTTCGGCGCGTGACCGGATATTGCTGTTCAACAGCGCGAGCGATATTCAGCACAGTCTGCACGTTATTAACTACCACGCCGACGCTGACAGGGAGCGCGGCGGGAGGAACGCGGCGACCTGTCGCCATCCAGATCGTGAGCACCTCATCCCCGGCCGGATAGACATCAGGCAGGATATGCAGTCTGACCGCTGGCGGTAATAGCGGCGTCAAGGCTGCGATGGCTGGATGATATTTTTCCTTGAGGGCGATAATCCCCTCACGGGCTCCGGTTGCCTTCATCGCATACTGCAGACCGCGAACCAGGCGCGCGGCCTGTCGTGCCATCAGTTGCTGATCGACTTTCAGCATGGGTTCACACTCTGCGGCGTTAACGAGGAAAATTTCCACCTGCCCCTGCAGTTTTACATGGGTGGGAAAACCTGCGCCGCCAGCCCCAACAATTCCCGCAGTACGCACGCGTTCGACAATCGTTAGCGCATCGACGGTATGCAAATCGTCTTTCGGCGCGGTATTCATAACAACTCCTCCAGCAGTTCCTGAATGGCATTGCTATCCGCTGTTCTTGGGTTGGTTTTCAGCGTCACGTCAGCAAGGGCGGCCTGAACCATACCCGGGATACGTAGTGTCCAGTTCTGTCTGGCGTCTTTCAGCGCAACAGTGAACGAAGGGAGCTCACAGGCTTTTTTGAGCTGCTCAATATGCTGCACCAGCGCATTCACACTTGCCGTATCGTTAGCGCTGTCTGCACATAAATGGCAGGCTTTGGCAAATCGGGCATAGCGTTTTGCAGCTCGTGGGTCGTGAGCATTAAAGCGGATCACCGCCGTGAGCAGCAGCGCATTTGCCAGACCGTGTGGCAGATGAAACTGGCCGCCTAACTGGTGCGCAATGGCGTGATTAAGCCCCAGTCCTGCCTGGCTGAAGGCCATTCCCGCAAGGGTTGAGGCATTATGCATTTTGCCTCGCGTGGCCAGACAATCGCCTTTGCGTACCGCAACCGGTAAATACTGGAAAACGATCTGCGCTGCTTTCTCCGCGAGTGCGTCGGTAAAGTCACTGGCGCGTGTTGAAACATAAGCTTCCAGCGCATGCGTCAGCACGTCCATCCCGGTATTAGCGGTAATAGCGGGCGGTACGCTGACCACCAGCATGGGGTCAAGAATGGCCATATCCGGATAGAGATCATTGTTGAATAACGGATACTTAATGCCTTTCTCTGGATCGCTAATGACGCAGGCGCTGGTCACCTCAGAGCCGGTACCGCTGGTAGTCGGAATGGCAACACAGGTTTCTATTTCGATAGAAAACTGGCGGCTAAACCAGACAATCGCTTTTGCGGCATCCAGCGCGGAACCGCCGCCGAAGCCAATCACCACGTCTGGCCTCAGAGTGTGCATTTGTGATATCCCCTGAACTACGGTACCGATTGTGGGATCAGGGGTTATCTCGCTGAAAACGCTAATGCGGTTATCTGAAGGTATCGCGTCACGCAGCCTGTCAATCAGCGGCGATCGCGCCAAAAAGCCGTCGCAAATTATCCAGATGTGCTTGTTCGAAAAGCGACCAAGCACCTTCAGGCTCCCGGGACCACTGTATAAGCGGGTTTGCAGTGAAAAGGTTTTCATCACGACCTCGTTAGCGAATGGAGAAACCGTTCGTCAGCACACAGCGGCGGGAACGGGCAAAGGTCCGCGCTGACGTTGTGCCTTCCCCCGTTGGCGTGGCGATGGTGAAGGTGGTAAATCCTTCACCGCCGACACCAATCCCGGCATAGGACGGACCGTTTTTCACAAAAATAGAGGTCTGCAAGGTACGCGCCGCAAGATTCAGGCGTGATACGTTTTGCGAGTGCATGATGGCGGTATGGTGTAATCCTTCTTCCACCTTCAGCGCCAGTGATAATGCGGCGTCGAAATCGCTGACTGCCACAATGGGTAACATTGGCATCAGCTGTTCGCTGGTGACCCAACTGTCCTCTGCGCTCACGACGCCAATCAGCAGGCGTGGCGCTTTCGCAGGAACGGGGATGCCGGCAGCCTCAAGCATTGCCACCGGGCTTTTGCCGACCAGTTTTTTATTAGCGACTCCGTCTGGCAGACACGCGCTGCGCAGCTTCTCAGTGTCTGCCGGGCTGAGCAGCAGAGCGCCAAAACTTTGCATTTGCTGAATGAGTTGTTCCGCTACCGACTCAACGACGATCACGCTTTTTTCTGCGATACAGGGCAGGTTGTAGTCAAAAGACGCGCCGTTGATAATATCTTCAGCCGCCTTCACGATATCGGCAGTTTCATCGACGATGCACGGTGGATTACCCGCACCCGCGCCAATAACTTTTTTACCGCTTTTCATGCCCATCGCGACAATGCCAGGGCCGCCGGTGATAGCCAGTACCGCAATTTTCGGGTGTGCCATCATTTGTTGAGTGGCTTCAAAGGTAGGCTCGCCAACGGTGACCACCAGATTGCGGATCCCACAGCTGCGAAACGCAATATCCTCAATCATGGCAATGAGCTTGAGTGAAACCGCCTTCGCGCCTGGATGCGGGCTGAAATAGACGCTGTTGCCCGCAGCCAGCATACTGATGCTGTTGTTAATAATGGTTTCCGTCGGGTTGGTGCTGGGGGCAACGGAGCCAATGACGCCAAACGGCGAGTACTCAAACAACACCATGCCGCCGTCGCCAGTCAGCGCTGTGGTCGTCAGGTCTTCAATTCCCGGCGTGTTATCCAGAGCAGCTTTATTTTTAAGGAATTTATCCTCTTTGTTACCCATTCCGGTTTCCGCTGCACTTTCAGCGGCCAGCGCAGGAAGATGTGGCGTCAGTTCTTCCCGAATCGCATTGATGATGGCGCTGCGTGTTTTCAGCGGTGATTGCTGGTAACGCAAGAATGCCTGATGTGCAGCATCAACCGCTTCACCAACGGACTGAAAGATACCGTTCCCTTTGATTTCCGTTTTTGTCGGTACCATTTGTTCCGTTAAAATGGTGCGGATGAGGGTTTCCAGTTCTGAAGTATTCATTGATGTGTTCTCACGTTAATAGCCGCAATCGCAACCTGTGCAATATCCATGTCCTGTTCAACGCTGCCGCCGCTGATGCCAAGGCCCCCAACAAGTTTTCCGTCACGCCACAGCGCATAGCCGCCGCCAAACGTGACCACTTTGCCTTGCATATGACTTTCTAGTCCGTACAGCGATGCGCCAGGCTGCACCGCAGAGGCGAGTTCATGCGTGGCAGTTTTCATGGCGACAGCCGTCCAGGCTTTTTTCGGTGCCAGCTCGCTGCTCACCAGCAGTGCATCAGGCATGCGCCAGGTGACGGTTTCTGTACCGTTGGCATCAACAATGCTGATGACCACCGGGATATTTAATTCTTGTGCCCGCGTAACGGCAGAACGGGTCAACTGATGAAGATCGCTAAAAGAGAGCGACATTGTGGATTCCTTTTCGGCAGGGGAGAGGCCCGCGGCCAGATAGCGCTTTGTCACTTCCCGTATAATGGCGCTCTGGTGAGCATCATGATCTTCCGCGCGCGCCAGCGCATATAAGCAATCCGACAGGCGGTTGATGTAGCGCATCAGCACGTGCCTGATGGTGACATCAGTGGCCAGCTCCACCAGACGACGTTCTGCCCGACGAGCCAGCGTTCGCGCAAAATGCAGGCGGGCAGCGGCCTCACAACGCCCGGGTAAGATAAAGCTGCGCAACGGCGCGACGCGTCCCATTGCGGTGTCAATTGCTGCTTCCAGTGCGGCGATTTCTTCTGTGCTGATATAGCGCTGCGATGCGGATGGCTGCTCGCTTTCGCTGGCAAGCTCTGCGCTGAACCAGAAAATTTGCTGCTGAATAGCTTCCAGCAAAGTGCGATGTTGCTCGCTATGCATTGCGCAGATACACAGGCTAAGCGCAGCGTTAAGCTCATCCAGCGTGCCGTAAGCTTCGACACGCGGATGTGTTTTACTCACGCGCTGCCCGGTAAAAAGCGCGGTTGAACCTGCGTCACCCGTACGGGTATAAATCGCCATTGCGCCCCCTTAGCGAGAAAGCGTGTCGACAATGCCGACAATCGCCAGATCAATGGCCTCATTGGGCCCGGAAAAAACGTGTCTGGCGCTGGAACCACTGCTCAGGAGTACCAGTTCGCCAACGCCAGCCCCCACGGAGTCAACGGCAACTTCGTCACCCGCCGTCGGCGATGCCGGTAGCTCCCCGTCGGCGCTGACCCGGCGTACCAGCAGAAGTTTTTTGCCGACTAAAGAAGCCGATTTTTGCGTGGATACCACCGCGCCTGTTACGCGTGCCAGATGCATGGTTCACTCCTGCTTAATGAATTGAATATTGCGTGAGCTCGCCGCCTCGCGAGCCAGCGCGGTAACGACACATTTGCGATGCAGCACCAGCAGCCCCTCGGGCAACGGGGCAACATCGGCATAACTGACGAGTCGACCAGGGTGCAGCAGGACGCGTTGACCTTGTTCGTCACGCAGCACCAGCGGCAACCGGGCCAGTTTTTTTACGGGCACCGCGGGCAGTAATCGTCGCTGCAGCGAAAGTTGCACATGCAGCCCGAATGCCAGCGCTTGATGAATCATGACGGCGGCTTCATCTACTGTGTTGTGTTCGGCGATCTGCTCCAGCAGGGGCAGATCGGCCTGCAAAATATGCAGGGCGGAATGCTGACAAAACAGCGCGCGGGAAGAGGCCTCCCGCAGTTGCGCGACGCTTAGCGTGATCGTGCTTTCGGCACGACGCTGCAGGCGGGAAACAACCTCCGCGACGATTCGCTGCAACTGTTCGCCGTTCATTGCGGCGTCACCAGCGTGGCAAACGCGTCAGGGCTGTCAGCCACTGCGGCATTGGCTTCGTCGGTATCAATATGCATTTCCAGACGCATATCGGGAGAGACGCGCACCGCAACGTTATCGAAGATCAGCCGACGTTCCGTCCCCTCAATGGCAACGCAGACGCTATCGCCATGCGCAACGCGTAGAATCAACGCATCCAGTGGTGACATATGAATGTGGCGTTGGGCGACGATGACGCCAGCAGCGAGTTCGATCTCGGCAAAAGGGCTAACCAGACGGATACCCGGGGTACCTTTAAGATTTCCTGACATCCGTAGCGGCGCGCTAATGCCCAGCGTTCTCGCATCTGTGCGTGAAATTTCCACCTGGCTGGCGCTGCGTAACGGCCCCAGCAGGCGGACATTTTTAAGCTGACCTTTAGGACCGACTAACGTTACGGTCTGTTCAGCCGCATACTGCCCAGGTTGCAGAAGCCCTTTTTTCTCGCTAATTGGCTGGCCTGGAAAAAGACGGGCATAGTCTTCCGCGCTAAGGTGGATATGACGGTTGGAAACGCCCAAAGGAATAGGGCGTTCCCGCATTTCATCCAGCACTTTGCTGACGGTTGTTTCCAGTAGTTGTTTATCCATACGCTTAACCTTTCAAAGCTGAATGCAGGCAGAGTGAGCGCGGTTCGCCTTTCTGGCGGGTACAGGCTGGATCCAGACACAGATTGCAGCTAATGATCCCGTCCACAGGCGCTGTTTCCGCGACAGACTCTTTTGCAACGACTTCAGTTTTCGGTTCTTCGATGGGGGCGGGCACAGGCGCGGTTGTGGAAACCGTCGCACGAGAAAGAATGCCCTCACCAGGTCTTGCAATCACTTTGTGAGCGACCAGACCATCTTGCTGTTCGGCAAAGTGAGCTCCGGTGATGATGGCGGACTGCACTGAGGCCACATCACCGGTCACTTTGATCACCGTCCAGCCTGAACCGTTGGTTTTTTCAAGGCCAACCAGCGTGATGGAAGCGGCTTTCGCCATAGCATCTGCACAACTAATGGCTAATGCCAGTCCACTAACTTCGAGTAATCCCAGTGATTGCTTCACGCTGTGCTCCTTTTCGCCAGTACTCAGGCAGATTTCGGTAAAATGGCCTCAACGTCGCTGTGCGGACGTGGGATAACGTGGCAGGATTTCACCTCGCCCACGGCGCTTGCTGCGGCGCTACCGGCATCCACGGCTGCTTTAACGGCACCTACGTCACCACGAACCATGACGGTTACCAGGCCGGAGCCGATCTTCTCGTAGCCGACCAGTTGTACGTTGGCGGATTTCACCATGGCATCTGCGGCTTCAATCGCGCCGACCAACCCTTTTGTTTCAACCAGTCCCAGTGCATTATTCATACTGCGATTCTCCTGTGGATTAAGCATTGAGATCCCGGAAAGGGATCCCTTTGACTAACCTTGCCGCGTTATTTCCAGTGCTCCGGCGGTCAAGGCTGTTTTGGTGATACGTCAGCGTGAACAGCGGCGCTGAAGTGGGTAAATTCTTGTAATGCACGACCAGCGTTTGCTGGTCACAGGCAATGCCGACGAGCAGCGGTGACTGGCGTGCGGCCTGCCATGCGCTCTGAACGACTTCCCCGGCGCTTTGGTGCTGAATGACAAACGGGATGCCTTCTTCTTCAATGCCAAGCAGGACGTCGTTCCAGGTGGAAAGGCAGTCGCCGATTGTCGAAATCACAATGGCCGGGGTATTCACGTTACCGTCCATGGGCAAACTCCTTCTGCCAGGAGAGGATCAGACCGGTAGCGACAGCGTTACGTGGGCCTTCGGTTCCGCGAATGTTTCCGCGTCCGGCCACCAGGCGATAATGCGCCAGCGCGTCAGTCACCAGTTGCGGGACTTCGAAGTCCAGCGACGAGCCGCCGACCAGCACGACAAAGGGAATGTCGCGAATATTGCCTGTCGGGCTGACCTGCCGCAGTGCGCGCAAGGCGTTAGTGACGAACACGCGCTCTTTGGCGCTACGTCGAATGGCGCGTACTTTTTCCAGGGCCAGATCGCCGGGCAGGGGAACCAGTTCGTCCGGTTTCACCACGCAGACGCGGGCGAATACGGTTGGCGGTAGCGGGGTAGGGAAGAACTGAACGCTGCCGTCCTCATGGCGCAGATGAAACAGGCTCTCCACCTTAGCTAGCGGATACTTTTTGATCTCCTCCGCCAGATAGCGATCGTCCAGTCCCAGTTCACGGGCGATGATCATCGTGACCATATCGCCTGCTCCGGCAAGATGCGTCGCGATGATTTCACCTTTGGGGTTGATAATGGAGGCGTCGGTAGAACCCGCGCCCAAATCGAGAATTGCCAGTGGGCGCGTGGTACCCGGTGTGGTGAGCGCACCAAGAATGGCCGCTTCGGCTTCTGCGCCGCCCACCTGAACGTCCACGTTGAGCTTTTCTTTGATCTCACTGGCGATCATCGCCATTTGCAGACGGTCGGACTTCACCATTGAAGCAATGCCGACGGCCTGTTCCAGCGAAAACTCGCCGGCCAGTCCACCTGTGACGCTGACCGGCACCGACGTGTCGACAGCCAGTAGATCCTGAATAAAGATTTCGTTGCTTGGTTTGTTGGTCAGTTCCGCCATGGTCTGGCGAACATGCTCCAGCATACCGCCGATATTAGTACCGGCTTCACCGGTGACGTTATCCAGCTTCGGGCATTCACCGACCGCTTTCATAATTGCGTCAGCCCCGGCGGCGACGTCTACACGCAGCGTGCGGCCCAGCGTCTGAAGTTCGATATTTCCGGCGGGAATAGCACGCGCTTTAACATCGCCTGAGGGGGTCTTCACCACCACCGCTGAACGGTTGCCAATCAGAGCACGAGCCATGGGGACGATGTTTTTCGTCTCCTCCGCATTCAGGTTAAACACCGTAGCGATGCCGTACGGGTTCGACAGTGTTTCAATCACCTTTCCGGGAACAGCAACCTCAATCGCTGCCAGCATGCCAAGGGGAATTCGGTCGATGTACAGCACTTCATCCACAATGGGCAACGGTTTTTCCAGTCGGTTGCTGACCAGTACGCCGTCATCCTGCTGCAAAATCACACCTGCTAATTGGTATCCGGCGCGAACAGAAGCGTTAACCATGGTGGCAACGTCTGCGAAATCAAATGCCGATGACACCACCAGAATAAAAGGAGTATCCGCCGGTCGGGTGAGTAACTCCTCCGGCGTGATAGTGATGCCTACGCCAAGACCAACACCCCCCGGCGTTTTCGGGTTATGACCGATCATGGTGGATTCGGTGATGATGGTTTCCGTAATGGTTTCCATCGCCACGTCCCCAATCACCGGTGTGGCTTCATTGATGCGGATAAGCGAAATATCGCTGACTTTGATGCCTGCATTGTTTGCCGCAAGCGCAAGCGCCTCCTGAATACCAAACACATTACGCAATGTGCCTTTAATTCCGGTGGTTTCTGCCAGTGCGCTACCCGTAATGGTGAGCGCGCCTGTCTCATCAAGACGCGCCAGCGCGACTTCGGTTGATGAGTTGCCAATATCAATGCCAGCGATATATTTCATGACCGCTCCTTAATCGTCGCCTTTGAGTTTCTTGCGTTCGACGTACAGCGTTGCGGCTTCACGGACGAAAGCGGCGCAGATTTTTGCCTGATAACGGTTTTCAAGATCGTCCGCGATCGCCATCAGCTCTTCTTTCGTCGAGCGGTAAGGACGCAGGGCGTTGTAGATCTCGAGAATGCGGTCATCAGGGACAGCGGTCAGTTCAGCCGCGCGCTCAAAGTTCATCGCCAGGCGGTCACGTCCGGCATCTTTGGCGATCGCCGCCTGAATGCGCAGGGTTTCCGGTGTGATACGCATATCCTGCGCCGTCACTTTGTTACTCAGGACGTTTTCGAGGGTGAACTCATCCAGCGTTTTGTTGGTGGCGGTTTTCACCCACTCTGGATGTTTATTCGCCAGCGGATAGTCGCTGACTTTTGCGGAATGCATTGAACTGCTTGCAGGTGCAGCCTGGGCAGGTGCGTCGCCCTGCAGGCTGTTCATGCGGCTCAACACATCCCGAACCATCGATTCAATTGCATCGGTATTCATAAAGGGATCCTTATTAAAGCGCCACGCGCAGTTCCTGCGGGTTTTTGCCCGTCACGACGTACTTCGTCTCTTTGATGTGCAAAATGGCAGACTTAGCCTGATATTTCGGGCGCGCCATCTGGTCGTTCAGCGTTGGCACCGGTTGAGGTGACTCACGCTTGGCATAACGCGCGGCGTTTTTACCAATCTGACGATAGGTCGCCAGCGTCAGCAGCGGTGCCTGCGGGAACAGCTCCAGGTTCGACAGCGGCGGCAACCCTTGCTGGTGAATCACGGTGGTGCCTTTTGACTGGATGCCGATAGAGATCCCGGAACCACTCAGGCGATTGCCCTCAACGGCCACGAATGCCACATCGGATGACTTAAAGCAGCGAATCACGCGGGCTTTGATGCCTTCTTCTTCGATACCCGCAATCACTTCACGCAAAATGCTTTTATGCGATAAACCGACAATGTTGACGGTCTGAGAGAGGCCAAATGCCGGACCGACAGCAATGATCACTTCATCCTGCTGAGTGCCTTGCTTCGCTTCGCCAATCTCTGTCAGGAAGCTTTCCCCTGCTGGTGCCGTCGGTGTGGCTGCCGTACCCGGAGCGCGAAAGGAGACGGGCTTATCGCTCCCTTGCATTTCGGACAGCACGTCCTCAATAATCTGGCGCAGCAGTTTTTCATTAATTTCCATTGTTCACCCCTTAGCCGAGCTCGTTGGGATCAAGTGCGCCAGGGATGTTTTTAATCTCTTCCCAGCGTTCGCCCTGCAGGCGATAACCTGTTGCCGGACCGGCATAATCGTTGACGTCATTGACCGCAGAGAGCACTTGACCGTCGCCGACGATAATGGCGGAGGTATGCAGATAGTCTCCGGTTAGCTTGGCTTTCTGGATGTTGAGCATGTCCTGAGCGACGTCGGTAAAACCGCCCTGCGCCAGTGCTTTCACCACTTCCAGACCGTTGCGATTCTTATTGATGATCTCCTGGGCGAACTTGATGTCTTCGACGATGTTACGTTCAGGCATATCTTTCGAACCGTGTGCATACGTTGCCGCTTCGACTTCTTCATCCGTAATTGGCGGCAGCCCCATCCCGGCGAAAACCGCCTGTAGTGCGCGGGCCGCTTTGTTACGAATAGCAATAACGTCTTCTTCGCGAACCGGGCGCAGACCGCCGTCGACCTTCAGGTCGCGCTGGATGACGTTGTAATCATCAAAGTCTTCAGCGTCTTCGTTGGAACCCGCGAACATGTTGTCGTAGTTGGGAACGGCGGAATAACCGGAGGAGATAAAGTCGGTCCCTGGCAGAAACTGCATCAGCAGACGTGCGGTACGACGCATATCAGAGTGGGTGAAGGTCTGGTCGTTACTGGAGGCGCATTCCAGATCCAGTGATGAACAAATCAGGTTTTCAGCCAGTACGGCGCGGATCCCTGACGGAACCGCAGACGGTACGCCGATGCAACTGACGGAGCCGTTTTGCAGCCCCTGCACGCCCGCGGCCTTGGTGATATAAATACAGCGCGCTTCCAGATACAGCATGGATTTGCCTTCGGCATAGCCCATCTGCACTTCAGAACCAGAGCCGGAGGTGAAACGCATCTTTAAACCACGAGAAGCGTAGGAAGAGGCGAGGAAACCTTTTGACCATGGAGTGTCATCACCGTCGGTGAATACTGGTTCGGTACCGTAGACGGAGATGGTTTCGGCGTAGCAGGTATGGCCCAGCATCCCGAGTTTCAGCTCGGTTGCCTCTTCCAGCGAGCATTGAGTTAATACCCCAGGACGACCGACCTGTGAACCCACCAACAGCGCAATAGCGTTAAACGGGGCATAGCGCGCCACGGCCACCGTCGTCTCTTGCTCATCGAACCCGCGCCATGCGCCTTCAGCGGCATCGGCAGCGATCTGCACCGGGTTATCTTTGACGTTAGTAACGTGTGCCTGCTGAGATGGGGTACGACGCGCGCGCATTTTTTGCATCGCCATCATCATCTCAACCACGTTCATGTGCGAAACCACTTCGACGATTTTCGCCGGCGTCATCGCCGTCGTCAGCGGCACGATGTCGCGACGCTTCACGTTAGGGTCGCACAGCATATTGGCGAGCTTAACGGAGTCCATCGCCATCACTTCTTCGGCACGCGCCAGGTTGATGCCGTAGCGGGCAATGAAGTGGTCGATCAGGTCAAACTGGCTGACGGATTTACCATCAAGTTCCGTCACCGCGCCGTTGACGATTTTAATCGACGGTTTGGGATCGTTCGGGCTTTCCATCGCAATGAAGCCTTCTTCGATCCACTCCTTAACGAAGCCGTCCTGATTGACAGGGCGTTTCGCCAGTGCTTCAAATCTTTTCGATCTCATGAATGAGCCTCACGGATATCAGATATAGGACGGGCGATCGTTTGTCGGTGTCGCGCCGAGCGTCGAAAGCACGGTTTTGCCGATTTCGCGCGCGGAAATGACCGCCTGACGGACTGCGCCGGAATCGCCGGAAATCACCAGTATGGCTTCGTTACTGAAGCTGGTGCCATGCGCTGGCGAGCTGTAAGCCACGACCTCGACATTTGCGGATTTCAGCGCGGTATCGGCCATCAGAACGCCGACAGAGGCGGGAGCGCCGACAATCACACCACATGCGCGACCCACGGGGGCACCAAAAGCTTTCTCCAGCGCGTAGCTGGCGCGCGCGGTGTATTGCAGCTCGATGTGTCCAGCTTCGTTGGCATAGACGTCGCCAAAGGTGCGGTCGAGTTCTTTGAGCGCCACTTCGATCCCGCGCTTCACATCAGACACGTCGTTACCGCCTAAAATGATCAGTGAACCGTGACCAGCACCGCCTTTGGTGTCGCGCGGCAGTTCAATACTGACCACTTCGGTATTGGTAGCTTTAACCGCTTCGTCTGCCGCCATGATGTGCGGACCAGCACCGGTTCGTGCACCAAGAATGCCAATGGAGCGATAGCGCTTCTCAAGCTTCATGGCTTCCAGTAAGGCACTGTCGACGTTTGCAATCACCAGACCTACGGTGTCGCCAATCGCGGTGCCAACAAATTCCGTTAAACTGCAGCTCTTCTCTGCCATAGCCGTCTCTCGTTTTGGATGGGTTTTATCAGGGATGCCCGATTGCTCAGGTGTTGCCACACGGGCAATAACCTGCGCCATGATCTGTTCAACCAGCTCATTGCTACTCATGGGTTAATTCCCTTCGGTAAGATTTTTTCTACATCGGTATGCGGACGTGGAATCACGTGTACGGCTTTCACTTCCCCCACGTTCCGCGCAGCGGCTGCACCGGCATCGGTTGCCGCTTTCACAGCCCCGACATCACCGCGAACAATGACGGTGACCAGTCCTGAGCCAATTTTTTCGTAGCCAACCAGCATGACATTTGCCGATTTCACCATGGCGTCTGCGGCCTCGATGGCGGCAGTCAAGCCTTTGGTTTCTACCATTCCTAACGCTTCTTGTTGCATAAAGACCTCGCCTGGGTTTGTCCCGATAATTACGACTATAAAAAGAAGCGAGGAAAAAGAATGGCTGACTTGAAAGTCAGGATGATAAATTAATGGAGTGCGGATGTGATAAAATTGCTGGGTGGTATTTTATCTGATTGTAATGAAAGGATAAAATGGAAATAAATATTGTGATATTTTGGCTTTCGCTATTCCAGATTTACATTTTTGTGAGTGACAGGGTTAATTTCATTTGCTATGGCGCGAAAACAATCAGATTTGAATTTGTGAGCTTGATTGAAAAAAGAAGATAATAGAAAAGCAAGAAATTACTATTGCAAAATACGGTGATTAATAGCGCGGTTGTCCATCACATGCACCAGACGAAATAAGGGGGTAGCAAGAAATTGCTATCGCAGCACGATTTTTCTAAGAATCTGCAGGACAGGTTGCCAACAATTTTTAGCCGCCAGTTTTTATAGTAAGCGTTGTTGTACTCTACGGTCAGCAAGGGTCCGCTGGCCAGGACACAAACGCTTCTAAGAAGGTGTCACAATGAATGATTCACTGAAAGCGCAATGCATTGCCGAGTTTTTGGGCACCGGGCTGTTTCTGTTTTTTGGTATTGGCTGCCTTAGCGCGTTGAAAGTCGCAGGTGCCAGCCTTGGCCTTTGGGAGATTTGTATCATCTGGGGTCTTGGTATTTCTCTGGCCGTTTATCTGACGGCGGGCATTTCAGGGGGACACCTGAACCCGGCGGTCACCGTTGCGCTATGGCTGTTCGCCTGTTTCCCGGGACGCAAAGTATTGCCTTACTCGCTGGCACAACTGGCAGGGGCGTTCGGCGGCGCAGCTCTGGCTTACCTGCTTTATGGCAACTTGTTCATCGAATATGAAGCAGCGAATAGCATGGTGCGCGGCAGCGTTGAGAGCCTGTACCTGGCCAGTATTTTCAGTACTTACCCCGCCGCTGCGCTGAGCGTGTGGCAAGCCGGACTGGTGGAAGTAGTGATTACTTCTATCCTCATGGGGCTTATCATGGCGCTTACCGATGACGGTAACGGCGTGCCGAAAGGACCACTAGCCCCGTTGCTGATTGGTATTCTGGTAGCGGTTATCGGTGCATCAACAGGTCCGCTCACCGGGTTTGCCATGAACCCCGCACGTGATTTTGGACCTAAACTGTTTGCATGGTTCGCAGGGTGGGGGGATATCGCCATGACTGGTGGTCGCGATATCCCATACTTTATTGTACCGATTATTGCTCCACTGATTGGCGCTTGCGCAGGTGCAGCTATTTACCGCTATTTTATTGGTAAAAATTTACCCTGTAATACCTGTAAGATTGAAGAAACGGACGCCTAATCAAGGAACGAACGGGTATTAATCGGGCGCAAAAAACTATTTCGTGATCTGCTTTCACGAACTGACTAAAAAGTCTCCCCACACTGGGAGACTTTTGTTATTGTCCAGGTACTTGCTGTCATTTACAGGGATATGAGATGACAGAGTAAATGTTAAAATTTTGTTCTTAATATAACAACGGATTAACTGAGGGATTTTATCATGATTTCTGCGAGCGCCCTTAACTCAGAACTCATTAATAAAATCGCTCAGGATTTTGCGCAAGCTACCAGTCTGGCAGTTGTGGTTGTCAATATTCATGGTGATGAGATTTCTGAGCTCTTTAATTTCACGCCTTTTTGTCAACTGATGCGTCAGCACCCTCAGCACAGCACCCGCTGCCGGATGAGCGATCGCTGTGGAGGACTGGAAGCGTCAAAGTCAGACCAGCCGTGCATTTACCGCTGTCACGCTGGGTTAACCGACTTCTCCATTCCTCTGGTAATCGCAGGCCATCTGGTTGGGTTCGTCTTGTGCGGTCAGGTGCGTTTACGTGATGACAGCGATGTCGCGCTGGTGGATATTCTCAATGTCGACGATCGCTGGCAGGCTGACCCTGAACTGCTCAATGAATTTCGTAACGTCCCGGAAATGGACTACTCCCGGGTTATGGCGTCTGCGGATCTACTGAAGCTGATCGTAGAAAACTGTCTCAAAAAGCAGCTCAATTTTGTAGTGATCAAAGACAGCACGCAGCCCACCGAACCTGCGCGGCCGAATCGTGCTGCCAGCCCACATGACAGTAAGATGAAAAAAGCGCTGCGCTACATTGATGCGCACTTGTCTGACGATCTACGCCTGGAAGATGTGGCTTCTCATGTTTATCTCAGCCCTTATTATTTCAGTAAGTTATTCAAAAAATATCAGGGCATCGGTTTCAATGCATGGGTGAATCAGCAGCGCATGGCCAGTGCCAGAGAACTGCTCTGCCACAGCGACTGGAGTATTGCCAGCATTGCACGTAATTTAGGTTTTTCGCAGACCAGTTATTTCTGCAAAGTTTTTCGTCAAACTTATCAGGTCACCCCGCAGGCCTACAGGCAAAAAATAAACGATGATTTGCCCACTGAATCGGTATAAATAGCAATATTTTGCTATTGCCGATTTTTGATATTCTCGCGTAACTCAGTTATGGATAATGTTTTTTTTATTTTGCATGGCAATAATTTGTCATAGCACAATAAAATAACGCTTTTTAAGGAAAAAACTTCACCAGTTTTTATTTTTGTGATGGGATACAGTGTCATTGTGAAGGGCATTTATTATTCTCTGCCCTGACATTGAGTTCAAAATAGTTTCAGTGTGGCATTGTTTGAAGTGAAAAGAGAATGCCCCATTTATTAGTATTTTCATTATGAACAGGTGTCATTCTGTTCATAATCTAAGCCGACAGGTTTGACACATTTGTGTCTGGGAAGGGGGTGAAAATCCCCCGCAGCCCCCGCTGCTGTGATGCTGACAACCCCGTAAACACCACTGATCGCAAGATTGGGAAGGACGGGCGAGGATGACGCTAAGCCAGAAGACCAGCCTCTCGGATATAACCAACAACTTCGGTGGGAAGTGGGTTGTTTTGATACATAGGTCGAAAGACTGGGTTTAGAACCTATCCCAGTAGGCGTAATTGTTGCAGCCAGTTTGAACACGGACAGCGCGGAAGAACCGGAACGTACACGCAGTACGTGAGGATTCTGAGCACTGCCCAGGTTCAAAATGGCAAATGAAATAGCCTAATGGGATAGGTTCTTACTCACTCTATTGCACCTTGCAGGGTAATGGCTTTCCTGCAACCTGACGTAGTCAGAGGATATGTATCTGGACCCTTACCACCCTGAACAGGATCAGGGTTATGGCGGCGAAGCAGTACGCGTTTGTTCTGGCGGGCACCGGTAGCGGTTGTGGTAAAACCACGGTGACGCTGGGCTTGCTGAGTCTGTTAAAACAGCGGGGTCTTCGCGTCCAACCTTGTAAGGTCGGTCCTGACTATCTGGATACCGCCTGGCATACGGCAATCTACGGCACCCCATCCTGCAATCTCGACAGCTTCATGCTTCCCGAATCCATCCTTAATGCGCTGTTTTCTGAACGGATGCAACAGGCGGATATTGCCGTTATCGAAGGTGTGATGGGGCTGTATGACGGCTATGGCACCGATCCGGACTATTGCAGTACCGCCGCGATGGCGAAGCAACTGGCTTGCCCGGTCATTCTGCTGGTCGACGGGAAGGCGGTATCCACCTCCATCGCCGCCACGGTGATGGGCTTTCAGCATTTTGATCCTTCCCTGAATATCGCTGGCGTGATTGTTAATCGCGTCAATAGCGACTCGCATTTTCAGCTCCTCAAAACCGCGATTGCGCATTACTGCGCTATTCCTGTCCTCGGCTATGTGCCTCATGTGCCCGGCGTTGCGCTTCCAGAACGCCATCTGGGCCTGGTTACCGCGCGTGAATCCGTGATTAATCAGCAGCCGTGGCAGGATTTCGCCGCCATGCTTGAGCAAACGTTAGATATTGATCTGTTGCTGGGGTTAAGCCAACGGGAGACGTTGCCCCAGGGCGCATGGCCTGAGCTCCCTGCCGCCAATGCCGGGGAAGGGCTAACCATCGCAATTGCCGATGATGAAGCGTTTAATTTTTATTATCCCGATAACCTGACGCTGCTGGCGCGCACCGGCCTGAATATCGCCCGCTTTAGCCCTCTGCACGATCGTACACTGCCTGAGTGTCAGATGGTCTGGCTGGGGGGGGGATATCCCGAATTGCATGCAGCGGCGCTGGCGGCGAATACCTCAATGCTGGAGAGCCTGCGTGACGCACATCGGCGCGGCGTTGCTATCTACGCCGAGTGTGGGGGGCTGATGTATCTCAGCACGCTTCTGGAAGATGCTGAAGGCGAGGTTCATCGAATGGCGAATATCATTCCCGGTCGCAGCAAAATGGGGAAACGATTGACCCGCTTTGGCTATTGTGAGGCGCAGGCGAACCAGCCAACGCTGCTGGCTGCGAAAGGTGAAGTGCTGCGCGGCCATGAATTCCACTACTCTGATTTTTCTCCCGAAACGCCCGCCGTGCTGGATTGTTGCAAAGTGCGTGACGGTCACGTCATGCGGACGTGGTCCGGCGGCTGGCAGGTCGGCAATACGTTTGCCAGTTATCTTCATGTTCATTTTGCTCAGCGTCCCACGATGTTAACCCACTGGCTAAACGCCGCCCGGGAGGCCCTATGACGCTGCTGGCATGGTGTGTGGCCTGGATCCTTGACCTCCTGATTGGCGACCCACAGAACTGGCCGCATCCGGTGCGCTGGATTGGCAATTTCATCTCTCTTGCACAGCAAATGATTCGCCGCCACTGCCACAGCGACCGGGCGTTGCGCATTGGCGGTGGCGTGCTGTGGCTGGTGGTGGTGGGGATGACGTGGGCGATTGCCTGGGGCGCGTTGGCGCTTGCGCGAACGATCCACCCGTGGCTGGGCTGGATTGTTGAGGTCTGGATGATCTTTACCGTCCTTGCGGGACGCAGTCTGGCGACCGCGGCGCAGGACGTGGAGCGCCCTCTGCGTGCCGGGGATCTTGAAGAAAGCCGTAACAAACTGTCATGGATTGTGGGACGCGACACTTCACAGCTTGCACCTGAACAAATTAACCGGGCGGTAGTGGAAACCGTCGCAGAAAACACGGTCGACGGCATTATTGCGCCGTTGTTTTACCTGCTGCTAGGCGGGGCACCGCTGGCGATGGCCTACAAGGCAGTGAATACCCTCGATTCCATGGTCGGTTACAAGCATGAGAAATACCGGGCAATTGGCATGGTCAGCGCCCGACTGGATGACGTGGCAAATTTTATTCCCGCCCGTCTTAGCTGGCTTCTGCTAAGCGTAGCTGCGGTGCTGTGCGGTAACGATGGTGCTCGCGCGTTGCGCGTTGGCTGGCGCGATCGCTACAACCACAGCAGTCCAAACTGCGCATGGGCAGAAGCCCCGGTTGCCGGGGCATTGGGGATCCGCCTCGGTGGGCCGAATGATTATTTTGGCGAGCGGGTTGAAAAACCGTGGATTGGTGATGCGACGCGTAACGTCACGGTAGACGACATTTCCCGCACAATTCGACTGATGTGGGTTGCTTCAACGCTGGTTCTGGTGCTGTTCCTCGTGACGCGCTGGCTGGTGGTTGGCGTAGCCTGAGGATAAAAGAAAATGCAATACATCCAGCAACCCATGGCGATTGAGGCCAAAAGTTTCGACATCATTGGCGAGATCATCGCTGAGACGCGCCCGGAATATCGGTTTGCCAGTCCGCTGCACGAGGCGATTGTAAAACGAGCGATTCATACCACGGCTGACTTTGACTGGCTGGATATTCTTTGGTTTTCGGATGATGTGCTCGACGCCCTTTGTGCGGCACTGAGTCGCCCGTCAGTGATCTATACCGATACCACCATGGCGCTTTCGGGGATTAACAAAACCTTGCTGGCAAGGTCTGGCGGCGAATGCCGCTGTTACATCAGCGATCCCCGGGTTGTCGCACAGGCGCGGGCGCAGGGAATCACCCGATCTATGGCTGCCGTGGACATCGCGGTCACTGAAATGGGGGAAAAGGTGTTTGTGTTTGGCAACGCACCCACCGCGTTATTTCGTCTGCTTGAACATGATGTGGCTGTGAGCGGCGTGGTGGGGGTACCGGTAGGGTTCGTAGGTGCGGCGGAATCCAAAGATGCGCTGACGAAAAGCCATCTTCCCGCAATTGCCGCGCTGGGTCGTAAAGGCGGTAGCAACGTTGCAGCGGCGATTATTAACGCTCTGCTTTATCACATGCAGGGGGCGCGATGAGCGATCAGGCATTCGATTCGCCGGTGTGGCATAACGGCAAAGCGCTGCGTAAGGGGTACACCACCGGCTCATGCGCTACGGCGGCGGCGAAGGTCGCTGCGCTGATGGTGCTGCGCCAGCATTTGATTCACCAGATTTCGATTGTCACACCGTCTGGTGTCACGCTGTGCCTTAACGTTGAATCACCCCACATCGAAGGACAGCAGGCGATTGCCGCCATTCGCAAAGACGGCGGTGACGATGTCGATGCAACGCACGGTATGTTGATCTTTGCGCGCGTGACGCTGAATAACAGCGGCAAGATTGCTCTTCTGGGCGGTGAGGGGGTTGGTACCGTCACCCGCAAAGGAATCGGTTTACCGATTGGCAGTCCGGCGATTAACCGTACCCCGCGCCATACCATTGAAGCCGCTGTCCGTGAGGCGATAGGCCCGACACGGGGGGCGGACATTGAGATTTTCGCGCCGGAAGGCGAAGAACGCGCGCAAAAAACCTACAACTCACGTCTCGGTATTCTGGGCGGCATTTCGATTATTGGTACCACCGGCATTGTCACGCCGATGTCTGAAGAGAGCTGGAAGCGCTCGTTATCGCTGGAGCTGGAAATCAAACGCGCTGAAGGGCTGGATTGCGTGGTGCTGGTGCCCGGCAATCATGGTGAACGTTTCGTCCGCGAGCAGATGGGCATTGATACCGTCGTGGTGGTCACCATGAGCAATTTCGTCGGTTACATGATTGAAGAGGCGGTGCGGCTGGGATTTCGCCATATCGTGTTAGTGGGTCATCCCGGCAAGCTGATCAAAATCGCCGCCGGGATTTTCCACACCCACAGCCATATTGCCGATGCGCGCATGGAAACCCTGGTTGCACATCTGGCGCTACTCGGCGCGCCGCTGGAATTGCTCAAAGAGGTGAGTGAATGCGATACCACCGAAGCCGCGATGGAGCCTATTGCAGCCAGGGGGTTTGAGCATATTTACAACCATCTGGCGGAACGCATTTGCCTGCGCGTCATGCAGATGCTGCGTTTTACCCAAAAACCGCCAGTTTGCGACGCCATCATGTTCTCATTTGATAACCAGGTACTTGGCAGCAGTCGCCCCGTCGACGTCATCGCCCGGGAGTTGCAATGTTAACGGTTGTTGGAATGGGGCCAGGCGCGCTGCACCTGATGGCACCCGCTGCGCGTGAGGCTGTCGAAAATGCTGACGTGCTGGTGGGGGGAAAGCGTCATTTGCAGCAATTTCCAGGCTTTCAGGGTGAGCAGTTTGCACTGGGGGCCAACATTCCAGAATTGTTGAGCTGGCTAGAGACTCTTCGGGAGAAACGCGTGGTGGTGCTGGCCTCGGGCGATCCGCTTTTTTATGGCATCGGCACGCGACTGGTCGCCCATTTTGGCATTGCCCAGGTGCGCATTATTCCGGGGATCAGTGCCGTGCAGTACCTTTGCGCCCAGACGGGAATTGATATGAACGACATGTGGCTCACCAGCAGTCACGGGCGCCGGGTCTGCTTCGATGCGCTTGCGCGGCATAGCAAAGTGGGGATGGTTACTGACGGCCAGTGCGGGCCGCGAGACATTGCGGTGCAACTGGCTGCGCGTGGGAAGGGATATCGCTGGATGGTGATTGGCGAAAACCTGGCGATGGAAAACGAACGGATCCATTGGCTGCGCGTCAGTGACGTTTGTGCGGAATACGAAATGAATGCAGTGGTGATCCTTGATGAAAGATGAGCTTTTTCTGCGTGGCGAGAAGGTACCGATGACCAAAGAAGCGGTTCGTGCATTTGCACTCGCTAAACTCGAACTGCACCGGGCTACACATTTCATTGATATTGGTGCAGGAACCGGCAGCGTTTCTATTGAAGCTGCGCTCCAGTACCCCTCGCTGCGCGTGACGGCCATTGAGCGCAACCCGGCGGCTCTGCGTTTGCTTGACGAAAACCGCCAGCACTTTGCCTGCTCCAACATCGATATTTTGCCTGGTGAGGCGTCAATGGCGCTCACCGACAAAGCCGATGCGATATTTATGGGCGGCAGCGGCGGGTTTCTTACTGAACTTATCGACTGGTCGATGCGCCAGTTGCACCCAGGCGGCCGCCTGGTGATGACCTTTATCTTGCAGGAAAACGTCAACACGGCGCTGGCCTGGTTGCAGCAGTCGGCCGTGAAAGAGATTGAATGTCTACAACTCCAGGTTTCATCACTGACCGCGCTCGGCAGTGGTCACTATTTCAAACCGAATAATCCTGTTTTTGTTATCGCCTGTCAGAAGGAAGAACGCCATGTCTGAGACTTTTGATCCCCGCTGCGTCTGGTTTGTTGGTGCAGGCCCCGGCGATCGTGAGCTAATCACCCTCAAGGGCTACCGGTTGCTACAGCAGGCGCAGGTGGTGATTTATGCCGGTTCGCTCATTAACACTGAACTGCTGGAATACTGCCCGGCAGGTGCGGAGTGCCACGACAGCGCGGAACTGCATCTGGCGCAAATTCTCGATCTGATGGAAGCCGGAGTGAAGGCCGGCAAAACGGTGGTGAGATTGCAAACCGGCGACGTGTCGCTGTACGGATCGGTGCGTGAACAGGGGGAGGAACTTGCCCGGCGCGGCATCCCCTGGCAGGTTGTGCCCGGCGTCAGCGCTTTCCTCGGTGCGGCGGCGGAACTTGGCGTCGAATACACCGTGCCGGAAGTCTCACAGAGCCTGATTATCACCCGTCTTGAAGGGCGCACTCCCGTACCAGAGCGCGAGCAACTGGAATCTTTTGCCAGCCACCAGACATCGATGGCGATTTATCTCTCCGTACAGCGCATTCATCGGGTTGCCGAGCGGCTTGTCGAAGGAGGGTATCCCGCGAATACGCCGGTGGCCGTGATCTATAAAGCCACCTGGCCGGAAAGCCAGACCGTACGCGGCACGCTGGCGGATATCGCCGATAAAGTGCGCGATGCAGGGATCCGCAAAACTGCGCTCATTCTCGTCGGCAACTTCCTCGGAGATGAATATCACTACTCCAGACTCTACGCTGCGGATTTTAGCCATGAATACCGTAAAGCCTGAATCTATCGCGCTGTTTTGCCTGACGCCGGGCGGCGTAGCGCTGGCGAAGCGGTTGTCGGCCATGCTACCGCTGACCTGCTTCACCAGTGAAAAGCTGCAGGAGGATGGGTTTCTGCCGTTTGACGGCGGTTTCGCCCAGTCCGCTCGCGACGCGTTCAGCCACTATTCTGCGTTGATTTTTATTGGGGCGACGGGGATTGCGGTCCGCGTACTGGCCCCGCTGGTGAATGACAAATTCAGCGATCCCGCGGTGGTGGTGATCGATGAGCGCGGTCAGCACGTCATCAGCCTGCTTTCGGGTCATGCGGGTGGCGCGAATGCCCTGACGCGTTATCTGGCGGGCATGCTTGGGGCCGATCCGGTGATTACCACGGCAACTGACGTTAACGAGTTGGCAGCGCTCGATATGCTGGCATTCCAGCTTAATGCGCGAATGACCGACTTTCGCACGGCGGTCAAAGTCGTCAATCAGATGCTGGTGAGCCATCAGCGGGTTGGCCTGTGGTGGGACGATGAATTGGCCGAAGACGTCCAGCACTGTGACCGACGCGGTTTTATCACCGTGACCGATCTTCAACAACTGCCTGAGCTGGACGGGCTGGTCTGTATCACCCTCCGTAACGAACTGCCGGCGATCCCAATTCCGCACTGGAAGCTGGTGCCACAGCGGGTGGTTGCCGGGATTGGCTGTCGACGCGATACGCCGTTTCCGCTGCTGGCGGCGCTGCTGGCACGCCAGCTCGAAGCGCAACGCTTTGATCCGCTGGCGCTGAAAGCCATCGGCAGCGTCACGCTCAAGAAAAATGAAGCGGGGCTGATTCAGCTTGCCTCCTGCTGGCGCGTGCCGTTTGAAACCTTTACCGCTGACGCGCTGCGTGAGCATGAACATCGCTTTGCGGCGTCTCCGTTTGTACGTCAAACGGTTGGCGTCGGTAGCGTCTCGGGGCCGGCAGCGTGGTTGCTGAGCCAGGGGCAACTGGCTGGCGAAACGCTGCGCGAGCAGGGCGTCACTATCACTTTGGGAGTTTCACACTGATGTTAACCGTTATCGGAATCGGCCCCGGCTCACAGGCCATGATGACCATGGAAGCCGTAGAGGCGCTGCAGGCGGCGGAAATTGTGGTGGGTTACAAAACGTATACCCACCTGGTGAAAGCGTTTACCGGCGACAAGCAGGTGATCAAAACCGGTATGTGCAAAGAGATCGAGCGCTGTCAGGCGGCGATTGAACTGGCACAGGCCGGGCACAATGTGGCGCTGATCAGCAGCGGTGACGCCGGAATTTATGGCATGGCTGGACTGGTGCTGGAACTGGTCAGCAAACAGAAACTGGATGTTGAAGTGCGCCTGATCCCCGGCATGACCGCCAGTATCGCCGCTGCGTCGTTACTCGGCGCACCGTTGATGCACGACTTTTGCCACATCAGCCTGAGCGACCTGCTGACGCCGTGGCCGGTTATCGAAAAACGCATTATTGCCGCCGGGGAAGCAGACTTTGTGATCTGTTTCTATAACCCGCGCAGCCGGGGTCGAGAAGGCCATCTGGCGCGCGCCTTTGAACTGCTTGCCGCCAGCAAGAGCGGGCAAACCCCGGTGGGAGTAGTGAAATCGGCCGGGCGCAAGAAACAGGAGAAATGGTTAACCACGCTGAGTGGGATGGATTTCGAACCCGTCGACATGACCAGTCTGGTGATCGTCGGTAATAAAGCAACTTATGTGCAGGAGGGGCTGATGATCACTCCTCGAGGCTACGTGCTGTGAGTTACGGCGATGTGCTGGTCATCGGCGGCACCAGCGATGCCCGGACGATATGCCAGCAACTGGATGCGGCCAACGTGGCCTATACCCTGTCGGTGGCAACGCCGACCGGGAAGCAGCTGGCGGGTGATATCCGGGGTCAGGTGCGCTGTGGCCGGCTGGAATTAGCGCAGATGGTGAGCTGGCTGAAGGTGAACAACACGCGCTGGGTGATTGATGCTTCGCACCCCTACGCCGACGTGGTGAGCCGCAATATTCTCAGCGCCTGTGAACAGGCCGGCGTGCTATTGAGTCGCTATCAGCGACCAGAGCAGCTTAACAACTTACAACATCCGCTGCTCTTTCGCGTGCAGAGCATTGCGCAGGCCTGTGAAGTTGCGCGGCGTTTTGGCAAGCGTGTCCTGCTGACGACAGGAAGCAAAGATTTGGCGCAGTGGCGGGTGGGGTTGCCTGAGAAGATCCTGCTCGCCCGCGTGTTACCGGTCGTCGGGGTGATCCAGCAGTGTGCCGAACTCGGCTTCGGGGTGGGGGAAATATACGCGCTATGTGGGCCTTTTAGCGCTGAATTCAACGCCGCCTTTTATCGTCAGTGTCAGGCTGATGTGGTGATTACTAAGGCTTCTGGCGCTGAGGGGGGCTATCAGGAAAAAGTACAGCCCTGTCTGGAAGCGAGTATTCCCTGCATCGTGATTACCCGCCCGGCGCCGCAGGTGACGGGAGATGAGTTACTGGAAAGTCAGGCCGCATTTCAACAGCGTTTAGCACGCTGGCTGGCCACTGCTTAAGGAGTCACACACATGAAAAAAGCGCTTCTGGTGGTCAGCTTTGGCACCAGTTATCACGACACCTGTGAGAAAAATATCGTCGCCTGCGAGCGCGATCTGTCTGCAAGCTGCCCCGACCGGGATCTGTTTCGTGCCTTCACCTCCGGCATGATCATTCGCAAGCTCCGACAGCGCGACGGTATAGAAATTAATACTCCGCTTCAGGCGTTGCAAAAGCTTGCCGAGCAGGGATATCAGGATGTGGCGATTCAGTCGCTGCATATTATCAATGGCGATGAATATGAAAAAATTGTCCGCGAAGTGCAGAGCCTGCGACCGCTTTTTGCTCGCCTGACGCTCGGTGTGCCTCTGCTCAGCAGCCACGATGATTACGCCCGGTTGATGTTGGCCCTACAGCAGCAAATGCCCGCGCTTGGCGAACGTGAGAAGGTGGTGTTTATGGGGCACGGTGCCAGCCACCACGCCTTTGCCGCCTATGCGTGCCTCGATCATATGATGACGGCGCAGGGATTCCCGGCGCGTGTGGGGGCGGTAGAAAGCTATCCGGAAGTCGACATTCTGATTGAAAGCCTGCGTAAAGAGGGGGTTCGCGCCGTGCATCTGATGCCGCTGATGCTGGTGGCCGGTGACCATGCCATTAACGATATGGCCTCTGATGAAGAAGATTCGTGGAAAACGCTGTTTAACGCCGCAGGGATACCGGCAACGCCGTGGCTGAGTGGCCTGGGGGAAAACCCGGCGGTGCGGGCGATGTTCGTCGCCCATCTCCATCAGGCACTGAATAGCGCGATGGAGGAAGCAGCATGAGCGGCAGACTGTTTGCCCTGAGCACTGGCCCGGGGGCGTCCGATCTCATTACTGTTCGCGCCTCGCGCATTCTGGGAACGCTGGATATTTTGTATGCCCCGGCGGGGCGTAAAGGCGGCGACAGCCTGGCCCTTTCCATTGTGCGAGAGTATATCGGCGAGCACACCGAAGTGCGCTGCTGCCATTTTCCGATGAGCGCTGACAGTGCGGAAAAAGAGGCCGTTTGGGATGAAGTCGCCGCTGCGCTGGTGAAAGACGTGGACGCCGGTAAACGCGTGGGATTTATCACGCTGGGTGATGCCATGCTGTTTAGCACCTGGGTTTTTTTACTCCAGCGTATTGGGTGTCCGCCGTGGCTGGAGATTGTCCCCGGTGTCACATCCTTTGCTGCCATCGCCGCTCGCGCAAAAACGCCGCTGGCGATGGAGCAGCAGTCGCTGGCGGTGGTGTCCTGCACCGCGCCGGAAGCCGAAATTGCCCAGGCGTTAAGTCAACACGATAGTCTGGTTCTGATGAAAGTTTATGGCCGTTTTCCACGCATTAAAGCCTTGCTGAAACAGGCGGGACTGCTGGATTGCGCGCTCATGATGTCTGAAGCCACGCTGCCCGGTGAGCAGTGCTGGCAGCATTTGCACGAGGTCGATGACGATCAGCCGTTACCTTACTTCTCGACCATTCTGGTCAATAAACAGTGGAGGGATGCACAATGAATCTTGAGCAGCAGTTGAAAAAACTGTCATTCAGTGGCCTGGCGGTGGCGCTCTTGCTGATGATTGTGCCGGAGCAGGCTTTTGCGATGCACATTATGGAAGGGTTTTTACCGCCAATGTGGGCGCTGGCATGGTGGTTACTGTTTCTCCCGTGTCTGTGGTACGGACTGGTGCGTCTGCGGCATATCGTGATGGATGACAGTCATCAAAAGGTACTGCTGGCACTGTGCGGCGCGTTTATCTTCGTGCTCTCCGCGCTGAAGATCCCATCGGTGACCGGAAGCTGTTCGCACCCGACCGGTGTCGGACTGGCGGTGATCCTGTTTGGTCCGGGCGTTGTGGCCGTTCTTGGCGCTATCGTGCTGCTGTTTCAGGCCCTGCTGCTGGCACACGGAGGGTTAACCACGCTGGGAGCCAACGGCATGTCAATGGCGGTCATTGGCCCGGTTGTGGGTTATCTGGTGTGGCAAATGGCCTGCCGCGCAGGTATACGGCGTGATGTCGGCGTCTTTCTCTGCGCCATGCTGGCGGATCTGGTGACCTATTTTGTGACCTCGGTACAGCTGGGCGTGGCGTTTCCCGATCCTGAAGCTGGAGCCACGGGCTCGGTCGTCAAGTTCATGGGTATTTTCTGCCTGACGCAGATCCCCATCGCTATAGCCGAAGGGTTGCTCACCGTAATGATTTACGACCAGTTGACGAAACGACAACTGATTACCGCGCAAGGACATTAAGATGAAAAAGACATTGATCCTGTTATCGATGGTGATTGCTCTGGTGATTCTGCCGTTCTTTATCAATCACGGCGGCGAATACGGTGGTTCGGACGGTGAGGCTGAAAGCCAGATTCAGGCCGTTGCGCCGCAGTATGAGCCATGGTTCCAGCCGTTGTACGAACCGGCAAGCGGTGAAATTGAAAGCCTGCTGTTCACCTTGCAGGGGTCGATCGGCGCGGCGGTGATTTTTTACATTCTGGGCTACGCCAGAGGAAGACAGCATCGTGATGACCGGTCTTGACCGACTGAGTTACCAGAGCCGCTGGTATCACGTCGCGCCGGAGCGCAAGTTTCTTTTCTGGCTGGTGTTAATGATTCTGGCGTTTAGCTTACCCCCATGGGGACAGGGGATCGAACTGGCGATGACCGCAGGGCTGACCTGTTGGCTGCTGCGGATATCATTTCTCCGTTGGTGCCGCTGGATGGCGCTGCCGTTCGGCTTCCTGTTGGTTGGTGTAGTGACGATCCTGTTCAGCGTTAGCCGCGATCCGCAAACGCTACTGGCAGGGTTCCCACTGGGTGAGTACTGGCTGGGCGTGACGACGACGGGGCTGCATACTGCAAACGACACCTTCTGGCGCAGCCTGGCGGCGCTCGCTGCCACGTTCTGGCTGGTGCTGAATTTGCCGTTTCCGCAGCTGATTGCTCTGCTCAAACGGGCGCACGTGCCGCGTCTGCTCACAGAGCAGATCCTCCTGACCTGGCGTTTTATTTTCATCCTCCTGGAGGAGGCGCTGGCGATTCATCGCGCGCAAACGCTGCGTTTTGGGTATCGTAGCCTGCCTGAAAGCTACCGCTCGCTGGCAATGCTGGTGGGATTACTGTTCACCCGGGTGCTGATTCGCTATCAGCAAATGGCGGCAACGCTGGATATCAAACTGTATCAGGGTGATTTTCACCTGTAAGGATAAGCATGCTTGCCACCACCGATCTCTGGTTTCGCTATCAGGATACGCAGGTTCTCAAAGGCTTGACGCTGGATTTTTCGACGCACGCCGTTACCGGACTGGTGGGGGCGAATGGGTGTGGAAAGTCTACCTTGTTTATGAACCTGAGTGGTTTACTGCGCCCTCAGCAAGGTGCGGTGATGTGGCAGGGGAAGCCGCTCGATTACAGCAAACGAGGCCTGCTGGCACTGCGTCAGCAGGTGGCGACCGTGTTTCAGGATCCGGATCAGCAAATTTTCTATACCGATATCGACAGCGATATCGCCTTCAGCCTGCGTAATCTGGGCGTGGCAGAGGATGAAATTGCCCGGCGGGTGGATGACGCACTGACGTTGGTGGATGCGCAGCGTTTTCGCCATCAGCCCATTCAGTCCTTAAGCCACGGGCAGAAAAAGCGAGTGGCTATTGCCGGGGCGCTGGTGCTACGGGCGAAATATTTACTGCTTGATGAACCTACGGCAGGACTTGATCCTTCCGGTCGCAGTCAGATGATTGACATCATTAAACGTATTGTGGCGCAGGGGAATCACGTGGTGATCTCCAGCCATGACATCGATTTGATCTATGAAGTCAGCGATGCCGTGTATGTTCTGCATCATGGCGAAGTGCTAGCCAACGGCGAGCCAGGTGACGTGTTCACGCGTACAGCGCTGATAGAGGCGGCCGGGTTAACCCAGCCGTGGCTGGTAAAACTGCATGCGCAGCTAGGCTTTCCGCTGTGTAAAACCGAAGAAGAATTTTTTCGTCGTATGCAAAAACGACATATTAAGGAGGCGTCATGACGCAGGCAATTATGTTGCAGGGGACGGCGTCTGACGTCGGCAAAAGCGTACTGGTAGCAGGACTTTGCCGCATCTTTTACCAGGATGGCCGGCGAACCGCGCCGTTTAAATCGCAAAATATGGCGCTTAACTCCGGCATAACGCCGGATGGCAAAGAGATGGGGCGCGCGCAGATTTTCCAGGCGGAGGCGGCCGGGATCGTGCCAGATGTGCGCATGAATCCGGTGCTGTTGAAACCGACCAGCGATCGTAAAGCGCAGATCGTACTGATGGGACAGGTCGCGACGGATATGGACGCCGTCAGTTATCACGCGTATAAGCCGCAACTGCGCGAGCAGATCCTCTCCGTTTATAAGAGCCTGGCGCAGGAGTTTGAGGTGCTGGTACTCGAAGGCGCAGGTAGCCCGGCAGAGATCAATCTTCGCGACCGGGATATCGTCAATATGGGCATGGCTGAAATGGCGCAATGCCCGGTAATACTGGTTGCTGATATTGACCGGGGCGGGGTGTTTGCCTCCATCTACGGAACATTAGCCTTGTTGCATGAGCATGAACGCGCGCGGGTGAAAGGCGTCATCATCAATAAGTTTCGTGGCGACGTGGCGCTGCTCTATTCCGGTATTGAGCAGATTGAAAACCTGACCGGTGTTCCCGTACTGGGCGTGATGCCGTGGCTGGATATCGATCTCGAAGATGAAGACGGTGTGGCCTTGCAAAAAGGGAAGTATTTGCGCACCGGGAAGCGCGATATCAACATTGCGGTGGTGCAGGTTCCGCATATTTCGAACTTCACCGATTTTAATGCGCTGGCCGCGCAGCCGGATGTGCGCGTGTGCTATGTGCGTCAGCCGGAAGAACTGAGCGGCGTTGACCTGGTGATCCTGCCTGGCAGCAAAAATACGCTGGGCGATCTGGTCTGGCTGCGTGAAAGCGGTATGGCCCACGCGGTAATGCAGGCGCACCGACAACATGTACCGGTGGTGGGGATCTGCGGTGGCTACCAGATGCTGGGCGAAACCCTGATCGACGACGTGGAGTCGGGGCTGGGCACGCTGCCAGGACTTGGCCTGCTGCCGACCACGACGCAATTTGCCCAACATAAAACGACAACGCTGGTCGACGGGACAATGTCGCCCGTTTTACCCGGTTGGTTATCGGCAGCGTCTGGTCTGGCGGTACGCGGCTACGAAATTCATATGGGTGAAACCACGCTACAAGACTACTGCCAGCCGGTAGTGCAATTAAATAAGAACGGTCACTACGTGGCGGATGGCGCAGTCACGGCGGACGGGCTGGCGTTTGGCACCTATCTGCATGGTCTGTTTGATAGCGATGATTTTACCCGCGCGCTGGTCAACGGACTGCGCCAACGTAAGGGCCTTTCTCCCCTGGATCCCACGTTCCATTACGCGCAATATAAATCGCAGCAGTTTGACCTGCTGGCAGATGCGATGCGGAAACACATCGATATTGAGAAAATTTATACCATCATGCAACAGCACCAGGAGTCCGTATGATGATTCTGGTTACCGGCGGCGCACGTAGCGGTAAGAGCCGACACGCTGAAGCCCTGATTGCCGACTGCCCTCAGGTGTTGTACATCGCGACATCGCAAATCTGGGATGAAGAGATGGCGGCACGAATTCAGCATCATCGAGATAGTCGTCCAGCGCACTGGCGAACCGCAGAGCGCTGGCAGCATCTTGACGAGCTCATCACGGCGGAGAACGGTACGGATGAGGCCATTCTGCTGGAGTGTATCACCACGATGGTTACTAACCTGCTGTTTGCTTACGGCGGAGATAGCGACCCCGAGAGTTGGGATTACGCCGCAATGGAAAAGGTGATTGAGGCGGAAATTATCTCGTTGATTGCCGCCTGTCAGCGATGCCCGGCGACGGTAGTCCTGGTGACTAACGAGGTGGGCATGGGCATTGTTCCGGAAAACCGGCTGGCGCGCCATTTTCGGGACATTGCCGGGCGCGTGAATCAGCGTCTGGCGGCGGCGGCGGATGAGGTCTGGCTGGTGGTATCAGGTATTGGAGTCAAAATTAAATGAGTAAATTGTTCTGGGCGATGCTCGCTTTTATCACCCGTTTGCCCGTTCCTGGCCGCTTGTCGCAGGGGCTGGAGTTCGAACATTATTCCCGCGGTATCGTAATGTTTCCCTTGATCGGCTTGTTGCTTGGCGCACTGAGCGGGTTGGTCTTTTTGATTTTTCAGTCATGGAGCGGTGTTCCGCTGGCGGCGTTATTCAGCGTCTTAGCGCTGGCGTTGATGACCGGAGGTTTTCATCTCGATGGTCTGGCAGATACCTGCGACGGTGTTTTTTCGGCGCGTAGCCGGGAGCGGATGCTCGAGATTATGCGCGACAGCCGTTTGGGAACCCACGGTGGGCTGGCGCTGATATTCGTGCTGCTGGCAAAAGTGTTGGTGGTGAGCGAACTGGCGCTGCGAGGTACTCCGATGCTGGCGGCGCTGGCGGCAGCGTGTGCGGTAGGACGCGGAACCGCCGTTCTGCTGATGTATCAGCATCGCTATGCCCGTGAAGAGGGGCTGGGCAATGTTTTTATCGGTCATGTGACCGGAACACAAACCTGTTTTACCCTCGGACTGGCGGTTATTTTTGCGGCAGTGCTGCTGCCAGGCATGCAGGGTGTGGCGGCGATGGTCGTGACAATGATTGCGATTTATATCCTCGGACAGTTGTTAAAACGCACGCTTGGCGGGCAGACCGGCGATACGCTGGGGGCAGCGATTGAACTTGGCGAGTTGATATTCCTGCTGGCTCTGCTGTGAGTCAGCCAACCTATAGAGAACCCTTATGCAGACGTTAACCGCTTTACTCCGCGAAATTCCACCGCCGGACAGTGGCGCGATGGCTCGAGCTCAGCAGCATATTGATGGTCTACTTAAGCCACCGGGAAGTCTGGGGCGGCTGGAAGCGCTGGCAATACAGTTAGCGGGAATGCCCGGATTGAACGGCACACCGCAGGTTGGTAAGAAAGCGATTCTGGTAATGTGCGCCGATCATGGCGTCTGGGATGAGGGGGTTGCTATCTCGCCGAAGATTGTGACCGCAATTCAGGCCGCGAATATGACGCGCGGCACCACGGGCGTTTGCGTGCTGGCGGCGCAGGCCGCAGCGAAAGTGCATGTGATTGACGTTGGGATTGATGCCGAACCCATCCCCGGCGTTGTGAACATGCGCGTGGCTCGCGGCTGCGGGAATATTGCCACGGGACCGGCCATGAGTCGCGCACAGGCAGAAGAGCTTTTGCTTGAAGTGATTCGCTATACTCGTGAACTTGCGCAGGACGGCGTTACGCTGTTTGGCGTCGGCGAGTTAGGCATGGCGAACACCACGCCTGCGGCGGCCATTGTCAGCGTTCTCACCGGCAGCGAGCCTGATGACGTAGTGGGGATCGGCGCTAATTTACCGCTTTCGCGTGTGGGTAATAAAATCGATGTGGTGCGTCGCGCGATAGCCACTAACCAGCCAGATGCGCATGACGGTATTGATGTGCTGGCGAAAGTCGGAGGGTTCGACCTGGTAGGAATGGCAGGCGTGATGTTGGGGGCCGCATCCTGCGGCTTGCCGGTGCTGTTAGATGGTTTCCTCTCTTATTCCGCTGCGCTGGCGGCCTGCCAGATAGCGCCCGAGATTAAGCCTTATTTAATTCCTTCGCATTTATCGGCGGAGAAAGGAGCGCAGATTGCGCTGGAACATCTGAAACTGGAACCTTATCTCAATATGGGGATGCGCCTGGGTGAGGGGAGTGGGGCCGCGCTGGCGATGCCTGTTGTCGAAGCAGCCTGCGCCATGTATCACAATATGGGGCAACTGGCGGCCAGCAACATAGTGCTGCCGGAAGGCAAATAACCCGGTTTGTTGCCGGATGCCCCTGCGTATCCGACCTGTGAATCCTACGGTTTGCACTTCAGGAGTGATGTTCAAAACAAAATTATATAAAAAAGCTATAATTCGGCGACATCTGCCGCGACTGAGGAAAGGGAAATGTTGCCTCGTGTGAAAATACTGTGTTCACTTATTATGCTGCTTGCAGGCCAGAGCGCGCTGGCTGTCAGCTATCCGTTACCGCCTGAAGGGAGTCGTCTGGTTGGCGAACCGCTGACCATTACCATTCCGGATCAGAATACTCAACCGCTGGAAACCTTCGCCGCCCAGTACGGGCAAGGGTTGAGTAATATGCTTGAAGCTAACCCGGACGTGGATGTGTTTCTCCCTGTGTCGGGTTCAACGCTGGTGGTGCCGCAGCAAATTATTTTACCCGCCACCGTGAGACAGGGCATCGTCATTAACGTGGCGGAAATGCGTCTGTATTACTATCCAAAAGACAGCAATAGCGTTGAGATTTTGCCGATTGGTATTGGTGAGGCAGGGCGCGAAACGCCGCGAAATTGGGTAACTCGCGTTGAGCGCAAGCAGGAAGCGCCGAGTTGGACGCCGACAGCCAATACCCGCCGTGAATACGCCAAAAGAGGGGAAAGTTTACCGGCTTTCGTCCCGCCGGGTCCTGATAACCCGATGGGATTGTATGCAATCTATATCGGTAAGCTGTACGCTATTCATGGCACCAATGCCAACTTCGGTATTGGGCTGCGAGTAAGCCAGGGATGTATCCGTTTACGCAACGATGATATCGCGTATCTGTTCCAGAATGTTCCGGTCGGTACACGCGTACAGATCATCGATCAGCCGGTAAAAACGACCACCGAACCGGATGGCAGTCGCTGGATTGAGGTGCACGAACCGCTTTCTCGCAATCGCACAGAATACGAGTCGGATAAGAAAGTCCCTCTTCCCATCACGCCAGTTATGCGCAGCTTTATGCAGGGGGCGGGTGTGGACACGCATCGCGTAAGCGAAGCGCTCGAACGCCGCTCAGGGATGCCGGTGAAAATAACGCAGGGTTGACGCCTGTAACTCTGAAAACAGAAAGCCCGCGACATATCGGGCTTTCTAAATGCCTGGAATAGGGCACCCCAACTGTAGCGAGTCAGTAACAGAGACTAAGGAGAAAAAACGATGTTGATGAATCCTTCTGTTGCACTTATCGGTCCTGGTGCTATCGGCACCACCATCGCAGCGGCATTGCATGAAGTAGGACGGACTCCCATTCTGTGTGGTCGTACTGCATACCCTCAACTAGAGCTACGCCATGATGAAGGACGGATAATTGTCCCGGGGCCTGTTCTCATCAATTCAACAGAAATAACCCAACCCTTTGATCTGATTTTTGTTTCCGTAAAAGCGACACAGACAGAGGCGATAGCACGCTGGCTTTCGGTCTTATGTGGCAAAGATTCAGTAGTATGTGCCCTTCAAAATGGCGTCGAACAGCAACACCTGGCCTCATACACTGGCGGTGCCACAGTGCTGCCTTCTGTGGTCTGGTTTCCGGCCCAACGGGAGCCGGACGCGTCTGTGTGGTTACGGGCCAGGCCGCGCCTCACCCTGCCGGATTGTCCTGAAGCGAAACGGGTGCTCAACGCGTTAAGCGGCACCCGTTGTACCGTTGAGCTGGCGGCTGATTTCACCTCTGTCGCCTGGCGCAAATTACTCCAGAATGCGGTGGCGGGACTGATGGTACTGGCGAACCGCCGCGCCGGCATGTTTAGTCGTCCTGATATCACCCGGCTTGCACTGGCTTATTTGCAAGAATGCCTCGCCGTCGCGCGTGCAGAAGGCGCCATGTTGGATGATGATGTACCGCAGGCAATAGTGGATGGATTCCATAGCGCTCCGGCTGATTTAGGAACCTCAATCCTGGCTGACAGGCAGGCAAACCGCCCGCTTGAATGGGACATTCGAAACGGGGTGGTACAGCGATTCGGGCGAAAACATGGCATCCCAACGCCGCTCAGTGATGTCATCGTTCCACTGCTGGCAGCAGGCAGCGACGGGCCTGGCTGAGAAATATGGATTGTAAAAAGGTGACCCTGCGCTGTCATAAACCTAAGTGAGGACGTTGGTTCGTAATACGGCCTTCATCATGATTTATGCCGTCTTTTGATGTTATTTCCTTGCCCAGGAAATACGGCAGCATACAGGAGAGATTCGGCAGGTTTTTCCCCAGCGCAATGCGTGGTTCCATACTGTTTACAGGGTACTTGAGATACGAGGGATGGGAACTGTCTGGTTTGACTTGTAGATGCTGCCCGTGGGGATCGTAGACTTGATTGGGGTAATCAGAAGGCAGTGTAATAAGGTTTTTCGAGCCAACCCGTTGAATCGAAAATGATAAAGATTCGTAAGGATGCTCGAAAACAAGGATTTGGCTCCTCTGACTGGACTCGAACCAGTGACATACGGATTAACAGTCCGCCGTTCTACCGACTGAACTACAGAGGAATCGTTGTGGAGGCTTATCTTAGCGGCGAAAAATCTTTTGTCAAACCCCATTTCGGACATCTTTGTTCAGTTGCCGCTTCCCTCAACAGTTTGTTGCAATTACAGACATTTTCTACGGAAAAAACTTTGCAGCTTTTGGCTTTCTCCCTCATCATTTGAAATGAGGTTTCAACTTTCTTCTCTAAGGTCCATTTTGAACGTCTCCGCAGCCTTACGTCAGGCCGTCTCTCGCACGCCCTGGTATGCTAAACGCAAGAGTTATAAGGTGCTTTTCTGGCGTGAAATTACGCCGCTTGCCGTGCCTATTTTTCTGGAGAATACCTGTGTTTTACTGATGGGCGTACTCAGTACGTTTCTGGTCAGTTGGCTGGGGAAGGAGGCGATGGCGGGAGTCGGTCTGGCTGATAGCTTTAATATGGTGATTATGGCCTTCTTCGCCGCGATCGATCTGGGAACGACGGTGGTGGTGGCCTTTAGCCTTGGCAAGCGAGATCCCAGGCGTGCCCGGGCGGCTGCCAGACAATCTCTGGTGATTATGACGCTGTTTGCCGTGATTCTGGCAGCGGTGATTCACTATTTTGGCGCGCAGATTATTCACGTCGTGGCCGGCGAGGCGACGGAAGAAGTCAAAGCACTGGCGCTGACCTACCTCGAATTAACGGTAATAAGCTATCCTGCGGCGGCAATTGCGCTGATTGGTAGCGGCGCGCTGCGCGGGGCAGGGAATACCAAAATCCCGCTGCTGATTAATGGTGGCATGAATATCCTCAATATCATTATTAGTAGCATCCTGATTTACGGTGTATTTTCCTGGCCTGGGCTTGGGTTCGTGGGCGCTGGATTAGGACTCACTATTTCACGTTATATTGGTGCGGTGGCGATCATCTGGGTGCTGATGATCGGCTTTAATCCGGCGCTGCGTATCACGCTGAAGAGCTATTTCAAGCCGCTGAATTTCGCGATTATCTGGGAAGTCATGGGAATTGGTATTCCTGCCAGTATTGAGTCCGTGCTTTTCAACGGCGGCAAGTTGTTAACCCAGATGTTTGTGGCTGGCATGGGGACCAGTGTGATCGCCGGTAATTTTATTGCCTTCTCCATTGCTGCATTAATTAACCTGCCGGGTAATGCGTTAGGATCGGCATCCACGATCATTACGGGCAGACGACTGGGAAATGGCCAAATTGCGCAGGCGGAAATTCAACTACGACACGTATTCTGGCTTTCTACGATTGGCCTCACGGCCATTGCATGGTTAAGCGCACCGTTCGCCGGACTGATGGCCTCGTTTTATACCCGCGATCAGGAAGTGAAAGATGTCGTTGTGATCCTGATCTGGCTTAACGCGGCGTTTATGCCCATCTGGGCGGCTTCATGGGTGCTACCTTCCGGCTTTAAGGGGGCGCGTGATGCGAGGTTCGCCATGTGGGTGTCGATGCTTGGCATGTGGGGCTGCCGTGTCATCGCGGGCTATACGCTGGGCATCGTGCTTGGCTGGGGCGTGGTCGGCGTCTGGATGGGGATGTTCTTTGATTGGGCGGTACGCGCTGCGCTGTTTTACTGGCGAATGGTCAGCGGGCGATGGCTGTGGAAATACCCACGCCCATCCCATAAAAAGGTGACAAAAACACCCGTTGCGACGGAATAAGCGGCGAAACGACGAATATTTCGGCAAACAAACGCGATTGTGTATTCAGGCTTTGACAATGAGGTTGGGCATCGTTAATATTCGCCCCGTTCACACGATTCCTCTGTAGTTCAGTCGGTAGAACGGCGGACTGTTAATCCGTATGTCACTGGTTCGAGTCCAGTCAGAGGAGCCAAATTTAGAAAAGCCCGCTTTTAGCGGGCTTTTTGCTTTTTGGCCTTCGTTAAAGAATGGATTATTTTGTTCTCTTGCCAACCTGAATAAAAATCGTTTTCTCTTTTGTCCTGTCGCGGTAGTCTCATAACTGTCGCTTATGTATCGGCCGCAATGTGCGCGACCCTATTCCCATACTAATAATAAAAAATGTACAGACAGGATTACTATGGACTCCACCGCTATCACCACATCCTCAGAGGATGAAATACCCTCACTCAGTCGTGCGCGCCGCGCTGCGCTGGGGAGTTTTGCCGGTGCCGTTGTCGACTGGTACGACTTTCTGATCTACGGCATAACCGCAGCTCTGGTGTTTAACAGCGAGTTTTTCCCCCAGGTCAGCCCGGCCATGGGAACGCTCGCTGCCTTTGCCACCTTTGGCGTCGGATTTCTGTTCCGCCCGTTGGGTGGCGTCATCTTTGGTCACTTCGGCGATCGCCTCGGTCGTAAACGAATGCTCATGCTGACTGTATGGATGATGGGCATTGCCACTGCGTTAATTGGCATCCTTCCCTCATTTACGGCTATCGGCTGGTGGGCACCCGCGCTGCTTGTTCTGCTACGGGCTATTCAGGGGTTTGCCGTGGGCGGCGAATGGGGCGGCGCCACATTACTGTCGGTGGAAAGCGCGCCGGAAAACAAAAAAGCGTTTTACAGCAGTGGCGTTCAGGTGGGGTATGGCGTGGGTTTGTTGCTTTCAACCGGTCTTATTTCCCTAATCAGTTATCTCACCACCGATGAACAATTCCTGAGCTGGGGCTGGCGTATTCCGTTCCTGTTCAGCATTGTGCTAGTGCTTGGCGCGCTGTGGATAAGAAACGGCATGGAAGAATCTGCCGTATTCGAGCAACAAAAACAGCAGGCACCAGAAAAGAAAGCCCGTCTGCCGGTGATGGAAGCGCTTATTCGCCATCCGGGTGCGTTTTTAAAGATCATTGCTCTGCGTCTGTGCGAACTTCTGACCATGTATATTGTGACCGCTTTCGCCCTGAACTTTTCTACACAGAACCTGGGGCTACCCCGCGAGCTCTTTTTGAATATTGGGCTGCTGGTCGGAGGGCTGAGCTGCGTGACGATCCCCTGTTTTGCCTGGCTGGCAGATCGTTTTGGTCGTCGGCGCATCTATATTACCGGTGCGCTGATCGGCTCGTTAAGCGCCTTCCCGTTCTTTATGGCCCTGGAGTCGCAATCACTCTTCTGGATCGTATTTTTTTCGCTGATGCTTGCCAACATCGCTCATGACATGGTGGTCTGTGTACAACAACCGATGTTCACCGACATGTTTGGTGCGGGCTACCGATACAGCGGCGCAGGGGTTGGCTATCAGGTTGCCAGCGTTGTCGGTGGAGGTTTCACCCCTTTCATCGCTGCGGCGCTGGTCACCTTTTCAGGCGGCGACTGGCACAGCGTGGCCCTCTACCTTCTGGCTGGCTGTCTGATTTCGGCGACCACCGCATTGCTGATGAAAGACAAGCAATCCGACTGATTACTCTGCGAAAGCCATTCGGCTTTCGCATCTTCTCTAAAACTCTCACTTTTGTTTCACAATCTGCTGACATACTATCTCTAAAGCAGTACACCTGTAGAACAAGGAGATACAGATGAAGAGTAAGGGCTCAAGCCTGACGCCTGCACAGGCCCTGGAAAAACTTGATACGCTGTATGAGCAGTCGGTACAAGCGCTGCGCAGTGCGATTGGCAGGTATATTGAAACAGGTGAACTTCCGGACCCGGTTGCCCGTCACAACGGTCTGTTTGTGTATCCCTCACTTTCTGTCACCTGGGATGGTAGCGCGACGAATCCACCGAAAACCCGCGCCTATGGGCGTTTCACCCATGCCGGGTGCTATACCACCACCATTACCCGTCCGACGCTGTTCCGACCTTATCTTGAAGAACAATTGACGCTGCTCGCGCAGGATTATGGTGCGCATATTACGGTAGAACTGTCCCAGCATGAGATCCCTTATCCCTATGTAATTGACGGGTCGGAGTTGACGCTCGATCGCTCCATGAGCGCTGGATTAACCCGCCATTTCCCTACCACGGAACTGGCGCAGATTGGTGATGAAACTGCAGACGGGATTTATCATCCGGCAGAATTTTCCCCGCTCTCGCACTTTGACGCCCGCCGGGTCGATTTCTCTCTGGCGCGGTTACGCCATTACACCGGCACCCCGGTTGAACATTTTCAGCCGTTCGTGTTGTTTACCAACTACACCCGCTATGTTGATGAGTTTGTGCGTTGGGGATGCAGTCAGATACTCGATCCGGACAGCCCCTACATTGCCCTCTCTTGTGCTGGAGGGATCTGGATCACCGCAGAAACAGAAGCACCGGAAGAGGCTATTTCCGATCTGGCATGGAAAAAACATCAGATGCCGGCCTGGCACCTGGTTACCGCCGACGGGCAAGGCATTACGCTCATCAATATTGGTGTCGGCCCTTCCAACGCCAAAACCATTTGCGATCACCTGGCGGTATTACGCCCGGACGTCTGGCTGATGATTGGTCACTGTGGCGGTCTGCGTGAAAGCCAGGATATTGGCGATTATGTTCTCGCCCATGCTTATCTGCGTGACGACCAGGTGCTGGATGCAGTTTTGCCACCGGATATCCCAATCCCGAGTATCGCTGAAGTGCAGCGCGCGCTGTATGACGCGACAAAAATGGTCAGCGGAATGCCGGGTGAAGAGGTTAAACAGCGTCTGCGTACTGGTACAGTCGTCACCACCTCCGATCGTAACTGGGAACTGCGCTATTCCGCCTCGGCGCTACGCTTTAACCTGAGTCGAGCGGTGGCTATCGATATGGAGAGTGCCACCATTGCAGCACAAGGTTATCGCTTCCGCGTACCGTATGGCACGCTACTCTGCGTCTCGGACAAACCACTGCACGGTGAGATCAAGCTACCCGGTCAGGCCAACCGTTTTTATGAAGGGGCGATTTCAGAGCACTTGCAGATTGGTATCCATGCCATTGATCTGCTGCGTGCCGAAGGCGATAAGCTGCACTCACGTAAACTGCGTACCTTTAACGAACCGCCGTTCCGTTGAGGCAGTCCTGAAAACAGAAAAGCAAAAAGCCCGCTAAAAAGCGGGCTTTTCTAAATTTGGCTCCTCTGGCTGTAGATGAGATTTGTCCAGGGGATTAAGCTGCGACAGCTTGCTGAATCAGAATATGTAAGCACACAGAACGCTTCTCGACGGAGAGACGGTCCTCTACGCTTACTTCTTTTCTCAATGGCGTGGGATTTACCGCGCAGCCAGCTTCATTACCATTGCCGGATAACGATCGCCGATAATGGCGTCGGGCGCAAAAGCGCTATCCTGTGTCGCCAGCTCATCAGCCGTCAGCGAAATAGCCAGCGCCTGAAGGTTTTCCTCCACGCGTTCGGGGCGACTCATCCCCAGCACTGGAACGATATCCTCACTGCGCGACGCAGCAGATCAGCGCCGACTTCGGAAACGCCAAGATGGCGAACCTTGCCCTCTTTAATGAGGTCAGCAATCGCGCCGATGCTTTCTTCATAAGGCACGTTTGGATCGGCGCGACACGGTTGATAGAGGTCAATAACTTCCACGCCCAGGCGTTGCAGGGAGTAAGAGGCAAAATTCTTTATCGCCTCCGGGCGGCCATCGACGCCGAAAATGCGCCAGTCGGCGAGAACATAGCGCCGCATTTTACACTGAGAAACGCCTGATCCCTGCGCCCTTTAATTGCCTGGCCAACCAGATATTCGCCTCGCCCCATACCATAAAAATCTGCGACATCGATAAATTGATGCCCGCGTCCAGCCCCGCCTGAATTGCGGCGATGCTCTCCTGGTCGTTGTGCGGTTTTTTTATCGCCATCTGCATGACGCCAAATCCCAGCCTGGAGACACGAGGCCCGTTGTTGCCTAATGTCGTTGTCTGCATATTGTTTCCTTTTCGCGAATAAGCGGAGATATTGTGTTAATCGTAGGTCTGAATCTGATAAGCCACCGGGCGGAAAAAGCCGCGAATTAGTTTGATGCTGCTGGTCTGGTTCAGGTTGTTTTGCAACTGTCGGGAGTACGTCGGATCGTTCTGGGCATCCACAAACGCATTATAGGATTGCCACTGGCTGACGTTGATAATCGAATAACGCTCGTCCGGCAGCACCGCCCTGTAGAGCGTGGCGTTCATGGAACCAGCCTGCTGACGGGTCAACTGCGAGCGGATTTTCCAGTCGGCAATAAACGTCGTCGCGTCTTCTGGCGCCATCTCCATCAGGTTGATAAAAACAAAAGGCGATTCGGGATGGCTGAATGCGGGATCTTTTTTGACCCTGTTCAGCAGCGCTTCAGGGAGTTGGCTCTCATGACGGGCAGCTAAATTGAAATAGGCGACCGCCGGGCGGTAGAACCCGGTCAGGCTGTTGCGACCCGGATTGTCATGGGCTTTTGTCCAGGTGGTATATGATTGCCATTGCACGATTTCGATCAGCGGCCAGGGACTCCCGGGCAAAACCGACTGATACAGGGTGGCGCTGATAAAACCGGGTGCTTTCGTCAGGCTGGCTGTGCGTGAATTCCACGCGTTAACCGCGCTGTCGCTATCGCCTGGCGACACATTAATCGGGGTGATGGCGGTAACGGGTGCCTGCGGTTGTTTGATCTCAGTGGACGTTGCCGCCAGCGCGTATCTGGATGCGATAAGGAAAGTGAGCAACAGCAATCGGGGCAGTGTTTTTATCATGACCTCTCTCCTGGAATTCAGAATACTTCCTCGACCGCCTGCGCAGGGGGCTTATCCCTTTTAGTGCGTCTTCTGATGCATGGCGTTATCCATAATGGCGTTAACCTGCTTCATCACCGTTCCCGCATCGTTCACGCCTTTGGCTTCCTGTTCTTTTACCCACTTCGCCTGTGCGGCCTGGTAGTGGGTGGTGCTTTGCCACTGAGCAACTTCTTCCTGTTTCAGGATACGCACCGTGGCACCGACGTTACGCAAATCGTCTATCTGGGTGTTAAAGCTCTGGTTCATCACCGCGCCCAGGGACTTATACGCGGTTTGTGCCGCACGCAGGATCGCCGCCTGGTCCTCCGGAGATAGCTTATCCCAGGTTTTTTCGTTCATTGCCAGAATGTAAAGATGCCCCAGCCACAAATCTTTGGAGATCAGCACGTTGGACGCGAACTGATATGCTTTCAGATCGTAACCGCTGTCAACGTTCAGCATCATGCCGTCAATCGCGCCGGTTTTCAGCGCGTGATAGGTTGGCTCGCCCCAGGGCATGGTCACTGGTTTCGCGCCCGCGTTTTGCAGAAAATCGCGATGCCAGAAGCTGGCTGAACGCCATGTACCCCCCTTAATTTTTCCCAGATCTGGCATGACTTTGCTGCTGAAAAAGGCCAGCGGATAGCCGGTTTCCAGAAAAACGCTCACCACATTATTTTTCTTCAACTCTGCCGGGAAGGCTGGGATATCGGCGTAGACGCGGCGGAAAAATGCAACCTGTTGCGCATCGGTAGGGCCGACAGGAAAGCTTTTGAAAATCTGATGCAGCGGCAGCTGCTCGGCGTTGTACTCCGGCACAACGGTTGCCATATCAACTTCGCCCTTGCTGACCTTGCCTAACGCCTCGTAGCTGGTGTTAAGCTCGCCACCCCAGTGTGCGTCGATCTTCAGGCGGCCCAGCGACTCTTTTTCAATTGCCGGGAAAAATACGTCGTTAATAAAACGGGTACGCATGCCTCCCAATGGCTCATGATCGCTGTAGATAAGCGTCTGGGCCGCCGACGCGGCAGTGGGCAGCAGCGATGTGGCGAGTAAAAGGGCCGTCAGGTTTTGGCGTATATATCCAGCTTTCATGCGTGTTCTTCGCTTTGGTTAAATGGTTTTTCGGCGTTGCCGTGGGCGATCTTCTCTTTATTTCTCTGATTAAAGCAAAATATGACGTTATTCAGTGGCAAAACGATCGACTCGCGGCATCGCTCAGCTGAAGCGTCAGGCCACCAGCCAGCGCTGGCTTGCTTCCTTCATTTGCTTCTCAAGATCGCTGCCGCGGGTCGCGAAGATGCGATTAACCGGGAAGCCGCTTTTATCCAGCAGATAGGCCAGCGCTGCGTATTCACGCGGGTACTTTTTCAGCGTCTCTTGATCGATATCGACCATGCCGAGCGGAAAGGTAAAGCTGCCCATATCGTAAATACTCTGGCGGTGGAGCAGCTTCCAGACGCCGTTACGTTTTTCCGCCATGTCGTAAAAGCGGTTGTGGGTGGTGCAGCCGATATTCAGCTTCACGTTTTCAGCGATGATCATCGCGTTAGTTTCGACAATCGCTTTGGTAGCGTCGGCATTGAAGGTGACGACCGGCGTACCGATCAGGTGTTTGGTGCGCGCGTCTGATGCGCCCATGCGTATCGAGCCGTCGACAAAATCGCTGGACAGACCTTCAAACCAGGTGATCTCAATAGTGCCATCTGGGTGGAACAGCTCGCGTAGTTGCTCCCACTCGCCAAGATCGCGATGGATCCATCCCGTAAGCAGGTCGGTAATTTGTTGACGATCTTCCAGATAAGTATGCATGGCGTGTCAGCTCATAATTAAAGGGAACTTCAGTTTGATCGCGATTAAAGATAAAATCCAGTAGATGAAACTGACCAATTATTCAGTTTAAATGAATGATGAGGGCTGTATATGGAACTGCGTCACCTGCGCTATTTTCTCGCCGTCGCAGAGGAGGGGCATTTTGGTCGCGCCGCCGAGCGGTTAAATATTGTACCGCCTGCACTCAGTATGCAAATCAAAGCGCTGGAAGAGGAGCTGGGCGGTCCGCTGTTTCTGCGCACCAGCCGGAAAGTGGTGCTGACGGAAGCCGGACGGTTGTTGCAGGTGGAAGCCCAGCGCACGCTGGATCAGGCAGAAAATGCCCGGCTGGCGGTGCAGCGCTCGATACGCGGCGAAAGCGGTCGCGTGCGTGTTGGCTTTGCCGGAAACGCGGTGTTCAGCGGTAAACTGACAAAAGATATGCGGGCGTTTCGCAAAGCCTACCCTGATGTTGAGCTGGTGGCGCGTGAAGTGGCGCCGCTGTTGCTGGCAGATGCGATCCTCTCCGGGCAGCTCGATATTGGTTATATGCCGGATCACAGTCTCCTCAACGTCCAGGGACTGTTATCTGAAACGGTCGGTGTCTGGAACCGTCTGGTGGCTATCGCCGACGATCATCCGCTGGCCGATTGCCCGTATCTGACGGTGGATATGCTGGCAGATGAGCCGATCATTTTTTACGATAGTCATAGTGCGGATGAGCCGCTTTACACGGCGCTCACCCGAATACTGGGCCGCGCGCCCCAGACTGCGCATCGTACTTCCAGCACCCTAAGTGTCCTCACTCTGGCGGCCGCAGGACAAGGGCTGGCACTGGTGCCGGAGCCGTTGCTGAATATTTCTATTCCAGGGCTGGTGTACCGTCCGCTGGATGCACCGGAACTGTCGGCCAATCTGATGCTGATCAGTCGGCAGTTAGAGGATAGCGGTGCGGTACAGGCTTACCTGACCATCGCGCGTTGCCTGTTAGCGCAATAGTGGGCAATCCCTCAGTCGTGATAAATCTGTCATATTCGTGTGGGCACCGTGCCACTTCATGGCGAACTGGCGAAAGGTATGTCCGTTTTTCTTTTTCTGCCGGGCGATCTTCTTATCCGCGGTAGGGTCGGCTCCTTAACGTACTCTGGCGCGGGCGGCATCGCGTAGCTGACGTGCTTAAAAGGGGAGACGTCTGGGTAGGGGCCGAAAGCCAGCTTTTTCTCTTTTTCATTGATGCGGTACTTCATATACCAGAGCTTTGAGCCGTTGGGTTTGATCTGCAGGTACAGTGATGAACTGTCGGTAAGCTTGAAGGATTTATTGGTAGGTTTGAGCTTGGGAGAGCAGTATCGATTAATGCCATCGGTGAGGGCTTCATTTTCTCAACGAAACGTGAGGCCCCGAAAAACCATGCATGTCAGAAAACCCGGCAATCCCAGGCAGGATAACCGAATAAAGATAACTTCTTGTTTTTTTAAATGTTACAGGACTTAAAGGAAAATAATGAAACTAAAATTTGGCTCCTCTGACTGGACTCGAACTTCATCTGTACTCCTTTCTATTGACGGGATTGTGAAAACAACACAGTTATTTACCAACATATTACCATCATTATTGTTTTCTTATGATAAAAATGTCAATTAAAAACAATTGGTTGTTGTCGTAACCATCTAACTATACACATTTAATTTAACTTTTATTGTCAACATGGTGTTGTCGTTATTTTCTTTAAGGTAATTGATATAAAAAAATTAGTTATTTTTTATTAAAGAAAGCATGTTTAGTCAAGGCAAAAGCACGTACCTCTAAGATCACTTATCTGCTCTCACACCATTTTTGAAAACCCGCCTCTCTTTTCCACTTTCTCTATCATGTTGAATGGGTTAATTTTTATGAAACACAAAAGCAACCGGTAGAACAATGACTACACAAAAGGAAATGGGTGAAATCAGGACAGCGTTATCTTGGTTTGATGTACGCCGATATGATGGACTGAAAGACCTCACCCTAGAACAAATCTATGCTGAACTTGAAAGGCGGATATTTGCGTTTAGCATGGTATGCTTCCCTTCTTTGACCAGAATGCCTTTATTTATTAGCTTATTCCACATTTACACACGTTAGATTTGCTCATATTAAGTTCTTCTGCGAGTGCCGACTGAGATATACTGGCAATGAGGTTTCCATGCTGCATGAGTTTACATAAGCGGAACATTATTGTGTATTCTGCACCAGACATATTTTTTTCCGAGTTTTTCCAGATTATCAAGAAAAGCATGAACATAGGCTATTCCCGGTTGAATGTCAGAATTTCTCTCTTTTTTTACATTTACGGTTATTTTATCTTTTCTGTTTCTGTTATAAAAACTGTAAATCTCCAGTTTCTGTTTGTCTGTAAAATGATTTCTGTTTATATATTCTTCCACTTCTTCACTGCTGGAGGTCATTATTGTATTGTAATCAATGCTCATCGGTTATCCTTTTATTGTTATTATGTTTATTCTATATAATGCAGGGTATGTTTTTGTCAAAAATAAATGTGAAAAAAGGAAAAATAATACACTTTTGCGAAATGGCGTTCACTTCTTTCTGGGAGTTTTAACTATAAAAAAGTTTCCACAGAAGAAACTTTGGTTTCCGTACAGGAAACTTTTTTTGTGAAATCTCTTTTAAATATAATAGGTTATGCCTCCTTAATACTATAATATGTTTAATAACCTTAACGGGGAGTGTGCCGGTTAAATGGCACCGTCTATTTTTCTGCTTTGTTTTTACTTGATGTTATGGACAGCAAGTGATTGTTTTATACAATCACGAAGCGCTGCTGATTTTTTAGTAAATATACAATTGTTTTTCCTCTACGTTATCGCGGCTACGCCGCAATTCTTTATGGATAAATCCATCATTAACAGGGATGAACCCTGTTTCAGCAATGTGATTGTCCAAAACAATCACGAAGTGCTGCTGTGGATATTATTTTTCTGTAAACTTAAGAATAAATGCTATATGTCGAAAAAGGATCTGATCTTCGGTAAAAGGATCCTTTCCATATTGCAATTAAATAATGGAAAATGTGTTAGCCATTAAATTCCATTGGATATCAGCGTCAGGGCGTAGCCGTGCGGCAGCACATGAGCGTTAGCTCATAAGATAAATATCTTTTCAAAAGAGAGTAATAAACAGGCAGTAAACCTGTTCTGAAGGGTAAGTTAAATTGGATTTTTTTTCAACAGGAAATGGTATTTTTATATAAGATAAGGAGGAGCATACAATGAAAGCTATAAAAATAATAAACATCTTTAAAGCGAAAGAAAACATTCCCTTTATGACCTGTTTGATCACCAGCATGGAGGAAAATGAAAAAGGAATAAACCTCACGCTGGAAAATGGTGAAAACATTTGCATTAAAGATTACGGTTATTACTTCCTGTCAGAAGCCGACGGTGATTTGGACAGGGAGCAAATGGTAAACAGCTATCGAAGGTTAATTTCTGAACTCGGCCAGATGAGTGAAGAAACGATAACATCATTAATGCCCTAAGCTGAATACGTCATCATTGTTGATTTTGTCGTTGGTTTTTATAACTTCATGACAAACATCGCTTTTAAGTCAAATTGCGGATCGGTTAGTATTACATCAACTTAACCACAAACATGACAAGGAAAAGGAAATGGATCGTCAATACAACAATGAACTGACTCCGGAAGTGCTGGCAACAATGGATCAATCACCGTTTACGGCGGAACAACTGGCCGGAATGAATGATGAAACACGGGCGCTAATCTCTGACCAGCAGGAATATTGCCGCCAGCATCCTGTTAATGCCCTATACCGTATTGCTGTAGATGGCAGCCTTACCAGAGAAGGGGGAACAGTTCGTGCAGCATACAACGGAAACGAAATCGAACTTTCAGACGGCAGGAAAGTTAATATTGCTTTAGTCGGTGATGAGGTTGTTTACCCTGACGGGAGAACGGCGAAAATTGTCACTGGTGCGGGTAAAATGAGTGAGGTAAATGGTCGCGGTGTAGCGCTGGTCAACAGTCATCTGGATAACGGAGATGAGATTATCAGCACTCTGTGCAATGGCCCGATGATTGTAGGCCGTGAAGGAGAGAAGATGCCGGAGGATTTCCTGTCATCCTGTGAGGTGGCGTAATGGGTCATCGATCTGACTGTTATGGCCGAGGGACAGCACTGGAGGGCGATAAAACAACCACGGGTGCTGAATGTATCGCCTCAATGTCTAATGATACTGAACATGGGCGAAGAGTTGTTCGTGTTGGGGATAAAACAACCCCATGCCCTAAATGTGGTGAGGTAGGGGTTATCGTATCCGGTGAACCCCGTGATACCAATGATGGAAAAATAGCAGCGGTTGATGGTTCAATCGTGCGCTGTGCCTGCCCTTCAGGGTCTAACTGGATTATTGCGCCAGCAGGACAATGGGTTGGCAGAGGCCCGGATCCTTCTATTACAGCCCTTGCGGCATTGGTTGCTGAACGTAAGGCCGCAGAAGAAGAAAGAACTAAACAACTCGCGGAAGAACGTGATCGTAATCGTGTCTTTGCCAAATCCTGCCTTCGTGGTGAAGGTTGTAATGATGCCGGAGTAGATCAGGAGCCTCATACCAATTTCGCTGCGATGGCATTTTATCAGGCTGTTCCACCTGCCGACCCTGCATCAGATAATGATGTTGTCCAGCACGCCCAGACTGCCAAGAAGAAGAAACCTGCTGAAGATATTCCAGAGCCAAAGAAACGAAGCGCCCTATATAAATGGTGGTTCGGTAACCATGAGGAAGTCGAATACCAGCGGGCAACAGCCGCAGCGACGAGTGCTGCTAATGCTCAGACGGCTGTCGAAGGTGCCAGTGTGCTTGGTCTGATTGGTGGAAGTGCCATTACGTCAGGTACGTGGGCGGTAAAACTTGGTGAGATAGCAAGCGGAGCTGGAAGAATAGCAGCCAGCGGTCCCGGTGCTCCCATCGCCGCAGTTGTGATGGGAATGATGCCCGGCAGGCTGAATGACGGTGAACAGGACTTTATTGACCGGATGCGTCTGGAACAGATGCGTGAAGCACCAAGCCGTGTGCGTTATACATGGGAACAGGATGATATAGGTAATCCTGTTCCTCATGGCTGGCACACCCCACCGGGTAAAGACATGGTGCGTGTGCGCAAAATGGATTGGGATGACTCCAGAAAAGCGTATACGTTCACCACAGAGGAAGATCCGCGTATTACCATCATCTGGACACCAGACAGTTCAGGTGTCAATGTTCCATCAAATACAGGAAACCAGAATCCGGTAAGGATACCGAACCCGGTAGTTGTTGATCCGATGCCGGAAGATACCAGTATTGAGGCTACAACCACTCCGGCACCGGAAGAGAAGGATTTTGCAGATTATATTCTTATTCTGCCAATATCGGATATTCCACCGATATATATATATCTGCGAAACAATCCCGGTCAGGTAACGGGTAAAGGCCAGAAGGTTAGCGGTATTTGGTTGTCTGATGCTAACACGGGGAATGGTTCTCCGGTTCCAAGTCAGATAGCAGACAAGCTACGAGGGCGAACCTTTGGTAACTTTGACCAGTTCCGTAAGGCATTTTGGTTAGAAGTCTCAAAAGATCCTGATTTATCTAGACAATTTAAACGGGGCAACTCCGGTAATATCAAGGTAGGTAAAGCCCCAGCACCAAGGGAAAGTGAGCAGGTCGGAGGAAAGATAAAGTATGATATTCATCATATTAAACCAATAATTGAAGGTGGTGAGGTTTATAATATTGATAATATGGGAATAGTAACTCCGAAACGTCATATAGATATTCATAGAGGCGGATAACATGAAACAAATTAGTGATTATACAGAGGAAGAGTTTTTGGATTTTGTTCGTAAGATATTTGATGTCGATAATACTACTGAAGCAGAAGATATCCAAAATATCCTTGAGTTTAAACGATTGACTGAGCATCCTGATGGCTCAGATCTCATTTACTATCCACGAGAAGATCGGGAAGATAGCCCCGAAGGTGTTGTTCAAGAAGTCAAAGAATGGCGTCAAAAAAATGGAAAGTCGGGCTTTAAAAATTAGCCTCATGTTACATAGATGATATATGTTCCACGCTATCAAGCGTGGTGTTAACGCTCTTTGTGGTATTTTGAGATTTCTATTATGAATAACTTATTGTTAGATTTAAAAAAAGAATTTGAAAATTTATCATGTGATATAAGTGTTCCAGAGGAAATTGAGCAGTTGTATCAGTGGATAAATGAAAATGGCCTTGTTGAATCTCATGATGGCCTTATTGAAACGCCAAAAGGAATGATGGGGGACCCTACAGTTTATTCTTATGGAAGGATTAGTTCAGATTATGAGATTAATCCAGATATAACTTTTACAACATCAGGTCAGAAAGGAATTCACTATTGGTTTGATCTCACTGAAATTACAGAGGAAATTTCATCAAGGCTCGTATCATTTGCAGAGAGTGGATTTGATGGTTCTCAACTTGCCTTTTGGCTGGATGATAGCAACTCTCTTAGAATTGTTCATATGGGTTCTGGTTCCGGTTCGATGTTATGCTGTGTAGTTGCTGATAACGCAAGGGAGTTTTTGTCATTACTCGCCATCGGTTATGGACAATTAGGTGATGTTTATGATTTTTCATTATCGCCTGAACAAATAGATGATGGAGTGAAAATAAATAATTCATTTGTTTATTGGTTATACCATTCACTTGGTATAAAAAGACCTCATGATGCATCTGCTATAATAAAAGCAAAATCAGAAATAGGAGATAAAGATACAAATGATGCATTCTGCTTATGGTGCAATAAACAGTTTAAAAAATAATATACACACTTAACTTTGGATATTAACTTGCGGATTATACAATAATGTCAGAGAAATTGACCTTGAAAATCATTGTGAATACAAGGTTAATATTACTTTTAGTCTAAAAATAATTTGTGGGTAGTGTTTTCCCTCTTGTGTTATGGGCAGGTAAATATAATGAAAAAAAGTCTGTTTTTGTGTTTTATATTTCTAGAAGGATTTCTGATTGGTACTCCGGCCTATGCTCAAAGTGAGCAGGAGAGATACGAGGCTTATGATAGATGCCAAGTTGATGTACGAGCATGCCAGCAAGCTGCTGAACATGGTGATGCAGAGGCTCAATATAATTTAGGAAAGATGTATTATACAGGAGAGGGACTTCCCCAGAACTTTCAGAAGGCAAAGATACTATGGGAAGAATCGTCCAAAAAAGGTAGTGCTCAGTCTTTAAATGGATTAGGTTTGTTATATTATACAGGGAAAGGAGTTCAGGGGAAAAATGTTAAATTAGCAAAAGAATTATTCCATAAGGCTGCGCAATTAGGTGAGTTTAAGGCTGTGTTAAATATAAAGGTTATGCTCGAAAATAATTTTGCTGAATATGATGATCTCAAAAATGCAGATGAAGAATTTAGACATTGTCATGAGATAAACAAAACGAAATTAGAGAATTTTTCCAATAATGGAAATGCCGATGCATCCTATCAACTAGCTTTGATGTATGGTGGTTATGATAAAATTCAAGAATACGATCAGAAAAAATACATATACTATCTGAAAAAGGCCGCTCAAGAAGGTAATGCAGATGCGCAGTATAAAATAGGATATATCTATTTCCGAGGAACTAATAATGTAAAGGTTGATCGTGATAAGGCACTTAAATATCTAATTGAGTCTGATAAACAGGGCAATTCAAACGCGTCATACGCTCTTTTTGAATATTATCAATATCAGCATGAACCCGACTCCCTTCGTTCATCTAAATATTTAGAAAAAGCAGCAGAACGTCACAATCTACAAGCTGTATACAAGATGGCTTATTTTTATTATCATGGCAACGATTCATATAATAGTAATGAGTCTTTTCCTAAAATTGATTTTAAAAAATCATTTCATTACTATCAAGTTCTTTCAACCACACTAACTAATAGAGGTATATATAATCTTGGAAAAGATTATCAACTGGATGCTATGTATCAGTTAGGTGTTATGTATGAAAATGGTCAAGGGGCAAATAAATCCATACAGAAAGCAAGAAATATGTTTAAGGTATCCTGTGATAAAGGTTATAAGAAGAGTTGTGATGAGTTGAGCCATTTGAAGTGAAAGTAGAAAATGCTAATTGATGAATCAGCACATTGCTAATTGTGTGCTGCTTCATTCTTTATCCCGCCGAACATCCAGCCAAAGCCCCAACTGTGGCGTTCCATTGTTGACCACCACCATCAATCAATTGATATAAAAGATCGATAATTTATTATTGATAGTCTTTATCGATTGAAAACGGTTTATTGATCGATAATTTAATTGCTTTAATCGATTAATTTAGCCTATTTTGATAGGCTGTAGCTATTGTTTGTTTTTTATCGATCGATTTAAACGATATTACGAACATCAAAAATAATTCAATTCTATCAATTGGTTAAACATACTGTTTGTGGATCGGGTGCGATCCGGTTGGGAATAGGGTCACTTCGATTCTCATTCCTGCCACAAACAACCTGTTCTTTATCACTGATGGGATATTAAAATGAAGAAAATCTTACTCATGGCAGGTGCTGCGCTGGTTCTGGCGGGATGTGGTGAAAAAGGCGACTTTGAGAAAGCGATCAACGCCAAGATTGGTTAATCAAAAACCTGTTTCTCATTCCGAAACAATGACGTCACATTCCCTATCCAGCTCTCCAAACCGCGATTTGACGAAACAGGCACCGGGACAGGCTCAGTGATCCTGACCCTGGTCCAAATTCAGTGCAGTGCTAAATCAGAGTTCTTCGTCTTTCTGACCCTGGTCCAAATTCAGTGCAGTGCTAAATCAGAGTTCTTCGTCTTTCTGACCCTGGTCCAAATTCAGTGCAGTGCTAAATCAGAGTTCTTCGTCTTTCCGGAGACTTCGGATGAATTCCGCCGGAGTCATGTCATTTAATGATGAATGCGTTCTCTCATGATTGTATTCCCTGCGCCAGTTGTCGAGTTTGTCCTGCGCATCTTCCAGCGACAGAAACCAGTGGATGTTCAGGCATTCATCACGCAGGCTGCCGTTAAACGATTCAATAAACGGGTTATCTGTCGGTTTTCCGGGGCGGGAGAAGTCCATCATGACACCGTGTTCATACGCCCATTTATCCAGACTCTTCGAGATAAATTCGCTGCCGTTATCCGTCTGTATACGTACCGGCAGACGCTTATCCAACACCCGCAGCGCTTCCATTACGCGGACCACATCCTCACCCTTCAATGATTTTCCGGCATGGATCGCCAGACATTCCCGACTAAAATTATCCACTACAGTCAGCGCCCGGAAGCGCCGTCCGTTAAACAGACTATCCGACACGAAATCCATACTCCAGCACTGATCGATGTGCGTCAGGGTCGGACGCTGCTGCCGGTGTGCCGCACTGATATGTCTGCGGGGACGTTTCCTGCGCAGATTCAGGCCTTCCAGACAGTAAATCCGGTGTGTTTTCTTATAGTTAATTAGCCAGCCTTCTCGTCGCAGCAGGACGTGAATGCGCGGACAGCCATAGCGTATTCGTGTTTCCGCAATTTCCCTGATGCGCTGGGTTATTGCCCGATCGTCACGCCGACTCTGCCAGTGGTAGACAGTTCTGCTCTGCATCAGCAACCCGCATCCCCGACGGACGCTGATACGATATGCCTCACGCAGGAAATGCACCGCCTGGCGCTTCTGAGCCGGCCTCAGAACTTTTGCTTCAGTACCTCCTGCAGCATCTCCTTGTCCAGACTCAGGTCAGCCACCAGTTTCTTCAGCCGCTGGTTTTCATCCTCCAGTTGCCGCAGACGCCGCAGTTCCGTCACACCCAGACCGGCAAATTTTTTCTTCCAGTTGTAAAAAGTGGCCTCAGAAATGCCCATCTTTCTGCAGACTTCCCCGACGCGGGTGCCGGTTTCGGCCTGTTTCAGCGCAAACGCAATCTGTTCTTCGGTATAACGGGTCTTTTTCATGGCAGTGTGCCTCTCTGTGAGGTGAAAGAAAGACCGGAGACTTCAGTTTAGACTGGTACTGTTTTCAGGGGGAAGGTCAACTTACATTTGTATTCGGTAATTTTTTTAAGTAGTTGAGGGATTTCTTCCAGTTCCAGCGCGGGACGATGTTCGGTCTGTGGTTTCTGAACAGCACCTTCCATATCATAGGCAGGGTTATGGCGTATCAGTTTTTGCTGGACAGCATGGCGGAGGATCGCCGTAATGTATTGTTGAATGCGCATGGCAACTTCAAGATAGCCAAGTGCCTCAACCTTTTTCACTGGAACCAGCAGGTCACCCGTATCCAGTTCGGCAACATCGCTGTCACCAATCGCAGGGAAGACATAGGTTTCAAGACGCTACCATACAGAATCACCATAATCTTTTGACCATTTTGTTTTTGTGGCAAACCAAGCTTTAGCCACCATAGCGAAGGAGCGTGTCTTATCACGCTTGGCCTTTAGCTCTTTAACCTCTGCCTGTTTCTTTGCATTAGGGTCAATACCCTGAGCAAGAAGCCTTCTGGCCTCATCAAGGCGTTGTCTTGCGTCAGAAAGAGAAACAGCAGGGTAAACACCAATAGAGAGGAGTTTTTGCTTTCCTTCGAAACGGTAGGCCATTTGCCAGTATTTCGAACCTTTAGGGGTAACACGGAGGAACATACCAAAGCCATCGGTTAGCTTATATTCCTTCTCAAGGGGTTTTGCATTTTTTGCTTTAATATCAGTTAGTGACATGAACCCCCCCCTCGATTGTTGGTAAAAGGCAAATCGAACCAGCATTACCAGCATTTTTACCTTCAAAATGATATGGCTTCGAGTGGTTTTTAGTGAACGAGGGTGAACGTGAAAGAAAGGATAACCAACTGATAGAAATGCGGGAAGCAGACGTCAGTGAACGTCTGCCTCCCTTAAATTGGCTCCTCTGACTGGACTCGAACCAGTGACATACGGATTAACAGTCCGCCGTTCTACCGACTGAACTACAGAGGAATCGTGTGAACGGGGCGAATATTAACGACGCCGTCTGGGGTTGTCAAAGGGGGAAATGCGATTAGGCGTTCGTTTGCTGACAAAATCAGCAAAGCGGCGAAGTTTCGGTCTGTGGGGGCTTTTGCCCCATTTTGGTGCGTTATCGCCCGTAATGGCGCATAACGGCAAGCACAGGCAAAGGGCTCTTCGAAGATGTAGACAATTTTGTGTTATTTAATAGCGGGTTAAATATGTCGCCCGACTTATTTTAAACTGGCAAGCATCTTGCAATTCTATCCTGACATTCACGCCAGCATTGGGACTGGCATTCCGGACAGGAGGCAAAATGAACTTCAGACGACTGAAATATTTCGTGAAAATTGTCGATATTGGTAGCCTGACGCAGGCCGCTGAAGTATTGCATATCGCCCAGCCTGCGCTGAGCCAGCAGGTTGCTACTCTGGAAGGTGAGCTTAATCAGCAACTGTTGATTCGTACAAAACGCGGCGTAACGCCGACGGAAGCGGGAAAAGTGCTCTATCTTCATGCGCGAACTATCCTGGGTCAGTGCGAACAGGCGAGATTGGCAGTATGCGGTACAGGCCATACGAGAGCAGGGCAGCCTACCATGGGACTTGCCCAAAGCAAGTTAAGCGTTATTCCCTAATGGAATAAGATGCAGGTTTTTATTATTTGTTATGCCGAGTCTCTGACTTTAACAATAGCGTAATGTCTGATGTCCTCGGAGCAAACAGTGAATTTCCAGCAGCTAAAAATTATCCGTGAGGCCGCCCGCCAGGATTTCAACCTGACGGAAGTGGCCAACATGCTCTATACCTCACAGTCGGGAGTGAGCCGACATATTCGTGAGCTGGAAGACGAGTTGGGTATTGAAATATTCATCCGGCGAGGAAAACGTCTGCTTGGCATGACCGAACCGGGTAAGGCGCTTCTGGTCATTGCAGAGCGTATTCTGAATGAGGCCAGTAATGTTCGCCGCCTTGCGGATCTGTTTACAAATGACACATCCGGCGTACTCACCATCGCCACGACGCATACTCAGGCAAGATACAGCCTGCCAGGTGTGATAAAAGCTTTCCGTGAACTGTTTCCCGAAGTGCGTCTGGAACTCATTCAGGGGACGCCGCAGGAGATAGAGGCGTTGCTACAAAATGGCGGGGCGGATATTGGTATCGCCAGTGAACGTTTGAGTAATGATCCTCTGCTGGTGGCGTTTCCCTGGTTTCGTTGGTATCACAGTTTGCTTGTGCCTCAGGATCACCCCTTAACTCAGGCTTCCCCCCTGACGCTGGAGTCGATTGCGCAGTGGCCCTTGATCACCTATCGGCAAGGGATCACCGGGCGTTCGCGTATTGATGAAGCCTTTGCCCGCAAGGGTTTAGTGCCGGATATCGTGCTTAGCGCCCAGGATTCAGATGTGATTAAAACTTATGTGTCATTAGGTCTGGGTATTGGCCTGGTGGCAGAGCAATCCAGCGGTGAGCAGGAAGAGGGGACACTTACCCGCCTTGATACCCGACATTTGTTTGATGCCAATACCGTTTGGCTGGGATTAAAGCGCGGGCAGTTGCAGCGCAACTACGTCTGGCGATTTATTGAACTCTGCAACGCGGGTCTGTCCGTTGAGGACATTAAGCGACAGGTGATGGAGCCAGATGAAGTGGCGATTGATTACCAGATATAAAGCAAAAAGCCCGCTAAAAAGCGGGCTTTTCTAAATTTGGCTCCTCTGACTGGACTCGAACCAGTGACATACGGATTAACAGTCCGCCGTTCTACCGACTGAACTACAGAGGAATCGTTTGAACGAGGCGCATGATACTGGCCTCGCTACTACGTGTCAACAGTAAAATTAACGCGCTTTTTCAACTGGTTAATTAATCTTCAAAACCAGAAATCAGTGTACCTGCGACGACGGTTGATCGTCTTCGTCCTGGCTATCGCGCAGGCGCTGAAGCGGATCCTGACGGTAGAAATGACTAAAACGTTGCCACAGGGCCGGGAAGCGCGGGGCAAAAAGCTCCGGTGCGCTGAAAAAATACTCCGACAACACGGCAAAGCATTCCGCCGGGTCGCTCGCTGCGTAGGCATCAATGCTGGAGGCCGTTTCACCGACAAGGTCAATTTCATCCTGAATATTGTTCATTGCCGCATGGAGGTCATGTTCCCAGCTTGCCACTTCACGCAGAGGAATTAACGGAATGCCGCTGGCGCGATCGCCATTACGCATATCCAGTTTATGTGCCACTTCATGGATGATCAGATTAAAGCCGGAGGCATCAAACGAATCCTGAATATCCAGCCAGTTCAGCACGACAGGCCCCTGTTGCCAACTCTGACCGGACTGCACGATGCGCTGATTATGAACCAGACCAATATCATCTTCCCATTCGTCATCAACGACAAAGGGAGCGGGGTAGATGAGGATCTCATGGAAGCCATCCAGCCATTCGATGCCCAGTTCCAGTATGGGCAGGCAGAATATCAGGGCGATGCGCGCGCTTTTCAGCGGATCGAGTTCAAAGCCTTGCAGAGCGACAAGTCTTTTTTGCTGTAAGAATCGTTCCGCAAGTGCGACTAATCTGGCTTGTTCTTGCGCGGTTAGCGTCACCAGAAGAGGAATGGCGAGGGCCTCCTCCCAAAGGGCGGCGTCATTTTGCGCGGTATCTTGTGCTTTCCAGGGCCACTTAATCATCGTTTTGCTCGCAAACTCGTCACTTGAATGAAATTGAAGGGACAGGGTCTGTTAAAATGCCAAATTACCTGGCATGATGGCAACCATCAAAACGGAGAGATGCCGGAGCGGCTGAACGGACCGGTCTCGAAAACCGGAGTAGGGGCAACTCTACCGGGGGTTCAAATCCCCCTCTCTCCGCCACTATTCAAGCACTTACCCTTCCTGTTGTCAGTGACACACATCCCGTTGGTAACAACGAATAGAGATTTAACGCTTAACGACACGTCTGTACTCTCTCTTGCGTCACATTTTCTCCTCTTTTCTTCATATTCAATCGTATTGTGAATCCGGGCGACACGGACGTGCCGCCAGGTTAGAGGCGTTACAAATTTCCCGTACCGCCGTCAACCAGCAATTCCGTGCCTACCGTATAGGTTGACTCATCAGAGGCTAGATAGAGCGCCGCTTTTGCCAGTTCTGTGGGGGTGCCCATGCGTCTGATAGGTACTAACTGAGTGATTTCTTTTAGCAATTCCTGTTGTGCTTCTCCGCTCAGGCCGAGCTTATTGAATGCGGGGGTTGCGACCGGACCGGGGCTTAATCCATTTACCCGAATACCGCGCGATAAAAATTCGCCAGATAGCGTGCGGGCAAGGGAGAGCAATCCCGCCTTGCTGGCGGCGTAAGCACTGCTGCCAGGCAGACCTATGTGTGCGCTAACGGAGCCACAGAGAATAACGGAAGAAGGGTTATGCAATAGCGGCAGTAGCGCCTGGAAGAGGAAAAAAGGTCCTTTGAGATTGGTCTGCATCAGACGATCCCACATGGCTTCATCCCAGGTATCCAGCGGCCCGTGCGAAACATCTCCCGCGTTAATAAACACCGCATCCAGTCGTGGCCAGCGTGTTGCGATGGTCTCCGCCAGCGCCTTCTGTGCCTGTACGTTCCCGGCGTCAGTGGCGATGACCCATGCTTTATCCCCCAAAAGACGCTGAGCTTCAGCAAGTGTCTCCGGGTTACGGCCGGTAACGGCAACCTGCGCCCCTTCGGCGATGAATTCCTGGGCGGTTGCCAGACCAATGCCACTGGTACCACCGGTAATCAGGGTAAACTTATCAGTTAAACGCCCCATTTTTGCTGCTCCTGAATTGTCTCTGGAGAAAGCACTATAGAAACGTTAGTATCTAAAGGAAACCAGGTACCAAATGGATACTAATGCGGCGAGAGGTGTGAGATGGCGGAAATAGCCGAATGTGTTGCTGAAAAAAATTGTCAGCATGAACCCTGTCCGATGACGCGCTTCGTCAACCTGATCGCGGGTAAGTGGGCGATACCGATTCTGTATCGTCTGATTATTTTAAACACCCCGGTACGCTTTGGTGAGCTACTGCGCGCGGCTGCGCCAATCACTCAAAAGGAACTGACAAAGCAACTGCGCTTATTCGAACAACGCGGTCTGGTCACGCGCACTATCTATCCCGAAATCCCTCCACGCGTGGAGTATCAGATCACACCGCTGGGGTTAACTTTGCAAAACGCGCTGTCACCACTTGCGGACTGGATGCGGGAGAATGGAGATAAGCTTAAAGAGTGACTGGGGTTGAGGCACAAAAAAGCCCGCTAAGAAGCGGGCTTGAGAATAGCGGGGATTAGAACTGGTAAACCATACCTACGCCAACAACGTCATCAGTAGAAATGCCAACGGTGTTATAGAACGCGTCGTCTTCGTCTAACAGATTGATTTTGTAATCAACGTAGGTAGAGAAGTTTTTGTTGAAGTAGTAGTTTGCACCGACGGAAACATACTTAACCAGGTCCTGGCTATCATACTTGCCATTCATGAAAGGCATATCTGCTACCAGGTCTTTACCTTTAGACTGGATGTAAGAAACTTCCGGACGCAGACCGAAATCGAACTGGTACTGAGCCGTGACTTCAAAGTTCTGCGTTTTGTTTGCGATTAAACTTTCGCTATTGCTGCCAACCGGCGTCATGTTTCGGGTTTCTGCATACATCGCTGCCAGATAGATATCGTTAGCATCGTATTTCAGACCCACGGTCCAGACTTCAGCTTTTTCGCCACCAGCAGTGGTACCGAATTCTTGTTCGTTGGTACGGTCAGACGCGGAGAAAGCTGCACCTGCGCTGATGCCCATGCCGAAATCATAAGTGGTGGACATACCAAAACCGTCACCATTCTGTTTGCGAACATTACGTCCGTTGTTGGTGCCTTCCTGGCCAAACAGGCTACTTTCGCTTTCGTTTGCGCCCTGATACTGCAGTGCAAAATTCAGACCTTCAATCAGACCGAAGAAATCGGTGTTACGGTAGGTTGCAACACCGTTGGTACGGCCGTTCATGAAGTTATCGGTGTAAGTATAAGAGTCACCGCCCCATACCGGCAGCATGTCGGTCCAGGCTTCAACGTCGTACACGACACCATAGTTACGGCCATAGTCGAATGAGCCGTAGTCGCCAAATTTCAAGCCGGCGAAGCCCAGACGGGTTGCGGAATCAGACGTGTTTTCAGAACCGTTTGCCTGAATGTTGTATTCCCATTGGCCAAAACCAATCAGATCGCTATTAATCTGTGTTTCGCCTTTGAAACCAAGACGGACGTAGGTGGCATCGCCATCCTGATGAGCATCATCAGAGAAAACATGACGAGCATCAACTTTGCCGTACAGATCCAGTTTATTTCCATCTTTATTATACATTTCAGCCGCATTTGCTGCGCCAGCTATGAGTAATGCCGGGACAAGTAGTGCCAGTACTTTTCTTTTCATTATGTATTCCCTTATGATAATAATCTTCATGAATAAGTGCTTGTTTTTTTAAAAGCACATTTGGATACTATTCTATTAAGTTCAGAATATTTTAAAAATAACATGTAACAAATGTATTTAAAAGATTTCAAAATGTTTCCATTTGCGCTTTTGTATTAATATTATTATGTATTTCTTGTAAAATATTCATGTTAATTATGGATTTATAGTAGAGTGTGATAAATGGGGGTTAGGTATTGGTGAAGCAAATAAGATTTGTATGTCACTAATAATGGAAGGGAAAGATTTATTCTTTGAATAAAAAAGAAACCGGCATAAATGCCGGTTAAAATAATGGGGTAATTGACAATAAAAGGCTAATAACGGAAGAATCATGCCATGAAAAAAGAAAAACATAAACCCTGTGCGGTTCGTTCCTCATTATTCGTGGGAACAATAATTCCAGACTTCAAAATTAAATATCAGGCGCACATTTCTGGTTGAAACACAGGTTTACCGCCGTATGGATAAAATTATTCCGGATTAAAACATCTGCAAAATATATAATTCGCGGTCGAACTGAGCGTTATGTTGATCTAAAATGTGATTCTAATCACAAAAATGCAGTGATAATTTCATTTGATTCACATCACAAAAATGGCGTTTCCTTTGAGGAGTCTGGAAATAAACGACGTGTAATCTCCGATGAGAACAGGCTGGGTGGGCTTTTGCGGGTGAGATTGGTGGGAATGATGTTCGGTGGAATCGCCTGGTACATGCGTCCACGCCGTCAACAGAAGTGAAGAACCCGGTAAAAATTGCTACTGTAGCCCTCCTGACGACACCGGAGGCAATGTGGAACTACAAGACTGGCAAAGGCAATTTGAAGCGTGGCTACTCAGCCATCACCATCAACAGGACGCTGCGCATGATATCCACCACTTTCGTCGCGTCTGGGCGACATCGCGGCAACTCAGCGAAGGGATGTCCGTTGATGAGTTAGTCATTCTCACAGCATGTTATTTCCATGACATTATCAGCCTGCCGAAGAACCACCCTGAACGACACCGTTCTTCAGTTCTGGCTGCCGCTGAAACCCGCACTCTTCTCCTGCGCGATTTTCCCGCATTTCCTTCGTCACGCCTGGATGCCGTGTGTCACGCCATTGAAGCGCACAGTTTTAGCGCCAACATTGCTCCAGTCACCCTGGAGGCGAAAATTGTCCAGGACGCCGACAGACTCGAAGCGTTAGGTGCTATTGGTCTTGCGCGAGTATTTGCCGTCTCAGGTGCGTTAGGCGTCGCGCTTTTTGACGCAGAAGATCCGTTTGCCCAACGGCGCGTACTAAATGATAAACAGTTCGCACTGGACCATTTTCAAACCAAATTACTTAAGCTGCCGGAAACCATGCAGACCGCGCGAGGACGTGAACTGGCGCAGTATAACGCCGCGTTTTTGGTTACCTGGATGGCAAAACTGAGTGCCGAGCTAAACGGTGAATATGCGTCATTCGATCCCGCCGTGGTGCAAGCATTTCGCCCTCAACACGCGTAAGCTCAATTTTATGTTAACCTGACGACACTCTCTTTTGGCCGGTTGATGATATGCAGCAAAATCGTTCAGTAACAGATCCCGTCGTGCCTGCGGCAGACAACAATATTGAAGCCACTCAGGTTATGCTGGCGAAATTGTTCGAAATCTATGATGTAAAAACGCTGGTGGCACACCTGACAAGCGTGGGAGAGAATCACTGGAGTCCGGCCATCTTAAAGCGGGTGATGTCGAACGCGTCGGCCTGGCATCGACTGAGCGAGCGAGAGTGCGCGCACCTCCACTCTTTGCTTCCCACACCGCCTGCGCATCATCCTCACTATGCCTTCCGGTTTATCGATCTTTTTGCCGGGATAGGGGGGATTCGCCGTGGGTTTGAAGCGATAGGCGGACAATGCGTGTTTACCAGTGAGTGGAACAAACATGCCGTTCGCACCTATAAAGCAAACTATTACTGCGATCCGTCCGCGCATCAGTTTAATGAAGATATTCGCGATATCACCCTCAGCCACCGTGAAAACTTAAGTGACAAGCAGGCAGCGGATCATATTCGGCAGCATATTCCGCAGCATGATGTCCTGCTGGCGGGCTTTCCTTGTCAGCCGTTTTCACTGGCGGGTGTCTCCAAGAAAAATGCCCTGGGGCGCGCTCACGGTTTCGCCTGCGATACGCAGGGGACATTATTCTTTGACGTGGCACGTATTATCGACGCCTGTCGCCCGGCCATTTTTGTGCTGGAAAATGTTAAAAACCTCAAAAGTCACGACCAGGGCAAGACGTTTTGCATCATTATGCAAACGCTGGATGAGTTGGGTTATGACGTGGCCGACGCCGAGGACAATGGTCCCGACGATCCGAAAATTATCGATGGTAAATATTTCCTCCCTCAGCACCGCGAACGCATTGTGCTGGTGGGCTTCCGCCGCGATCTGAATCTGAAGCGTGAGTTTACCCTGAGGGATATCGTCACACGCTATCCGCATCCGCGCCTCTCGCTGGCGGAGTTGCTGGAGCCCGCGGTGGAAGCGAAATATGTCCTGACCCCCGTTCTGTGGAAATATCTCTATCGCTACGCGAAAAAACACCAGGCTAAGGGGAATGGCTTTGGCTATGGGATGGTTTATCCGGCGAACCCCAATAGTATTACGCGCACACTATCTGCCCGTTATTACAAAGATGGCGCAGAAATTTTAATCGACCGTGGATGGAACATGGCGATCGGTGAAGCCAATTTCGACGATCCGCAAAACCAGCAGCATCGTCCGCGCCGGTTAACGCCAAGAGAGTGCGCACGGCTGATGGGGTTTGAATCACCTCAGGGGTACCAGTTCCGCATTCCCGTCTCTGATACTCAGGCCTATCGCCAGTTTGGGAATTCCGTAGTGGTCCCGGCCTTCGCCGCCGTCGCGAAACTGCTTGAGGGTAAAATTAAAGAGGCCGTCGCGCAACGCTTACCCGAGAATCAGCATGGCGGATGTTCACGATAAGGCGACACGTAGCAAAAATATGCGGGCCATTGCGACCCGCGATACGGCTATTGAAAAACGTCTGGCCAGCCTGCTGACGGAGCAAGGGATTGTGTATCGCGTACAGGATGCGGCTCTCCCCGGTCGTCCGGATTTTGTCGTCGATGAGTATCGTTGCGTGATTTTTACTCACGGGTGTTTCTGGCACCACCATCACTGTTATCTGTTTAAAGTCCCCGCCACGCGCACCGCATTCTGGATGGAAAAAATAGGCAAAAACGTCGAGCGCGATCGGCGTGATATCCTGAGGTTGCAGGAGCTGGGGTGGCGGGTACTTATCGTCTGGGAATGTGCGCTACGCGGGCGGGAGAAACTGAGCGACCATGCGTTATCTGAACGCCTGGAAGAGTGGATCTGCGGTGACGGAGCGCCCGCGCAGATCGACACTCTGGGCGTGCATTTACTCTGAGGTCAGTTTTGCTTTCGCCGGGAAAAGGTATTTACCCAGCGTCACCAACACTACGGCAAAGATAATCACACCTAATGCCAGCCACTCAATCGGTGCCAGCGTTTCGCCGCCAAGCCCTGTGCCAAGCAAGACCGCGACCACGGGGTTAACATAGGCGTAGCTGGTAGCCAGCGCGGGGCTGACATTGCGGATCAGATACATATAGGCATTGATGGCGATAATGGAACCAAAAATCGCCAGGTACCCTACAGCAAGGAAACCGGAAAGCGACGGTGGCGCAGTCAGCGTTTCGCCGCTGATAAACGATGCGCACAACAGCACGATACCCGCAGCCAGCATTTCAATCGCCCCGGCCATCATCCCAACGGGCAGCGTAATGCGTGAGCCGTAGACGGAACCAAACGCCCAGCTAACCGAGCCAATCAAAATGATCACCGCGCCCCAGGGATTACCGCTTAAGTTCCCGCCACTGTTCAGCATAACAATCCCCGCCAACCCAATGGCAATACCCAGCCACTCCAGTTTTCGCGTCTGAATACCAAAGAAATGGCTGAAACAGAGAGTAAACAGAGGGACGGTTGCGACAACAACAGCAGCAATGCCGGAAGGCACATTCTGGTGCTCAGCGACGGTGACTAATCCGTTACCGACCGCCAGTAGCAAAATGCCGATCAGTGCGGCGTTGAGCAACGGACGAAGAGGCGGGAGTTTGTGTCCGCGCAGCAGTAAAAAAGCAAGCAACAGAATGCTGGCAGCAAGAAAGCGCACACCGGCCATCATCAGCGGCGGCCAGCTTTCCACGCCGATACGGATAACGAAGTACGTGGAACCCCAAATGATGTACAGCGCGAATAGCGCGCTGAAAAGTGGTAACAGTTGCCTGAAACGCATAATCCCTCACGGCAGAAAAACAAAGAAGCAACATAGTAAACGCGAAAACGATGGCACTGGCGAGCGATATAATTCCCTTCTCTTGTTAAAAAAAAGTTGACTAAAATCGTCAGTTTCAGCCTTCCGTGTTTTACTCCATACTTACGTTTTTAAGCATTTAAAAATTGAGGGACTTATTTTGGCAGGAAGTAGCTTACTGACATTGCTCGATGATATTGCCACATTGCTTGACGATATCTCGATGATGGGGAAACTGGCCGCGAAGAAAACCGCTGGCGTTCTGGGGGATGACCTGTCGCTTAACGCACAGCAGGTGACCGGGGTAAGAGCCAATCGCGAGCTGCCTGTCGTCTGGAGCGTGGCTAAGGGATCGTTGATTAATAAAGTCATCCTGGTGCCGCTTGCATTACTGATCAGTGCTTTTATTCCCTGGGCGATTACGCCGCTGCTAATGATTGGCGGTGCCTTTCTCTGCTTTGAAGGGGTAGAGAAGGTGTTGCATACGCTGGAAGCGCGAAAACATAAAGAAGACCCCGCAGAGCGTAAACAGCGCCTGGAGGCATTAGCAGCTCAGGATCCTCTGGCATTTGAAAAAGATAAAATTAAAGGCGCGATACGCACCGACTTTATTCTCTCTGCTGAAATTGTCGCTATCACCCTCGGGATTGTCGCTGAAGCACCATTGCTTAATCAGGTTCTGGTGTTGTCGGGCATCGCGTTAGTGGTAACCGTTGGGGTGTACGGACTGGTTGGCATTATTGTAAAGCTGGACGACGTGGGTTTCTGGCTGGCTGAAAAATCCGGTGCCCTCGCACGCGCGGTGGGTAAGGGCTTGCTGGTGGTGGCTCCGTGGTTGATGAAGTCTCTGTCGGTGATTGGTACTCTGGCAATGTTTTTAGTCGGAGGCGGGATTGTAGTGCACGGCATCGCTCCTTTACACCATGCAATTGAGCATTTTGCCCAACAGCAAAGCGCGGCGGTCGCTCTGATCTTGCCGACGGTGTTAAACCTGGTACTGGGGTTTATCATTGGGGCGGTTGTTGTCGCCCTGGTTAAAGCGGTGGCAAAACTGCGCGGTGTAGCGCACTAATTGTTACGCGCTGAATTAGGCAAAATCGGTCATCGTCGTCTAAGGTAAAAAGCGTTTCACTTGATAAAGGAGGCAGGTATGGTCTTTTCTGTCAGTGAGGAAGTTACCGTAAGAGATGGCGGTCCGCGCATGATTGTGACCGGATATTCCAGTGGCATGGTTGAATGTCGCTGGTATGATGGTTTCGGCGTCAAGCGTGAGGCATTCCATGAGAACGAACTCGTACCGCGTGATGAGCACGGTTTGCGAGAAGATGGCTGAAGTCCAAACGCCCGGCTACGTCGGGCGTTTTCTTTTCTGAAAAATGCACTTTTGATGCGATGCCTAACGTACTGAATTATGCCAGGATTAGGTAAGTCATTGTCAGTTGGGAGTGGTCAGCGTGCCGCACGAAGCATCGATGGAAAACTGGAGCTGGCTGAAGCGGTTAGCGCGGCGGTTTGGGCCGGGCCATGTCGTGAATCTTTGTTTTCTGATCGTGATATTTTTTTCCACCTTGTTGACCTGGCGGGAAGTGGTCCTCCTTGAAGACGCCTATATATCCAGCCAACGCAACCATCTCGAAAACGTGTCTAACGCGCTGGATAAGCAAATGCAGTTCAACGTGGACAAACTGCTTTTCCTGCGAAAGGGAATGCACGAAGCCTTAAGATCGCCTTTAGGTTTTTCTGATTTAAAAAACGCGGTTGCCCATTTTCAGCAACTGCGCCACACGAGAGTCTGGCAACTTGAGCTGGATAAAAACCGTACGCTGCCGCTGAACGGCGTATCTGATTCGTTTGTCAGCCAGACCAAATTGTTATCGCGAGACAGCGATTCACTGGATAACGAGCTTACCGCTGCGCTCGAAGTGGGATATCTGCTCCGCTTAGCACCAAGCTCTGCATCATTATCCCAAGAGGCCATGTATATCTCACGCGCTGGTTTTTACTTATCTACGCGCGCCACGCCTCTCTCCAGTGAAATTGTCACCCGTTATTATGAATATGTTACGCAACCCTGGTTTAGCGGGCAGTCGCAGCGTGAAAATCGGATGCGCGGCGTGCGCTGGTTTACTACCCCGTCAGCGCAGTCATCTGGGGATCGGCGCGTGTTGACGGTCAGCGCGCCGCTGGACAACGATCGTTATTGGTATGGTGTGTTAGCGATGACGGTTCCTGTCTCCTCAATTGAGCGTTTTATTGATGAGGCCATTGAGAAAGACGAGGAAGGGAAATACCAGCTTTACGATAGCAAACTGAATCTGCTGACCGCTTCCCACCCGGAATTGAAGAGAAACAATACCTTTGACGAGCGGGAAAAGGCGATGCTGGCTCGTGATATTGAGCAGGATACCGAAGGCGGTCTGCGGATGGGGAGTCGTTTTATTAGCTGGCAACGACTTGACCACTTTGACGGTGTTCTGGTTCGCGTCCATACGCTCAGTGAGGGCGTTCATGGTGACTTTGGCAGTATCAGTATCGCGCTGATGCTGCTGTGGGCGCTCTCCTCCGGCATGCTGATTATCTCCTGGGTGGTCATCCGCCACATGGTCAGCAATATGTTTATGCTGCAAAGTTCCCTGCAGTGGCAAGCATGGCACGATACGCTGACCCGACTGTATAACCGTGGGGCATTATTCGAAAAAGCTCTGTTGATGGCACAGCGTTGCCGTCTACAAAAACAGCCACTAGCGGTTATTCAGATCGATCTGGACCATTTCAAAAGCATTAACGACGACTATGGTCACCAGGCCGGGGACCGCGTCCTGGCGCATGCCGCAGGGCTAATCAATAACACGTTGCGACCCTTAGATATCGTGGGGCGCGTGGGCGGTGAGGAGTTTTGCGTCGTGCTGCCGAATACCACGCTTGCTCAGGCCACAGATATCGCTGAGCGTATCCGTCAACGACTGCACGAAAAAGAGATTCTGGTGGCCAAAAGCACAACGTTGAGGATCAGTGCTTCGCTGGGAGTCAGTGGATCGCAGGAGACGGATGATTACGATTTTGAGCAGTTGCAATCGCTGGCGGATCGCCGTCTCTATCATGCAAAACAAACGGGGCGTAATCGGGTTTGTGCTTCAGATGACAAATAATAGTGGGTAGAAGCTGGGGTAGCGTCGTTTATTTTTTTAAGAATATTCCTAAATGGAGTGAAACTATTAAGAAGAATAGATGGAATCGATCCCTTAGCCCGCAAGGCTCCGCAAGATAACCCCGGCAATCATTAGTAGGAATAATCATTCATAGCAAAAATATTTACTTGTCATGCAAAAAAATTGCAGATAAGGTTTACAGCACATCAGATTTCCTGGTGTAACGAATTTTCAAGTGCTTCTTGCATAAGCAAGTTTCATCCCAACCCTTCAGGGTTGGGATTTTTTTCGTCTGTTGTCAGCGGTTAATTTCGGTGACGCTAAAATCATGAATATCCAGCTCAAACGCTTCGGCTAATTCATGCCATGTATGGTATTCGCGACCGTCTACGCTGACTTTATCGGGGTCATTACCGCTGCGGTGAATTTCGCTCTCACAAATTTCATTGATCGCTGCCAGCAGGGCGTCAACGTCGACGCTGACTTCGCGTTTCGCAGTCTCGCTGTACTCTTTCGCCGTCTTCATCTTTAGCCTCTCCGTTCACCATAATTAAGACTAAGTATAGACCGTTGAGAAAACCTGCAATCACGCCGAATGGGCGCTGTCAGGCACCTGTTTTTGTTCTACACTGGCACTAAGCCACAGGAGGATAATGATGAAGGTGAACGATCGGGTAACAGTCAAAACGGATGGCGGTCCTCGTCGTCCTGGCGTGGTACTGGCGGTAGAAGAATTTAGTGAAGGGATAATGTACCTGGTTTCGCTGGAAGACTACCCGCTCGGCATTTGGTTCTTTAATGAATCAGGGCATGAGGATGGGATTTTCGTGGAAAAGGCGGAGTAGCGTCTACGTGCGGCTCAGCTACCGGCTGGTGGGTTGACCACCAGTCGGGCTGTTTCATCTCATATTGACAAAAATGCCATTGGTTACATTATCCGTCAGCCGAACAACATGATAAATAACCTGTTTATTATGCGTTTTTATCTTTCGTTTTATATTCCCTTTATGAGATGAAACCGTCTTCGCTTTAATGTTCATTTGATCGGATATTTGAATCGTTCCCTGACCCTCCATCCACATACGCAACATACTGGATTCTGTACGGCTTAATGACAGCGTTGGCAAATTTATTACACTGACGCTATCGGCCTCTTTTTTCAGAATATCCCCAAGTAAAGTATCCAATGATTCTGGTTTTATTGATTTAGAACTAATCAGTAAGTTTTTTCTGACCAATAAATATTCATCAAAATGAACGTTGGCAATAGCCATAAACACAATAAATAACGTATTGGGATGTTGATTAATGATTTGCTTAATATGCTGACTGTCGGCAGGATCATGGATAAAACAGTCTTCATTAATAAACACCACTGAAGGTCGGTGGGCGCTGCAAGCGATGTCGAGTTCATCAACGGTTTCGATGTCGTTGATTTCCCTTTTCTTCACCCCTCTGCTAACCAGATACCCGGTCAAACCCAACCGGGTGTAACTGCATAGATCCATAATAATCGTTGACATGGCTAACCCTCACTCAATGCGTAACGATAATTCCCCTTACCTGAATATCTCATCACAACGTAACGGAATTCGCTGTTTACCTAATGCAACGCATTCGCGGTTTTCAGGCGGACTTACTATCCCGTAAAGCTATGTATAATTTGCCTGGAATTATCTTAAAGTAAAGTAAATGTTGCGTTATGTGAGTGAGATAAAAACAAATATAGGAGGGCAGAGTTATCCTGGTAGATGTTTTCCCATTTTGACTTTAGGATAATCCTTAGAATAACAATTTAAAGATTAAGGACTATTATTAACAGGCATTTCACTGACAATATCAGATAACAGATTGAAAATTTCGCCAAAAAGATGTTCGCAGAATGGGGCAATTAATGGCATTAATGCTGTGATTAACGCCATGCCGACGGTCAGGGTTAACGGGAAGCCAATCACGAAGATGGATAATTGCGGAGCCATACGATTTAGTAATCCTAACGCCAGGTTCAGCGTGAGCAGCATCGTGATCACGGGTAACGCCAGCATCATTCCATTGATGAAGATAAGTCCACCCGCCCTGGCCAGTGCCAAAAACGCATTGCTGTTTACCGGATCGCCGCCGATGGGCAGGGTATGAAAGGTATCCACTAATAGTGAAATTAACCACAAATGCCCGTTGAACGTCAGGAATAACAGTAGGGCCAGCATATCGATGATACGTGCAAGTACCGGCATGTTGAGATGGCTGGCGGGGTCGACAAACGTCGCGAAAGAAAGCCCCATCTGTAAACCGATAATTTCACCGGCGGTACGCACAGCGGCAAAGGCAAACTGCATGGTAAATCCCAGCGCGATGCCTATCAGGATTTGCTGCATTGCCATCCACAAGGCGCCAAACGAAAAGATCGGCACGTTGTGGGCGGGCAAACCAGGGGCAATCACCACGGTAATGAGAATTCCCAGCCCCAATTTAACCCGCTTGGGCAGAGCGCGTTCACTCAGTATGGGGGCGGTGGAGATCAGCGCCAGCACGCGCAGCAGCGGCCAAAAATAGAGATTAAGCCACTGGAGCCATTGATCGCTGGTCACCTGTAACATCAGTCAGCTTACCCGATGATGTACGGCAGGTTGGTGAATAACGTCCGGACGTAGTCCAAAAGCATATTCAACATCCACGGGCCGGCAACGATAATGGCCACAAATACCGCGATGATTTTCGGGATGAAAGAGAGCGTCATCTCGTTGATCTGCGTGGCGGCCTGCAAGATGCTGATGATAAGGCCGGTTATCAGCGCGACCAGTAGCAGAGGAGCGGCAAGGGACAGGGCCACTTTCATCGCCTCTGTGCCCATCATCATGACCGATTCAGGTGTCATTTCGTCTCATCTGCCTAACTGTAAAAACTTTGCGCAAGGGAACCCACTAAAAGCTGCCAGCCATCGACCAGCACAAACAGCATCAGCTTGAAGGGGAGCGCGATAGTTGCGGGAGGGACCATCATCATACCAAGTGCCATCAGTACGCTGGCGATCACCAGATCGATGATCAAAAAAGGAATGAAAATCGTAAAACCAATCTGGAAGGCGGTTTTCAATTCGCTGGTTACATAAGCGGGCAGGAGAATGCGCATTGGCACGGCTTCTGGTCCCTGTAACGGACCGCTGTTCGCCAGACGCGCAAACAGCCCGAGATCCGCTTCACGAGTCTGACGTAACATAAACTCTCGCAGGGGCTGCGCACCTTTCTCCAGCGCTTCCTGCATTGAGATTTTCTCTTCGCTGAAGGGTTGATACGCTTCAACGTAGATTTTATCGATGACCGGCGACATGATGAAAAAAGTTAAAAACAGCGCCAGTCCAAGTAGCACCTGGTTTGGCGGCGCAGAAGGCGTACCCATGGCGTTACGCAGCAGGCCAAACACAATGATGATGCGGGTAAAACTGGTCATCATCAGCAGAATCGCTGGAATAAACGTCAGAGAGGTAATAAAGACCAGCGTCTGTACCGGCAGCGACCAGCTCTGTCCGCCGCCGGGTAGCGGCTGCGTGACCAGACCGGGAAGCTGTGCTAATGCAGAAGGGCTAATCAGCCATAAACCGAAAAGCGTAAGGGATAATAAACGGCGCATCAGGATCTCCCGGAACGCTTAAGCAAACTCTTCATCATGGACTGAAAATCCGCAGGGGCAGCAGTCGTCTCGGCGGCTGCAACAGGGGCGGGCGGCAGGGTATGTAGCACATTGATTTGTGATGCCGTGACGCCCAGTACCAGACGCGCATCCTCAACGTCTACAATCACCACGCGCTCGCGTGGGCCTAGCGAGGTGCTGGCGGAGACTTTCAGTGCCCGCGAACCGGTACCTTTTGTGGCAAACCCCAGACGCTTAATCACCCAGGCCGTGGCAAGGATCAATACGATAATCCCAAGCAAGGCGCCGCTAACCTGCATTAACGGCGACCCCGGAACGGCAGGGGGGTGTTGAACGGTGGTCTGGGTTTTCATCATTAACGGCTCAGGCGGCGCATACGCTCAGACGGCGTGATGATATCGGTAATACGCACGCCGTATTTATCGGCTACGACCACGACTTCACCCTGGGCAATCAGATAACCGTTGATCAGGATATCCAGTGGCTCGCCTGCGAGACCATCCAGCGCCACGACGGAACCTTGCGTCAGGCGCAGCAGTTCTTTGATGGTCATACGCGTACGGCCCAATTCCACGGTCAGCTTGACCGGGATATCCATGATCAGGTCGATATCCTGCAGCGTTCCACTCACATCACTCACGCCAAGCTGTTGAAAAACCGCATCGGCGGCACTTTTGCCAGGGATCGCTTTTTGCTCGTTTAACGCGTCAGCCCACAGATCGTCCAATGCGCCAGCGTTGTCATCAGACGGATTATTAATGTCACTCATTGGGCTGTTCCTCATTCAGCGAATTCAATATCGGGTTTATCAAATGTTCTACGCGCAGCGCGTACTGACCGTTAACGGTGCCATATTGGCTGGTCAGCACAGGCACACCGTCCACATGAGCAATAATGCGGTCTGGTTTTTCAATCGGCAGTACGTCGCCGGGTTGCAGTTTTAATATTTGAGAAAGACGTAGCGGAATGTCGGCAAAATTTGCCACCAGTTCCAGTTCAGAGTGCTGTACCTGCCGCACCAGATTGTCACGCCAGTTCTGGTCTTCATTGCGGGAGTTTTCCAGCGGCGGGTTAACCAGCAGTTCACGCAGCGGCTCGATCATGCTGAACGGCAGACAGATATTAAACTCGCCGGTCAGGTTACCAATCTCAACGTGGAACGGCGTATTAACCACGATGTCGTTCGGTGACGTCGTGATGTTGGTAAACTTCACCTGCATTTCCGAACGAACATATTCAACATCCAGCGGGTGGATAGCCTTCCATGCGTCGCTGTAGCCTTCAAGGGCCAGCTTCAGCATGCGGTTAATGACGCGCTGTTCGGTATGGGTAAACTCACGACCTTCCACTTTGGTTGGAAAACGTCCGTCGCCACCAAACAGGTTATCAACGGCGATAAACACCAGACTCGGCGAAAACACCACCAGACCGGTGCCGCGAAGTGGTTTCAGGTGGATCAAGTTCAGGTTAGTCGGAACCGGCAGGTTACGCGCAAATTCGTGATATGGCTGAATGCGGATGGCACCAACCGTAATATCCGGACTCCGTCTGAGCAGGTTAAACAGCCCCATACGGAACTGACGTGCGAAACGTTCGTTGATGATCTCCAGCGCCTGTAAACGTTCACGGACTACGCGACGTTGGGTATTGGGATCGTAGGGGCGAATGTCACTGTCGCCCCCGGTACCGGGAATCGGTTCGTCTTTGGTATCGCTGTCACCGTTGAGCAGCGCATCGATTTCAGCCTGAGAAAGAATACTATCGCCCATGTCTTTACCGCAGAATGAAAGCTGTATACAGCACGTCAGTCACGTCCTGCTTAGGTTGTCCGACAACAAGTGGCGGCATAAGCGTGTCTTTAATCGCTGCGATCAGCTTTTGTTTGCCGTCTTCGGTCGCCAGCACGCTGGCATCCTGGCGTGAAAACAGTAACAACAGACGGCTACGGACTTCTGGCAGGTAATCGTTAAGACGGTTACGCGTCGCTTCATCTTTCAGGCGCAGCGTAATGCCGATATACAGAACGCGATCCGCATCACCGAGATTGACGGTAAACGTATCCAGGGCGAAGAACACCGGCGCCGGTGGAGGAGGCGGCTGTTCACTGACGGCCTGGCTGGAATGTTTCTGCATGCGCCAGTAGCTATACCCTGCGGTGGCGCAGGCGGCGAGGGTAATTATTACCAGCAGCGGGATCCAAATTGAGCGCTTGCTCTTTTTCCTAATCGCGGAGTCAGTCATCTGATTCGGGCTTCCTGTTTCGGTACAGCATATAGGCCGATTATCCCGTGTCCTGTCCACGACAAAGCGTGGAAAAGACGGGGATAATCATGTTACCTCTGACGTTAGGCGAAGATATCGACGGCGCCAGTGCCGCGAGCCGCGGCCTGAAGCGAGGCGGGAACCGCCAGTTCACTTTCATCGTCCGCTAATGGCGTCTGCTGGCCAGGCGTCGATGCGCCATGCTGCTGTTGCGAAAAAGCGTGCTGTTGACCAGCAAAGCTTTCACTACTAATACTGCTTTGACCCAACTGGATGCCGCTTTCTGCCAGTTGCGTGCGCAATACAGGCAGTGCGGCTTCCAGCGCGGCACGGACGTGACTGTGGGCAGAGATCATTTGCAGCTGCGCATGATTGTCCTCAAGCTTCAGGGAGATCTGCACCTGGCCCAGGTCTTCCGGGTGCAGACGCAGTTCAGCACTTTGCTGGCCCTGACGGGTAAACAGGGTGATGTGCTGGCTGAGCGACTGCTGCCACTCACCACTGCCCAGCGGCGCGCTCAATACTGGAGCCGTATTAGCGGGAAGTGTAGGCTGCGGAGAAGATGAAGACACGGGGGCCATCGCCACGCTGGTCGCCATAGCCGACGGGGATGAATCCGCTCCGGCAGGTGCCGCTGTTTGTGCGACCACAGGTGCCAGCAATTGTTCTTTTGACCCTGTCGGGACATTCTCTTGTGCCGCCGCGCCGATATTCCCTTTTAGCGATTCACCCGCCGCGAATGCATTGCCGAGGCCGGATGGTGTGGCGCGGTCGCTGCCTTTCAGTACGCTATCCACGGTACTGGCGTTTTTGCTTGTCGCGACAGGCGCCGTTGCCGTCGGGACCGGCAGCATCGCGAAGAGGGCACTCAGGTTTGCGAGATCGTCATCGCTCAAGGCCGGTTTATCTTCGTCAAGGCGTACTGACTGACTCAGGGCCGCCAGCGTGGTTGATTTCTGCGCTGGGGTCAGTGATGCGAGCAATTGCTGCGCCTCACTCAGTCCTTTCACCAGTGCATCCGGGGAGGCTTCTTTTCCCGCGAGCAGGTCAGCGAGGTTAACGGCATGCGAAGTGTCGCTCTCCTGCGCCAGTAATCCGTTTGGCAGCTTACCGCTGGCGGCGCGAAGATCGGCGAGCGTCAGCGAACCATCCTGACCTTGTGCGCCATCAGCACCAAGTGCGCCAGCCAGCAATGCCAGGAAATCCTGTGCGGAGTCGGCCATTTTTCCGGATGGCAGGCCGGTAGTCAGTTCTGTATCAGTTGCGACCAGTTGGGGTATGACAATCATTCCGGTTTCCTCATTGCTGCACGCTGAGCGAATTCATCCATTTTTTTCTGATCCAGGCGGTTTTCTGCCAGGAGCGCGGCCTCGCTTTGTCTGTCCTGTAGCGTCTGCCAGGCCTGAAGGCGTTGTTTCTTTTCTCGCCAGACGTTGAGCGCCTGGTCAACTTTTTGCGTCCATTGCGTAAGCTGCTGCCGGTGTTGATCCACCGCTTTTTCCAGTGTCTGAATAAACTGCTGATAGTTAATCCAGCGATTACTGGCGATCCCCTGACTCATGTCATTGTTCAGGTTGTTACGGTACTCGTTCTGGTAGTCGAGCAGCATTGTCAGTTGCTCTTCCGCCTGCTGGAAGCCACGTCGCATTTCGCCTAATAGCTGTGCGGCGCTATCTACCTCTTTTTCGGCGAGATCTTTGAGTGTTGCCAGTGCACTGTGTTCTGCCATGACCATTACCCTCCTGCTTTATCACATCGCCGGGAAAATCAGATCGAGAGCCTGCAGGGAATCTTCCCAGTCGGCCCGTTCAAAAATACCTTGCTGCAGAAATGCCTCCAGCTGTGGCCAGAGTGCGATTGCCTTATCGAGCATCGGGTCGCTGCCTTTGGCGTAAGCACCGACGCTAACCAGATCGCGGTTGCGCTGAAAGCTCGATAGCAACTGCTTAAAATGACGGGCTTTGGCGTAATGCTGTTCGCTAATCAGCGCGGTCATTGCACGGCTGATGGAGGCTTCAATATCAATGGCCGGATAGTGCCCGGCCTCAGCCAGACGGCGCGACAGCACAATGTGACCGTCGAGGATCGCTCGCGCCGAATCGGCGATAGGGTCCTGCTGGTCATCCCCTTCGGTCAGTACCGTGTAAAACGCGGTGATGGAGCCGCCGCCGTGGATACCATTCCCGGCGCGTTCAACCAGCGCGGGCAGTTTGGCAAACACGGAAGGGGGGTACCCTTTGGTGGCGGGTGGTTCGCCGATGGCAAGGGCGATTTCACGCTGCGCCATCGCGTAACGGGTGAGCGAATCCATGATCAGCAACACATGCTGGCCGCGATCGCGAAAATCTTCGGCGATACGGGTGGCATAGGCTGCTCCTTGCATACGCAGTAGCGGAGAGACGTCAGCAGGCGCGGCAATCACCACCGAACGCGCGCGGCCATCAGCGCCCAAAATGTTTTCGATAAAATCTTTTACTTCGCGTCCACGCTCGCCAATGAGCCCCACGACAATGACATCTGCGCGGGTATAACGCGCCATCATCCCCAACAGCACGCTTTTCCCGACGCCGGAACCGGCAAACAGCCCCATACGCTGACCGCGACCTACGGTAAGCAGGGCGTTGATCGGCCGAACGCCTGTATCCAGTACATGCTCAATCGGCGTACGCTGAAGCGGGTTAAACGGTTGGGTAATCAGCGCCCCGGTTTCAGTGGTATCGGGGGAGGGGAGGCCGTCAAGAGGCTTGCCGCTGCCATCGAGAACGCGGCCGAGCAGCGAGGGTCCTAGCGGTAACTGTTTGCCACTATGCAGGCCTTCACCGGCGATATTTTTGGCATATACGCGGGCACCGGGCAGAATGCCTTCCACCTCTTCAAGAGGCATCAGAAACAGGCGCTGGCCGTTAAAGCCGACCACTTCGCTTTCCACTTCCTGGGTTTCGCCGCCGTCCTGACGCTCAATAACGCAGGTCGCGCCAAGCGGCAATTGCAGTCCGGTGGCTTCAAGCACAAGCCCGGTTGCGCGAGTCAGCCGACCATAGCGGCGTACGCTGGGAAGCTGCGTCATTTTACTTTCGAAATTATCCAGCGTGTTGAGCCAGCGGGTCAGGCGTGTCGTCATCAAACCACTCCTGGCGCTGCCAGACGGCAGAGTTCTTGCCAGCGGGTTGCGACGCTGGCATCGAGATCGCCCTCGTCGGCCGAAACTTTACAGCCGCCGTGATGCAGCGACGGGTCGCCACGCAAACGCCAGCCGTGCAGGCTGAGGGTCGCACCGAGCATCTCCTCTACGCGCTGCAGGTCGTCCGGATGTACGCGAAGCTGGGGTTTACCGGCGAACAATGGCTCCTGTTGAAGGAGCTGCTGAATCTGTTTAATCAGGGCGGAATTGTCCACGACCGGCGTTTGGCCGATCACCTGTCGCGCGGCTTCCAACGCCATTTGCATCAGGCGGGAAGCGATAACGCTGTCCAGCGCATCCAGGGTATTCTGGAATTCACTGACCAGCTGCTGCATGCGGGCATGAATCGGCGCCTGCTGAGAACGGGCTTGTGCCTGACCTTCCTCCAGCCCTTGCGCCAACCCTTCCTGATAACCCTGCTCATGGCCGGCCTGGCGGCCTTCCACCAGTCCCGCGTTGTAACCTTGTTCATGAGCCTGGATTTTAATTTGCGCGAGCTGCTGCTCAAGCTGGAGTTCGGGACTGATCTCCGGCTCGTCAGTATCCGCCAACGGTTCGTCATTCTGTGCCATGGGCACAAACTCGGCCAGCGGCGGGGCGAGGTCGTCCGGGGTCCAGATTTTCCATGGCAGCTGATTAGACATAGGTATCCTCGCCGCTGCCAATTACCATCTCGCCGGTTTCCGCCAGACGACGCACAATAAGCAGAATTGCTTTCTGTTCGTTCTCCACCTGCGACAGACGTACCGGACCACGGTTAGCAAGGTCGTCGCGCAGGATATCCGCAGCACGTTGCGACATGTTGCGCAGGAACTTCTCGCGCAGCGGCTGTTCTGCACCTTTCAGTGCGACCAGCAACGACTCGGAATCCACTTCCTGGAGCAGGCGCTGGATACTGCGATCGTCCACATCGACCAGGTTTTCGAACAGGAACATCTCGTCGATAATTTTCTGCGCCAGTTCACCGTCGAATTCGCGTACTGCGCTGATAACCGCTTCTTCCTGCTGCGTTTTCATCAGGTTGATAATTTCTGCCGCGGTTCTCACGCCGCCCATTTTGCTGCGCTTGAGATTCTGGCCGTCGAGCAGGCCATTGAGCACTTCCGTCAGTTCCGCCAACGCGGCTGGCTGTACGCCGCCGAAAGTAGCGATACGCAGCATCACATCGTGGCGCAGGCGTTCGTCGAACAATGCCAGAATATCGGCAGCCTGGCCGCGTTTGAGGTGTACCAGAATGGTGGCGATAATCTGCGGGTGTTCGTCGCGAATAAGGTCGGCGGCGCTTTGCGGCTCCATAAAGTTGAGCGTTTCAATGCCGCTGGCGGTATCGCGAGTTTCAAGAATATCCTCCAGCAGACTGGCGGCACGTTCTTCGCCCAGCGCTTTCACCAGTACGGAACGCAGATATTCGTTGGCGTTGACGTTGAGCGCCGCAAACTGTTCAGCTTCTTGCTCAAATTCAGCCAGCACTTCGGTCAACTGCTGGTTAGAGATTTGGCGAACGTTAGCCATCGCTGCACTCAGGGTCTGCACTTCGCGCTGGGAGAGGTGTTTAAACACCTCTGCCGCACGATCCTCGCCAATGGTCATCAGCAGGATGACGCTTTTATCGGTACCGGTAAGGGTATTACTCATGATCGTTACTCATCCACTGGCGAATGACCAGCGCCACGACGCGCGGATCGTTATCTGACATTTCACGAATACGCTGACTCATCACTTCAGCACCCAGACGCTGGTTAGCCCGGCGCTGCTGCATCTGCTCATCTTTGCTGAGGCGTACTTCGACGGCTTCTTCCGTTTCCTGACGGATCTGTGCGAGTTCCTGCGCGGCTTTCGCTTCTTCTGCACGGCGCGTCAACTGCGGACGAACCGCTTTACGCCACAGCAGCCACGCGACCAGCAGCACCAGCAACCAGCGACCGGCAGAAATCAACTGCTCGATAAAGGCCTGTTGCTTCCAGAACGGCAGTTCGCCTGCGCTGTCATCCGTTGCGGTAAACGGCGAGTTGACCACGTTCAGGGTGTCGCCACGCTTGTCGGAGAAACCCATTGCCTCGCGGGTCAGCTCTTCAATTTGCTTCATTTGATCGCTGGTCAGCGGGAGTGGTTTACCGTCTGGCAGCGTTTTGTAGTTCACCACCACCGCAACGGACAGGCGCTGTACGTCGCCGACGTTCATTTTGGTATGACGGATGGTCCGGTCGACTTCGTAGTTACTGGTCTCATTGCGCTGAGTGCTGCGCGGACCAGCATTGGCCGTCGTGGTGTTCTGCTGCTGAGCGTTCTGTCCATTCTGTCCGTTCTGCGCATTCTGCTGATTCGCAGGCGGCGTCGAGATTGGCGCGGTATTCGCTGGCGCAGGCTGATTAGACAGCGCACCAGGGACCCCACCTGGATAGCCGGTACCGGTTTGCTCACTTTCGTTCAACTGACGAGAGCGCAGTACAGCCTGGGACGCATCGCCGTTCGGACGGTACTGCTCTTCCGTCTGCTCTTTATTGGCGAAGTCGAGTTGTGCGGTAACCTGGGCGTGAACGTTGCCATTGCCAACAATGGGCGACAGAATAGCTTCGATACGACGCTGGATACGGCCTTCGACATCGCCGGCGTATTTCAACTGTGCGTCGTTAAGATCGCGGCTGTTGGTATTTGACTGGGTTAACAGGCGACCATTTTGATCGACCAGCGTCACGTTACCCGGCGGTAAGCCCGCAACGGCGCTCGAAACCAGATGTACCACGGCACTAATTTGCCCTTCATCCAGTGCGCGACCCGGTTCAAGGTTGACGGTCACGGAGGCGGAAGGGGACTTTTGTTCGCGGACAAACAGAGAGGGCTTTGGCATTGCCAGATGAACGCGGGCGCGTTTTACCGGACCGAGCGTTTCAACAGTCCGGGCCAGTTCACCTTCTAGCGCACGCTGATAGTTGACCTGTTCACTGAACTGACTGATGCCGAACTTTTCCTGATCCAGCAGTTCGAAGCCCACCGCGCCGCCTTTCGGCAGCCCTTGCTGCGCGAGACGCAGGCGCAGTTCATGGACTTTATCCGCCGGAACTTCAATCGCGCCGGTGCCATCCGTGAAGCGATAGGGGATATTCATCTGCGTCAACTGCGTGACGATAGCGCCGCCATCCTGATCGGAAAGGTTGCTAAACAATGTGCGGTAATCAGGCGCTTTGGCCCATAGCACCATAGCCACAACGATAGCGACAGCGGCGGAACCCGCCATTATCAGAGGGATTTTGGGGTTCGCACGCAGGCGATTTAGCCATTCGAGAGGTTTAGGTTGGCTTGCAGCCGATGCAGTCGCACTCATTTCTCACCTCGTGACTGTTCGTGGACGGCGTTTTTTGCAAAGTGGAACAAGACTCACTCCCGGGTCAGCAAAATCGGAAAATTCACATTGCCATTATTTGTGGTTTCGTTTTTTTCTATGCGCCAAAAACCGAGGTTTTTTATCGCTATTTAAGGCCTTTATCTCATTGACGAAATGGTAATCTCTGCTACGTGAAAATTTATCCAGAGGGTTATCATGTCAGCAATACAGGGAATTGAAGGGGTTCTCAGCCAGCTCCAGGCCACGGCGATGGGTGCTCGCGCGCAAGAAGTGATGCCTCAACCGACGGTGAGTTTTGCCGGACAACTGCACGCCGCGCTGGACCGCATCAGCGATACGCAAAATGCCTCCCGCGTGCAGGCAGAGAAATTTACACTCGGCGAGCCTGGCATTGCGCTCAATGACGTGATGGCCGATATGCAGAAAGCCTCTGTCTCCATGCAGATGGGGATCCAGGTGCGTAACAAACTGGTTGCGGCGTACCAGGAAGTCATGGCGATGCAGGTGTAGTGGTTACTCTCTTCTGGTGTTGCTTCAGGCTCCTTCCTTGAGCCATAGTGAGGGCAAAGGGGAATCTGAACGCAGGGGAGACTATGAAACTGTATGGCATTGTGGGCGCGGGCGGCTATGGCAGAGAGGTCATGCCCCTCGTCCAGGAAATGATCCTCGTGTCTTCTTTTTCAACGGCTGCACACTGCGTTTTTGTCGTTGAGAATGCGAAAGAAAAAATTGTGAACGGACTGCCGGTCCTCTCCCCGGAGGAATTTTTCTCGCATCCAGCTCAGGAAAAGTTTTTTAACGTGGCCATTGCGGCCAGCCACGTCAGGGAAAGAATCGCCTCAGCGTTTATCGCGCAAGGTATTGTGCCTTTTACTGTCACCAGCAGCCAATCAGTGGTATATCGCACGGCAGACATTGGCGAAGGGGCAATTATCAATCCGTTTGCCACCATTTCTGCAAACAGCAAAATAGGCAAATTTTTCCATGCCAATTTTTATTCCTATGTGGCTCATGACTGTGTGATCGGTCATTACGTCACGTTTGCGCCGGGGGTGAAATGCTGTGGGAATGTGGTGATTGACGATCATGCCTACGTGGGGGCCGGGGCGGTCATCAAGCAAAATACGGCAGAAAAACCGATCGTTATTGGTGCTGGTGCGGTCATTGGGATGGGCGCGATTGTGACCAAAAGCGTGCCTGCGGGAATGACGGTAGTGGGTAACCCAGCCCGGCCGCTGAATAAACACTAAGTTTCACCTGTTCGCCGGGCTGCCTTGATTCAGTTCGCCAGCCACTTCGCCTTATGGGCTTTGACTTCTTCCAGTAGCGCAAGCGTCTTTGCTTCATCCTCGGTAAAATCTTGCATGAAATAGCCGTTAATCAGTTTTAGCCAGTTCACAAGATCCGGTTGATCCCACCATGCAATATCCAGCAGCGATTCAATGATGTTGTCCGAAAAACGAAAACGGATTAAGCGTGCGGGGTTGCCGGCGTAAATTCCATACGGTTCAGATTTGAAATTTGGCGGAAGGACTGAGCGCGCGCCAATAATGCAGCCGTTATTAATTTCACCGCCGCCCAGCATCATCATTTCATCACCCATCCAGACGTCGTTTTTGATGACGGTATCACCGTATTGCGGCGGCGGTGGATTACGTAATTCATGATGAAAATAAGAAAACATGGAGGTCGACATGGTTTTCATTTCATGCTGACCGTTGAGAATGAATTTTAAGCGCATCCCGCCAGCGACAAAACGACCCACGCGCAGACTTTGTATCCCCGCGTCATATTTCACGATTGAGCCGACGCCCAATGCGGAACCTTTGCCGATATACATGGTTCCGGTACTGGATGGCACACCAAGCCAGTTCTGAAAGAAACCTTTCGGCAATGTGCTAAATAAACCGTCGCTGTAGGTCAGGACATCAAAATAGGGGGCCATCGGGTGATTGGGATCGACCCCTAAACAATCTTTTTCCGTTTCTATGTTCACTGATTCACCTGAAAGTGGTGTTCGCCGCTGAAAATGGCGCAGGTAGCCGAGGTTAATAGAATAACGAGAAGTGAGGGTTGGCAAACGAGGGAATAAAAGAAGGGGAACATCGCTGTTCCCCGAGTCACTATTTCTGAATGAGGTAACGAATCGTTGGGCCATCCTGCTGAATATCCAGCACCGTGTAGCCGTGGTTGCGGGCATCCAGCGGGATATTATTGATGGACTGCGGACAGTCGCTGACCACTTCCAGAATTTCCCCTTTTTTCAACTGCGGCATCGCTTCGAGCGTGGCGACGGCAGGGTAGGGGCAGGGTTCGCCGACCATATCAAGACGGTAATCCGGAACCATTGTTTTCATGCAATTTCCTTAGCAGGGGTCAGCCCCGCGCGACGGAAGAAATGTTTTTCCCAGCCGACGATCAGCATCAGCGCGGCAAACAGCAGCAGATAGGTCACCAGCAGACCACCCAGCGGGCCAAAGGTATTGAGCAGGTTGACTTTATCCCAGCTTGTGGCCAGCGTTGGGGCGAGATCGTCCCAGTAATAGGCAAGGATCGTGGAACCTAGCACGTTGCCAAGACCTACCCACCAGTAGTGAACCTGACCTTCCACCGCACGATACATCCAGCCTGTTTCGCAGCCGCCTGCCAGCACAATGCCAAAACCGAACAGCAGCCCGCCGATCACCGCGTTTGGTCCGGCCCACATGATTTTCGCTTCCACGCCAAGCTGCACGTAGCTGAATATCCCGATAGCACTCACCGCCATCCCGAAGATGATCGCTTTCGCCATATGCGTACGTCCGGTGATCCACAGGTCGCGAAAGGCGGAAGTAAAGCAGATTTGCGCTCGCTCAATCAGCAGGCCAAATCCCACACCGAACAGCATGGCCAGCCCCAGCTTTGGCTGGTTCATCGCGGTCAGCAGCGCCCAACCGATCATGCCGATGAACACCAACATTCCCATCCGGAACCGGCGACGCGCCTGCTCTGGTTTTTGCGTTAGCAGTGAGGCCGCAGACACTTTCTGCATTTTAACCGGTATCCGAAATATCGGCAGCAGCGTAAAGCGGGCGCCGAACCAGGAGCCGATGGCGGTGGCCAGTGCAAAGAACCAGGCGTGGAGTGAGAATTGCGGAATGCCGGTGAAGAAGGCGGCAAGGTTACAACCCATCGCCATCCGTGCGCCAAAACCGGCAATCATCCCGCCGATAATCGCCTGCATAATGCGAATACGGCTGCGTGGCATGCGCAGTTTAACGTTGTTGGCCCACAGTGCGGCAGCGAAACAGCCGCCGAACATTCCGAGGATCATCATCCCATCGATCCGGGTTAATGGAGAGCCTTCCAGATGAATCAGTTTGTAATAACCCCATTCTTCGGCGTGAACGCCAAACAGTTGCAGGATCTGACCGCCCCAGCGGGTAAATTCACCCGTAACGGCCCAGAAGGTACCGGTTATGCCAAAATAGTAAGTGGAGAGAATACCCGCCGCGATGACCGCAGGGATGGGTGCCCAGAATTTAATTAACCAGGCTTGTTTGAATTGTTGCCATGACATGTGTTTAGCCTCTGAACTCAGAAGGTTTGAAACAAGAATGCGGATAGTACACCACTCCGCTTAAGATGCCTGGTACTATTAAGCGGTAATACCGAATAGATCAAACTTCTATTGCCACGGTGAAAGGCTGGCGACATCAAGGCATTAATGCCACAATCCACTTTTCTTCGCATGCAGGATGAATGATGAAAAAATTAGCAATCGTTGGGGCATTACTGATGTTGGCAGGGTGCGCCGAGGTGGAAAATTACAACAATGTGGTTAAAACGCCCGCCCCCGCAGGGCTGGAAGGGTACTGGCAGACCAACGGTCCTCAGCGCAAACTGGTGAGTCCGGAAGCGATTGCCAGTCTGGTGGTGACCAAAGAAGGGGATACGCTGGACTGTCGGCAGTGGCAACGGGTTATCGCCCTGCCGGGTAAACTGACCATGCTCTCTGGCGAGTTGACCAACGTGACGGTGAAACGCGAGCTTTATGAAATTGAACGCGAAGGAAATAGCCTGGAATATGATGGCATGACCCTGCAACGCGTCGATCGCCCGACGGTAGAGTGTGCTGCCGCGCTGGAAAAAGCGCCACTCCCTTCAGCATTACCGTAACGTAAAGTACCCCGGCAGGTTTACTGTCGGGGTGTGCGGTTAAATGATCTCTTCAATCACCCACACGCTTACGCTGCCGCCGTTGCAAAAGAACGTCGCTTCCCCATTTTCATCCGTAACCACACGCTCTTCACGATTACCCAGATAATCACACCACGTTTTATTGCCGTAGTTTTCGCCCAGCGTTAGGGTTTTTTCTCCGTCGTCCCCGTTGGACAGCACGACCACGCAGCCAGGATCTTCATCCGTACCGCTGCGGCTAAAAGCAATGCAGTTGGGGTGATCAAACCATAGCGTCTGAATACCGTGAGCAAAACGCTGACGTGCGAGAATGAGCGCATCAAGCTGTTCAATGACGGGCATATCAATCGCGTAGGTTTCGCCATCGCCGCCGGTATCTTCGTAGTGCGCACCGTAGAGATCGGGATAAAACACAGACGGTACGCCATTTTCCCGCAGCAGGATCAACGCGTAGGCGAGAGGTTTAAACCAGGCCTCGACCGGCGCCTCCAGTGCCTGCAATGGCTGAGTGTCATGGTTAGCCACCAGAGTGACCGCGTGAAAAGGATCGGCTTCAACCAGCGTACCGGTGAAAATCTGGCTCATGTCATAGTCACGCCCCTGACGGGAAGCCTCGTGAAATTTCATTTGCAGCGGGGCGTCGAAGAGCATCGTTTTCCCCTCGACCTGATCGATATAGGCTTGCAGCTTGTCCACTTCATGCGACCAGTATTCGGCGACAATAAACAGCGGTTTCGGCGCGACTTCCTGAACGTGTTCAATCCACTCTTTATAAAACCAGGCCGGGATATGCTTCACGGCATCCAGGCGAAACCCGTCACACTGCGTCTGGTCCATGACCCAGCGCGCCCAGTACTTGATCTCTTCGGTGACGGCATGGTTGCGAAAGTCGATATTTTCGCCCATCAGATAATCAAAATTACCCATTTCGTCATCGACCTGCTCGTTCCAGCCCTCGCCGGTATAGTCATTAACGATTTTAAAAATCCCGTCTTCGTCCGGGTTTTCAATATGGTCGATGCCGCTAAAGCATTTGAAGTCCCAGATAAACTGGGAATATTGACCCGCACGGGCAGGGAAGGTGTAGCGCGTCCAGCCTTCGCATTCGATAATTTCATCATCGATTTGGGTGCGATCGTCTTCATTCACCCGCTGAACACGAATGGCCTCTTTCTCATCTGCGCCCATTTTGTGGTTGACCACGACATCGAGAAGCACCGCTATCTCGTTTTTCTTCAGTGCATCGATCGCCGCTAACAGTTGTGCCTTATCACCATATTTGGTGGCAACAGAGCCTTTTTGATCAAACTCACCCAGATCGAACAGATCGTAAGAGTCGTAGCCAACGGAATACCCCCCCGATGCGCCTTTGTACGCCGGAGGAAGCCAGACCATGTTGATGCCAATATCGTTGAGGCCATCTGCCCGCTCAGCCAGTTCCGACCAGAGCTTTCCGCCCTCAGGGTAATACCAGTGGAAGTACTGTAATAAGGTGGGATTTTTCATCTTCCGTGCTCCAAAGGTCATTGAGACAACCTCTGGAGTATGGAAGATAATTTCTCTTATCGCGGGAATTATTGACCGGCAACGGGGGCATTAGGGACCAATAGCATGCCGGAAAGGCGTCCATAGGTATTATTAATTGTCTGTTGACGGCTTGACTGGCCAATCAGGCTACTTAACTCATCCAGTCGTTGTTGCAACAGAACTTTCAGGAGAACTTCATTATCGAGCGTCTCTTTGATGTAGCCCGCCACGATATCCTGAATACTTCGCGTAATGCCCGGTGGAGTTTGAGTTTCAACGACCGCTTCAATACTTTGCAGGTAGGTGACTTCCTGCTCCAGTAAGTGGTCCCATTCACCTCGCTGTGCTAATTCAAGCAGCGACTGACTGAGACGTGCGATGTGTTGCCAACGGTTGATAAACTCCACGGTCGTTGTCATTAACGAGACTCCTGGGATGATGCTTTCGGTGAGATCTGCTTCCAGGCATCCGCAATATTGCTGAGCAACCCTTCCACTTCTTCGATAGCCTGGCCATCATTACGCAGATTGGCCTGTAATAAACGGCGAATCATATAGTCATACAGCGCGGAGAGGTTAGTTGCTAACTCGCCACCTTGCTCATGATCCAGTCCGGCCTTGAGCCCGTTATCAATAATATTGATCGCTTTACTGAGCGCTTCACCTTTCGCCACAATATCGCCTTGTTCGAGGAACAGGCGAGCGCGTACCAGGGCACTGTTCGCACCGTCGAACAGCATTTCGATCAACTGGTGCGGACTCGCACTCATTACGGCGCTTTCTACGCTGACTTGCGCATAGGCCTTAGTACCGCTCGCGGTATACATATTTACCTCGTGTTATCAGGAATTACTCATCGCAGTAAATTGCTGGCTCAGATAGTTACTGGTGTTATTCAGTTTGCTCATCATGGTATCCAGTTGGGTAAACTGGGCCTTATAACGAGCTATGGTATCGTCGATGCTGGAGCTGACGGCTAAATATTGCTTGGTCAGTTTTTTCAGCGTCGCGTTCACATTGTCCTGGGCGCTGTCGATAATTCCGTCATCGGCCAGATAATCTTTCACCAGAGAAGAGATTTTGGTCGTAATACCGGTCTCTTTACCATCACCTACCAACAGTTCACGCGTACCGGCCGTATTCTCATCCAGCGCTTTTTTCAGTTTGGCATCATCAATTTTTAATTTCCCGGTCGCGCCGTCCTGGGCAATGCCAATTTCGTTCAGCGTTTTGAATACCGAAGTACTTTCGCTGTTCGCAAACTGCGCGCGGATCCCGGTCTGAATGGTACGTACCACGCTATCACCTAACAGCGCGCCGTTTGACTCATCCTGAGCCTCGGCACCCTGATCGACTTCGGTATATTTGGTCAGCGTTCCGAAGGTATCAATCAGCGCGTTATAGGCATCAACCCAGCCTTTGATGGCCTCGGTTGATTTATCGTTCGATTTGGTGACCGTTACTTTTGCGTCAGTGACTTCTTTCGTCAGCGTGAGCGTTACGCCTTGTGGCGCATCAGTAATGGTGTTGCTCTGACGCACAATATTAATGCCGTTCACCGTCAAATTAGCATCCTGCGCGGGCACTAACTGTTTCATATTTCCAGTGCCACTGGTGCTGTCATAGGCCAGCAAATCGCTAAGCTTAGTGTCGCCATCCACTGAAATCGTCATTTGACTGTCAGTGCCGGTTTCCGCGGTCAGCACCAACTGATAATCGCCTTCTTTTACCTTAACGATGCTGGCGGAAATACCGCTGTCCGTGTCGTTAATCGCGTCGCGAATACCTTCCAGGGAGGTCTGATCGTTGGTCAGCTTGATTTCTAATGGTTCCTCACGACCCTTTTGTTCAATTTTCAGTGTGCGGGTTGTGGCCGTTAGATCGCCTAATTTATCTTTCTCGGAGCTGACCTGTACATCAGTTGTCAGAGACTGCGCCTGCGCCAGTTTAGTGACGCTCACGGTATATATCCCAGGGGATGCCCCTGCGGTGGTGGCAACGCCTAAATCGGTGGTGCTACTGGTAATTTTGGTGCTTTTAAACAGGTCTGCATTATTCAGCGCGGTATTCGCTGTCTGGAATTTTTCTAACGCGCTTTTTAAGGTTCCATATGCCGTCAGGCGCGCGGTATTAGCACTTTGCTGCTGGGTAATTGGCGTTAAACGTCTTTTCTCAGCAGTGGTCAGGTTCGTTAGCAATGTATCCAGCGGTAAGTTTGAGCCGACACCTAATGATGTAAATGAAGCCATACCAAATTCCTTGTGATTGCAAACAGTAGTTAACGGCGTTATCGGCAATCTGAGGGCAAAGTTTAATAAAATTTATATGAAAATAATAAGGGGAATAATGCCATATAAAGAGGGTATTTCGCGGACTAAAAAAAAGATCGCGAAAACTAAAAATTCTCTAAAGATCGAATTTAAGGTGCCGATACATGGGTTACGGTGAGAAACCGTGGGCAACGGCCCAATAACATCAAGATATAATTGATAAGGAAAAGATTATGGCACAAGTCATCAATACTAACAGCCTGTCGCTGTTGACCCAAAACAACCTGAACAAATCCCAGGGTACCCTGAGCTCTGCTATCGAGCGTCTGTCCTCTGGTCTGCGTATCAACAGCGCGAAAGATGACGCTGCTGGTCAGGCGATTGCGAACCGTTTCACTTCAAACATCAAAGGTTTGACTCAGGCTTCTCGTAACGCCAACGACGGTATCTCTGTTGCTCAGACAACTGAAGGTTCTCTGAACGAAATCAACAACAACCTGCAGCGTATCCGTGAACTGTCTGTTCAGGCAGCTAACGGTTCTAACTCTGATTCTGACCTGTCTTCTATCCAGGACGAAATTAAACAGCGCCTGAGCGAAATTGACCGTGTTTCTGGTCAGACTCAGTTTAACGGCACCAAAATCCTGAGCAAAGATCAGACTCTGACCATCCAGGTTGGCGCTAACGATGGCGAAACCATCGATATCAACCTGCAGGAAATCACCTCTAAAACTCTGGGTCTGGATAGCTTCAACGTTAACGGTCCGAAAGGCGAAGTTACTACTGCTACCACCGCTGACTTCGAGAAGTTCTACGGTTCTACTACCCAGGTATCTAGCGCAAGCGTATCTGAAGCAAAAACTGATGCTCTGGCTACCCGTCTGGGCGTTGGTACCGCAAACGTTGCATTCGATTCTGCAAGCGTATACACCGATGAAAAAGGCAACCTGTTCGCGAAAGTTAGCGTGACTGCTAGCAACGCGGCTGAGTCTAACAACCTGAAAGCGAACGGTTTTGAAATCGCTAGTGGTTCTAGCGCCAGCTTCTACGTTGCCCTGGATCCGCAGGCTGCGGATACCACTACCGCAACGAAAGCCGCTTTCACTATCGATACCGACAACCTGAGCTTCAAGAGCATGACTACCGGTGCGACCTCTGGCGCGCTGGACAAAATTGACAAGGCTCTGGCTAAAGTTGACGAATTCCGTAGCTCCCTGGGTGCGATTCAGAACCGTTTCGAATCTGCCATCACTAACCTGGGCAACACCGTAAACAACCTGTCTTCTGCACGTAGCCGTATCGAAGACGCTGATTACGCGACAGAAGTTTCTAACATGTCTCGTGCGCAGATCCTGCAGCAGGCTGGTACTTCTGTACTGGCTCAGGCTAACCAGGTTCCGCAGGGCGTTCTGTCTCTGCTGCGTTAATTCATTATCGCTTACTCAAGCCAACCTTCGGGTTGGCTTTTTTGTTTTTGGGCAATGCCGGAATAAGCCCCTCCGGAGCGTCATGCTTAACGCATTGAAGGACGCGTTGACTTTATATAGTAAAGGAAAAGTTCGACTTAACAGGAACGACATATGACAACCCAAGAGGCTATTGAGACGCCTTGCGCTCTGACATCCCCTTTAGCTTTGCAATCAGATCCGATGTTATCTCCCGAGCATATCGCGGCGATGACCAGCCTTTATGGCTTCGAAAGCGCACCTACAAATACGGCCAGAGTGTTGGTATTGGGTTGCGGGCGGGGCGACAGTTTGTTGCCCTTTGCGCTTACGAACCCGGATGCGCAGGTCATTGGTATTGATATTGATACCGGGATCATTCAGCAGGGTGAGCTATTACGTCAGACCGCAGGGGCGCATAATGTGCAACTGGGTGCACTATCGTTAAACCAGTTGGTTGAACTTGAGGTCGGGCAGCAGGACTATATTTTTGTCCAGGGCGATCTGGCCTATCTGGACAATAACAGCCGGCAGGTCATTCTCGGCTGGTGCCGTCAATGGCTGGCTGATAACGGCGTGCTGGCAGTTCGCTGGCCATGCCACCCAGGTGCGCGCCATGATGAAACCTTAAGAGATGCAATGTTGTTGCACAGCAGCCTGGCCACCACGGTGGATGAGCAGGTCAGTAGCGCCAGGGCAATGGCCACCTTTTTGTCTCTGGGAGCCGTGGGGCAGCATGCCGACAAATTGCAATCCAGCCTGAAAGCGGTTGAAAACCTCAGCGATACCAGTCTGGCAATGCGCTATCTCAGCGGAATGGGAGAGGCTAATTATCTGGTAGATTTCAACCAGATGGTAGAACAAAGCGATCTCTGCTATCTCGGCGATGCCCGTCCGTGGACGGAAATGGCGGAGTACTATGGTGACAATGTTCAACTGCTGTTGAATACCATTTGCCCGCAGGAGAATAAGATCTTACGCCAGCAGTATCTGGATTTTGCAACCCAGCGCAGCGAACGCTTCAGTCTGCTCGTCGCTGCTGCGCATCAACCCCAGGTCGCAGCCGCACCCGATTTTAAGGCGCTTGAGAAACTAAACTGGGCTGGCCATTTCCAGCGCTATTTTTCGCATGAGGATAACACCACTGGGCTTCTGACCAATGATGGCAAGCAGATGCAAATCAGCCATAAGCTAACGTTATCGGTCCTGGACCTGCTGGGTGAAGTCTGGCCATACAGTCTGTCGTTTGATGACATTGCGGCACAGACCTGTATCCCAGGAGAAGATCCCGTTCAGCATCGCCAGGCTGTACTGCGGGTAATGCGGGCGCTGTTTATTAAAGGGATCCCTTCGCTTCACTACTGTAAAGGGCCGGATGCCTGGCGGCGTAACGGTACCCGCGCGGTAATGCCACATAAAGCGGTTACGGCAATTTTGAATGCCTGTCCGGAAACCTCTTCGCTGTTCAATTTCTGGTATGAAACATTCAATGTGAATTCTGAAGAGTGCAATTTACTCCAGCAGTCTGATTTATCGGTAAATGCGGAAAACTATCCGCTGTTGAAGGGATTGCGCCAAAAAGGGCTGCTAATGGGGTCACCGTTGGCCTGGCAGAAGTACTATCAGCAAACGTTACTGGTGCAGGAGGGGCAGGAGAGTATCGCGCAGATGATCCCGCTGATGCTCTTCAGTAGCCCTCTTTTTGACTTACAGGGCTCAAGACGAACTGCCTCCACTTCGAAGACGAATCCTGAGCGACTGGATAATAAAAAAATGAAGAAGATTAACGCGTTCTTCAGCCGCCAGGAGTACCAGCAGGCGTTAAATTACTTGTTGGAACTGAATGCCCAGGAGCCAGCTAATCCTGCGATTTGGTCTCAACTTTCTCATGTTTACATGGGGATGCAAAACTATCCGAAAGCCCTGGATGCCTTTATGCATCTCTTTACACTTGATTCGCGAACGTGGCTGTTCTACCAACAATTTGTCATGTTGCTTATTAAATTGGAGCGCACATGGCATGCGGAGAGACTGGCGCTCTGCGCTTTGCGATTAGATGAAAACAGCCAAATGTTATGGGCCTATCTTGCGAGGATAGAGTTAGGCAATGGAAATCTTCAGCTTGGCCACTCTTATCTTGAAAAATCGCTGTCGATCGATCCAAATTACATTATGGCGGTTTCGTTAATGGGCACGTTATGTGCCGATCAATCCAGGCAAGATGAATCGCTAGAATGGCTACGCAAAGCCTGCGAACTGGCACCGTCTGATTTCAACTTCATGACGAACTATTTGTTTGCGTTAATTCATCATCAAGGCAGTAATGCGGAATTCGTTTTCAATGAACATCGCCGCTACGGGGAGCGAGTCACTCAGTGGGCTAAACAGCAGAAGATCACCTTCAGCTATCCACAACCCTGTGACCCGGCGCGCAAACTGCGGGTAGGCTTCGTCTCTGGCGATTTGCGAAACCATCCCGTTACGAACTTTATTTTGCCAATCTGGCGGGCATTTGACCCACAACAATTTGAACTGTTTGCTTACCACAATTACGGTACTGAAGATGGAATCTCTGATCAGTTAAAAGAAAAAACGTCGGTCTGGCGGAACGTCGCACATCTAAGTGCGGTAGAGCTTGCAAAACAGATAAATGAGGATGGTATTGATATTTTAATCGATCTTTCAGGTCATACTAATTTCAATTGCTTATTGTCGTTTGCTCTTCGTCCCGCACCGGTATCCATGTCATTTATCGGCTACCCCGGCACCACTGGCCTTACCCAAATGGATTACTATCTGGCACATAACAAAATGGCCTATCCAGGGGAGATGGACGAACAGTTTACAGAATCGCTGATTTATCTGCCGTTTAACGAGCAGTTTACGTTATTCCAGAATGCGCCAGCGGTCGTCCCGACGCCGGCCTTGCGCACGGGCACCTTCACCTTTGGCAGCTTTAACCGTCCCAATAAAATTAACAGTGAAGTTTTGGCCTGTTGGGCTGAAGTGCTGAAACAACACGGCGCTGCGCAGATGCTGATTGGTAATATGGTGGACGATGCAATGACTGCGCATTATGAACAGCGCTTTACAGAGTTGGGTATCGATCGTTCACGACTAATCTTCAGAAAGCGCACTGGTGTCTCGTCGTACTTAGCCATGCATGCTGAAGTCGATGTGTTGCTTGATGCCTTCCCGTACCCAGGTGGTACAACCACCAACTTCGCCTTGCAAATGGGCGTGCCGAGCCTGACGCTGATTGGGGAAACGTTTGTATCACGCCAGGGGGCCTCAAACTTACGCCAGTTCAACCTGGACCAGTTCGTGGTGAAGTCGACGGAAGAATATGTCGCCCGCGCACTGGAAATTTCCAGCGATGTCGATGGCCTGAATGCGCTGCGTCTGGGGATGCGCGAGCGTATCCAGTTGAAAAGTTCCGTGGGTGGAACGGCCGCGGTGTATCTGGAGCGCGCCATTAGAGAAGCATGGGAACGCTATTGTCGCGGTGAAAAACCCGCTTCATTCACTGTGCCTGAAGAGGTCGCGCCGACGCAACGGAGTCAATTTACGATAAATAGCGCCTAAATAAAGGGGTATTCCCGTCATTGAAATGGAAGAGGCGACGTTATGCTGAGAGTAATAATAACAGCAGAGCGTTGCCTCTCGGGGAATACGATGAAAGACCCGGTTTTTGTTACCAGCCCCCTAAATTATTTGCTGGCAGTTATTCCTTTATCTTAAAAAAAGATAAATATGCCATTAATTCAATGTATCGGCATTTCCCTTCGGCTCAGGCGCAAAATCTGCCGATGGCATCAGAGATTGCGGAACGAATTTTATGCCTGCCGATGTTTCCAGAACTGTCCGATACCGACCAGCAAAGTATTGCTGAATTAATACGGATCCATGCGTTGGCACGGACGGAAAATAGAATTTGTGTTTAGTTATAAATGTCTCATATTTCAAAAGGTTAATATAAAAGCCTTAAATAACAGCTGTTTTCCGTCATTATTCTGCCGATAGAACACCCTGCAGAAACGGATAATCGTGCCGATAACTCATTTAACGCAGGGCTGTTTATCGTGAATTCAATGTATACCGCTGAAGGTGTAATGGATAAACACTCGCTGTGGCAGCGTTATGTACCGCTGGTGCGTCACGAAGCGTTGCGCCTGCAGGTTCGCTTGCCCGCGAGCGTGGAACTGGACGATCTGCTACAGGCTGGCGGCATCGGGTTATTGAATGCAGTTGACCGATATGACGCTCTGCAAGGAACGGCATTTACTACTTACGCAGTGCAGCGTATTCGTGGGGCCATGCTGGATGAACTACGTAGTCGGGATTGGGTTCCGCGTAGTGTCCGTCGTAATGCTCGCGAAGTGGCACAGGCAATGGGACAACTGGAACAGGAATTAGGACGTAACGCGACGGAAACGGAAGTGGCGGGACGGTTAGCTATTCCTGTGGAAGAGTATCGCCAGATGTTGCTCGATACCAATAACAGCCAACTCTTCTCCTATGACGAATGGCGGGAAGAGCATGGCGACAGTATTGAGCTTGTGACTGACGAACACCAACAGGAAAACCCGCTACAGCAGCTCCTTGAGAGCAATTTACGCCAGCGCGTGATGGATGCCATAGAAGCACTTCCTGAACGTGAACAATTGGTGTTAACGCTCTACTACCAGGAAGAGCTCAATCTGAAAGAGATTGGGGCGGTCCTGGAAGTGGGAGAATCGCGGGTCAGCCAGTTGCACAGTCAGGCCATTAAACGGTTACGCACCAAACTAGGTAAGTTATAGACGGCGACATTGTCTCCTCCGAAAAATGCCGCACAACGTATTGACTAGCAGGAGTTATCATGACTGTGCAGCACTCTAAAAGACGGCCTCTAAGCCGCTACCTGAAAGATTTTAAACACAGCCAGACGCATTGCGCCCATTGCCATAAGCTACTTGATCGCATCACTTTGGTCCGCAAAGGTCAGATTGTTAATAAAATTGCCATTTCCCGGCTGGATACGCTCATGGATGAAGCCGCATGGCAAGAAGAGCAGAAAGAGTGGGTGGCATTATGCCGTTTCTGCGGCGATCTGCACTGCAAAGAGCAGAGCGACTTTTTTGACATTATCGGCTTTAAGCAATTTCTCTTCGAACAGACCGACATGAGCCACGGCACCGTGCGTGAATATGTTGTTCGTCTGCGCCGTCTTGGCAATCATCTCAGTGAGAAGAAAGTATCTCATGATTTGCTGCAGGATGGTTTCCTTGATGAGAATCTGGCGCCGTGGTTGCCTGAAACCAGCACCAATAACTATCGCATTGCGTTGCGCAAGTATGAGCAATACAAAATGCAAACCCACCCCGACAATATGCAGAAATCCTCCTCCTCATCGACTTCTGATATATATTAAAAATGAATAAGATGTAGCAGAGTGGTGTTTGTCCTGACAAATAAACACACTACACTACGGTCGTTCATAACAACATTCGGGGTAAATATGAAATTTGCACTTCTGGGACGGCAGGCGCTGATGAGCGTAATGGCTGTTGCTCTTGTAGTCGGAATGAGCGCGAAGACTTTTGCCGATGAAGGTCTACTCAAAAAGGTGAAAGATCGCGGAACACTGTTGGTGGGGCTGGAAGGAACCTATCCGCCATTCAGTTTCCAGGGTGATGACGGTAAATTAACCGGCTTTGAAGTGGAATTTGCCGAGTCGCTGGCGAAGCATCTGGGCGTTAAAGCGACCCTGAAACCGACCAAATGGGACGGGATGCTGGCTTCTCTCGACTCAAAACGTATCGATGTGGTCATCAATCAGGTCACCATCTCGGATGAGCGTAAGAAAAAGTATGATTTTTCTACCCCGTATACCGTTTCCGGTATCCAGGCGCTGGTGAAAAAGGGCAATGAGGGCGCTATCAAGACGGCTGCCGATCTGAAAGATAAGAAGGTAGGCGTAGGTCTGGGTACTAACTATGAAGAGTGGTTGCGCCAGAACGTCCAGGGCGTTGACATTCGTACTTATGACGATGACCCGACAAAATATCAGGATCTGCGCGTTGGCCGTATTGATGCCATTCTGGTCGATCGTCTGGCCGCACTGGACTTGGTGAAAAAGACCAAAGACACTCTGGCGGTGACCGGTGAAGCGTTCTCTCGCCAGGAATCCGGCGTTGCGCTGCGCAAAGGTAATGAAGACCTTCTGAAAGCGGTCGATGCGGCCATTGCCCAGATGCAACAAGACGGCTCGCTGAAGGCCCTCTCGGAAAAATGGTTCGGCGCGGATGTGACTAAATAATCCGCTAAGTAATAAAAAAAGGCGCTTTAATCAGCGCCTTTTTTATTTCATTCGTTTGAACGTGCATAATAAAAAGAACATCACAACAACAACGTCTGGAGGCTTTATGCCACTGCACAATCTGACACGCTTCCCCCGGCTGGAGTTTATCGGCGCACCGACGCCGCTCGAATATCTGCCGCGTTTTTCTGACTTCCTTGGGCGTGATATTTTCATCAAGCGCGATGACGTAACGCCGATGGCAATGGGCGGAAATAAACTCCGTAAGCTGGAATTTCTGGCGGCTGACGCACTGCGCGAGGGGGCGGATACGCTGATTACCGCCGGTGCTATTCAATCTAATCATGTGCGCCAGACGGCGGCGGTAGCGTCTAAGCTTGGTTTGCACTGCGTGGCGCTGCTGGAAAACCCGATCGGTACCACGGCAGAAAACTACCTGACCAACGGTAACCGCCTGCTGTTGGACCTGTTCAACACGCAAATCGAAATGTGTGAGGCGCTGACGGATCCGGATGCGCAGTTACAGGCGCTGGCGACACGTATTGAAGCGCAGGGGTTTCGCCCGTATGTAATTCCGGTTGGCGGCTCTAATGCGCTGGGCGCTATGGGCTATGTTGAAAGCGCGCTGGAGATTGCTCAGCAGTGCGAAGGGGCGGTTCAGCTCTCTTCCGTGGTGGTAGCGTCGGGAAGTGCCGGGACGCACGCCGGACTGGCAATTGGGCTTGAGCAACTGATGCCGGACGTTGATTTGATTGGGATTACGGTGTCCCGTAAGGTCGCCGATCAGAAGCCAAAGGTCGTTACTCTGCAACAGGCTATCGCCAAAGAGCTGGAACTTTCGGCGTCAGCAGACATTATATTATGGGATGACTATTTTGCGCCGGGTTATGGCATGCCCAATGAAGAAGGAATGGAAGCGGTGAAGCTGCTGGCGCGTCTTGAAGGGATCCTCCTCGATCCCGTCTATACCGGAAAGGCGATGGCCGGGTTAATTGACGGCATCAGCCAGAAACGTTTTAAAGATGAAGGACCCATTCTCTTTGTTCATACCGGTGGGGCACCCGCGCTGTTTGCCTACCATCCCCATGTTTAACGTTCAGGTAGAAAAACGCTAATGCAAGAGAGTATCCAACTGGTTATTGATTCCCTGCCGTTTCTGCTGAAAGGGGCCGTTTTTACCCTGCAACTCAGCATCGGTGGGATGTTTTTCGGCCTGCTGCTGGGATTTGTCCTCGCACTGATGCGTTTGTCGCCGCTGGCCCCTGTTCGGTGGCTGGCGCGGTTTTATATCTCTATTTTTCGCGGAACACCGCTGATCGCCCAACTGTTCATGATTTATTACGGTCTGCCACAGTTTGGTATCGAACTCGATCCCATTCCGTCGGCGATGATTGGTTTGTCGCTTAATACGGCAGCCTACGCCGCTGAGACGCTGCGTGCGGCGATATCGTCCATTGATAAAGGCCAGTGGGAGGCGGCGGCCAGTATTGGGATGACGCCGTGGCAGACGATGCGGCGCGCGATTTTGCCACAGGCCGCCAGGGTGGCGTTACCTCCGCTCAGCAACAGTTTTATCAGCCTGGTTAAAGATACTTCGCTGGCCGCGACGATTCAGGTTCCGGAACTGTTCCGTCAGGCACAGCTCATCACCTCGCGCACGCTGGAAGTCTTCACCATGTATCTGGCGGCCTCGTTGATCTACTGGATCATGGCAACCGTCCTTTCGTCGCTGCAAAACTATTTCGAGAATCAACTTAACCGCCAGGAGAGAGAGCCAAAATGAGCGCGATCGAAGTCAAAAACCTGGTTAAAAAATTCCATGGGCAGACGGTATTGCACGGTATCGATCTGGAAGTCAGTACCGGGGAAGTGGTGGCCATTATCGGACCCAGCGGTTCGGGTAAAACCACGCTTCTGCGCAGTATTAATCTGCTGGAACAGCCGGAAAACGGGACGATCAGAGTGGGGGATATCACCATTGATACCGCCCACTCATTAAGCAAGCAGAAAGCGTTGATTCGGCAATTGCGTCAGCATGTCGGTTTTGTGTTTCAGAACTTCAATCTCTTCCCGCACCGCACGGTGCTGGAAAATATCATTGAAGGTCCCGTTATCGTGAAGGGCGAATCAAAAGACGAGGTGACGGCGCTGGCGCGGGAACTGTTGGCTAAAGTGGGGCTGGCAGGCAAAGAAACCAGCTATCCACGGCGCTTATCGGGAGGACAGCAGCAGCGTGTCGCCATCGCGCGCGCGCTGGCAATGCGTCCGGATGTGATTTTGTTTGATGAGCCGACCTCTGCACTCGACCCTGAGCTGGTAGGGGAGGTGCTCAATACGATCCGCCAACTGGCGCAGGAAAAGCGCACCATGGTCATTGTGACCCATGAGATGAGCTTCGCCCGTGATGTTGCTGACAGGGCGATATTTATGGACCAGGGGCGGATAGTAGAACAAGGGGCGGCCAAAGATTTATTTACGCATCCTCAACAACCCCGAACGCGTCAATTTCTGGAGAAGTTTCTCGTTCAGTAATGGGGTTTTCTGGCTCGCCCGGGGTAATGACATCGGGCGAGCTAAAGCATAAATATTGCTATCGCGTCGCATAACTATCGCTAATAATTCTCTCTTTGCCGCATTTTAAAAAACAGTCCTCAAGTAATTCCCGCCTTGACCGATATTTTCTACATATACCATAGGGTTATGTGTTAGGTTAATTATCACATCGAATGATTCTCACTCTCAAGGCGCGATGACTAAGTATGCAGGAAACTGATTTTTTCACCTGGCGACGCGCCACACTGCGACGTTTTCAGGAAATGGCGGCGACTGAAGATGTCTACACAGAATTACAGAACCAGACTCAATTGCTAGGGTTTGATTATTATGCACTCTGCGTCAGACATCCCGTTCCGTTTACCCGACCTAAAATTTCTGTGCATACGACTTATCCGCAAGCGTGGGTAGCGCAATATCAGGCAGAAAATTTTTTCGCTATTGATCCCGTCCTGAAGCCGGAAAATTTTATTCAGGGACATCTTCCGTGGAACGAGGCGTTATTCAGCGAAGCGGAAACAATGTGGGAGGCTGCACGTTCACACGGTTTACGCAAAGGAATAACCCAGTGTTTAATGTTGCCAAACCGGGCGTTGGGGTTCCTCTCTGTTTCACGTTCCAGCATGATTAATTCACCCTTCACCAATGAAGTCGTTGAGTTGAAAATGCAATTACTGGTTCGCGAGAGCTTAACGGTGCTCTCCCGACTGGAAGACGAAATGGTAATGGCGCCGGAGATGCGCTTTAGCAAACGAGAAAAAGAAATACTGAAATGGACAGCGGAAGGGAAGACGTCGTCAGAAATTGCGATAATTCTTTCAATTTCAGAAAATACCGTCAATTTTCATCAGAAGAATATGCAGAAGAAGTTCAACGCGCCGAACAAAACACAAATTGCCTGTTATGCGGCAGCCACCGGCCTGATTTGAAATGTTGAACGTTCTGCGTGCCAGACGATAAACCGGCTGAAAGCAGTGCTCTCAGCCGGTTTTTCTTTACTGACGGTAAGCTTGTTTAATCTGCTTAACGGTACTGGAAAATACTGCAGCCTGCGTTTCGTCTTCGACTAACGCGATCTGTTTTTCCATCTTAAGAATCACACGGCCCGCATCGGCCTGGCCCATGGCCTGGAGCATCAGCGTTAACAGCGCCTTAAGGCAGGTGACTTCATTAGCCAGTTCTTGATTATTCTCGGCTGTGGAAAAATCAGGCGTACTCATTTATTTTCCTCGATCTGTAACAGTAAAATTGTGCGAAGGTTAATGTTAAGGTCGCGGAGTATACCATAAGCTAAGCGAAAAATAGCAGTGGTTGTTTTTTGATCGAAACCGGTGGCTAACTATTAAATTAAAAGGCAATTTGCAAGTGCATATATTTTCCCCATTTATTGTTTGTGCCAGGTATTTGTATCGTTAATAGTTGTTACAAACCTGCGCGTTTATTTAGCGATTAAGTGGCAGACTGTGATTTTTTGTCACTTTTCTGAAACGCCTGAGCAGAATATTTGTTGATGTAACAACCAGTTTGTCGTGCCGCTTTCCACAAGCCGTATCGTTTGATTTCCAAAAACGAGAGCAAAATCGGTTGCCGGACGTTTTTTGCGTTTCAAAGTTGAGATAAAACCCGCTAATATAGTCATGATGAACTATCAGTAGCGTTATCCCTATTCTGGAGATATTCCTTTGATCAACGTCCTTCTTGTTGATGACCACGAACTGGTGCGCGCAGGGATACGACGCATTCTGGAAGATGTAAAGGGTATTAAAGTTGTCGGTGAAGCAAGTTGTGGTGAAGATGCCGTTAAGTGGTGTCGCGCCAACGCCGTCGATGTCGTATTGATGGACATGAACATGCCAGGTATTGGTGGCCTTGAAGCAACGCGTAAAATTGCGCGTTCGTCTGCCGATATTAAAGTGATTATGTTAACCGTCCATACGGAAAACCCGTTACCTGCAAAAGTTATGCAGGCCGGTGCAGCAGGGTACCTGAGCAAGGGTGCTGCACCTCAGGAAGTGGTGAGTGCAATTCGCTCGGTATACTCCGGGCAGCGATACATTGCATCAGACATTGCGCAGCAAATGGCGCTGAGCCAGATCGAGCCTGAAAAAACGGAAACCCCGTTTGCCAGTTTGTCTGAACGTGAATTGCAGATTATGCTGATGATCACTAAAGGTCAGAAGGTTAATGAGATTTCGGAACAGCTGAATCTCAGTCCTAAAACGGTGAACAGCTATCGCTATCGTATGTTCAGTAAATTAAACATTCATGGTGATGTTGAGCTGACGCACCTGGCAATTCGCCATGGCCTGTGTAATGCGGAGTCGTTAACAAGCCAGTGAGTGTTCAGTTTGATGCGAAAGCGTTCTTAAAAACCGTTACCAGCCAACCCGGCGTTTATCGTATGTACGATGCCGGTGGTACGGTCATTTATGTGGGGAAAGCGAAAGACCTGAAAAAACGGCTTTCCAGCTACTTCCGCAGCAACCTGGCTTCTCGTAAAACAGAAGCGCTGGTTGCCCTTATTCAGCATATCGATGTCACAGTAACGCATACCGAGACGGAAGCGTTACTGCTCGAACATAATTACATCAAGTTGTACCAGCCGCGTTATAACGTGCTGTTACGCGATGATAAATCCTATCCTTTTATTTTCCTGAGCGGTGATACGCATCCTCGCCTGGCGATGCATCGCGGCGCGAAGCATGCGAAAGGGGAATATTTTGGCCCCTTCCCGAACGGCTACGCTGTGCGCGAAACGCTGGCGCTGTTACAGAAAATTTTCCCGATCCGCCAGTGCGAAAACAGCGTCTATCGCAACCGCTCGCGTCCTTGCTTGCAGTATCAGATTGGCCGTTGTCTTGGGCCATGTGTCGAAGGACTGGTCAGCGAGGAAGAGTACGCGCAGCAGGTGGAATACGTTCGGCTGTTCCTGGCCGGGAAAGATGATCAGGTGTTAACCCAGCTGATCGCGCGGATGGAAAAGGCCAGTCAGAACCTGGCGTTTGAAGAAGCCGCCCGTATCCGCGATCAAATACAGGCCGTACGCCGCGTGACCGAAAAACAGTTCGTTTCCAATACGGGCGACGATCTTGACGTTATCGGCGTCTCTTTCGATGCCGGAATGGCCTGTGTTCACGTTCTCTTTATTCGTCAGGGTAAAGTGTTGGGGAGCCGTAGCTATTTCCCTAAAGTACCGGGTGGCACTGAACTGGGAGAGGTTGTTGAAACTTTCGTCGGACAGTTTTACCTTCAGGGTAGCCAGATGCGTACCCTGCCGGGCGAAATTCTGCTCGACTTTAATCTGAGCGATAAAACGCTGCTGGCAGATTCTCTGAGCGAACTGGCGGGGCGGCGTATCAACGTGCAGACCAAACCGCGCGGCGACCGCGCGCGCTACCTGAAACTGGCGCGTACCAATGCGGCGACGGCGCTGACAACCAAACTTTCCCAACAGTCCACCATTACCCAGCGACTGACCGCGCTGGCGACGGTACTGAAGCTCCCTGCGATAAATCGAATGGAATGTTTCGACATCAGCCATACGATGGGAGAACAGACAGTCGCGTCATGCGTGGTTTTTGACGCGAATGGACCCCTGCGTGCGGAGTACCGTCGCTACAATATTACCGGCATTACGCCCGGCGATGACTATGCGGCGATGAATCAGGTTTTACGCCGTCGCTATGGTAAGGCCATCGAGGAAAATAAAATTCCGGATGTGATCCTGATCGACGGCGGGAAAGGGCAACTGGGGCAGGCGAAAGCGGTATTCGCTGAACTGGATGTTCCCTGGGATAAAAACACGCCTCTGCTGTTGGGCGTGGCGAAAGGTGCCGATCGTAAAGCCGGACTGGAGACACTGTTCTTTGAACCGGAAGGCGAAGGCTTTAGTTTGCCGCCGGATTCGCCGGCGCTACATGTGATTCAGCATATCCGCGATGAGTCTCACGACCATGCGATTGGCGGGCATCGTAAAAAGCGGGCGAAGGTAAAAAACACCAGTACGCTGGAGACGATCGAAGGCGTCGGGCCTAAACGTCGGCAAATGCTGTTGAAATATATGGGTGGATTGCAAGGATTACGTAACGCAAGCGTTGATGAAATTGCAAAAGTGCCGGGTATTTCGCAAGGACTGGCAGAAAAGATCTTCCATTCGTTGAAACATTGACTCCTCTGTAGCAACATAGGGGTAATTTCTCTGACAACAGATAGTTACCCGTCACTATGCAATTTAATATTCCAACGTTGCTTACGCTGTTTCGCGTCATCCTGATCCCATTCTTTGTTGTGGTGTTTTATCTGCCATTTACCTGGTCGCCTTTTGTTGCCGCGCTGATCTTCTGTATCGCGGCGATAACCGACTGGTTTGATGGCTATCTGGCGCGTCGCTGGAACCAGAGCACCCGCTTTGGCGCATTTCTTGACCCCGTGGCTGACAAAGTGTTGGTCGCCATTGCGATGGTGCTGGTCACTGAACACTATCACAGCTGGTGGGTCACGCTGCCTGCGGCAACGATGATAGCGCGTGAGATTATTATTTCCGCACTGCGCGAATGGATGGCAGAACTGGGCAAGCGGAGCAGCGTGGCGGTGTCGTGGATTGGTAAAGTGAAAACCACCTCACAAATGGTGGCGCTGGCGTGGCTGCTGTGGCGTCCGAATATTTGGGTTGAGTACGCGGGTATTGCACTGTTCTTCGTCGCTGCGGTGCTGACGCTGTGGTCTATGTTCCAGTATCTGAACGCTGCGCGCGGTGATTTGCTTGATCAGTGATCGTTTCGACGCAAATTTCAGCAAACAAACATAAGTGGCAAAAAATATCGTTGACTCGTTGCGTCAGGTAAGTAGAATGCAACGCATCGAACGGCAGCGCGGTTTGCCAGACGATAGCAAAATCAAGTGATTAACAACGTCCTTGATGATGCGGGAATAGCTCAGTTGGTAGAGCACGACCTTGCCAAGGTCGGGGTCGCGAGTTCGAGTCTCGTTTCCCGCTCCAAATTTAAAGCATCGGCGAAAGCGGGTGTGAGTCATTGAAAGAGATTTAAGGCGCGTTAGCAAAGCGGTTATGTAGCGGATTGCAAATCCGTCTAGTCCGGTTCGACTCCGGAACGCGCCTCCACTTTCTTCCCGAGCCCGGATGGTGGAATCGGTAGACACAAGGGATTTAAAATCCCTCGGCGTTCGCGCTGTGCGGGTTCAAGTCCCGCTCCGGGTACCATGGGAAAGACAAGAATAATCAAAGCAATAAGCAGTGTCGTGAAACCACCTACGGGTGGTTTTTTTGTGTCTATTGCTTTATTTCATAATATTGATACACGATGTAAAAGCGAAACAGTCACCTGCATGCAATCGCATCAAGCTGAAAAAGCATTCCGGACGCGCCGCCGCGATGAGCAAATTCCGTCTGAATCGACTTTCTGGCAGGGTAGTGACCGTTAAAGCGCTGTTTGATGACTTTCTCCATCACTGGAATATCCCACACATCGCGGAACAGGGCGTCTATCTTTACGACTGATTCCAGCGTCAGGCCAATTGAATTGAGCCTCTCACTCAGATGATCAATAGCACCGTTGATTTGAGCCTCGATAGGCTGTCCGATATTGCCAACGCAGTATGCCTCTACCATCCCGGCATGGGCCCAGTCTTCATTTATTTCATACCTTGTTATTGTCGTCACGATGCAGTCCTTTAACCTTTAACATAATAGGGATATGGTGAATCACCATACTGCCAGATTTCACGGATGGCGTCGTATAGCTGCCTAGGTGGTCGCGGCATTATTGATTAATACTGAAATTACGCCTGCATCGCTTCCCGTCGCAATCAGTATCGGTTTCCTCCTTCGCCATGTAAGATAGCCACAGATAAGGACTATACACAGAGGACAAGTAAGATGAAAACGGGACCGTTAAACGAAAGCGAGCTGGAGTGGCTGGACGATGTACTGACCAGGTACAACACGGAACACGCCATTCTCGACGTCGCGGAGCTGGATGGGCTGCTGACAGCAGTGCTCAGTTCACCGCGTGAAATTGAGCCGGAACAGTGGCTGGTTGCCGTGTGGGGTGGGGCGCAGTATGTCCCGCGTTGGTCCTCAGAAAAAGAGATGACGCGTTTTATGAATCTCGCGTTCCAGCATATGGCGGACACGGCTGACCGTCTGAATGATTTTCCGGAACAGTTTGAACCGCTTTTTGGGCTGCGGGAGATTGAAGGAAGTGAAATAACGATTGTCGAAGAGTGGTGCTTTGGCTACATGCGTGGCGTCGCGCTTTCTGACTGGTCTGCACTACCGGATTCATTGAAGCCTGCTCTTGATGCTATTGCGCTGCATGGCACTGAGGAAAACTTCGAAGTCGTGGAGAAACTCACGCCGGAAGCCTTTGAGGAGAGCGTTGATGCCATTCGCCTTGCTGCGCTGGATCTGCACGCTTACTGGATGGCGCATCCGCAGGAAACGCCGGTTCAGGTGCCGGTGAAGGCGGAAGTTAAGGTCGGGCGCAACGACCCGTGTCCGTGCGGGAGTGGTAAAAAATATAAACAGTGCTGTCTGCACTGAGCATGACGTAATGCCTGATGGCGCTTCGCTTATCAGGCCTATAGAGCGTTGTCGAATTGTAAGCCGGATAAGCGAAGCGCCATCCGGCAAAACCGTTAACCCACCTCAGGCAGCAGTCCGGCAGCAATCAAAAACTGCACCCCGATCACCACGATCCCGCACATAAATACCAACACCAGCGCCGGCGTCCCACCCATAACTCGATAGCCCGCCTGTGGATTCTGTTGCCGACTCCGCCATGTCAACAGAGACGGGATCAGCAGCGCCAGCACCGCCAGCGCGACACCGGCATAGCCCAGCGCCATCACAAAGCCTCTTGGATAGAAAAGGGCAAAGGCCAGTGGGGGCAGAAAGGTGATCGCTCCGGTCTGCAAACGACCAAAAGCCGTGTTACGGCGCTGGAACAGATCGGCAAGATAGTCGAACAACCCCAGCGCAACGCCGAGAAAAGAGGTCGCCAGCGCAAGGTCGGCAAAAAGATGTACCGCCAGTTCAACATGAGGTGATGCGACGACTTCTCGTAGCGCCTGAAGCAGGCCATTGAGCCCGGCATGGTTTGCCAGCAGCCCCATAAAGGTGGTGGAGTCGATACTACCGAGCGTCGCCAGTTGCCAGAAGATATAAGCGACTAACGGGATCGCGCTACCGATAATAAATACCCAGCGCAGTTTACGAATATTGCCATCCATATAGCTCACGATGCTGGGGACGCTTCCGTGAAAACCGAACGAGGTAAAAATGACCGGAATGGCAGAGAGCGCCAGTCCTTGTTCCAGCGGCAGGGTTAAGAGATTGACGCTATGAATATGCGGCATCAGCAGGGCCAGCATCACGATCAGGAAGATAATTTTGGCGCTGAAAAGAAAACGATTGAACAGATCGACCAGCGATGTTCCGACGCAAACGACGCCACCGGCAACAATGGTGAACAGCAGAACGCCTGCGGTCGGTGTCATTTCTGTCCCGACCCAATCACTGATGCTGGAGGCCAGCAATTCCCCGGCACCGCTAATGTATGCTGCCGTCAGGGCATACATGAGAAACATCATACTGAATCCGGTAACCCACTGACCGTAGCGGCCAAGATAACGCTTAGCCAGCGTACCCAGGCCGGTATCCGCCGGGACATGCTGATAAACCTCCAACAGCAGTAGCGCCGTATAACACATCAGGGCCCACAGCCCAATCAGCAACGTCAGGGTTACGCTAAATCCAACGCCAGCCGCCGCTAACGGCATTGCCAACATACCTGCGCCAATCGTGGTGCCTGCTACGATAAAAACACTTCCCAGAGTTCTATTTTTCACGCTTAACACTGTCCTGCCGGTCAACAATAGAGATATCTGCGGCGCAGGGTAAGGCAAAACGCGATTTTCGTCAAATCAGCGTTACAATTGCCGTTCAGAAATATTTACAGTTTTTAGCATCAGCAACCTGCGTTAGCGCAAAGCAGCAGTGGCGGCGTCGCCGTAAGCTGTGCGCTTTATTGAGGAGGAATGATGGAATCGATACACGGTCACGAAGTGTTGAATATGATGATTGAGTCAGGCGAGCAATATTCGACTGAAAGCCTGGTCGCGACAATTAAAGCGCGGTTTGGCGAGCAGGCACGGTTTCACACCTGTTCGGCGTCTGATATGACGGCAGCAGAGCTGGTGGCTTTTCTGGCGGCGAAAGGGAAGTTTATCGCGCAGGATGACGGCTTCTCCACTCACGAGAGCAAGATCTGCCGCCATTAATAAAACGGTGAGGATTTCCTCACCGTTGAACATTAATTTGCTGTATCGAGCGTGGAAAGCTCTTTATCAATAAAATACAAACCTTCGCCGCTTTTACCCGCCAGCGTTAATTTATCAATAACAGATTTAAATAATTTTTCTTCTTCATGCTGCTCGGCAACATACCATTGCAGGAAATTAAAGGTTGGATAATCCTGGCTGGTCATGGCAGCGTGGGCCAGTTCATTAATTTTACGGGTGATCAGTTGTTCGTGCTCGTAGGTCACACGGAATAATTCATCCAGCGACGCATATTCTGCAAACGGCGAAGAGACGGTATTAATGCGTGGTAAACTGCCGGTATCGGTCAGGTAATCAAACAGGCGCTGCATATGGGTCATCTCTTCCTGCGCGTGGCGGCGCAGGAACGCAGCGGCGCCCTCAAAGCTGTGGTAGCTGCACCAGGCGCTCATTTGTTGGTAGAGCAGGGAAGAATATAACTCCAGATTCATTTGCTCATTCAGCTTGTCGATCATTTCTGTTTTCAGCATGGCTCTGCTCCACAATGTTTAATAATAAGATGATGCGGCGTCACTATAATTTGTTAATTAAATATTTGCAAAGGGTAAAATAATAAAGTTATTTATTAAAAATACGAATGGGAATAAAACGCATTAACGCTATGAAATAATGTTTCCGACCAGCCAAAAAGCTGGCCGGTATTATTAATAGTGCGCCCTTGCGGACGGGAAGGCGACGCCCTGGCATTGATAAGCGAGGGTGATAGTGGTGTTGATACACAGTGGACCGACCCAGACGCTACAGGTGCTGACGGGTTGACCAAAGCGTACGGCATTGGCGAACCCCATATCCTGACAGGCGCGAGTCGCGGTTCCCTGCGCCACATAAGTATCCGTCCAGGCGTTCTGGAGCAGAGCCTGACCGTAGCTCAAGCGAACCACGCCGGTCGTCGCACTGGCATCGCTTACCTTAGCCTGTCGCGGGACAGAACACCCGGTCAGAACGAGCAGGGAGAGAGTAAAGATAAGTGTCTTCATGATATCACTCTGAAAAATCGCAGATACGCTATCCTAACTGACAGACGAACGGTTCAATGGCCTGATTAACTTATAGATCAGTAGCGTTTAATCATCACGGTTATACGATTTTCCCGATCGTCAGGCTAAAATGTGAATCCAATATAATTTTATAAAACGATTTTTCATAAAATTTGAAAGTGTGTTTGTGACGTAGTACTGTTTTGCCAACGTCATACACTCAGGGCGGGACGTCCCGCTTCGTATTCAGGAGAAGACAGAATGAAAATTGCACTGATGATGGAAAACAGCCAGGCAGGGAAAAACGCCATCATTCATAAAGAACTAAAAGCGGTAGCGGATGAGAAGGGGTTCCCGGTTTTTAACGTAGGTATGTGTGATGAAAATGACCACCACCTGACTTATATCCATCTTGGCATCATGGCCAGCATTCTGCTGAATGCGAAGGCAGTAGACTTCGTGGTAACGGGTTGTGGTACCGGGCAGGGCGCGCTGATGTCTCTGAACATTCATCCAGGTGTCGTGTGCGGATATTGCATTGACCCGGCAGATGCCTTCCTGTTTGCACAGATCAACAATGGTAATGCTCTGTCGCTGCCGTTTGCGAAAGGTTTTGGCTGGGGAGCCGAACTGAATGTGCGCTTTATCTTTGAAAAGGCCTTCACTGGCCGCAACGGCGAAGGATATCCACCAGAGCGTAAAGAACCTCAGGTACGCAACGCGGGTATTCTGAACCAGGTGAAAGCCGCAGTCGTCAAAGAAAACTACCTCGATACGCTGCGTGCAATTGATCCCGAGCTGGTGAAAACCGCCGTCTCTGGTCCGCGCTTCCAGCAGTGCTTCTTTGAGAACGGCCAGGACAAAGAGATAGAAGCTTTTGTTCGCGAGATCCTCGCGTAATTAGCGATACGTGACCGGATAACGTTGCACTTATTCGGCCTGCGATTCATGCGCGGCTATCGTTTTTGCGCATGAATCGTTACTATGGCGGCCTTTCAACTTTCTCTGGAGTGCCTTTTATGTCACAACCGTTGAATGCCGATCAGGAACTGGTTTCTGATGTGGTTGCCTGCCAACTGGTCATTAAGCAAATTCTTGACGTGCTGGATGTCATCGCCCCCGTCGAAGTACGCGAAAAAATGACCAGCCAATTGAAGAATATCGATTTTTCGACGCACCCTGCGGCCGCCGACCCGGTAACCCTGCGTGCGATTCAAAAAGCCATTGCGCTAATTGAACTTAAATTCACCCCGCAGGGCGAAGCACATTAATTGGTGCCTTGCCGGATACCGCCTCTGCCAGCAGGTATCCGGCAGCCGCATTAATGGTGCTGAAAGTTGACGACGTTAAGAACATGCTGGTCGGTCTGAGCCATACACAGTCCGGCGCGTTTTGCGTTGCGAACTTCTTCAAGGATAGTCTGAAGAAGGAGTCCATCTTGCTGCTGCTCTTTTTCCAGATCGTGGAGAAAATCGAGAGTAGAAGCATCGTTCATCGCCTTAGCTTCATCAGCCAGACGTGACAGCTTACTGGAGCGTTGCATGTAGTCATCAAGGGTTTTCTGGAATAACTCTTCCAGGGAATTCAAATTATCTTCCGGGACGTCAATGGCTTTCACCACCGGGTTTGCTCCTGCCTTTTTCATGTAATTAAACATGCGCATCATTTGTGTGACATTGTTCTGAGCCTGAGCGCGGAGGAATGTCGCGGTGCCCATCAGGCGATGATCTGAACACCATTCGCTAAGATGGAGGTAGAGATTGGAGGCATAAAACTCAAGATTCATTTGCGTATTGAGTTTGTTAACGATTCCAACGGCTGCCATATCAATATCCTTATTTTCCTTTGAGAGGGATGTACCGAAAAAACAGCACAACTTACTAACAGCAGAATAAGTCTAATCTGCTGGTCCATTATGTGATCAAAGAGTCAATTCTTCAGTCGATCAAAATAATCATACATTCTGCTTTCCAATAAGAAAATCCTTAGTTTGCTATATTTATACTTTTTTACATATTGGCACGAGAATTATCCTGGATGCAATAATGTATAAATAATGTGAATGAATCTATAACATTGATATAGTGGCATAAAATGAAATTGTTGATATTTGAAATGATGTTTCAAATCACAAAGACAGGCAGCCAGACATGCTAATATCGGATTTTTATCAATATTCACAAAATTAGCCCGAATAATTGACCGCTGAAAAGATCACGATCGGAAATAGGTTCTGATGTTTTTTTCGGCTTTTCGGAAATGCTTATTAATATTCAGATTTAAGCGAATGATTAATACGCCTTTTTTCGATGTTTCAATTTGTATCTAATAAGGAAATGTAAATGAAGAAGGTTGCTGTGTTACTGGCTCCAGGTTTCGAAGAGGCGGAGGCGATTGTTACTATTGATATTTTGCGCCGTTTACAAATTGAGGTTGAAACCCTGGCCTGCGCCGAATCGCGCGCCGTTGTCAGTTATCATGACGTAGCCATGGTGGCGGATCACACCCTGATGGGTAAATTCGACACGTTGTATGACGCGATCGTTCTACCTGGCGGCCCACAGGGAAGCATGAATCTGGCGGCAAATCCCCAGATTATTGAATTTGTTGCCCGACATGACGACGCAGGAAAATGGCTTTGCCCTATTTGTTCAGCGGCAGCTCGCGTGTTAGGGGGCAATGGACTCCTGAAAGGGCGACGTTACGTCTGTTCAGGCGATCTCTACGAAACCGTCAGCGACGGTGTCTATGTTGATGCGCCAGTGGTCGAAGATGGCAACTTGCTGAGCGGTAAAGGATTGGGACACATTTTTGATTTTGCCCTCACGCTATCGGCGCGCTTGTTAGGAGATGACGCGCCCGTTCGCGATCACGCCGAGCATATTTATTATCCCTGGTAAACCGCAATTCCCTGAACGCAAAACCATACCCTGAATAACACAAGTTGCTGCTTGAAGCAGGATGGGTATGTTTTGCAACAAGGATTTGTGAGCTGATGTTATGGATAAATTTGCTACGACCATTTTTATTTGTCGGACAAATTAGCTATTTCTTATGTCATTTTCCGCTGAATTTATGTACGCAATTACTGTAATTCTGCGGTGTGATGCCGCTCTCCTATGGAGAATCAATTTCCCGCTACAACTACTCCAGCACTGACATTTATCTTGCAGGTAAATGGTAATGCCTTGTTTTCCGTCTGAATTACAAAGAATCGTTTGATTTGTCCCTACATAAAATGACGCTAAAGCTGGAGTTAACCATGCACAAATTCACTAAAGCGCTGGCAGCCATCGGTCTGGCTGCCGTTATGTCACAATCCGCTATCGCAGAAACGATAAAGCTGGGTTTTCTGGTGAAACAACCGGAAGAACCCTGGTTCCAGACTGAATGGAATTTCGCCGATAAAGCCGGGAAAGATCTGGGTTTTGAAGTCATTAAAATTGCCGTACCGGATGGCGAAAAAACGCTGAACGCCATCGACAGCCTGGCAGCCAGCGGTGCGAAAGGGTTTGTTATTTGTACTCCGGACCCGAAACTTGGCTCGGCGATTGTCGCCAAGGCGCGCGGCTATGACATGAAAGTCATTGCCGTAGACGACCAGTTTGTTAACGCCAAGGGCAAACCGATGGATACCGTTCCACTGGTCATGATGGCAGCCACCAAAATCGGCGAACGCCAGGGCCAGGAACTGTATAAAGAGATGCAAAAACGCGGTTGGGACGTGAAAGAGTCCGCCGTCATGGCGATCACCGCCAACGAACTGGATACCGCTCGTCGTCGTACTTCCGGCTCCATGGAAGCACTGAAAGCAGCAGGTTTCCCGGAAAAACAGATCTATCAGGTTCCTACCAAATCTAACGATATCCCCGGCGCATTTGACGCCGCGAACTCCATGCTGGTTCAGCATCCGGAAGTGAAACACTGGCTGATCGTCGGCATGAACGATAACACTGTTCTGGGCGGCGTGCGCGCAACCGAAGGTCAGGGCTTCAAAGCTGCGGATGTGATTGGTATTGGCATCAACGGCGTGGATGCCGTGAGTGAACTGTCAAAAGCGCAGGCGACCGGCTTCTATGGCTCACTGCTACCAAGCCCGGACGTACACGGTTATAAATCCAGCGAAATGCTCTTCAACTGGGTGACCAAAGGTGCAGAGCCACCGGCCTTCACCGAAGTGACCGACGTGGTGCTGATTACCCGTGACAACTTTAAAGAAGAGTTGGCGAAAAAAGGGTTAGGCGGCAAGTAAGCAACGCGCAGTGACATGCCCGGTAGCGCCATCGCGACCGGGCCTACGATTCCGGTTCACCGACCAGGTGTCGATTTGTAGGCCGGATAAGGTGTAGCCGCCATCCGGCAAAAGATGTAAACGAGGAGTCATCATGCAACAGCCTACCCCGTACCTCTCATTTCGCGGTATTGGCAAAACCTTCCCTGGCGTCAAGGCACTCACGGATATCAGTTTTGACTGTCATGCCGGTCAGGTGCATGCGCTGATGGGGGAAAACGGCGCCGGGAAATCAACACTTCTCAAAATTCTCAGTGGCAACTATGCGCCCACCACGGGAACTCTGGCGATTCGCGGACAGGAAATGTCATTCGCTGATACCACCGCCGCCCTGAATGCTGGGGTTGCCATTATTTATCAGGAGCTTCATCTCGTACCGGAAATGACCGTTGCCGAGAATATTTATCTTGGCCAATTGCCGCATAAAGGTGGGATTGTGAACCGGACGCTGCTGAATTACGAAGCCGGTTTGCAGTTAAAGCATCTGGGGATGGATATTGACCCGGATACGCCATTGAAATATCTCTCTATCGGTCAGTGGCAGATGGTGGAGATAGCGAAAGCGCTGGCGCGTAACGCCAAAATCATTGCCTTTGATGAGCCAACCAGTTCGCTCTCTGCCCGGGAGATCGAGAATTTGTTTCGCGTCATTCGTGAACTGCGTAAAGAAGGGCGCGTCATTCTCTATGTCTCACACCGCATGGAAGAAATCTTCGCCCTCAGCGATGCGATTACCGTGTTCAAAGACGGTCGCTACGTTACGACCTTCACCGATATGCAGCAGGTTAATCATGACGCGCTGGTGCAGGCCATGGTTGGACGCGATCTGGGTGATATCTACGGCTGGCAATCCCGTCCTTATGGCGCTGAACGCCTGCGTCTGCATGAGGTAAAAGCTGAAGGGGTGCGGACGCCCATCAGCCTTACTGTTCGCAGCGGTGAAATTGTCGGCTTGTTTGGTCTGGTCGGTGCCGGTCGCAGCGAGCTGATGAAAGGTCTGTTTGGTGGGACACGAATCAGCGCAGGGCAGATCTATATTGATGAAAAAGTGGTGGATATCCGCAAACCCGCCAACGCCATTGCCGCAGGGATGATGCTCTGTCCGGAAGACCGCAAAGCTGAGGGGATCATTCCGGTGCATTCGGTTCGTGACAACATCAATATCAGCGCGCGGCGTAAACATGTGCTGGGAGGCTGTCTCATCAATAACGGATGGGAGGAAACCAATGCCGATCACCATATTCGCGCGCTGAATATTAAAACCCCAGGCGCGGAACAACTGATTATGAATCTCTCTGGTGGGAACCAACAAAAGGCAATTCTTGGCCGCTGGTTATCGGAAGAAATGAAGGTCATTTTGCTCGACGAGCCGACGCGCGGTATTGACGTCGGTGCGAAGCACGAAATTTACAACGTTATCTATGCTCTGGCCTCGCGCGGTGTCGCCGTGCTGTTTGCCTCCAGTGACCTGCCGGAAGTGCTCGGGGTTGCCGACCGCATCGTGGTTATGCGGGAAGGGGAAATTGCCGGGGAATTACTTCACGAACAGGCGGATGAGCGGCAGGCTCTGAGCCTCGCTATGCCTAAAGTCAGCCAGGCTGTCGCATGAAAAAGGAGAGAAAGATGTCTTCCGTAACTACTTCCGGAACGGGCGCGGCGAAAACGCCCTCGTCGTTTAGCCTGGGTCGAATCTGGGATCAGTATGGCATGCTGGTGGTGTTCGCCGCGCTGTTCCTTGCTTGCGCCATTTTTGTGCCGAACTTCGCCACCTTCATCAACATGAAAGGTCTGGGGCTGGCGATATCAATGTCGGGCATGGTCGCCTGCGGGATGCTGTTCTGTCTGGCATCAGGTGACTTTGACCTTTCCGTGGCGTCCGTTATCGCCTGTGCCGGTGTGACCACGGCCGTGGTCATCAACATGACCGAAAGCCTGTGGATCGGCGTGGGGGCGGGTTTACTGCTGGGTGTACTTTGCGGACTGGTCAACGGCTTTGTCATTGCGCGGCTGAAGATCAACGCCCTGATCACCACACTGGCGACGATGCAAATCGTCCGTGGCCTTGCGTATATCATTTCCGACGGTAAAGCCGTGGGGATTGAAGACGAGCGCTTCTTTACCCTCGGCTACGCCAACTGGCTTGGCTTGCCTGCACCCATCTGGCTGACGGTCGGTTGCCTGATTATCTTCGGATTACTGCTCAACAAGACCACGTTCGGGCGTAATACCCTGGCGATTGGCGGTAACGAAGAGGCGGCGCGTCTGGCAGGGGTGCCTGTGGTACGTACTAAAATTATTATCTTTGTCCTCTCTGGCCTGGTTTCTGCAGCCGCAGGGATTATCCTTGCGTCACGTATGACCAGCGGACAACCGATGACGTCAATAGGCTATGAGTTGATTGTTATCTCAGCCTGCGTGTTAGGGGGCGTTTCCCTCAAAGGCGGCATCGGAAAAATCTCATATGTGGTGGCTGGGGTGCTCATCCTGGGAACCGTCGAGAATGCGATGAACCTGCTTAACATTTCCCCGTTTGCCCAGTACGTCGTACGCGGCTTAATCCTACTGGCTGCGGTGATCTTTGACCGTTACAAACAAAAAGCGAAGCGTACGGTTTAGGTCGATAAAACCACCCGATTCCGTCCTCACTCTCCCCGTTGCCAGCCGCTAATCCGGCTGGCAACTGTCATTGCAAATGGCGAGCAGAGTCACACTGTCTATACTTACCCTTGGCTATGCGGCGCGATCCGCGCGTTGCTGTAATACTGACAAGGAGAATAACCGGGTGACAGAACCGTTAACCGTAACCCCTGAAAAAAACGCCAACTATGCTTATTTCTTCGACCTGGATGGAACCCTTGCGGAGATAAAGCCGCATCCAGACCAGGTGGTTGTACCTCACTCAATCCTCCAGATGCTTCATGAGCTTGCTGAGTTAAACGCAGGGGCACTGGCATTGATTTCAGGGCGTTCAATGAACGAACTTGACGCGCTGGCGAAGCCTTACCGCTTTCCGCTGGCTGGCGTACATGGTGCCGAGCGCCGTGACATCAATGGTAAATCACACATTGTTCACCTTCCGGAAGCCGTAGAGCGCGATATCAGCGTGCAGTTGCATACTGCGGTTGCCAGACTTCCCGGCACAGAGCTGGAAGCGAAAGGGATGGCATTTGCCCTGCATTACCGTCAGGCGCCGGAACATGAAGCCGTACTACAGGCCATTGCCCAGCGCATTACGCAAACCTGGCCACAGCTCGCCCTGCAACAGGGTAAATGTGTGGTGGAAATCAAACCCAAAAACAGTAACAAAGGCGAGGCGATCGCCGCGTTTATGCAGGAAGCGCCATTTCGCGGACGTATTCCGGTATTTGTCGGCGACGATCTTACCGATGAGACGGGCTTTGCCGTAGTGAACCGCGCCAACGGAATTTCAATAAAAGTTGGGGAAGGGGAGACACAGGCGAAATGGCGTCTGACGGACGTATCGGACGTCTGGCATTGGCTGGAGTCTATTCACACTGCACAACAAAAAGAAAAAAACACGAATAACAGGAGAGATGGCTATGAGTCGTTTAGTCGTAGTATCTAATCGAATTGCACCCCCGGATAACAAAACCAGTGCGGGCGGCCTCGCGGTCGGCGTACTGGGGGCGCTGAAAGCGGCGGGCGGATTGTGGTTTGGTTGGAGTGGCGAATTGGGCAACGAGGATAAGCCATTAAAAAAGGTGTCACGGGGAAACATTACCTGGGCCTCTTTCAACCTGAGCGAGCAGGACCATGAGGAGTACTACAATCAGTTCTCCAATGCGGTATTGTGGCCAGCCTTTCATTACCGTCTCGATCTGGTTAACTTCCAGCGCAACGCCTGGGAGGGCTATCAGCGGGTCAATGCACTGCTGGCCGATAAGCTCCTGCCGCTGTTGAAAGAGGATGACATCCTGTGGATCCACGATTATCACCTGCTGCCTTTTGCCAGCGAACTGCGTAAGCGCGGCGTGAACAATCGCATTGGCTTCTTTCTGCACATTCCTTTCCCGACGCCGGAAATTTTCAACGCACTACCGCCAGCCGCCACGCTGCTGGAAGCGCTGTGCGACTATGATCTGTTAGGGTTTCAGACCGAAAACGATCGCCTCTCTTTCCTCGACAGTCTCTCTGGTCTGACGCGAGTCAATACCCAGAATTCGCGCAGCCATATGGCATGGGGTAAACCATTCCATACTGAAGTCTATCCTATTGGCATCGAACCCGACGAGATTGCGCAGCAGGCGTCAGGGCCACTGCCGCCGAAGCTGGCGCAGCTCAAAGCCGAGTTAAAGAACGTCAAAAATATCTTCTCCGTTGAGCGTCTGGACTACTCAAAAGGGCTTCCGGAGCGTTTTCAGGCCTATGAAGCGCTACTTGAGAATTATCCACAGCATCACGGGAAGATTCGCTATACGCAGATCGCGCCGACTTCACGGGGTGATGTGCAGGCGTACCAGGACATTCGGCATCAGTTGGAAACCGAAGCGGGACGTATTAACGGCAAATATGGTCAGTTAGGCTGGACGCCGCTGTTCTATCTGAATCAACACTTTGATCGCAAACTGTTGATGAAGGTGTTTCGCTATTCCGATGTGGGACTGGTGACGCCGCTCAGGGACGGGATGAATCTGGTGGCGAAGGAATTCGTCGCGGCGCAAGACCCGGCTAACCCCGGCGTTCTGGTGCTGTCGCAATTTGCTGGGGCAGCCAATGAGCTGACGTCCGCGCTGATCGTCAATCCTTACGATCGCGACGAAGTGGCTACCGCACTCAATCGCGCGTTGACCATGCCGCTGGCTGAACGCATTTCGCGTCATGCCGAAATGCTGGAGGTGATCGTTAAAAATGACATCAATTGCTGGCAGGAGCGTTTCATTAGCGATCTAAAGACGATAACGCCGCGAAGCGCGGAAAGCCAGCAGCAGACTAAAGTCGCGACGTTTCCAAAGTTGGCCTGATGCACTGGTGCGCATTTACGCGTCATCAAGTGGAACCAGCAGAACGTCTACCTGACTGGAATTGACCACGCTTTTCGCTGAACAGGAAGCTCGCGAAAAAAAACTGTGATTATGATTGCCGCAAACCACCAGATCCACGTCGTGTTTGCGGCAAACATCAAGAATATGCTCGCTTAACTCCCCGTAAGTAATGAAGGTTTGCGCAATCGGGTACCCTGCCTCGCTCCTCAGTTTTTCAAGAAACTCTGCCGTCTCTTCCTGCATCACTTCGCGTAAATCTGCCAGCATCGGTGCGGCGAACTGATTGTATAGTTCAGGATCGGATGCCAGTGTGATCAGGCTGATACGGGCATTAACAGGACGGGCAATGGAAACGGCTTTGGCCAGCAGTCGCTGACTTTCCGGTGTGACAGAAACGGCGACAAGAATGTGGGTGTAGCTCATAACTCGCTCCTTTATGCAAGAATATGAGGGGGTTCTTCAGCATTACTCCGATTTGCTCACAACTGCAATGCATCAACATGGCAATAATGTGAAGGTAATCATAATAATTCATTAAGTATTCTTATGATTGGAATAACGATATAAGCAAAAATCTAAACAAAATCGCCGTGGCGACGTGAAATGTCGTGACGATCAAAATGACGACTAAATATATTCAAAGAGAAAATAGATAACAATCAAATCATAGATTATATGGATAAGTAAAATTTATTCATTTATTATCTTTTTGATTTTAAAGAAAAAATAAAATAACATGTGTAAATGATAACGATTTGGAAATAAATTGATTTACAAGCGTTATTTTTGCTTTTGCGTCGTAATGTTTCAGTCTGTATCAGATGTTAAATTACAGCTAAAAAAATAAAAAGATCATCGTTTGAAGAAAAAACAGCCAAAATAACAGTGCAACTGATGGATTTATGTTAACGATTCAGTTAGTTTATGTGACGTGTGTCACATATTCCCTAAATGCGCGATGCTGCTTTGTTGTATGTCGCGGTAGTGACGAGTAAAGTTGCCTCGATTTAGGAAAAATCTTAGGCGCATGTAAGAAAACATTTGGATTCGTAAGCAAGTTGAGTTTTCGCGACTTGAACGCTGATGTCCAAACTCTAACGCCTGGGAATAACTATCTTCTTGTTTTTTTATTTTATTTACCGGGGATTCCCGGCGACATCACGGGGTGCGGTAAAACCGCACGAAATAAAGCTGGTTATTCTGGATTGGAATAATGCATACATCCGAGTTGCTGAAACACATTTATGACATCAATTTGTCATACTTATTACTTGCACAGCGCCTGATAGCTCAGGACAAAGCGTCCGCCATGTTTCGTCTCGGAATCAACGAAGAAATGGCCACTTCGTTGGGGACGCTGACCCTTCCACAAATGGTGAAGCTCGCGGAAACCAACCAACTGGTGTGCCACTTCCGTTTTGATAGCCATCAGACCATTACCCAACTGACACAGGATTCCCGTGTTGACGATCTTCAGCAGATCCACACCGGCATCATGCTGTCTACGCGTCTGTTAAACGATGCCAATCAGGACGATGAAACCTCACGTAAAAAAAGGGCCTGATGATGAGCGAAAAAAGCATAGTTCAGGAAGCGCGTGATATCCAGTTAGCCATGGAATTGATCACCCTGGGCGCTCGTTTGCAAATGCTGGAAAGCGAAACGCAGTTGAGCCGTGGGCGTCTCATCAAGTTATACAAAGAACTTCGCGGCAGTCCTCCGCCAAAAGGGATGCTTCCGTTTTCCACGGACTGGTTTATGACCTGGGAGCAGAATATCCATGCTTCCATGTTCTGTAATGCATGGCAGTTTTTGTTAAAAACAGGACTGTGTAACGGCGTTGACGCCGTCATTAAAGCGTATCGTCTTTATCTGGAGCAATGCCCGCAGGCAGAAACGGGGCCGTTGTTGGCGCTTACCCGCGCCTGGACATTGGTCCGTTTTGTTGAAAGCGGACTGCTTCAACTTTCGAGCTGTAACTGCTGCGGCGGGAACTTTATAACTCACGCGCACCAGCCTGTGGGCAGCTTTGCCTGCAGTTTATGTCAGCCGCCTTCCCGGGCGGTAAAAAGACGTAAACTTTCTCAGGATGCTGCCGATATTATTCCACAACTGCTGGATGAACAGATCGAACAGGCTGTTTAACCGAAACGGTGTGGACAAACACTCCAGCAGCGGTAAGCAATTACCGCTGCTTTTTTTTGCCTCATCGACGTGTTAATCCCCCCGACTGCGCATCCTGCCATAGTCAACAGCGGAAGGATGATGTCGTGCTTATCTTATTAGGTTACCTGGTAGTTATCGGTACAGTTTTCGGCGGTTTCATGATGACCGGCGGGCACCTTGGGGCACTCTATCAACCGGCTGAACTGGTTATTATCGGCGGCGCGGGGATAGGGGCGTTTATTGTCGGAAACAACGGCAAATCCATTAAAGGCACCATGAAGGCCATCCCGCGGTTATTCCGTCGCTCTAAATATACCAAAGCGATGTATATGGACCTGCTGGCGCTGCTCTATCGCCTGATGGCAAAGTCTCGTCAGCAGGGGATGTTCTCGCTAGAGCGCGATATTGAAAACCCGAAAGAGAGCGAAATTTTTGCCAGCTACCCGCGCATTATGGCGGATGCAATGATGCTCGATTTTATCGTCGACTATCTTCGCCTGATCATCAGCGGCAATATGAACACGTTCGAAATTGAAGCCCTGATGGACGAAGAGATCGAAACCCATGAAAGTGAGGCGGAAGTGCCTGCCAACAGCCTGGCCATGGTCGGTGATTCTCTGCCTGCGTTTGGTATCGTCGCTGCGGTAATGGGGGTGGTTCACGCGCTGGCTTCTGCCGACAGACCTGCCGCAGAGCTGGGGGCGCTGATCGCCCACGCGATGGTCGGGACATTCCTCGGTATTCTGCTGGCTTATGGTTTTATTACGCCACTCTCTTCCGTCTTGCGTCAGAAGAGTGCGGAAACCACTAAGATGATGCAGTGCGTGAAGGTAACCTTGCTCTCGAACCTGAACGGTTATGCGCCGCCGATTGCCGTCGAGTTTGGTCGTAAAACACTCTACTCCAGCGAACGTCCATCGTTTATTGAACTGGAAGAACACGTTCGTGCAGTGAAAAACCCGAACCATCAAACGACGACCGAGGACGCATGAAGAATCAGGCTCACCCGATTATTGTCGTTAAACGGCGCAAACATAAAGGTCACGGCGGCGGGGCGCACGGTTCGTGGAAGATTGCTTACGCCGACTTTATGACCGCAATGATGGCTTTTTTTCTGGTGATGTGGCTCATTTCCATCTCCAGCCCTAAAGAATTAATTCAAATTGCCGAATATTTCCGTACCCCGTTAGCGACGGCGGTAACGGGCGGTCAGCGGATTTCAAACAGCCAGAGCCCGATACCGGGGGGCGGTGATGACTTCACCCAACAGCAGGGCGAAGTGAATAAGCAACCCGATATTGATCAGCTTAAAAAGCGTATGGAACAAAATCGCCTGAGCAAACTGCGCGGCGATCTTGATCAACTGATTGAATCTGACCCTAAGCTGCGCGCGTTACGCCCGCATCTGAAGATTGACCTGGTGCAGGAAGGGCTGCGTATTCAGATCATCGACAGCCAGAACCGCCCCATGTTTAAAACCGGCAGTGCTGACGTCGAACCGTATATGCGCGACATTCTGCGCGCGATAGCGCCAGTGTTGAATGGCATTCCGAACCGCGTGAGTCTGTCGGGACACACCGATGATTTTCCTTATGCGAACGGGGAAAAAGGCTACAGCAACTGGGAACTCTCTGCGGAACGTGCGAACGCTTCGCGTCGCGAACTGGTCCAGGGCGGTCTGGATGACGGAAAAGTATTACGGGTGGTAGGCATGGCCGCCACGATGCGTCTGAGTGACCGAGGTCCTGATGACGCAATCAACCGCCGTATCAGTCTGTTGGTTCTGAACAAGCAGACGGAGCAGGCCATATTGCATGAAAACGCTGAAAGCCAGAACGAGCCAGTAAGTGTATTACAACAGCCAGAGGCGAGTCCGAAGGCTAGCGTTCCCACATCGCCACCAGCCAATCCGAGGTGATAGCGTGAGCATGGATATAAGCGATTTTTATCAGACATTTTTTGATGAAGCTGACGAACTGTTAGCTGACATGGAGCAGCATTTGCTGGATCTGGTGCCAGAAGCGCCAGACGCCGAGCAAATGAATGCCATTTTTCGTGCTGCGCACTCGATTAAAGGGGGCGCGGGTACGTTTGGATTTACCGTTTTGCAGGAAACCACGCATTTAATGGAAAACCTGCTGGATGACGCACGTCGTGGCGAGATGCAGCTCAACACTGACATTATCAACCTGTTTCTGGAAACAAAAGATATTATGCAGGATCAGCTCGATGCCTATAAAAGCTCGCAGGAGCCCGATGCCGCAAGCTTCGAATACATCTGCAATGCGTTACGCCAGTTAGCCCTTGAGGCAAAAGGCGAAACTGCGCCTGCAGTGGTCAAAAATGCCAAACTCAGCGTGGTAGACAGCGTATTGCCTGAAGAGGGTGTTGCCGAAGAAGCGAGCCTTTTGCGCGTTATCCTTTCCCGCCTGAAGCCGGGTGAAGTCGATCTGCTCGAAGAAGAGTTGGGCAATCTGGCCACCCTGACCGATGTGGTGAAAGGGACGGATTCACTTGCCGCTACGCTTGACGGTGGTATTGCCGAGGATGACGTGGTCGCTGTGCTTTGCTTTGTCATTGAAGCCGATCAGATTGCATTTGAAAAAGCGGCTAGCGCCCCGGTTGTGCAGGAACCGACCGCAGAGGTCGTTGCCGAACCGAAGCCGGCTGCCGCTGTACCTGCGGTAAAATCGACTGCCAGCGAAGCCCCGTCCGGGCGGGCGGACAAACCGGCGCGCGCCAGTGAGTCCACCAGCATTCGCGTGGCGGTCGAAAAGGTCGATCAGCTCATTAACCTGGTCGGCGAACTGGTGATTACCCAGTCCATGCTGGCCCAGCGTTCCAATGAACTCGACCCGGTAAATCATGGCGACTTGATTACCAGCATGGGTCAATTGCAGCGTAACGCCCGCGATTTGCAGGAATCGGTGATGTCGATTCGTATGATGCCGATGGAATACGTTTTCAGCCGCTTCCCGCGTCTGGTCCGTGACCTGGCGGGCAAGTTAGGTAAGCAGGTCGAACTGACGCTGGTGGGGAGTTCAACCGAACTCGACAAGAGCCTGATTGAACGCATTATCGATCCGTTAACGCACCTGGTGCGTAACAGTCTCGATCACGGCATTGAGTCGCCAGAAAAGCGTCTTGAATCCGGTAAAAATAGCGTCGGTAACCTGATCCTCTCTGCGGAGCATCAGGGTGGCAACATCTGTATTGAAGTGACCGATGACGGTGCGGGTCTGAATCGCGAACGTATCCTCGCAAAAGCGATGTCTCAGGGGATGGCGGTCAGTGAAAACATGACCGATGACGAAGTCGGAATGTTGATTTTTGCGCCGGGCTTCTCGACGGCGGAGCAGGTGACGGACGTTTCCGGACGCGGTGTCGGGATGGACGTGGTGAAACGTAACATCCAGGAGATGGGCGGCCACGTTGAGATCCAGTCCAAACAGGGTTCTGGCACAACCATCCGTATTTTACTGCCGTTGACGCTGGCGATCCTCGACGGGATGTCCGTTCGCGTTGCGGATGAAGTGTTTATCCTGCCGCTGAATGCGGTGATGGAATCGCTGCAACCGCGTGAAGACGATCTGCATCCACTGGCCGGCGGCGAACGCGTGCTGGAAGTGCGTGGGGAATATCTGCCGCTGGTTGAGCTGTGGAAAGTATTTGATGTCGAGGGGGCAAAAACTGAAGCCACTCAGGGCATTGTGGTGATTCTGCAAAGCGGCGGTCGTCGTTACGCGCTGCTGGTTGACCAACTGATAGGTCAGCACCAGGTGGTGGTTAAAAACCTGGAAAGCAACTACCGCAAAGTGCCGGGCATTTCTGCAGCCACGATTCTGGGCGACGGCAGCGTTGCGCTGATCGTCGACGTCTCCGCCCTGCAAGGTTTAAATCGCGAACAACGCATGGCGATCACCGCCGCCTGATTGAGTAAGAAGGATAAATTATGACCGGTATGACTAATGTAACGAAACTGGCTGGCGAGCCGTCAGGTCAGGAATTCCTGGTGTTTACACTGGGCGACGAAGAGTACGGTATCGACATTCTGAAAGTGCAGGAGATCCGTGGCTACGATCAGGTGACGCGTATCGCCAACACGCCTTCATTTATCAAAGGGGTAACCAACCTGCGCGGCGTCATCGTGCCGATTCTCGACCTGCGCGTTAAGTTCTGCCAGGGCGATGTCGACTATGACGACAACACCGTAGTGATTGTACTCAATCTGGGGCAACGTGTGGTGGGGATTGTTGTTGACGGCGTTTCTGACGTGCTGTCGCTAACCTCCGATCAGATCCGTCCAGCACCGGAATTTGCCGTAACGTTGTCTACCGAATACCTGACTGGTCTGGGTGCGCTGGGCGAGCGTATGTTGATCCTGGTGAACATCGAAAAACTGTTGAACAGTGATGAAATGGCGCTGCTGGATATTGCGGCGAACCATGTAGCGTAATGTAACGTGCGTCCGGCCTACGGTTGTTCGGTAGGCCGGATAAGGCGTTACGCCGCCATCCGGCAATTTCCACGTCTACGCTTCCACCTCTTGTGTAATCTCTTCTTGCTCGCTCTCTACCAACAATCCTTCGTCCTGTGCCAGCATTGCGGTGGCTATCCCATTTCCCAACACGTTGATTGCCGAACGCCCCATATCGAGAAAATGGTCAATTCCCATCAACAGCAGAATGCCGGCGACCGGAATGTTAAAACTCGGAATGGTCGCTGCCAGCACCACCAGCGCCGAACGGGGGACACCGGCAATCCCTTTTGAGGCCAGCATCAGCGTAAGCATCAGGACACCCGTCTCGGCAAATGACAGATGAATATTGTAGGCCTGCGCGATAAACATCGACGCAAATGAGCAGTACACCATTGAACCCACCAGATTAAACGAGTAGCCAATCGGCAGAACAAAAGAGACGATACTGCGCGAACAGCCAAATTTTTCCAGTTGTTCCAGGGTCTTCGGATAGGCGGCTTCAGAACTGCTGGTCGTAAAGGCTACCAGTACCGGATCTTTCAACATACTGACGAGACGGAATACCTCTTTTTTCAGTACCAGGTAGCCAGCCGCCAGCAGTACCAGGCAGGTCAGCAAGATCGCAGCGTAATAGCCGCCAATAAAGGAGGCGTAGTTCAGCAGAATACCCAACCCTTCAGTGGCGATCACCGATGAGATCGCGGCAAAAATGGCCAGCGGGGCCACATACATAACATAGCCGGTGACCTTCAGCATGATGTGGGAAACAACGTCCAGCGCCGCCACCAGCGGGGCGTTAAATTTCTCCCCCAGTGACGCGCCGCCAATACCGAAAAACAGCGAAAAGACGACAATCTGCAAAATTTCGTTATCGGCCATCGCCCCGGCAATGCTGGTAGGAATCGTATGTGACAGAAAACCTTTCAGGCTCATTCCACCCACGGCCAAACCGGTTTCCACCGCCTCCGTGGGGATCGTCAGATTTAAGCCGCTGCCGGGCTGTTCCAGACTCACTATCAAAAGCCCCACCAGAATTGACAGCACAGAAGAGCTGATGAACCACAGCATTGCTTTACCGCCCACGCGCCCAATGGTCGACGTCTCGCCCAGGCGCATAATACCGACCGTCAGGGTGCTGAACACTAACGGTGCAATCACCATCTTGATCAGACGTAAAAACATATCGGTGAACAGGGTAATGTTGCCGGACCAGGCGGTGATGACGTTTTCTGAAGCCCAGGTATGAATGACCGCACCTGAAGCAATACCTGCCAGCATAAAAATCACGATGAATATCGTGAGCTTACTTGAGTTTGCCACTAACAATCCCTCGGGCTGAATTCAATATTCTCTCTCAGCGATGCATATGATTTTCATATTATTTGACGCTGAATTATTTGTTTTACAAATGTACTGAATGCCACGAGGGTTACAACAATTTTTTATCTTTTATTCATTTAGTTGTGTTTTATGACAAAGAATCGCCCGAAAACCGGGCGGTCAGCATCGTCACATTGCTTCAGGAAAGTATCCCTTTCGCAAACATAAAGTTCTTTTCGCGGATGCCGATAACGTTGGTAACTCGTTTTAAGGAAGGTATCTCATGTTTAACCGTATCCGTGTTGTCACATTGCTAATGCTGGTGCTTGGGATCTTCGCACTGCTGCAGCTTGTCTCTGGTGGACTTTTATTTTCATCACTGCACAAAAACCAAAATAGTTTTGTTATCGCTAACGATCTGCGTGAACAGCAAACCGAACTGACCTCAACCTGGGATCTGATGCTGCAAACGCGTATCAACCTGAGTCGTTCCGCTGCGCGCATGATGATGGACCCGAACAACCAACAGAGCAGCGCAAAAACCGACCTGCTGAAGAATGCGAAAGGAACGCTCGCGCAGGCGGCCAGTCATTACAACAACTTTAAAGCAGCAACGCCGCTGCCTGAAATGGTTGAGGCCAGCGGAAATATTGATGAAAAATTCCAGAACTACCATAACGCATTGGCTGAACTGGTGCAGTTTCTGGAAAACGGCAACATGGATGCTTATTTCGCGCAACCCACTCAGGGGATGCAAAACGCCCTGGGTGAAGCGTTAAGTAAATATTCCACCCTGAGCGGAAAACTCTATCTGACGGCGTTTGACGAAAGTGCCAGTGATTACCAGTTTGCTAAATGGCAGCTTGGCATCATGGCCGTTGTCCTGGCGCTGATTCTGGTGGTGGTGTGGTACGGCATTCGTCATACCCTGCTTAATCCACTTTCCCGCGTGGTCGCTCATATTCGCGAAATTGCCGGCGGTAATTTAACTAACACGCTCAGCGTCGCTGGCCGTAACGAAATTGGCGAGCTGGCAAACACTGTACATCACATGCAGCGTTCGCTGGTCGACACGGTCACTCAGGTTCGCGAAGGCTCCGATGCTATCTACTCCGGAACCAGCGAAATCGCAGCGGGTAATACCGATCTCTCCTCACGTACTGAGCAGCAGGCCTCCGCACTGGAAGAGACGGCGGCGAGCATGGAAGAGTTGACCGCAACCGTGAAGCAGAACGCCGATAACGCGCGTCAGGCGTCGCAGTTAGCGCAAAGCGCATCCGATACCGCACAGCACGGCGGCAAAGTTGTGGATAACGTCGTGAAGACGATGCACGAGATTGCCGGTAGCTCGAAGAAGATTGCCGACATCATCAGTGTGATCGACGGCATTGCATTCCAGACCAATATTCTGGCGCTTAACGCGGCAGTTGAAGCGGCGCGCGCCGGTGAGCAGGGGCGTGGTTTTGCGGTGGTTGCTGGGGAAGTTCGTAACCTCGCCAGCCGCAGTGCGCAGGCGGCAAAAGAGATTAAGGCCTTAATTGAAGACTCTGTTTCTCGCGTGGATACCGGTTCTGTCCTGGTGGAAAGCGCCGGCGACACGATGAACGACATCGTTAATGCAGTTACCCGTGTCACTGACATCATGGGTGAGATCGCATCGGCATCCGACGAACAGAGTCGTGGTATTGACCAGGTGGCGTTAGCGGTAACAGAGATGGACCGCGTAACACAACAAAACGCCTCGCTGGTACAACAATCAGCTGCGGCGGCGGCGGCACTTGAAGAGCAGGCCAGTCGTTTAACGATGGCGGTGTCGGCATTTCGTCTTGCCGCACGTCCAACAGCTGATAAAGCAAAGGAAGAGCGCGCGTCTGTAGAAGTGCAGCGCACCGCACAAGTACGTGCACTGAGCACGGAGCAAGATTCTAACTGGGAAACATTTTGATCATTTAACACTGCGGCGAGTGCCGCCTTCTGGGAGCGTTGATGTTTAATCGTATTCGAATCTCGACCACACTGTTTTTGATTTTAATCATCTGCGGAGTATTGCAGATTGGCAGCAATGGCTTGTCTTTCTGGGCGTTTCGGGACGGTTATCAGAGCCTGAATCAGGTCGAGCAGAGTAATCAGCAACGCGCGGCGCTGGCACAAACGCGCGCCGTTTTATTACAGGCGAGCACCGCCCTTAACAAGGCCGGCACGCTCACGGCACTGAGCTATCCGCCCGATGATATCAAAACGTTGATGGTCATCGCGCGCAAAAGTCTGTCGCAGTCTGACTCGATGTTTAAAAGCTTTATGGCCATTGAGGCGAACACCGAAGAGGGAAAGGCCCTTCAGGTTGCCACAGAGAAAAGTTTCGCCCAATGGCATGGCGATCTGGAACACCAGGCCACGTGGCTGGAAAACAATCAGCTATCAGATTTTCTGACGGCGCCAGTACAGACCTCACAGGATGCTTTTGACGTCAATTTCAACGCATGGCAGCAGGGCATTAACACCGTTCTGCTGACAGCGGGGGAACAAAGCAAAAGCAATTACCATAAATCAGCCATTGTGTTCATCGGTATGGTTGTGCTGGCGGTGCTATTAACCGGCGGGGCGCTCTTCTGGGCGCGAAAGATGATTGTCCAGCCTTTGGCGATTATCGGCAGTCATTTTGACAGTATTGCTCAGGGCAACCTGGCTCGTCCGATTGCCGTCTACGGGCGCAATGAGATTTCGGCCATCTTCGCCAGCCTGAAGGCGATGCAGCTCGCACTACGTGAAACCGTCAGCGATGTGCGTCAGGGAAGTCTGGCGATGCATACCGGAATTTCGGAAATCGCGAGCGGGAATAATGACCTGTCGTCGCGTACTGAAGAGCAGGCGGCCTCGCTGGCGCAAACGGCCGCCAGCATGGAGCAGTTGACGGCTACCGTCGGGCAGAACGCCGATAATGCGCGGCAGGCTTCCGGCCTCGCTAAAAGCGCTGCGGATACGGCGAAAACGGGCGGTATTCAAACCTCGAAAGTGGCTAGCACCATGGATGAGATTGCCGCCAGTTCGCAAAAGATTGGCGACATCATTGGTGTTATCGACGGCATCGCCTTCCAGACCAACATTCTGGCGCTGAATGCGGCCGTCGAAGCCGCACGAGCGGGTGAACAGGGACGGGGTTTTGCCGTGGTGGCAGGTGAAGTGCGTAACCTCGCAAGCCGCAGTGCGCAGGCAGCGAAAGAGATTAAGGGGCTGATTGAGGAGTCAGTGGATCGCGTACAGCAGGGTTCACAACTCGTGGGTACCGCCGCACAGACGATGAATGAAATCGTTAAGTCCGTGACCCGTGTGAACGACATTATGGGGGAGATTGCCTCCGCATCGGATGAGCAACGCCGAGGGATTGAACAGGTGGCGCAAGCCGTTAGCCAGATGGACCAGGTGACGCAGCAGAACGCAGCCCTGGTGGAAGAAGCCGCGGCCGCCACCGATCAACTTGCGATGCAGGCAGACACACTTTCTGCCCGCGTCGCGGTTTTCAAACTGGAAGAACCGGTGGTAACACACCAAGAGTTGACGCCGCAGTACGCTGCGTCAGTTGTATCCTGAAAGTGACTAAGAAGGCGCTATGACATCATCTCAGCCCACCGAGCACACGTCATTACTGTTACAGATGACGCAGCGCCTTGCGCTGTCCGACGCGCATTTTCGTCGGATATGCCAATTGATATACCAGCGCGCAGGGATCGTGCTGGCTGACCATAAGCGGGATATGGTTTATAACCGCCTGGTCCGTCGACTACGTACCCTGGGGCTGGACGACTTTGGTCGTTATCTTGGCATTCTGGAAGCCAATCCAAATAGCGCTGAGTGGCAGGCTTTTATTAACTCGTTAACCACAAACCTGACGGCATTCTTTCGTGAAGGGCACCACTTTCCGGTGCTGGCGGAGCATGCCCGACGCCGCAATGGTGAATTCCGGGTATGGAGCGCAGCAGCCTCCACCGGGGAAGAACCGTACAGCATCGCCATAACGCTGGCGGATACGCTGGGCACCGCGCCGGGACGCTGGAAAGTGTATGCCAGCGATATTGATACCGAAGTGCTGGAGAAGGCCCGTAACGGGGTTTATCGCCAGGATGAGTTGAAAACGCTGTCGCCACAGCAATTGCAACGCTATTTCATGCGCGGCACGGGGCCTCATGACGGTCTGGTTCGCGTACGTCAGGAGCTGGCAAGTCACGTGGAGTTCACGGGGTTAAACCTGTTAGACAAGCAATACAACGTACCGGGGCCGTTCGACGCCATTTTTTGTCGTAACGTGATGATCTATTTCGATAAAGAAACGCAGCAGGAGATCCTGCGTCGCTTTGTTCCGCTCCTTAAGCCTGACGGTCTGCTGTTTGCCGGACATTCAGAAAACTTTAGCAATCTTGTTCGCGATTTTAGCCTGCGCGGACAGACGGTGTATGCGCTAAGTAAGGATAAAGGATGAGTAAAATCAGGGTACTGTCGGTGGATGATTCCGCGCTGATGCGCCAGATCATGACCGAAATTATTAATAGCCATAGCGACATGGAGATGGTCGCAACCGCGCCCGATCCGCTGGTGGCTCGGGATTTAATTAAGACCTATAACCCTGACGTGTTGACACTGGATGTCGAAATGCCGCGTATGGACGGCCTCGATTTTCTCGAAAAGTTAATGCGTTTGCGCCCTATGCCCGTGGTAATGGTGTCATCCCTCACCGGTAAAGGCTCGGAAGTGACGCTGCGGGCACTGGAGTTAGGGGCGATTGATTTTGTCACTAAACCACAGTTAGGCATCCGTGAAGGCATGCTCGCCTATAGCGAGATGATTGCCGAGAAAGTCCGCACGGCGTCACGCGCACGGCTGGGGGCACATAAACCGCTGGCGGCACCGGTCACCCTGAAGGCGGGGCCACTGCTCAGTTCAGAAAAGCTGATTGCCATTGGTGCTTCCACCGGTGGGACTGAGGCGATTCGTCATGTGCTGCAGCAACTACCGCTCTCCAGTCCGGCGGTCATTATCACTCAGCATATGCCGCCAGGTTTTACCCGTTCGTTTGCCGAGCGTCTGAACAAACTGTGTCAGATCACCGTGAAGGAAGCGGAAGACGGTGAGCGTGTTTTGCCGGGCCATGCCTACATTGCACCTGGAGACAAACATATGGAGTTGGCGCGCAGCGGCGCGAACTACCAAATCAAAATTCATGACGGTCCGCCGGTCAATCGGCACCGGCCGTCAGTGGATGTGCTGTTCCATTCGGTTGCCCAATACGCGGGGCGCAACGCCGTGGGGGTGATCCTGACGGGGATGGGCAACGATGGAGCCGCCGGTATGCTCGCAATGCACCAGGCTGGCGCCTGGACGATTGCGCAAAATGAAGCAAGTTGTGTGGTGTTCGGCATGCCGCGCGAGGCCATCAATATGGGTGGCGCGAGCGAAGTGGTCGATCTCAGCCAGGTAAGCCAGCAGATGCTGGCGAAAATCAGTGCCGGACAGGCAATACGAATTTGACACAGGAGTAATTTTTTATGGCGGATAAAGAGCTTAAGTTTTTGGTTGTGGATGACTTTTCCACCATGCGTCGCATTGTGCGTAACTTGCTGAAAGAGCTTGGATTTAACAACGTCGAAGAGGCCGAAGACGGCGTAGATGCGTTAAATAAATTACAGACGGGCGGGTTTGGTTTTGTGATTTCCGACTGGAACATGCCGAACATGGATGGGCTTGAACTGCTCAAAACCATTCGTGCAGACGGCGGGATGTCTTCATTACCGGTGCTGATGGTTACGGCAGAAGCGAAGAAAGAGAACATCATCGCGGCAGCGCAGGCTGGGGCCAGTGGCTACGTGGTGAAACCGTTTACGGCGGCAATTCTGGAAGAAAAACTCGGTAAGATTTTTGAAAAACTGGGTATGTGAGGCAGAGATGATGACAAAACCGGCAATAAAACCCGCTGATGACCAATCTCCTGGGGACATCATCGCTCGCATTGGCAGCCTGACCCGTATGCTGCGTGACAGCCTGCGTGAACTCGGGCTGGATCAGGCGATTGCAGAAGCGGCGGAAGCCATTCCGGATGCGCGCGATCGTCTGGACTATGTGGTGCAAATGACGGCGCAAGCGGCGGAACGTGCGCTGAACAGTGTTGAGGCATCACAGCCGCATCAGGACGATATGGAAAAAGGGGCCAAAGGGCTCACTAAGCGTTGGGATGAGTGGTTTGAAAATCCTATCGAGCTTGCCGATGCTCGTGAACTGGTAACCGACACGCGTCGTTTCCTGGCTGAAGTTCCGGGCCATACCAGTTTTACTAACGCGCAGTTACTCGACATCATGATGGCGCAGGATTTCCAGGATCTGACCGGTCAGGTTATCAAGCGCATGATGGATGTTATCCAGGAGATTGAGCGCCAGCTGCTGATGGTGCTGCTGGAAAACATTCCGGAGCAGGGCACACGGCCGAAGCGTGAAAACGAAAGTCTGCTTAATGGACCACAGGTCGATACCACGAAAGCGGGTGTTGTGGCGAGCCAGGACCAGGTGGACGATCTGCTGGATAGCCTCGGGTTCTGATCCCTTTACGCCAGATGGCGCTTCGCTAATCCGGCCTGCACCTAACAGGTAGGCCGGATGAGTCGCCATCCGGTATTTTCATTAACGCCATAAACCCCGCCTTTTTTGCCGCTTACTCTTCCCATTAACACACTGCTGTTCTGGCATTATTTTGCCCATAAGCCCAGCCAGGATCGGATGCGTGTCGGACGAGAACGAAGACAAAACAGAAGCCCCCACCCCCCACCGACTTGAAAAAGCGCGGGAAGAAGGGCAGATCCCCCGTTCTAAGGAACTGACTTCGCTGCTGATTTTGCTGGTGGGGGTTTGCATTATCTGGATTGGCGGCGAGTCTCTGGCGAGGCGGTTATCGGCGATGCTGGCGACCGGTCTACGCTTTGACCACAGTATGGTGAACGATCCCAATCTGATCCTCGGACAAATTATTTTGCTGATCAGAGAGGCGATGATTGCACTTTTACCCCTCATTACAGGGGTAGTGCTGGTGGCGCTAATCTCCCCGGTGCTGCTCGGCGGTCTGCTTTTTAGCGGTAAATCGCTGCAGCCTAAATTTTCTAAACTCAACCCACTGCCCGGCATTAAACGTATGTTCTCAGCGCAAACCGCAGCGGAGTTGCTGAAGGCGATACTGAAATCCGTGCTGGTGGGGAGTGTGACTGCACTTTATCTCTGGGATAACTGGCCTGAGATGATGCGCTTGATGGCAGAATCGCCCATAACGGCGATGGGCAATGCGTTGGACCTGGTGGGATTATGCGCGTTGTTAATTGTGTTGGGCTGTATTCCGATGGTGGGATTCGACGTCATCTTTCAGATCTTCAGCCACCTGAAAAAACTGCGCATGTCGCGACAGGATATCCGCGACGAACATAAACAAAACGAAGGTGACCCGCACGTGAAAGGGCGCATTCGTCAGCTGCAACGCGCCGCTGCCCGCCGTCGAATGATGGAGGATGTGCCGAAAGCCGATGTGATTGTCACTAACCCCACCCATTATTCGGTGGCGTTACGCTATGACGAAAACAAAATGAGCGCGCCGAAAGTGGTTGCGAAAGGCGCAGGGCTGGTGGCGCTGCGTATCCGTGAGATCGGGGCTGAGCATAAGATCCCGACTCTTGAAGCACCACCGCTGGCGCGTGCGCTCTATCGCCATGCTGAAATTGGTCAGCAAATACCCGGACAGTTGTATGCGGCCGTCGCAGAAGTCCTCGCCTGGGTATGGCAGCTAAAACGCTGGCGGCTCGCCGGTGGTGAACGTCCGCCACAACCTGCAAATCTTCCGGTGCCAGAAGCACTGGATTTCATGAACGAGAAGACAACCGATGGCTAATCTGGTCGCGATGCTGCGTCTGCCCAACAACCTGAAAAACACGCAATGGCAGATCCTTGCCGGGCCAATCCTCATCCTGCTGATTTTGTCGATGATGGTATTGCCGTTGCCTGCTTTCATCCTCGACCTGCTGTTTACCTTCAACATCGCGCTGTCGATCATGGTACTGCTGGTGGCAATGTTCACTCAGCGTACGCTGGAATTTGCTGCCTTCCCGACGATTTTGCTGTTCACCACCTTACTGCGTTTGGCGCTGAACGTGGCCTCCACGCGTATTATTTTGATGGAGGGTCACACCGGAGCGGCAGCAGCGGGCAAGGTGGTTGAGGCGTTCGGTCACTTCCTCGTCGGAGGCAACTTCGCGATTGGTATCGTGGTGTTCGTGATCCTCGTCATCATCAACTTTATGGTTATCACCAAAGGTGCCGGCCGTATCGCAGAAGTCGGGGCGCGCTTCGTCCTTGACGGAATGCCGGGCAAGCAGATGGCTATCGATGCCGATCTCAACGCTGGCCTTATCGGCGAAGATGAAGCCAAAAAACGCCGTTCGGAAGTGACTCAGGAAGCTGACTTCTACGGCTCGATGGACGGTGCGAGTAAATTCGTACGCGGTGACGCCATCGCCGGGATCCTCATTATGGTCATTAACGTGGTGGGGGGCCTGCTGGTGGGGGTTCTGCAACATGGTATGACCATGGGACATGCGGCGGAAAGCTATACGCTGTTGACCATCGGTGATGGCCTCGTGGCGCAGATCCCGGCTCTGGTGATCTCCACGGCGGCAGGCGTTATCGTGACCCGCGTAAGTACCGATCAGGACGTCGGCGAACAGATGGTCGGGCAACTCTTTAGTAACCCCAACGTGATGTTGCTGAGTGCGGCGGTTCTCGGTCTGCTTGGCCTGGTGCCGGGTATGCCAAACCTCGTGTTCCTGATGTTTACTGCCGCGCTGCTTGGGCTGGCGTGGTGGATCCGGGGGCGTGAGCTGAAGGCACCTGCGGAACCACAGCCCATCAAAATGCCGGAAAATAACTCGGTGGTTGAAGCCACATGGAATGACGTCCAACTGGAAGATTCTCTCGGCATGGAAGTGGGCTATCGCCTGATCCCTATGGTTGATTTCCAACAGGATGGCGAGCTGCTCGGGCGTATCCGCAGTATCCGTAAAAAATTCGCTCAGGATATGGGTTTTCTACCGCCGGTCGTCCACATCCGCGACAATATGGATTTGCAACCAGCACACTATCGCATCCTGATGAAGGGCGTTGAGATCGGCAGCGGTGACGCGTATCCGGGACGCTGGTTGGCTATTAACCCCGGTACAGCCGCAGGGTCATTACCCGGCGAGCAAACGGTCGATCCGGCCTTTGGGCTGGATGCCATCTGGATTGAAAGCGCATTAAAAGAGCAGGCGCAAATTCAGGGCTTTACCGTGGTTGAGGCCAGTACCGTGGTGGCGACACACCTGAACCATCTGATCGGCAAGTACGCGGCTGAACTGTTTGGTCGCCAGGAGGCGCAGCAGTTGCTTGATCGCGTGACGCAAGAGATGCCGAAACTTACCGAAGACCTGGTGCCTGGCGTGCTGACGCTGACGACGCTGCACAAAGTCCTGCAAAATCTGCTGGATGAGAAAGTACCTATTCGCGATATGCGCACCATTCTCGAAACGCTGGCTGAACACGCACCGCTGCAGAGCGACCCGCATGAACTCACTGCCGTGGTGCGCGTCGCCTTAGGGCGGGCGATTACCCAGCAGTGGTTCCCGGGCAACGATGAAGTGAGTGTGATCGGTCTTGATACAGCGCTGGAGCGTTTGCTGCTACAGGCGCTTCAGGGCGGCGGCGGGCTTGAGCCAGGTCTGGCCGACCGTCTTCTGGCGCAAACACAGGAAGCCCTGGCGCGCCAGGAAATGCTCGGTGCGCCGCCGGTGCTGTTGGTCAACCACGCGCTACGTCCGCTGCTGTCGCGCTTCCTGCGCCGCAGTCTGTCTCAACTGGTGGTGCTGTCGAATCTTGAACTGTCCGATAACCGCAACATCCGCATGACGGCGACCATTGGAGGTAAATAATGCGCAAATTTCTCTGCCTGTTACTGTTTCCCCTCGTAGTACAGGCCGCGGGTGAAGGAGCATGGCAGGCCAGCAGTATCGGCATTACGCTAAATCACCGTGGTGAATCCGCGTCCTCGGCGCCACTGACCCCCAGCCAGCCCGTATCCGGTTTGATGACGCTGATCGCCTGGCGCTACGAGCTTAACGGCCCGACGCCTGCCGGGTTACGCGTACGTCTATGCTCGCAGTCTCGCTGCGTAGAACTGGATGGTCAGAGCGGGACTACCACTGGCTTAAGCGGCGTCCCCGCCGTTGAACCGCTACGTTTTATCTGGGAAGTTCCCGGTGGCGGTCGCCTGATCCCGGCACTGAAAATCCAAAGCAATCAGGTGATTGTGAACTATCGCTAAACGCTGTTTTCTTCATCAGGCAGCACGCAAATTTGCTGCCTGACTCGCATAATTGACCGCCTCTTTTTGAATCATTAGAAACGCTGTTTTATAAATCGGTGACGCGCGTTACCGGACTCTTTGCATTTTTGCCATTTCGTGTTTGAGGGTGGCAAAAACGGAAAGGTATCAGGCTTTGTTAACTTTTACTGTAACCCGGTGAAAACGCCTCTGGCGCAGCCAGTATGCTGGGGGGACTCCAACCATTTACAGGGTTAACGGCAATGAAAACACGTAAAATTGGTTTGGCGAATTATTTAGCCTACGGTTCGGGCGATTTTTTGGGCGCAGGCACGACGGCGCTAACAGCGGCCTGGCTTCTCTATTTTTATACGACGTTTTGCGGTCTGACGCCGATCGAAGCGACGTTTATTTTTGCGGCGGCGCGAGTCCTGGATGCTGTCGTTAGCCCACTGATGGGCTTTTTAACTGATAATTTCGGCTCGACCTGGCTTGGAAAACGCTTTGGCCGCCGCAAATTCTTTATTTTGCTCGGCATCCCCTGTGTATTCAGCTACTCCCTGATGTGGGTAGGGGATATGGGGTTCTGGTATTACCTGCTCACCTATCTGATTTTTGACGTCGTCTACACCATGATTCTGGTGCCTTACGAAACGCTGGTGCCGGAGATGACCGATGATTTCAAACAGAAGACCAAGTTTTCCGGTGCGCGTATTTCAATGGCGCAAATGTCGGCGATTCTGGCCTCGTTCTTGCCCGGCATCCTGCTTACCGCGTTTGGGAAAGATAATCCGATCTCCTTCTTTTATGCCAGCCTTGTGTTTTCGGTGCTGTGCGCGTTGATGCTGACATTTGTCTGGTTCTTCACCTGGGAACGCCCGCGTGACGAGTGGACGGAAGCCGCGCTGCGTGCGGAAAAAGAGAAAAAGAACCTTTCCTTTAACCAGAGCATGAATCGTCTGTTTATCGAACTCAGCTCCACGCTGCGGATCAAGATTTTCCGCCAGCATCTGGGCATGTATCTGGGCGGCTATATTGCGCAGGATGTGTTTAACGCGGTCTTTACTTATTACGTTGTATTTGTCCTGATGCAGGAAGCCTCCATGGCGTCTAACCTGCTCGGCACGATGGCTATCTTTCAGTTTATCGCCGTGATCGCCATGATCCCGCTGTGTATCCGCTTTGGCCCCGCACCGTCTTATCGCATGGTGGTGGTGCTGTTTGGTCTTAGTTCCCTTTCCTATGCAGTGCTCTACTACGCCGGACTCAGCGATATCTATTCGCTGTTGCTGCTGGTTTCAGCGGTCGCGGGCCTGGGACGCGGTGGTATCAACTATGTACCCTGGAATACTTACACCTACATTGCCGATGTTGATGAAGTCATTACCGGGCAGCGTCGTGAAGGGATTTTCGCAGGCATTATGACGCTGACGCGCAAAGCGTCTCAGGCCGGGGCGGTCATGCTGGTTGGGATTGTCATGCAAATGTCGGGGTTTGTTTCCGGACAAAGCAACCAGCCGCAAGAAGTTAGCCATACCATACTGCTGATCCTGAGCTGCGGGACGCTACTGGTGCTGGCCTGCGGCTTCCTGGTATCGCTACGCTTCAAGTTAAATTTGCACACCCACAGTACGCTGCGAGAAGAGACGGCAAAAATGCGCGAGTCCGGTCGGGCTATGCCAGAGAACATAACAGCGCAGGCGCGCGCTACCGTCGAGATGCTGGCCGGACTACCGTATGAATCACTTTGGGGTAACAACAATATTGGTTACCTGAATCGTAATAAACCTGCTGCACCGTCGCTAAAGCAGGCAGCAGCATTGAGTTCGACTTACAACAGAGGTTAAAGATATGAAAGTTTGGCCCGTCAAACATAGCCCGTTACTCCGTCAGCCGGAACGTTTTATCTCCCGGGAAGAGCTGAAAGCCCTAATTCAGACCGTGACGAATAATCTGGTGAATATTAAGGATGAGACAGGTCAATTTCTGCTACGCCTGGATGACGGACGCGTTATCGACACCAAGGGCTGGGCAGGATGGGAATGGACGCACGGTGTGGGTCTGTACGGCATGTATCAGTATTATCAGCAGACCGGTGACGAAACGGTGCGCGATATCATCGACAACTGGTTTGCCGACCGCTTTGCAGAAGGGGCAACCACCAAAAACGTCAACACGATGGCGCCTTTTTTGACCCTGGCGTATCGCTATGAGGAGACGAAAAATCCGGCCTGGTTGCCGTGGCTTGACTCATGGGCGGAATGGGCAATGCATGAAATGCCGCGTACCGAGCACGGTGGGATGCAGCACATTACTCTGGCGGAAGAGAACCATCAGCAGATGTGGGACGACACGCTGATGATGACCGTTTTACCGCTGGCGAAGATAGGTAAACTGCTTAACCGCCCTGACTATGTGGAAGAAGCGACCTATCAGTTCCTGCTGCATGTGCAGAACCTGATGGACAGAGAGACAGGCTTGTGGTTCCACGGCTGGAATTACGACGGGCAGCATAACTTTGCCAACGCCCGCTGGGCGCGCGGCAATAGCTGGCTGACCATCGTGATCCCTGATTTCCTCGAACTGTTGGATTTACCGGAAAACAATGCCGTTCGCCGCTATCTGGTGCAGGTGCTGAACGCGCAAATTGCCGCGCTGGCGAAGTGCCAGGACGAGAGCGGCCTGTGGCATACGCTGCTGGACGATCCGCACTCGTACCTTGAAGCCTCTGCCACTGCGGGTTTTGCCTACGGTATTCTGAAAGCAGTGCGTAAACGTTACGTGGGCGCGGAGTATGCAGAGGTCGCGGAAAAAGCGATTCGGGGGATCGTGAAGAACATTTCGCCGAAAGGGGAGTTGTTACAGACGTCGTTCGGCACGGGAATGGGCAGTAATCTTGATTTCTATCGCGAAATCCCGTTGACTTCGATGCCCTATGGTCAGGCCATGGCGATGCTGTGTCTGACAGAATATCTGCGCAAATATTTCTAAAAAACAAAACCCGGCAATGGCCGGGTTTTTTAAGATCATCCTGCACAAATTGTAGGCCTGATAAGCGTAGCGCCATCAGGCATTTGCCAGATTGCCGGATGGCGTCGCAAGCGCCTTATCCGGCCTACTATTTGCGCCCTCAGGCATTTCTTCAGCTTACATACGATCGACGGTTTCGATCCCCAACGTATCCAGACCCAGCTTCAGGGTTTTTGCCGTCAGTTGCGCCAGTTTCAGGCGGCTGTTACGCACTTCATCATTCTCTGCGCTCAGGATTGGACAGTGCTCATAGAAGCCAGAGAACAGACCCGCCAGATCGTACAGGTAGGCACACATCACGTGTGGTGTCCCTTCGCGCGCCACCACGGTCAGCGTCTCTTCAAACTGTAACAGACGGGCTGCCAGTTGCGCTTCACGATCTTCGCGGATAACCACCTTCGCGTTGGCCAGCGCACTTTCTTCAATATCCGATTTACGGAAAACTGACAGCACGCGGGTGTAAGCATACTGCATATAAGGCGCAGTATTGCCTTCAAACGCCAGCATGTTATCCCAGTCGAAGATATAGTCGGTGGTCCGGTTTTTAGACAGATCGGCATATTTCACCGCGCCAATACCTACCGCATTGGCCAGTTTTTCCAGCTCATCAGCTGGCATATCCGGGTTCTTTTCAGCAACGAGGCGACGCGCGCGTTCCAGCGCTTCGTCCAGCAGGTCAGCCAGTTTCACTGTACCACCCGCACGGGTTTTAAACGGCTTACCGTCTTTGCCCAGCATCATCCCGAACATGTGATGTTCCAGAGGGACTGACTCTGGCACATAGCCGGCTTTACGCACGATGGTCCACGCCTGCATCAGGTGCTGGTGCTGACGGGAGTCGATGTAATAGAGAACGCGATCCGCGTGCAGCGTTTCATAACGGTATTTGGCACAGGCAATATCGGTGGTGGTGTACAGGTAACCGCCATCTTTCTTCTGAATGATGACTCCCATCGGTTCGCCTTCCTTGTTTTTATACTCATCAAGGAAGACGACCGTCGCGCCTTCACTCTCAACAGCCAGCCCTTTGGCTTTGAGATCGGCAACAATACCCGGCAGCATAGGGTTGTAAAGACTTTCACCCATCACGTCATCCCGGGTGAGCGTCACGTTCAGACGGTCATAGGTGATCTGGTTTTGAGTCATGGTGATATCGACCAGCTTGCGCCACATTTCGCGGAAGTACTCGTCGCCACCCTGTAATTTTACGACGTAGTTACGCGCGCGCTCAGCAAACGCTTCGTCTTCGTCATAGTGCTTTTTGGCGTCGCGATAAAAACCTTCGAGATCGGCCAGCGCCATTTCACCGGCATTTTCCTGCTGTTGTTTTTCCAGCCAGGCAATCAGCATGCCGAACTGTGTTCCCCAGTCACCGACGTGGTTGGCGCGAATGACATGGTGGCCGAGAAATTCAAGGGTCCGCACAGCAGCGTCACCGATGATGGTGGAACGCAGATGGCCGACGTGCATCTCTTTCGCCACGTTTGGCGCAGAGTAATCGACCACAATGGTCTGTTTCGCAGGTTGTGCCACACCGAGGCGCTCAGAGGTCAGCGCCTGCTCAACGTGTTTAGCGAGGAAGGCCGGATCGAGAAAAATATTAATAAAGCCAGGGCCTGCGATTTCAACCTTGCTGGCAATGCCGTTCAGATCCAGATGAGTCAGTACCTGCTCAGCCAGTTGTCGCGGGGCCATACCCAGTTTTTTAGCAACAGCCATCATGCCATTGGCCTGATAGTCGCCGAACTGTACTTTTGCTGACTGACGAACCTGCGGTTCGCAATCCGCAGGCGCACCTGCGGCAATCATGGCCTGACTGACTTTTTCTGAGAGAAGAGCCTGAATATTCACCGGAATACCTTACGTTGATGCTGCGGGAGACTGTTCACCGCACCAGTTTAAGAATTAAGAGCGGGAGTATACTGCGCAGCGCCAACAGAGTAAATTAGCGACTTTGCATACCACAAAGAGCTCTGATTATGGTGAACTGGCATACCGTTGCCGAGTTGCAGGACATTTCCGCAGATTTACCGCGCTTCATGCAGGCATTAACTGAACTCTCCTCCCGTCTTGGACTGGATCTCGCCCCGCTGGAGGCTGATCACATTTCGCTGCGTTGTCATCAGAATGCGACAGCCGAACGCTGGCGGCGTGGTTTTGAACAGTGCGGCGAACTGCTGTCGGAAAACATCATCAACGGCAGACCGATCTGCCTGTTTAAATTGCACGCGCCGGTATGCGCTGGTCCGTGGAATTTTACGGTTGTTGAATTGCCCTGGCCGGGCGAAAAGCGTTACCCGCATGAAGGCTGGGAGCACATCGAAATCGTGCTACCAGGGGAGCCAGAAACGCTAAACGCCCGTGCACTGGCGTTACTTTCCGATGAAGGGCTGAGTCAACCGGGTATTTATGTCAAAACCAGTTCCCCAAAAGGGGAGCGCGAACGTTTACCGAATCCCACTCTTGCGGTGACGGATGGAAAGGTAACGATTAAGTTTCACCCATGGTCTATTGAAGCGATCGTGGCAAGCGAAAGGGAAGAGGAGTGAGTATGGCACTGCTGGAGATCTGTTGCTACAGCATGGAATGTGCGCTAACTGCGCAGCAAAACGGTGCGGATCGTATTGAACTCTGCGCAGCGCCAAAAGAAGGGGGGCTCACCCCATCGTTGGGCGTTCTGCGTTCGGTACGCCAGCAAATAGCGATTCCGGTACATCCGATCGTCCGTCCACGAGGCGGCGATTTCTGTTACACCGACGGTGAATTTGCCGCGATGCTGGAGGATGTACGGCTGGTGCGGGAATTAGGCTTTCCCGGACTGGTGACGGGGATACTGGATGTGGACGGAAACGTCGACATGATGCGAATGAGGCAAATTATGGCGGCGGCGGGACCTTTAGCCGTCACTTTTCACCGCGCTTTTGATATGTGCGCTAATCCTATAAAAGCGTTAGAAAATTTGACTGAATTAGGCATTGCGCGCGTTCTGACGTCAGGCCAAAAATCAGATGCAGTGCAAGGTTTAACAAAAATAATGGAACTAATACGACAACCTGGTGCTCCAATCATTATGGCCGGAGCAGGGGTTCGTGCGGAAAATTTACCGCGTTTCCTGGACGCCGGGGTAGCGGAAGTACACAGTTCAGCAGGAACTCTGGTGGCTTCACCCATGCGTTATCGAAACCAGGGACTGTCGATGTCTGCGGATAAACAAGCGGATGAATATTCCCGCTATGCCGTAGATGGCGCAACGGTAGCTGAAATGAAAGGAATCATTGTGCGCTATCAGGCCAAATGATTTTTACCGTTGCATCATGTCGCCCAATATGATGCTTGCTCGTACCAGGCCCCTGCCACTTCAACAGGGGCCTTTTTTTTCTCCTTCATATTACGGCCTGCAGCAGCGTTGGCTTTCTTCACTCACCCCTGTCACTATCCGGCCTACAATGTTGCACAAACGTAGGCCGGGCAAGCGAAGCGCCCCCGGCAAGCAATCACGGCTTACGGGCAATCAATACCGCGCGTAACGGGGCGGGATAACCTTCAACGGTCTTGCTGCTGTCATTTGGATCCAGAAAATCGGCCAGCGACTCGGTCACCATCCATTCTGTGCGGCGCTGTTCTTCGGTCGTGGTCACGCAGACATCGGCGATGCGCACATCAACAAAGCCACATTTTTCCAGCCAGTTTTTCAGCGCCAGCGCCGAAGGGATAAAATAGACGTTGCGCATCTGCGCGTAGCGATCGCCGGGCACCAGCACGGTATTCTCGTCGCCTTCGACTACCAGCGTTTCAAGCACCAGTTCACCGTCTTTTACCAGTTGTTCTTTTAACTGCCAAAGATGCTCGAGCGGGGAGCGGCGGTGGTACAGTACGCCCATCGAAAAGACAGTATCAAACGCATTCAGCGCAGGGAGTTGCTCAATACCTAACGGTAGGAGATGGGCGCGCTGATCGTTACCCAACAGTTTGCGCACGGCCTCAAACTGGCAAAGGAATAACTGCGTTGGGTCAATACCTACCGCCAGATGCGCACCCGCACCAATCATGCGCCACATGTGATAGCCGCTACCGCAACCGACATCGAGGATCGTGCGGCCAGTAAGGTCGGACAGATGCGGTAGAACGCGATCCCATTTCCAGTCCGAACGCCATTCGGTATCAATATTGACACCATACAGCGAATACGGCCCTTTACGCCACGGCATCAAGTTACGCATCAGCGTGTCAATACGCTTGATCTGCCCTGGGCTGAGCGGTTCTTCGCTTTCCGCGGTGACGCTGTGTAACAGATCCAGACGGTACGGCGTCAGTTCCGGCAGAAACTCCACGGCGTTTGACCATTGCTTGAACAGGCCATGCTGATCGCGCTGCCACGCAGCAATTTGCGCAGGCAGCGTTTCGAGCCAGTGGGAAAGGTGGTTTTTGGCAATCAGTTGATAGAAGTTACCAAAATCGATCATGCCGGAACCTCGGCTTTCAGCGCCACTAATGAACCGAAGTTAAAGCACTGGAACCACAGTTCGCTGTGCTCAAAGCCAGCCTGATGCAGTCGTGCTTTATGGGTTTCGACGGAATCAGTCAGCATCACATTTTCCAGCATGCTACGTTTCTGGCTGATCTCCAGTTCGCTATAACCGTTCGCACGTTTAAAGTCGTGGTGCATGTTGAACAGCAGTTCGCCGACTTTCGCGTCTTCAAAACTGAATTTTTCCGACAGCACCAGCGCGCCCCCCGGATTCAGCCCCTGATAAATCTTATCCAACAATGCCTGGCGCTCAGGTGGCTCAAGGAATTGCAGGGTAAAATTCAGTATCACCATCGACGCGTTTTCAATATCAATATGACGGATGTCACCCTCAATGACCTCTACGGGCGTTGGTGCTTTCCAGGCGTCAATATGACGACGACAGCGTTCGATCATCGCAGGGGAGTTATCCACGGCGATAATTTTGCAGTTTTCATGTTGAATATTACGACGCACGGAAAGCGTCGCGGCGCCCAGAGAACACCCCAGGTCATAAACTTGCGTATTAGCCTGCACGAAGCGGCCAGCAAGCATGCCAATCATTGAAATAATATTGGAGTAGCCGGGAACAGAACGCTGGATCATATCCGGGAAGACTTCAGCTACCCGTTCATCGAAGGTCCAGTCGCCCAGACTGGCGATAGGCGCGGAAAAAAGCGTGTCGCGATGAGACATAACGTTAACATCCGGGAAAAATAAAGTGGCGTATTGTGCGCTAATGCAGGGAGAAAACCAACTCCCACGGCATGTACCAGAGATTTGCCAGCACCATGAGCACCATTGCACACCAGGTGGCGCTCATGCCAGAACGACGCCAGCGAAACAGCCGATGATGAAAGCCGTAATAGTGCATCAGTCGCCCTGCAAGCAATATGATGCCGCAAATATGCACCATCCACGTTTCGGCACCGTTCATTTCCATAAACAGCATCAGGATGAGCGCAATGGGAATATATTCTACCGCATTGCCGTGAATGCGAATGGCGCTCTGGAGCTCGCTAAAGCCACCATCACCATAAGCTACGCGGTACTGCATTCGCAGACGGGAAACGTCAAACGAAAACTTGAGTAACATTAACGCACCCAGAACGGCGTAAAGCGCGCTGACCATACAAACTCCCTTTAAAATGGCAGATGGCTCTGACTATGATAGGGGGCAAATTCAGAAAAGAGAAGATTGCTGTGGAATGGATGGTGCTGATCCGATCACTGGCAGCACGGCGCGTAAGCTTTCCCAAAGTGTGTCGACCAGTTCAGGCGCCTGCGCAATATCCGGTGTATGCAAAAAAAGGTATGGCGTGGAAGTCTGCTCCCACTGCGGTAATTTTTGCAGCCAGGCGGCGAAAAATGCTAGGTTTTGTGTCATATCATCGCTGCCGATGAACCGCACTATGGGGGTATTGGCCGTCATCACCGCATGAACCGGCACCTTTGGTTTCTTGCGTTGGGCATCGCGAATGGCTTCGTTGTGCGCACGTGCGGCATGAACTGGGCGACTGTCGAGAATCACCCGATTCACCCCACGCTGATGCAGACCGCTATTGAGTTGCTTTTCGGCGTCGCCTTTCGCAAAAAAATCAGGATGGCGAACTTCGACCCCATAGGTAAAGGCTCTGGGCAGGGCATCAAGAAAGTGCCATAAGGCAGGCAGATCGCGCGGGCCAAAGGTAGCAGGGAGTTGTAGCCAGTACTGGCCGATGCGCGATTCCAGCAACGCCATGCGCGAAAAGAACTCCCCGACTAAATCATCACACTGCTTGAGTCCTGCCTGGTGGGAGATGGTCGCCGGAAATTTAAAGCAGAAGCGGAAATCATCCGTCGTTTGCGCATACCAGCGCGCGACGATCTCCGCTTTTGGCAGCGCGTAAAGCGTCGTGTTTCCCTCCACACAGTTAAAGTGGCGGGCGTACTCTTCAAGACCGGTAATGCCAAGGCGCACCCATTTCGGATGTGACCATTGCGGAAGGCCAATGTAAATCATAAAGCGTTGACTATCTCATCCACGCTACGCACGCGGGCGATGCGGGGGAAGATGTGCGTCATACTGCTCTGATGCTGTTCGGCGCTGGCAGCGCTACAGGCATCCTCTGCGATCACCAAGGCAAAGCCTAACTCCCAGGCGTTGCGCGCTGTGGATTCCACGCCAATATTGGTTGAAATACCGCACAGGACAATGGTGTCGATACCGCGACGACGGAGTTGTAATTCAAGGTCGGTACCGTAAAACGCGCCCCACTGACGTTTTGTCACTTCCAGATCGCTCTCGGCTTTGCCCAGCGCCTGCGGATACGTCCACCAGTTTTCCGGGAGCGCTTTGGCGGGCGCCTGTGCATCGACGGGTTGTTTGAGCGCTTCAGCGTAATCCGCAGACCAGCCAACGCGAACCATCACCACGGGCGAGCTCTCGGCACGGAATTTTTCTGCCAGCCGTGCGGCGCCTGCCACGACATCAGTTGCAGAATGGGGGCCTCCGGCAAAGGGTAAAATGCCTTCCTGGAGATCGATCACCACCAGAGCAGTGGTTTTAGCGTTCAGTTGCAACATGTTCACTCCCGTCTAAAAATCAAAATTCCGTTACACCTTAACTGCGAATCCGTATGTCAGGGGCGACAATTTTTGTTATTTTTTGTGAGAATAAGCAATACCTGCGTACGAAACACGCGTAGAGTCGGTGGCGGACTTATCGTGCGGCAGAATTTCCAGTATAATAACCGCCTTTTTTCATTCAGATGTGACATACAGTTAAAGCTGCGACAAAAACAGCCTGCGGCTAATTAAGGGATATCTCATGCGTACAGAATATTGCGGGCAGCTGCGTCAGTCCCATGTAGGACAGCAGGTCACCCTGTGTGGTTGGGTCAACCGTCGTCGTGATCTTGGTAGCCTGATTTTTATCGATATGCGCGACCGCGAAGGTATCGTGCAGGTGTTTTTCGATCCGGATCGTGCGGACGCGTTAAAGCTGGCCTCTGAACTGCGTAATGAGTTCTGCATCCAGGTGACGGGCACGGTGCGTGCGCGTGACGAGAAAAACATTAATGCAGAGATGGCAACCGGTGAAATCGAAGTGCTGGCCTCTGACCTGGTGATCATCAACCGCGCAGAAGCGCTGCCGCTGGACTCCAACCACGTCAATACCGAAGAAGCGCGTCTGAAGTACCGCTATCTTGACCTGCGTCGTCCGGAAATGGCACAGCGCCTGAAAACCCGCGCGAAAATCACAAGCCTGGTGCGCCGCTTTATGGACGATCACGGTTTCCTTGATATCGAAACCCCGATGCTGACCAAAGCCACGCCGGAAGGTGCGCGTGACTATCTGGTGCCTTCTCGCGTTCATAAAGGTAAATTCTACGCGCTGCCGCAGTCTCCACAGCTGTTTAAACAGTTGCTGATGATGTCCGGCTTTGACCGCTACTATCAAATCGTAAAATGCTTCCGCGACGAAGACCTGCGCGCTGATCGTCAGCCAGAATTTACGCAGATTGATGTGGAAACGTCCTTCATGACCGCCGAACAGGTACGTGAAGTGATGGAAGCACTGGTGCGTAGCCTGTGGAACGATGTGAAGGGCGTGGAGCTGGGCGATTTCCCGATCATGACCTTTGCCGAAGCTGAGCGTCGTTACGGTTCCGACAAACCGGACCTGCGTAACCCGATGGAGCTGGTGGACGTCGCCGATCTGCTGAAGAATGTAGAATTCGCTGTCTTTGCTGGTCCGGCTAACGACCCGAAAAGTCGCGTTGCTGCACTGCGCGTACCGGGCGGTGCCAGCTTAAGCCGTAAGCAGATAGACGACTATGGCAACTTTATCAAAATCTACGGCGCGAAAGGTCTGGCTTATATCAAAGTCACCGAACGTGCTAAAGGCCTGGAAGGCATCACCAGCCCGGTCGCTAAATTCTTGAACGCGGACATCGTGGAAGCGATTCTTGTGCGCACCGGCGCGCAGGACGGCGACATGGTCTTCTTCGGCGCAGACAACAAAAAAGTGGTTGCTGATGCGATGGGCGCGCTGCGTCTGAAACTCGGTAAAGACCTGAATCTGACCGACGAATCCAAATGGGCGCCGCTGTGGGTCATCGACTTCCCGATGTTTGAAGACGACGGTGAAGGCGGCCTGACCGCGATGCACCACCCGTTCACCTCACCGAAAGACATGACCGCTGCTGAGCTGAAAGCCGCGCCGGAAGATGCGGTGGCAAATGCCTACGATATGGTCATCAACGGCTATGAAGTGGGCGGCGGTTCCGTGCGTATTCACAACGGAGACATGCAGCAAACCGTGTTTGGCATTCTGGGCATTAACGAACAGGAACAGCGTGAGAAGTTTGGCTTCCTGCTGGACGCGCTGAAATACGGTACGCCGCCGCATGCAGGCCTGGCATTTGGTCTTGACCGTTTGACCATGCTGCTGACCGGCACCGATAATATTCGTGATGTCATTGCCTTCCCGAAAACCACCGCCGCTGCGTGTCTGATGACCGAAGCGCCGAGCTTTGCTAACCCGGCTTCTCTGGCCGAGTTGGGCATAGAAGTGGTGAAGAAGGAAGAGAAAAACTGATATGACATACAAACAGCCTGTCTCGGTTCTGGTCGTAATCTATGCACAAGACACCGGGAAAGTGCTGATGTTGCAGCGGCGCGACGATCCTGATTTCTGGCAGTCGGTTACCGGCAGCCTGGAAGAGGGGGAGAGCGCGTCGCAGGCCGCCGTGCGTGAAGTAAAGGAAGAGGTCGCCATTGATGTTGCCGCAGAGCTTCTGACCTTGAACGACTGTCAACGCACGGTGGAGTTTGAGATATTTTCGCATTTACGTCATCGCTATGCGCCAGGCGTGGTACGTAATACAGAATTTTGGTTCTGTCTTGCGCTGCCGCATGAGCGTCAGATCGTTTTCACTGAACATCTGGCCTACCAATGGCTTGAGGCAACCGCTGCGGCGGCGCTGACCAAGTCATGGAGTAACCGGCAGGCGATTGAAGAATTTGTAATTAACGCTACCTGAAAAGGGGCGATTTATTGGAGACTTTTTATGGCAGGTCATAGTAAATGGGCCAACACCAGACACCGTAAGGCGGCACAGGATGCTAAACGCGGTAAAATCTTCACCAAAATCATTCGTGAATTGGTAACGGCTGCGAAATTGGGCGGTGGCGATCCGGATGCAAACCCGCGCCTGCGTGCGGCGGTAGATAAAGCACTCTCCAACAACATGACCCGTGACACCCTGAACCGTGCAATTGCACGCGGTGTGGGCGGTGATGATGATGCCAACATGGAAACCATCATCTATGAAGGTTACGGTCCTGGCGGTACGGCGGTAATGATTGAATGCCTGTCTGACAACCGTAACCGTACCGTGGCGGAAGTGCGTCACGCCTTCAGCAAAACAGGCGGCAACCTGGGTACCGATGGTTCCGTTTCTTATCTGTTCAGCAAAAAAGGCGTGATTTCCTTCGAGAAGGGCGACGAAGACGCCATCATGGAAGCGGCGCTGGAAGCGGGTGCGGAAGACGTTGTAACCTATGACGATGGCGCGATCGACGTTTACACTGCCTGGGAAGAACTGGGTAAAGTGCGCGATGCGCTCGAAGCCGCAGGACTGAAAGCGGACAGCTCAGAAGTGTCTATGATCCCGTCTACCAAAGCGGACATGGATGCGGAAACCGCACCGAAGCTGCTCCGTCTGATCGACATGCTGGAAGACTGTGACGACGTGCAGGAAGTCTACCATAACGGCGAAATCTCTGACGAGGTTGCAGCTACCTTAGAATGAGGTGGTTTAATCCCATCATCACTGGAGGCGCGTGATGTCCATTATTCTCGGTATTGATCCGGGCTCACGTGTCACCGGTTATGGTGTGATTCGTCAGGTTGGTCGGCAACTGAGCTATCTTGGCAGCGGCTGTATTCGTACCAAAGTGGACGATCTCCCGTCGCGTCTGAAGCTCATTTATGCCGGCGTGACGGAAATCATTACCCAGTTCCAGCCAGACTACTTCGCCATTGAGCAGGTATTTATGGCGAAGAACGCGGATTCCGCACTCAAGCTGGGGCAAGCGCGCGGTGTCGCGATTGTCGCGGCGGTGAACCAGGAACTGCCCGTCTTTGAGTATGCGGCGCGCCAGGTTAAGCAAACGGTCGTGGGCATCGGCAGCGCGGAGAAAAGCCAGGTACAGCATATGGTGCGAACCCTGCTAAAGCTTCCGGCCAACCCACAGGCGGACGCGGCAGATGCGCTGGCAATAGCGATTACCCATTGCCATGTCAGCCAGAACGCGATGCAGATGAGCGAGACGCGGCTCAATCTTGCGCGAGGTCGCTTGCGATAATGACAAATGAGGCTGGATATCTATCCAGCCTTTTTTTATGATACAGCATAACTTTCGGACTCAACGCAGGAGCGTAATGTGATAGGCAGACTCAGAGGCATCATTCTGGAAAAACAACCGCCGCTGGTGTTACTTGAGGTGGAGGGTGTCGGCTATGAAGTGCATATGCCAATGACCTGTTTTTATGAGCTCCCGGATTCCGGAAAAGAGGCGATTGTTTTTACCCATTTCGTGGTGCGTGAAGATGCGCAACTGCTGTACGGGTTTAACAATAAGCAAGAACGAACCCTGTTCAAAGAGCTCATTAAAACCAATGGCGTAGGGCCGAAGCTGGCGCTGGCAATCCTGTCGGGTATGTCGGCACAGCAGTTTGTTAACGCCGTTGAGCGTGAAGATCCAGCCGCGTTAGTGAAGCTACCCGGTATCGGTAAAAAAACCGCTGAACGTCTGATTGTTGAAATGAAGGACCGCTTCAAAGGATTGCATGGCGATCTGTTTACCCCTGCGGCCGATCTGGTGCTGACGTCTCCAGCCAGCCCGGCAACAGATGATGCCGAGCAGGAGGCGGTTGCGGCGCTGGTGGCGCTGGGCTATAAACCACAGGAAGCCAGTCGGATGGTGAGTAAAATCGCCAAACCGGATGCCAGCAGTGAAACACTGATCCGCGAAGCTCTGCGCGCCGCGTTGTGAGGTAAAGGATGATAGAAGCAGATCGCCTGATTTCGGCAGGCGCCACTATCGCGGAAGAGGTTGCCGATCGCGCCATTCGCCCGAAATTGCTGGAAGAGTATATTGGCCAGCCGCAGGTTCGCTCGCAGATGGAGATCTTCATCCAGGCGGCAAAACTGCGTGGCGATGCGCTTGATCACCTGCTGATTTTTGGACCGCCGGGGTTAGGTAAAACCACGCTTGCCAATATCGTGGCTAATGAGATGGGCGTGAATCTGCGAACAACGTCTGGTCCCGTGCTGGAAAAAGCGGGCGATCTTGCGGCAATGTTGACCAACCTTGAACCGCATGACGTACTGTTTATTGATGAGATTCACCGCCTGTCGCCGGTGGTGGAAGAGGTTTTGTATCCAGCGATGGAAGACTATCAACTGGATATCATGATTGGCGATGGCCCTGCTGCGCGCTCTATTAAAATCGATCTCCCGCCGTTTACCCTGATTGGTGCCACAACTCGCGCAGGCTCGTTAACGTCGCCGCTGCGTGACCGCTTCGGTATTGTGCAACGCCTTGAGTTCTATCAGGTGCCCGATCTTCAGTATATCGTTGGTCGCAGCGCGCGATTTATGGGGCTGGAAATGAGTGAAGAGGGCGCGCTGGAAGTAGCGCGTCGTGCGCGAGGGACGCCACGTATTGCGAACCGTCTGCTGCGGCGGGTACGGGATTTTGCGGAAGTTAAGCACGACGGTACTATTTCGGCAGACATTGCCTCGCAGGCGCTGGATATGCTTAACGTGGATGCCGAAGGCTTTGACTATATGGACCGCAAGCTGCTGTTGGCTGTCATCGACAAATTCTTTGGCGGACCGGTTGGGTTGGATAACCTTGCAGCAGCCATTGGTGAAGAGCGTGAAACTATTGAGGACGTTCTGGAACCGTATCTCATCCAGCAAGGTTTTTTACAACGTACGCCGCGCGGGAGAATGGCGACGGTACGTGCCTGGAACCATTTTGGTATTACCCCTCCAGAGATGCCGTAATCATTTCTGCCTGATGGCGCTACGCTAATCAGGCCTGCAAAGCGTAGGCCTGATTAGGTACATCAATCAGTTGGCCTGCTTCTTCATCATGCTAAAGATAAACAGCAGTGCTGCACACAGTACCACCGACGGACCCGCAGGCGTGTCGTAGAACGCCGAAAAGGTCAGCCCGCCTGTAACCGCTATCATCCCAATGCCAACCGCAACGCCCGCCATTTGCTCCGGCGTACGCGCAAACCGACGCGCTGTTGCCGCAGGGATGATCAGAAGCGATGTAATGATCAGTGCCCCCACGAATTTCATCGCCACACCAATGGTTAATGCGGTGACCAGCATCAGCAGCAGCTTCACGCGCTGGAGTTTCACCCCGTCAACAAACGCCAGATCGGGGCTGATGGTCATCGACAGCAGATTGCGCCACTGCCAGAAGAGAATGGCCAGCACGATAACGACGCCAATGGCGATAGAGATGAGATCTTCCGGCGTGACGGCCAGCAGGTCGCCGAAGAGATAAGCCATCAGATCGACGCGAATGTTAGACATCAGACTGACTACTACCAGCCCCAGCGACAGCGCGCTGTGCGCCATAATGCCCAGCAGGGTATCGATGGCAAGGTGAGGGCGCTTTTCCAGCCATACGAGCCCCGCCGCCAGCATGAGCGTTACGACAATAACCGCGTAGAATGGGTTGACATCCAGCAGCAAACCAAAGGCTACGCCCAGTAGCGAGGCATGCGCCAGCGTATCGCCAAAATAAGACATCCGACGCCAGACGACGAACGAGCCCAGTGGGCCAGCGGCACAGGCCAGCATGATCCCGGCTAGCCAGCCGGGCAGTAACAATTCAATCATGAGTGACCATTTCCCCGACGCAACACAATACGACCCTGGAGATCGTGGCGATGATTATGATGATGGCGATAAATACCTAACTGTTCTGCGCCGCGTGGCCCGAACATGGAGATAAATTCCGGATGCGTGGAAACGATTTCAGGGGTTCCCGAACAGCAAATATGATGATTCAGACAGAGCACATCGTCTGTTTTCGCCATGACCAGATGCAGATCGTGAGAAACCATCAGGACGGCGCAGTCCAGCTCGCGCCGTAACTGGTCAATCAGGTCATAGAGCGCAACCTGTCCATTGACGTCCACACCCTGAGTAGGTTCATCCAGCACCAGCAGTTGCGGCTGGTTCAACAGCGCACGGGCTAACAGAACACGCTGGGTCTCGCCGCCGGAGAGCTTTTGCATCGGCGCGTTAATCAAATGCCCGGCCTGGACACGCTTCAGGGCAGGGAGAATATCCTCTTTGCGCGTGTCAGGACGTAGACGTAAGAAACGACTTACCGTCAGCGGCAAGGTGGTGTCGAGGTATAATTTTTGCGGGACATAGCCGATGCGCAGTTTACCATTGCGACGGATCACCCCTTCATCCGGCGCGACCAGCCCCAGAACAACCCTTACCAGCGTAGACTTCCCGGCACCGTTAGGGCCAAGAAGCGTTAATATTCTTCCCGGTTTAAGTTCCAGCGAAATGTCAGAAAGGACGCGACGCTGACCGAAGGAGACCGAGACGTTTTCCAGTGAAACCAAAGTCGTCATGTCAATTTTAGTCTTGCAGATGTTGTGAAATGTTATAATATCACATTCCTCAGATTCATTACGAGGATTGGTCGCATTATGTTACATAAAAATACGCTTCTTTTCGCGGCATTATCCGCCGCTCTTTTTGGGAGTGCAACACAGGCGGCAAATGCTGCGGTGGTCGCTTCGCTCAAGCCGTTAGGATTCATTGCTTCAGCTATTGCTGACGGGGTTACTGACACCGAGGTGTTACTACCGGATGGCGCATCCGAGCATGATTACTCACTGCGGCCATCGGATGTAAAACGCTTACAGAATGCGGACTTAGTGGTCTGGATTGGTCCTGAAATGGAAGCGTTCATGCAAAAATCAGCGAGCACTCTTCCGCAAACCAAACAGGTAACGATTGCGCACCTCAACGCGGTGAAACCGTTGCTCATGAAAGGGGCGGATGACGACGATGACGATCATGATCATGACCACGCTCATGAAGAAAAAGGTGATGAGCATCACCATCACGGTGATTACAACATGCATCTCTGGCTCTCCCCAGAGATAGCGCGGGCCTCAGCGGTTGCAATCCATGAAAAATTAGTGGAACTTATGCCGCAAAGTCGAGCCAAACTTGACGCCAACCTGAAGGACTTTGAGGCACAATTAGACTCAGTCGATAAACAGGTTGGTAACGAGCTGGCACCGCTCAAGGGTAAAGGTTATTTCGTTTTTCATGATGCCTACGGCTATTACGAAAAACACTTCGGACTCACTCCGTTGGGTCACTTTACTGTTAACCCTGAGATACAACCTGGTGCGCAGCGTTTACATGAAATAAGAACACAGTTGGTTGAGCAAAAAGCAACTTGCGTTTTTGCTGAGCCACAGTTCAGGCCAGCGGTCGTTGAAGCTGTTGCGAGAGGGACATCCGTTCGAATGGGAACGTTGGATCCCCTCGGAACAAACATCAAACTGGGTAAAACGAGCTATTCCGCGTTTTTAAACCAATTAGCGAACCAGTATGCGAGCTGCCTGAAAGGAGATTAGTGAGGAAGTGAATACGTGCAACAGATAACCCGCTCTGTCGCCCTGGCATTTAATAATCTGCCCAGACCCCATCGCGTTATGCTGGGGTCGCTTACAGTATTAACGTTGGCCGTCGCAGTCTGGCGGCCTTACGTTTATCATCCTGATGCTTCTCCTATTGTGAAAACGATCGAACTGGAACAAAACGAGATCCGTTCGTTACTGCCGGAAGCCAGTGAACCTATCGATCAGGCGGCGCAGGAAGATGAAGCTATTCCGCAGGATGAACTGGACGACAAAATCGCAGGTGAAGCGGGCGTCCATGAATATGTTGTTTCTACCGGCGATACCCTCAGTAGCATTCTCAATCAGTACGGTATTGAGATGGGTGACATCACCCAACTTGCTTCCGCAGACAAAGAATTGCGTAACCTGAAAATTGGTCAACAGCTCTCCTGGACGCTGACGGCTGATGGTGACTTGCAGCGTTTGACCTGGGAAATGTCGCGTCGTGAAACGCGTACGTATGACCGTACTGCAGCAAACGGCTTCAAGATGACCGCCGAAACGCAGCAGGGTGACTGGGTTAACAGCTTGATCAAAGGCACCGTGGGTGGCAGCTTTGTCGCCAGCGCAAAAGCGGCCGGGCTGACCAGTTCTGAAATTAGCGCTGTGATTAAATCGATGCAGTGGCAGATGGACTTCCGTAAGCTGAAAAAAGGCGATGAGTTCTCTGTGCTGATGTCGCGTGAAATGCTGGACGGTAAGCGCGAACAGAGCCAACTGCTGGGCGTTCGTTTGCGTTCTGAAGGTAAAGATTATTATGCGATCCGCGCCGAAGACGGCAAATTCTACGATCGCAACGGTACTGGCCTTGCGAAAGGCTTTATGCGTTTCCCAACCGTAAAACAGTTCCGCATTTCATCTAACTTTAACCCTCGCCGTACTAACCCGGTAACGGGGCGCGTGGCGCCGCACAAAGGCGTTGATTTTGCGATGCCACAGGGTACGCCAGTGCTGTCGGTAGGTGATGGCGAAGTCGTCGTCGCGAAGCGTAGCGGTGCGGCTGGCTATTATGTGGCTATCCGTCATGGCCGTACCTATACCACTCGTTATATGCACCTGCGTAAATTGCTGGTGAAACCGGGGCAGAAGGTTAAACGTGGCGATCGCATCGCGCTTTCCGGAAATACCGGCCGCTCGACAGGTCCGCATCTGCATTATGAAGTGTGGATTAACCAGCAGGCGGTGAATCCGTTGACGGCAAAACTGCCGCATACTGAAGGGCTGACGGGTTCCGATCGCGTTGAGTATCTGGCGCAGGTAAAACAAGTACTTCCTCAGTTACGCTTTGATTAATCGGTTATGATGGGAAAGCCGGTACGCGATAAACGTGCCGGCTTTTTTATTTTGTACGCGACAGGGTGCGCCGCTACACTATCAACAGTTTTACTTTTGCGTCATCAGGCACTGGATAAGCATGGAAACAAAAAAAAATAATACTGAGTACATCCCGGAATTTGAAAAGTCCTTCCGCCATCCGCGTTATTGGGGCAACTGGCTGGGCGTTGCCGCGATGGCTGGGATGGCGTTAACCCCAGCCTCCTTTCGTGACCCGTTACTGGCGCGTCTGGGCCGCTTCGCTGGTCGGATGGGCAAAAGCTCACGTCGTCGCGCGTTAATCAACTTATCCCTGTGCTTTCCAGAACGTAGCGAAGCGGAACGCGAAGCCATTGTTGATGAGATGTTTGCTACCGCACCGCAGGCGATGGTGATGATGGCGGAACTGGCTATTCGCGGACCGGAAAAGATCCAGTCACGGGTTGACTGGGAAGGTCTGGAAATTATCGAAGAAATGCGGCGCAACGATGAAAAAGTGATTTTCCTTGTGCCGCATGGCTGGGGCGTTGATATCCCCGCCATGCTGATGGCTTCTCAGGGACAGAAAATGGCTGCCATGTTCCACAACCAGGGTAACCCGGTTTTTGACTATGTCTGGAACACCGTGCGTCGTCGTTTTGGCGGCCGTCTGCATGCGCGCAATGACGGTATCAAGCCGTTTATTCAGTCAATTCGCCAGGGCTACTGGGGCTATTATCTGCCTGACCAGGATCATGGTCCGGAGCACAGCGAGTTTGTTGATTTCTTCGCAACCTATAAAGCCACGTTACCCGCGATTGGTCGTCTGATGAAAGTGTGCCGTGCGCGTGTGATCCCGCTGTTTCCCGTTTATGACGGCAAAAGCCATCGCCTGACCATTCAGGTTCGTCCACCGATGGACGATCTGCTCACGGCCGATGACGTGACCATCGCAAGACGGATGAATGAAGAAGTTGAAATTTTCGTTCGCCCGCATCCGGAACAATATACCTGGATCCTGAAGCTGCTGAAAACGCGCAAACCCGGGGAAGTTCAGCCGTATAAACGCCAAGATCTCTATCCCATCAAATAAAACAAGCCTCTCGAAAGAGAGGCTTATTACTGGGAATGCCTGATGGCGTTTCACTTATCAGGCTTACGCGTTACGAGGCCGGATAAGACGTGTTAACGTCGCCATCCGGCATCCAGTTACCTTTACTCAACGGTTAAAATACGCGTGGTATTGGTTGACCCGATGGTACTCATTACGTCGCCCTGAGTCACAATCACCAGATCGCCGGACACCAGGAAACCTTTATCGCGAAGTAAAGACACCGCTTCGCTGGCGGCGACGACACCTTCTGCCGCGCTGTCGAAATGGACCGGGGTCACGCCGCGATACAGCGACGTCAGGTTCAGCGTGCGCTCGTGGCGAGACATAGCGAAAATCGGCAGGCCAGAACTAATACGCGACGTCATCAGCGCAGTGCGGCCGGACTCTGTCATGGCGATGATCGCCGTCACGCCTTTCAGGTGGTTTGCCGCATACATCGCAGACATCGCAATGGCTTCTTCCACGTTATCGAACTGAATGTCCAGGCGGTGTTTAGAGACATTAATGCTCGGGATTTTTTCTGCGCCCAGGCACACGCGTGCCATCGCGGCTACGGTTTCTGCGGGATATTGGCCGGCAGCCGTTTCCGCCGACAGCATAACCGCATCGGTACCATCGAGCACGGCGTTTGCGACGTCCATGACCTCCGCACGCGTCGGCATTGGGTTGGTGATCATCGACTCCATCATTTGCGTCGCCGTAATCACCGCACGGTTAAGCTGGCGCGCACGACGAATCAGTGCTTTTTGAATACCCACCAGTTCCGGGTCGCCAATCTCAACGCCAAGATCGCCACGGGCAACCATCACCACGTCAGAAGCCAGAATGATGTCATCCATCGCATTCTGATCGCAGACAGCTTCAGCACGTTCAACCTTCGCGACAATTTTTGCATCACAACCCGCATCACGTGCCAGACGACGCGCATAGTTCAGATCTTCGCCACAGCGCGGGAAGGAAACGGCAAGATAGTCGACGCCAATCTGCGCGGCGGTGACGATGTCGGCCTTGTCTTTCTCGGTCAGCGCTTCAGCGGAGAGGCCGCCACCAAGTTTGTTAATACCTTTATTATTGGAGAGTGGGCCGCCCACCGTAACTTCGGTAAACACCTTCATCCCCTGAACTTCCAGCACTTTTAGCTGAACGCGACCATCATCAAGCAGCAGGATATCGCCAGGGACAACGTCTGCCGGCAGGCCTTTATAGTCGATCCCGACTTTCTCTTTATCGCCTTCCCCTTTACTCAGATTGGCATCAAGGAGGAATTTGTCGCCAATATTGAGGAAAACCTTGCCTTCCTTAAAGGTAGACACACGAATTTTCGGCCCCTGAAGATCGCCAAGAATAGCCACATGACGCCCAAGTTTGGCGGCAATTTCACGAACTTTATCCGCGCGCATTTTGTGATCTTCTGGCGAGCCGTGAGAAAAGTTCATACGCACGACGTTCGCACCCGCCGCGATAATCTTTTCGAGATTATTATCGCGATCTGTTGCCGGGCCTAACGTGGTAACGATTTTGGTTCTGCGAAGCCTTCTGGACATGTAATACTCCGTTGACTGAAACATCTTGGTGTTGCGTGAAAAATGATCCGGTGGTTCTGAAAACCTTTACATAGCATAGCGAACAAAACCGGATGACGAAAAAAGGTCGGACTGATTATGACTTTTAGCTTTCATCGCTATTGATGAGGGATTGTTTATCAAAACGCGATTCTTTGAGCGCTTCTTTGACACGCTTCAAGTTATCTCTGAATTTTGCCCCACGACGCAAAGTAAATCCCGTTGCCAGCACATCTATCACGGTAAGTTGTGCAAGTCGAGACACCATGGGCATATAAATGTCAGTATCTTCCGGTACGTCAAGCGTGATTGCCAGTGTCGCCTCACGCGCGAGCGGGGTGTCGGCGGAGGTTAATGCAATAACAATCGCATCGTTTTCACGCGCCAGTCGTGCCAGTTCCACCAGATTTTTTGTCCGGCCGGTATGAGAAATAAGCACAACGACATCATCGTCACTACAATTCATACAACTCATGCGTTGCAGGACAATGTCGTCAGAATAAATAACCGGGACGTTAAAGCGAAAGAATTTGTTCATCGCATCATGGGCGACGGCGGCTGATGAGCCCAGACCAAAGAAAGAAATTTTCTTGGCCTGTGTGAGCAGATCTACTGCTCGATTCACCGCGCCTTTATCCAGCGAGTGGCGCACGTGATCCAGACTGGCCATTGCGGATTCGAAGATCTTACCGGTGTAAGACTCTACGCTATCATCTTCATCCACATTACGATTAACATAAGGTGTACCATTAGCCAGACTTTGTGCCAGATGCAGTTTAAAATCAGGGAATCCCCGCGTTTCCATGCTGCGGCAAAAACGGTTAACGGTGGGTTCGCTGACATTAGCCTGCTGCGCAAGCGTAGCGATACTGGAGTGGATTGCGCAGTCGGGAGAGGCCAGAATGACGTCTGCGACTTTGCGTTCAGATTTGCTTAAATGTTCCAGTTGCGTCTGGATTTTTTCCAGCATATTCATGGTGTAAACCCAAGGCTTTGACGATTTCAATGATATAAGAAATCGAAGGCAATTTTGGTAGATAGTACCCTTGCTGAGGGATGAAGGGAGCAAAATGGTCAGAATAGTTGTTGTTTTTTTTCATTACATGATCAACATCTTATTTTGACTCAATATTATGAGCCAGAAAACGATAACTCTTGTAGCCATTTTTGCCAGGTAAACGCTACCACAACCGCCTTTTGCGCCAAACGCACGGGCTGACAAGCGTTTACGGTTTCCGGAATCCCGTAAAAGCAGTACAGTGCACTGTAATAAAATTACAAGTAATGCCTGGCAACGTACCAGGATAGCTAACAAAGGAGATTGACATGGCGGTAACGCAAACAGCCCAGGCATGTGACCTGGTCATTTTCGGCGCGAAAGGCGACCTTGCGCGGCGTAAATTGCTGCCTTCCCTGTATCAGTTGGAAAAAGCCGGACAAATCAATCCGGATACTCGCATCATCGGCGTTGGACGTGCGGACTGGGATAAAGAAACCTATACCCAGGTTGTACGCGAAGCACTGGAAACCTTCATGAAAGAAAAAATCGATGAAGGCCTGTGGAAAACCCTGAGCGGGCGACTTGATTTCTGCAATCTGGATGTCAACGACACGGCGGCATTTACCCGCCTGGGCGATATGCTCGACCAGAAAACGCGCACCACAATTAACTATTTCGCCATGCCGCCAAGCACCTTTGGTGCCATCTGCAAAGGGCTGGGTGAAGCGAAACTGAACGCCAAACCCGCGCGCGTGGTGATGGAAAAACCGCTGGGCACCTCGCTGGCAACCTCCCGTGAAATTAACGATCAGGTTGGCGAGTACTTTGAAGAGTGCCAGGTTTACCGTATCGATCACTACCTCGGCAAAGAGACGGTACTTAACCTGCTGGCGCTGCGCTTCGCCAACTCGCTGTTCGTGAATAACTGGGATAACCGCACTATCGATCATGTGGAAATCACCGTTGCGGAAGAGGTGGGCATCGAAGGGCGTTGGGGTTACTTCGACCAGGCAGGTCAGATGCGCGACATGATCCAGAACCACCTGCTGCAAATTCTGTGCATGATTGCGATGTCACCGCCGTCCGACCTGAGTGCCGACAGCATTCGCGATGAAAAAGTGAAGGTACTGAAATCGCTGCGCCGTATTGATCGTTCAAATGTGCGTGAAAAAACGGTTCGCGGCCAGTACACCACCGGCTTCGCTCAGGGCAAAAAAGTGCCGGGCTATCTGGAAGAAGAAGGGGCGAACAAAAGCAGCAATACCGAAACCTTTGTGGCGATTCGCGTCGATATCGACAACTGGCGCTGGGCTGGCGTGCCGTTCTACCTGCGTACCGGTAAGCGTTTACCGACCAAGTGCTCAGAAGTGGTGGTTTACTTCAAGACACCGGAACTGAACCTGTTCAAAGAGTCCTGGCAGGATTTACCGCAGAACAAACTGACGATTCGTCTCCAGCCTGATGAGGGTGTTGATATCCAGGTACTGAATAAAGTGCCTGGGCTGGATCACAAGCATAATCTGCAGATTACTAAGCTGGATCTGAGCTATTCCGAAACCTTTAATCAGACCCATCTGGCGGATGCTTACGAGCGTCTGCTGCTGGAAACCATGCGCGGAATTCAGGCCCTGTTTGTTCGTCGTGATGAAGTGGAAGAAGCGTGGAAATGGGTGGATTCCATTACTGAAGCGTGGGCGATGGACAATGACGCGCCGAAACCGTATCAGGCTGGTACCTGGGGACCCGTAGCCTCAGTCGCGATGATCACCCGTGACGGGCGTTCATGGAATGAATTCGAGTAAAATCCCTCCTAACGCTTAAGGGTTATTTTACCGGTAACATGATCTAACACAGCTTGTAGAATAATTTTTGCACTTTTAAGCCTCGCGTGGATTCACCCGCGAGGCTTTTTTTATTACACTGCCTGAAACGTTTTTGCCCTTGCGCTCCGGCTAACAGGCGCTCTCAGTATTTTTAACCTTGCTGAAACGACCTGTTAAACCTGTAGCCCCGACAAAGAAATTTCAGGAGCCTCTATGAATCCAAATTTGTTACGCGTAACACAACGCATCGTTGAACGCTCTCGCGAGACTCGTTCCGCCTATCTTGCTCGTATTGAGCAGGCTAAATCCTCCACGGTTCATCGCTCACAACTGGCGTGCGGAAATCTGGCACATGGATTCGCAGCCTGTCAGCCAGAAGATAAAGATGCACTGAAAAGCATGCTGCGTAACAATATCGCGATCGTGACTTCTTATAACGATATGCTCTCTGCTCATCAGCCTTACGAGTATTATCCGGACATCATCCGCAAAGCGCTCCATGCGGTAAACGCGGTGGGGCAGGTTGCAGGCGGTGTCCCGGCGATGTGCGATGGCGTCACACAAGGGCAGGATGGAATGGAGTTGTCTCTGCTGAGTCGTGAAGTGATTGCGATGTCGGCGGCGGTGGGGCTGTCACATAACATGTTTGATGGCGCACTGTTCCTTGGCGTGTGCGACAAAATTGTACCCGGTCTGACAATGGCAGCGCTCTCGTTCGGTCATCTGCCTGCCATTTTTGTTCCGTCAGGCCCCATGGCGAGTGGTCTGCCTAATAAAGAGAAAGTCCGTATCCGTCAACTGTACGCCGAAGGCAAAGTCGATCGCATGGCGCTGCTGGAATCGGAAGCGGCTTCTTATCATGCGCCGGGTACCTGCACTTTCTATGGCACCGCCAATACCAACCAGATGGTAGTGGAATTTATGGGGATGCAGTTACCGGGCTCCTCATTTGTCCACCCGGACGCGCCACTGCGTGAAGCGTTGACGGCGGCAGCGGCACGTCAGGTCACTCGTCTGACCGGCAACGGTAATGAATGGATGCCGATCGGTAAAATGATCGACGAGAAAGTGGTGGTGAACGGCATCGTCGCACTGCTGGCAACCGGCGGTTCCACCAACCACACGATGCATCTGGTGGCGATGGCGCGCGCGGCGGGTATTCAGATTAACTGGGATGATTTCTCCGATCTTTCAGACATCGTGCCGCTGATGGCGCGTCTGTATCCAAACGGCCCGGCAGATATTAACCATTTTCAGGCGGCGGGCGGTGTGCCGGTTCTGATGCGCGAACTGCTCAGTGCAGGGCTTCTGCATGAAGATGTAAATACCGTTGCTGGCTTTGGCCTGAAGCGTTACACCCTGGAACCGTGGCTGAACAACGGTGAGCTCGACTGGCGTGAAGGCGCGTCTCAGTCTCTCGACAGCAATGTGATTGCAACTTTTGCTAAACCGTTCTCCCACCACGGCGGGACAAAAGTATTAAGCGGTAACCTTGGTCGTGCGGTGATGAAGACCTCGGCGGTCCCGGTTGAAAATCAGATCGTCGAAGCGCCAGCGGTTGTCTTTGAAAGCCAGCATGATGTGTTACCGGCGTTTGAAGCGGGGCTATTGGATCGCGACTGCGTGGTCGTTGTTCGTCATCAGGGACCAAAAGCGAACGGAATGCCAGAATTACATAAACTCATGCCGCCGCTTGGTGTATTATTGGACCGTTGTTTCAAAATTGCGTTAGTGACCGATGGACGACTGTCTGGGGCTTCGGGTAAAGTGCCTTCGGCAATCCATGTCACTCCGGAAGCCTATGACGGTGGGCTGCTGGCAAAAGTACGCGACGGTGACATCATTCGTGTGAATGGACAGACAGGTGAATTAACGCTGCTGGTCGATGACGCAGAGTTGGCCGCACGCCAGCCGCATATCCCTGATCTCAGCGCATCGCGCGTTGGTACGGGCCGTGAGATGTTTAGCGCATTGCGTGAAAACTTGTCCGGCGCCGAGCAGGGCGCAACCTGTATCACTTTTTAAGACTCATTTTGCAATCAGGCGAGAGAAAAACTCTGATGAAAAACTGGAAAACAAGTGCAGAAGCAATCCTGACCACCGGCCCGGTTGTCCCGGTGATTGTGGTGAATAAACTGGAACACGCGGTGCCGATGGCTAAAGCGCTGGTTGCAGGTGGTGTCCGCGTGCTTGAGGTCACCCTGCGTACCGCGTGTGCGATGGATGCTATCCGTGCTATCGCCAAAGAAGTGCCGGAAGCGATCATCGGTGCAGGTACGGTTCTGAACGCGCAGCAACTGGCTGAAGTGACCGAAGCAGGCGCGCAGTTTGCCATCAGCCCTGGCCTGACAGAGCCTCTGCTGAAAGCGGCGACTGCAGGGACTATTCCGCTGATCCCGGGTATCAGCACCGTTTCTGAACTGATGCTGGGCATGGACTACGGTCTGAAAGAGTTCAAATTCTTCCCGGCGGAAGCTAACGGCGGTACTAAGGCGCTACAGGCTATCGCAGGGCCGTTCTCTCAGGTTCGTTTCTGCCCGACGGGCGGTATCTCCCCGGCCAACTACCGTGACTACCTGGCGCTGAAAAGTGTCCTGTGTATCGGGGGCTCATGGCTGGTACCGAACGATGCGCTGGAAGCGGGTGACTGGGATCGCATCACACGTCTGGCGCGCGAAGCGGTAGAAGGCGCGAAGTCATAAGTCGTTAATTGCCTGATGGCGTTACGCTTATCGGGCCTATATGTTGCTTATGTAGGCCTGGTAAGTCGTGTTGGTGTCGCCATCAGGCATTTTGCATTATCCGTTGACGATGACCTGACCGGCGGCCTCTTTCGCTCTTATCACCGCCTCATCAACACTTTCCCCAGTGGCTAACGCCACGCCCAGACGACGCGTTCCGTCAATCTCCGGCTTTCCAAAAAATCGAACCTGCAAACCTGCGCCAACCGCACTCTGCACGTTATCAAACGTAACGTTCTGACTGGTCAATCTCGGCAAAATGACAGCTGAAGCCGCTGGTCCATATTGACGAATGGCACCAACCGGCAAGCCGAGAAAAGCGCGGACATGTAGGGCAAATTCTGACAGATCCTGAGAAATGAGCGTTACCATGCCGGTATCATGCGGGCGCGGAGACACCTCGCTGAAAATGACCTCATCACCGCAGACAAACAGCTCCACGCCGAACAGTCCGTAGCCGCCTAGCGCCAGAACCACCTTACGGGCAATTTCTTCCGCACGTTCCCGCGCCAGCGGGCTCATTTGCTGCGGTTGCCAGGATTCACGGTAATCACCATCTTCCTGACGATGTCCCACCGGAGCGCAAAAATGGACGCCATCGACCGCGCTGACGGTTAATAGCGTAATTTCAAAATCGAACTTCACGACGCCTTCGACAATCACCCGACCCGCGCCAGCGCGACCACCCTGTTGGGCATATTCCCATGCCTCAGCCAATTGTTCAGCGGAGCGGATAAAACTCTGTCCTTTACCCGAGGAGCTCATCACCGGCTTTACAATGCAGGGATAGCCTATTTCTGCGACAGCATCACGGAAGGTCGCTTCGCTGTCGGCAAAACGGAAAGAGGAGGTAGGGAGTGCTAACTCTTCTGCCGCAAGACGGCGGATGCCCTCACGGTTCATGGTTAGCTTTGTCGCTCGGGCGCAGGGCACGACTTTTTTCCCTTCCTGCTCAAGTGCAATCAGCATATCGGTGGCGATAGCTTCGATTTCCGGCACAATATAATCTGGTTTTTCCAGTTCAACGACCCGACGCAGCGCTTCGCCATCCAGCATATTGATGACGTGAGAACGATGGGCCACATGCATGGCAGGCGCATCGGCATAGCGATCGACAGCGATCACTTCAACGCCCAGACGCTGGCATTCAATTGCCACTTCTTTGCCCAGTTCGCCTGATCCCAATAACATAACCCGAGTTGCTGCCGGACGCAGCGCAGTGCCTAATAGCGTCATGAAAAAACTCCCCTGAAAAAAGTGCCAGCAGTATAAACGAAAACGTTTGCGTATGTCTTTATTGGTGGGTTGATTTCGCAGGCAAAATGCAATATACTGTACATAATTACAGTAATATTGAGAGGCTGCATTATGGCGGTTGAAATTAAATACGTCGTCATTCGTGAAGGTGAGGAAAAAATGTCATTTACCAGCAAGAAGGAAGCGGATGCGTATGACAAGATGCTGGATACAGCAGATCTGCTCGATACGTGGCTAGAGCAATCCCCATTGGCTCTTGAAGATGAACAACGCGAAGCGCTGTCTCTGTGGCTGGCGGAGCACAAAGATGTGCTGAGCACGATCCTGAAAACCGGTAAATTGCCTTCTCCTCAGGCCGTTGAAGAAAACGGACAGGGCGAAGAAGATTCACAGGCTGCCTGATTCTGACTTGCGCTCCTGACGTTTTGTACCATGCTTTTTGCTGAATCAATGTGCTCAGGAGACAAGTATGAATACAAGAGGAACGCTGTTGAGTCTGCTGCTGTTATCCGCCAGCGTCTCAGCCTTTGCGGCTAACACAGAAAGTAAGACGGTCAAATTTCCAGGCTGTGATGGCCTGGACGCCGATGGCATCGCAGCCAGCGTTAAGCGAGATTATCAGCAAAACCGCATTGTGCGTTGGGCTGACGATCAAAAACAGGTCGGGCAGGCCGATCCGGTGGCTTGGGTAAACCCGAAAGAAATCACTGGCCAGGACGGGAAATGGACCGTGCCCTTGACCGTAAGGGGTAAAAGTGCGGACATCCATTATCAGGTCACGGTGGATTGCAAAGCCGGAACCGCAGAATACCAGCCCCGCTAGCACGATAATTTGCGCATCTTTTGTCAAAATAGACAATTCCTGACATCCCCTTGGGTACGCTGTGACGATCTATCGTCAGTACTTGAGGGGCAAAAAATGGCTAACTGGCTAAATCAATTACAATCTCTTCTCGGACAAAACGGTTCGTCGTTGTCATCGTCATCAGCCGATCAAGGCCTGGGTAAACTCCTGGTGCCTGGCGCGTTAGGCGGACTGGCGGGGTTACTGCTTGCCAATAAATCATCACGTAAATTATTAAGCAAATATGGCACCAGTGCGCTGTTGGTGGGCGGCGGCGCGGTGGCAGGGACTGTTTTGTGGAACAAATATAAAGATAAGGTACGCACCGCACATCAGGATGAACCGCAGTTTGGTCGCCAAAGCTCACCGCTGGATGTGCGAACCGAGCGCCTTATCCTCGCGCTGGTTTTTGCAGCAAAAAGCGATGGTCATATTGATGCCAACGAGCGGATGGTCATCGAGCAGCAACTTCGCGAAGCCGGTGTGGAAGAACAGGGCCGCGTTTTTATCGAACAGGCGATTGAACAGCCGCTGGATCCGCAGCGTCTGGCACAGGGCATTCGCAATGAAGAAGAAGCGCTGGAAATTTATTTCCTGAGCTGTGCTGCGATTGATATTGACCACTTTATGGAACGTAGCTATCTGAATGCGTTGGGCGATGCGCTGAAGATCCCGCAAGAGGTGCGGGAAGGGATCGAACAGGATTTGCAGCAGCAAAAACAGGCTCTGCCGGGCTAACAAAAACGTAAAACGCAGCATGTTTCGCTTGCATCATTCGTGTCTTTTGCCACCCTTAGAAGATGTTTAAAGACGAAAGAACAATGAGATGCTGCCAAAAGCTAAACGTATCCCCCACGCCATGACCATGCATGGCGATACCCGCATTGATGACTATTATTGGCTGCGAGACGATACCCGCTCGCAGCCAGAAGTGCTTGACTACCTGAACGAGGAAAATAGCTATGGGCATCGTGTGATGTCCGGGCAACAAGCGTTGCAGGATCGTGTGCTGAAAGAGATCATCGACCGCATTCCACCTCGGGAAGTCTCCGCGCCTTATGTGAAGAACGGGTATCGTTATCGACACGTTTATGAACCTGGGTGTGAATATGCGATATACCAGCGACAATCAGCGTTAACCGAGGAGTGGGACGAGTGGGAAACGCTGATCGATGCGAACAAACGGGCGGCTCACAGCGAATTTTATACTCTGGGTGGGCTGGCGATCACGCCGGACAACAGCATCATGGCGCTCGCCGAGGATTATCTCTCACGTCGACAGTACGGGATCCGTTTTCGAAATTTGCAAAGCGGCAACTGGTACCCGGAGATGCTTGATAACGTCGCACCCGAGTTTGTCTGGGCAAATGACTCGTTGACCTTTTATTACGTGCGCAAACATGCCACGACACTACTGCCCTATCAGGTATGGCGGCATACTATCGGAACGCCGTCCTCGCAGGATGAACTGATTTACGAAGAGAAAGACGATACGTTCTACGTCAGTTTACATAAAACCACTTCCCAACACTTCGTCGTGATACATCTGGGCAGCGCAACGACCACGGAGGTGTTACTCCTTGATGCGGCGCTGGCCGACGCCGAGCCGTTTGTGTTCTTGCCCCGCCGTAAAGATCATGAATACAGCCTTGACCACTACCAGCATAAGTTTTATCTGCGCTCGAATCGGGAAGGTAAAAACTTTGGCCTATACCGCAGTCGTGTGCGTGATGAAAAGCAGTGGGAAACGCTGATCCCGGCGCGTGACGCAATAATGCTGGAAGGATTTACGTTGTTTACCGACTGGCTGGTGGTTGAGGAGCGTCAGCGCGGCCTGACCAGCCTGCGCCAGATCAATCGTAAAACGCGGGAAGTCGTCGGTATTGCCTTCGATGATCCGGCGTATGTCACCTGGCTTGCTTATAATCCAGAACCCGAAACCTCACGTCTGCGCTATGGTTACTCGTCTATGACCACACCAGACACCTTGTTTGAGCTGGACATGGATACCGGTGAGCGGCGGGTCATTAAACAAACTGAGGTGCCAGGGTTTGACTCCGCCTGCTATCGCAGTGAGCATGTGTGGATCACCGCCCGTGACGGCGTCGAGGTGCCTGTCTCGCTGGTCTATCATCAGAAATATTTCCGCAAGGGGCAAAACCCCATCCTGGTTTACGGCTACGGTTCCTATGGTTCTTCCATGGACGCTGATTTCAGCGCAAGTCGGCTGAGTCTGCTCGATCGCGGATTTGTTTACGCCATTGTCCACGTCCGGGGCGGGGGAGAACTGGGACAGCAATGGTATGAAGACGGGAAATTCCTGAAAAAACGAAATACCTTTAATGACTATCTTGATGCCTGTGATGCGCTGTTAGCTCAGGGCTACGGCTCGCCCTCGCTATGTTACGCGATGGGAGGCAGTGCCGGAGGAATGCTAATGGGTGTGGCGATTAACGAGCGTCCGGAGTTGTTCCACGGCGTTATCGCCCAGGTCCCGTTTGTCGATGTGGTCACGACCATGCTCGACGAGTCTATTCCGCTGACCACCGGAGAGTTTGAAGAGTGGGGGAATCCCAAAGATCCGCAATACTACGCCTACATGAAAAGCTACAGCCCCTATGACAACGTTCGGGCGCAGCGCTATCCACACATGTTGGTCACGACGGGATTACATGACTCCCAGGTGCAATACTGGGAACCGGCAAAATGGGTAGCAAAACTGCGAGAGTTAAAGACCGATGATAATCTGCTGTTACTCTGTACGGATATGGATTCCGGACATGGCGGTAAATCAGGGCGTTTTAAATCCTGGGAAGGGGTGGCGCTGGAGTTCGCTTTTCTGATTGGTCTGGCGCAAGGGACGCTGCCTGGGCAGGGCGGTATTCAGGCGTTATCCAGATAATGCTTGAGCGTCAAACGCAGTTCCGGGCTCATGCTGTCAAGGTTATTAAATAACCAGCGCAGATAGCCCGGATCGCGTTCGGCAACTTCTGAAACCGCTTTCCCACGGTATTTACCGAAGGTAAAGGTCGTCAGCAAAGCAGGACGCCCGGTAATGTCAGCCATCTGTTCTGCGGACCAGCCGGAGGTGTTCATGATATCGATAAGCAGCGCAGCTGTGATGTAGCAGTCGTACAAGGCGCGGTGATGATGTAACCCCTGCGGGGTCTGTACGTTCAGCTTGCGGGATTTATACAACGCCATGTTGCTGTATTTAATGCCCGGCCACAGACGGCGGGAGAGCTTCATGGTGCAGATCCACTCGCCCGGCATTTCTGGCAGTACGCGGCGGTCAAAACTGGCGTTATGCGCAACGTACCATTCGCTGCCGTAGTAGTGAGGTATGATCTCTTCAATCCACGGTTTATCCGCCACCATCGACTCGGTGATTCGATGAATCGCCATGGCCTGTGGAGAAATAGGGCAGTCAGGGCGCACAAGGTGGCTCATCGGGTTCACAATTTTACCGTCAACCACATCGACAGAGGCGATCTCAACGATCCCGCCCTGAAGGCCACAGGTTTCTGTATCGATAATGCGCAGCATGGAAAGCTCCTGACCGAAAACGCCTAGCGTAAAGGAATGATATCGCCTTGCCAACCCTCGGATGTGCGTTGCCCTGTCAATAACAGCGAACCACGATCGGCACGCACAATTAATTGCCCGTTTTCATCCCATAATGCGCTACTCCCCCGCGCATTGGCCATCAATACGGCAATCGAGAATCGATGCGAGAAACGCTGTAAACGCGATGTGGAATTGAGTAATTCAGGTTCGCTTACGCTTTGACTGCTGGTAAAGAGCGAGAATTCAGGGTCAATATCGATACCTTCGGGTTGGTCATCCAACACGCTAATCGTTTTGAGGTCCTGTCCTAAACATGCGCCATGACCGTGATGACAAATGTGAGGAGCGTTCATCCAGGGGGCAAACACCGCCATTCCTTTCACAAATCGCGCGTTATGTTCCACGGGTAACCCGGCAATAACGATCATTCGATGTGTAACAGCGGCGTTGATAAGCGGTTGCAGTAGGGCGTTATCCGGCGGTGCAGGGAGAGGGCGTTTCTCGTCAAGGCACCCGAGTAAAGAAAGCGCTGGAAAAACCACAAGACGGCATTTCTGCCGGGCGGCAGCGTGTATAAATTTTAGATGGCGAGCGACGTGCTCACTGAAAGAAGTTGTTAGTGGTTCATACTGCGCCGCAGCGACTTTCCAGTGTGACATAATGCTTTCCTTGTCATAGTGCCTGGTTTTATCCATAAAACTCTGGATTAAGAATATACTTATACTGTAACAGGCAAAATGTAAGGTTATGTAACTTTATATCAACGAGTTATTTAGGTTTGGGTTCATAAGGTAAACGTGACAGCGAAACGGATGCCAGTCGATGCGCAATCAGGCGTTCACGAAACCATTCTCGCAAATGTTCAGGCTGTTCACGCTCCACAACCTCTGCGACCACGGGCATGTTATAGCGCTCTTTGAACGCTACGCCAGCGGCGGCAAGATCAACGTTGACCTTATCCATTTCAGCCTGCTCGAGTTGAGCCAGATTTTTATGCATGCACTTCTCCTTTGGTAATGCGCGCAAAAGTTACTAAGAGTTAGCCGTAATGGCAAGCCCACATCATGATGAATCTCGACTCAGCCATTATAGAAGGTTATCCTCTCAAAATAAGACATAACAAAAAGGAATAGTAAATATGCATTCACCTGCCCGCACTCTTGGTTATTCACTCCTGCTGTTGACCTCTGCACTGATGACCTCCTCAGCATGGGCGCATGCGCATCTGACCCATCAATATCCCGCAGCCGATGCCGAAGTTACGGCCGCTCCACAGGCGCTGACCCTGAATTTCTCAGAAGGTATCGAACCTGGATTTAGTGGTGCAGTCATTACCGGACCAAAGCAAGAGCAGATTAAAACGCAGCCTGCGAAGCGTAACGAGCAGGATAAAACGCAACTCATTATCCCATTGGGTGAGGCCCTGAAACCCGGCGACTACACGGTGAGCTGGCATGTTGTGTCGGTGGATGGACATAAAACCAAAGGGAAGTACCGCTTTAATGTGAAATAGTCATGCTGACTTTGACCTGGATCGTCCTGCGTTATATTCATTTCGTCACGTTGATGTTAGTGCTTGGCTGTGCGCTCTACAGCGCGTGGCTGGCACCGGTGCCGATTCGACGTTTAATGATGCGCCGCTTCTTGCGACTTCAGCAGTTTGCCGCAGTGGGGAATTTCCTCAGTGCGACTCTGATGTTAGCGGTGCAGGCGGGATTGATGGGCTCTGGCTGGCAGGATGTCATCTCGCCTGCCGTCTGGGGCGCTGTTTTGCAAACCCAGTTCGGTGGTGTGTGGCTGTGGCAGATCGTTCTTGCGCTGGTCATGCTCGTTACGTTGTGGGTAATGCCGCGAAATTTACCGCGGTTATTGCTGATCCTAACCCTTGCGCAATTTTCGCTGCTTGCGGGGGTTGGACACGCGACGTTACACACGGGCGTTATTGGAGCCCTGCATAAAACCAATCATGCGCTGCACCTGATTGGCGCGGCGGTATGGTTCGGCGGTTTGCTGCCGGTCATCTACTGTATGCGATTAGCGAAAGGGCGCTGGTACCAGCAGGCTATTTATACCATGATGCGGTTCTCACGCTACGGTCACCTTGCCGTTGCGGTTGTGCTGTTGACCGGTATTGCAAATATCTTTTTTATTCACGGTTTCTCTCAACCCTGGCATTCTGCCTGGGTCCAACTGCTTTTGTTAAAGTGTGCGCTGGTGGGGTTGATGGTGGTAATTGCGTTAATGAATCGGTATGTTCTCGTACCACGGATGCGGCAGGATAGTCGCCGTATGAATCTGTATTTTATCTGGATGACGAAGATTGAATGGGCTATTGGTGGCGTCGTGCTGGCGATAGTCAGTCTTTTTGCCACTCTGGAACCGTTTTGAAGGACAGGCATAATTTCATGAAAAAAATGATTCTTTCTTTACTGTTGCTGGCGACTTCAGGAGCAGCATTAGCGGCACCACAGGTGATTACGGTGAGCCGTTTTGAAGTGGGCAAAGAGAACTGGGCGTTTAACCGTGAAGAAGTGATGCTTACCTGTCGACCCGGTCATGCGCTGTATGTGATCAATCCCAGTACTTTAGTGCAGTATCCGCTCAACGATATAGCACAACAGCAGGTGGCAAGCGGGAAAACGACGGCTCAGCCCATTTCAGTGATTCAGATTGACGATCCTGCAAAACCGGGTGAAAAAATGAGCCTCGCGCCATTTATTGAGCGAGCGGAAAAACTCTGTTAGTTCCAGAAATATCTTTATGATTTCCAATAAAAAACCGCAGGCCTCTGTATGAGAAGTCTGCGGTTTTCGCATTCTTTCGGGTGACTAACGTCCTTTTTTCCCGACCTCTTTTGTCAGGGACTGGAAAACCTGGCGTCGTCATCTATTCTTATAGTGCAAGGCGACTTTAGCCTGCATTAATGCCAACTTTTAGCGCACGGCTCTCTCCCAAGAGCCATTTCCCTGGACCGAATACAGGAATCGTATTCGGTCTCTTTTTATCCGGTTGTTTTTAAAGATAATTTCATCAAGATGCCAGAAATTACCCGAAAATTACACGAAATTTCCATATCCTGTCTAAAACATACCATACTCTGCACTACGTGCGTCCAGGTATTTTTGGGTCATTGTCATATTTTTGTGGCATGGTCAGTGTTCTACAACCGGGACAGGTGTCACAGTCACATCGGCGGCGTCAGTCCGGAGGCCTTTGAACAGGCCTCGCCGTGAGGACAGAATTTGTCTACGGTTGTGGGGGCAGTCCAGTGTGCAATCAAATAGACTAAAGGCCCGTACGGGCCTTTAGTCTATTTGAAAGGATTTGGGTATTTCTTTAAATATTCTTCCCCCAATTTTTTAGCTGAGGTGTAGTTAAGATGAGCTCCATCTACTCTGAATAATATATCCCCATCGATTGTAGCTTTGCATTTTTCATTCTTGCAAAGAATATCATTTGGGTCTATTAATGTTATCTCAGGGATATCACGCTTGAGCCGATATTCTTCTCGTAGTTCTTTTTTCATTCCATAAGGGAACATCTCAGCACTACTAACAGAATGCTTCATTTTTGCAGAGCGAAGCTTAGCAATTCCGTTTGTACCAATCACTTCAAAGGGTCTTGCCACAACGTAGACTTTCACACCATTCCTTACGAGATCCTTAATGTATCGAACTCGCATATTATATGCCGAAGCACTATAATCTACGCCATCAGTTCCATAAACACGAAATGTCTTATTGTTGTCATTATACTGGTCAAATAAATCAGCAATAATAACGGCTCCGATATTGTAGGCTAGTTTTGTTCTATCTGTATTATAGTAGGCAACTTGATCGGAGTTTACTTTTGTCAATGGTTTATTTATATGAGATACGTAGACGCCGGGTATAGATGGTGTAGTACTCCTCATCGTATCATGAACCATGATGCCAGCATCTTTTGCGAGTTCGTTAATGAATGGAGTGTAAGCATTTCCAAAAGAATCACCGATCATTAAAACGTCTGGCTTTTCTTTTTTTACACCCAGCCAACATTCATTAAAATTGCCTAACTTCATTTTTTCCATACACTCATCACGATGAATATGAGCTGAATTATTAAACTCAAGTTCATCAAACATCCCATACGTTCTCCATTTCATACCAGATGTATTATCCATATAGAGCATGAATAAATAACAGGATGCCAATGGAATTGCATATAGAGCAGGAAAGACAACAAACGGCGACTTTAGCTTTCTAAACGGATTCTCAACAAAATGGTAGCTGATACAGGCCATAGCAAAAGATAACGCTATAAGTGTAATGGCATTAGTTGTAGTTAGCTCGATCCCTCTGTAAGCAGCAAGAATTAATACAGGCCAATGCCAAAGATAGAATGAGTATGAAACCCTGCCAATATAGACAACTGGCTTTAAAGATAAAAATTTGTTTATAATTCCCTCGCGGGAGGCGATCAGCATCGTACTGCCAACTATAACAGGCAAAGCTAATAGCCCAGGGAAAGCACTGTTATCATCAAGAAAAAAAGCACTTGCGAGTATCAATCCCAACCCTGAAACACTTAATATGTCGTTATATCTTAATAGTGTGTCAGTTCTACGGTAGTTAATCGCCAGCAATGCACCTGCCATCAGTTCAAAAAATCTAAATGGAAGCATCATATATGCTAGATTTCTATCTTGATGTACGTAATACCATGAAAGACAGATCGAGGCAATAAAGAGAGCTGAAAAAAAAGCTACTTTAATGCTGGTTCTCTTAATTTTATATATTACCATCAATATTAATGGCCAGAAGATGTAATACTGTTCTTCTACAGCAAGAGACCATGTGTGTAGAAGAGGTTCTGCCGACGATGATTCAAAATAGTTGGTGTGCAGGTAAAAATAAAAATTACTAATACCCAGCATTGATAGCACAGCAGTCTTACCAAAAGACATTAAATCTTCTGGCATCAAATAGTAACTACAATAAGCAGCAATAATTATGAGCATGAAAAATAGCGCTGGAATTAACCTTTTAATTCTGCGCACATAAAAGCTCACATAACTAAAACGTAATTCTCTAATCTCTTTGTCAAGTATGCATGTAATTAAAAAACCAGAGATTACAAAAAAAACATCAACACCAACAAAACCACCTGGTATGGGAAGTTTTGCATGGAAAAGAACCACCAGGAGCACCGCTATTGCTCTTAGGCCATCAATATCCGCTCTATATTTTAATGACATATCCACAATCTTATATGTTTTAGAGGGTTCGGAGTTTAGCACTTAAGACGATTCTGATCAGCACTTGATCACCCTAAAATGTATGTGGTGCTGAATATTTATACAAAAATTGATGGAGACTAACCATGGCATGTTGCAATGAAATTAAACTCGCTTTCATAAATGCTATTGCCATTGCTGCCTAACGGCAGGCATACAGCCACGACGGTTGATTTCGTGAGTGAACTGTGAAAAGTGAACTTGAAGTTCTCGCTACGTGATGCCAATAACGCATTACAAGCCAGCGTCAGCACTTGCCACAATGTGTCAACGCTGGAGGGCAGTTCATACTCTCTTCACGAAAAGTCCGAACAAAATCGTGAGTCACATCTGAGTTGAACACCCCGTTCAGTTGTCTGGCTGGTGACGTGTATACTTCTGACAATTCGAGATACAAGCGTTATGACCACATCGCTACCGGGCTGTTAATTGTTTTATCTTGAATAGTTGCACTGATAAATATTTATACATGAGTTTACGGTTTTTAAACTGTAACGACTGAAATATAGAAATAGGGTGTGTTGTGTCGTAAACAGGTATCGTATTCGAACCCTTATTATTTGTAAAATTTCAATAGGTTACGGACTTGATATCTCAACATCTCAAGCTGCTCGCCGATTTTCATATATGACCTTTTAGTCTATATCACAACAAAGCAAGAGAAAATTTCCTTATACAGATAATGGATAACAGTGACGATGAATCCAATGTATCCCCTGAGCTGTCTCATCATATTGATGGAAAGCGATTCGACTGTAGCCAGCCATATGGTCGAGTAAAAAATGAGCATACACAGAGCTGAAAGGTAATCAGCTCGCTTTTTATGGGAACGGTTAAGCGGTCGGGTTGACGGTCTGGCAGTGGCAGGGTGATAGACGAGTTTATAATTTGGTTTAAGAATCAACTGATAGCAAGATGGTTACATTGCCGCTGTTGATACTGGCTTGAATTTATATTGCATGCTATAACACCGCCATGATTTTTAGCTTGTGGCGGAAAAGTGAACTTCAGAACTGATATTAATGGACTGAGAGCAATTGCTGTTGCTGCTGTTGTTCTTTACCACTTTGGGATACCTGGTTTTAGCGGTGGTTTTGCCGGAGTTGATGTGTTTTTCGTCATTTCTGGTTATCTTATGACCAGCATTATCTTCTCAAGAATGGCAAGTTCTGAGTTCTCAATTATCGGCTTTTACATGGATAGGGCCAGAAGGATAATACCTGCTTTATATTTTGTATGCTTTGTACTCCTTGTTTTGGGCTATTTTCTGTTGTTGCCTGCAGATTATCAAGTTCTTTCAGAACATGTCAAAAGTAGCACTTTATTTTATTCGAATGTCCAATATTTTTATGACATTAATTATTTTGACACAAGTGCTAAAGAGAAGTGGCTCCTACATACCTGGTCATTATCTGTAGAGTGGCAATTTTATTTGATATACCCTGTATTTACGGCTGTTTTATATAATATTGCGGGACGAAAAAACACGAGTATTGCAGTAGCAATCGTTGCAGTCATTTCTTTTATTGCTTCCGTGTATTATGCAAGTGTTAACAGCTCTGCTGGCTTTTATTTGCTGACTGCACGTGCATGGGAAATGTCAATTGGTGGTCTGATATTTCTTTTTCCTGTTACGGCATTATCTATCAGAAGCATTAAAATTACCGGACTTGCAATCATTATATTTTCTGTCATTACTTTTAACTCTGATTTAGCTTGGCCATCATACTGGGCCGCAATACCCGTTCTGGGATGTGCTTTGGTTATTGCCGCTGGAGATATGAAAAATATAATACTCGACAATATGTTATTTCAGTGGCTTGGTCGAATATCTTACTCCTTATACCTTACGCACTGGCCTGTGTATGTGCTTTTTAACTATCTTGAATTAACAGGGTGGTGGATGCCTTTGTGTGGCATTATTATGTCATTAGCATTGGCTTGCATATCTTTTTATTTGGTTGAAAACCCCTCAAGAATAATACTGAACAAGTATAAAACTAAGATTCTTGGAGAAGTTGCACTTATATCGACTGCTTTCCTTACGGTATATATGTCTGCCTTCTCTGTAACAGCTGCAGCAGGGTATCCGGGACGATATCCTTTTGCTCTTATTAGTGCGGAAGAGCTTGCTCAGGAAAGAGCAAGATATTGGACAGATGGAGACCAGTTAAACCCGGTTCCAAAAACAGGTGACAAAAAAATAGTTATTATTGGAAATTCTCATGGCATAGATCTTACCTATGCTCTTACTGAGAATGGCTTTAAAGGTGATATTTCCTATCTTAGGACTACAAATCATTGTAGCAATTTTGGATTTACTCCAAACGAAGGGAAATATAAAGAGTTTTGCAATAAAGTTCTAGAGTCCACTCTAGGATATAGCGGCTTAAAAGATGCGGACCTTGTCATGCTTCATGATGACTGGCAAGTCGCAGATGCAACTGGGCTTAAAAAAGTCATAGATGAACTTAAGATTCGCACTAATGCGCAAATCATTGTCTTTGGCCCCAAAATGATGTTCAACAATGCGCCAATGTTTATTGCCAAGAAAGCAATGGAAAATAAAAAAACAACGTTTGATATGATCAACACATTCGCTCAATCATACTATATGAGTTCCAGGTGGTTAATTAATGATGATGCAGGAAAAATTATCCGTCAAATCAATGGGGTTGAATATATTGACATGCTTTCTGCACAATGCGGAAAGCAAAAAATATGCAATATAGTATCACCAAAAAATGGTAAATATCTATATTTTGATAGTGGTCATTTGACAAGTATTGGTGCTAAAGAATTAGGGGCATCGCTAAAAAATGATTACCCACAATTGTTCAGTGAGTAATGATTATGAACTTATATAATGTATTTATCATAAATATTATCCACAAGAGCATCACTGCACTTTCATTTTGTGGTTTTTGTAATCACAACAACAATATGGAAACGCTATGATTTTTAGTTCTCCAGAATTTATTTTTGCCTTTTTGCCTATAGTCTTTTTGGGCTATTTTTTGCTTAATAAATTCAAGCTTCTTTACTTCGGTAAAGTTTGGCTCGTTGCTGCCAGTCTTTATTTTTACAGTTACTGGAGTCTGGCTTACTTACCTTTAATGTTAGGCTCAATCATATTCAACTATGGACTAGGTATTCAATTAGCGAAGGGCGCGAAACGGAAGAAAATGATGCTTATAACAGGTATTGCCGCGAACCTGTTATTGCTTGGTTATTATAAATATACGAATTTTTTTCTTGATAACTTGAATTTGCTTACTGGTGAAGACTTTCATATCGCTGGGATAGTGCTACCAATCGGCATTAGCTTTTATACGTTTACTCAAATAGCCTTTCTGGTAGACAGTTATAAAGGTTATGCCAAAGAATATGACATTGTTAACTATGCGCTGTTTGTGACTTTTTTCCCTCACTTAATTGCTGGGCCTATCCTTCATCATAAAGAAATGATGTCTCAGTTCAAGTCTCTTTGGACTGTTCCTGTTAGATATCGAAACATCATGATGGGTTTGATGATCTTTGGTATTGGCCTTTTCAAGAAAACGATGATTGCTGATACTTTTGCTGTATGGGCAGATGCAGGTTACACGCCTGGCTATCATCACGATTTTTATAGTGCATGGGTAACAAGTCTCTCGTATACCTTCCAATTGTATTTTGATTTTAGCGGCTACTGTGATATGGCCATTGGTGCCGCGCTATTGTTTAATATCTGGTTACCGCTGAACTTTAATTCCCCCTATAAGTCACTAAATATACAGGATTTCTGGAGGCGGTGGCATATTACGCTTGGTCGCTACCTTCGGGATTACCTTTATATACCGTTGGGTGGTAACCGATGCTCTGTCCCTAGAACGTATTTTAACCTCTTCATCACTTTTGTCATAGGTGGTTTATGGCATGGTGCAAGTTGGATGTTTGTCATCTGGGGTGCGATGCACGGACTTGCCCTGGTAGTTCACAGAATGTGGTCCTCGGCAGGTTACAGAATGTACAAACCACTTGCGTGGTTTGTGACCTTTCTGTATGTGCATATTGCATGGGTTTTCTTCCGTTCTCATTCTTTGACGGATGCAATGACAATACTTACCTCCATGTTTAATTTAAATTCAATGACAAATATGACGATCCAGGATGTTCCCGTTGATATGTTAGCAATGCTTGGCATTCAGGCCGACAAATTATCGACATTCCTGCCTGTTGGACTGGCAGGTTACTCAGTTCAGTTTGCGGCTATAGCATGCGCTTTCGTTATTATATCCTTCAAAAATGCCATTGAAATAGTTGTAACTGATAAGCAAAGTACTTTGAAAGTAACGTGGGTTGCTTTCATAAGTTCATTGGCACTTTACATGACACTGCATACTACAAGTTCAGTGTTTTTATATTTCAATTTCTGAGGGTGATGATATGAAAGGAAAAGTATTTTTATTCTCAGGAATAGTCATTGCGCTATTGTCAATTCTTCCTGTCTATAATCTCACTAATGAATCGGCATTATTCAAAAATAAAAGCTTTTCAGGTAAATTTCACAATCTGTATAACATGGATGTGGTCGAATCATGGTTTGGAACTTTCTTTCTTAAATATGGATTATCAATCGAACCAAAGAAAGTTCTTATCGGTAAAGACGGGTGGTTATTTCTCGGTGATAGCTTTGCAAAAACGCTAACCAAAAAGATCCGAGGGGCTTCTGTAAGCGATACTGATCTTATTAACGTTCGTAAAGCAAATACGGCATGGAATGAATTTTTTAGAAAAAATGGGGTGCAAGATTTTAAACTGATCATTGGCCCTGATAAAGATAGTGTTTACACAGATAAACTACCAGAATGGGACATGCATGCTCATGATACCGTTCTTGATTCATTATTGCATAGCAACACTGAACTATATGTTGACACCATTACCCCACTCCTCCAGGAGAAGGTTAAAACGGATAAACCATTATATTATCATACCGATACTCATTGGAATTCATATGGCGCGGCTATAGCTTTCAATGCGCTGGCATCAGCAATGCAGCTAAAGCATACCGATTTAAAATGGCCCGGTCCGTTCACTTCAAAAGATTTTAAAATGGCAGAAGGGCGGGCTGGTGATTTGGCTGCATTTTTACGAGTTAAAAACGTAAAAGAGGAGCTTGTTTATCTTGATGATGCTGCCATTAATCAAACGAATATTAAAATTTATGATTTTAAAACGGGGAAGCTGATGTCTGATAAAAGGCTCTCTGTAATTGGGGCTCCTCCCACGCCCGTACTTGTCGTTTCAGACAATGCGCTTAATAATGACCGGGTACTGTGGCTCCGAGACTCCTACGGTACAGCGATGTCTCCTTTTATGTCCATAACATTTAAGGAGGTTTTACAGGTACACCAAGGAAAGGTAACCCCTGAATTACTCCAGATAATGGTGAAATCTTTCAAGCCGAAGTTCATTTTCATTACCAGCGTTGAGCGAGAGGCATTAGGACGTTTCTTTACCACTCTACCGGAAGCTTATTAAAAAAATATGATAGCCCATTACTCATGGGCTATCATGTTTATATTACGTAATTATTTTCATCCTGAATAAAGGCTTCGTTTTATAATCATGTTAATCCAGTTGGTCATAATTGGGAAAATAATATGTTACTATAAGGCAGAGTTGTCTTTGTTGTGTATGTAATTATTATCATAGTAATGATCATGAAATATACACCTTTTCTTTTTGCAGCTGATGGCGTGTTCATTATCGATTGCGTGATGATATAGATCATTAAAAAGAATGATATGTAACTAAACCGATAAGAGGAAGGTGAAGAGAATATTAATAGATAAGGCATCAGCATAATGTAATGGATAATTAGTAGTTTTCTATTTATAAAATAATTAAATCTGAACAATAAATATGGAATTAATGTTAAAGCGAAAAAGTAATATTTCACATATCCATTAAACATATCAGATTCCTGGTACTTGAACGCAAGGATTCTTGATGTGATATGACTGCCTATCCCAATACTGGTTGTTTTTAAAAATAGAAAATCGAAACCTCTTAAATGTTCTATTAAAAAAATGCTTATGTAGGCATAAAAAATATTTTCACATTTTTTTCATTTATGATTTTGATAATTATCAGAGCGAGGTAAAAAATCACACAAGAAGTATGTAACATGCTTGCTATTGATATGGCTACAAAGAAATAAAGGTTTTTACTGTCATTACTGAACTTAATAAGTGCATACGTTGCAAATGACAGTGCTAATCCGCTTCTTATCCCATTAACTATAAGATCTACTCCACTTATAAACGAAAAGCACATTGTAATTGCAATAGGTACAGCGATGAGATTATTGTTGATTTTGAAAGCTTTAATGAGAAAAAATATTGTTATTGTCGTAATTATAAGGAAAAAAATCGATGCGTCATTCGTAAAGCATGAGATACTTTTTCCGAACAATAGGAATAATGGTTCAAAGTCTCTTGAGGACGTTGTGCCATTTATTGATTCAAACCAACTTTTATATGCAAAAGTGTCTGTGCCAGTTTCAATAGTTCTAAAACCATATAGTAGTATAAATGTGCTACAAACTAATGCAGTCGAAAATAATGCCATCTCATTTGATTTAGAGCCTTTAGCTGCCAGAGCAATGCATAACATCGCTGTCACTGTCATGCCGTACAAAGAAGTCATTAAGTTAAATATATAGTCCATGTTATGTTATTATTTCTACGTATGAATTGTGATGTTCGAATCGAACGGTAAGCAGACATTGCAATAAGATAAATTGCAATTAAGATTTTCTGTTATTTGTTTTAAGAAAATCAATGATATAGTTTTGGTGAATAGTAAATAGAAAAGCGAGTACGACTCTATGTTCAGTCTGTTTGGTTCATAGTGTACTTGATTTAACCCTGATTATTATAGATGCTTCGCAATATCTTATTATTTAAATAAAAACATGTAGCTATAAACATTTGTTGTATTTATTTTTGTTGCCTCCTCACAGAGCTCTTTTAACGACTATGATTAAATCGAAATCAGTGCATGACTGAGGCGCAAAACGCTCATGAAACAGCCTGAAAATGTTTATCAAAAAATTGACGGGGCACGCTGGCGGCACATTTGGTTGGTGGGGGATATCCACGGCTGCTTTTCGCTGCTGATGGCGAAATTGCGCGCGTGTCGTTTTGATCCCTGGCAGGATCTACTGGTATCCGTAGGTGATGTAATTGACCGTGGCCCCGACAGTTTGCGCTGCCTGCAACTGTTACGTCGACGCTGGGTTGTGGCGGTCAGAGGGAATCACGAGCAAATGGCGATGGATGCGCTGGCATCAGCGCAAACCTCGTTATGGTTTCTGAATGGCGGCGACTGGCTACCGGCGCTTCCAGTACTTCAGCAGACACAGGCCAAGAACGCGCTGGAAAATTGTCAGCAGTTGCCCTGGATACTTGAGATTGAGTGTCAGTCGGGCAGGCATATTGTGGCGCATGCGGATTATCCCGACGATGTGTATCAGTGGCAAAAGAACATCGATCTTCAGCAGGTGCTGTGGAGTCGCCGCCGACTCAGCGAACAGTATACGGGAGAAGGGATCACCGGCGCCGATCACTTCTGGTTTGGTCATACGCCGCTGCGCCATCGCGTGGACATCGCCAATCTGCACTACATCGATACGGGCGCTGTGTTTGGCGGGGATCTGACGCTGGTTCAATTACAATAGCTAGAAGTCGCTGTACTGCTGTGCGGGTTGCCAGAATCCATCGACAAAATCTTCTATCGGATAACAACCGCCCTGGCGAATACGCTGTTCGTCCATATAAAACAGGCATTGTTGCTCCGTATCGTAAATATCGACCACGATATCCTCACAACCGCCGTCCAGGTAACACACAAAAAGAACCAGTGCGAACATTCCATCCTCAATTTGTACAGCCTTAACAAAAGTGTAGGAGGAATTAGCCGAAGGGGGAAATCATAAATAACCCGCCGGGGAGACGGGTTCTTTTTGAATCAGGCAAGGCGCATGATCCAGGCGTCAGACTTACTATCGTAATGGTTGCGGAAGAGGACCGAATGTTCACCGTTAAGAATGGCAGGAATGCTGGTTTCAGCATCCCAGGCATCCAGTTGCATACATAAATCCGGGTCTGATTTACAGGGAATGGTTAACGTTCGATCGCCGGGCGATTCACCATGTAACTCAGCATCATCGATTTCAAAGGCGCCAATGCGCACACTGGTTTTCATCATCGTGCTCTCCGTTGATTTGAGATTCGTGGTACGACCAGTTTGTCGCCCCATTTTTTTAGCCTAGTCAACGCAGACAAAAGCGCCAGTAAAAGATGCGTTATTTTTTTCTGCCCTTAGTGGTTAACGGTAAACAATTTCCCGTCACGAACCAGCTCGCGTGGGTAGCTGTTTTTGAGCCGCGAACCAATACGTTTCGCCAGTCCGATGGGGTGATGCTGAAAGGTCACCAGCACGTCATCAGTGGCTGGTGTGGCCTGCGGGTAGACATCCCGGCCGCGATACCACTCTTCAGCTTCTTCCTGCGTTAGCTCAAATACGCAACGATGACCCACATCAGCAAGGGCAATGACAGCTTCATGTTGCCAGCGAAAACCTTTGTTATGCGTTTCAGCAAGCTTAATGCCGAGGCGTGAGAACCGGACTTTTCCGATCAGCGGTTCTATTTCCACCGGGAAGAGCCAGACTTCTTTATCACGCTGCCAGAGGCGAAGATTCTCATCCCAGCTTAAACCAATCGCGCTCGCCGCCTGCGTAATGTTTGCAGCTTCGCGGCCTTTTAATGGCGCAAAGGGGAAGTTGCCAACCTTATACCCTGGAGCAGGAAGGGCAGGGATCGAGGCAGTTTTACGCAGACGGGCGACAAAGAAGCCCTCACAATCGTATATCTGCGGGAACACGTGCAGAAAGCCTTCTTCCGTCAGCGCTTGCTTCGCATCAGGGAAGAGATCGCCCAGCGGCAGAAACTCTACCGCGTCGGCATAGGTTGCTTTGAGCCAGGCCAGAACATCTTCATTCTCTTCACGATTAAGTGTACAGGTTGAATACACCAGCGTACCGCCGGGACGCAATGCGTGAAAGGCGCTGTTGATGAGCTCTCGCTGCGTAGCGGCAATCTCGAGATTACTCTCAACTGACCAGTTTTTAAGGGCATCCGGATCTTTACGAACCACTCCTTCGCCAGAACAGGGGGCGTCCAACAAAATGGCATCGAACATTTCCGGTAGTGCCGCGCCAAACACGCGCCCGTCAAAATGCGTCAGGGCGACGTTACTGATCCCGCAGCGGCTGATATTGGCATGTAACACTTTCACCCGGCTTGCGGAATACTCGTTAGCCAGAATCGCGCCACGATTACCCATCCGCGCAGCGATTTGCGTGGTTTTGGATCCCGGCGCTGCAGCAACGTCCATGATGCGCAGTGGCGAATTGCCTTCAGCAAAGAGCGCGGCGACCGGGAGCATGGAGCTGGCTTCCTGAATGTAAAACAAGCCACTGAGATGCTCAGCCGTACTCCCTAAAGGAAGGTCCTCTTCGTCATCACGATCGATCCAAAACCCTTCGGTGCACCAGGGAATGGGAGTGAGCGACCAGCCATATGGTGCCGTTAGCTGCAGAAAATCCGCAACGGATATCTTCAGCGTGTTAATACGAATACTGCGGCGTAACGGACGCTGACAGGCCGCGAGAAAATCGTCAAAGGAGAGCGACGCAGGCATGGCTTCGCGCATTTGCGTCAGAAAGGCTTCAGGAAAATAGACAGCGTGTTGAGTCACGGGGTGGTACCACGGGAAATAAATCAAGCGTGCAGTGTAGCATAAAGGCTCCGGCGCGAGTACGCCGGAGCCGAGGGGATTAGCGGGGTAGCGCGGTTCCCCATTCACGCCACTCTTTAGGCTCTGCTTCGAGCAGCAGGAAATGTTTACCCGCCTGGGCTTTTGGTGCCAGCGGCGTTCCCGGTGGTGTGGCGAATGCAATACCCCCGCGAATGAACTGATTGAAGGTGCCGGTTTTCACCACGCCGCCCGTCAGGCCAAAGTCCAGACTGTATCCGGAAGCCAGCCAGAAGACAGAGTTGTTACGCACCAGATGCTGATAACGCTGACTGATGCGCATAGTGATCATCACCCGGTCGGACAGCGAGCCGAGCGACATTCCAGTGACTGTACCGACCTCAATTCCCCGGAACAGCACAGGCGTACCAATCGCCAGTGAACCGGCCTCTGGAGCTTCCAGTACAATGCTCAGACCATCCAGGTAGCGTGAGTCGGTGATGGTAGCTTCCTGCAATTCAAAATCCCGACGCGGTTTGCCCCGGCCTGGTTCAACGTTGATATAGGGCTGAAGAAGCGTATCCAGATGTTCTACCCCAGCGGCGGAAATCTGCGGCGTAATCACCGAGAAGCGAGTGCCGCCACGAGCAAAGGTCTGCACATATTCCGGATAGAGTACCGCCTTCGCCTGCACTTCATTGCGCGAGGTGATGAGTTCGAGAGTCTGAATCTGCCCGATATCAATACCGAGATAGCGAATAGGCATACCGGCGGCCAGCTTCCCTGCGTCAAAAGCATGAAGTGTAATCTGGCCGCCGACGGCCCGCGCTGCGGTTTCGGATGCATAGAGTATGCGTTTGTCACCTTTGCGCTGACTGGCGCTGGCACCGCTCAGGTTATCGAAACTGATCGCGCCTTTCAGCGCTCGCGACAACGGCGAAGCCTGAACGGTTAAACCGCTACCGTTAAGCTGCACTTTTGCTCCACCTTCAGCCCAAAAGACGCTGTTGCTGGTCAGGAGATTGCGGTATTCCGGTTTGATGTGCAGATCGATATCAAAAGCATTAGCGCGAGGACGCACGGTAATAACTTCACCGACTTCAAACTTGCGATACAGCACCACGGAACCTGCCTGGACGTCTGGCAGCGTTTCGGCGCTCAGACTCAGTGTGGTGGTCGGCAGATCGCTCAGGCTATTTTCCACCGCTTTTTCCAGATTGGCGTACAGCGGGTAGCTGGATTTCATTTCGCCTTTGGTACCGGGCAGAATACGAATCCCGCCGTTAATCCATTCACTGGCGCTGGCACCGAGGAACTCCACCCCATCCAGACCAACTTTGACGTCGACACGACTGTTGACCACAAATTTACTGTCGCCATGGACGAGATCGCGATGTTGCGGATCGACAGCTACGGTAAACGTTACGCCCTTGCTGGTTAATTCACGTTCTATCACCTGCCCAACCTGAACACCGTGGAGGATCAGCGGCTGCCCTGCGTCGATACCGTAGCTTTCCGGTGCGGTTAGCGTGAACGTGAGGACATCCGGTTCATGCAGCAGTGCTCTCTCACCAGGAACAACGACAAATTCGTTGCGCGGCTCTCCCGTACCCGGGACCAGCTCAAAGGTTTTTCCCGTCAGCAAAGCGCTGATGTTGGCGTCACTGAGCGAAAGTTTGGGGCTGCGGAGCTCGATACGCGTCGTGTCGCGTAATAAAGTCACTACGCTCGGATCAACCGTCATCTCCCCGGTGACTTTGCCGCCGGGCTGTAACACCAGTTTTGTGAGCTCACCAACTTCAAGCCCCTGGTACATCAGCGGGGTAGAATCGGCCTTCAGCCCTTCGCCGCTGGGTAACTCGAGCTTAATGATAACGCCGCGCTGGCTATGCGCCAGGTCTTCGTAGAGGCCAAAAGTATCCTCTTGCTCTGCTGCTTTTGAGTCTCCCGGGGAGTCGAAGGCGATAGCACCGTTAACCAGCGCGGCCAGACTCTCCAGTTTTACCTTCGCGCCGCTCAGGCTGACGTCGGCATTCACGCCGGAAACATTCCAGAAGCGACTGCCTTTTTTCACCAGATTGGTAAAGCGACGTTCGATCAGTACGTCAATGGTGACGCCCTGTTTATTCGGGTTGATGCTGTAGTCGTAAACTTTGCCCACCGGAATTTTGCGGAAATAGACCAGCGAGCCGCTGTTCAGAGAACCCAGATCCGGGGCGTTCAGATGAATCATCAGATCGCCATTATCCAGTCGATACTTCGGCTGCGTATCGAGGGCGACAAAATGATCCCGTGCTTCGCCTTTACCAGGCATCATGCCGATGTAGTTACCGCCGACCAGCGCATCGAGCCCTGAAACGCCCGCCAGAGACGCTTTAGGCGTGACCAGCCAAAACTGCGTTTCTTCGCGCAGGGCATCTTTCATATCGGACTTAATGCTGACCCGGACTTCGATTTTGCGCAGGTCTTCGCTCAGGCGAATCGTCTGTACGGTACCGACTTCAACCCCCTGATAGCGCACAGGCGTTCGACCCGCCACAATCCCATCGGCCGACATAAAGTCGATAGTGACGGTATTGCCGCGATCCTCATAACTGTTCCATATCAGCCAGCCTGCAATCAGCAGAGCGATAAACGGCAGCAGCCAGAAGGGTGAGATACGGCGTTTGGTTTTAATTTGCGCTTCTGTTGGCGAAGCGGGCGTTTCCTGACTCATGTGCATCCCAAAGTAAGCGGCTGTCCAGCCATTCCACTGCAAGAATAGTCAAAATTACCGCTGCGCCGAAATAAAACGCAGCCGGTCCCATAGTAAAAGCAAGAATCTGATCGCGATTTATCAGCGACATGGTTAAGGAAATGACGAAAAGATCCAGCATGGACCAGCGTCCTATCCAGGTGACCAGACGCAGGAGTTGCATGCGCGTACGTAACCCCTGCTCACATTTAAAATGAAGACTGAGCAGCAGCGTGAACATGACAATGATTTTGGTGAAGGGGACGAGAATACTCGCAATAAATACCACGGCGGCCACGGCGACGTTACTGCTGGCGAGTGACATAATCCCGGACAGAATAGTGTCTTCCTGACGTCCACCATTGATATAAATAACGGAAATGGGGAGCAGGTTGGCAGGAAGAAGAAAGACCATCGACGCCAGTAAAGCGGCCCAGCATTTCTGCACACTTTGGTTTCTGCGCAGGCGCAAGGGGATATGGCAGCGCGGGCAACGACCGCGAGGGTCAGGGTAACCGGTAAAATGACAGCCGAGACAGACGCGAAGCTGCTCGTCCGCGCGTCTGGCTGGTCGTTGTGGATAAAAGCGATCCCAGAGTTGCTCAACGTTTAAATGTGACAGTGTCACAACACTAAGGATCACCAGCGCGACAAAAGCGTAAAGCCCCACGCCGGGTTGGATAAAGGCGTAATCCTGAACTTTAATGGATGCGACGCCGATCCCCACCAGATAAATATCCAGCATGACCCATTCTTTAAGCCTTTCCAGCATCAACAGAGCCGGACGCAAATTCATCCCCAGAATATTACCGAACCCAAGGTAAGCAATGGATGTCACCAGAATAAGCGGAGCGCCCACGACGCAGAACAACACCATAGCCCCCGTAATCGGATCGCCTTGTTTGGTCATCTGCCAGATCCCCTGCATTACGTTGGCGTCAATACGTACGCCTAACAGGTAGATATGAAGCAGCGGTTCACCCCAGGCGAAGGGCATCAGCAACAACATGGTTACGGCCATCGCGCCCAAACGGGTGAGCGACCAGTCCCGTCCGTCGCGAATTTTCGCCTGGCAGCGTGGGCAGTAGGCGCTCTGGTGAGAGCGCATTTTAGGCAGACTGAAAAGCACATCGCACTGAGGGCAACGCTGGTAATGTTCACGAGGCAACGCTTCGCTAATAGACGTGATCGCTATTTTTTTTGTCGGCGTAAGTTGTCGGGTCTTGAGGGCCATGTATCGCGAATCAAAATGTTAGATGAAAGTAATCTTAACTCATCACGGGAATGATCTTGAGCATTAACGCAATTAATGCTTATTTTAATAGGCTAGCAGTATTGGGGTTAGACAACTAAGTGATTATATAATGAACAAAACAGAGCTATACGCGGATCTGAACCGCGATTTTCAGGCATTAATGGCAGGGGAAACCAGTTTTCTCGCCACGCTGGCAAACACCAGCGCGCTGTTGTACGAACGACTTTCCGAGGTGAACTGGGCGGGGTTTTATCTGCTGGAGCAGGATACGCTGGTGTTAGGTCCTTTCCAGGGCAAAATTGCCTGCGTGCGCATTCCAGTAGGGCGCGGCGTGTGTGGTACAGCCGTTGCTCAAAACGAGGTCCAGCGCATTGAAGATGTGCATGCATTCGATGGGCATATTGCCTGCGATGCGGCCAGTAACGCTGAAATCGTACTACCGATCACCGTCGGAAATCAGATTATTGGCGTTCTCGATATCGACAGTACGGCGTTTGGGCGCTTTACGCCGGAGGATGAAGCGGGTCTTCGCCAGCTCGTTGCAAATCTGGAAATCGTGCTTGCAACGACCGATTACAAAAAATTCTTTGCGAGCGTCGCAGGATAATCAACGGATAACGTAGCAATTACTGATGACGTCATTATAATGACGCCTGTTCATGCCTGCTGCTTGTTGGCTACGTCCGTTGTAATCAGGAAATTTCATGGAAAATCAACCTAAGTTGAATAGCAGTAAAGAAGTTATCGCGTTTTTGGCCGAACGTTTTCCGCAGTGTTTTAGTGCGGAAGGCGAAGCGCGCCCACTGAAAATTGGTATCTTTCAGGATCTGGTAGAGCGTATTGAGGGCGAAATGAACCTCAGCAAAACGCAACTTCGTTCCGCTTTACGTCTTTATACTTCGAGCTGGCGTTACCTGTACGGCGTTAAGCCGGGCGCAACGCGTGTCGATCTCGACGGCAACCCTTGTGGTGAGCTGGACGATCAGCACGTTGAGCATGCGCGCAAGCAGCTGGAAGAAGCGAAAGCTCGCGTTCAGGCGCAGCGTGCAGAACAGCAAGCGAAAAAACGTGAAGCTGCTGCTGCCGCAGGTGAGGGTGAAGAGGCTGTTCGTCGCGAACGTAAGCCACGCCCGGCACCACGTCGTAAAGAGGCGACTGAGCGTAAACCGCGTGCAGACAAACCGGTAGCTAAAGCACCGCGCGCACCTCGCGAAGAGAAGCTGACACCGGTTTCTGATATTACCGTGTTGAGCGTGGGACAGTCTCTGAAGGTGAAAGCAGGTAATGATGCGATGGAAGCCACCGTATTAGAAATCACCAAAGATGGCGTCCGTGTACAGCTCAATTCGGGTATGTCTTTGATTGTACGCGCAGAACACCTGGTGTTCTGAAACGGAGGCCAGGCCTGGCATGAACACATTTTTTAGGCTTACCGCGTTAGCTGGCCTGCTTGCAATAGCAGGCCAGACCTTCGCTGTGGACGACATTACGCGTGCTGAGCAAATTCCGGTTTTAAAGGAAGAGACGCAGCATGCGACCGTGAGTGAACGCGTAACGTCGCGTTTTACGCGCTCTCACTATCGTCAATTCGATCTCGATTCGGCCTTTTCCGCTAAGATTTTCGACCGCTATCTGAATCTGCTCGACTACAGCCACAACGTGCTGTTAGCGGGAGATGTGGAGCAGTTCGCGAAGCAGAAAGGTCAACTGGGCGATGAATTGCGCTCGGGTAAGCTCGACGTCTTTTACGATCTCTATAACCTCGCACAAAAACGTCGCTTCGAGCGCTATCAGTACGCATTGAAAGTACTGGAACGCCCGATGGATTTCACCGGAACAGACACCTTTAATCTCGATCGCAGCAAAGCGCCCTGGCCGAAAGATGCGGCAGAGCTAAACGCGCTGTGGGATGGGAAGGTGAAATTCGATGAGTTAAGTCTGAAACTGACCGGTAAAAACGATCAGGAAATTCGCGAGACGCTGACTCGTCGCTACAAATCTGCCATTCGTCGTTTGGCCCAGACCAACAGCGAAGATGTATTTTCGCTGGCAATGACGGCGTTTGCACGGGAAATTGATCCCCACACTAACTACCTCTCGCCGAGGAATACCGAGCAGTTTAATACCGAAATGAGCCTGTCTCTGGAAGGGATCGGTGCGGTATTGCAAATGGATGATGACTACACGGTCATTAATTCCATGGTGGCGGGCGGTCCGGCCGCGAAAAGCAAAGCGATAAGCGTTGGCGATCGTATTGTTGGCGTTGGCCAGACCGGCAAGAGCATGGTCGATGTGATTGGCTGGCGACTGGATGACGTTGTCGCGCTTATCAAAGGGCCAAAAGGCAGCAAGGTTCGCCTGGAAATTCTGCCAGCCGGTAAAGGGACGAAGACACGTATCATTACGCTGACGCGTGAACGTATTCGCCTTGAAGATCGCGCCGTGAAAATGTCAGTGAAAACGGTAGGTAAAGAAAAAGTCGGCGTGCTGGATATCCCTGGTTTCTATGTTGGTCTGACGGATGACGTTAAGGTGCAACTGCAGAAACTGGAAAAACAGAACGTCAGCAGCATAATTATCGACCTGCGCACCAACGGCGGCGGAGCACTGACAGAAGCAGTATCGCTTTCCGGGTTGTTTATTCCTTCCGGTCCTGTGGTTCAGGTTCGCGATAATAATGGCAAGGTGCGTGAAGACAGTGACACCGATGGCGTCGTTTACTACAAAGGTCCGCTGGTGGTGCTGGTTGACCGCTTTAGTGCCTCGGCGTCAGAAATTTTCGCGGCTGCCATGCAGGATTACGGCCGTGCCTTAATCGTCGGTGAGCCAACCTTTGGTAAAGGTACAGTACAGCAGTATCGTTCGTTGAACCGCATTTACGATCAGATGCTGCGTCCGGAATGGCCTGCGCTGGGCTCGGTTCAGTATACGATCCAGAAATTCTATCGTGTCAACGGCGGCAGTACGCAACGTAAAGGCGTCACGCCGGACATCATCATGCCTACCGGCAATGAAGAGACGGAAACGGGTGAGAAGTTTGAAGATAATGCGTTGCCGTGGGATAGCATCGACGCCGCAACGTATGTGAAGTCAGACAATTTGACGCCGTTTGGTCCGGAATTACTGAAAGAGCATAATGCTCGAATTGCTCAGGATCCTGAGTTCCAGTACATCATGAAGGATATTGCGCGCTTTAATGCGATGAAAGACAAACGCAGTATCGCGTCACTCAATTTTGCTCAGCGCGAAAAAGAGAATAACGAGGATGATGCACTGCGTCTGGCGCGAATCAACGATCGCTTCAAGCGGGAAGGGAAACCTCTGCTGAAGAAACTGGACGATCTGCCGAAAGATTATCAGGAGCCGGATCCATACCTTGATGAAACGGTGAAGATAGCGCTCGATCTGGCAAGGCTGGAGAAAGCGAAACCAGCGGAACAGCCCGCAACCGCAAAATAACGTCAAACAGGCACAAGAAATTGTGCCTGTTTTTTTAACAAGAACATGAAGTCGTCAGCCTGGTGCATGAAAATGTAAAGTTGTGTCTTTCTGGTGACTTACAGCCCTCTGATGCTTGAAAATAACCATAACACCCATACGATGTGGGTAATCGCATAGTGCGTTTTGTTAATTTGAGGTTAAAAGAAGATTATGATGCGAATCGCGCTCTTCCTGCTGACGAACCTGGCCGTCATGGTCGTTTTCGGGCTGGTGCTGAGCCTGACAGGGATTCAGTCGAGCAGCGTACAGGGCCTGATGATTATGGCACTGCTGTTCGGTTTTGGTGGTTCCTTCATTTCACTGCTGATGTCCAAATGGATGGCGTTACGCTCTGTCGGTGGCGAAGTGATCGAGCAACCGCGTAACGAAAGAGAACGTTGGTTGATGCGCACGGTTGAAACCCAGGCGCGTCAAGCCGGGATTGCCATGCCGCAGGTCGCTATTTACCACGCACCGGATATTAACGCGTTCGCGACCGGTGCGCGTCGTGATGCGTCGCTGGTCGCTGTCAGTACTGGACTGTTGCAAAATATGAGTCCGGACGAGGCGGAAGCGGTTATCGCCCATGAGATCAGCCATATCGCCAATGGCGACATGGTCACCATGACCCTGATTCAGGGCGTTGTGAACACCTTTGTTATCTTCATCTCCCGTATCCTGGCGCAGGTGGCGGCAGGTTTTCTGGGTGGCAACCGCGATGATGGTGAAGAAAGCAACGGCAACCCAATGATCTATTTCGTGGTCGCGATGGTTCTGGAACTGGTCTTTGGGATCCTGGCGAGCATTATCACCATGTGGTTCTCTCGTCACCGCGAATTCCATGCCGATGCGGGTTCTGCCAAACTGGTAGGCCGTGAAAAAATGATCGCCGCGTTGCAGCGTCTGAAAACCAGCTACGAGCCGCAGGAAGCGTCTAACATGATGGCATTCTGCATTAACGGTAAAGGCAAGTCGCTGAGCGAGTTGTTCATGACGCACCCGCCGCTGGATAAGCGTATTGAAGCGCTGCGTAGCGGTGAATATCTGAAGTAATAGTGATGCCTGATGGCAAAATATGTGTAAAACCGGGGCAAATGAAATGCCCCGGTTTTTTTATGCCTGAGGACGAGGCTGGGTGATCCGTAATCCGCTGACCACTGCGGCGACGGAGGCGAGGATACCCGCAGTCAGCAATGAAACGTGTGTTCCGTTATCACCAAACTGATTCAGCATTAGCGCGACCAACGCTGCCCCCGAACTTTGGCCCAGCAGGCGTGCCGTTCCTAACATTCCACTGGCACCTCCGCTGCGTTCACGCGGAGCGGAAGTAATGATCGTATGGTTGTTGGGTGACTGAAAGAGGCCAAACCCAGCACCGCATAAAATCATCGGCCAGATGATATTGATATCGGACGGCGCTGTGGGTAGAAGCACCAGCGCAAACAAGCCGCTTGCCATCACCACCATGCCTAACGCCCCCAGCAATCCGGCGTGGACGCGTTCAATCAGATAACCCGCCAGCGGCGCCATCACCATCGTTGCCAGTGGCCAGGGGGTGAGCAAGAGGCCGGTTTCGACTTCACTGCGTCCCAGCACCATCTGCAAATAGAAGGGTAGAGAAACCATCGCCAGCATTTGCGCGCAGAACGAGCAGATTGACGTTCCGATGGATAAGGAAAACAGAGGAATGCGCAGCAGATCGACGGGTAATAGCGGTACAGGAAGCGCGAGTTGCCGACGAATGAAGAAAAAGCCTACCACGACCAGCGCCGCCAGTTCTCCCGCGATCAGCGTTAGCGATTGCCCTTGGGCAAAGCCGCTTAGGGCGGTGATCAGCAAACCGAACGTGAGTGCATTCATTATCGCACTGGGTAAATCGAAACGGGGTTTGTTGGCGCGTGAGCCATTCGGTGGCAAAAAGCGCATCGCCAGAATCAGCGCAATAATCCCCAGCGGGACGTTAATTAAGAATAGCCATTTCCAGGATGCAACAGAGAGGATAGCTGCGGCAATGGTGGGACCGGCTGCAGAAGATACGGCGACGACAAACGAGTTAATCCCCATCCCACGGCCAAGATAGCGCGTCGGATAAATTAGCCGGATTAAGGCGGTGTTCACGCTCATTAATGCAGCGCCGCCGAAACCCTGCGCCACGCGGGCAATGGTCAGCATTTGCAGCGAGTCGGAAAGCGCGCAAAACAGCGAAGCCAGCAGAAAAATCACCAGACCGCATTTGTAGATCCGGCGGTAGCCAAACATGTCGCCCAAAAACGAAAGTGACAATAACGAGACGACAATGGCAATTTGATAGGCATTAACGACCCAGATTGAACTGGCTGCCGAGGCGCGAAGATCGCCGGCGATTGTCGGAAGCGCGACGTTAGCAATGGCACCGTCCAGTACAGCCATTGAGATACCAATGATGATGGTTAAAATGGCACCATATCGCTGCGGGAGTGGCAGGCCGTCTGCCTGAGTTCTTTCCATAAGTGATAGTATTTGCGAGGAATATGATCAGAGTAGAGATTCTAGCACTTATATTCAGGCTTTATGTCGCAGATTTGTAACGAAGACTGCAAAGATGGATTGCGAGCGCCATGGCGTGAAATTATAATAAAAACTCGTTCTGATTTTTATAAAACACTCGCAATGAGGTGAGAAATGGCTAACGCCGATCTGGATAAACAGCCCGATTCTGTTTCGTCCGTGCTGAAGGTCTTTGGCATTTTGCAGGCGCTAGGAGAAGAGCGCGAAATAGGGATAACCGAATTATCACAACGCGTTATGATGTCAAAAAGCACGGTTTATCGCTTTTTGCAGACTATGAAAACGCTGGGCTATGTTGCACAGGAAGGTGAGTCCGAGAAATATTCCCTGACGCTGAAACTGTTCGAACTGGGTGCGCGTGCTTTACAGAATGTTGATCTTATCCGCAGCGCTGATATCCAGATGCGTGAGCTTTCCCGCCTGACGAAAGAGACGATTCACCTTGGCGCGCTGGACGAAGACAGCATTGTCTACATTCATAAAATCGACTCAATGTATAATTTGCGCATGTATTCGCGTGTGGGGCGTCGTAACCCGCTGTACAGCACTGCTATCGGTAAAGTGCTGCTGGCCTGGCGCGATCGTGAAGAAGTGAAACAAATTCTGGACGGCGTTGAATACAAACGTAGCACTGACCGCACCATTACCTCCACCGAAGCGCTGCTGCCGCTGCTGGATAAAGTCCGCGAGCAGGGTTATGGCGAAGATAACGAAGAGCAAGAAGAAGGTTTACGCTGCATCGGCGTCCCGGTTTTTGATCGCTTTGGCGTAGTCATTGCGGGTCTGAGTATTTCATTCCCGACGCTGCGTTTTTCAGAAGAACGCTTGCAAGAGTATGTTGCGATGCTACATACCGCAGCGCGTAAAATCTCCGAGCAGATGGGATACAACGATTACCCGTTCTAAGATGTAAAAACTAAAAACCAGCCGTTTCTCAGGCTGGTTTTTTATGGTCAATGATAGTTAATTTTAAATACCACTACCGTGTCAAAAGGACCCGTTTGTATCTTCTCACCGCTAACGGCGGAGAGTTCAGCCTGAAAGTCTTTATTTAGCTCTTTCATATCGGAAGTGAAGTCAGCGAACTCTTCGTAGCTGTTAAATGTATATGGCGAAGAGCCGTCAAGGATCCTTAATTTCAGTCCGTTACCAATCAGTAATTCAGTGTCGTTGTTCGCCAGTTCAGAATCGCTATAAAAAGATGAACTGAGCTTGAAGCCGTCAGTACATTCGCTGTTTTGATCTTTCGTCGTTTTTATGGAGAAGGCTTTCGTCATGGCCTGGCGACTGATATCGAGCGCATTGAATTTGCCAAAATCGATATTTTGCGTCTCAGGCTGAACGTTGAAAGTGACGAAACAGTCCAGAACACGGATATTATTCAGACCCGTAATGTGATATTTCAGGTTAGCGGCATCGGGACTGGTATTCACGCCACCTTTGCCATCAAACTGGACAATGATGTAGTCGCTTAATGAGCTGACATAATCGTGAGGCGGCATCTCGCGTATTTTCACATATAAACGCATACGCGCCATAAAAGTCGTACTGTATTTTCTTTCGGCCGGAGTCGTGCAAACGGGCCAGCCTAATTGCTCAATGGTTGCATCGGGATAAACATCCAGCTTTTTGTTGTCCAGACACTGATGGGTGTCGATGCCATTGCCTCCAGAAGTACCTGCATCATAATCGATACCGTTAAACGTCACGCCGAGTTCATAATACGGATCGTTGGCGCTGATATAGGGGTTTAACCATGCATAAACGTCTTCTGGTGCCATATCACTGGTGGCATTGTTATCGCAATACACCGGGATCTTAATGTCGTTTGATTCCCAGATCTTGTCCCCAACCTGAGCATTGCCAGGTATCGCAAAGGGGTCGATGGCCTCTGATTTTTCAACCGCGCCGCCCGCATGACCATAGTAACAATGCAGGGCAAACGCGGCTTTTGCAGGCATCAGGGCCAACAGGCAGACAAAGAGTATACGTAACCCACGCATCAACGTTTATCCTCTGGCACCGTCAGGGTACAACTCCCCTGACATTGAAGATCAGCCATCCGTAGTGCGCCATAATCGTCCATATAGCCCAGATAGAAATGCTGACCCTTGTAGTTCCCGGTCGATAAGGGAGCGGTGCTAAATGGCGCGATCATAGTGGTGGCGAAGCCGGGTAAAACTCGCGTCGAGTCCTTACCCAGATAGGCAATAGTGATGTAATACGGTGTCGGATTATTGACGGTCAGTATCTGTCCGGACTGACTGATTCGCATCTCAAGTTCAGTACGGGCGCCAACCTTTTTACGCAACGTGGTAGGGCGCCAGAACAGCTTGAGACGGCTCTGTAGTGCCACCTGCAACACCGCATGATTATCTGAAGCATCCGCCTTCGGCGGAACTTCCCGTAGGTTGTAATAGAATAGTGATTCGCGATCTTTAGGCAGTGAATCGACACCAGCTTGTTTCACCAGTCGTACCTGGGTTGAAGATGCAGGTTCGACGCGCTGTAATGGTGGTAGCGCGGTGAAAACATCATCGCCCTTAACGCCTTTTTCATTTTCGATCCATGAATAGGCGAGATAGGGGTTTACCGTGCTCTGGTTGCTTATTTTAACGCTGCTGGCTTTATCTGCGGCATTAAAAATGACCCGCGTCCGATCGGGTAAAACGGCTGCATAGCCTAATTGGGTTGCAACCAGAAAGAGTAACGTCATTCCTTTTAATTTCGTCATTTTAAAATCCTTATTAATGACAAGGTAACATCAGGCGCTGAGTGATGGTTTCGAGATTATCTGGCAGAGTAATGGTGCATTTGCGGTTCTCCCACTGCACTATCAGACTCTGGGCATTTTTGATTCCACTTAGCCATACGTGCCCCTCTTCGCTAACCATGCCGATCTCACTAATCCCGTCCTGTGTGCGAACAACTGCGCCCAGCGGTGGAAATTGTCCATCCTTTGTACGGATGATGGCGTTAACATCCAGCCCCGCACGCGAAGCCATGCTCTGGTAGCCGATAGCGCCTTCTGTCCAGGTTGAACGCACGGTGTTTTCCATGACTGTCACGCCATCGGGCAGTTCATTCATGTTCACCATCACGGTGGACGGTTGATAGCTGGAAAGCGTGGGAACAACTGCATAACCAAAACGGTTAGTAATATTATCCGAGCCCTGAATGGGAATATCGGCCACGCCGTCGGTACTTACCATCAGCCGCGGTTCGTTACCCATGCTTCGACGATGGAAGGCGGCACCATGGGCTGTCGCTGTAAATGAACCACTCATGCTGGCGCTGGCAGAGGTGTATTCCTGCGGGGCATAAGTCCCGGAAAGATTGAGTTCATTAGTCGGGGAGATATGACGGTAATTACCCGAGAACATTGCGCCATGATTCGGCTGCTCACTTTCTGCGCTTGCGGAGATTCCCCAGTTATTGTGAGGGTCCGAACTGTCATACCATGATACGCGTTGTGAGGTGGTGTCACCGTCGCGCATGTCATAAGAGAGGCGGCAGCTATCCTCAAACGGTATGGAAATGGAGATATAAACCTGCTTATCGGTGTCGCTGTCTTCATCGTCATAATGCGTCGTGTTAAACGAGGTGGTGAGCGAAATATTCTTCCATGCCGCAAGGTCAAAGTTAAAGCCTGCGGTAATACTTGCCGTTGTGGTGGGGGCATCGTTCCACCAGGTTTGTCGCAGCATATTAACTGACAAATTCATATTCAGCGGCTGGATCTGCTGGCTGGCAGAAACGCTGATAGTATGTTTTTCGTCGGTAGTACTGTTGTCATAGCGATGATCAAGAAAGTTGGCATAGCTATGAAACGTCCGGTCAGAAAATCGATAGGCTGCGAGAGACAGCATACTGTCAGTGGCTTCAAACCGCTTACTATAGTTCAGACGATAACTGTATCCCTTCTCCTCATGGCCATCATCAAAGGTGCTGGATGCCCAGGTGGTGTCAAATGAGAGTGCACCGAACCAAAGCATATTTTGTCCGAGCCCCAACGCAAGCGAATGGTAGTCATCTCCTGCAACAAAAGCCCCGCCGTACAGGGAAGTGTTTGACAGCATCCCCCATGACGCCTCACCGCTGAGAAAAGATTCGCTGGTCACATGGTGAGAAATGTCAGGCCGCGCACGTCCGGAGGCGATTTTATAGCGAACCTGTCCCTGACGCGTTAAAAAAGGCGTTGACGCCGCCGAAACCTGAAACGTATTCACGCGGCCATTTTCTTCGGTAACCTGTACATCGAGGGTGCCCTGAACCGACTGGTTAAGATCGGTGATAAGAAAGGGACCCGGCGGCACTTTGGTCTGGTAGATGACGCGTCCGGAATGACTTACGGTGACCGTGGCATTCGTTTCCGCCACTCCGCTGACCTGTGGGGCATAGCCGCGAAGTTCCCAGGGCAACATGCGATCGTCGCTTATTAGCGAGGCACCGGTATAGGCAAATCCGTCAAAAATGTTAGAGTTAAAATCCGTTTCGCCCAGCGTCATTTTTGCGCCTAAAAGGGGAAGTGGGCGGAACAGATAAGTACGGAAAATCGAGCCCTGGTGTTGCGTTGAGCCGGTTTCACTGTGGGTTTGGTTGTACTGATAATCGCTTCGCAGTCGCCAGGCACCGAGATTCGCACCCATGGTGCCGTATGTATTGATGTTTTCACTGTCGCTGCCATCCTGTGGACGCCAGGCGCTGGCAAAAAGATTGTAATCAAGCAGGAACCCTGCGACACCGGGATTCCAGGTCGCTGGAGGTGCCCAGTTTGCGGAATGCCACTCTAACCAGGCCTGAGGAACGGTGATATTTAAGCGTTGGTTGGCCTGATCGAGCGCCAGAATTATTTCAGGGCGAGTACTAAAATCAACGCATTCGTCTTGTTGCGCTAAAGTTGCCCGGACCTCTTTTTTTAAACCAAACTGGTCAGTTAATGCAGAGGTGATACAGGGTTTAATTTCCCCTGTCACTTTTGTCCAGTTAATGTCCTGACCGGATGAAATCTCCGTATTATTAACAGAAACGGCCAGAAAATAATGACCAGGCGCAATGCTGGCCTTTTCTTTAAACAAAGAGGGATCAACACTGTCACGCATAGACTTATCGAGAACGGTGAGGTTAAATTCAACAGCATTAGCTGAAGAAACACTCAACAAACTACAGGTAAATGCAATAAGCCTATATTTTTTCATCTTTTCCCTATGATGAATAAAGAGGCGACCATCAGGTCGCCTTACATATTACTTATATTCCAGAACGTAGGTTGCTTCGGCAGTAACTGCACCTGGAGTTGCAGGTGTCGCTTTTGTGCCATCAATCAGTTCCATACGCGCATTAAACAGAAGTGACTGCTCCGCGGAGGCCTGGTTGAGTGTGATTTCTTCCGGCGTACCCAGCGTAATGTTTTTTGAACCATCACTGTTGAGCAAGCGTACGCCGACGCCCGTTGCCGCACCTGCTGTGGTATTATCCAGCAGGTTCAGGTCGCTGCCTTCAGTAACGTGAGCAGTACTGTTAAACGTGACGTCAACCTTGGAATAGAGATCGCTTTCCGTACCGGTTTTAACTGTCGTATTTAAGGTACAGTTAATGAGCTTAATTTCTACCTGCTTGTTTTCGCTATAGCCGGTACTGTTAATGTGGGAGGTTGTCACCTGACCCAAATCAATATCCTGATCAACATAGTTAGGATCAATTTCACAAGGTGCTTCGATAACTTCACCTTTAAAATGAAGTTTACCAGAGCCCATGTCTTCAGCATATGCAGTTGTGGATACGAGCGCTGATACAGCGAGTGCTAATAATGCTTTCTTTCCTGTAAGCATAATATTTCCTTTAAACAACGAGTAAAAATAAAACGTCGTTGCGGAATATAGAAGAAAACAGAAAGATAGGGGATTTAGAAATACTGAAATGAACAATGAATATTATTAATATCATTGTGGTCAAAGAATGTTCAGCAAGGCATCATAAATATTTATGACAAGCAGGTGTATGCTAATTTTAAGAGGCATCAATAATTATGGAAACGTACAGCGCATAGAAGTTGACTTTTCAGATTATATTTAGGTATTACAGGTGTTCAGATCAAAAAGGGTAATCACTAGCGTAGGCGAGACGCGCGCTTCGTTTGCTTCAGTTAGTGATTACTGAACCGTTTAAGAAGGTTTAGCCGTTGTCGATGATCACGGTACTCTTACGTAGCAGAGGACAGTCCGTTAACCCAATCAGCCCGCTGTCCGTATGTACATATTGCGCAGTCGCCGTTCCACGAGCGGTAAGATACGTACATTTTAGCCCGAGCCCGGCGGCGTTTTCCTGACTGCCAATAAGAATGCCATAGCCACTGAGTAGTAAACCTATCCAGACCAGCGCTATCAGCATTATGCCGCGAATGATCAATCGCATCATGACCTCGTTTCTTTTTTTCGTTAGGCTGAGCTTATCCGCTACGTTTATGAAAACAAGTGAATCATTCCGAAAAGTTGATAATAGCGACGCAGTTAGTCCTTGTTTAAGAAACTCATGGTAATTTAGGCGTAGAAGATGTCGATGTGGAGAGTGGTGTGAAAAAGTTTCGATGGGTCATTTTGGTTGTTGCTGTGCTTGTGTGCCTTCTGCTGTGGGCGCAGGTATTCAACATCATGTGTGACCAGGATGTACAATTTTTCAGCGGAATTTGCGCCATCAATAAATTTATCCCCTGGTAAGAACATTTTTGCATCTGTTGATTTCCTTCCCGTGGGACGGTGCTAGAATAGCGCGTCTACTTTGAGGTGGTGAAATGAACGAAGTTGTGAATTCAGGCGCGCTTAACTTTGCGTCTTTGCTGGTATCGGTGGTTGTTCTGGTGGTTGGGCTGGCGCTGTGGTTCTTTATCAACCGTGCGAGTTCGCGAACAAACGAACAGATTGAATTGCTCGAAGCGCTGTTGGATCAGCAGAAGCGACAAAATGCGCTGTTGCGCCGTTTGTGCGAGGCCAATGAACCCGAACAGGCCCCTGAGGCGTCGTCAAAAGACAATGCTTCCCAGGAAGATGACGGTATCATTCGTCTGGTCGCCGAACGATAATCGGCAAACGAAAATAGACCTGTGTCCTGCACAGGTCTTTTGTCTGGTAGCATAAAGTTGCACCCGTAGAGTGCAACCGCAGTAATTCTGTTTTCCTCTCTCAAATTTTCGCTGAGCTTTTAACGCGTTGTCTTATACCCCTACTTAAATTTGTTTATCCATAGGTAAATAGTGTGACGCTGACCTTAATGTGGTAACGATCAAATTTAATAATAGCGAAACGTTTCTCTCCCTTTTTTAGTGCACTGTCATCTTTCTTTCATTAATTTAGTGCATAAGAAAGAGTGATTTTGAACAGCAACAATTGGGGGACGAAATTATGAAATCAGTAATTTTGCGTTACGACAAATTCTGCATAACAACGCATTTTTTGTAATAACGACCTGGGCTGGCGATAAGGTGCGCAGATAACCAGGAAGAAGCGAACTTATTGAGCTATGTTAGAAAAGTCCCCGTTACGACGCTGGTCCGACGAGGGATGAGGTAAGAAGCGGGAATATAACATCATGCGTGTTGACGCATAACTGCGCGCATAGGTGATGTCGGCTCGCGAGATTTGTGCGACTGATCGAGACACGTTTAAAAATGGCTTGCCATAATTAACGTTGTATGTGATAACACGTTTTGGGTTAAACGAGGTACAGTTCTGTTTATGTGTGGCATTTTCAGTAAAGAAGTCCTGAGTAAAAACGTTGTCGTTGAATACCGCTTCTCTGCCGAACCTTATATTAGTGCCTCAAGCAGTAATGTCTCAGTTTTATCTATGTTATGCCTGCGGGCTAAGAAAACACTCTAAGGAATTTTGCAAATGGCAAAGATCAAAGGTCAAGTTAAGTGGTTCAACGAATCTAAAGGTTTTGGCTTTATTACTCCTGCAGACGGCAGCAAAGATGTGTTTGTACACTTCTCTGCTATCCAGGGTAATGGTTTCAAAACTCTGGCTGAAGGCCAGAACGTTGAGTTCGAAATTCAGGACGGCCAGAAAGGTCCGGCTGCTGTTAACGTAACAGCTATCTGATCGAAACCACTGATTTGAAGCGCCCACGCGCATCATACTCAGATTTAAAGCCTCGCTAATGCGGGGCTTTTTAATTTATCTTCCTGTCATAATGAAACAGATCGCCACCCACCTCACGCGGTAACATATTCTCCCGGGACGTAAATCGCGCTACACTTGCGGCCGAAATTTATCTGCCGGAGTTGCTATGTCGTTTACCTGCCCATTATGTCACCAGCCCCTTGCGCAAGTGAAAAACAGTTTTGTCTGTGCGCAGCGGCACCAGTTTGATATGGCGAAAGAAGGGTATGTTAACCTGATGCCGGTTCAGCATAAACGTTCGCGCGATCCTGGCGACAGCGCGGAAATGATGCAGGCTCGACGCGCTTTTCTTGATGCCGGGCACTATCAGCCACTTCGTGATGCGATTGTGCATCACCTCTCCGCACGACTGGATGCATCAGCCACTTCGCTGCTTGATATTGGCTGTGGGGAAGGGTATTACACGCATGCATTTGCGGATGCACTCCCAACGCTTCAAACCTACGGTCTGGATGTGGCAAAAAACGCCATTAGAGCGGCAGCCAAACGCTATTCACAAGTGATGTTCTGCGTGGCATCGAGCCACAGATTACCTTTTGCAGATGCCAGCCAGGATGCCATTGTTCGCATCTATGCACCATGTAAAGCCGAAGAACTGGCGCGTGTTGTTAAGCCTGGCGGTTGGGTGATTACCGCGACGCCTGGCCCGCGTCATTTAATGGAACTGAAAGGACTTATCTACGATGAGGTACGTCTGCATGCGCCTCACAGTGAGCAGCTTGCAGGTTTTATCTTGCAGGAGAGCGTTTCATTAGCCTATCCGATGACCTTAAGCGGTCGCGAAGCGATGGCCTTGTTACAGATGACGCCTTTTGCCTGGCGGGCAAAAGCGGAGGTATGGGAGCAACTTGCGGAACAGGTGTCGTTCAACTGCCAGACCGATTTTTGTCTGAACATCTGGCAGCGCGCGAATTAACCGTGGAAGTGTGCCCAGAGAATCTGTGCGCCAATACCGATAAGTACCAGCCCGCCAAGAATTTCCGCCCGTTTACCGAGCAACGGGCCGATAAAGCGTCCGATCATTATTCCCAACGTAGACATCGTTAACGTGGCACAACCGATGGCCAGCGCCGTGTAAATGATATTGACCTGCAGAAACGCCAGACCCACGCCGACTGCCATGGCGTCAAGGCTGGTCGCGATAGCGGTAGTGACCAGCAGCCAGAAACCGTGACGGCGCGGTGGTTCTTCATCTTCATCATCACCACCCCGGATGCCTTCAATCATCATCCGCCCCCCCAAAAACACCAGCAGTACGAAGGCAATCCAGTGATTCCACTCAAGGACAAATTGATTTGCGAGAACACCTAATCCCCAGCCAATCAGGGGGGTAAGCGTTTCAACCGTACCGAAAATAAGACCCGTGCGAAGAGCTTCTGAAAATTTGGGTTTATGCAGCGTGGCACCTTTGCCAATTGATGCAGCAAAAGCATCCATCGACATGCCGAAAGCGAGAAGAACAGTAGCGGTGATATTCATGACAGCGTCCTGACCGGGGGTTCCATAAAACACATCACTGCCCCCAGCGAACATGCGCCCCCTGAACCTTGAGTTCCAAAAGAACGCATAGCAGTTGATGTGCATATGGTCTCGCCTGATCAACATTACGGTTGATCCGTACGCGCCACGTTTTTCAACGAGTATGTTGACGCGTACATTTCCGGAGTCTGGAAATCGGCTACTCCCCAAATGACGGCGCAACATTAACATATTTTGAGAATGTAAAACAACAATCGAAAGGTATTATTTTATTGTTAGTTGAAAACGATTTTCATTTAGCTTTAATTATTGAAAAAACGTTAAAACAAATAACGTCTTCGCGGCCAAGGATATAGCCTAAGCTATGTTTTCGTTTGCGGTAAATAGTGAAAACATAGCGCAGGCTATCATTGTAACTCATTGAGAATTAGATAGAAGTTTATATATACTTTCCAGGTCGTCGATATTTCGTACGCGAATAAGTAAACGCCTTTGCTCTAATTGCATCACCAGAACGCCGTCCTCCGATAAATTCATCCCTTTAATACGCGGATATTCTATCCACACATTGGCGAAGAAAAAGCCATTTTGTTTAAAGATGATCTTCGGGACGCGAACCCAGAAAAGATAAAATCCCATTAATACCAGCGCACATAATAACCAGGTGGTAAATTGTGCGCCGTGATTGATGACGTTGTTGTAGATAAGAATCGCGATCAGAGCGATAAAAATAACGCTATCGACACGACCACGGCGGAGCAGAGGGACTGCAAGCAGGGTGGGGCCATTACGGCGGGGCATGATGAACTGATCGTAAATTGCGAAAGCCAGTAACGCGGCAATAAATAAAACCAGCACCAGGTCCGTGATAGTCATTCATCCTCCAGATAAAAAACCGGGGCGTTAGCCCCGGCAGCTTACTCAATACTTACAGGCCCAGCAGACCAACTGCGTAACCGGCGATACCGATGACGAAGAAGCCAACGATAATCCACAGCGGGTTAACTTTCTTACGCAGTAGCCACATACAGGCGAAGGTCAACAGAAGCGGAACCAGACCCGGCATCAACTGATCGAGAATGGTCTGCACGGTTGTCACACGGGTCTGACCATCCTGACCCGTGATGGTTGAAACCACCAGGGGGATGTTCACGTGTGTCCACTTGTTAACCAGGGCCCCCATTACAAACAGGCCGAGGATTGACGCCCCCTCAGTCAGTTTTTGCAGGAAGCCGCCGCCCATATCCTGAACGATATCAACCCCTTTACGGTAGCCGTAAGCCACACCATAGTAGCGGGTCAGCAGGCGAACGGCGTTGAACAGAATAAAGAACAGTAATGGGCCAAGTAGGTTACCGCTCATTGCGATCCCGGCACCTAATGCCGCGAAGACCGGACGAACAGTCCCCCAGAAGATCGGGTCGCCGACGCCTGCCAGCGGCCCCATCAAACCGACTTTGATACCGTTGATGGCACCGTCATCGATCTCCGCGCCGTTAGCACGCTGTTCTTCCATCGCCAGCGTCACGCCAAGGACCGGCGCTGCGACATAAGGATGGGTGTTAAAGAATTCCAGGTGACGTTTGATGGCCTGCTTACGCGCATCGTTGTTCTCCGGGTACAGGCGTTTGATCGCCGGTACCATAGAGAAGCAGAAACCCAGCGCCTGCATACGTTCGAAGTTCCATGAACCCTGGAACAGGTTAGAACGAATGAACACGCCACGAACATCACTCGGAGTGAGTTTTTTCTCAGTGGTAGTTTTAGTCATATCAACCATTTCGCTCACCTGCTAGTCCAGTTCGTTATCGAGATCGTTATTGCCAGCAGCCTGTGCTGGAGCACCCGCTACGCGGTTATATTTCGGGCTCAGTTGGATGTAAAGGATGGCCATGACTGCACCAATCACACCCAGAGCAACCAGGTTGAAGTTGGTAAATGCTGCCGTAACGAAGCCTAGGTAGAAGAACGGCATCAGGTAGCCCGCGCGCATCATGTTAATGACCATCGCGTAACCAACGACCACGATCATGCCACCGGCGATGTTCAGACCGCCCGTTACCACTTCCGGAATCGCGTTCAGCATGCTCTGCACTTCGCTGGTCCCGACGGAGATAGCAACGATGACTGCTGGAATCGCAACACGCATTGCTTGGAGGAACAGGGAAGAGACATGTAGCCATGACAGGGCCGTCAGGTTGCCGCTTTCTGCCGCCTTATCCGCCGCGTGCTGGAATGCTACGGTGATGGTACGAACGATAATGGTCAGAACCTGGCCCGCAGCTGCCAACGGAATCGCCAGAGCGATACCGGCACCAATACTTTGGTGGCCTGCAATAACCAGAACGGTAGAGATGATAGACGCCAGTGCAGCATCAGGCGCCACGGCGGCACCGATGTTCATCCAGCCCAGGGCGATCATTTCCAGGGTACCACCGATGATAATACCGGTTTTCATATCCCCGAGAACGGCGCCAATTAACGTACAGGCCACCAGTGGGCGGTGGAACTGAAATTCATCGAGTACCGACTCCATACCCGCGATACAAGCGACGATGAACACCAGCACAATCTGAAGAGTGGTAATCTCCATTGTACTTCTCCTATTGCTATACAGACTTATGTGTGAAAGCGAGTTAAATGCCGGGTGGTGTTACTTATCCACTTTGGCGATCAAATCCATCATTTTCAGTTTTGGATCGGTAGAAACTTTGCGTGCCTCAAGCTCAATACCGCGCTCATTGAGTTTCTTAAAGGCTTCAATGTCCTTTTCGTCGACGGAGATGGCGTTGTTAACCTGCGTTTTACCCTGACGGAAAGCCATACCACCAATGTTTACGGAGGTGATTTTCACACCGCCTTCGACAATGCGTTCAACGTCTGTCGGATTGGTGAACAGGAGCATCACACGTTCGCCAGCATATTTCGGGTTGTTGTAAACGCGAATCATCTTGGCAACGTCAACCACATGCGCCGTTACGCCTGGAGGAGCAACCTGCGTTAATAGCGTTTTACGCACGGTATCCGCGGCAACTTCATCGCTGACGACGATAATGCGGGTGACATTGGTTTCTTTGGTCCAGCGAGTGGCAACCTGACCATGGATTAAACGGTCATCGATACGAGCTAGACCGATGTTCATGTAGTCATTTGGACCCATCGGTTTTGCAGGGGCAGCAGCTTTTGGCGCGGCATTGACCGGCGCGGCTTTTTCGACCGGTTTCGCTTTCAGCGCTTTTACGCCTTCGCGACCCGTTTCAACAGCCACACTGACCAGCTCGTCAAAGCTCGGGTTATCATCACGAGCCATTAACGTTTCCACTAACATCGGGATGTTAACGCCAGCGATAACTTCATAGTGTTCTTTATCAACGACGATACGACTGGCAGCGTTGAAGGGACTGCCACCCCAGGTGTCGACAAGGAATAACACGCCGCTACCTGTTTCGAGTTTTGCCAATTGAGCGTTGTACTTTTCAATCAGCGTTTCGGCATTTTCGCCTGGAACGAAATCGATCCAGCCGACGTTTTCCTGCTCGCCTAACAGCATTTCTGCCGTTTTGAGCAACTGTTCCGCAGCCCAACCATGTGTGCCTATAACTATAGCAATGGTCACTTGCTACCTCCTTTATTATCATTTACACATCAACGTGAAAAATGCTTTTGAATCGCCGTCCGCACAGAATCGATTCAGATAAGGGTTTGATGCAGATACTGATAGTTTCCAGGAATTATTTTAGTTACCGAAAAAATTAATGTATGTGATGAAGATCCGTAATTTAGCTTTCGTAATAAGAAATTTCATAGCGTGAAAAATGGTTGTTACATCTCTTTGCAAAGGAAGGTAAATCTTTGCCAAAAAGAGATTGTCTCTGTTATGTTTATGCTCTGTTTAGTTAATCAGGAGTATAGGGCACCAGCCCACTATATGGACCGTCACCGACGTCATTTCATCTTCAGGCCGCGTAGAGCCTGCCAGGCTGGCATTTCTTGTCACACATATCTTCAGTATTTTTCGTTATCGCCTGTTAATCATTCCTTAAGCAGGAGCTTGTCATGGAATTCTTAATGGACCCCTCGATTTGGGTGGGTTTACTCACGCTTGTCGTCCTCGAAATCGTTCTGGGTATTGATAACCTGGTATTTATTGCCATCCTTGCTGACAAGTTGCCGCCAAAGCAGCGTGACAAAGCGCGTCTGATTGGTCTTTCGCTGGCGCTGGTTATGCGTCTGGCACTGCTGTCCATCATTTCGTGGATGGTCACCCTGACTAAACCGCTATTCACGGTTATGGATTTCACCTTCTCCGGCCGCGATCTGATTATGCTGTTGGGGGGGATATTCCTGCTGTTCAAAGCCACAACGGAGCTACATGAACGGCTGGAGAATCGCGAGCATGATGCCGGGCATGGCAAGGGCTATGCGAGCTTCTGGGTCGTCGTCACGCAGATCGTCATCCTTGATGCTGTCTTCTCGCTCGATGCGGTCATTACCGCTGTCGGGATGGTGAATCATCTGCCGGTGATGATGGCGGCTGTGGTGATTGCGATGGCCGTTATGTTGCTGGCTTCTAAGCCGCTGACGCGTTTCGTCAACCAGCACCCGACAGTAGTGGTGCTCTGCCTGAGCTTCCTGCTGATGATCGGCCTGAGCCTTGTCGCGGAAGGCTTTGGCTTCCATATACCTAAAGGCTACCTGTACGCGGCGATTGGTTTCTCCATTGTCATCGAGATCTTTAACCAGATTGCGCGTCGAAACTTTATTCGCCACCAGTCAACGCTGCCGCTGCGTGCGCGTACGGCTGACGCCATTCTGCGTCTGATGGGGGGTAAACGTCAGGCTGCGGTACAGCAAGAAAGCGACAGCCCCACAACGATACCGATTCCGGAAGGTGCCTTTGCGGAAGAAGAGCGTTATATGATCAACGGCGTGTTGACGCTGGCGCAGCGCTCTTTACGCGGCATCATGACCCCGCGTGGTGAAATCAGCTGGGTTGATGCCAACCTGAGCGTCGATGAGATCCGCGAGCAGCTGCTCTCCTCGCCTCACAGCCTGTTCCCGGTTTGCCGGGGCGAACTGGATGAGATCATCGGTATCGTTCGCGCTAAAGAACTATTAGTTGCCCTGGAAGAGGGTATTGATGTGGCGGCTATCGCTTCGGCGTCTCCGGCCATTGTGGTTCCGGAAACGCTGGATCCGATCAATTTGTTGGGCGTCCTGCGTCGCGCGCGCGGCAGTTTTGTGATTGTCACCAACGAGTTTGGCGTAGTACAGGGACTGGTTACGCCGCTGGATGTTCTTGAAGCCATCGCCGGAGAGTTCCCGGATGCCGACGAAACACCCGAAATCACTTTCGATGGTGACGGCTGGCTGGTTAAAGGCGGAACTGACCTGCATGCCCTACAGCAGGCGCTGGCAGTGGATCATCTGGTGGATGAAGACGGAGAAATCGCGACCGTTGCCGGGCTGGTCATCGCCGCGAATGGTCAAATCCCCCGCATAGGTGATGTTATCGAGGTACCGCCGCTGAGCATTACGATAGTTGAAGCCAACGACTATCGCGTCGATCTGGTGCGTATTGTTAAAGAGCGTCCGGCACACGACGAAGAGGAGTAAGCTTCCTCTAACGTAAAGGGATAACGGGCGCCATGCGGCTGTTATCCCTGGTGGGCGGGGGGCTACGATTCTCCGCCAGCCATTCAGGAAAGTCCTGTACCGGCATGGGTTTCGCATACAAAAAGCCTTGTAGAATGTTCACGCCGTGACGGCGTAAGTGCTGCGCCTGCAGCTGGGTTTCCACACCTTCCGCTACCAGTTCAATATGCAAGCGCTGCCCCAGCGCAATGATCATATCAGTCACGGTGGAATTCACCGCATCCGTCCCGATCGCCCTGGTAAACGATTTATCAATTTTCAGCACGTCCGGACGCAGCTTTTCCAGCCATGAGAGCGAACTATTTCCCGTGCCAAAGTCATCGATTGCCAGCTTTATTTGCAGACGATGCAATTCGCTCACGATACGGTAGTCAACATCCAACAGAGCATCACGCTCGGTTAACTCAACCAGCAGTTGTTGAATGGGCTGGGCGCTAAACCAGTATTGATTGAGGTCTTTCAGCAGCAGACCATCACGAAAATGGCTGGCGGCGACGTTTATTCCAATATGAAACTTACTACTCATCGGAAAAAAATGCCGTTGACGAATGGTTTCCGCAATGACATAGCGGGTCAGAGGAACGATAAGATGATGCTCTTCGGCGATAGGGATAAACACTTCCGGAGAGATCCAACCCTGGCGGGGGTTATTCCAGCGCAAGAGGATCTCAATCCCGGTGCACTGCTGCGTTTGGGCATTCAGCAAGGGTTGACAAAAAAGCGCGAACTCTTTCTGGGCGAGGCCAAGATTAATTTCCCGCGAAAAACTCATATGATTCGCTGTCGCCAGCCAGACGATATATCCCGCGAGAAGACTAAGCATCAGGGCCAGGGGTAACTGAGACGGTAACGTCTTGAGAGCAAGAATTTCTGCGCGGGGGCCGGTAACGCCGATAGTGAACGGAAAGTGCTGAGACTGTAACTGATAGCGACGTTCGCCATCCAGAGACGGCAGTTCGTCCACCACTCCCTGCCCATACAGTAAATGCCGATTGCCCACTGTCAGGCTGGCACTGGTTATTTGGGGTGTGCGCGGTTCAAGTAACAGCGTCGCCAGCAGTTCAATATTTACGATCACCAGCAGTCCGTCTTTTCCGTCCGGGGACAGCGGGTACCACTGGATTAAAATCGGACTTCCCTTGATAAGAAGCGGGTCAGTAGAAAGAAAGAGTTGAGCATTCGCTGAGGGCAGGTCGGCTTGTAATTGCCGGATGGGCGTATTGCGATAGCCATAGACGCTGGAGCAATACAGTATGCCCTTTTGCACCAGCGAGATAGCGCGTACTGTCTGAAGTCTGGCGGCCTGTTTACGAAGTGGAAGATGAGATACGGAGCAGGGAAGACCCAGCAGTGGTGACAGCGTATCACGCCCGGATTGTAACGGTAGCAGTACAGCATCCAGCGAGGCTACCGCGCGGGATGCGAAGGAAGCGGTGCGATGCTGATTTAAATTACGCTCCGAAATAAATCGAATACCCAGGGTCAGGATGAGCGTGATGAGTGCACATAACGTACAAAAGATAAAACGATTACGACGATATCTGTTTATGATCCGTTGTGCTGTTTGCATGCGGGCCACCTGAAAACCGTTGGCAACAAAGCCAACCGTAACAGAGCAAGTGTAGTGGGATAATCTACATGTGACGAGGATACGGGATAAATATCGCCCATCCGTTGCAGATGGGCGAAAAGTAAGTGCTAGCCTTAGCGGGCGGCGCGCTTAGTCACACTGAACTTTGATCGCCAGGCCACCGCGTGAGGTTTCGCGATATTTGGCGTTCATGTCCTTACCGGTTTCGTACATTGTTTCGATGACTTTATCCAGCGAGACGCGTGGCGCACTGGTGCGACGCATAGCCATACGAGAGGCGTTGATCGCTTTCACCGAGGCAATGGCGTTACGTTCAATGCACGGTACCTGAACCTGTCCGGCTACCGGGTCGCAGGTCAGCCCCAGGTTATGTTCCATGCCAATTTCCGCCGCGACGCAAACCTGCTCCGGGCTTGCGCCGAGCAGTTCGGCAAGGCCGGCAGCGGCCATTGAACAGGCTACGCCCACTTCACCCTGACACCCAACCTCTGCGCCAGAAATTGACGCGTTCATTTTATACAGCGCGCCAATGGCACCGGCGGCGAGGAAATAGCGGGTATAAATATCCGGGCTGACAGATTCAATAAAGTGATCGTAATAGGCCAGTACCGCAGGCACGATACCGCATGCGCCGTTAGTGGGCGCGGTCACTACGCGGCCCCCGGCGGCGTTCTCTTCGTTCACTGCCAGCGCAAACATGTTCACCCAGTCAATCACATTCATTGGGTCGTTAGAGAGTTTGTCGCTGGACACCAGCATCCGACGCAACGCAGAGGCACGGCGCGGTACGCGCAACGGACCCGGCAGGACGCCTTCGGTATTCATACCGCGATCGATACACGCCTGCATCGTCTGCCAGACGTGACCGAAATACTCTTCAATCTCTTTCTTGCTGTGCAGCGCCAGTTCGTTCTGCATGGCGACACCAGAAAGCGAAAGTCCGGTTTCATTGCAATAATTCAGCAGCTCGGTAGCGGACTTAAACGGATACGGGACGCTGACTTCATTTGCCGCATCCTGGCCAAAGTGCTCTTCGTCGACGATAAAGCCGCCACCGATGGAATAATACGTTTTGCTATAGATGACCGCGTCGCCATTAAAGGCGTGGATCTGCATACCGTTTTCGTGCAACGACAGGTTGCTATTGTGAAAACGCATGCCGTCGTTTTGCGGGAAATCCACTTCGTGCCGGCCCTGAGCCAGCAGCAGGCGGCCGCGCGTTTCGACATCACGGATGAAGCCAGGGATGCTATCAATATCCACGGTGGCAGGTTCATTCCCCGCCAGACCCATAATAATGGCGATATCGGTATGGTGGCCTTTACCGGTAAGCGACAGTGAGCCATATACGTCGACGGCGACACGGGTAACGCTGTCCAGCAATCCTTTTTCGACCAGGTCATCGACGAACTGTTTACCCGCCTTCATAGGCCCTACAGTATGGGAAGATGAGGGACCAATCCCCACCTTAAACATGTCGAATAGACTAATCACGATAATACTCCTGACAGGGTGACTGGAAACTTCCAGAAACGATGTAATAACTGCGCATAGTGTAAGAGGGAACGTAGGCCTCAGTTTAATTATTCACATGAATTAAACTAATGAGTAACCGTGCTTTTTACTAATGTTGTGACGGGAGTGACAGGTTGTGTCGGCTTCGCGTAAAGATAAGTATAGCTTCTGGAAAATTACCCGATGGGGCTGACGCTTGCTGGGGGTAAAACCGTGGGCCGGATCAGGCGTAAGCCATCGTCCGGCAAAAGAGGATTTAGGGTTTAACGCCAATTTGCAGCGCAAGTTCACGAATGATCCCAGCGGTCATTCCCCAGACGAAATATTCTTCATACCAGGACAGCCAGACGCGGTGCGAATCGCCGCGACGATAAATATCTAACGGATGATAGCGGCCAAGCTGGAGCGCCTGTGCCAACGGCATTTCGAAAACGGCAGAAACCTCATCTTCACTGGCGCGATACGGCAAATTAGGCGGAATAATACCGACGACCGGCGTGACCTGGAAACCAGTTACGCTGTCGACCGGCGGCAACACGCCAATAACCTCTACGCAGTGCGGTGGAATGGCGACTTCCTCCTCGGCTTCACGCAGTGCGGCGGCGATCAGCGAAGCATCACTACTGTCCACCGCCCCCCCCGGGAATGCGACCTGTCCGGCGTGTTTACGCAGGTGAACCGAACGCTGAGTCAGCAGCAACCCCGGTTCCGGGCGACGAACAACCGGGATCAGTACTGCTGCCTGACGCTGGTTAAGCGTCTCGCGACTGATTTGCGGGCGCAACAGTAGGAAGCGCGACAAAAAATCATCCAGCGTCAGTCCGGGGTTATTCACGGTTTATTCCTCCAGTTTTTGCAGGATACGATTCACTTTATCAAAGGTTTCCTGGTATTCCGCCTGTTCCTGGCTATCTGCCACAATACCGCCTCCTGCTGAGCAAAAGAGCTGGCTGTCAACGGCGGTCAGCGTGCGGATGGTAATACTGGTATCCATATTGCCGCATACGCTGAGATAGCCAATACTGCCGCACCACGCGTTGCGCCGCTGAGGTTCCAGCTCATCGATGATTTCCATTGCCCGCACTTTCGGCGCGCCGGTGATTGAACCACCGGGGAAGGCGGCGCGGAGCAGGTCAGTGGCATGCAGCGTGGGTGAGAGGCGGGCGGTCACCGTGCTGACCAGATGATGAACTGCAGGAAACGGCTCCACAACGAAAAGCTCAGGCACTTTGACTGAACCCGGTAACGCAACGCGGCCAATATCGTTACGCATTAGATCGACAATCATCAGATTCTCCGCGCGATCTTTTGCCGAATTGGCCAGCTTTTGCGCCTGCGCTCGATCAGCGTGTGCATCGGCCAGGCGCGGCAGCGTGCCCTTTATCGGTCGCGTCTGGATTTCACCGTCGGCAAGAAGAATAAACCGTTCTGGCGACAGGCTCAGAACCGCACCTTCATCAAGGCGTAAAAAGGCGCTGAACGGGGCGCGGTTGGCCTGATTCAACTGCTCAAAGGCCAGCCATTCATCGCCCTCATAGGATGCCTGAAAGCGCTGGGCGAGGTTCACCTGATAGCAGTCACCGCTGTGCAGATACGCCTGAACCTGACGAAATTTTACGCCGTATTGTTCACGGGTCATATTTGATGACCAGTCAGACGTAAGCCGGAACGGTTCGCGTGTGGAGGACATCTGACTGAGTAGCCAGTCATATCTTGCCTGAACATCCGCATGGCTGAGCAGAGTGACCGTTTGCGACTGGTGGTCAACAACCAGAGCCCAGTCGTAAATGCCCACCGCCATGTCGGCCAGGTGAATATCCCGCTGCGCAATGTCTGGCAAAGACTCGAAGCGGCGCCCCAGATCGTAACCGAACAGGCCAAGCGCACCGCCCTGAAACGGCAGGTCAGGATTGTGCTTCGGATGCAAATTCAGCGAGTCCAGAACGGTACGCAGTGCCGTTAACGGATCGTCCTCGCTCAACTGACGTCCATGTGCGTTGCTGATTTGCGTCGTCTCGCCGTGTGTGGTGAGCGTACAAAGCGGATCGGCCACCACAATGTCAAAGCGGCTGTGCGGGTGATCGGCATGGCCGGAATGCAGCAACATCGCCCAGGGCAGATGGCTTACTGGCGCGAAATAGTGTTCTGCGGCGTCCTTGCGCCAGGGGAGCGTAATAATCGCGGGTGATAACGTATTCATTGATCCTGACTGTTCTGGCTATGTGCCGGGTAGCATGAAATAATTAGCGCAAATAATTTAGCAGGAGTTAACGATGTTTGCAGGATTACCTTCACTCAGTCATGAACAGCAACAGAAAGCGGTCGAACGCATTCAGGAACTGATGTCACAAGGAATGAGCAGCGGTCAGGCCATTGCGCTGGTGGCAGAAGAGCTGCGCGCCACCCATACCGGCGAGCGGATTGTGGCGCGTTTTGAGGATGAAGACGAATAGCGGCGGGTTAAACCGCCGCGACAATCTTGATCTCGACTTTGTACTTCGGGTTCATTAACCCGGCCTGAACTGTACAACGCACCGGTGCATGACCGGCAACCACCCAGGCATCCCAGGCTTTGTTCATGGCTGCAAAATCGCTTTTATCAGCAAGGAAAATGGTGGCATCAAGAATGCGCGATTTGCTGCTGCCCTGTTTTTCCAGCGCGGCATCAATTTGCGCCAGAGTATTGGCGGTTTGCTCGAACGCGTCAGCGTCGAGGTTGGCCGGAACTCCGGTGTAATATAGCGTATTATTGTGGATCACTACGTCAGACCAACGATCTTCAGCATCGATACGGATGATAGTCATAAACCCTTCCTCATTAACGTTCCGCTTAAGGTGGCAAGACTGCCATATTGTCAGCGCGTCGTCATCTCTTCAACTGGCATAACACCCGCCAGCCTGACATAATCCCTGTTCAAATTAACAGGGGGTAGTGTGACGGACGATTTTGCACCAGAAGGTCAGCTGGCTAAAGCGATACCTGGCTTTAAACCGCGCGAGCCACAGCGACAGATGGCTGTTGCCGTCACACAGGCTATAAAAAGCTCACAACCTTTAGTTGTTGAGGCGGGGACGGGGACGGGAAAAACCTACGCCTACCTGGCACCCGCCCTGCGCGCCAAAAAGAAGGTGATCATCTCCACCGGTTCGAAGGCGTTACAGGATCAGCTTTATAGTCGTGACCTTCCGACGGTCGCAAAAGCCCTTAAATACACCGGGAAAATGGCGCTGCTCAAAGGGCGCTCCAACTACTTGTGCCTTGAGCGCCTCGAACAGCAGGCGCTGGCCGGCGGCGACCTCCCGGTGCAGACCTTAAGTGATGTGATCCTGCTGCGTTCGTGGTCGAATCAGACTCAGGATGGTGATATCAGCACCTGCATTAGTGTAGCGGAAGATTCTCAGGCTTGGCCGTTAGTCACCAGTACTAACGACAACTGCCTCGGCAGCGACTGTCCGCTGTATAAAGACTGCTTCGTGGTAAAAGCGCGTAAAAAGGCGATGGATGCGGATGTGGTGGTGGTAAACCATCATCTATTCCTTGCCGATATGGTGGTGAAAGAGAGTGGGTTTGGTGAGCTGATTCCGGAGGCGGAGGTGATGATCTTCGACGAAGCGCATCAGTTGCCCGATATTGCCAGCCAGTATTTTGGCCAGTCGCTTTCCAGCCGTCAGTTGATGGATCTGGCAAAGGACATCACGATTGCCTACCGTACCGAGCTTAAGGATACTCAACAATTGCAAAAGTGCGCCGATCGTCTCGCACAAAGCGCGCAGGATTTTCGTCTGCAACTGGGCGAACCCGGCTACCGTGGCAATCTGCGTGAACTGCTGGCGGACCAACGGGTACAGCGCGCTTTCCTGCTGCTCGATGATACGCTGGAGTTGTGTTACGACGTGGCAAAACTGTCGCTGGGACGCTCTGCGCTGCTCGATGCCGCTTTTGAACGCGCCACCCTGTACCGGGCGCGTCTGAAGCGCCTGAAAGAGATTAACCAGCCTGGCTATAGCTACTGGTACGAATGCACCTCGCGCAACTTTACTCTCGCGCTGACGCCGCTGACGGTGGCGGATAAATTCAAGGAGGTGATGGAGCAGAAACCGGGAAGCTGGATATTTACCTCCGCCACGCTGTCGGTAAATGACGATCTGCACCATTTCACCGAACGTCTGGGTATTGAACAGGCCGAATCGCTGCTGTTGCCAAGCCCGTTTGATTATACGCGGCAGGCGCTGCTTTGCGTTCCGCGCAATCTGCCGCAAACCAACCAGCCCGGCGCAGCCCGACAGTTGGCCGCAATGTTAAGGCCGATCATCGAAGCCAATAACGGGCGCTGCTTTATGCTGTGCACGTCACACGCGATGATGCGGGATCTGGCTGAGCAGTTTCGCGCCACCATGACGCTGCCGGTGCTGCTACAGGGGGAAACCAGTAAAGGGCAACTGTTGCAGCAATTTATCAGCGCCGGGAATGCGCTGTTGGTGGCAACCAGCAGTTTTTGGGAAGGAGTGGATGTCCGTGGTGACACGCTCTCGCTGGTGATCATCGACAAATTGCCCTTTACCTCACCGGACGATCCGTTACTTAAGGCGCGGATGGAAGACTGCCGGTTACGCGGCGGCGATCCGTTTGACGACGTGCAACTGCCTGACGCGGTGATCACCCTCAAACAGGGGGTAGGGCGTCTCATCCGCGACGCTGACGATCGTGGCGTATTGGTGATATGCGATAACCGTCTGGTGATGCGTCCTTACGGCGCCACATTTCTTGCCAGCCTACCGCCTGCGCCGCGCACCCGGGACATTGCCCGCGCCGTTCGTTTTCTTGCTATTCCGTCGTCCGAGTAATTTGTTACGGACTATGATAATATGCGGCCAATTTTACTGATCTAAGCACGAAGACCCATGCGAATTCTGGCTATCGATACCGCCACAGAGGCCTGCTCTGTCGCTCTGTGGAATGACGGTACTATCAATGCTCACTTTGAGCTTTGCCCACGTGAACACACGCAACGTATCCTGCCGATGGTGCAGGATATTCTCACCATCAACGCAACCTCTCTGACTGAACTTGACGCGCTTGCCTACGGTCGCGGACCTGGCAGTTTTACCGGCGTGCGCATTGGTATCGGTATCGCTCAAGGGCTGGCGCTGGGGGCGGAACTACCGATGATTGGCGTCTCTACGCTGGCGACGATGGCGCAGGGCGCCTGGCGTAAAAATGGCGCGACGCGTGTGCTAGCGGCCATTGACGCCCGCATGGGCGAGGTCTACTGGGCAGAATATCAGCGTGACGAAAACGGTGTCTGGCACGGTGAAGAAACGGAAGCGGTATTAACCCCTGAGCAGGTGACAGAACGTCTGCAACAGCTTTCCGGCGAATGGGTTACCGTAGGAACAGGCTGGCCGGCATGGCCGGAACTCGGCAACGACTGCGGTCTGGCACTGCGGGACGGCGAGGTCCTGCTCCCGGCTGCGGAAGACATGTTGCCGATCGCTTCTCAGATGCTGGCCGCAGGTAAAACGGTCGCCGTTGAGCATGCTGAACCGGTTTATTTGCGTAACAACGTTGCCTGGAAGAAACTTCCCGGAAAAGAATGAATCTCAGTAGTAAGCCCCGCAGGAATCAGCGAAATGTCGGGGCATTGTACTGAGAAAAGGAGTCGCAGTATGGCGGTTCAAAAACAGATTATTCATGGCCTGCTTGCCGGCGTGGTCGCGCTGACATTGAGCGGCTGCGTTACCGTTCCGGATGCAATTAAGGGCTCCAGCCCGACACCGCAACAGGATCTGCTGCGCGTGATGAACGCCCCGCAGCTGTATGTCGGTCAGGAAGCGCGCTTTGGCGGTAAAGTTGTCGAAGTGCTGAACCAGCAAGGGAAAACCCGCCTGGAGATTGCCACAGTTCCGCTTGATAGCGGGGCGCGCCCCATCCTCGGAGAAGCGTCGCGTGGTCGTATCTACGCCAATGTGAATGGCTTTCTTGACCCGGTCGACTTTCGCGGTCAACTGGTTACCGTTGTGGGGCCGATCACCGGAAGCATTGAAGGGAAGGTGGGGAACACCGCGTATAATTATATGACCATGGACGTGACGGGCTATAAACGCTGGCGGGTTACCCAACAGGTAGTGATGCCGCCACAACCTATCGATCCGTGGTTTTATGGCGGACGAGGCTGGCCACGTGGCTATGGTTATGGCGGTTGGGGATGGTATAACCCAGGTCCCGCCCAAGTTCAAACGATAGTCACAGAGTAACCCTTTGTATTATCAGTAAAAGAAACAGCGGCTGGTCCGCTGTTTCTGCTTTATGTACGCAGGAATAAAAATAAATAGTGACGTGCTTCGCAACCTTTCAGTCGAGTAATAAATAAACTGGTACGCTGAGTTAATATTATGTTAACAGCTTGTTTATTATCTGGGGTTGAGATGACGACGAACACACATTTTAGAGGTGATGTAGTGAAGAAGGTTTGGCTAAACCGTTATCCCGCTGATGTTCCTGCGGAGATCAATCCTGACCGTTATCAATCCCTGGTGGAACTGTTTGAACATGCTGTCGCGCGTTATGCCGATCAGCCTGCCTTTTTGAACATGGGGGAGGTCATGACCTTCCGCAAGCTTGAAGAGCGCAGCCGTGCATTCGCTGCGTACCTGCAACAGGGGCTGGGCTTAAAGAAGGGGGACCGCGTTGCGCTGATGATGCCGAACCTGCTGCAATATCCGGTGGCGTTGTTTGGTGTTTTGCGCGCCGGGATGATCGCGGTGAACGTGAACCCACTGTACACCCCGCGTGAACTGGAGCATCAGTTAAACGACAGCGGCGCGGCGGCGATAGTCATCGTGTCCAACTTCGCTCACACCCTCGAGAAAGTGGTTAGTCAAACCAGCGTGAAGCATGTGATCCTGACCCGCATGGGCGATCAGCTTTCAACGGCTAAAGGGACGGTCGTTAACTTCGTCGTGAAATACATCAAGCGACTGGTGCCGAAATACCATCTGCCAGACGCCATTTCTTTCCGCAGTGCGTTGCAAGCCGGCTACCGCATGCAGTATGTGAAGCCGGAAGTCGTGCCAGAGGACCTGGCGTTTTTGCAATACACCGGCGGGACAACCGGCGTTGCGAAAGGCGCAATGCTGACGCACCGCAACATGCTTGCTAACCTGGAGCAGGTGAAAGCCACCTATGGGCCGCTGCTGCACCCGGGGAAAGAGCTGGTGGTGACTGCACTGCCGCTGTATCACATTTTTGCTCTCACTATGAATTGCCTGTTGTTCATCGAACTGGGTGGTCAAAACCTGTTGATTACCAACCCGCGTGATATTCCTGGGCTGGTAAAAGAGCTGGCAAAATATCCGTTTACCGCCATGACAGGGGTGAATACGCTGTTTAACGCGTTGCTGAACAATAAAGAGTTCCAGCAACTGGACTTTTCTACGCTGCATCTTTCGGCTGGCGGTGGTATGCCAGTGCAACAGGCCGTGGCGGAACGCTGGGTCAAACTAACGGGTCAGTATTTACTGGAAGGGTATGGACTGACCGAGTGTGCGCCGCTGGTCAGCGTTAATCCGCACGATATTGACTACCATAGCGGCAGCATTGGCCTGCCGGTACCGTCAACCGAGGCTAAACTGGTTGATGACGACGACAACGAGGTGCCGCCGGATCAGCCAGGCGAACTATGCGTGAAGGGGCCACAGGTGATGCTGGGCTACTGGCAGCGTCCTGATGCAACCGATGAGATCATCAAAAATGGCTGGCTGCACACCGGTGATATCGCCGTGATGGACGATGAAGGCTTCCTGCGCATCGTCGATCGCAAGAAAGATATGATCCTGGTGTCCGGCTTTAACGTCTACCCGAACGAAATTGAAGACGTTGTGATGCAGCACCCCGGCGTGCTGGAAGTGGCTGCTGTCGGCGTACCGTCAGGGAGCAGCGGCGAGGCAGTAAAAATCTTCGTCGTCAAAAAAGATCCTTCCCTCACTGATGAAGCGCTGGTGACTTTCTGCCGACGCCAGTTAACGGGGTATAAAGTCCCGAAATTGGTCGAATTCCGTGATGAGCTACCGAAATCAAACGTCGGTAAAATTTTACGTCGAGAATTACGTGACGAAGCGCGCGCCAAAGTGGACAATAAGGGCTAAGCGTTAAGCAACACGCCAGACGCCGGATGACTCCGGCGTTTTTTTTGGCGTAAACCGAAGAGAATGCAATTTGAATTACCAAATGATCACCACCGACGACGCGCTGGCGACGCTGTGCGAAGCGGTTCGCGCGTTTCCTGCGATTGCCCTGGATACTGAGTTTGTTCGTACCCGCACCTATTATCCACAGCTGGGGCTGATTCAGTTGTTCGATGGCGAGCATGTTGCGCTCATCGATCCGCATGGCATTACCGACTGGTCGCCGCTGAAGGCCATTTTGAGTGATACCGCGATAACCAAGTATCTGCATGCTGGCAGCGAAGATCTGGAAGTTTTCCTCAATGCGTTTAGCGAACTCCCTCAGCCGCTGATCGATACGCAAATTCTGGCGGCATTCTGCGGCCGTCCGCTGTCGTGGGGATTTGCGTCGATGGTGGAAGAGTTCACCGGCGTGGCGCTGGACAAAAGCGAATCGCGTACCGACTGGTTGGCTCGCCCGCTGACGGAACGTCAGTGTGAATATGCGGCTGCGGACGTCTGGTATCTGTTGCCGATTGCTGAAAAACTGATGGCAGAAACCGCAGAAGCGGGTTGGCTGCCTGCGGCACTGGATGAATGTCGCCTGATGCAAAACCGTCGCCAGGAGATCCTCGCGCCGGAAGACGCCTGGCGTGAGATTACCAATGCCTGGCAGCTACGCACCCGCCAACTTGCCTGCCTGCAACTGCTTGCCGACTGGCGCCTGCGTAAAGCGCGTGAACGTGATTTAGCGGTGAATTTCGTGGTTCGTGAAGAACATCTGTGGGCGGTGGCGCGCTATATGCCGGGCAGCCTGGGTGAATTGGATAGCCTCGGACTTTCCGGCAGTGAAATTCGCTTCCACGGTAAAACGCTAATTGCGCTGGTTGCGAAAGCCCAGGCGTTACCGGAAGAGGCGCTGCCGGAGCCACTGCTGAACCTGATGGATATGCCGGGCTACCGCAAAGCGTTCAAAGCCATCAAAGCCCTGGTGACTGAGGTGAGCGCGGAGCATAACGTTAGCGCTGAACTGCTGGCATCCCGTCGTCAGATTAACCAGTTGCTTAACTGGCACTGGAAATTAAAGCCACAAAGTTCGCAGCCGGAGCTGGTTTCCGGCTGGCGCGCAGAGCTGATGGCTGAGAAACTGAACGCGCTGTTACTGGAATACCCGCGCTAACGGGCAGTGCGCACGACGCTAAAGGCCCGGTAAGCGAAAGCGCCACCGGGTATTCATTCACAGATCCAACACCAGCCGTTTACCCTTCGCTCGGGAGCAGCAGATCAGCATACTTTGCTGACTTGCCCGCTCCTCGTCGCTGAAATACTGGTCACGATGGTCGGCTTCGCCTTCAAGGATAGCCGTCTCACAGGTGCCACAAACGCCTTCACGGCACAGACACTCCACCTTTGCGGCCTTGTGGTTTTCAATGACCTGCAAAATGGTCAACTCTTCCGGCACCTCAAGTTCACGACCAGAACGCGCCAACACCAGCGTGAAGGCATTGCCCGTTTTGTCTTCTATAGCGAACTGTTCGAAGTGCAAATATGCGCTGTCGATGCCCGCATGGGCTGCCGCAGTGCTGACTGCCTCATTTAGCGCGGCCGGACCACAGGTATAGATATGGCTGCCCGGTTCGACATTCGCCAGCATTCGCGCCAGATCCAGGCGGGTTCCCTCGCTGGAAAGATGCATGCTAATGCGGTCTGCGCAGCCGTGCTGCTGTAGCTCCTCCATGAAGGCGCAGCTTTCCGGCGAACGGGAACAATAATGGAGTTGCCACAGCGCCTGACGCTGCACCAGCTCCGGAATATGCGATAAAAAAGGCGTAATGCCGATGCCTCCGGCGATCAGGATATGTTTCGGTGCCTGTTCAGCAAGGGCAAAAAGGTTATTTGGGGAAGAGACAACCAGCGTATCGCCCGGTGCGACCTGCTGATGCATAAAACGAGAACCGCCCCGGGAATCTTCTTCCAGACGCACGGCAATCTGATAACAGGAGGTATCAAAGGGGCTGCTTATCAGCGAGTAGGCATTGCTGTAATGATTTTCACCCTCCTGCATCTGAACAAGGATATGGCTGCCACCGCTGAACGCGGGCAGCGGGCCGCCGTCTGGGGCAACAAAGGTGAAGCGCTTTACGTGAGGGGTGATCGTTTCAACCTGCCTCACCCGGACCTCAAGCATCTGGTAATCTGACATCGTATTACTCCCGTGAAATCAGCCCGGCGCCGCAGGGGAGCCGCGCCGGGCAAAGCCATCATTACAATCCCTGGCAGAGATATTTCATTTCCAGGTAATCCTCAATACCGTGTTCAGAGCCCTCGCGCCCCAGACCCGACTGTTTCACCCCGCCAAAGGGGGCGACCTCGTTCGATATAAGCCCGGTATTGATTCCGACCATACCGTATTCCAGTTGCTCTGAAACACGCCAGATGCGTGCGGCATCGTTGGTATAGAAATAGGAGGCGAGGCCATAGATGGTGTCGTTCGCCAGGTGAATCACCTCCTGCTCGTTGTCGAACTTCACCAGTGCGGCGACCGGACCAAAGATCTCTTCCTGTAATAGCTGCGAGCCGGGCTGAACGTCGCCAATCACCGTCGGTACAAAGAAATTTCCGCCCAGCGCGTGACGCTGACCACCGGTTAACAGCGTTGCGCCACGCGTCAGCGCGTCATCCAGCAGCGACTGCACTTTGTGTACAGCGTCCGCATTGATTAGCGGTCCTGTCTGTACCCCGCTGTGGCTACCGTCACCCACCTGGAGTGCGGCGACGCGGGCAACGAATTTTTCGCTGAATGCGTCATATACCGACTGGTGGATATAAAAACGGTTCACGCAAACGCAGGTCTGCCCGGCATTGCGGAATTTTGCAACCAGCGCACCTTCAACTGCCTTATCCAGGTCGGCATCCTCAAAGACAATAAACGGCGCGTTGCCGCCAAGTTCCAGTGACACTTTCTTGATGGAATCGGCGCACTGTCGCATCAGGACACGACCAACCTCCGTCGAGCCGGTAAAGGACAGTTTCCGGACGCGTTCGTCGCGGGTCAGTTCTGCGCCAATTTCACGCGATTTGCCGGTAACCACGTTAAGAACGCCTGCCGGGATCCCCGCCTGGAGCGCCAGTTGTGCTAGCGCCAGCGCGGTATACGGCGTTTCATTGGCCGGTTTTAACACCATCGTACAGCCTGCGGCCAGCGCCGGGCCGGCCTTGCGGGTGATCATTGCCGCCGGGAAATTCCACGGCGTGATGGCGGCGCAAACGCCTATTCCCTGGCGAATCACCAGCAGACGCTTATCGGCTGTTGGAGAAGGGATCACTTCGCCATTGCTGCGTTTGCCCTGTTCAGCAAACCACTCAATGAACGATGCGGCGTAGACGATTTCCCCAAGTGCTTCCGCCAGTGGCTTTCCCTGCTCGGCGGTCATGATCTGTGCAAGCTCGGTTTGGTTATCGAGTATCAGCCGATGCCAGGCTTTAAGATACGTAGCGCGTTGGGCGGGCGTCAGCGCGCGCCAGGCGGGTAACGCCTGCGCGGCTGCGTCTATGGCGACGCGGGTTTCCCCTGCGCCCATATTGGGAATATGACCCAGAACCGCGTTGGTTGCGGGGTTAACCACCGACAGGGTGGTCTGGTCGTCAGCCTCACGCCAGTTGCCGTCAATTAATGCCTGCTGGCGAAACAGTGAAGAATGGAACACGGACATGGCAAACTCCTGGGACATTAATCGCGAAAGACTTTGGCTAACAGATTGTGGAAATGCGCGATCCCATGTTCGGAAATCCCGCTGCCGCTGTTGTCGGCCATAATGCGCCCCTGACCGCGATAGCCTCGCGATTTCAGCCCTTTCTGCACGCTCTCAACCAGGCGTAAATCCTCCGGGCGGAACACATCGCGGTACCACTCAATCAGCGACTTCTGCTCTTCAGTCAGTTCTTCGTTAGTAAAGTAGATGTCGTAGTTTTGCAGCGTGGTTTCGGCGTCCACCGGGAATTCATAGATCACCGTCATCATCCCTTTAATGGGCGTGACGTTCAGCATGGTGCAAGGCCACAGCCAGAAACCATGAAACGCAGCATCCACGCCTTCTTCGAACTTAAAGGACTGCTCAGACGGTTTGGCGAAGCCGTATTGCAGCGTCCAGTTGCCGTGCATGGTGTGCCAGTAGCGGTCCACCTGTACCGAGTCAGAAAAACCAGGATGCGCCGGGCCGCAGTGGTAGCATTCGAGATAGTTATCCACGATATTTTTCCAGTTTGCCGGCGTGCGGGTGGTAAAGCGTGCCGCCAGTTTAAGATCGTGAACGTCCGGACATGCTTCAAGCACTTTTGCGCCAAGCCCGGGCAACTGTTCTTCCACGCTGCCTGCGTCGGGGTCCATATTGATAAAGACGAATCCGGCATACTCTTCCAGACGCACCGGCACCAGCTGCGCTTTTTCGCTGTCAAAATTTGCCACGTTTTCACAGTTGCGGGCGTGCGCCAGTTGCCCATCGAGCTTGAAGGCCCAGGCGTGATACGGACAGGTAATCACATTTTTCGCTTTGCCTTCACCGCTAAGAAGTTGATGCCCACGGTGCGGACAGACGTTGTAAAAGGCACGCAGAATATTATCGCGACCGCGAACCAGAACGATGTTCTCGCCAATCACTTCGCGGGTGACATAGTCATTGGCCTTAGCCAGTTCGCTGCTGTGCGCTACGCAAATCCAGCTTTTGGCAAACACGCTCTCTTTTTCATGTTCGAACGCCTGCTGGTTGGTGTAGAAACGGGCCGGAATGGTCCAGGCCTCCTGCGGATTAGCGCAAAAATTTTCCGGCAGAACAAATTCAGGGTGCAGATTGCTCATAGTGTCACCTTTTATTCAGTTGTAATCGGTTGATGTGTTATGGCGTTAGTTATCGCCTTTGAGTAATTTTTCGGTCGACACAGCGTGGACGGCTTCGGGCTCAGCCTGCGCGGTGCCGGGGAGATAATCTTCGATTTGATGCGCGGGGACATGCGCATAATCCTGCTTCAGCCAGCGGATAAAACCGCCAACCTTCACCAGCAATATGGCGAGGAAGGGAAGGGCCGTCAGCACCACAGTGGTTTTCATCGTTTCCAGTGAAGCGCCAGTGAACAGGATCGACAGTGGGATCAGCGTGATGACGACGCACCAGAAGAGGCGCAGGCCACGGTCCGGATCTTCGCCTTCCTGAAGGTTACGAGTACTGGTCGCCGCCATGGTGTAGGCCACGGCATCCATATGCGACGCCAGGAAAATAATCATCACCGCCAGGTACGCCGCAAGGAACAGCTTGCCAGCGGGCAAAGACATCAGAACCTGTTGGACCGCGGTTTCACCGCCCAGTGTTTCCATAATCTGTGGCACATCAATAATGCCTTTGACAAACTGATGGATGGCATAGCTTTCCATAACGCCAAAGAAGAACCAGCATCCGACGGTGCTGCCGAGAATAAGCCCCCAGATCACTTCCTTGATTTTACGGCCACGAGAGACGCGGGTAACAAACATGGCGACGCCTGGCGTGTAGGAAATCCACCACAGCCAGTAGAACACCGTCCAGTTGCGGGTAAAGACACCGTCGCCCAGAGGATCGGTAAACAGGCTCATTTGCAGGAAATTCTGCGTGGTCAGGCCGATGGCATTGATGATGCTGTTAGTAATGAATTCGGTTGGACCGACAATCAGCACCAATAACGGCAGCAGGATTGCGCCCCAGCCGACCATCTTGCTCAGACGTTGCAAACCGTTGTTAATGCCGATCCACGAGCTCAGACAGAAGATGCCCCCGGAAAGCAGGATCACAAAAGCCTGCACCGTGAAATTATCCGGCAGGCCGGTAAGTGCTGACAGTCCCCGCGTAAAGGTCGCAGCGGTGACAACCAGAGAAATGGTTAATGCGCCAACGGTGGCAATTAAAAACATCAGGTCGACAAGTCGTCCCCATACGCCCTGCGGTCGAACGCCGGTAATGGCAGCAATAATGCCGGAAAGGCTTAATCCTTTGTTTTTACGGACATGAAAGTGGTAGGCCATGATCAGCGATGCCAGCGTATAAGTTGCCCATGCGCTGATCCCCCAATGGAAAAACGAATAAGGCACGCTATATTCCAGCGCTTTCTGGGAGTGTGGTTCGATGTTCAGGCCAGGCGTCTGATAATAGTAGGCCCATTCGGCGACGCCCCAGTAAAGCGTGGAGGAGCCGAGTCCGGCGCAGATAAACATAAAAAGCCAGGCCAGCGTGCTGTATTCCGGTTTCCCTTCGCCGAGGCGAATATTGCCGTATTTGCTGGTAGCCAGATAAACTACCAGCCCCATTGCCAGCAAAACTAATACCTGAACAGCAGAACCCAGCATCCGGGTCACGCCGTTATAAATTGCGTTAGCCGCCTGAGCGGACTGTTCGGGAAAAAGACTTAATGCTGCTGCGATAAAAAGAATGGCCACCAGGCTGATAACGATCAGCGGCACATCTTTTTTCTTTACGTTGCTCAACATCGGTGATCTCCTGGGCATAGCTGCCCGCAAGTGGCTTTAGCCTGTCGTTGTTATCACGGAGTAGGGTCAAAGTTTGTAGTGTTTGCATTTAACAAATTAATTATTTGTTTGTTACATGAATTAAACAATTGGCCGATGCGTGAAGCAATAAAACACGGAATGGAAACAATAAAAGGTGAAATGGCGCAGGTTATTTACTGCATAGAACGAATAAAAATGCCGCGTCCGTGACGCGGCTCTTATTTTGTGGTTTGACCTTAAGAAAGAATAATCTGCGCAACGGCCTCGCCGACCTGCTGCGTTGACGCGTTGCCCTTCATATCCGGCGTTTTGGGACCGTCAGCGATGACCTGTTCAATGGCAGAGAGGATCCCGTTATGCGCTGCGGTATAGCTCTCGTCACCCGCGCCCAGAAAGTCGAGCATCATTGCACCCGCCCAAATTGTCGCAACCGGGTTAGCAATATTCTTGCCGTAGATATCCGGTGCTGAACCGTGAACCGGCTCGAACAGCGACGGGAAGGTGCGTTCGGGGTTCAGATTAGCGGAAGGGGCGATACCGATGGTGCCGGTGCAGGCGGGGCCAAGGTCAGAAAGGATATCACCAAACAGGTTAGAGGCGACCACCACGTCGAACCGCTCGGGCTGCATCACAAACCTGGCGCAGAGAATATCAATATGGTGCTTATCCCAGCGGATCTCCGGATACTGCTGCGCCATGGCTTCCACTCGCTCGTCCCAGAACGGCATGCTGATCGCCAGTCCATTGGATTTAGTTGCGGAGGTCAGTAACTTGCGCGGACGGCTTTGGGCCAGTTCAAACGCGTAGCGCAAAATGCGATCCACTCCGCGACGGGTGAACACCGACTCCTGAATAACCACTTCATGCTCCGTCCCCGGATTAATGTGGCCGCCGAGGGCGGAATATTCCCCTTCGGTGTTTTCACGTACGACATAGAAATCAATATCGCCGGGTTTCTTGCCTGCCAGCGGGCAGGGCACACCGGGGAAGAGGCGGACGGGTCGTAGGTTAACGTACTGGTCGAATTCGCGGCGGAACTTGAGTAACGACCCCCACAGGGAGATATGATCCGGCACCGTATCCGGCCAGCCTACCGCGCCAAAGTAGATGGCATCATAAGCGGTAAGCTGCTCACGCCAGTCGTCAGGCATCATCTTGCCGTGGTGCTGGTAATACTCACAGCTTGCCCACTCGAACTGCTCAAAGCTCAGCGTCAGATCCCAGCGTTTGGCCGCAGCCTGTAAAACGCGAATCCCCTCTGGCAGCACTTCTTTGCCGATGCCGTCTCCGGGAATCGCGGCAATACGGAATATTTTTTTCATGTCAGTTCTCACTTGTAGGGTCGCAAATTTGACTTCCTCACTATCCTATAATTGACTGAAAAGGAATTAATCACGCTAACTGGTGAAACATAAAACACAGATCATGAATAATCTGCCTCTGCTGAATGATTTACGCGTCTTTATGCTGGTCGCTCGACGTGCGGGATTTGCCGCCGTGGCTGAAGAATTGGGCGTGTCACCCGCGTTTGTGAGCAAGCGGGTGGCGCTTCTTGAGCAAACCCTTAACGTTGTTTTGCTGCATCGCACCACCCGGCGCGTGACCATTACCGAAGAGGGCGAGCGCATCTATGAATGGGCGCAGCGGATACTCCACGATGTGGATCAGATGATGGATGAGCTTTCCGACGTCCGCCAGGTGCCACAGGGAAGCCTGAATATCATCAGCAGCTTTGGTTTTGGTCGCCGCATCGTGGCTCCGGCGCTGTCGGCGTTGGCAAAGCAGTACCCGCAGCTGGAGCTACGTTTTGATGTCGCGGACAGGCTGGTGGATCTGGTTATGGAAGGCGTAGACCTCGATATCCGCATAGGCGATGAGATCGCGCCAAACTTAATTGCCCGTAAGCTGGCAACAAACTACCGAATCCTCTGTGCGTCGCCTGAGTTCATTGCCCGACACGGGATGCCAAAACAGCTTGCGGAACTGTCTACCTATCCCTGCCTGGTCATAAAGGAGCGCGATCATCCGTTTGGGATCTGGCAACTGCAGAATAAAGAGGGTCAGCATGCCATTAAGGTGAGCGGGAGTCTCTCATCGAATCATGGGGAGATTGTTCATCAGTGGTGTCTGGATGGGCAGGGAATTGCGCTGCGCTCGTGGTGGGACGTCTGCGATAACATTGTCAGTGGTCATCTTGTGCACGTTTTGCCTGACTATTATCAGCCGGCGAATATCTGGGCGGTATATGTTTCCCGCCTGGCGTCCTCGGCAAAAATTCGAATTACCGTTGAGTTTTTGCGAAACTATTTTGCCGAGCAATATCCCTCGTTCTCGCTGAAATAAAAAAGGCAGATTGCTCTGCCTTTTTAAATCCAGGAATTTTCTCAGCAAAAAGTTATCTTGATTCTTCCGTTTCTGGCAACGTGACGTTAAGTTCCAGAATAGAAATATCACCGTCTTTTTGTTCTAACTGCACGGTGACCATTTCAGGGTCGATTTGGACATATTTACATATGACCTCAAGAATATCTTTGCGTAACTGCGGCAAATAATGTGGCTCGGCGTCACTCCGACGGCGTTCAGCGACAATAATCTGCAAACGTTCTTTCGCAATGTTCGCTGTATTTTTTTTCCGTGAGAGAAAAAAATCCAGTAATGCCATAATTTATCCTCCGAACAGGCGTTTGAGGAAACCTTTCTTCTCTTCATCAATGAAGCGGAAAGGACGTTCTTCTCCCAACAGACGTTCTACCGTATCGGCATACGCTTTACCCGCGTCTGAATTAATATCCAGAATGACGGGTTCGCCCTGGTTAGAGGCGCGCAGTACCGACTGATCTTCCGGGATCACCCCGACAAGCTTAATCCGCAGAATTTCCAGCACATCTTCCATACTGAGCATATCGCCCTTGTTGACACGGCCGGGGTTATAGCGCGTCAATAACAGATGCTCTTTGATCGGTTCATCGCCATTCTCGGCGCGACGCGATTTAGACGCCAGAATGCCAAGAATACGGTCTGAGTCACGCACGGAGGAGACTTCCGGGTTGGTGGTGATGATTGCTTCATCTGCGAAATAGAGCGCCATCAGCGCGCCCGTTTCGATACCTGCCGGGGAGTCACAGACCACGAAATCAAAATCCATCGCTTTCAGATCATCGAGAACTTTCGCCACACCTTCCCGGGTCAGCGCGTCTTTATCACGCGTCTGAGAGGCAGGAAGAATAAACAGGTTCTCTGTGCGTTTATCTTTAATTAACGCCTGATTCAGCGTGGCATCGCCCTGAATGACGTTGACGAAATCGTAAACGACCCGACGTTCACATCCCATGATGAGATCAAGATTACGCAGGCCGATATCAAAATCAATAACGACAGTTTTCTTTCCCTTCTGGGCCAAACCAGTAGCGATGGCCGCGCTGGAGGTGGTTTTGCCAACGCCCCCTTTACCCGAAGTAACAACAATAATGCGTGCCATAGAAATTCCTTGTTAAAAAGGGATCAATTCAACGGTTGAACTGTCAAAGCGTTATCTGCAAGCTGCAGACGCGTCGCTTTGCCATAAAATTCGGCTGGGATTTTATCACTCAGCCAATAAACACCTGCAATCGACACCAGTTCTGCCGTCAGGTGTGTACAAAATATCTGTGCTTCCCGATCGCCGCTTGCGCCCGCCAGCGCACGGCCTCTCATCATGCCATAAACATGAATATTGCCATCCGCGATAAGTTCTGCGCCTGCGCTGACGTGATTTGTAACAATCAGATCACAGTGTGGTGCATAAATGCGCTGACCGGAACGAACCGGGACATCTATAAATCGTGTTTTTGTGACGGATTTGGCGTTTTGCTCGACAGCGGCGGGTGCAACAGGCTCTGCGGCGGCAGAACGCGCCACTTTTTCTTTTCCTTCAGTGAGTAAAGGAAGACCCATTGCATCGATTTCCGCTTTCAGGCGGGCATCTTTACAACCACTGACGCCCACAATGCGCAGCCCCGTCGACGACACAACCTCATGGAGTGCCGACCAGTTTATCGGCTTCTCAAGACCGCCGACATTCACCACCACAGGGGCATGTTTCAAAAAAGCCGGAGCCTGAGCGATTTTGTCTTCTAACGCCTGCCGAATAACCTCGGGTTCTGCTTCATGCAGATGAACCACTGATAAGGTGAAGCTACTGCCTTTAAGTTCGATGGGCGTGTTTGACATCCTGGCCTTACTCAATTTGCAATTTATCATCTCCGGCGTGGAGTGATATTCCGAAGTCCAATAGGCATGTTATAGTCACTATTATATTGAGGCAAGTCGCCATCCGTTTAATTCAGAGTAAAAAGTATGTTTTGTGTGATCTACAGAAGTAGTAAGCGTGACCAGACCTATTTATATGTCGAAAAAAAAGACGATTTTTCACGCGTACCGGAAGAACTGATGAAGGGATTTGGTCAACCGCAGCTGGCTATGTTATTGCCACTGGATGGTCGTAAGCAGTTAATCAATGCCGATTTGGAAAAGGTTAAACAAGCACTAACAGAACAGGGCTATTATTTACAACTTCCGCCGCCGCCGGAAAATTTACTGAAAATGCATCTTGCGGCCTCCTCACAAAACAAATCTGAGACTGACAATTAATTGGCAGTGAGTCATGCCTGTCGGTGTCAGTGCTGAAATCCACGATGACAGAGTAGGGGAACAGAATGTATCAACATCATAACTGGCAGGGTGCGCTGCTGGATTACCCGGCAAGTAAAGTGGTTTGTGTCGGCAGCAACTACGCAAAGCACATTAAGGAGATGGGCAGCGTGATGCCCGAAGAGCCGGTTCTGTTTATCAAACCAGAAACGGCGCTTTGCGATTTGCGCCAGCCGTTGGCGATCCCAGCGGATATGGGTTCCGTGCACCACGAAGTCGAGTTGGCGGTGTTGATTGGTTCTACGCTGCGACACGCCACCGAGGATCATGTCAAAAAGGCTATCGCGGGGTATGGGGTCGCTCTCGATCTGACGCTGCGTGATATCCAGGGCAAAATGAAGAAAGCGGGCCAACCGTGGGAAAAAGCCAAGGGCTTCGATAATTCCTGTCCGCTGTCCGGTTTTATTCCGGCGACAGAGTTTAGCGGCGATCCGCAAGCGACAACGCTGGGCCTGACTGTCAATGGCGAGGTCCGCCAGCAGGGATCGACGGCGGATATGATCCATAAAATCGTGCCGCTGATTGCCTATATGAGCAAATTTTTTACCCTTAAAGCGGGCGATGTCATCCTGACCGGGACGCCGGAAGGCGTTGGGCCACTCGTCAGCGGTGACGAACTGGTGATCAGCTTTAACGGGAATACGCTGACGACACGCGTACTGTAACTCTCGCTTGCCGCCTTTTCGGGCGGCAAAACTTGCATCAGCGTGCCAGACTGGTTATAAGGTGCACCTTTTAGAGCAATGGCGGATACCCTGATGAGCGATTTACCTTTCTGGCAACGTAAAACCCTTGATGAAATGACCGATGCCGAATGGGAGTCGTTGTGTGATGGCTGTGGTCAATGTTGCCTGCACAAACTGATGGACGAGGATACGGATGAAATCTATTTCACCAACGTCGCCTGTCGCCAGCTCAATATCAAAACCTGCCAGTGCCGTAATTATGAGCGTCGTTTCGATTACGAGCCAGACTGCATCAAGCTGACCCGTGATAACCTGCCGACCTTTGAATGGCTGCCAATGACCTGTGCCTATCGACTGTTGGCGGAAGGTAAAGGGCTGCCGGATTGGCACCCGCTGTTGACGGGCTCAAAGGCGGCGATGCACGGCGAGCGAATTTCAGTACGTCATATTGCGGTGCGGGAATCCGAAGTAGTTGACTGGCAGGACCATATACTGAACAAGCCATCCTGGGCGGACTGAGTCCAGGACAAAAAAACGCTCCCGGTTGGGAGCGTCTTCTGTTAACGACTGAACAAATCGCGTCTTTTTGGTTTTAGCGGTTGCGAAATAAGTACCAGCACCGCGACCACGAGATAGGCCACAAAAATCCCCAGCAGCCATTGCGGCATTTCCAGGGTTAAAAATTCCCACTGACGCTCCGCGCAATCGCCAGAGGCGACAAATACCTGCGGCAGCCATTTATCCAGCGGCAGCCAGGTGGGGAAACGAGCCATAAAATCACAGGTCATAAACGGGGAAGGATGAAGCTGGATCTGGGTATGCTCCCAGGCCAGTTGTATCCCACGCCAGGCGCTGTAGATCCAGATCGCCAGCCCGACGTAGCGTAATGGAGTTTTTGGCGCAATTGCCCCGACAATCCCGGCACCCATGATGCCAAACAACGCACAACGTTCGTAAATGCACAGTACACACGGCTTGAGTAGCATGACGTGCTGAAAATACAGCGCTACCAGCTCGAGCGCTAAAGCAGTAAACGCCATCAATAACCATGCGCCCCGACCCCGTGAGCACTGGTTCAAAAATCGCAACATAATAATTTCCCTGCAACATGCGTAGAAAGCGCAGTGTAAACCAATTCGTTTACCGCGCCACCTGGAGAAAACGAAATATAGTACAATTGGATAATTATCAGGCAAAAAGGCAAACCGGGCAATGATATGCCCGGTTTGTTGTGATTAAGGTGTAACGATCCAGCCAGTTTGTAGCATCCACTCGGTCATTGGCGACAGTGTGAACTCAACGCACAGCAGACCTACCAGCGTCAGGACAATGGTATAAGGTAGCGCCATCCAGACCATTCGACCATAAGAAAGACGAATCAATGGGGCCAGTGCAGAAGTGAGAAGGAACAGGAACGCAGCCTGACCGTTTGGCGTCGCCACAGACGGCAGGTTGGTTCCGGTGTTGATCGCCACCGCTAACAGTTCGTACTGTTGCAGAGTAATCGCGCCGCTCTCCATCGCCGCTTTGGCTTCATTGATATAGATCGTCCCAACGAATACGTTGTCAGAAATCGATGAAAGCAGACCGTTAAAGAGATAAAACAGCGTCAGTTGCGCATGCTCTGATGCCTGAAGAACAAAATGAATAATCGGCGAAAACAGTTGTTGATCGATAATCACCGCGACGACGGCGAAAAAGACGGTCAGCAGTGCGGTAAAGGGCAGGGACTCGGTAAACGCCTTGCCAATGGCGTGCTCGTCGGTCACGCCGGTCAGCGAGGTCGCCAGAATGATGACTGACAGACCAATCAACCCCACTTCCGCCAGATGTAACGCCAGTGCGATGACCAACCAGATGCCAATAATCGCCTGCACAACCAGTTTCAGTTGTTCCTGACGGTTTCGCTGCTGACGACTTTGATCGTCAAATTGCTGCAGGACTTCGCGGACTTTCTCCGGCAGCGTTTCGCCATAGCCAAACCAGCGCATTTTCTCAACCAGTACGCAGGTTAACAGACCGCAGATGAGTGTCGGGATGGTCACCGGAGACATCCGCAGGAAGAAGTCGCCGAAATGCCAGCCGGCGGCCTTGGCGATAATCAGGTTTTGCGGCTCGCCAACCATTGTCATTACGCCGCCCAGTGCGGTCCCTACACCAGCATGCATCATCAGGCTGCGCAGGAAACCACGGAACTGCTCCAGCACCGATTTATGGTGTTGTTCAATATGGCTATCATCCAGCATGTCGTTATCTTCACCGCGTGAGGAGACAACGCGGTGATAAATGCCGTAGAACCCCACGGCGACGCTGATGACCACGGCCACCACGGTCAGCGCATCAAGGAACGCGGAAAGGAACGCCGCCGCAATACAGAAGGCCAGGGACAGTAGCGTTTTGGAACGGATGCTCAGCAGCAGGCGGGTAAAGATAAACAGCAGCAGTTGTTTCATAAAGAAGATGCCCGCCACCATGAACATCAGCAGGAGCAAGACTTCCAGGTTAGCCGCGACCTCTTCGCGCACATGACTGGCGCTGGTCATACCGATGAACACGGCCTCAATCGCCAGCAGGCCGCCGGGCAGTAGCGGGTAACATTTAAGCGCCATCGCCAGCGTGAAGATAAACTCCGCAACCAGCAGCCAACCCGCGACAAACGGATTGATAATGAAAATCAGTGGGTTAACAATGAGAAATGCCAGTAGGGCGAGTTTATACCAGTCTGGCGATTGACCTAAAAAGTTGCGCCACAGTGCGCGGCCCCAGGAGAGCTCCATGGTGGTTTCCCTTACCTTCTAAATTGAAATGATGTTTTTATGTTTGACCGCAAAGCTTAGCGGTCAGGCGGAACACAGGCAAGTCCTTAACTTCACCTCCTGGCAGAATTGAGAAAATGGCGCCCTGATCCCCTTTTTCTTCATTGTGTCCGCTATCGGGCTTTTAGCCCGTCTGGTATGATGAGTGAAACTATGTTTTGCTGTGTAATGGAAATCTTATTATGGTCATTAAGGCGCAGAGCCCTGCGGGTTTCGCGGAAGAGTACATCATTGAAAGTATCTGGAATAACCGCTTCCCTCCGGGCACTATTCTGCCAGCAGAACGTGAGCTCTCTGAACTGATCGGCGTAACGCGAACCACGCTGCGCGAAGTTCTGCAGCGTCTCGCGCGAGACGGTTGGTTAACCATTCAACATGGTAAACCCACGAAGGTAAATAACTTCTGGGAAACCTCCGGTCTGAATATCCTTGAAACGCTGGCGCGCCTCGATCACGAAAGCGTCCCGCAGCTGATCGACAATCTGCTGTCCGTGCGTACCAATATCTCCACCATCTTTATTCGCACCGCGTTTCGTCAGCATCCTGAAAAAGCGCAGGAAGTTCTGGCCACGGCGACGGAAGTTGCCGATCACGCTGATGCGTTTGCTGAACTCGATTACAGTATTTTTCGTGGACTGGCGTTTGCCTCCGGCAATCCGATTTATGGCTTGATCCTCAATGGGATGAAAGGGTTGTATACCCGCATCGGGCGTCATTACTTTGCTAACCCGGAAGCTCGCAGCTTAGCGCTCGGCTTCTACCATAAGCTCTCGCAGCTTTGCTTGCAGGGCGCACACGACCAGGTCTATGAGACGGTACGTCGCTATGGTCATGACAGCGGGGAAATTTGGCATCGGATGCAGAAAAATCTGCCCAGTGATTTAGCCATTCAAGGTCGATAACCATTGCAGGCCCGGTAAGCGCAAGCGCCACCGGGCAACAAACTACAAATTATTCACCCGTGGCGGGCAACGCTCCAGCAGTTCTACACTGCCATCTTCGTTTTGCTGTTCCAGCATCACATCAAATCCCCACAGTCGATGGACATGCTTCAACACCTCCTTGCGTTCTTTATCCAGCGGTGCGCGATTGTGCGGGATATATCGCAGGGTAAGGGAGCGATCGCCGCGTAAATCAACGTTCCAGACCTGAATATTCGGCTCAACGTTACTCAGGTTGTATTGCGATGAAAGCCGGTTGCGGATTTCGCGATAGCCTTCCTCATTATGAATGGCGGAGATTTCGAGATAGTTATGTCGGTCATCGTCGAGCACGGTGAAGAACCGGAAGTCGCGCATCACTTTGGGTGACAGGAACTGGCTGATAAAGCTCTCATCTTTAAAATCACGCATGGCAAAATGCAGCGTCTCCAGCCAGTCGGATCCCGCAATATCCGGGAACCAGTATTTATCTTCTTCTGTCGGCGACTGGCAAATGCGTTTAATGTCCTGGAACATCGCATAGCCGAGTGCGTAAGGATTTATCCCGCTGTACCACGGGCTATTGTAGGGCGGCTGAAAGACGACATTGGTATGGCTGTGCAGGAATTCCAGCATGAAGCGTTCAGTGACTTTTCCCTCATCATAAAGATGATTCAAAATCGTATAGTGCCAGAAAGTGGCCCAGCCTTCGTTCATCACCTGAGTCTGTTTTTGCGGATAAAAATACTGGCTCACTTTGCGCACAATGCGCAGGATTTCCCGTTGCCAGGACTCCAGCAGCGGGGCATTCTTCTCCATAAAATAGAGCAGGTTCTCCTGGGGTTCGGAAGGGTAGCGGCGCGCCTCGGCAATGGTCTTTTCTTCCTCTTTCTTCGGCAGGGTACGCCACAGCATGTTCACCTGGCTTTGCAGGTACTCTTCGCGGCTTTTCTGTCGGGCTTTCTCTTCCTGAAGAGAAATTTTTTGCGGACGCTTATAGCGATCTACGCCGTAGTTCATCAGGGCATGGCAGGAATCCAGCAGCTTCTCGACTTCATCCACCCCGTAACGCTCCTCGCACTGCGTGATGTAATTTCGTGCGAAGATCAGGTAATCCACAATTGAACTGGCGTCGGTCCAGCTACGGAACAGGTAGTTATTTTTAAAGAAGGAGTTGTGCCCGTAACAGGCATGCGCCATCACCAGCGCCTGCATGGTAATGGTGTTCTCCTCCATTAAATAGGCAATACACGGGTTAGAGTTAATGACAATCTCATATGCCAGCCCTTGCTGCCCGTGTTTGTATAAGCGTTCCGTCTCAATGAATTTTTTGCCAAACGACCAGTGCGGATAGTTAATCGGCATCCCGACGCTGGAGTAGGCATCCATCATCTGTTCGGAGGTGATCACTTCAATCTGGTGCGGGTAGGTATCGAGCCGGTAAAGTTTCGCCACGCGGTCTATCTCTGCCAGATAAACATCCAACAGATCAAACGTCCAGTCGGGTCCATCGCTCAACCGTGTGGTGTCCTTGTTCATGGAATCAATCGTAGCCATTCGCGCACCCTCATTGTTGGCGGCGCTCTCTGTGTGGAGCACCTCATTTCAAGCATAGAACAGCCTGTTAAAAACCGTGTTCAGAAAGAACCTTTTTCTTTGCCATTTCCGTTGGTCAGGGTGCCAAAAACACGGCAGGTCACGATATTTTATTCTGGATAAAAATGCGTTGCAGCAGGAGATACCAGTTTAATGACACTCCTGTGCTATCAGTGTTGTGTGAGACAGGTCACCATAAAAAAGCCGTATGTTGAATAATATTTTCATCTAGGTTATCAAGATGTAATTAGATGATTGTTCTTTTACTGTTAATGGAGTGGCTATGCGAGTTGTCATACTGGGAAGTGGCGTCGTCGGCGTGACCAGCGCCTGGTATTTGAGTCAGGCTGGACATGATGTCACCGTTATCGATCGGGAACCGGGTCCGGCGCTGGAAACCAGCGCAGCGAATGCGGGGCAGATCTCACCGGGCTATGCGGCACCCTGGGCAGCGCCAGGCGTTCCCTTAAAAGCGATTAAATGGATGTTCCAGCGTCACGCGCCTCTGGCGGTTCGTCTGGACGGCACTCAATTCCAGCTCAAATGGATGTGGCAAATGCTGCGCAACTGCGATACCAGCCATTACATGGAAAATAAGGGACGAATGGTGCGGCTGGCGGAGTACAGCCGTGACTGTCTGAAAGCACTGCGCGCCTCCACCGGTATTCAGTACGAAGGACGACAGGGCGGAACATTGCAACTTTTCCGCACTGAACAGCAGTATGAAAACGCGACCCGCGATATCGCGGTACTGGAAGACGCAGGCGTTCCGTATCAGCTCCTTGAAGCGCATCGTCTGGCGGAAGTTGAGCCCGCACTGGCGGAGGTGGCGCATAAACTGACCGGTGGCCTGCGTTTACCGAACGACGAGACGGGTGACTGCCAGCTTTTTACTCAGCGTCTGGCGCAGATGGCTGAGCAGGCAGGGGTTAAATTCCGTTTCAATACGCCAGTGGATAAACTGCTCTGTGAAGGCGAACAAATCTACGGCGTGAAATGCGGAGATGAAGTGATCAAAGCCGATGCCTACGTGATGGCTTTCGGCTCTTACTCCACCTCGATGCTGAAAGGCATTGTCGATATTCCGGTCTATCCACTGAAGGGCTATTCGCTGACCATTCCCGTCGCCGAAGAGGACGGTGCGCCAGTTTCGACTATCCTTGATGAAACTTACAAGATCGCGATTACCCGTTTTGACCAGCGAATTCGTGTTGGCGGAATGGCTGAAATTGTGGGTTTCAACACCAAGTTACTTCAGCCGCGTCGCGAAACGCTGGAAATGGTGGTTCGCGATCTCTACCCGCGCGGTGGGCATATTGAGCAGGCGACATTCTGGACAGGGCTGCGTCCAATGACGCCGGACGGCACGCCGGTTGTCGGGCGCACCAGCTTCAAAAACCTGTGGCTCAATACCGGCCACGGTACGCTGGGCTGGACGATGGCATGCGGTTCAGGGCAACTTTTGTCTGACCTGCTTTCAGGGCGCACGCCGGCTATTCCCTACGACGATTTGAGCGTTGCGCGCTACCGTTCCGGCTTTACGCCTTCCCGCCCTCAGCATCTGCACGGCGCACATAACTAAGAGGAGGCGAGATGACCCGCCCGATACTGGCCAGCCTTGACCTGCAGGCGATGAAACAAAACCTGAGCATTGCGCGTCAGGCCGCCCCGGACGCTCGCGTTTGGTCGGTGGTGAAAGCCAATGCTTACGGACACGGCATCGACCGTGTCTGGAATGCGTTAGGCAATACCGATGGCTTCGCGTTGCTCAATCTCGAAGAAGCCATCACATTGCGTGAACGCGGCTGGAAGGGACCGATCCTGATGCTGGAAGGCTTCTTCCACGCGGAGGATTTAGCGGTCTACGACACCTGGCGTTTAACCACCTGCGTTCACAGCAACTGGCAGCTCAAAGCCATTCAGAATGCGAAGCTCAATGCGCCACTCGACGTTTACGTGAAAGTGAACAGCGGAATGAACCGGCTGGGATTCTTGCCTGAACGGGTGCAGTCCGTCTGGCAGCAATTGCGGGCGATGCCGAACGTGGGCGAAATGACGCTGATGTCGCACTTTGCCGATGCTGAACATCCCGATGGAATTCAGGACGCGATGGAGCGGATTTCCCGCGTAACGGAAGGGATGGAGTGCCGTCGCTCGTTGTCGAATTCGGCAGCCACGCTCTGGCATCCGGAAGCGCATTTTGACTGGGTGCGTCCCGGGATCATCCTCTACGGTGCGTCGCCTTCCGGTCAGTGGCGCGATATCGCTAACACCGGTCTGAAGCCGGTCATGACGCTGAGCAGCGAAATTATCGGCGTACAGACATTAAAAGCGGGCGACCGGGTCGGTTATGGTGGGCGGTATACTGCCGGTGGAGAGCAGAGGATCGGTATTGTCGCTGCCGGTTATGCAGACGGCTATCCGCGACATGCGCCGACCGGTACACCCATTCTGGTGGACGGCGTGCGGACAGTCACGGTCGGAACCGTATCAATGGACATGCTGGCGGTAGATTTAACGCCATGTTCCCAGGCTGGCATTGGAACGCCGGTGGAGCTGTGGGGTAACGAGATCAAAATTGATGACGTCGCCTCAGCGGCGGGCACCGTGGGGTATGAACTGATGTGTTCTCTTGCACTGCGCGTGCCAGTTGTGACGGTGTAACTTTTAGTGTGATGCCGGATGATGGCGTTGCCGTCATCCGGCAAAATACCTACTACACCGTTTCTTCCTCACCAGCCACGCGAACCCCGACCTTCAGGACGGCGTTGTCCTCTTTTTCCGCGACTGTCCAGATCATCCCGGCAAATTCGACATGATCACCGACAACTGGCGCAGCGCCTAATAAGTGCTCGACAATTTCGCCTAATGTCTTTTGTTTATCATACTGTTCAACGCTATCTTCCAGACCATAAATCAGCGCCACGTCAGCATATTTGGCGCTGGCTTCGAGGATAAAATCACCGAAGAAGCGTTGATCCAGTGCGACCGGCGGCGACTGGCTAAATAGTTTGCCCAGCGCCGGGAGATCGCGTTCACGGCCAATAACACACAGCACATCGCCTTCACGCAGGCGAGTACTGCCTGTCGGGTGAAACAGTTCGTTGTCGCGAAAGAGGGCGGCAATACGCGTTTCCTGCGGCATATGCAGGTCACGCAGCGCGGCGCCCACGCACCATTTATCGGCGCTCAGTTGATAAACAAACTGCTCCCACGGATTATCCGGGTGGATATCGAGCCCAACGCGAGAGACAGGCCAGCCGATGGGCGGCACCACCACTTTGGCCTTTTTCGCGGCCCAGCTAAGCGAAGTGCCCTGAAACAGCAGCGAAATCAGTACGACGAAGAAGGCAACGTTAAAGAACAGACGCGCGTTGTCCAGACCCGCCATCATCGGGAAAACCGCAAGGATGATAGGTACCGCGCCGCGTAATCCGACCCAACTGATGAACACGCGTTCGCGAAGATTGAATCCGCGAAACGGCAGCAGTCCGGCAAACACCGACAGCGGGCGGGCGACAAATATCATCCATGCTGAGAGAATTAAGGCGGGCACCACAATTGGCAACAAATCGGACGGCGTAACCAGCAGTCCCAAAACGAGGAACATAGCAATTTGCGCCAGCCAGGCCAGACCATCAAAGTTTTGCAGAATGCCGAAACGACTACGAATAGGGCGGTTGCCGAGCAGGAACCCGCACAGATAGACTGCCAGGATACCACTTCCCTCAAGCGCCGTGGTAAGCGCAAAGATCAGAATTCCGCCGCTCAGGGCGAGCAGCGGGTACAATCCGGCGGGCAGAGAGATGCGGTTTATCGTCTGCTGAAGCAGGTACCCACCGCCCAGGCCAAATAGAATGCCTAACCCGAACTGTTGGATAATATTGACCGCAAACATCCAGCTTAATCCCGCTTCGTGCTGCTTAATCATCTCTATCAGGGTAATGGTCAGGAACACGGCCATCGGGTCGTTACTGCCGGACTCAATTTCCAGCGTCGAACCGACACGCTCGTTGAGGCCTTTACCGCCCAATAATGAAAAAACCGCTGCGGCGTCCGTCGAGCCGACAATTGCGCCAATCAGCAGGCCTTCAATCAGATCCAGTTTAAATAACCATGCCGCCATCATGCCGGTGAGTCCGGAGGTTATCAGCACGCCAACGGTCGCCAGGGAGAGCGCAGGGCCCAGCGCGACGCGAAATGAACTGGCCTGGGTACGCATTCCGCCGTCGAGCAGGATCACCGCCAGGGCGAGGTTACTGACCATATAAGCAAAGGGGTAGTTATCGAAGGGGATCCCACCGACACCGTCCACGCCTGCCAGCATACCGATGGCAAGAAAGATAACCAGGATAGGGATACCAAGACGAGAAGAAAAAGAACTGAGCAAAATACTGCTGGTAACGAGGACGGACCCCAAAATGAAAAGGCTGATTATTGCTGCGGCATCCAACGTTCGGTTACTCCCTTATTACGCACATTCTTATTTATTCAAACTATCATAATATCAACAGAAATAGCGTTTAATGATTTTAATTGCCCCCTGTTTTACCTTCTGAGCGTAGGATGACCAGAAATCGTCAGTTGTGTACCGCTTTGCCCGTGTTGCAGCACAGCGCGTGCCCCTAACGCCAGCGTCACGGTTCTCTGTTCATGGCCAAAATCCAGACCGGTAATCAGCGGTATGGAAAGACGCTCGCGCAGGAAAGTATACATCGTATTCAGATCGTAGCCCGCGTCATAGTCATTCGGCGCACTGCCGCTGAAACTGCCCAGCACAATGGCGCTCTGGCGATTTAAAATTCCGGCATCAAACAGTTGCAGCAACATGCGCTCAACCCGGAAAGGGTGTTCGTTAATATCTTCCAGCACCAGAACTCCCCGTTCAATCCGGGGCATCCAGGGTGTGCCGATAAGGGAAATTATCATCGCCAGATTTCCACCCCACAGCGTCCCTTCGGCCTCACAGTCAGGGCCTTCGCCCGCCCATTCAACCGTGTACTGCGCATTCTGTAGTGCGCGCCAGAAATGCTCCTCGGTGAACGCATTCATCTCTTCTGCGCCAAAATTTGCCGCCAACATTGGGCCGCTGAATGTGATCGCGTTTCCCTGCGCTAACAGACCACACTGAATGGCGGTAAAATCGCTGTGGCCGCAGATCAGTAGCGGATCCTGCTGTTGACGGCGGGAGAGCGCCTGCCAGTCGATATAGGGCAACAGGCGACTGGCACCGTAACCGCCACGCACCGGCATCACGATAGTGTCCGGGTCCGTTAGCTCAACCAGATGTAGAATATCAGCCAGTCGCTCCGCTTCCGTTCCGGCAAAGCGCAAATAACGACGCTGAATAATCTCTGAATTTTCGACCACATGTCCCGCCGCCGTCAGGCGCTGAACGCCGCGCAATGCCGCTTGTTGATTGATGCAGTAGCCTGAAGGGGCGATTAAATGAAACAGAGACATGGCATTTCCTTGCTGACAATAAAACGCAAATGTATATCATGCCGCTTATATTAGAACGTTTTGCCGGATGACGCTTTCCTTATCCGGCTATAAGGATGGATGACGTGAAATTAAGATGGTTCGCCTTTTTAATCGTGCTGCTGGCTGGCTGTAGCTCAAAGCAGGATTACAAAAATCCCCCGTGGAATGCGGAAGTTCCGGTAAAGCGCGCGATGCAGTGGATGCCGATCAGTGAAAAAGCGGGGGCGGCCTGGGGGGTGAGTCCACAGTTGATCACCGCGATAATCGCCATTGAGTCGGGCGGAAATCCCAATGCGGTCAGTAAGTCGAATGCCATCGGTCTGATGCAGCTTAAAGCTTCCACCTCCGGACGCGATGTCTATCGCCGGATGGGCTGGAGTGGTGAACCCAGCACCAGCGAACTGAAAAACCCTGAGCGCAATATCTCCATGGGGGCTGCCTATCTGAACATCCTGGAAACCGGTCCGTTAGCAGGTATTGAAGACCCGCAGGTGATGCAGTACGCGCTGGTGGTTTCTTATGCCAACGGTGCAGGCGCGTTGTTACGCACCTTCTCTTCAGATCGTAAAAAAGCGATCGGTAAGATTAACGATCTCGATGCCGATGAGTTTCTCGAACACGTCGCTAATAATCATCCTGCGCCACAAGCCCCGCGCTATATCTGGAAACTTCAACGGGCGCTGGATGTGATGAATTAATCGCGGACCTTATTGGATTTTTCCCGCGCCTCGCGCTCAAGCGAATAGATAATTCGCTGCAATTCCCGCTCTACCCCTGGGCCGACGTTGAGAAAACGGAAGCTCAGGCGGGGAGTGGAGACAGTCTCATTTTTCCCGTCAATAATTTTGCGTTCCGTGACGGAGAGAAGTTGGGCGTCAAAGCGGAACCGACCCCATTCCCCCATGTTCAGTACCAACTGAGTAAAGCACATTCCCGGCGTCAGCCCAGCGGGTGTTGCCCCCTCCAGCAATGCGCCCATTCCGCCCAGCGACAAATCAAAAAGACGAAAATGGAGGACGCTGTTATCTGGCATTTGTGCCGTGCCGTAATAGACAGGGTGTGACGGTGCACAGATGCGAAAATACTCCCGACGTTGTACAAACCACAGCGCAGAGGGAAGTGGGCTAAAAAAAGCCGGTAAGTGCAAATACTCGCCGCTTTCAATCTGGGCAAGGGTAAATTCAACTTTTGCGCCCTGCGTTTCAGCAGTAATGGTAATGTTACTGGCTTTCTGAACGGCAATGTTTTCTTGCTGCTGGCTACCGAAGTCGAACACCAGTTTTTCCGGGGAAACGTCCAGAACCTTACTGATAAATTGTCCGCCAGGCCAGGAGACACGCAGCGGCACCTGATTGATGTGTAGGTCACGAAGTACGCCCAAAATCGCCAACGGATTTTGCTTCAGGAACTGCTCATTGTACTGACTCACGCGGAAAAACTCCTGGCTGTCTGACAGACTGTCGAACGGTTATCGGCATTTCAGAGCAAAACTTAATACAAATGCGTGAGCTTTTTTCAGAAAGCGTGAGAATTCATCCGTAGCGATACTGCACGAATCAAGGACTTGCCTATACTTAGTGAACGAGCGCAAGAAACCGTTGCGTATGCTTTTCACTGAAAAGAGGGCCTGAGTATGGGAATTATTGCCTGGATTGTGTTTGGTTTGATTGCGGGTGTGATCGCCAAGTTTTTGATGCCAGGACGCGATGGGGGCGGCTTTTTCCTCACCTGCATTCTCGGTATCGTGGGCGCAGTGGTAGGCGGATGGCTGGCGACCATGTTTGGTATCGGCGGCAGCGTCAGCGGATTTAATATGCAAAGTTTCCTGGTCGCGGTGGTTGGCGCCATTGTGGTACTGGGCGTCTTCCGGCTCGTTCGACGCTAACACAGCGGCTCCTGCGGGAGCCGTTGCTTTATCTTGTGCCTTCCAGTGCTTGATTTGCTAATGAAAATGAGAATAATTGGCGTTCCGATTCCAACTTATAATTATTCTCATTATGAAAACACCTTCACGCTTACGGATCCGCGCGCTTTCAGGCTGTATTTCCCTTGCTCTGGCATCATCGTGCGTTGCTGCACAATCCAACGAATCCACCATCGTGGTCACGTCGTCGGGTCAGGAGAGCCTGTTACCTGCCTGGACCAACAGCGCCACGAAATCCGCCGTACCGGAAAGTAAAACACCGCAGGTCATTAATACTATCAATAACAAAGAGATCGCCCTGCGTCATGCCGGGTCGGTGAATGAGATCCTGCGCTATGCGCCAGGCGTTTCCACCGAGGTACGCGGCAATACGTCGTACATGAGCGAATATAAAATTCGGGGGTTCGCTGTCGATCAGGAGTACTACAACGGTCTGCAGCTTCCGTACAACGTCACGGGCAATACGAAGGCGCGTATCGATCCGCTACTGATCGACAGCGTGGATATCCTTAAAGGGCCAGCGTCAGTACTGTACGGTAATGGTTCACCCGGCGGGCTGGTTAACATTCAGGGCAAAAAACCTCAGGCGCAGCAGCACACCGAGGTGGGTTTTAACACCGGTACACGTAATCTCAAAGAAGGCTACCTGGATTCTACCGGTAAAATCAGTGACAGTGACTGGAACTACCGTCTGCTGGGCAAGGCAACGGAAGGGGACGATCAGCCCCGCACCACACGTTATGAAGATTATTTACTGGCGCCTTCCGTCACCTGGCAGCCGGACAGCAAAACGCGTCTGACCCTCGATGCGCTGGCGCAAAACACACCGTCACTGTCACCTTCTAACCCGCTGCCCATCGCTTATCTGCGATCCGGATACGCTGACCGCCGTGATTACGCCGGGGATAAATGGAGCGGTTTTAAACAACGTCAGTGGATGGTTGGTTACCACTTCGAGCATGAGTTTGATAACGGCTGGGGCGTGAGCCAACAGGCCCGCTATTTTGACGTCGATACCCATCAGCGCAGTGTTTATTCCACCGGTAACGGCAGCAACCCGGTGTGGATGCTAAACCGCTTTGCCTACACGACTGATGAAGATTTGAAGAGTTTCAACGTGGATAACCAGTTGACGAAAACGGTCGCGCTGGGCGAATGGCAGCACCATCTGCTGGCCGGTTTTGATTACCAAAAACTCGACAGCCATTACTTCTATCAGTACGCGAGCGCCACGCCGGGTATCGATATGCGCGACCCGGACTACCATCAAATTCGTACCCGCGAACTGGGGCTGTATACGGCGCAGAAAAACCGTCTCTCATATCAGCAGAATGGCTACTATTTGCAGGATCAAATCGAGTTTGGCGGCTTAAATCTGCTGGCCAGTATCCGCTATGACGATTACCGTTCAACCACGACTGATGCGTTACAGGATGACGAAAAGACCTGGATTTCCCAGGACCGGGTGACAAAACGCCTTGGCGCGCTGTATGCGTTTGAAAATGGAATTTCGCCGTTCATCAGCTATTCCGAAGGTTTTAAGCCTATCTCGCCGCAAGGTACGCTGACGGATAAAAACGTGAAGCCGACGACCAGTAAACAACTGGAAGGTGGGATCAAATACCTGCTGGCGGATTACGCGACGACCTTTACCGCGTCGGTGTTTAACATCCGGCAGAAAAATGTCCTCTCGGCAACGCCAGAGTGGGACTATCGTCAGACCGGAGAAATCGAATCGAACGGTGCTGAGCTTTCGGTAATCAGTCGCCCCGCAGATAACGTCACGTTGATTGCCAATTACGCCTATACCCATGCCATCAATACGGAAGATGAAACGTACAAAGGAAAACGGCCAACGCAGGTTCCGGAGAACGCCTTTAATCTCTGGGGCGATTACACCTTCGAAGAAACGGCATTGCGCGGGCTAACAATGGGGGCAGGGGCGCGATATACCGGGCCGATGGAAATCTCACCGGATAATAAAGGCGGCAAGCTGGGAGGTACTATGCAGTACGATCTCGCGCTGTCGTATCGCGTCGGTGAAGTGCTGCCTGCGCTCAGTGGCGTAACGCTAAAAGCCAGCGCACAGAACATTACCAACAAAGAAACCTTTAGCTGCTACGACAGCACAAACTGCTGGATTGGGCGTGACCGAACCGTACAGGTTGGCGCAAGCTACAGTTTCTGATGGTGTAAAATAAAACCGGCCTGGAGACACCAGGCCGGTTTGTGCAGTTGATTATGGCGTTGCTGCTTTTTGCGGTTGTTCTGTGGTGCTCTGGCCGACGGCAGGGCGCGAGGCGGGCACGCTGTCGCACGGTTTTTCCTGCGGACAGATTAAGTCGAGCATTTTCAGGGTGACGCCGTTGGTCCAGCCGAAGCCATCCTGCAGCGGGTATTCACCGCCACCACCGCCGGTGCCGGTGCTGCTGACATCATATTTTTCAACCAGCTTTTGCTCGCGATCGTAAGTATGCTGAACGTTGGTCAGAAAACGCCAGGTGACTTCCATTGCGACGTTTTCCTGCCCGTAGTTCTGCAATCCTTCCGTTGCGACCCATTGCAGCGGTGCCCAGCCGTTTGGCGCATCCCACTGCTGACCGCTTTTCACGGAAGTCGTTGCAAGCCCGCCGGGCTGTAATAAATGGTCGCGGGTTGCTGCCGCCATTTTACTGGCGCGATCTTTCGCCGCCGCGTTCACGTACAGCGGGAACAGAGCGGCTGCGGTAAGCTGATTACGTACCTGTTTGCTCTTTAGATCGTAGTCGGCGTACCAGCCCTCTTTGTCATTCCATAAATAATGTTCAATCGCTTTCTGACGATCGTTGGCCAGCGTTTCGTACTGGCTTGCCTTCGCATCATCCCCCGCGGCTTTGCTGGCGCGGGCGAGGATTTTTTCCATCTTGTATAGCAGGGCGTTGAGATCGACCGGCACAATGCTGGTGGTTCTGATGGTGCTGAGCTGCTGCGGGTTGTCCATCCAGCGTGAGCTGAAATCCCATCCGGAAGCGGCGGCAGAACGCAGGTCGCGATAGATTTCCGTTGCCGGGCGGTTTGCATTGCTCTTGGCGGTGGCAATATCTTCCACCCAGGATTCCGGACGCGGAGTATCGCGTTCATCCCAGTAGCGGTTGAGGATCGTACCGTCATCGAGTTTCACGACACGTTTGTTCTGCTGACCCGGGGTAAGCGTTTCAACACCTTCCATCCAGTAGGCGTACTCTTTTTGCAACTGAGGGAGGTATTTTTTCAGTGCGTCATCACCGTCATGCTGTGCCAGCAGTTCTACCATTAACGAGAAAAAGGGCGGCTGTGAGCGGCTCAGATAATAGGTGCGGTTGCCGTTAGGAATATGGCCAAAGTTATCGATCTCCCAACCGAAGTTCGCCACCATATCAGCCACTTTGTCCCAATGATCGCTTTCGGCAAGTCCCAGCATGGTGAAATAGCTGTCCCAATAATAGACTTCCCGGAAACGCCCGCCAGGGACGACATACGGTTCAGGTAGCGGCAGCAGTGAGTCCCATTTCCCCGCACTTTCGGTGGAGCGGGTTAAGACGGGCCATAAGCCGTCGATGTGCTCACGCAGCGTCTGTCCTTCTGGCGGCACATATTTTTCTCCTTCTTTCGGTAGCGTGAAATTGACGCTCACAAAGTGGCGTAAATCAAAGCTGGATTGGTTTTTCTGCATCCGATAATCCGCAAGAATGGTTAACGGATCGTTGACCGGAACCGCATCAGCAAACGTTTTCTGGTCGGGAAACAGTTTGGCATTCTGCACATCATTAAACAGAGGTCCGAGCAAAATATCGGGCGGTTGCGGCACAGGCGCGGTTTCATCTGCGGCGTTAGCGGACAGAGAGGCAAGCAGAATAAATGTGCCGGAAAGTGCCATTTTTGCGGTAACTAATAACGGGCCGGGACGGCGAATATCAGGGGTTAACATTGAGCATTCTCCTTAAGATCGTACCGATTAACGGCATTTACTCTCAGAAAATCGTAGCCCAGGATCGCCATTAGCGCGTCGTTGAACCGCTATTTTGCGAACTCACAGACATTTCTTATTAAAAGAGCGATGAATTTATATTGGCAAAATATATTCATCGTAAGAATGAATGATTAAATTTTGCGGTAATGTTTTTCGCGACGATCACAAAAGACAAAAAACATAAGAAATGAATGAAAAATCATAATAGACCGAAATAACCATCTGTGAAGAAATGATCATCCCCGGAATAAAGAATACTGCGTTTATTTTAAAAAGGATGACCCATGTCTGAAGTGGAACGATTACCCATAAAAGAAAAAATAGGCTATAGCCTGGGAGATGCCGCAAGTCATATTGTCTTTGACTCCTCCGTTGCCATCCTGGCGTATTTCTATACCGACATCTATGGCCTGCCGCCCGCCGTCATGGGGACCATGTTTTTACTGGTGCGTCTGCTGGATGCCATCACTGACCCGGTGATGGGCGCTATCGCAGATGCGACCGCGACGCGCTGGGGACGTTTTCGTCCCTGGTTATTAGCCATTTGTATTCCCTTTGCCGTGAGCTGTGTGCTGGTTTATTCCACGCCGGACTTTACCGACAATGGAAAAATTATCTATGCGGTTGCGGCATATATATTTATGACATTAATGTATACCGCCATTAATATTCCCTATTGTTCACTGGGCGCGGCATTAACCGCCGATCCTGACGAAAATCTCTCTTTGCAGTCGTGGCGCTTTGCGATCACGCCAATCGGCGGCGCATTAGGAACGGCGTTTATATTGCCGGTGGCGGATTTCGTTGCCCCTGGTGACCGGGCATCGGGTATTCAGATAGCGATGGCGCTGTTTGGGATCATTGGTTGCCTGATGTTCCTGATCTGCTTTCTCACCACCAAAGAGCGCGTACAGCCGATCAAAGAAGAAAATATGAACATCTTACGTGATGTGAAAATTCTCTTTAAAAACGAGCAATGGCGCATCTTATCCATTTACAACTTTATGATGCTGGTGGCGGTGGTGATTCGCGGTGGCGCAGTGGTGTATTACGTTAATACCGTATTAAACAAAGGCGCAGATGTAATTACCTGGTTTATGCTCGGTGGCATGTTTGCCTCAATGCTGGGGTCGGTATTAGCCAAACCGTTTGGCACCCGCTTTTGTAAAATCCAGCTCTCTTTCTGGGTCAACATCATTAACGCAGCGCTGGGCGTTGCCTGTTATTTCCTGCCGGTAGAGTGGTGGATCATCCCGTTACTGGTTCACCTTGCCATCCAGATTATCCAGGTCGGAAATGGGGCTATTCAGTGGTCGATGATCACCGATGCTAATAATTATGGTGAATGGAAGACGCGTCGCCGGATAACAGGGATGAACGTAGCGGCAAATATCTTTGTCATCAAACTGGGCGTTGCGGTGGGCGGCGCGATCATTGGCTGGGTGCTGGCGTTCTACGGTTATGCAACCAATAGCGCGACGCAGTCGGCAGATTCCATACAGGGAGTGGTTTTCCTGTTTACCCTGTTACCGGCGCTGTTCTACCTGTTGACCGCGATTTCAATTAAGTTTTATCAATTGAATGCGGCGAAAATGAATAGGGTGGTGCAGGATCTGCAAAAAGGGCAGTTTGCGAATTAACGTATTGTCTGCCGTTATCCGGTCAGAACGGCCGGATAACGACAATTAACGGACTAGCGCACGATACGCTGCTGGGCCGCATCCAGCGTCACAACGTCATTCGTGTTCACATTATCAATGCTTTCCCCCAATTGACACAGCCAGACGATCCCCCTCTCACGAGCAATAAGCGCGCTATGCGAGAGTGGACTTCCCGCACGCAGGCAAATACCTTTCACTAACGTTGGATCAAACGCCAGCACCGTCGAGGGAAACAGGTCATCTGCGAACACGATTGCCGGTGTGGTCATGTCGGGAAGGGGTTGCAGGGTTTGCGTCAGATGGCGCAATGTGCGCTGCATCAGATCGTCAATATCTACTGCTCGCGCCTGAAGATAGACGTCGTCAAGCTGTTGGTACTGAGTGATAACGTCGCTGAGCACCTGTTGCCATGCATATTCGGCCGTACACCGCTCACGGTGTAACACTTCACTGGCGGATTCAAACAGCTCAGGATCTTCCAGCAGCATCGCGTGACCGGCAAAGATTGCCGCCACTTCGCCTGACACGCTCTCTTCAGCACGCGTTGCCAGCGCCTGCAGATCCCGCAGCGAACAGTCGATTGCGGCACGAAGCCGGGTCTGTTCACTTTCTGGTGTTTGGGACGATGCACGCGAAATGGGCGGTAACGCCGGACGGTACCAGAACGCTCGCCCGCTGATGGACGGCGGCGCAGCAGAGGAACGTTCAGCAGAATGCGCCGACTCGCCAAAATTATCCACAGCCAGTTGTTTAAAGGCGGCCAGCGCTTCATCAGCCTGCTCACCGCTTGCCAGCAGACGTACCGTGTCATGGCAACGAACCTGAAGCAGGGCTATCTGGTTAAGGCTGTTCGGGGTCACACATTTACCGTCTTTTTCCAGCAGCAGTTCGGCGTTAAATGCTGAGAGCGTGGCAACCAGCCGGGATGCGGGACGAACGTGCAGGCCGTTAGGGTTGTGAATCACGACGGATACCGATTTCGCCGCGCCGTCCTTTGGGGTGAGGGCGGGAGTCACTTGCGCTTCCGTCCCTGGGGAGGGTAAACCCAGTTGCTCACGTTTGGCCTCCAGCGCGTTCATCGCATCCGCAATCACCTTCTCGATGTCCGCCCCTGCAGCGGCGCTGACTGTCGCCGCGAGCGTCCCTTCCACTAACGGAGCGGCACATAAGCGCACTTTCGCCGCGATGGACGGGTCGAGTAAATCCAGCGCCGTTTCAGCGCTCAGCAGCGCGCTACCCATGTCCATCATGACGAGGATATGATCGGCGTCGGCTACCGATTCAATTGCCTCCATCACTTTAATCGGATCCGTACCGATCGGGCTTTGCGGATCGTCGATGCCGGCGGCAACGGCTATCTTACAGCCGTCGCCGTAGAGCATTTGCCGCGCCAGTTCCCCGACCCCTTCACCAAGTCGGGCGCTGTGCGAGACGATGACCAGGTTTACCATTTCATTGTCCTTACTCTTTTGCCGCTGCGCTGAGCATCTGCAACATAAACATGACCGAGGTGGCACCCGGATCCTGGTGCCCAATGCTGCGCTCGCCGAGATAGCTGGCGCGGCCTTTACGGGCCTGCATCGGGATGGTGCTCTGCGCGGCGACCTCCGCCTGCGCGGCGGCGGCGTCCAGTGCATCGGGGACTGACAGGTTCTGCTCACAGGAGTGGCGTAGCGATTCCACGACCGGCAGCCAGACATCACACATGGTTTTATCGCCCGGTTCGGCTTTCCCCCGGGCCACCACGCCATCAGCGCCTTCGCGCACCATCTGGTAAAGCTCCTCGAGGGTTAAACTTTCCTTTGCCTGCGTCACTTGCGCCGCGCGGATAAAGAAGGTGCCAAACAGAGGGCCGCTGGCTCCCCCAACGTTAGAGAGCAGCGTCATGCCGGTGTTTTTGAGAATGGAGCCAATGTCTTTATCGGCCACAGTGGGCAACTTTTCGACCACTTTACTGAAACCACGATTCATATTTAAGCCGTGGTCAGCATCACCAATTTCCCGATCGAGCCCGGTGAGATAATCACTCTCTTTGCTGAAGATCTCTGCGCAGCGGGAGAGCCAATTAACAAGCTGTGTTTTGTTGAGTGACATCGTGTTCTCCTTAGTGACCCCAGTTCAGGGCAGGGGTGTGAACCGGAGCGTCCCAGAGTGCCAGCGTTTCTTCGTCCACTTTTAACAAGGTGATGGAGAATCCGGTCATATCAAGTGACGTACAATATGAACCAATCAGATTACGCTCAATGTGAATGCCTGCCTGCTGGCAGCGCTCAGCCAGACGGTTATACACGCCGTAAAGTTCAGACAAAGGCGTAGCGCCAAGATTATTGACCAGCGCGATGACACGGTCACCCTGCCGCAAAGGCTGTTTGCCCTGGTTATCTTCCTGCCAGCTACCCTGAAGCGGATCCCAGTGGCGAAGCGTGCGGCTGTATGTACCGTTCTCCAACAGAGTGTCAAACATTTCGTCCACGGACTGGTCGAGGGAAGAGAACGTGCGACGATCGATGCCGGGTTCACCATGAATACCCACGCCAAATTCCATCTCGTTGTCGGCAAGCGTAAAAGACGGCTTTCCAGCGGCAGGAACGGTGCAGGCGGCGAGCGCAACGCCAATGGAATGTCCGAGATTATTCAGTTTGCGCCCGAGAGCGGCGCAGGCTTCCAGCGAGTCGCCGCGTTCTGCCGCCGCGCCAACCAGCTTTTCAATGAGAACCGTATTGGCAACGCCCCGTCGCCCGGCGGTATAGAGGCTGTCCTTCACCGCAACGTCGTCATCAACCACCACCGTGGCGACTTTTACGCCGCTGTCATGCAACAGCTCCGTTGCCGTTTCAAAGTTGAGAATATCGCCGGTGTAGTTCTTCACGATCAGCAGAACGCCTTCACCACCATCAATCTGCATCGCGCATTCAAACATTTTGTCGGGTGTTGGCGAGGTGAATATTTCGCCTGGGCAGGCGCCTGACAGCATACCTTGCCCGATATAACCACAGTGCATGGGCTCATGCCCGCTACCGCCACCGGAGAGCAGGGCCACTTTGCCCTGAACAGGCGCGTCGGCTCGGGTGACATAGACTGGGTCCTGATGCAGGGTCAGCGAAGGATACGCTTTAGCCAGGCCAGCCAGTTGTTCACTTAATACATCTTCCACACGGTTGATCAATTTTTTCATTATGTTGCTCCGGGGATGCTTCTGGAATGAAGATTTCAGTGATACGACGGTTTTTCTAAAATTTAGGGAATAGCAGTTGTACTCACAGTGAATTAGCGCAAAAACTAAACCGTACTATGTTGCAAACAGGCATACGCAGGGGAATTTAGCGTTGAGAATGTGAGCTAAGGCACTTTTCTGCGGTATCGCAATATCAGACCCAGCTCTAAAGGCGCATTGTTTCCCGGCTGACGCGAGCGAACCGTTGATGATGTAAGACAGAACAAATTGTGTTAAATTACCTTAATCAATTTATTGATATTTAAGGTAAATTTTGTGAGTCTTAAAGTTAAATTTTTGTTGGCTTGTGTATCAACTGTCCTGCTTACCGCATGCGATTCAGAAGCCATTAAGCAGGTAAAAGAGTCCGTCAATTATAATATTGATTCCACGTTGACCGCCGGAAAAGCCTTTGAAACGCGCAGTGACTGCGTTAATGGTAGCTGGGAAGAGGGGAAGGATAATCGTGATCGGGTGATTGTTTCTTACCATTGCGAATTGACCCCTGAAGCGCTCACTATCACTAACGATGAGCTCCAAAAACGCGTGGCCGGTACGTTCAGTAATGTGAATAACAACCTGCAATTTTATCTCAAAAACAATAGTGCGCAGTTAAAGGAAGCGCAGGATAATTTTGCCTTCTACGATAAGGTGAGCAAGATCCTTGCAACCTCTGAAGCTCAGTTGCGCGAAGCGTTTAAAAAAGATGAGGTGATTGCGAATCATCTCCCCTTTAATACCTACCTGGCAACGATGCTTGGGTTGTCATACATGGGGGGATATGCGCCGACGCTGGACACGGCGTGCAGTGCGGATGGCAGCAACCGTAACAGCGATGTTGATGAGAATTATATTGCTGAATCCTGCAAGAAAAATATCTATCCGGTTTATGCAAGCTACAAGCAGGCTATCGAAGCGTTGGATCGGGAAAAACAGTATGACTTTTTCCGAAACCTGTACCGCAGCGCGGAAGAATATAAATATGACGACAGTGATGTCGGTAAAATCCTTCTGGCAGAGATTGAAGAATATAAGCAGCGCAGTAATAAAACCCTCCAAAAAACGCCGCAGGTCATCAGCGAGTTGCAGTCGCAAATTGCCGACAATGTGAGCCTTTTTGAAAATTCAAAAGCCGACTTTGCGGTCAGAAAAGTGGTACTGACGCAAAACTGGATTGTTTCAGACACCGGTGGGGTCGATATTATTGATGGCTCGCTTACAGCACAGGCGAGCGATCGCGAACTCAACGTCAATCTCTCTGGCGGCACGCTAATGCCGTTCGCTTATCACGATTATGAGAAAAACGAGATGCCGTCCTTTTATCTCATCAAAGTGAAATCGCTGTTTGACCAGCAGCTGGAAGGCTTTAGACGGCAACTCAAACAGTAAATGCCAGTGGGCCTGAAATGTCAGGCCCATTTTCCATTATTCAGGAAAAACAGTTTGTGGGTGTACAGACAAAACCTAGCGGGTGGTGAGTAAAGTGAATCACTGACATTTTCTCGCCGCCATGATTATACGCTTTGTCCCTGGGGATCCATTCACCTTTCAGATGCAGGGAGACATCCCGCGCCAAATCGGGAACCGGAACGGGCAGACCGAGATGGTCGCCGACTCTGATAGCCAGAAATACCGGTTCCCGTTCTTTGATCACTCTTTGAATATCAGCCTGGATATCCGGATCGTTCTGGTTAACCGCTGTGATATTTAAAATGGCATGCTGGTGTTCGCCCGCAACACCTGAATATTCGACAATCACGGCGTTAATATCGACAACGTCGCGTTCCCGACGCTTAACTTTTGCTTCCAGAGTGGCCAGATCCGGTGTCGGCGCTTCTAATTGCGCGCGCATACGTTCCCAGGAATCGAGGAATGCGGTAAAACTCACGAAGCGCCCATAGCTCGTCGTGGTGCCGCGCCGGGGATGACTGATATCGGCCAGACCGCGGAGCGGTTGCAGTGTTGTCAGATGGCGGCCAACATCGTTCACTTCAACCAGAGCATCGAATTTCAGTCCGGTGATCGCCTGTAATTGCGCCACGCTAACCTGATAGTCGCGGAATTTGCCTACTGGTAGCGCCTCAAACGGCAAGTTTTTCGCCCACTGCGCCTGGCTGACGATATACGCGCTGGCGTAGAGTCGACTGGCGGCATCGGTCACCACCACGACTTTCCAGAACGCCTGAGGAATCAGAACGCCGCGATGTATTTCATCTTTGCTAAGCAGTTCACCCGCGATGCTTTGCGACTCATCGTCAATAAATACCGGGCCGGTAAACACTGACGCTTTCAGATTATCGTCGTCCGTGTTGCTCAAAATGAACTTTTCAAGGCCCTGCCAGAGAGCGTCACGCTGATTAAAGGCGAAATATTGCGGCGTACAGTTGGTAAAAACGAAGGTATCCTGATTGGCTCTTGCCGCCTCGTCTGCCGTCCCCCAGACGGGATCCAGTCGACGAACCAGGTGACCCCGATCGAAATAATTCTTCGTCGGCACCGCTTCATTGGTATAGAAGTCGTCGCCAATTTGAAGCTCTTCCGCAACGCGCGGATCGTAATACCATTTGTCTGTGTCCCGGTCGAACCCAACGGATTGACTGCCATCAATGTTAACCGCCGTAAAGAAAGCCATATGGCGATCGGCATTAAACAGGATGGAGAAATGTTCGTACTTGAGCTCACCATCATCGCGCCCGGTAACCTCGGCGACTCGCCCAAACCGCAATGCGCGATCGGTCAGAACAGGGAGTTGAATTGCAGCGCCAAGAAAACTTGCCTGGTAACCTTTTCGTCCCTCGAAGTGTTGGGGCTCATAACGGTTTTTCGTTGGTTTACGCCGGGCTTTCGCCGACTCCGGCTGAATTACCGCAGACGTGAAACCCGGAGCGACCACGCTTTCCTGGCGTGGAAGATTAGAAAATGCCCGTATCCCGTCGATATCGTCGAACAGAGCCTGGACTGTACTGTTTGGGCTGGCGGCTAATTGTTGACGCAGATCGGCAAGCAGAACGCTGACGCGTATTCCTTCGTTGGCCTGATATTTTACGTCGCTGTCATGCATTTGCTCCGCTTCGCTTTCACTGACCCATCGGCCACTGACTAACTGGATTTTTTTCTCACCATTTACTATTTTCGCTTCTGCTATTCCGCAGTGATGCAGTGCGACAACCTGCCACTGATCGCTAAAGACCGGCGCGCCGGAAGTGCCTGCAGCAGTATCACAGGTGTACCAGATACAGTGATCTGGTACGGCCAGACCGAAATCACCAATCTGTACGACTTTGTTTTCCCGGATCGAGACATATTTCTCTTCTGCACCAGGATGCTGGATCAGACTGACAAACTCATGTTCTTCAACCTTATGCAGATTCGGGTTCAGACGCAGCAAACCCTGATCCGCCAGAGCGAAACCGCCGCTCATCGCCACGGGATCGACGCCGATTAGGCTGTAGTCGTAAGCATCAAGCGGGGAGGTAAAAAAAGCCATTTCAGGATTGAGCCGAAAGCGGCGTGTCGGCATTATGTTGCCGCTGATATCGCGCTGATAATTAAATTCGACGATGGCAGAAGCAGCCCTGGCAAAATTTTCAATAACATGGTGATTCGTTAAGATCAGATGCGGTGATACCAGAAAACAGGTTCCCCAGAAATGACTGACATCGCCAAAATTATCCGCGGTGATTGCGCCAATACGCCCAACGGCTCGCGCGGCCTGCGCACCACGTTCGAAATAGTTCACCGGTAAGAGGTCATTGCGACCAATCATCCGTTCATAATCACGACCTGAAAATCCGGCGCCCGACTGCTGGATATTATCAATTCGAGCCGCTCTCGCGGAATCTTGATCGCCTCGAATTTGGGGTTTTTTACGGGCCTTTGCGCTGGCAATTTGCGCACGAAACTGGTCGTCTGCAATACGGAAAAAAGCCATCTGATACCTCCGCAATTAATAACGCAGTATTCATTAAAGCGAGGTTGCTCCGTAATTACGCGTTAAGAGCGACCTTTATAATGAAGTATTCGGAGCACCGGGTGGGCTTGTCTGTAATACGATTTGTTTATTCTGCTTATTCCACGAACAGAAATTTCCAGAACATCGTGGGTGAATGTTTAGTGACGGTAATAGCAGTAAGAAAAAACGATATGACAATCGCACTTACCGCCTTCATCGACAGGTGCCGTGGCGATAATCATAGTCTTGTTTGAGCAGAAAAATGCCAGTCAGTTGAGCAACTGACTGGCATATCCTGAAGCGACGGGGGAAGGGGTTACGCCGCTACGATAGGCGGCTCTTCAAACGCGGTCAGCTTCGGTGCTTCGCCTTGATATTTCTCAGCATACACCAGCGAGGTATTACCCGCGCAGCCGTTTGCCAGGCGTGAAGTCGGAATATCCGCTGTCAGCACGTTGGCCCCACCGTTTTTACAGATTCCATTTTCGATGTCCGGCCATGCCCCTTCATGGATACAAATCACGCCCTGTTTGATGCCATCGCTGACGTGGGCACCGACCAGTACCTGTCCACGCGCATTCCAGACGCGAACTAAATCGCCATCGGCAATACCACGGGCTTTCGCATCTTCGGGATGAATGGTCACTGGCTCACGGTCGGCTACTGCATACGTTTTACGCAGTTCCGCATAGTTAAGTTGACTGTGCAGACGGTGCGCCGGATGGGCGGTCAGGAGCTGTAGCTGATCTTTGTCCGCAGAGCCTTTCCACTCATCAGGTGCCAACCAGGTGGCGTGCGGCGGACAGTCTTTGTAATTAAATCCCTCAATGGTTTTCGAGTAGATTTCAATCTTACCGCTAGGCGTACCAAGGGCGTTCATTACTGGATCGCTGCGGAAATCGGCGTAGCGCACATACTTCTCGTTTTTCTCGTTCTTACGCATTTCGATCAGCTTATTCTGCTGCCAGAATGCATTGAACTGAGGCATTGATACGCGCTGCGCACGGCCCGCTTTTTGTGCTTCATCGTAGAACTGTTTCAGCCAGCCCATCTCATCTTTGCCTTCGGTATAGACTGCCTTACCACCGGCCTTGAGCATTTCGGCCAGGTCAGCGAAAACATCAAAGTCGTTACGCGACTCAAACTGCGGCGGTACGGCCTGTTTCATGGGGACCAGGTGCTGGTTACTGTAGTCACCGGTCATCGTCAGGTCGTTACGCTCGAAGGAGGTGGTGATAGGCAGAACAATGTCCGCGTGCTTCGCCGCCGCGGTCCAGTAGCATTCAGAAATAACCACCAGTTCCGGCTTCTGCCAGGCCTTGATGAGGCGGTTGGTATCCTGATGATGCGTAAAGTTACCGCCGCCGGCCCACCAGATCATTTTGATATCCGGGAAAGTCTGCTCTTTTCCGTTGTGCTGATATTTACAGCCAGGGTTTTCCAGTGCTTCGACGATACGGGCGACCGGTATACTGGTGACCGCATCAGAGACTGCCCAGTCGTTCCCTGCGGACGATCCGCCCGCGATTTGTGCGGAAATTGCAGGCAGTACGCCGCCAACGCGTGTCGGGTTGCCGCCGTTGGAGTAGTGGTAGGTGAAACCAAAACCACCGCCTTCCGTCCCGATCTGGCCAAGCATTGCCGCGAGGGTGACCAGCATCCAGTGACGCTGTTCACCGTATTGCTGACGTTGGATCCCCCAGCCCGCCATCAGCATGGTTTTATTACCCGCGAAAATCTCTGCCAGCTTCTCAATTTGTTCAGCAGGCACACCGCTGATCTCCGCAGCCCAGGCGGCGGTTTTCTCGGTCTTGTCGGTTTTACCCAGCAGATACTCTTCAAATTGCGGGTAGCCGGTGGTGTACTTATCAAGGAAGGCTTTGTCGTGCAGTCCTTTTTTCACCAGTGTATGCGCGATACCCAGCATCATGGCTACGTCGGTACCCATGTTTGGCGCGATCCACGTTGCATTGTCGCCAAAGAACTCAATGGTTTCCGAACGCATCGGGTCAATAGCGATGACGCTTTTGCCCGACTTTTTCAACAGATGAAAATATTCCAGCCCTTGCTCGTCGGTGCTACTCCAGGCAATTTTCAGTGTGTTAAGCGGGTTCATGCCCCACAGCACAACAACCTGGCTGTGTTCGAGGATCATCGGCCACGTAGTTGGCTGTTCGTAGACTTCAACCGAACCCACTACGTAGGGGAGGATCACCTGCGCCGCGCCGGTGGAGTAGTCGCCAGTATGTCCGGCATAGCCACCCGCCATGCTCATGTAGCGTTGCAGCAGGGTCTGCGCTTTATGCAACACGCCGCTGGAACGCCAGCCATAGGAACCGGCAAAAATGGAGGAGGGGCCATAGCTTTGACGAATGCGACTGTGTTGCTCGTGAATGAGCTTAAGCGCCTGATCCCAGCTTACGCGAACAAACGGGTCGTTACCGCGTTTGCCGTCGGCTTTGCCGGGGTTTTCAAGATAGCTTTTACGCACCATGGGATATTTGATACGTGCTGTAGTGTGTACCTGATCCGGTGCGGTCTGTTGTAATGAGTTAGGAACGGTTTTCGGTAGCGCACCTTTTGAGGAAACGATTTTCCCGTCCTTGACCTCAACATACATCGCACCCCAACGCCCGGCGGTCAGAATAGCGCCTCCGGCCGGGCCTTCCGCCCAGGCAGGCATTGGCATTGCAGACGTAATCGCCAGCGTACCTGTTGCTGCTCCAGCCGTTTTAATAAAGTCGCGTCTTGTGAGTCTCATAATAGCTCCTGATGTTCTTATTTATTCTTTTATGTCTTTCGCGTTGTACTGGAAATAACGGCTCAGAATGTCCAGCTCATTTTCACTAATATTGGTGCGTGCCCCCATGCCTTTCACCACGGACGGCCAGGCATTCAGGGTGTAATGGTGTGCGGGAATCGGCGCATGACAACCGGCGCAGTAGACATCGTCCAGCTTGCGCGCGTAATCCCACATCGGCTGGCGGCTGGCGAGCGCAGACTCGCGCCATTCGCCCTCAAGCGTCACGTCGCGCCAGCTGTTGCCGTAATCATCTTTCTTCCAGTCGGAAAGGGCTTTGACCGCCTGTTGGCCTTTTTCGTTGAGGCTGGCGAGGATCAGCCGCTGGCCGGTGGCAAAGTAGATCACTTGTTCGCTGCCCTGCATCTGACTGCCGCGAATTTCAACCTGGCGTACCGTGCCTTCCGTTTTCAGCACGTGCAGTTCAGTGGCCGGGTAAACGGTACCGAGATCGCCTAATGGAGTATTGCTGACCACGTAAAGCGTTTTAGCGTCTGCAGGTGTGGCGACAGCCTGCGTTTGCAACGCTTTAACAGCGGTATCGTCCATTTTGATTTCTGGCGGGAAGTGGGCGACGCCTTTATGGCAATCGATACAGGTCTGGTTTTCCTTAACGCCCATTTCATGCATTTTTTTCGCTTCAGGGCGTTGGGCACTGAGATCCATGGCGTCCATGCTGTGACAAGTGCGACAGGTAGCAGAATCATTAGCTTTCAATTGCGACCATACCGTCTGGGCCATTTCCAGTCGATGCGCTTCAAATTTCTCCGGGGTGTCGATCTTTTTAGAAATGAATTGATGATAAATATCTTTCGAGGCGAGGACTTTAGCGACCAGATAATCCATCCCGTCTTCCGGGATATGACAGTCTGCACACTCCGCCCGAATTCCTTTCTGGTTCTGGAAGTGCACGGAGCCAGTATATTCCTCGTAAGGCGCTTGCATGGTATGGCAGGACAAACAGAATTCAGTGCTTGACGTTTTATGTAACGTCCATTGTGCGGCAAGGATCACTAAGGCACCTAAAACAACACCCAGCAAACACGTTATCGCCAGGGTTTTATTTATTTTACGCATTCCTATTCTCGTTATGTTTATATCCAGCAGTAACGAGACGATAAGTAACTCAAAAGGGGTAAACCTTGATATTCATCAACAGGCAACGGGAAGAAAACAACGCAATCAATTATTTCTGAAGAGGATCTCATTTTTGACTGGTGCAGAAAAAAGAGAGTTGTGGCGCGTGAACAGTGGGTTGGAAAGGAAATGTTGAATTTATTAGTCGGGATTTCACTTAAGTCTATTGTATTAGTCTGAACGGTAACTCGGCATTAACCTATAACTAGTATGAATCAACAATCAATTCTGTGTTATATATTTTATTATATAGCGATATTGAGCGATGAGCGTATATTGGCGTTTAGTAAACAACGTGGCTTGTCTATTTCCCGGTGTGTTTTTTAATAATATAGACCTGGGGGTTTATATTCAGGGAAGACATAAAAAAATCCACGCCATAGCGTGGATTTTGTATATTCCTGGAGAATCAGTGAAATCTCTTTAAACGACTGAAACCATCAGACGTTAAATAAGAAGTTCATCACATCGCCGTCTTTAACAATGTAGTCTTTACCTTCTGCGCGCATCTTACCGGCTTCTTTCGCGCCTTGTTCACCTTTATAGGTGATGAAGTCTTCAAACGCGATGGTTTGGGCGCGGATAAAGCCTTTTTCAAAGTCGGTATGGATTTTACCTGCCGCCTGTGGCGCCGTTGCGCCGACAGGGATAGTCCATGCGCGAACTTCCTTAACGCCAGCGGTGAAGTAGGTTTGCAGATTCAGCAGGCTGTAACCTGCACGAATAACGCGGTTCAGGCCCGGCTCTTCCAGTCCCAGTTCCTGCATGAATTCGTCACGCTCTTCGTCGTCGAGTTCAGCGATGTCAGCTTCTACCGCTGCGCACACCGGAACCACAACCGAGCCTTCTTTAGCGGCGATTTCACGCACCTGGTCCAGGTATGGGTTGTTTTCGAAACCGTCTTCGTTGACGTTAGCAATATACATAGTTGGCTTCAGGGTCAGGAAGCTCAGATAGCGGATGGCCGCTTTATCTTCGTCCGTCAGGTCCAGAGAACGCAGCATGCCGGCTTCAGACAGGTGCGGCAGGCATTTTTCCAGCGCGGCCAGTTCAGCCTTCGCGTCTTTATCTCCACCTTTGGCTTTCTTCTGTACGCGATGGATAGCACGTTCACAGGTATCGAGATCCGCCAGCGCCAGTTCGGTATTGATAACGTCAATATCTTCCGCTGGGTTAACTTTTCCCGCGACGTGAATGATATTGTCGTTCTCGAAGCAGCGAACAACGTGACCGATCGCTTCGGTTTCACGGATGTTGGTCAGGAACTGGTTGCCCAGACCTTCACCTTTGGATGCGCCTTTAACCAGACCGGCGATATCCACAAATTCCATCGTCGTCGGGAGGATGCGCTGCGGTTTTACGATCTCAGCCAGTTGGTCCAGGCGCGGATCCGGCATCGGTACGACCCCCGTATTCGGCTCAATGGTACAGAACGGGAAGTTAGCCGCTTCAATACCCGCCTTGGTGAGCGCGTTGAACAGGGTGGATTTCCCGACGTTAGGCAGACCAACGATACCGCATTTAAATCCCATGATTAAAATCACCTTAATAACTTGATAATCAACCTGTTATGGAAAACAGGTTGTAAAAAATGAAATGACTTTGCCTATTATACACGGCGTATGGCAAAAAAGCCGCACATCACTGCTTATTGTGCCTTAAAGGCGTGCAGACGGTTGGTTGCTTTGGTCAGACCCTCTTTGTACCAGAGTTCCGTACAACGCGCCGCTTCGTCAATGGCGTCGTCAATTAACTTCTGTTCAGAAACCGGCGGTTTGCCAAGCACAAAACCGACAACTTTATTTTTATCGCCTGGATGACCAATTCCTACGCGTAAGCGATAAAAGTTAGGGTTATTGCCCAATTTGCTGATGATGTCTTTCAGCCCATTATGTCCGCCGTGGCCCCCGCCAAGTTTAAATTTTGCCACGCCTGGAGGAAGATCCAGTTCATCATGCGCCACTAAAATTTCGTCGGGATTGATCCGGTAAAAGCTGGCCATTGCGCCAACCGCTTTGCCGCTCAAATTCATAAACGTGGTCGGTACTAACAGCCGGACATCTTCGCCTTCGATATTCACTCTTGAGGTGTAACCAAAGAATTTCGGCTCTTCGCGCAGAGGGGCACGCAGCCTTTCTGCTAATAAATCGACAAACCATGCGCCAGCATTATGTCGGGTTGCTGCGTATTCCGCGCCAGGGTTCGCCAGGCCGACAATCAATTTAATCGCCACGTTTTTCTATCCTGCTCGTTATCAAAACTGCTGCGTAGTTTACTGTCTGCGGGCGTGCTTGACAAAAAACCGCAGCGAATGTCGCAATAAATGAATAATTGCCAATGTGGACTATTAGAAAGTCAAGGTGTTCAGGGGGTTATTTGTAAAGTTTTGTTGAACTATAGGTTGTAATTGTGATCGCTCCCGCACTTAGAAAACGGGGTGTTGCCTATACTTTACACATAAGGATTTAGGGGAATTCCCTGAAGTAACCCAAAAGTTCCGGAGGTGACACATGAAACGCAAAAATGCTTCATTAATCGGCAATGTGCTCATGGGGTTGGGGTTAGTGGTGATGGTAGGTGGCGTTGGTTACTCTATTTTAAACCAGTTGCCTCAGTTTAACCTACCGCAATTATTCGCACACGGTGCGGTGCTCAGTATCTTTGTTGGTGCCATTCTGTGGCTGGCGGGGGCCCGTGTGGGCGGACATGAGCAGGTCAGCGACCGTTACTGGTGGGTTCGCCACTATGATAAACGGTGCCGCCGTAGCGATAATCGCCGCCATAGTTAATTTGCACCTTTCGCGGTATCCAGAAGGCCCGGTAAGCGCGAACGCCCCCGGGCTTTAGTGCTGGTTACGACAAATCTGCCAATGCGGCATCGCGGTTCGGGAAGAATGCCAGACGGCCCGGAATCGGTTTAATGCCGGATCGCGCCATCGTGCGCAGCGGTTGAAACTCCACATTAGTTACGCGCAGTTCACATCCTTCAGGCAGTCGCTTTACAAAGCGCTGAAAAGCGTCCAGTCCACCCGCGTCCAGAACCGGCACCGCATCCCACTTCAGTACCACAATACGCTTGCCTTCAATTCGTGATTCAAGGTCCGTAAACAAGCCTTCGGCCGCGGCAAAGAACAGCGGACCAATCACGCGCAGCACAAGAACATCTTCCGGGACTTCAATGTTTACTGCCGCCAGACGGGTCATGCGCGCGATACGGCGCATAAACAGCAAGGACGCCAGAACAATCCCGACGCTGATGGCGATCACCATATCGAACAGCACCGTCAGCGACATACACATCATCATCACAATGATGTCGTCTTTCGGAGCATGGCGCAGCAGGTCGACAACCTTGTGCGCTTCACTCATATTCCATGCCACCATCAGCAGCAGTGCTGCCATGGCAGACAGCGGTAACCAGGAGAGCAGCGGAGCCAGTGCCAAAAGCGCCAGAATGACCAGCAGGGCGTGAATCACCGCAGAAATAGGGGATGTCGCTCCGGCGCGAACGTTCGCCGCAGAACGGGCAATGGCTGCCGTTGCGGTGATCCCGCCAAAGAACGGAGCAACGATATTGCCCAGGCCCTGGCCAATCAGTTCACTGTTGGCCTTGTGCTTAGTGCCAGTCATTCCGTCGAGTACCACTGCGCAAAGCAGAGACTCAATCGCACCCAGCATGGCCATGGAGAACGCTGCCGGGAGGAGGGCGCGCAGGGAGTCCCAGCTCAGGGTGAAATCAGAATCCGGCAGGTTCCACGGCAACACCAGTTGTGGCAGCAGTTGCGGAATACCGCTGCCCTGGGTGCCATCGGCAAGAATATAGTGAAACTGGGACCCGATAGTCGCGACATGACCGCCCAGTAAATTGACCACGCCCATAACGGCGCAGCCCGCCAGCAGCGCTGGCAGGTGACCCGGGAGACGAATGCCCAGACGAGGCCAGAAAATCAGTGTACCCAGCGTCACGACGCCGATAGCGGCATCGCCGAGGTTCACCGTCGGCAGCGCCATAAACAGCGCGCCCACTTTTTGCAAGTAGTGTTCCGGTACATGAGCCATCTGCAAACCGAGAAAATCTTTGATTTGCATCGTACCTATAGTGATACCAATCCCTGAAGTAAAGCCCAGGGTGACCGAAACCGGGATGTACTCGATCAGGCGCCCAAAGCGGGCGAGGCCAAAGAGGATCAGGAATACCCCGGACATCAGCGTGGCAACCAGCAGACCCGCCAGACCAAATTGTTGCGACACGGGGTAGAGGATCACCACAAAAGCGGCAGTTGGCCCGGAAACGCTAAAGCGCGAGCCACCGGTTAAGGCAATGACGATCCCCGCCACGGCTGACGTATAAAGACCGTACTGTGGTGCCACACCACTACCTATCGCCAGCGCCATTGCCAACGGGATTGCAATAATCCCGACGGTAATCCCGGCAATCACATCACGGGTAAACCGTGACGCGGTATATTTTTCTTTCCAGCATGCGTCGATGAGGGCGCGGAAAGGCATCACATGTGAGGAAAATATTTTGTTCACAATAATGTTTCATCCATGAGCGCATCATCTGTCAACCAGTGTGGCAGGTGAAGGAGGCATAAGACATATCCACATCATAATTCAGATTGCCTCGATGCATACTGAATAGTGACGTGGAGTAAAAAATAATAATTACAGACGAAAAAACCCGCCGCAGCGGGTTTTTGAGCCGGGTTCGATTAATGCTCGAACATCGCAGAAATCGATTCTTCGTTGCTGATACGACGAATCGCTTCGGCCAGCATACCCGACAGGGTCAACGTACGCACGTTTGGCAGCGCTTTGATTTCGTCGGTCAGCGGAATGGTATCGCAGACAACGACTTCATCAATCACAGAGTTACGCAGGTTGTTTGCCGCGTTGCCAGAGAAGATCGGGTGAGTTGCGTAAGCAAATACGCGTTTTGCACCACGTTCTTTCAGCGCTTCTGCCGCCTTACATAACGTACCACCGGTGTCGATCATATCGTCAACCAGCACGCAGTCACGACCGGCGACGTCACCGATGATATGCATCACCTGAGAAACGTTAGCACGCGGACGGCGTTTGTCGATGATCGCCATATCGGTATCATTCAGCAGCTTAGCGATAGCGCGGGCACGCACGACACCACCGATATCCGGAGAAACCACGATCGGGTTATCCAGGTTCAGCTGCAGCATATCTTCTAACAGAATTGGGCTACCGAATACGTTATCAACCGGAACGTCAAAGAAGCCCTGGATCTGTTCAGCATGCAGGTCAACGGTGAGTACGCGGTCAACGCCGACGCTGGACAGGAAGTCCGCGACAACTTTTGCCGTAATCGGCACACGAGCGGAACGTACACGACGATCCTGACGCGCATAGCCAAAGTAAGGGATAACGGCGGTGATACGACCTGCGGAAGCACGGCGCAGGGCATCAACCATAACGACTAATTCCATTAAGTTGTCGTTAGTCGGGGCACAAGTGGACTGGATGATGAAAATATCACCACCGCGTACATTTTCGTTAATTTGTACGCTGACTTCGCCGTCGCTAAAGCGACCTACAGCGGCGTCGCCGAGAGAAGTGTACAGGCGGTTGGCAATACGTTGTGCTAGTTCCGGGGTGGCGTTACCAGCAAAAAGCTTCATATCAGGCACGAGAAGAACCTCAGGCATGCGTCCATTGGTGGATAACTTTCGCCGAAAACGGTGCGGGCCAGGCGAAAGGCTATCCAGGCGGTGTATTAAAGAGCGCGATGCAACGTCTGGAACAGGGTGACGTTGTCACCGAAACTCAGTCTGCGCCAGAATGGCTTGCTGTAGGGGGGAGATGTTCATCCCACGCGCCACAAAACCCTTAAGCCATTCCGGAGCTTGCTCAAGCACCTGCCGGGCACGGGATTCTGTATCAAATTCAGCAAAGACACAGGCTCCTGTTCCAGTCAGGCGCGACGGCGCGTATTCTAACAGCCAGGAAAGCGCCTCATCAACCTCGCGAAAACGTTTTCTTGCGATTACCTCGCAATCATTGCTGAATTCACATTTTAATAACGTATCTATTGACCTTTTTGGCGTATTGCGGGGGAGTTCAGGGTCTTTAAAAATGACCGGCGTGGGGATACTGACCCCAGGATGGGCAACCAGATACCATTTTTCGACTGGGGAAGCCGGGGTTAAGATTTCACCCACTCCTTCAGCGAAGGCCGCATGGCCACGCACAAACACCGGCACATCGGCACCCAGCGTTAATCCCAGAGTTGCCAGTTCGTCCACGGAAAGGCCGCATTGCCAGAGGTGATTCAGGGCGACCAGCACCGTAGCCGCATTTGAGGAACCACCGCCAAGGCCACCGCCCATCGGCAATCGCTTTTCAATGCGGATATCTGCGCCGCTCCCCGTATGAAGACGCCCGCTATCCGCGGCCGTTTTCATCAGTAAGCGGGCGGCGCGGACGATCAAATTGTCCTCATTCGCGACGCCGTCAACCGGCGTTAAGAGATGAATTTCGCCGTCGCTACGCAGTTCAAGGCCAAGGGTGTCACCGTAATCGAGAAACTGAAACAGGGTTTGCAGCGTGTGATAACCGTCCGCACGCTGCCCGGTGATATATAAAAAAAGATTGAGTTTCGCCGGAGATGGCCAGAAGGTCATCATTTCACTATCCAGTTATCCATTTTCAGCTTGATGCGCTGCGTGCCGTCGGAGAGTTCCATATTGGCAGGCATCGCCGGTTTTGTTTTGCTGTCGTAAGCGCTGTAAACCACTTTCCAGTTTTTACCCTCCTGGCTGTAGTTAACTTCGCTTAAGCGATACTGGTCATCCAGTTTGTAATCCGTGGCGTCGCCCGGTAAACCGAGGATCCATTGGCGCAGGCTATTCAGTGGAATTGGCATTCCGGTTAGTTTGCCGATCATCTCTTCGGCGTCGTCGGCGGTGTAATGCTGCCCTTTGTTGTCCACTAACTGCACGTTACCCGGCTGCGCATTCAACTCAAGTTCTGTGCTCCCGAGCGGGTTGGTCAGCAGCAGGCGATAGCGGTCCTGTCCGGTCTGTTGCCAGAAGAAGCGGGCATACACCTTCTGTTCGTCGGAGATATAAGCGAATGCACCGCGCGTCTGGTATTGGTTTAACGTCCGGACATCCTGCTGATGTTGCCGCCATTGCGGAGCGTCCGGGCTTTTCCCCGGGCCTTTAGGGGCGTTAAGGGTACAAGCGGTGAGGATCAGGCTTGCCAGCGGGAGCAGACGAAGAACGCGAGAATCAGGCAGGGTCATAATGATGACGAATCCTTGTAATACTGAGCAATGATTGCCTGATGGCGCTACGCTTATCAGGCCGACGAGTGGACATTGTAGGCCGGATAAAGCGAGGACGCCGTCATCCGGCAAAGCTTGCCACGGGTTGCATTTATAACCCTTAATGCTAGCGCCGCGCGATAACATCGTCTACGTTCTCGTTATCTTAATTTAAACAGTGAGCTATTACTCCAAAAGGGGGCGCTCTCTTTTATTGACCACGCGCATCCTGTATGATGCAAGCAGACTAACCATATCAACGCTGGTACTATTCCCGCAGACATGACCCTTTTAGCGCTCGGTATTAACCATAAGACGGCTCCTGTATCGCTGCGAGAACGCGTAACGTTTTCGCCGGACACGCTCGATCAGGCTCTGGAAAGCCTGCAAGCGCTGCCGATGGTGCAGGGTGGCGTGGTGCTGTCGACGTGTAACCGCACAGAGTTATATCTCAGCGTTGAAGAGCAGGACAATCTGCAGGAAGCGCTGATCCGTTGGTTATGTGATTATCATAATCTTAACGAAGACGATCTCCGCAGTAGCCTTTACTGGCATCAGGATAACGACGCTGTCAGCCATCTGATGCGGGTCGCCAGCGGGCTGGATTCGCTGGTACTTGGCGAACCCCAGATTCTCGGTCAGGTGAAAAAAGCCTTCGCCGATTCGCAAAAAGGCCATTTGAACGCCACCGTGCTGGAACGGATGTTCCAGAAGTCATTCTCTGTGGCAAAACGGGTACGCACCGAAACCGATATTGGTGCCAGCGCTGTCTCCGTTGCGTTTGCCGCATGTACCCTTGCGCGCCAAATCTTTGAGTCTCTCTCCACCGTTACCGTCCTGCTGGTCGGGGCTGGCGAAACCATTGAGTTAGTTGCGCGTCATCTTCGCGAACATAAAGTGCAGAAGATGATTATCGCCAACCGCACGCGCGAACGCGCGCAGGTTCTGGCCGATGAAGTGGGGGCCGAAGTGATCGCGCTCAGCGACATCGACGAACGCCTGCGTGAAGCCGACATCATCATCAGCTCAACCGCCAGTCCGTTGCCTATTATCGGCAAAGGCATGGTCGAACGCGCGTTGAAAAGCCGTCGCAACCAGCCGATGCTACTGGTGGATATTGCCGTTCCGCGCGACGTTGAGCCGGAAGTTGGCAAATTGTCGAATGCGTATCTGTACAGCGTTGACGATCTACAAAGCATCATTTCGCATAATCTGGCGCAGCGTAAAGCAGCGGCGGTGGAAGCGGAAACGATTGTTGCGCAGGAGAGCAGCGAATTTATGGCCTGGCTGCGCGCCCAGAGCGCCAGTGAAACCATTCGTGAATACCGTAGTCACTCGGAACAGGTGCGTGATGAACTGACAGCCAAAGCGCTGGCCGCCCTGGAACAGGGGGGCGACGCGCAAGCCATTATGCAGGATCTGGCATGGAAACTGACCAACCGCCTGATTCATGCACCAACCAAATCTCTTCAACAGGCCGCCCGTGACGGGGATGAAGAACGCCTGAATATTCTGCGCGACAGCCTCGGGCTGGAGTAGCAGTACCCTCTTCTTTTTTATAAGGTGCATTTACGCCTATGAAGCCTTCTATCGTTGCTAAACTGGAAGCCCTGCATGAACGCCATGAAGAAGTTCAGGCGCTGCTGGGTGATGCGGGAACCATCGCAGACCAGGAACGTTTTCGCGCGCTGTCGCGTGAGTATGCGCAGCTAAGCGATGTTTCACGTTGTTTTACCGACTGGCAACAGGTTCAGGAAGATATCGAAACGGCACAAATGATGCTTGATGACCCTGAAATGCGTGAAATGGCGCAGGAAGAATTGCGCGAAGCGAAAGACAAAAGTGAACAACTGGAACAGCAATTACAGGTTTTACTGCTGCCGCAAGATCCAGACGATGAGCGCAATGCCTTTCTTGAAGTTCGTGCTGGTACCGGTGGTGATGAAGCCGCCTTGTTTGCCGGTGATTTGTTCCGCATGTACAGCCGCTATGCAGAAGCGCGTCGCTGGCGCGTAGAAATCCTGAGTGCCAACGAGGGTGAGCATGGTGGGTACAAAGAGATCATTGCGAAAGTCAGCGGCGACGGCGTCTATGGCCGACTGAAGTTTGAGTCCGGCGGTCACCGTGTACAGCGTGTGCCAGCAACCGAATCTCAGGGACGTATCCACACCTCAGCTTGTACAGTTGCGGTGATGCCGGAACTGCCAGAAGCGGAGCTGCCGGACATCAATCCGGCCGATTTGCGAATTGATACCTTCCGCTCCTCCGGTGCAGGCGGGCAGCACGTTAACACCACCGACTCCGCGATTCGTATTACGCACTTACCGACCGGTATCGTTGTGGAATGCCAGGACGAGCGTTCGCAGCATAAAAACAAAGCCAAAGCGCTCTCTGTATTAGGCGCGCGTATCCGTGCGGCGGAAGTGGCAAAACGCCAGCAGGCGGAAGCGTCAGAACGCCGTAACCTGCTGGGTAGCGGCGACCGTAGTGACCGCAACCGCACCTATAACTTCCCGCAGGGGCGCGTGACCGATCACCGCATCAACCTGACGCTTTACCGTCTGGATGAAGCGATGGAAGGCAAACTGGACATGCTGATTGAGCCGATTGTGCAGGAATACCAGGCCGATCAGCTGGCGGCGTTGTCAGAGCAGGAATAATGAATTTTCAGCACTGGTTAGGTGAGGCGATAAGCCAACTGGCGGAAAGCGAAAGTCCGCGTCGTGACGCCGAGATTTTGCTCGAATTCGTCACTGGCAAAGGGCGCACGTACCTTCTGGCGTTTGGCGAAACGGAGTTAACTGATGCCCAGCAAGAACAGTTAGCGACGCTGCTGGCGCGACGTAAGCAGGGAGAACCCATCGCGCATTTAACCGGGGTGCGGGAATTCTGGTCGCTGCCGCTGTTTGTCTCACCGGCAACGCTGATCCCTCGCCCGGATACCGAGTGCCTGGTCGAGCAGGCGTTGGCGCGCTTGCCGGCGACACCGTGCCGGATCCTCGATCTTGGCACGGGTACGGGGGCGATTGCGCTGGCGCTGGCGTCGGAGCGTCCCGACTGCGAGGTGACCGCTGTCGACCGCATGGCGGATGCCGTTGCGCTGGCGCAGCGAAATGCTGAACATCTGGCGATTAACAACGTACATATCCGGCAGAGCGTCTGGTTTAGCGCCTTGCCGGGGCAACAGTTTGCAATGATTGTCAGCAATCCGCCGTACATCGACGAACAGGATCCACATCTGTCGCAGGGGGATGTGCGCTTCGAACCCCTCTCTGCGTTGGTGGCAGGCGATCATGGTCTGGCGGACATTGTGCATATTATTGAACAGTCACGACCGGCGTTGATGCCCGGCGGCTGCTTACTGCTGGAGCATGGCTGGCAGCAGGGAACGGCGGTCAGGCAGGTTTTTGTCCGTGCGGGTTACCAGTCAGTGGAAACCTGTCGTGACTATGGCGGCAACGAGCGTATCACGCTCGGATGGAAGGCTGACTGAAAAGCTGTTTAGGGGTATTATCTACATCGTTTTGGGTTTTATTGCGTTTGAATGCTTCGAACGCGCAGTCAGCAGCGAGAAAACGATCTTCCTGCTGGCGTTGGTGGTGCTGTACATCATCATTAAACTCGCCACCACAAAAATACCGTTACTGGGGTAAGTCATGAGGTCGTTAGCTGATTTCGAATTTAATAAAGCGCCACTGTGCGATGGGATGATCCTGGCATCGGAATCGATCCGTCTGGATTTCCCGACACAGTCTGTCTATGACGAACTGGAACGTCTGGTCAGCCTCGCGCAAGAAGAAATTAGCCAGCTCCTGTCTCAGGATGAGCAACTGGAAAAATTGCTGGCACTCTTTTACGGCGAATGGGGATTTACCGATACCCGTGGCGTTTACCGGTTATCCGACGCACTGTGGCTTGACCAGGTATTGAAGAACCGCCAGGGTAGCGCCGTCTCATTAGGGGCGATCTTGTTATGGATTGCTAACCGTCTGTCACTGCCGCTGGTTCCGGTAATATTTCCTACCCAGCTTATTTTGCGCATTGAGTCACTGGAAGGTGAGATGTGGCTTATTAATCCGTTCAATGGCGAAACGTTAAATGAGCATACGCTTGAGGTGTGGCTGAAGGGGAATATCAGCCCGGTCGCTGAGTTATTCAACGAAGATCTCGACGAGGCCGATAATGCCGAAGTGATTCGCAAACTGCTGGATACGCTGAAATCCTCATTAATGGAAGAGCAGCAGATGGAACTGGCGCTGCGCGCGAGCGAAGCGTTATTGCAATTTAACCCGGAAGATCCGTATGAAATTCGTGACCGGGGGTTGATCTATGCGCAACTGGAATGTGAGCACGTTGCGCTGACCGATTTAAGCTATTTCGTTGAGCAGTGTCCGGAAGACCCGATCAGCGAAATGATTCGTGCGCAGATTAATAACATCTCGCATAAGCAAATTGTCCTGCATTAATTTATCGACATTCTTACTCATCATTAAGGCGATCCTATGAAACAAAAAGTGGTTAGCATTGGCGACATCAAGGTGGCAAACGATCTGCCGTTCGTGCTGTTTGGCGGTATGAACGTGCTGGAATCTCGCGATCTGGCGATGCGCATTTGTGAGCACTACGTGACCGTTACCCAAAAGCTGGGTATCCCTTACGTGTTCAAGGCCTCTTTTGATAAAGCCAACCGTTCCTCTATCCATTCTTACCGTGGACCAGGCCTGGAAGAAGGGATGAAAATCTTCCAGGAGCTGAAGCAGACGTTTGGCGTGAAGGTGATCACCGATGTGCACGAAGCGAGCCAGGCGCAGCCGGTTGCCGACGTAGTTGACGTGATCCAGTTGCCTGCCTTCCTTGCTCGCCAGACCGATCTGGTGGAAGCAATGGCGAAAACGGGTGCGGTCATCAACGTGAAAAAACCGCAGTTCGTGAGCCCGGGGCAGATGGGTAATATCGTGGATAAATTCCACGAGGGTGGTAATGACAAGGTGATTCTTTGCGATCGTGGCGCGAACTTTGGCTATGACAACCTGGTTGTTGATATGCTGGGCTTTAGCGTGATGAAAAAAGTCTCCGGCAACAGCCCGGTGATTTTCGACGTGACGCATGCGTTGCAATGTCGCGACCCGTTCGGTGCCGCAAGCGGCGGTCGTCGTGGTCAGGTTACTGAACTGGCGCGCGCGGGGATGGCGGTTGGCCTGGCCGGCCTGTTTATCGAAGCGCATCCGGATCCAGCCAACGCGAAATGCGATGGTCCGTCCGCGCTGCCGCTGGCGAAACTGGAACAGTTCCTCGTGCAGATGAAAGCAATTGACGATCTGGTGAAAAGCTTCGACGAGCTGGATACCGAGAACTAAATTCTGGCGCGGTGTGCCGGATGACGACGCCAACGCGTCTTATCCGGCCTACGGTGTCACATTGTAAGCCCGAAATGCATCAGTGCTTTCGGGCTTTTTTATATCAGGCGAAAATCGTCATCAGATACGCAGCAAACAGTGCCAAATGCGCAGCTCCATTTAACACGTTGGTTCGCCCCGTGGAAAAGGAAATATGGCACAGCACTAACGAAGCGACCATCACGACCATTTCCGGTGCGCCCAGACCAAACACCAGATCATTACCCGTCGCCCACGCAATCAGCGTAACCACGGGCACCGTCAATGAAATGGTTGCCAGCACCGAACCAAAGAACAGGTTCATTGCCCGCTGTACCTGATTATTCAGTACCGCCTTCAGCGCTCCCAGCCCTTCGGGTGAGAGGATCAGCAGTGCCACCAGGAAGCCCGTAAAAGCGACCGGCGCATTCAGTTCTGTCAACAGCGCTTCAAGCGGAGACGCGTTCATTTTGGTCACGGCAATAACGGCAACCAGATGAATAATCAGCCATGCGGTATGCCACATATTTCCGTGGGCAGAGGGCTTCCCGTGATGCGGATCATCGTCGTCGCTTTCATCTTCATGTTCATAGACAAACAAACTCTGGTGCGTTCTCGTTTGAATAAGCAGAAAAACGCCGTACATGGCGGCGGAGATTAACGCAACCAGCAGCGCCTGACCGGTCGTGAAATTAGCTCCCGGCAGCGCCATCGGAAATACCAGCACAATAATCGCCAGCGGGAACAGGGCGATCATATACTGCTTAAGACCAAACAGATTCATATACTGGGTCGCGAATTTACGTCCTCCCAGCAGTAATGAAAAACCAACCAGGCCGCCTGTTACAATCATAATGATCGAATAGAGAGTATCGCGCATCAGCGTCGGCGCAGCATCGCCGGTCGCCATTAGCGCCGATATCAGGCTGACTTCCAGAATAACTACAGAGAGACTCAAAATAAGCGAGCCGTAGGGTTCACCGAGGCGGTGAGCTAATACATCGGCGTGGCGGACAACGCTGAACGCGCTGCTTAAAATACCAATCAGGGCAAGAATATTAATTCCGATTACCGCTGGTAGTGATTGGCTGTTTCCCCACAGGAACAGCACTACCAGCGCCAGAACCGGGAAAATAAGCGATGTCTCCTTGTGGCGGGTTTTCACCGCCTCATGGCTATTGGTCATTAACGATCTCCATCTCTGCAGGCAGAATTTTAGTTATAAAAGTATTACTGATTGTAAAAAATACCAGAAATCGCGGCGTTGCTGGTGATGTTTTACGAAATTTTACCGCGCTCCGCTTTTTCTCATTTAACCCGTTATAAAAGGGAGTTTTGTTTAGAGAATATTTAAATAACAGAATGTTAGACGTTTGCGCAGAGGAATAAACCGCAAAAGAGTGGCAGGGCGATTCATTGTTGACCACACTTAAGGTTTCGCAAAAATGAGGAGTCCGCTATGCCTTATAAATCCAAAAAAGACCTTCCGGATAATGTTCAGAATGTTTTGCCGGCGCATGCACAGGACATCTATAAAGAAGCGTTCAATAGCGCCTGGGATCAATATAAGGACAAAGAAGATCGCCGTGACGACGCCAGTCGGGAGGAGACGGCGCATAAGGTCGCCTGGGCGGCGGTGAAAAATGATTATGAAAAAGGGGATGATGACAAATGGCATAAGAAATCATAAGCACCTCAATTGTAAGGTCAAAATTTATTGATACAGCGAATGCGTTGGCGAATCGTGCTCCGTGACACAGGAGCTCCCTTGCAAGCGGCCCGTGAATTGCATATTGTCCTGCTATTGGTTTCAAAATGAGCAGTTAAAATGCCCGGAAGGCGTCAAAAGTTGTCACAAGGAAGTATGCAGTGGCGGAGGTATGTAAGGTGTTAACGCGTGATTTCTTGATCAATGCCGATTGCAAAACGGCATTTGGTGCTATTGAAGAATCACTCTTATGGTCAGCAGAACAACGTACGGCGTCGCTGGCGGCGACGCTGGCCTGCCGACCGGACGATGGACCGGTGTGGATCTTCGGTTATGGATCGTTGATGTGGAACCCGGCATTAGAATTTGACGAGTCGTGTACCGGTACGCTGGTGGGGTGGCACCGGGCCTTCTGTCTGCGACTCACCGCAGGGAGGGGCACAGCCTGTCAGCCTGGTCGTATGCTTGCACTGAAAGAGGGCGGACGCACCACTGGCGTGGCTTATCGCCTGCCAGAGGTTTCGCTTGAGCAGGAACTGACGCTGCTGTGGAAGCGTGAAATGATTACGGGTTGCTATCTTCCCACCTGGTGCCAGTTGGATCTGGATGATGGGCGGACGGTAAACGCGCTGGTGTTTATTATGGATCCGCGTCATCCGTTGTATGAATCCGATACCCGCGCGCAGGTGATTGCGCCGCTGATTGCCAAAGCCAGTGGACCACTCGGCACTAATGCCCAGTATCTGTTCTCGCTTGAGCAGGCGTTATTGAAACTCGGCATGCAGGATGAGTGCCTGGACGATCTGGTGGCAAATGTACGCGGCTTACTAGGCGAAGGTATGCCGGAAGGGGTTATGCGACCAGGCTTTGCCTGATGGCGCTTCGCTTATCAGGCCTGGGAGTTCAGTGTAATTTGTAGGCCGGATAAGTCGCCTGCGACGCCATCCGGCATGAGAAATCAATCAAGCGGCAATGTAGCTGATGGAATGTTCCAGCGACTGGCTGTGACTGTCGATCAGCACATTCCAGACGCCGGTATACGGTACGGTTAACCATGCGTTATCACGATTCTGCACGCTTAAAATGTCGGTCTGCGTGTCTTTAATGTGATTTTTCTCGCTCATCAAATGAATGTGGCAGCGCTCAGAACAGCGCACGACCACGGTATCTCCGCCAAACAATTTCAGACTTGCTTTCACTAATGCCATTTTTCACCCCGTATCGAAAACAACGTACTTCCTGGCGGAAGTACTGCGTGATGTTGTTCACATTTTGCTCTTTGCATAACACCAAAGAGTGAGTCTCCGAATGCTGATTTTGATCAAAAAATGGCATAACGATTAAACAATAATGACAAAATGCCGCAAAAAACCGTGATCTGGCGCACTAACTTTTGACAACAATGCGCCCTAACAAGATTAAATTCGGAAATGCCCGGCAGTTTCAGCCAGCTCGCCTGCCTGGCCCTGCAACGCGTCCGCAGCCGCAGCGGACTCCACCACCAGTTCGGCATTCTGTTGCACCATTCGATCCAGATGAGAAATGGCGTTGTTGATTTCCTGAATCCCCTGCATTTGTTCACTGGAGGCGATATTTATCTCGCGCATAATCCCGGAAGCATTGCTGATGCTTAAAACTATCTCCTTCATGCTTTCACCGGCGAGATGGACATAACGTGAACCGGTCGCCACGCTCTCCGTCGTGGAATCAATCAGCGTTTTAATCTCCCTGGCCGCCTGGGCACTTCGGCTGGCAAGATTACGCACTTCCCCAGCCACCACGGCAAAACCACGGCCTTGTTCACCTGCTCGAGCGGCTTCGACCGAGGCGTTCAGTGCCAGAATATTGGTCTGAAACGCGATGCCATCTATCACGCTGGTAATGTCGCCGATTTTCGCCGAGGCCTCTTCAATCGATTTCATTGTTGAAATAGCCTGGGTGACAACGTCACCGCCACGCGTTGCGGCCTGAGAGGCTTTCTGCGCCTGATCGTTCGCTTCCGCAGCAGACTCGGTTGACTGAGAAACGGAGGCGGTAATTTGCTCAACGGCGCAGGCGGTTCCCCGCAGGCTGGATGCTGCCTGCTCGGTGCGTACCGAGAGATCCTGGTTACCGCTCGCGATCTCCTGGGCCGCAATTTTAACGGAGCCACTGGCCTCACGCAGTTGAACCATCACCACCGAAAGCTTATCGCAGAAGGCATTGAACGCCCCGGCAATTTGCGCCACTTCATCATTGCCACTGTCCGGTAAACGCTGAGAAAGATCGTTCGTACCACTGGCAATATTACGTAACGCATCGCGAATTTGAGACAAACGTTTCATCAGGCGGGTGACGATGAGATGAACAATCGCGCCGCCGATAAGGACCAGAAATAGCAGCGACAACAGTGATGCTTTAAGCTGCGCCACCATACCCGAGGTCGCATCGCTTTCATCCAGCGCAATGACCAGCCACCACGGCGTTCCCTCGACGCGTGATGCAAGGAATGATTTATCAACACCGGCCAGACTGCCGGTCTGAGCTTCACCGTTGACCAGCTGTTTAAAGGTAAGACCCGTAACGGCGCTGGAGAAGTTTTTCATTGTTAAGGCGGAATCGCCGGCGGCAATGATCGTTCCGTTTCCGTCGACCAGCAGACCGCTACTTTCCGGCGTAGGGCGAATGCCGCGAACGTTATCAACGACGGTATCCATCGACAAATCACCCGCAACAACACCCTTAAGTTCGCCATTTTCCGTTAGCGGTGCCGCGAAGGTGACCACCAGTTTTTTGGTGGCTACATCAAGATAAGGTTCAGTGATAACAGGGGCATTACTACTGGCTGTTTGCTGGTACCACATGCGGCTGGTGGGATCATAATCTGCCGGGATCCCGTTCGAATCAGAAAATCGAGCCGTTTTGTCCGCATAACCCGCGTAAACGTTTGTGAAGCCTCCGGCCTGCGCTAAGAGTTTAAAGGCAGGAACAGGATCGCTGTCTAACGCGATCTGTTGCAATGAGGTAATCATAGACATCTTACTGTTACCCCAGTCGCGAATACCCTGACCATGGCTGGCACTGGTGCTACGCAGTGTTTCCTGTTGCGTTTGCTGATTGTCGAGGCGGGTCACCTGTAGGTTAATTAAGGTGTTAAGGATCAGGGCTACCATAAGGCAGCCCGCAGCAGCGGAGATAATTCTGGCGCGAATTGATGTGAACATAGCATCAAGTTTCCTGGTAGATATTGTATGAAAAAATATCGGCACAGGGCGTGAGAAACTTGATGCTATGTCGTTTGACATAAGAAAATTAAATGCGTAACAAAAACGATGATTCGAATTCTAATAATGCAAAAAGAGAGTTAATTTCGCGCCAACGCATTAAAACGTGAGGACCTTATCCGCCGCCAGAGTCCATTGCGCCAGTTCAACCAGCGTTCCTACCTCGACACCGTCGATCAGCGGCAGGCTGGTGATCCCGCGTCCGTCTGTGCAGGTTTTGCACAATCTGACAGGCACGTTCTGGGCGGTGAGGATCTCCAGCATTTGCTGAATGTTGTAGCCTTCTGCCGGTTTCTGTCCACGCAAACCCGCAGTGACGGCATCTGACATCAGGAACAGTCGCAGGTCGAGTTCACCAGCCTGTTCACGCAAGGCAATCGCCAGACGCAGGCTGTTAAATAACGATTCGCTACCATATGCCGCACCGTTGGCGACGATCACAATCTTTTGCATGTTAACTCCTGTTAGCAAAGGGCATGAATTTTGCTTGTTCTTCGGGTAAAGCCATCACCCGGGAGAGCAGAGATGATGACAAACGTGGAAGCACCTGCCGCGACACAGTGGTATCAGTACGCTCGCCAGCGCGAAAACGCACAGCTTCGCCAACTGGCGCAGTCGGGCAAACTGGTGATTCGCATAAGCCATCTGGTGCATATGCTACAGTGCGAACGCGGCGCATCCAATATCTGGTTATGCTCGGACGGTACGCTGTATGGTCCGGAAGTTCGCGCCAGCTGGGCGCTGGTGGACGAACAGCAGGCTCAGTTTATGATCCTGCTGCAGGAGATGCAGCCGATTGCCAACAGCGCGCTTTGTCATCGTATTGCAGGTGCGGTGTGGTGTCTGGAGCAGTTACCCGCGCTGCGTGCAGCGGTGAAAGGTCGTCATCAGGACGCGCCGCAAACCATGGCGCAGTATAGCCGTCTGTTGCGCCACCTGCTGAGTATTGTTCCGCAACTTAATGACAGCATCGAGGATCATCACATCGCGGCGGGCATGGTCGCGCTCTATAGCTTTATGCAGGGAAAAGAGTTGGTGGGGCAAGAGCGGGCATTGGGCGCGATTGGCTTCACTCACGGGCACCTGAGCGCTGAAATGCGCCAGGCGCTGGTGGACCGCATCGATGGTCAACAACCCTGTTTTGACACCTTTCTCACGCTGGCTTCACCTGCGGCGGTGCAACAGTTTCATCAGCACTGCGAAGCTGATGGCGCCATCGAACAGCTACGCCGCCAGGCCTGTACGCGTCTGCCTGAAGGCGATAAGGGCGCGAGTGCGCTTCGCTGGTTCGCACTTCAGACCCGGCGGCTCGATCACCTCCGTTGTGTAGAAGAGCGGCTTATTGCTGAACTGATGGACACGGTAACCCGACGTCTGGGCCAGCAGGAGTCGGGCCTCCCCGTCGAGAACTGGATCAACGATACGCTTGAGGATGATTTTTGTCTGCGTCATGACAAAACGCTGCTGTTAGTCGTGCGCCAGCAGGCGCGGCAACTTGAGCAACTTAGTAGCCAACTGGCGTCGCTTCAGGACACGCTGGAGGCGCGTCGGGTGATAGACAAAGCGAAAAGTGTGCTGATGAATCATCAGGGATTCAGCGAGGAACAGGCCTGGCAGTCGCTGCGCAAAATGGCGATGGATAAAAACCAGCGGATGGTCGACATCGCTCAGGCGTTACTCACTGTTAAAACGCTTATCGAACGCAGCTAATGTGACCTACTGCACAGTTAACGGGCAGGGCTGCCTGATTGCGGTGCAAAAGGGCGGCAGGAAACGCAGAAAACCCGCCTGCTGCGGTGTTTAAAGATTGGCATCTGAATTGCATTAATCACAAAAGATAATTTAGCAACAGGCCAACGGCGGCTTGTCTGCTTTGAGGATAAAGGCGTCCTGCAATGTTTCGGCATTGCCGGACGCTTTTTTTTTGCCATGAGGAGCATGTATGGATGAAAAATCGGGAACCTTAACGCGTAGACGTTTATTGCAGGCAACGGCTGCACTGGGCGCATCGTGCATGTTGCCGGGGGGGTTCTCTTCGGTCTGGGCCGCCGGATCGGATAAGCCTGAGCAACGAACCGTCAGAGTAGGTTTTATTCCCTTGACCGATTGCGCGCCAGTGGTGATGGCGGCTCTCAAAGGGTTCGATAAAAAATATGGCATTACCATCGTGCCGACCAAAGAGGCCAGTTGGGCCGCGGTACGCGACAAACTGGTCTCCGGGGAACTCGATGCCGCGCACATCCTGTATAGCTTGCTGTATGGACTCGAATTGGGGATCGCCAGTAAGCCACAGCCGATGGCGAACCTGATGACGCTTAACCAGAACGGCCAGGCTATCACGCTCTCTGCTGAACTGCTGGAGCAGGGGGTAACTGACGTCGGAGCGCTAAAAAAACAGATCGCCGGGCACCCCCCGGGCACTTTTACCTTCGCGCATACCTTTCCCACCGGGACCCACGCGATGTGGCTCTATTACTGGCTGGCCAGCGCCGACATTCATCCGTTCGATGACGTGCGTACCGTAGTGGTGCCGCCACCGCAGATGGTCATGAACATGCGCATCGGCAATATGAGCGGTTTCTGCGTGGGTGAACCGTGGAATGCAAGGGCGATTAACGATCGGATTGGCTTTACCGCGACAACCTCACAGGCGATCTGGCCCGATCATCCAGAGAAAATCCTCGGCACGCGCAGGGCGTGGGTTGAGCAAAACCCGAACACCGCCCGCGCGCTGGTCAGTGCGGTGCTGGAAGCCTCACGCTGGATTGAGTCCTCGGAGGCCAATAAACGTGAAACAGCACAAATCCTCGCGCGTCGCGCCTGGCTGAATACCAAGGAGCAGTACCTCACCGGGCGCATGCTGGGGGAGTACGACAATGGGGCAGGTCGTCGCTGGCGCGATGCTCATCCGATGCGCTTTTTTAATGATGGCGAAGTGTCCTTCCCGTGGCACTCAGACGGCATGTGGTTTTTAACCCAGTTTCGGCGCTGGGGATTACTGAAACAGGCGCCTGATTATGCCGCTATCGCTGCACGCATTAACCGCACCGACATCTGGCGCGATGCCGCAACGGCAGTTGGTGGCATTACGCCACCCCGCGAAATGCTTCGCACCAGTACCTTGATCGACGGCTCCGTCTGGGACGGTCGCGATCCTGAAGCGTATGCCAACCGTTTTACTCTTCACCGTATGGGGGCCTGATATGCAGCACAATACTCAACCCAAGCCGACTGAACCGACCCTCGGTGAAGTCATCGCCTTACCGCCCGTGTCGGTAAGAAAACGTCACGCGCCAATTTCAGTCTGGCTCGGTAATCTCGTTCTGCGCGTCGTTCCGGCCCTACTGGGCCTGACTTTGCTCCTGGTTGGCTGGCAACTCGCCGCTATTAACAGCAAAGGGTTTCCCACGCCGCTCAGCACGCTGGATTCTGCTCTCACACTGTTTGCTGATCCGTTCTACAACGGCGGGCCGAACGACATGGGTATTGGCTGGAATGTGTTGGCCTCGCTCACGCGCGTCGCGACAGGTTTTGGCCTGGCCGCCGTTGTCGGGATCCCGCTGGGCTTCCTGATTGGCCGCTTTATCTTTTTCTCCCGCATGTTCTCACCATTGGTGGCGCTGTTGCGTCCTGTCAGTCCGCTGGCGTGGCTGCCCATTGGTCTGCTGCTGTTTCAGAAGGCGGAACCGGCCTCAAGCTGGACCATTTTCATCTGCTCCATCTGGCCAATGGTGATCAACACCGCCGAGGGCGTTCGCCGAATCCCGGACGATTACCTCAACGTTGCGCGGGTCCTGCAACTGTCTGAATGGACGGTCATGCGTCGGATCCTGTTCCCTGCAGTATTACCTGCCATTCTCACCGGTGTGCGCCTGTCTATAGGCATTGCCTGGCTGGTGATCGTTGCCGCTGAGATGCTTACCGGCGGCCTGGGCATTGGTTTTTGGATCTGGAACGAATGGAACAACCTTAACGTCGAAAACATCCTCATCGCCATCGTGATTATCGGCGTGGTGGGCCTGCTGCTTGAGCAGGGACTGATGCTGATCGCACGCCGCTTTAGCTGGCAATAAACCCGGAGGCACTATGAAACCTTTAATTCAGGTACAGGCGGTAAGCCAACGATTTTCCACCGCCAGCGGCGAGTTTCTGGCGCTGCAAAATGTTTCGTTTGATATCTACGAAGGGGAGACGGTGAGTCTGATTGGTCACTCCGGGTGCGGCAAATCCACACTACTGAATCTGATTGCAGGAATCACGCTGCCCACGGAAGGCGGACTGATTTGCGACAACCGCGAAATCGCCGGTCCGGGACCCGAACGGGCGGTGGTCTTTCAGAACCACTCATTACTGCCGTGGTTAACCTGTTTCGACAACGTGGCGCTGGCGGTGGATCAGGTTTTCCGCCGCACCATGAGCCAAGCCGAGCGGCGCGAGTGGATCGAACACAATCTCGAGCGCGTGCAGATGGGACATGCGATGCACAAGCATCCGGGCGAAGTCTCAGGGGGGATGAAACAGCGAGTAGGCATCGCACGCGCGCTGGCCATGAAACCTAAAGTGCTGCTGATGGATGAACCGTTCGGCGCGCTCGATGCGCTCACGCGCGCCCATCTGCAGGATACGGTAATGCAAATCCAGCAGTCGCTTAATACCACCATCGTCCTGATTACCCATGACGTGGATGAAGCGGTACTGCTATCCGACCGGGTATTGATGATGACCAACGGCCCGGCGGCAACAGTGGGGGAGATCCTGCCCGTTACGCTGCCGCGTCCCCGAAATCGAGTGCAACTGGCCGAAGACAGTCGCTACCACGGCTTGCGGCAGCGCGTGCTCCATTTCCTTTATGAAAAGCAGCCTAAAGCCGCGTAAGGGGACAAGATGAGGCAATTAATCATCATCGGTAACGGCATGGCGGCCACCCGGCTGGTGGAAGCGCTCATTGCGAAGGAGAGCACCGCTTTCGCGATTACCGCGATCGGCGAAGAGCCTCAGTTTGCCTATAACCGCATTCAGCTCTCGCCCGTATTAGGGGGTGAGAAAGGTTTCAACCAGACGTTACTGCATCCGCCAGAATGGTATGCCGAAAACAACGTCGCTGTCCTCACGGGAGAAACCGTCGTTGCCGTCGATACGGCGGCAAAGCGGGTGACTACCACCCGACGCACACTGGCATGGGATGAGCTGGTTTTCGCCACCGGTTCCGAACCCGTTATGCCGCCCATTAGCGGCATAGAACAGCCACACGTGACGGCATTTCGTACCATTGCGGATGTCGAGAAAATCACGCGAATGAGCGGTCCGGTAGTGGTTCTCGGTGGCGGGATCCTTGGAGTAGAGGCCGCAGCGGCGTTGCGCCGTAATTGTGACAACGTCACGTTAGTGCATCGTTCAGAACGGCTGATGGAACAGCAATTGGATCAGCAGGCGAGTGACTTATTGCAGGCCGAGCTTACCGCGAGAGGCGTCGCCTGCACACTCGCCTCTGGCCTGACACATATCGGCGTAAATCACGTCACACTGGCAGACGGCACCGTCATCCCGGCGCAACGGGTGATTATCGCCACTGGCGTACGACCAAAAATCCGCCTTGCCGAGACGTGTGGCATCCCGTGCCAGCGTGGCATCGTGGTGGACGCAAAATTGCAGACGCGTATCGCCCACATCAGCGCCATCGGCGAATGCTGTGAAATGGACGGGAAAATCTGGGGACTGGTCGCGCCGTGTCTGGCGCAGGCCGATGTACTGGCCGCCAGGCTGACCGGCGATCAACAGGCGCACGTTAACTGGCAGCCTTCCGGGACGCGTCTCAAGATGACGGGCATTGATCTGTTTAGCGCCGGTGCCGTTGACGCCGCCCCCAACGATACGCTTTTCACCGCGCGGGATCCGCTCAGCGGCCATTACCGGCGTCTGCTCCTTCGTGATGGGAGGCTTCACGGCGTGCTGCTCATGGGCGACTGCCAAAGCGCCGCTCCGTTAACCGATCTGCTCGCCGAACAGGCGCTGGCACATCCCGACTGGTTATTCGATGACTTTTCAGCGCAGCCGCAGGCTGCAGGACCGATGACAATGACAAAACCTACGCTGGCTGTGGTGGGACACGGTATGGTTGGCCACCATTTTCTTGAGCAGTGCGTTAGCCACCAATTGCATAAGCGGTATCAGATTGTGGTTTTTGCTGAGGAACGTTACGCGGCCTATGACCGGGTGCATCTGTCGGAATACTTTGCCGGGCGTAGCGCGCAGTCGCTTTCGCTTGTTGAGGACGATTTCTTTGCCCGTCATGGCATCGAACTCCGGCTGTCTCAGCAGGTGACCGCTATTGACCGGGAGAAGCGAGTTATCCGTACCGCCAGTGGACATGAAACCCACTGGGATAGACTGGTGCTAGCGACGGGGTCGTATCCGTTTGTGCCGCCGGTAAAAGGCGGTGATTCGCCTGACTGCTTTGTCTACCGTACGCTGGACGATCTGGATGCGATTGCCGCAAAAGCAAAAACCGCCCGACATGGTGTAGTGATCGGTGGCGGATTACTGGGACTGGAAGCCGCCAATGCGCTGCGTCAACTGGGGCTTGAGACGCATGTGGTGGAGTTTGCGCCGAATCTGATGGCCGTACAATTAGACAACAACGGCGCGGCGATGCTGCGTGAGAAAATCGAAGCGCTGGGTGTCGGCGTGCATACCTCGAAGGCAACCACCGAAATTGAAACCACGTCAGGCGGACTGATCCTGCACTTTGCGGATGGCGAGTCTCTGAATACCGATATGGTGGTATTTTCCGCGGGGATCCGCCCGCAGGATGCCCTGGCGCGAAGTGCTGGCCTGGACACTGGCGAGCGCGGCGGGATCCGCATTGATGGGCAATGCCTGACCTCCGACAGCGCGATTTACGCCATTGGCGAATGCGCGCTCTGGAAAGGTCGCATTTTCGGTCTGGTGGCGCCAGGCTACCAGATGGCACGCGTGGCGGCAGCACAGCTCGCGGGCATAGAGGCAAGCTTCAGCGGTGCGGATATGAGCACTAAACTGAAGCTCCTCGGCGTTGATGTCGCCTCTTTTGGTGATGCGCACGCCCGCACGCCAGGGGCACAAAGTTACCAGTGGACCCATGGTCCCGAGCAGGTCTACAAAAAAATCGTGGTCAGCGCTGACGGAAAAACGCTGCTTGGCGGCGTGCTGGTTGGCGAAGCTGGCGATTACGCCACGCTGCTACAGATGATGCTGAACGGCATCGCGCTCCCTGAGGATCCGGAATCATTAATCTTACCGGCACTTTCCGGCACCGCACCCAAAGCACTCGGCGTGGCGGCGTTGCCTGACAGTGCGCAGATTTGCTCGTGTCATAACGTCAGTAAAGGCGACCTCTGTCAGGCGGTCAGTGCCGGGGCGAGTGACATGGCGGCCATCAAACAGTGCACCAAAGCGGCGACAGGCTGCGGGGGATGCAGTGCGCTGGTGAAGCAGGTGATGGAGCATCAGCTTACCGCGCAGGGCGTGGTGGTCAAAAAAGACATTTGCGAACATTTTCCTTTTTCGCGCCAGGAGATATACCACCTGGTGCGCGTCAACCATATCCACACTTTTGAACAATTGATCGGTCGCTACGGTCAGGGGCACGGTTGTGAAATCTGTAAGCCGCTGGTGGGCTCGGTGCTGGCCTCGTGCTGGAATGAGTATTTGCTCAAGCCTGCCCATATGCCGCTACAGGATACCAACGATCGCTACTTTGCCAATATTCAGAAGGACGGTACGTATTCCGTCGTACCACGCATGGCTGCAGGGGAAGTGACGGCTGACGGTTTAATCGCTATCGGGCAGATCGCAAAGCGCTATCAGTTATACAGCAAGATCACCGGCGGTCAGCGAATCGATCTCTTTGGTGCGCGTCTTGAACAACTGCCTGATATCTGGCGCGAACTGATCGCCGCAGGGTTTGAAACCGGCCACGCTTACGGAAAATCCCTGCGCACGGTCAAATCCTGCGTGGGGTCGACGTGGTGCCGCTACGGCGTTCAGGATTCTACCGGGCTGGCGGTAACGCTGGAGAACCGCTACAAAGGGTTGCGCGCGCCGCACAAAATCAAAATGGCGGTATCCGGCTGCACGCGTGAATGCGCTGAAGCGCAGGGAAAAGATGTCGGCGTGATCGCGACGGAGAAAGGCTGGAATCTCTACTTATGCGGTAACGGTGGGATGAAACCCCGTCACGCCGATCTTTTCGCCAGCGATCTGGACAGCGATACGCTGATTCGTACCGTCGATCGTTTTCTGATGTTCTACATTCGCACTGCCGATCGCCTGCAACGGACAAGTACATGGATGGATAGTCTCGAAGGCGGCATCGGCTATCTGCGGGCGGTGATTATCGAAGACAGTCTCGGCATTGCCGACGAACTGGAGCAAGAGATGGCGCGCGTCGTAGAGAGTTATCAGTGCGAATGGCAGACCACCTTAAGCGATCCGCAGCAGCTGGCGCTGTTCCGTTCCAGCATTAACACACCGGCGCGGAACCAGACGGCGAAGCCGTGGCAGGCGGTCTGTCGTGTTGAAGACATTCCGGACCAGTTGGGCGTTGGGGCGACACTGGGGGATCGCGAAATTGCGCTGTTCCGCTTTGGTAAGACGGTATATGCGCTGGATAACCGGGAACCGGGCAGCGACGTCAGCGTTCTTGCGCGCGGTCTGCTGGGTGATGCGGGCGGTGAGCCTGTCGTTATTTCTCCGCTCTACAAACAGCGTATTCGTCTGCGGGATGGTCGCCAGTGTGACAGCGGTGAACCTGTAGTACGCGCCTGGCCCGTCAAAATTGAAGCGGGAGAGGTGTGGATAGGTAATCAGGCATTACTGCTGCGCGCGGAGGCATCATGAGCGAAACGCGAACAACCTGTCCTTATTGTGGCGTCGGCTGCGGAGTTATTGCAACGGTGAACGAGACGGGCGTCAGCGTGAAGGGCGACCCGGACCATCCTGCCAACGCCGGGCGGCTGTGTGTAAAAGGCGCGGCGCTGGGCGAAACGACCGGGTTGGCGGGGCGATTATTGCAGCCGGAAGTGGACGGAAAAACCGTTGACTGGTCACAGGCTCTGGCGGCTGCGGGGCAGCGTCTGCGGGCAATTATTGCTGAGCACGGCGCAAACGCGGTGGCATTTTATGCTTCCGGGCAACTGCTTACTGAGGATTACTACGCAGCAAATAAACTGATGAAAGGATTCATCGGCGCGGCAAACATTGATACCAACTCCCGTTTGTGTATGTCCTCGGCGGTGACGGGCTATAAGCGCGCTTTCGGTGAAGATGTGGTGCCATGCAGTTATGAAGACATCGAAATGAGTGAGCTGGTGGTGCTGGTGGGTTCAAATGCGGCATGGACCCACCCGGTGATTTATCAGCGGCTGGTACAGGCAAAGGCGAACAATCCGGCAATGCGTGTGGTGGTCATTGACCCGCGACGCACCGCAACCTGTGATTGTGCCGATCTTCATCTGCCGCTCACACCGGGCAGTGATGCGGGATTGTTTGTCGGTCTGTTGAATGCCATTCATCAGAGCGGCAGAGGAAACCGCCATTTTGACGACGCTGACCTCGCTCTGGCGGAAGCCACAGACTGGTCGCTGGCGCGCGTGTCGCAGTTTTGCGGGCTGGATCCTCAGGCGGTTGCCACGTTCTTCGACTGGTTTGTGACGTCATCCACCGCCATTACGCTGTTTACAATGGGGATAAACCAGTCAGCCAGCGGCAGCGATAAATGCAATGCGATTATCAATGCCCATCTCGCCAGCGGCCATTACGACCGCCCCGGTTGTGGACCCTTTTCGCTGACCGGACAGCCAAATGCGATGGGGGGACGTGAAGTGGGCGGGCTGGCAACACAGCTTGCCGCGCATATGAATTTCGAACCCGAGGATTTATCGCGCGTTGCGCGCTTCTGGGGTACGGAACGGCTGGCACAAACGCCCGGGCTGATGGCCGTTGAACTGTTCGAGGCTATTGCAAAAGGTGAGGTGAAAGCCGTGTGGATCATGGGCACCAATCCGGCGGTTTCTTTGCCGGATACGCACGCGGTGTGCCAGGCACTGGCAGCATGCCCGCTGGTGATGGTTTCTGAGGTGGCCGAGCACACGGACACCAGTCGCTATGCCCATATCCGTTTTCCCGCGCTGGCGTGGGGAGAAAAGAGCGGTACCGTTACCAACTCTGAACGGCGGATATCCAGGCAGCGGGCGTTTTTGCCAATACCCGGTGAAGCGCGTCCTGACTGGTGGATTGTCGCCCAGATAGCGAAACAGCTCGGCTATGGTGACGCCTTTGCCTGGCATGATGCACAGGCGATATTCTCTGAACATGCCTCGCTCTCCGGTTTCGAGAATAATGGGGCACGGGCATTTGATATCAGCGCACTGGCAAAGCTGACGCAGGATGAGTGGGAAGCGATGGCACCGGTGCGCTGGCCAGTGACCGGTGTGCAAAATAGCCTGGTTGACTGGCGTCAACGCCAGCGGTTCCGTATGGTGCCGGTAAAACCACAGGGTCCGAAAGCGACTTGCGATCCGCTTTATCCGCTGGTGCTTAACACCGGGCGTATCCGCGATCAGTGGCACACCATGACCCGCACAGGACACGTGCCGCGCCTGATGCAGCACATTAACGAGCCGTGCGTGGCCATTGGTGCGTCAGATGCGCAGCGCTTGCAGCTTCAGGACGGCGGATTTTGCCGGGTCGGTTCGCCGCGCGGCATAATGGTTGCACGGGTCGTGGTTGATGAAGGGCAACGTTCTGGCTGCGTCTTTACGCCGATGCACTGGAATCAGCAATTTGCCCGTCAGGGCAGCGTCAATGCGTTGGTTGCCCCGGTCTGCGATCCGCACTCAGGGCAGCCGGAAAGTAAGCAGACGGCAGTCCGCATCATGCCGTGGCAGCCAGCCTGGCAGGGAGATCTGTATTGTCGTCAACCGCTGACGTTACCTGCGAGCGTCCATTTCTGGCGTAAGACCGTGCCCGATCTTTGCCGGTATACGCTGGCCGGCGACAATGATATCAACGGATGGCTTATCGCCTGGTGCGAAGCTAGAGCGTGGCTGGTCCAGCGTGCCACCTTTGCCGGAGGAATGCACCTGCTGGCCTGGCACAATGGCCAACTCATGCTTGGCTTCTGGTCAGGGATTTCTGCGCCTGATGTGGATCATGCGTTGATTCAGTCTGCTTTTTTACGTTCAGAAGAAAGCCCGGAGGCTCGCCATACGTTGCTCAGGGGCAAACCACGTGGCAGCAGGGCAGACGCCGGTCCACGGATTTGCAGTTGCTATGGCGTAGGGGAGAGTGCGATCTGTCAGGCCATCAGCGACGGATGTCATTCTGTGCAAGCGTTAGGTGAGGCGTTACGCTGTGGGACTAACTGCGGTTCGTGCATCCCGGAACTCAAAGCCTTACTGAATCGTTCCCTGGCCTGAAAAGGTGAGGATTTTCCTGAAAACAGGAGAAACCCTGCAAGACAGGTTTAAATAAGGTAGGCTTTTAGAGTGCTAAGTTAACTTATTCACGTAAGAAGTCGCCGACGATTTGAACCGTTTTGCCTCGCTTTTCACCCCTCTGTACCTACTCATGCTGCTCGCTGGCGGTACGGCCAGCGCTGACGCTACGTTTATTCAGCAGGCAGAGAACCCCTTCGACAATAATCAGGACGGGCTGCCGGATTTAGGTATGGCGCCAGAGTCGAACGATGGGGAGAAACATTTCGCTGAAATGGCAAAAGCGTTTGGTGAAGCCAGTATGGTCGACAATGGGCTGAATACCGGTGAGCAAGCGAAGCAGTTTGCCTTTGGTCAGGTACGTGATGCGGTCAGCGAACAGGTTAATCAACATCTGGAGTCCTGGCTGTCGCCGTGGGGCAATGCCAGCGTCAACCTTCAGGTGAATAATGAAGGCGATTTCAGCGGCAGTCAGGGCAGTTGGTTTATTCCGTGGCAGGATAACCAACGCTACCTCACCTGGAGTCAGATGGGCCTTACCCAGCAGGATGACGGACTGGTGAGTAATGTGGGTATCGGGCAGCGCTGGGCGCGAGATGGCTGGCTACTGGGCTATAACACCTTTTACGATAACCTGCTGGATGAGAACCTTCAGCGAGCCGGGTTTGGGGCTGAGGCGTGGGGAGAATATCTGCGCCTGTCTGCCAACTATTATCAACCCTTTGCCGCATGGCATGCGCATACGGATACGCTTGAGCAGAGGATGGCGCGGGGTTATGACCTCACGGCCGAAATGCACATGCCGTTTTATCAGCATCTGAACACCAGCGTCAGCCTTGAACAGTATTTTGGCGACAGGGTTGATCTGTTCAACACAGGGACGGGCTACCACGATCCGGTGGCGGTGAAACTGGGTCTTAACTATACCCCGGTACCGTTGGTCACGGTCACTGCCCAGCATAAGCAGGGGGAGAGCGGCCTGAGCCAGAATAACCTTGGGTTAAATCTGAACTACCGCTTCGGCGTGTCCTTAAAAAAACAACTGGCCGCCAGTGAAGTGGCGGAAAGTAAATCATTGCGCGGAAGTCGTTACGATAATCCGCAACGTAATAACCTGCCGACGATGGAATATCGTCAGCGTAAAACGCTCACTGTTTTTCTGGCGACCCCTCCATGGGAGCTGCATTCGGGCGAAACCGTACCCCTGAAGTTACAGGTGCGTAGCCGACATGGGGTGCGTCATATCGACTGGCAAGGAGATACTCAGGCGCTGAGCCTGACGGCGGGTGCAAACGCAGACAGCGTTGAGGGGTGGACGGTAATTATGCCTGCCTGGGACAGCAGCGAAGGCGCAACGAACCGCTGGCACCTTTCGGCGGTGGTAGAAGATGAGAAGGGGCAGCGTGTCTCTTCCAATGAGATCACGCTCATGCTGACAGAACCGTTTATGGCGATGCCAGCGGACGATCCGCGCTTCAGATTACTACCGGATGAGTGATCAGAAAATGCGTTCCTGATGAACCCATACCGCCGCTTCAACGCGAGATTTTAACTTCATTTTCTTCAGCATATGTTTCACGTGGACCTTAACCGTGCTTTCGGTGATATCCAGGCGACGGGCAATCATCTTATTCGGCAAACCCTGGGCGATCAGCTTCAGAATATCGCGCTCGCGCGGGGTCAGCTGTGTGACATCACGATCGGTGGTCGCCCGGTTGGCGCGCAGGCTGGCGGCCAGCACAGGCGTTAAGGCCTCACTGAGCACCATTTCGCCGGCAGCGGCCTGCTGTAGCGATTTGAGCAAATCCTCTGGCTCCATATCCTTCAGCAGATAGCCATCCGCGCCGCGTTTAAGTGCGGTCACCACATCTTCTTCATGGTTCGACACGCTAAACACCACAATGCGTCCGGACAGCGCTTTTTCACGCAGTTTATCGAGCGTTTCCAGCCCGTTCATCCCCGGCATGTTCAGGTCCAGCAGGATCAGATCCGGGTCGAGCGATTCGGCCAGTTCAATACCCTGTTCGCCGTTGCTGGCTTCACCGACAACAATAATATCTGTCGCCATGCTGACGAGTTGCTTCACGCCGGTGCGTAACATGGGGTGATCGTCGATGAGCAGAATAGTCGCCGGTTCCTGATTATTCATAGGTATCTCCTTGAACTTCTGTAATGTGATTCTCGGGAATGAACGTGACAGCGACTTCAGTCCCGCCCGTCTCGCGACGGCGGACCCGACATTCGCCGCGCAGGCTTTGCGCCCGGTCACGCATGATGATCATGCCATAGTGGTTACTGCGTTCGGCATTCTCCGGCACGCCGCAGCCGTTGTCTTGTACGGTTAGTCTGACCTGTTTGCCCTTAAGAACGACCGCGACACAAACTTCATCTGCGTGCGAGTGCTTAAGCGCATTGCTTAATGCTTCACGGGCAATTTGCAACAGGTGAATGGCCTGATGCGATGGCACCAGACGCGGTGGCAACTGATAATCCAGTTTCACCGTAAATCCAAAGCGAGCGCTATATTCCTGACAGCTGGCTTCCAGCGCAGGCCGCAAACCTGGCTCGGTTAACTGCAACCGGAAGGTGGTTAACAGTTCGCGCAGTTGTGCCCACGAGGTGTTCAGCTCGTTACGGATCTGACTGAGTAAATTACGGCTGCTCTCTGGCAAGGTTTCCCCCTGCATTTGCAGACAGCTCACCTGCATCTTCATACACGAGAGTGATTGGGCAATAGAATCATGCAGTTCGCGCGCAATGGTTGCACGCTCTTCCATGACAATCAACTGTTGCTGCCGTTCCTGCTGCCGATCCAACGCCAGGGTTGCGGTGAGCTGTTCAACCAGGGTATCGACCAGTTGTTGCTGGTCGTGACTTAAATGACGTCCCTCGGGAAGGGTAGCCAACAGGATCCCATACTGGGTATGGGCGTCGGTGAGTCGCCATTTGAGCGTTCTACCACCTTCAATCGGCGGCAACGCCTCACGTGGACACAGGTGACAGCCTTTATCATCACAACTCATATCAGACTGACAGGTAAATTCCTGATGATTATCTTCGTCTTCAAGGTCATAAACCCGCAGTTCGATATCGTGCAGCAGGGTTAAATTTTGCAGTCCATTCAGGACCGGAGACAAGCGCTCGCACAGCGGCACCTGGGAATGCAAACGCCGGTTCGCCTGCCACAGGAAGGCGAGGATCTGGTTTTTCTGCTCCAGTCCGGCGGTTTTCTCTTTGACGCGCTGTTCGAGAATGGAATAGCTTTCCGCCAGTTCGTCGGACATGTTATTCAGCGCATCGCCCAGCGTGGCCATTTCATTGCGTCCGCTGATTTGCGCACGTTGGTTAAAATCGCGCTGGCTCACGGCGCGAGCAATCGAAAGCAGCTGTTTCCAGGGCTGAAGCAGCCGCGCGCGCAACCAGATAATGGTAAAGATCAGCAGCAGCGCCATAAAGATCGCCATGAGGCGATGGACCATCACGACGCGTTCAATACGCATTTCTGTGGTGTGGTCAAAGGCCGAAACGAGTCGATCCAGGCCTGCGACAAAGCGACTGACATCATCGGCGACCACGTCCCTGGTCGCGGCCTGTTTCAAACCCGGCGCCAGATTACTGTGCCAGTAGTCCTGAAGCGCTTTCAACTGTTGCTGCTGTCCGTCGCGCTCTGCGGCACGGGACAACTCGTCGCTGAATGCGGTCGCTTCCATCTCATCAAGCAGTTTCTGGTCGCTGGCATTCAAAGGCACTGCCGCCAGCAAACGGTAACTCTGCATGCGCAAAGACCCCGCCTTGTTGATGGCATGCGCGCTACCCTGGACACCCTGAACCAACCAGCCAGAGACAGCCATCCCCGCCATACCAATGGCAGTGGAGAGCATGACAATGAGCGCAACCTGGTTAACCAGCGTGAGCGGAGAGAGACAGCGTTTCAGCATAGAACCTTCTTCTTTCAGGTTGCCAGACCGCAGGTATGGAAACCTTAATGAATAACGAGAACGTCAGATAATTACCAAATGCAGCGTTATTCTCAGCTATCCATTTTAGTTTACCCATACCCCTAACGAGCTACCCCTTAATTGCTGTGAGTAAGTATGCCCAGGGGGAGTGCGAAACGGGGGCTGACAGCACTGTGAAAAACCACGATTTTTTGCCGGAAATAAGCTACTCACTTAGGGTGATCACTATTTTTTTGCAGGAATAATGTTCGGTTTTCCTTTGATTTATATCAACTTACGCCGCGGAGTAAACCCTAATGTGGCAGGCATCGTAACGAGTATCAGAGGTGTCTATGAGTCACTCATCCATCCCGGAAAAAGCATCCGGCGCGCTCATTACAGAATGGCGACCGGAAGATCCGGCATTCTGGGAACAGCGTGGTCAGGCTATCGCCAGTCGCAACCTGTGGATTTCCGTCCCTTGTCTGCTGCTGGCGTTTTGCGTCTGGATGTTGTTCAGTGCAGTTGCCGTTAACCTGCCGAAAGTCGGCTTCAGTTTTACGACCGAACAGCTATTTATGCTGACCGCGTTACCGTCGTTGTCCGGGGCCTTACTCCGTGTCCCGTACTCCTTTATGGTACCGGTGTTTGGCGGTCGTCGCTGGACGGCGTTCAGCACCGGTATTCTGATCATTCCTTGTGTCTGGTTGGGCTTTGCGGTGCAGGACACATCGACGCCGTTTAGCACTTTCATTCTGATTTCACTGCTCTGCGGTTTTGCAGGGGCAAACTTTGCTTCCAGCATGGCGAACATCAGCTTCTTCTTTCCGAAGCAGAAGCAGGGCGGCGCGTTAGGGCTGAACGGCGGTCTGGGAAATATGGGCGTCAGCGTGATGCAACTGGTTGCGCCGCTGGTGGTCTCTTTGTCGATTTTTGCCGTTTTCGGTAGTCACGGGGTCGAACAGCCGGATGGTTCTCAGCTGTATCTGGCAAATGCTGCATGGGTGTGGGTACCGTTCCTTGCTATCTTTACGCTAGCGGCGTGGTTTGGCATGAACGAGCTGGCGACCTCAAAAGCGTCGCTGAAAGAGCAGCTACCGGTACTGAAACGCGGTCATCTGTGGATTATGAGCCTGCTGTATCTGGCGACGTTCGGCTCATTTATCGGTTTTTCCGCCGGGTTTGCGATGCTGTCAAAAACCCAGTTTCCGGACGTTCAGATCCTGCATTACGCCTTCTTTGGACCGCTTATCGGCGCGCTGGCGCGATCGGCGGGTGGCGCAATTTCTGACCGTCTGGGCGGAACCCGCGTCACGCTGGTGAACTTCGTTTTAATGGCTGTCTTCAGCGGCCTGCTGTTCCTGACGCTCCCAACGAACGGAACCGGCGGCAGCTTTATTGCCTTCTTTGTGGTGTTCCTTGCGCTGTTTATGACGGCGGGGTTGGGGAGCGGTTCAACCTTCCAGATGATCTCCGTTATCTTCCGTAAACTGACGATGGATCGGGTGAAAGCCGAAGGCGGCTCAGAGGAAAAAGCAATGCGCGAAGCAGCAACCGACACGGCAGCAGCGCTGGGCTTTATCTCGGCGATTGGCGCAATTGGCGGCTTCTTTATCCCGAAAGCGTTCGGTACCTCCCTTGCGCTCACTGGTTCCCCGGTCGATGCGATGAAAGTATTCCTGATCTTTTATATCGCCTGTGTGGTTATCACCTGGCTGGTATATGGTCGACATTCTAATAAAAAGTAATACATAACTGATTACCCCTTGCGCGGCGTTCGACCGCGCTTTTTTTGTTTTGTCATTAGTTACAACATACTGTTGGGTATTTCCCTCCACAGGTTTGTAAGTTCAGCACATCAAAGGATGTCATCCAGGGGGCATACCCCTTAATACCCACTTGTCGTGAATTTAACATTTGCAGAAAGAATGAATCAGAAAATAACCAATAAAAACAGCTAAATAATAAAACTTCACGCATCCCCAGAAAGGGGTATGTGAAATTTTACCGCCTTTTTTCATTCCCGCCGGCCTTGATCGTTATCAATTCTCACGTCCTATCAGAGCGTTACCGTCGACGCCAACAAGCAATAAGCAATGTCGATTATCAGAGAGCCGTCAGGCTCCCACAGGAGAGAACCGATGAGTAAATTCCTGGACCGGTTTCGCTACTTCAAGCAGAAGGGCGAAACTTTTGCCGATGGGCATGGCCAGCTTCTCAAGACTAACAGGGACTGGGAGGATGGATACCGCCAACGCTGGCAGCATGACAAAGTCGTGCGCTCAACCCATGGGGTAAACTGCACAGGCTCATGCAGCTGGAAAATCTACGTCAAAAATGGTCTGGTGACCTGGGAAACCCAGCAAACTGACTATCCGCGTACCCGTCCTGATATGCCCAACCACGAGCCTCGTGGCTGCCCGCGCGGCGCAAGCTACTCCTGGTATCTCTACAGTGCTAACCGACTGAAATATCCGCTGATGCGCAAACGTCTGATGAAGATGTGGCGTGAAGCGAAGAAACTGCACAGCGACCCGGTTGACGCATGGGCATCCATTATCGAAGACGCCGATAAAGCCAAAAGCTTCAAACAGGCGCGTGGTCGCGGTGGTTTTGTCCGCTCCTCCTGGCAGGAAGTAAATGAGCTGATTGCCGCCTCTAACGTCTATACCGTCAAAACCTACGGCCCGGACCGCGTAGCTGGCTTCTCACCAATCCCGGCGATGTCGATGGTCTCTTACGCTTCCGGCGCGCGCTATCTCTCGCTGATTGGCGGCACCTGCCTGAGCTTCTACGACTGGTACTGCGACCTGCCGCCGGCCTCACCGCAGACCTGGGGAGAACAGACCGACGTTCCGGAATCTGCTGACTGGTACAACTCCAGCTACATCATCGCGTGGGGCTCTAACGTACCGCAAACCCGTACCCCGGACGCCCACTTCTTTACTGAAGTTCGCTATAAAGGCACCAAAACTGTCGCGGTAACGCCGGACTATGCGGAAATCGCCAAGCTTTGCGATCTCTGGCTGGCGCCGAAGCAGGGGACCGATGCGGCAATGGCGATGGCGATGGGCCACGTTATGCTGCGTGAGTTCCACCTCGACAACCCGAGCCAGTACTTTACCGACTATGTCCGCCGCTATACCGACATGCCGATGCTGGTCATGCTCGAAGAGCGCGACGGCTATTATGCCGCCGGGCGCATGCTGCGCGCCGCTGACCTTGTGGATTCACTGGGTCAGGAAAATAATCCACAGTGGAAAACGGTCGCGATCAACCACGAGGGCGAGATGGTGGCGCCAAACGGCTCCATCGGCTTCCGCTGGGGTGAAAAAGGCAAATGGAACCTCGAACAGCGCGACGGCACAACGGGTGCAGAAACGGAACTTCAGCTCACTCTGCTGGGTAGCCAGGACGAAATCGCCGAAGTGGGCTTTCCGTACTTTGGCGGTGATGGCTCTGAGCACTTTAATAAAGTTGAGCTGGAAAATATCCTGCTGCACAAACTGCCGGTCAAACGCCTGCAACTGGCCGATGGGACTTCTGCGCTGGTGACCACCGTCTACGACCTGACGATGGCCAACTACGGTCTGGAACGCGGTCTGAATGATGTCAACTGCGCCACCAGCTATGACGATATCAAGGCGTATACCCCAGCGTGGGCTGAGCAAATCACCGGTGTGCCTCGTGCGCAAATTACCCGTATCGCGCGTGAATTTGCCGATAACGCCGATAAAACGCACGGTCGTTCAATGATCATTGTCGGTGCGGGTCTGAACCACTGGTATCACCTCGACATGAACTACCGTGGCCTGATTAATATGCTGGTGTTCTGTGGCTGTATCGGCCAGAGCGGCGGCGGTTGGGCACACTATGTCGGACAGGAAAAATTGCGTCCGCAGACTGGCTGGCAGCCGCTGGCGTTTGCTCTCGACTGGCAGCGTCCGGCACGTCATATGAACAGTACGTCTTATTTCTATAACCACTCCAGCCAGTGGCGTTACGAGACGGTCACCGCGCAGGAACTGCTGTCGCCGCTGGCGGATAAATCACGCTATAGCGGTCATTTGATTGACTTCAACGTCCGCGCTGAGCGCATGGGCTGGCTGCCGTCTGCACCGCAGTTAGGCACCAACCCGTTGACCATCGCCGACGAGGCGAAGAAAGCGGGAATGACGCCGGTGGATTACACCGTCAAATCGCTGAAAGACGGTTCGATTCGCTTTGCGGCTGAGCAGCCGGAGAACGGGAAAAACCACCCGCGCAACCTGTTTATCTGGCGTTCTAACCTGCTGGGGTCTTCCGGTAAAGGCCATGAATACATGCTGAAGTACCTGCTGGGTACTGAAAACGGTATCCAGGGGAAAGACCTCGGCCAGCAGGGCGGCGTGAAGCCTGAAGAAGTGGAATGGCAGGACAATGGTCTCGACGGAAAACTGGATCTGGTGGTCACGCTGGACTTCCGCCTGTCGAGCACCTGTCTGTACTCCGATATCGTGCTGCCAACCGCGACCTGGTATGAAAAAGACGACATGAATACCTCGGATATGCATCCGTTCATTCATCCACTGTCTGCCGCTGTGGACCCGGCCTGGGAATCGAAAAGTGACTGGGAAATCTACAAGGGCATCGCGAAGAAATTCTCTGAAGTGTGCGTCGGCCATTTAGGTAAAGAAACTGACGTCGTCACTCTGCCTATCCAGCACGACTCCGCCGCCGAACTGGCGCAGCCGCTGGACGTGAAGGACTGGAAAAAAGGGGAATGCGATCTGATTCCGGGCGTGACCGCGCCGCACATCATGACCGTGGAGCGTGATTACCCGGCGACCTACGAGCGCTTTACCTCCATTGGACCGCTGATGGAAAAAATCGGTAACGGCGGTAAAGGGATTGCGTGGAACACCCAGAGCGAAATGGATCTGCTGCGTAAGCTCAATTACACCAAGGCCGACGGCCCGGCGAAAGGTCAGCCGATGCTGAACACGGCGATTGATGCCGCAGAGATGATCCTGACGCTGGCACCGGAAACCAACGGTCATGTGGCGGTGAAAGCCTGGGCTGCACTGAGTGAATTTACCGGTCGTGACCATACGCATCTGGCAACAAATAAAGAAGAGGAGAAAATCCGCTTCCGCGATATCCAGGCGCAGCCACGGAAAATTATCTCCAGCCCGACCTGGTCTGGTCTGGAAGATGAGCATGTCTCTTACAACGCCGGTTACACCAACGTCCATGAGCTGATTCCATGGCGTACGCTGACGGGCCGCCAGTCGCTGTATCAGGATCATCAGTGGATGCGCGATTTCGGTGAAAGCCTGCTGGTTTATCGTCCGCCAATTGATACCCGATCCGTGAAAGCGGTAATGGGCGCGAAGTCGAACGGTAACCAGGAAAAAGCGCTTAACTTCCTGACGCCGCACCAGAAGTGGGGGATCCACTCCACCTACAGTGACAACCTGCTGATGCTGACGCTCTCGCGTGGCGGCCCCATTGTCTGGATGAGCGAAAGCGACGCCAAAGATCTGGGCATTGAGGATAACGACTGGATCGAAGTGTTCAACAGCAACGGTGCGCTGACCGCGCGTGCGGTAGTTAGCCAGCGCGTCCCTGCCGGGATGACCATGATGTACCACGCACAGGAACGTATTGTGAACCTGCCGGGTTCAGAAATTACCGAACAGCGCGGCGGGATCCATAACTCGGTCACCCGCATTACGCCAAAACCAACGCACATGATTGGCGGCTATGCGCAACTGGCCTACGGCTTTAACTATTACGGTACGGTGGGTTCTAACCGTGATGAGTTTGTGGTGGTCCGTAAGATGAAGAACATTAACTGGTTGGATGGTGAAGGCAATGACCAGGTACAGGAGAGCGTAAAATGAAAATTCGTTCACAAGTCGGCATGGTGCTGAATCTCGATAAGTGCATCGGCTGTCATACCTGTTCAGTCACCTGTAAAAACGTCTGGACCAGTCGCGAAGGTATGGAGTACGCCTGGTTCAACAACGTGGAAAGTAAACCTGGCGTCGGCTTCCCGAACGACTGGGAAAACCAGGAGAAATGGAAGGGTGGCTGGATCCGTAAAATTAATGGCAAAATTCAGCCGCGCATGGGTAACCGCGCGACGCTGTTGGGTAAAATCTTTGCTAACCCGCATCTGCCGGGTATCGATGATTACTACGAGCCGTTTGATTACGACTACCAGAATCTGCACAACGCGCCGGAAAGTAAACACCAGCCGATCGCCCGTCCACGTTCACTGATTACCGGTCAGCGGATGGACAAAATTACCAGCGGTCCAAACTGGGAAGAGATTCTGGGGGGGGAGTTTGAAAAACGCGCCAAGGATCAGAACTTCGAAAACATGCAGAAGGCGATGTACGGCCAGTTCGAAAACACCTTCATGATGTATCTGCCGCGCCTGTGCGAGCACTGCCTTAACCCGGCGTGTGTAGCAACCTGTCCGAGCGGTGCCATCTATAAACGTGAAGAAGACGGCATTGTGCTGATCGATCAGGACAAATGCCGTGGCTGGCGGATGTGCATTACCGGTTGCCCGTACAAAAAAATCTACTTCAACTGGAAGAGCGGTAAGTCCGAGAAGTGCATTTTCTGCTACCCGCGTATCGAAGCTGGTCAGCCGACCGTTTGCTCCGAAACCTGCGTGGGCCGTATCCGCTACCTTGGCGTACTGCTGTACGACGCGGATGCGATTGAAAGCGCGGCGAGCACCGAGCATGAAAAAGATCTGTATCAGCGCCAACTGGACGTCTTCCTTGATCCTAACGACCCTGCGGTCATTGAACAGGCGCTGAAGGATGGCGTACCGCAAAGCGTGATTGACGCCGCGCAGCAGTCACCGGTGTACAAAATGGCGATGGACTGGAAGCTGGCGCTGCCGCTGCACCCGGAATACCGCACGCTGCCGATGGTCTGGTATGTGCCGCCTCTGTCTCCGATTCAGTCTGCGGCGGATGCGGGCGAACTGGGCAGCAACGGTATTCTGCCGGACGTTGACAGTCTGCGCATTCCGGTTCAGTACCTGGCGAACCTGCTGACCGCCGGTGATACCCAACCGGTACTGCTGGCCCTCAAACGCATGCTGGCGATGCGCCACTATAAGCGTGCAGAAACGGTAGATGGCAAAGTGGACACCCGCGCGCTGGAAGAAGTGGGGTTGAGCGAAGCGCAGGCTCAGGAGATGTATCGCTATCTGGCTATTGCCAACTACGAAGATCGCTTCGTCGTGCCAAGCAGCCATCGTGAACTGGCGCGTGATGCATTCCCGGAGAAAAGCGGTTGTGGTTTCACCTTTGGCGACGGCTGCCACGGTTCAGATACCAAATTCAACCTGTTTAACAGCCGCCGCATTGATGCCATCGATGTGACTACAAAAACGGAGCCGCACCAATGATTGAACTCGTCATTGTTTCGCGTCTGCTCGAGTACCCGGATGCTGACCTGTGGCAGCATCAGCAGGAACTGTACGATGCACTCGCGTCATCAGAAAATCTGGATAAAGAGGATGCGCAACGTCTCAGCGTCTTCCTGCGCGATTTAACCGCGAAAGACCTGTTGGACGTGCAGGCCAACTATAGCGAATTGTTCGATCGTGGCCGTGCAACGTCGCTGCTGCTGTTTGAGCACGTTCACGGTGAATCTCGCGATCGGGGTCAGGCGATGGTGGATTTGATGGCCCAGTACGAACAGCACGGGTTGCAACTCGACAGTCGTGAACTGCCGGACCATCTTCCGCTGTACCTGGAATATCTCGCACAGTTGCCGAAGAGCGAAGCGCTGGGTGGATTGCAGGATATCGCGCCGATTCTGGCCTTGCTGAGCGCGCGACTGCAACAGCGCGAAAGCCATTACGCGGTGCTGTTTGACCTGCTGCTCAGGCTGGCGAATGCGGCTGTCGACAGTGAAAAACTCGCAGAAAAAATCGCCGATGAAGCACGTGATGATACACCACAGGCGCTTGATGCAGTCTGGGAAGAAGAGCAGGTGAAATTCTTTGCCGATCAGGGCTGTGGCGAATCAGAAATTGCCGCTCACCAACGTCGTTTTGCCGGTGCCGTGGCGCCGCAATATCTGAATATCACCACCGGAGGACAGCAATAATGCACTTCCTTAATATGTTCTTCTTCGACATCTACCCGTACATCGCCGGGTCCGTGTTTTTGATCGGCAGTTGGCTGCGTTACGACTATGGTCAGTACACTTGGCGCGCCGCCTCCAGTCAGATGCTGGATCGCAAGGGGATGAACCTGGCATCAAACCTGTTCCATTTTGGCATCCTGGGGATTTTCGCTGGTCACTTCCTGGGCATGCTGACGCCACACTGGATGTATGAAGCCTGGTTGCCCATCGAGGTGAAGCAAAAGATGGCGATGATCGCGGGCGGCGCGGCGGGGCTGATGACGCTGGTGGGTGGCCTTCTGCTGCTGAAGCGCCGTCTGTTCAGCCCGCGCGTGCGGGCAACCACGACCGGGGCTGATATCCTGATCCTCTCGCTGCTGGTTATCCAGTGTGCGCTGGGTCTGTTGACCATCCCGTTCTCCGCGCAACATATGGACGGAAGCGAGATGATGAAACTGGTGGGGTGGGCGCAGTCGGTGGTGACCTTCCACGGCGGGGCGTCTTCGCATCTGGACGGCGTGGCGTTTATCTTCCGTCTGCACCTGGTGCTGGGGATGACGCTGTTCCTGCTGTTCCCGTTCTCGCGTCTTGTGCATATCTGGAGTGCGCCGGTGGAGTATCTGACGCGCAAATATCAGGTAGTTCGCGCTCGTCGGTAAAAGCTGACTTGACGGGGAAAAGGACTTTCCCCGTTTTTAAGATTGCGTACGGCATACGCTCTTTCTATGATGGCCCTAAATCTACAGTGAAGGAGCACTGGCGTGGGCCATGCGTGGGAATCGGCAGTTACAGCCGGATTAAAAATTGTAGCAACCGGCATTGCCTTACCTGAAAATAAAGTGTCATCAGCAAGCCTGGATGCCTTTCTGCATAAGCCTTCGGGCTACGTTGAGAAACGCTCCGGCATCGCCTGGCGTTATCATGCAGCGGACGATGCCAGCCAGGCGGAACTCGCCGCCAGAGCGTTGCATAATACGCTACAGGCGGGATCGCTTTCTCCATCCTCCATTGACCTCCTGATTTGTGCTTCTGCCATTGCTGTTCAGGCTTTGCCATGCAGCGCTATTCACATTCTTAAAGCCGCAAAGATGCCTGTCGGCGTGGCGGGGTTTGATATTAACAGCAGTTGTGTAAGCTTTATTTCCGCGCTGGAAGTGGCTGCCGGCCTGTTGAATACCGGCGCGTACCGGCGGATTGCCATCGTGTCGGCGGACATAGCGTCACGGGGTATTGACTGGAATCACGAAGAGTCGTCGCTTATTTTTGGCGACGGCGCGGCATGTGCCATCGTTGAACGAGGCGACCGCAAGAGCGGTATTCTTGCCAGCCTGATCGAAATGTACCCCGACGGTAGCGAATTATGCGAAATACGCGCGGGGGGAACCCGTTGTAATCCCAGAGCGGGAATGAACGACAGTGATTTCCTTTTCCACATGCAGGGGAAATCCCTGTTTCGCTTTGCCTCTTCTTTGATCGAAGACTATTTCGCCCGCTTGCTGACTAAAAGCGGCCTGCAACTTGCGGATATCCACACGGTCATCCCCCATCAGGCGAGCCACCTTTCGCTTGAACATATGCGAAAGCGCCTGCGCGTGCCGGAATCTGCGCTGATCGACGTTTACCGCCATTGTGGCAATCAGGTGGCGGCGTCGATCCCGACAGCGCTGCACGAGGCGGTCATTAGCGGGCGATTCACGGCGGGAAACCCCGCACTGCTTATCGGTACTGCGGCAGGTTTAACGCTGGCCGGCATGGTGCTCATACCATGAAGATCCTCGTGACCGGGGCGACCAGCGGACTGGGGCGCAACGCGGTACAGTCTCTGCTGGAATCTGGCTACACGGTAGTCGCTACCGGGCGAAACCTGACGCAAGGTGAACGGCTGAAAAATGCGGGCGCGACCTTTGTTCCTCTCGATCTGACACAGGCAAGTCCGGAAACCTGCGCCAGACTGATGGACGACTGCGAAGCGGTGTGGCACTGCGCTGCAAAGTCTTCGCCCTGGGGAAACCGTGCGTCGTTCTGGCAGGCCAATGTACAGGCGACACGAACGCTGGTTCAGGCGGCGGGCAGCGTCGGCGTGCCGCGCTTTGTCCATATCTCTACGCCTGCGGTGTACTTCGACTTTCAACACCATTACGACGTGCCGGAAAGCTATTTGGCCAGGGCATTTTCCAGCCACTACGCCAGCAGCAAGTATCAGGCCGAGCGCGAAATTGCCGATGCCGTTGCTCGCTTTGATTCAACAACGTTCGTGATTTTGCGCCCGCGAGGTCTGTTCGGTCCGCACGATAACGTTATTGTTCCGCGCCTGATGCAGCAACTTCAACGTGATGGCGGCATACTGTGCTTGCCGCGCGGCGGTGAGGCGCTGTTGGATCTGACTTACGTCCAGAACGTAGTCCACGCTATGGAGCTGGCGACACACGGCAACGGTCTTCGCTCGGGCAGCATTTATAATGTGACCAACCACCAGCCGCAGCGGTTGGCCGATATGCTCGACGCGCTACTGCGCCAACAGTTGGGACTGCGCTATAAAATCCGCTCTGTACCCTGGCCGGTGTTATCGCTGGCGGCACGCGGAATGGAACTGGTAGGAAAATGCATCGACAAGGAGCCACGGGTAACCCGTTACAGTGCAGGAACGGTTTGCTTTGACATGACGCTGAGTGCCGAAAAGGCAATCGCGGATATGGGATACCACCCTCGCTACTCCATGGAGGAAGGAATTTTGCTCACGGGAGAATGGCTGAGGACATATGGCAAAAGTTACCGCATTTGAGGTTGGGTACTGTACCCACATAGGCTGCATGGCACTCAAGGGGGCCGGATTCAGGGTATGTAAATTTCCCTCCCGTGCCTGGTTGCTTGAAGTCGGTTCCCGGCGTTGGCTGTGGGACACAGGGTATTCTTCCTGGTTCGAACACTACACGCGCGACGGTGTTTTTCGCCTTTATCGTCAGGTCACGCCCGTTTATTTCGACCCCAAACAATCCCTGGCGCAGCAGTTACTCGCACAGGGGGTGGTTGAGGGCGATATCACCGCTATCATCCTGTCGCACTTTCACGCGGACCACGTTGCCGGGCTGCGTGATTTCCCGAACATGGCGTGTATTTGCTCTGGTGTTGGCTGGCAGGAGGTGAGAACGTTGCGCGGGTTCGCCGCACTGCGCCAGGCATTTATACCCGGACTCTTCCCGCCGGAGTTTGAATCTTCTCTGCGTTTTATCGAAAGCTTTGCACGCCTGAGGCTGCCAGAAGCGCTGGCACCCTTTGAGTGGGGTTATATGCTTCCTGAAAGCCAGGGTGAAATTTTCCTCGTCCCGCTTCCCGGTCATGCGGCCGGGCATATTGGCGCGTTCGTCCAGACAGACAATGGCTGGACGTTACTGGCGGCGGATGCGGCCTGGTCGCCAGCAAACTATCGTGAGCTACGCGGCCCCTCACGCTTAGCCAATCTGGTGATGTCAGATCCGGCAAACTATTATCGCACCCTCGAACAGCTTAATCGCCTTTGGCAAAAGGGCAGCGTGGACATTCGCTTGTGCCATGAGGGGGATCTGTGAATCTTTTAGCGCTGCTCTGGCGCTATTTCCGAACGCGCAGGCTGCGGTTTACCAACCGCGTAGCGCTTGAGTGCTGGCAAGATCAGAAGCTCAGTGCCTTCAGGCGAAATGTGTTGTCCAGAAGCCCGTGGTTTCAGCGTTATCTTCCGCTGCCGTTCAGCCAGTGGCCAACAATGGACAAGGCGCTCATGATGGCGCACTTCGACGAGATGAACACAGAGGGGCTGAAGCGTGATGTGCTGATGGCCTGTGCGCTGCAAAGCGAACAAAGCAGGAACTTTAAGCCCCGTGTTGGGCGGTTTAGCGTCGGATTGTCGTCGGGTACCTCCGGCAGGCGGGGGCTGTTTGTCGTGAGCCCGCAGGAACAGCAGATCTGGGCGGCGGGCGTTCTGGCTAAAGCGTTACCGGATGGCCTCTTCGCCAAAGAGCGGGTCGCGTTGTTTCTTCGGGCGGACAATAACCTCTATCAGAGCGTAAATAGTCGCTGGCTGAGCCTGGAGTTTTACGACCTGCTCGCGCCGTTTCAGCTACAGATAGCACGGCTGCAAGAACGAGAGCCAACGATCATTGTCGCCCCGGCGCAGGTGCTTCGCGCGTTAGCGCTGGCGGTGGAGGCGGGGAGGCTGACGCTCTGCGTCAAAAAAGTCATCTCGGTGGCGGAGGTGCTCGACGCGCAGGATAAGGCGCTGCTGAGCCGTGCGTTTGGCAACGTGGGGGAAATCTATCAGGCAACGGAAGGGTTTCTGGCCTCGACCTGTGGCTGCGGCACGTTGCATCTGAATGAAGAGTTTATTCATGTTGAGCCTCAGTGGCTGGACGAACGGCGTTTCATCCCAATCATTACCGACTTTACCCGCACGACGCAGCCCATCGTTCGCTACCGTCTTGATGACGTGCTGGTGGCATGTGAACGGCCATGTCCCTGTGGCAGCGCGGCGCGGGCGATTGAGCGCATCGAGGGGCGTCAGGACGATCAGCTACTGCTGCCAGGGGCATCGGGCAAGACTCAGGCGGTTTTTGCCGATCCCTGCAGCCGCGTGCTGGCAATGACGCTGCCGCTCACGGCGGACTATCGGCTGATACAGACGCAGGCGAATGGTCTGGTGCTAACGTCCGATTGCGACAGGGCGACGCTTATCCGCTGTCGCGAGGCGCTCAACGGCCTGTTTACTCAACAGGGTATTGAGACATCGCAACTGGAATGGCGGCTAGAGTCGCAGGCCCTGCCGGATAACTTTGATGCCAAGCGGCGGCGCATCGTTCGCCAGTGGGGCAGAGAATGAGTGAACTGCTGCTGCGCATCAAACACATGCTGTTCGGCTGGGGTGCGGTCGGCGTGGTTTATACGTTTTGCGACCGATTTCAGGGGGAGGGCTATCGCCTGAAGCCACTAACGATCGACTCGCTGATCCCTTTTTCTCCCAGTGCGGTGTGGCTCTATCTTTCGTTTTTTCTGCTCGTCCCGTTGGGATATTTATTGACGCCTCGTTCCCGTTTGCGCTGGCTTACGCGTGCCACGCAATTGTCGGCGCTGGGGGCAGGGTTGGTTTACCTGATCTGGCCGACGACTATGCTGTATCCCCCGTTCACGGATGAAGGTATATCTTCCTGGCTATTGGGATGGCTGGTCTTCGTTGACTCCAGCCAAAACTGCTTTCCCTCGCTGCACGCGGCACTGACGCTGTTGGCCGTCTGGGCGATAACAGTTGGGCGCAGACGCTGGATAGCGGTTGCCAGCCTCGTCTGGGCGTTCGCCATCGTCTTTTCGATTCTTCAACTGCGAAGGCACTTGTTTATAGATTTAGTCGGCGGGGCCCTACTGGCGTTGGGCTGCGGATGGCTTGCAGCGCGTCTGGATAGTCGCGAAAAAAGAAATAAGGACATGACTTATGAGTGAATTACTGGTTCCAGTTATTCTTATGATGGTGTTCGTCTTTGGCGAAGCCTGCATTTTGCAACTGACCGGGAAACAGCGGGTTGACTGGTTCGACGTCATTTTCAACGTTAACTCCGGCCATATCATGCTGTGGTTGTTTCGCTGTCTGGAAGTGCTGTGCTACAGCGTAGTGTTGAGCCGATTTAGTCTGCATCTTTTTGACGGCGTGTCTGCTGTCTGGCTCTGGCTGTTTACCCTGTTAGCGTGGGACTTCGGTTTCTACTGGCTTCATCGTCTTCATCACCAGTTACGTCCGCTGTGGGCGGTGCACGTCGTTCATCATCAGGGAGAGAATTATAATCTTTCGCTGGGGGTGAGGAATTCCTGGTATTCTTCATTAACCTCGATCCCTTTCTTTTTGCTGCTGGCGCTGCTCGGCGTGCCGCTAAGCGTTTTTCTTGCGGTGTCTATCGCGCACTACACTGTGCAATTCTTTAACCACAACGCGTTGACGCAAAAACTGGGCTGGCTTGAAAAGGTATTCGTTACGCCTACCCACCATCGCGTTCACCACCTTAATGAAAAGCGTTATGCTGACACCAATTACGGTGGCACCTTCATCTTCTGGGATAAGCTGTTTGGCACCTTTTCCCCGACGCCTTCCTTGAAGGACGTTGCCTATGGGGTGAAGGGCAGTCGGTTATCGTCCAACCCGATGCGGGAAAGCAATCTGCCTTTTCTGCGGCTGACTGGACTCTCTCAGACTGACAAACCCCGTGAACGCCGCTACGACAGTTCGTCGTTAGTGATTGTGATGGGTGCATTGCTGCTGTTTGCGCTGGTTTTGGGCTATATCCAGCTTTACGGCTACGGTATCGACAACGTCACGGCAGAGCAGACCCTGCTGTTTCTTCTGCTGGTAGCAGGTTCCGTAGCGCTGGGGGGCGTCAGTGACGGTCAGCGCTGGGGCGTTGTGGCCTGGTGTCTGGTCACGCTGTTATTGCCGCTGCTCTTTTTGGGCGTATGGGGCTGGAGCCATCTCTTCTGGCTTATCACTATGCCGGCCCTGGCCGCACACGGCGTAGCGCTGACGCTTGGCCTGGGGCGCAGGCCGATAAGGAGCGTACATGAATCTGTTTAACCCGACCGGGCCGCTGACCTTTGCCGCTGACTCTCCCTCGTTGGTGAAAATGCTGCAGCGCGAAACGCGTCTCTGGCTGGCAGAACACGGCGACCACCGTTATGCAGACGGCCGCATGCTGCTCAAAATGGTGTTGCTGATGGCCGCCTGGCTGGCCTGCTATGTGGTGGCACTGCATCAGGACGGCGTCACGCTCTTCTTGCTGTGGTATCTGGCGATGATAGCCTGCGCGATGCTGTTGGCGGCTAATGTCGTTCATGATGCATCCCACAATGCGTTCTTTCGGGGGAAACGGGCAAACGTGTGGCTCAATCGCATTGTCACCATTCCGTTAGGACTGGATCCCGACTGTTGGCGGGTCCGCCACGTCAGGTTTCATCACGGGTATACCAATATTGAATACTACGATCCGGACATCGCTGAAAACGGCCTCCTCCGCCAGACGCCCTGGCAGCGCTGGCGCCCTTTTATGCGGGCGCAGCGTTATTACTGGCCGCTCGTCGCGGCGTTGACCTTTCCCTGGTATATCTGGGTTGTTGACTGGCTGGACCGAGGTGGATTGACGCCGGTTACGCGACATCTGATCCAGCACGGCGTTGCCGGGTGGGTTGCATTCCTGTTCGGCAAGGTTGCCCATATGGTCTTTTGCCTCGCATTACCCGCGTGGCTGATGGCAGACAGGTTCAGCTTTTTAACCGTGCTAGCGGTTTACACGATCAGCCAGATGATTTGTTCGTTGGTATTAGTGATGCTGATTATCGGTACACACTGGGCAAAAGGGCGCGTGCAACTTCCTCCGGAAGGGGGAAAAATGCCGGAGGGCAGGTTGGCTCACGTTTTTGCCACCACCTTTGACTGGACGACGCAACCCGTCTGGATGGGCTACTGGCTTGGCGGTATTAATCTTCATCTGACACATCATCTTTTTCCGCACTGGAACCATCGTCACTATCCTGCGCTCAGTCGGATTATTGAAGGCGTCGCGAAAAGGGAAGGTCTGGACTATCAACGACTTTCACTGTCGGATTTACTGTCGCTACAGCAGCAATTTCTGCGGCGAATGGGCGAACGCCCCGAACGAACGGAGGAGGCACCGTGAAGGTGCTGGTTACCGGTGCGTCAGGCTTTATTGGCAGCACCTTTTTGCGCCGTTTCGCCGCCCGTGAGGACGTATCTCTGTGTGGCGTTGGGCGACGTGAGCGCATCGATTTGCCCGCATCCGTACGCTATTGCGCACTGGCGCTCGACAGGCTGGATGAGCTGGATTTCGTGCCCGATGTGGTTATCCACGCGGCGGGCAGAGCGTCACCCTGGGGGACACCGCGAGAATACACGCGGGAAAATGTCGAAACCACCCGCCAGGTGATTGATTTTTGTAATCGCCGCAACCATCCCCGGTTGATATTTATCTCCAGCGCGGCGGTCTACTACCGCTTTGCGCATCGACTGAATATTCGCGAGTGTGATCCCATCGGACCTGGATTTACCAGCGAATACGGATGTAGTTTGAGTTTCCACGCACCTGGCCTGCTTCTGTGGCGTTTATCGGCCCTGCTTTGTATACGCCTCCGACACGAGGTGAGGCCCCGCCCTTTATCGAAGGTAAACGGCATGTGCTGGTGACGCTGGGTACGCATCTCGACTGGCATAAGGATGAGGTGGCAAAGGCGGTGATTACGCTGGCACAGGGACTTCCTGACTGGGAGTTTCACTTTACCGACGGCAATCCGGTGGGTAATGGCAGTCTGCGGCAAGGCAACTTCACTCGCGTCGACTGGGTTGATTACGATCGTTGGCTGAGCCGTTATGATGCAGTTATCCATCACGGGGGCGCAGGGTTCATGTGGTACTGCCTGAATAAAGGCATACCTGCATTGGTGTATCCAGTCGATTACGATCAGTTTGACCATGCGGCGAGGCTTGAATACTGCGGCAAAGGAATATGGATACGCGGTGGATTAAAAGAATTAATGCAGGCGGGAGAGAGGATAAAGGCGTTAACGGCAGCCGGTGGATCAATAAAGGCTTGAGAGGAGAAGGGGAAAGAAGACTCTTCGTGTTATTTGCCGGATGGCGGCGTTGCCTTATCCGGCCAACTGTGACGTGTGGGTTTTGTAGGCCTGAGAAGCGAAGCGCCATCAGGCGATTTGCCGGATGGCGGCGTTGCCTTATCCGGCCTACCGTGACGTGCGGGTTTTGTAGGCCTGATAAGCGAAGCGCCATCAGGCGATGAATCCGTTGGCAACGTTCTCTCGCATTCGCTCGAGTCGAACCCTAGTCGAAGCTTCTCATCCTTCCCGCATGGGCAGAACATTTCATACTGACGTTTTGGTTTGGCTGAGGTGCTACAGAGAAGTGATGGTGGTGGGGGAAGGATTCGAACCTTCGAAGTCGATGACGGCAGATTTACAGTCTGCTCCCTTTGGCCGCTCGGGAACCCCACCAGGGGTATATATTGCGAAAACTTACAAGGATGAATGGTGGTGGGGGAAGGATTCGAACCTTCGAAGTCGATGACGGCAGATTTACAGTCTGCTCCCTTTGGCCGCTCGGGAACCCCACCACGGGGTAATGCGTTTTACTGGCCTGCTTCCATTTCGGGAAGCGGGGCGCATCATATCAAATGACACGCCTCTGTAAAGTATTCCGCAGAGAAAAATAAACTGGTTGCCTGATTTTTACGCGTAAAGCCGCAAAGGTAACCAATTCATTTGTTTGTCGATTAAAGAATGATCGTACGATTACCGTACACAAACACACGCTGGGCAAGAACCTGATACAGCGCCCGGCTTAATACATTCTTCTCAACGTCACGTCCGGCACGCATCATATCTTCTGCCGTATAGGTGTGATCGACGTGAATCACGTCCTGCATGATAATTGGCCCTTCATCCAGGTTGTCATTCACATAATGCGCGGTCGCGCCAATAATCTTCACGCCGCGTTCATAAGCCTGATGGTACGGACGCGCACCGATAAATGCCGGTAAGAATGAGTGGTGAATGTTGATAATCATATTCGGGAAACGCGCAACAAATTCCGGCGTCAGCACACGCATGTATTTCGCCAGAACGACGTAATCCGGCTGGTGGGCTTCTATTGCTTCAGCCATTTTCTGATCATGTTCTTCACGGGTTAAGCCTTCATGACTCACCAGTTCAAACGGAATATCGAAACGCTCAACCAGTGTACGCAGAGTTTCATGGTTACCAATCACCGCGGCGATATCAATATCCAGACCGCCATAATTCGCTTTCATTAACAGATCGCCCAGACAGTGCGCCTCTTTAGTGACCAGAATGACCACCCGACGACGTCCGGCCGGGTTCAGTTCACGAACTGAACCTTCAGGCAGGGCGCTATCAAGATCGGCAAGCAGCGTGGAATCGTTAAAAATGCCTTCCAGTTCGGTACGCATAAAAAAGCGGCCGGTACGGTGATCGACAAATTCATTGTTTTGCACAATATTCAGTTCGTGCTTGTAACAAATGTTGGTAATGCGCGCGATCAGACCCTTTTGGTCGGGACAAATAGTACGAAGCACTTTGCGTTGTAATGAATGCATTGCAGCGGTAATCCTGTTGATAATGTTTGCGTGTTTAATACTGTCTGGCATTGATTAGCCGCAGCACTTTTTAAATTTTTTTCCTGAACCGCAAGGGCAGGCATCGTTTCGTCCAAATTGTGGGCGGGTTCCATCGATATAGTACCACTGACCGTTTTCTTTTAAAAAACGGGAGCGCTCAATAATAGCGCCGGTTTTCCCACGTTCAATAAAACGGGCAACAAAGCTGACAAAACCCGTCGCGTCGGCCTCAGACCAGGTATGTTCAAATACCGTCAGGCCCAGCCATTCAGTATCCGCGAATCCTGCGCTAATTTCATCTCTGAATGCGCCTGCCTGGCAGCTCGGATGCCAGGTTTTAATCAAGTAATCTGCGTCTTTCATCACAAAAGCGCAGTAGCGAGAACGCATGAGATGTGACGGATCGGGCGGTACTTGCTTGCCGGACACATATCGGTAGCAACATAGGCTATACTCGACAGCGCTACCACAGGGACAAAGCTTAGTCACGAATAATCTCCCTGAAAAATAAAGGCGTATAAAAAGCCAGGGTAGCCTATGTTAACTGAGCGTGGGAGATGTTGCTACGCCCATAAGCCAGGGGATGTTTGTTGGTCAAATGAGAAAAATGAAAATAGGTCTGGCGCTGGGTTCAGGTGCAGCGCGAGGCTGGTCGCATATTGGTGTCATTAAAGCGCTCCAACATATGGGCATTGAAATCGACATCGTTGCAGGATGTTCCATCGGTTCGTTAGTCGGGGCTGCCTACGCCTGCAATAAATTGCCTGCACTTGAAGAGTGGGTCAGTTCCTTTAGCTATTGGGATGTTCTGCGTTTGATGGACCTCTCCTGGCGCAGGGGCGGACTGCTGCGTGGTGAACGTGTATTCAATCAGTACAGAAACGTCATGCCCGTCGCGGAGATTGAGCAATGTACGCGTCGTTTTGCAACGGTAGCGACCAATTTGAGTACGGGACGTGAAATATGGTTCACAGAAGGCGATCTCCATCTCGCGGTTCGGGCTTCGTGCAGTATCCCTGGTTTGATGTCGCCTGTTGCGCATAACGGCTACTGGCTGGTTGATGGCGGCGTAGTGAACCCTGTTCCTATTTCTCTCACCCGGGCGATGGGGGCGGACATTGTTATTGCCGTTGACCTGCAGCATGACGCGCATCTGATGCAGCAAGACTTACTCTCCCTTAATGTTAGCGATGACAGTGCCGATAATAATGGCGATGGGCTGCCGTGGCACGCGCGGTTAAAAGAGCGGTTGGGTAACATCACCACGCGTCGTGTCGTCACTGCACCTACCGCCATGGAGATCATGACGACCTCTATCCAGGTTCTGGAAAACCGCCTGAAACGTAACCGTATGGCGGGTGACCCTCCTGACATTTTAATTCAACCGTTCTGTCCACAAATATCGACATTAGATTTTCATCGCGCCAGTGCGGCCATTACGGCCGGACAGTTAGCGGTGGAGAAAAAGATGGACGAACTTTTACCGCTGGTGCGTACCGACGTTTGATGCACCTTTTTTAGCTACACTTAAGCAAATTCTGACAGGCGCGAGTGGTCATAGCATGCCACTATTGAGTGAAGCCAGTCAGGGGAGAAAACATGACGCAGCCATTGGTCGGAAAACAGATTCTCATTGTCGAAGACGAGCCGGTATTTCGCTCGTTGGTTGATTCGTGGTTTTCCTCTATGGGAGCAACGACGGCATTGGCAGCTGATGGGATAGAGGCGCTGGAACTCCTGAATAACATTACGCCTGATTTAATGATTTGCGATCTTGCGATGCCAAGAATGAATGGCCTTACTCTGGTTGAGCAGATTCGCAATCGGGGCGATCAGACGCCGATTCTGGTGATCTCCGCCACCGAAAACATGGCGGATATTGCTAAAGCGCTACGCCTGGGCGTCAATGATGTCCTGCTAAAACCGGTAAAAGATTTGACGCGTCTGCGCGAAACCGTTTTTGCCTGCCTTTACCCGAACATGTTTAATTCCCGGGTTGAAGAAGAGGAGCGTCTTTTTCGTGACTGGGATGCGATGGTGGAAAACCCCACGGCGGCCGCAAAACTACTCCAGGAACTCCAGCCACCCGTGCAGCAGACGATTTCGCATTGTCGGGTAAACTATCGACAGTTGGTGTCCGCAGACAAACCGGGATTGGTGCTGGATATTGCGCCGCTATCAGAAAATGACCTTGCCTTTTATTGTCTGGACGTTACCCGTGCTGGAGACAATGGCGTACTGGCGGCATTACTTTTACGTGCACTATTTAACGGCTTACTGCAAGACCAGCTTGCCCATCAAAATCAGCGTTTGCCGGAGTTGGGAACGTTATTGAAACAGGTCAATCATTTGCTTCGACAGGCCAATTTACCCGGCCAGTTTCCGTTATTGGTTGGCTATTACCACAGTGGACAACAAAACCTTATCCTGGTTTCTGCTGGCCTTAATGCCACATTAAATACCGGGATGCATAATGTCCAAATCAGTAATGGTGTTCCGCTGGGAACGCTGGGCAATGCTTATCTCAACCAAATTAGTCAGCGTTGCGATGCCTGGCAGTGTCAAATTTGGGGGGCTGGTGGTCGGCTTCGTCTTATGTTGTCTGCGGAATGAGCAATCGAGGAGGTGAATGCAAAATGCTTTACCCGGCGTCCTTTTCGGGTGTTACTATCTGCGCCAGTTTATTACGTATTTGTCTTAATTATTCAACCACGCATCCTTTTCGGACCAGAGGCTGGTGTCAGTCCTGATATACTCGGATGCGATACAGATTGATGATCACGCTCAATACATGAACAGTCCAGGAGAATTTAAATGGCTGCCATTAATTCGAAAGTCAAAAAAGCCGTTATCCCTGTAGCGGGATTAGGAACCAGGATGTTACCGGCGACAAAAGCCATCCCGAAAGAGATGCTGCCGTTGGTTGATAAGCCATTAATTCAGTATGTCGTCAATGAGTGTATTGCTGCGGGCATTACAGAAATTGTTTTGGTGACGCACTCTTCCAAGAATTCAATCGAAAACCACTTCGATACCAGTTTTGAACTGGAAGCCATGCTGGAAAAACGCGTTAAGCGTCAGCTGCTCGAAGAAGTGCAATCTATTTGTCCGCCACACGTCACCATTATGCAGGTGCGTCAGGGGCTGGCGAAAGGTTTAGGCCATGCGGTACTGTGTGCGCATCCTGTGGTCGGTAATGAGCCCGTTGCGGTTATTCTGCCAGACGTGATTCTCGATGAATATGAATCCGATTTAACCCAGGATAACCTTGCCGAAATGATCCATCGTTTCGACGAGACGGGTCATAGCCAGATTATGGTTGAACCTGTTGCGGACGTCACGGCTTATGGTGTGGTTGACTGTAAAGGAGTCGCACTGGCTCCGGGTGAGAGCGTTCCGATGGTTGGTGTCGTTGAGAAGCCGAAAGCGGATGTTGCCCCGTCTAACCTGGCCATTGTGGGCCGCTACGTGCTGAGCGCAGATATTTGGCCACTGCTGGCGAAAACACCTCCTGGTGCCGGTGATGAAATTCAGCTGACAGATGCCATCGACATGCTGATCGAAAAAGAAACCGTTGAAGCCTACCATATGAAAGGTAAAAGCCATGACTGTGGCAATAAATTAGGTTATATGCAGGCATTTGTTGAATATGGCATTCGACATAATACGCTGGGTGATGAATTTAAGACCTGGCTTGAAGACGAGATAGGTATTAAAAAGTAACCTCACTTTATTATTAACGTTTTGTAACGGCGCTGTTTCATAGCGCCGTTTTTTTATGCGCAGCGTGCCTAAAAAGGGGTAGATTACGCGCAAAAAAATCCCGCCAGCGGCGGGATTCTGTGCAAGTTAATTGCTGATTAACCCTTGATCAGGAAATCATCCAGCTGTTTACCTTGCTCTTCCATTGCTTTTTTGATCACAGCCGGTGTACGACCCTGACCAGTCCAGGTTTTAGTTTCACCGTTTTCGTCAACATAGCTATATTTAGCCGGACGTGCTGCACGTTTAGCTTTGGTGCCAGATTTAACAGCGGCCATGCTATTCAGCAATTCATTCGGATCAATACCGTCAGCAATCAGCATTTCACGATATTGTTGCAGTTTACGAGTGCGTTCTTCAACTTCTGCCGCTGCCGCGCTTTCTTCTTCACGACGCTCGTTTACAACAACTTCTAATTTTTCCAGCATTTCTTCCAGCGTTTCCAGGGTGCATTCTCTTGCCTGCGCACGAAGAGTACGGATGTTGTTCAGAATTTTAAGTGCTTCGCTCATTTTAGTAATCTCAAACTTATATTGGGGTGGTTTGTTACGCTAATAATAGAGCGTTAAATTCAGATGTGCAATAGCCAGGAATGTAAGGAATTCAAAATTCCGCTTTATTTTTTGGATCCAATAAATATCTGAACTTAAATTTTTCTTGAAGGAACACACAGAAAAGAGCTTATTGGCAGAGCGGTTACTCTATTTTTTGTGCTAAGACAGATGGACTTAGGTCACATTTTTTCGTGCAGTAATAGCGGGGCGGGGTAGCAATATCAACCCTTTGTATTAGCTTTGCTGACGAGTTATCTCTATTAGCTGGGTTCGGCGGTGAACGACTGGAACAATAAATCCTGGGTTTCCATTTAGTCACCGTTGATAAGCACTATTGATGAATATCCCGGCGCAATATGGTGAGAAATGAGATTAGTCGCGTGATGTTTGTTCAATTGTTAATACATATTTCCTCAATAACAATGAACGTTGGCGTTACAGGCGGCGGCTGGCAAGCGCCGTACATATACAGGGTAACCCTGGATGCTGGCACGGAAAATCAGAGAAATTATGGTACACTCCGTCCCGTCTTTATTTCACTCTGTTGAGGGTCTGTGGCCAATGGCGCAGCTATATTTCTACTATTCAGCAATGAATGCCGGTAAGTCGACTGCGTTACTGCAATCTTCATACAATTATCAGGAACGTGGGATGCGCACAGTCGTATATACGGCGGAAATAGACGATCGCTATGGCGCGGGTAAAGTCAGTTCACGCATTGGATTGTCTTCCCCGGCGAAACTGTTTAACCAAAATTCGTCCTTGTATAAAGAGATTGAGGCAGAAAACGCGCAGCAACGTATACATTGCGTGCTGGTAGACGAGTGCCAGTTTCTCACCCGACAGCAGGTCTATGAATTATCGGAAGTTGTTGATCAACTTGATATACCGGTATTGTGCTATGGATTACGTACCGATTTTCGCGGTGAGCTGTTTATTGGCAGCCAATACTTACTTTCCTGGTCAGATAAGCTGGTTGAATTAAAAACGATCTGCTTCTGTGGTCGCAAAGCCAGTATGGTATTACGTCTTGACCAGGCGGGAAGACCGTACAACGAAGGTGAGCAGGTGGTGATTGGTGGCAATGAGCGTTACGTTTCCGTGTGTCGTAAACACTATAAGGAAGCGTTGGAGGAGGGCTCTCTGACCGCCATTCAGGAACGCCACTCTCATCGTTGATTTTGCGTTACAGCACGCCTGAGCGTTATCTCCTGTTGCCACAATAGCAATAAAAAAACGGCCTCAATTGAGGCCGTTTTTACTCGCTTTAAACGGGATTCAGCTTAAGCGGATTTTTTCGCTTTTTTGTCAGCTTTTGGTGCTGCGACAACGTCTTTCTTCGCAGGAGTCCCTTCGCTGTATTCGCGGCCGTAGTAAGTATCCAGCAGAATCTGTTTCAGCTCGGAGATCAGTGGGTAACGCGGGTTAGCACCGGTGCACTGGTCATCGAAGGCATCTTCAGACAGCTTATCAACGTGGGCCAGGAAGTCAGCTTCCTGTACGCCAGCTTCGCGGATAGACTTAGGAATACCCAGCTCAGCTTTCAGGCTTTCCAGCCATGCCAGCAGTTTCTCAATCTTAGCTGCAGTACGGTCGCCCGGTGCGCTCAGACCCAGATGGTCAGCGATTTCGGCATAGCGACGGCGAGCCTGCGGACGGTCATACTGACTGAATGCAGTCTGCTTAGTCGGGTTGTCGTTCGCATTGTAACGGATAACGTTGCTGATCAGCAGGGCGTTAGCCAGACCGTGCGGGATGTGGAACTGAGAACCCAGTTTGTGCGCCATTGAGTGACAAACACCCAGGAAGGCGTTAGCAAACGCGATACCCGCGATGGTTGCTGCACTGTGAACACGCTCACGTGCTACCGGGTTTTTAGAACCTTCGTTGTAAGAGGCTGGCAGGTTCTCTTTCAGCAGTTTCAGCGCCTGCAGAGCCTGACCATCAGAGAACTCAGACGCCAGTACAGAAACATAAGCTTCCAGGGCGTGAGTTACCGCATCCAGACCACCGAATGCACAGAGTGACTTCGGCATTTCCATAACCAGGTTGGCATCCACAATCGCCATGTCCGGAGTCAAGGCGTAGTCAGCCAGCGGATATTTCTGACCTGTTGCGTCGTCGGTTACCACCGCAAACGGCGTAACTTCAGAACCGGTACCGGAAGTGGTGGTGACGGCGATCATCTTCGCTTTCACGCCCATTTTCGGGAACTTGTAGATACGTTTACGGATATCCATAAAGCGCAGCGCCAGTTCTTCGAAGTGAGTTTCCGGATGTTCGTACATGACCCACATGATTTTCGCGGCATCCATCGGGGAACCACCGCCCAGCGCGATAATCACGTCTGGTTTGAAGGAGTGCGCCAGCTCTGCACCTTTACGTACAACGGTCAGGGTCGGGTCAGCTTCAACTTCAAAGAACACTTCAGTTTCAACGCCAGCCGCTTTCAACACAGAGGTGATCTGGTCGGCATAACCGTTATTGAACAGGAAGCGGTCAGTCACGATGAGCGCACGTTTGTGGCCATCAGTAATCACTTCATCCAGCGCGATTGGCAGAGAGCCACGGCGGAAGTAGATCGATTTCGGAAGTTTATGCCACAACATGTTTTCAGCTCGCTTAGCAACGGTTTTCTTGTTGATCAGGTGCTTAGGACCAACGTTTTCAGAGATGGAGTTACCACCCCAGGAACCACAACCCAGAGTCAGGGAAGGTGCGAGTTTGAAGTTGTACAGGTCACCGATACCACCCTGAGATGCCGGGGTGTTGATCAGGATACGCGCGGTTTTCATCATCTGACCGAAGTGAGCAACGCGTTCTGGCTGGTTGTCCTGATCGGTGTACAGACAAGAGGTATGACCGATACCGCCCATTGCAACCAGTTTCTCAGCTTTGTTAACCGCGTCTTCGAAATCTTTCGCGCGATACATTGCCAGGGTAGGTGACAGTTTTTCGTGAGCAAACGGCTCGCTTTCATCAACAACTGTAACTTCACCGATCAGAATCTTAGTGGTTTCAGGTACGGAGAAGCCTGCCAGTTCAGCAATTTTATAAGCTGGCTGACCAACGATAGCCGCATTCAGGGCGCCATTTTTCAGGATGATATCCTGAACTGCTTTCAGCTCTTTGCCTTGCAGCATGTAGCCGCCGTGGCTGGCGAAACGTTCACGCACAGCGTCATAAACGGAATCAACGACAACAACAGACTGTTCAGACGCACAGATAACGCCGTTATCAAAGGTCTTAGACATCAGAACAGAAGCGACAGCACGCTTGATATCAGCCGTTTCGTCGATAACTACCGGAGTGTTACCCGCGCCAACGCCGATAGCCGGTTTACCAGAGCTGTACGCTGCTTTAACCATACCAGGACCACCAGTTGCGAGAATCAGGTTAATGTCCGGATGGTGCATCAGCGCGTTAGACAGTTCTACGGAAGGCTGATCGATCCAGCCGATCAGATCTTTCGGTGCGCCCGCAGCAATTGCAGCCTGCAGCACGATATCTGCTGCTTTGTTGGTTGCGTCTTTAGCACGCGGATGCGGGGAGAAGATAATCGCGTTACGGGTCTTCAGGCTGATCAGAGATTTGAAGATCGCAGTAGAAGTCGGGTTGGTGGTAGGTACGATACCGCAAATAATGCCGATAGGTTCAGCAATAGTGATAGTCCCGAAGGTGTCGTCTTCAGAGAGGACGCCACAGGTCTTTTCATCTTTATAAGCGTTATAGATGTATTCGGAAGCAAAGTGGTTTTTAATCACTTTATCTTCGACGATACCCATGCCGGATTCGGCAACGGCCATCTTAGCGAGAGGGATTCGAGCATCTGCAGCGGCCAGAGCGGCGGCGCGGAAGATTTTATCAACTTGTTCTTGAGTGAAACTGGCATATTCACGCTGGGCTTTTTTTACGCGCTCTACGAGTGCGTTAAGTTCAGCGACATTAGTAACAGCCATAATGCTCTCCTGATAATGTTAAACTTTTTTAGTAAATCATCTGCTCGCTTCGAGAGTATAGACTTTACAGTGTCTGTTTGTGTGACTCTCTAAAAATCAATCACTTACTTAACGTCCAGTTTGCTCTGATTTACTAAAAGAGCTTATGCGTTTTCGTCATTTAACTCTAACGCGTTACTTCCAGGTGGCGTAAGCAAGGTTACTCACTTCTGAGTAGTAATTATGTGATCTGGATCAAGATTAAGCAAAGCTGACACCTTTCAGCAGGCCATTTTAGCCATTAACGCTAAGTGTTGATGAATTGTAGTAATGAATGGAATAAAAGTTAACATAGGTAAAATAAATAAGTAACAGAAAATAAAGATGTCTTTTTCGCGCGTCAGCAGGTGAAATGTGCTATGAAAAGGCGTATCTTCGGCACGGTTTTACCCTGTACTTGTAGAGTGTCCGATTGACGGCTTTTGGCCCGTTCTGGCGCGGCGGCAACGCAACTGCACGACACAGGGTACTTTGTCACTGATAACTTTATTTCTATACGGCTAACGCTTCGGAGCTAACCGTGATTCAGACGCTGTTTGATTTTCCTGTTTACTTCAAGTTTTTCATCGGGTTATTTGCGTTGGTTAACCCGGTAGGGATTATTCCCGTTTTTATCAGCATGACCAGTTACCAGACGGCCGTGGCGCGTAATAAAACCAACCTGACCGCCAACCTCTCTGTCGCGATTATTTTGTGGACCTCATTATTTCTGGGCGATGGAATTCTGCAACTGTTCGGCATTTCTATCGACTCGTTCAGGATCGCGGGGGGCATCCTTGTGGTGACCATCGCAATGTCAATGATCAGCGGTAAGCTGGGTGAAGATAAGCAGAATAAACAGGAAAAATCAGAAACCGCAATCCGCGAAAGCGTCGGCGTTGTTCCGCTAGCTCTGCCACTAATGGCTGGGCCGGGTGCCATTAGCTCGACGATTGTCTGGGGAACGCGTTACCACAGCGTGATGTATTTGTTCGGGTTCTTTGTGGCAATCGCCATTTTTGCCCTCTGTTGTTGGGGGTTATTCCGTATGGCGCCGTGGTTGGTTCGCGTATTAGGACAAACGGGCATTAACGTGATCACCCGTATAATGGGTCTTCTGTTAATGGCGCTGGGTATTGAATTTATCGTAACGGGTATTAAAGCGATATTCCCTGGGCTTTTGAATTAATTCACTTTCATATGAAACGGAACCGTCATGGTTCCGTTTGTCTATTATTCATTGTCACCATCCTCACTTTTAGCCTTCTTAGCGTGAAATCGCTAAAACCCTACACTTCTTAAGCAAAATAAAAAATATTGATTTTATTGGTATTTATTAATGTACGTATGCTTTCTGAGCAGTCCTGTCATGTTATTTATCACACATCATTATCCGGGACTTGCTCAAGGTTTGGCGAAATGATATTAGTTAATTCAATGTCATTATAGATGAATGTGCTAAATAATAATCAATTGTTAAATTTTCATAGTCTATAGCGGTTGAGATGTCTTGTGACGCTTCATTCGTTATGCTTGAATGTTAACTGACTGATTAATTAAGAAAAAATTGAAAATAATCTGCTTCGGACCGTTCCCCGGAAGTCGTTTTTTTTCGCTAAAAGAGAATTGCTTAACAAATCTGTAAATTGTATTGGCGGCAGATCGGCGCATTTGTTATTTTCCGAAGGACTCATTTGCCGCCAAATAGCGCTCTGATGAGAATAATTTTCATCTGAATGTGTAGCAGATAAGAATGCGCTTTCGACAGGGAAAGCGCATACAGAATCGACGCAAGGCGGTCATACGAACCGCCAGAATAAATAAAGTCGGTGATAGCGTGCAGTGAACGACCTGACAGCAGAAAGTCTCCGGTGCTGTTCAGGGATCCTTAACGGGATTAACAGGCTGGTTAAACCAGTAATTATAATGAGGGAGTACAAACACAATGACCAACACGAAGAAAAGTTTAGTGGCTGCAGGGATCCTTTCTGCACTAATCGCAGGCAATGTTGCTCAGGCGGCGAATGTACCTGCCGGCGTGCAACTGGCAGAAAAGCAGACGCTGGTGCGTAATAATGGCTCGGAAGTTCAGTCACTCGATCCGCACAAAATCGAAGGTGTGCCGGAATCGAATATCAGCCGCGACCTGTTTGAAGGGTTAATTATCAGCGATGTTGAGGGCAAACCCTCTCCGGGCGTGGCGGAAAAATGGGATAACAAAGATTTTAAAGTCTGGACTTTCCATCTGCGTAAAGACGCGAAATGGTCTGATGGTTCACCCGTTACCGCGCAGGATTTTGTCTACAGCTGGCAGCGTCTGTCCGATCCAAATACCGCATCGCCTTACGCCAGTTATCTGCAATACGGCCATATCGTAAATATTGACGATATCGTTGCCGGGAAAAAGCCGGTCACCGATCTGGGCGTGAAAGCGATCGACGATCATACGTTTGAAGTCACCCTGAGCGAACCGGTGCCTTATTTCTACAAACTGTTGGTTCACTCCTCTGTTTCACCGGTGCCAAAAGCCGTTGTTGAAAAATACGGTGATAAGTGGACTCAGCCGGCCAACATTGTGTCTAACGGTTCATACAAGCTGAAAGACTGGGTCGTAAACGAGCGTATTGTGCTTGAACGTAATACCAACTATTGGGATAACGCCAAAACCGTTATCAACCAGGTGACCTACCTGCCAATCTCTTCCGAAGTGACTGACGTTAACCGCTACCGTAGCGGTGAAATCGACATGACCTATAACAACATGCCGATCGAGCTGTTCCAGAAACTGAAAAAAGAGATCCCGAACGAAGTTCACGTTGACCCGTATCTGTGCACCTATTATTACGAAATCAATAACCAGAAAGCACCGTTTACGGATGTTCGCGTGCGTACTGCGCTGAAGCTGGCGCTGGACCGCGATATCATTGTCAATAAGGTGAAAAACCAGGGCGATCTGCCAGCCTACAGCTTTACCCCGCCATATACCGACGGTGCGAAACTGGTTGAGCCAGAATGGTTCGGCTGGTCGCAGGAAAAACGTAATGAAGAAGCGAAGAAACTGCTGGCCGAAGCCGGGTATACCGCAGACAAGCCGCTGACTTTCAGCCTGCTCTATAACACGTCAGACCTGCATAAGAAACTGGCCATCGCCGCTGCGTCTATCTGGAAGAAAAACTTAGGCGTGAACGTGAAGCTGGAAAACCAGGAATGGAAAACGTTCCTCGATACCCGCCATCAGGGTAACTATGATGTTTCGCGTGCCGCCTGGTGCGCGGATTACAACGAACCCACCTCATTCCTCAACATGGTACTGTCTGACAGTTCAAACAACACGACTCACTATAAGAGCCCTGCGTTTGACAAAATTATTGCCGACACCCTGAAAGCGACAGATGACGCTCAGCGTACCGAGCTGTACAGCAAAGCAGAGCAGCAGCTTGATAAAGATTCTGCCATCGTTCCGGTGTTCTACTACGTCAACGCCCGTCTGGTGAAACCATGGGTAGGTGGCTATACCGGTAAAGACCCGATGGATAATATCCACGTTAAAGACTTGTATATTATCAAGCATTAATGGCAAAGGGTGGGGCAGTATGGGCTGTCCCACTGTGTCTTTTTCGTCGCTCTGTTCACACCTCTCTGCACGAAGAGAGGTATACCCTAAAAATTTGAGTTGCAGGAAGGCGGCGACGCAGCGAATCCCGGAGCTTACACAAACTAAGTGACTGGGGTTAGCGAGTGAAGCCAACGCGCTTGCAACTTGAAGTATGACGGGTATAAAGGCACACGCCAGAAGGTATGGGTTATGTTGAAATTTATCTTACGTCGCTGTCTGGAAGCCATTCCGACGCTATTCATTCTAATTACTATTTCGTTCTTCATGATGCGACTGGCACCGGGTAGTCCGTTTACCGGTGAGCGCGCGCTGCCAGCAGAAGTTCTGGCTAATATCGAAGCGAAATACCATCTTAACGACCCTATTTCTACGCAGTACTTCAGCTATCTGAAACAGTTGGCGCACGGGGATTTTGGGCCGTCCTTTAAATATAAAGATTACACGGTGAACGATTTAGTCGCCTCAAGCTTCCCGGTCTCCGCGAAGCTGGGTGCCGCTGCTTTTATCCTGGCGATTGTTCTTGGGGTGAGTGCCGGCGTAATTGCTGCGTTGAAGCAAAATACGCGCTGGGATTACACGGTGATGGGGGTCGCGATGACTGGAGTGGTTATCCCAAGCTTCGTGGTCGCTCCGCTACTGGTGATGATCTTCGCGATTACGCTTAAATGGCTCCCCGGCGGCGGCTGGAATGGCGGCGCGCCGAAATTTATGATTCTGCCGATGGTGGCATTATCGCTGGCGTATATCGCCAGTATCGCCCGTATCACCCGAGGTTCAATGATTGAAGTGTTGCACTCAAACTTCATTCGCACCGCGCGTGCTAAAGGGTTGCCGATGCGGCGTATTATCTTTCGCCACGCGCTGAAGCCGGCGTTACTGCCCGTGCTTTCCTACATGGGTCCCGCGTTTGTCGGGATCATCACGGGTTCAATGGTCATCGAAACGATTTATGGTCTGCCAGGTATCGGGCAACTGTTTGTGAACGGTGCGCTGAACCGTGATTATTCACTGGTGCTGAGCCTGACCATTCTGGTAGGGACGTTGACGATTGTATTTAACGCGATAGTCGATGTGCTATACGCCGTAATCGACCCGAAAATTCGCTACTGATCACTGGAGCTCGCGATGATGTTAAGTAAGAAAAACAGCGAAGCGCTGGAAAATTTCAGTGAGAAGCTGGAGGTCGAAGGGCGTAGCTTGTGGCAGGATGCACGTCGTCGATTCATGCATAACCGTGCGGCGGTTGCCAGTCTGTTCGTCCTGGTTCTGATCGCGCTGTTTGTCACGTTCGCGCCGATGCTGTCGCAGTTCACCTACTTCGATACGGACTGGGGAATGATGTCCAGTGCCCCGGATACCGAGTCCGGTCACTATTTTGGTACCGATTCGTCCGGCCGTGATCTGTTGGTTCGTGTCGCCATTGGCGGACGTATTTCACTGATGGTCGGCATTGCCGCAGCGCTGGTCGCCGTGGTAGTAGGCACCCTGTATGGCTCTCTTTCCGGCTATCTTGGCGGCAAAATCGACTCCGTGATGATGCGTCTGCTGGAAATTCTCAACTCCTTCCCGTTTATGTTTTTTGTCATTCTGCTGGTGACCTTCTTTGGGCAAAATATCCTGCTGATCTTTGTGGCTATTGGCATGGTGTCCTGGCTGGACATGGCGCGTATTGTGCGCGGGCAGACATTAAGTCTGAAGCGCAAAGAGTTCATTGAAGCGGCGCAGGTTGGCGGTGTTTCGACGGCTAATATTGTGCTTCGCCATATCGTGCCTAACGTGCTCGGTGTGGTAGTGGTCTACGCCTCATTGCTGGTTCCCAGCATGATTTTGTTTGAATCCTTCCTCAGCTTCCTGGGACTGGGTACGCAGGAACCCCTGAGCAGTTGGGGCGCGTTGCTGAGTGATGGTGCAAACTCAATGGAAGTTTCACCGTGGCTACTGCTGTTCCCGGCAGGTTTCCTGGTGGTGACCTTATTCTGTTTTAACTTTATTGGCGATGGCCTGCGTGATGCCCTCGACCCGAAAGACCGTTAAGGAGTGCAGCCATGAGCGTAATTGATACTGCAACCGCGCCGCTCGCGGAGCAAAGGGCTAACGCACTGCTGGACGTAAAAGATCTTCGCGTAACCTTCAGTACACCGGATGGTGATGTCACTGCCGTCAACGACTTGAACTTTACGCTGCGCGCCGGGGAAACGTTAGGGATTGTTGGCGAGTCCGGCTCTGGCAAATCACAGACGGCGTTTGCCCTGATGGGGCTACTTGCAGCCAATGGACGGATCGGTGGCTCCGCGACCTTCAGTGGACGCGAGATCCTCAATCTGCCGGAACGCGAGCTGAATAAGCTGCGTGCCGAACAAATCTCGATGATTTTCCAGGATCCGATGACCTCACTGAACCCTTATATGCGTGTGGGGGAACAACTGATGGAAGTGCTGATGCTGCACAAAGGCATGAGCAAAGCCGAGGCCTTTGAAGAGTCGGTGAGAATGCTGGACGCAGTTAAAATGCCCGAAGCACGCAAGCGGATGAAGATGTTCCCGCATGAGTTTTCCGGTGGGATGCGTCAGCGCGTGATGATCGCTATGGCGCTGCTGTGCAGGCCAAAATTGCTGATTGCTGACGAGCCGACGACTGCGCTGGATGTGACCGTGCAGGCGCAAATTATGACCCTGCTGAATGAACTGAAGCGGGAGTTTAATACCGCCATTATCATGATTACCCACGACCTCGGCGTTGTTGCCGGAATTTGTGACAAGGTGCTGGTGATGTATGCGGGCCGCACAATGGAATACGGCAGCGCGCGCGATGTTTTTTATAAGCCGGTGCATCCTTATTCGATTGGCCTGCTCAACGCCGTCCCGCGTCTGGACGGTGAGGGCGATGAAATGTTAACCATACCAGGGAATCCGCCAAACCTGCTGCGCCTGCCGAAAGGGTGTCCTTTCCAGCCGCGCTGTCCGCATGCGATGGATGTTTGTAGCACTACGCCGCCGCTGGAGGAGTTTAGTCCGGGAAGGTTGCGCGCCTGCTTTAAACCGGTGGAGGATCTGGTATGAATGCTGTAGATGAAAAACGTAAAGTCCTCCTCGAAATCGCTGACCTGAAGGTCCATTTCGATATCAAAGATGGCAAACAGTGGTTCTGGCAGCCGTCGAAAACCCTGAAGGCCGTGGATGGCGTGACCCTGCGGTTGTACGAAGGGGAGACCCTGGGCGTCGTGGGGGAATCAGGCTGCGGAAAATCAACCTTTGCCAGAGCGATTATCGGCCTGGTAAAAGCCACAGATGGAAAAGTGGCCTGGCTCGGCAAAGATCTGCTGGGGATGAAACCCGAAGAGTGGCGTGACGTGCGCAGCGATATTCAGATGATTTTCCAGGATCCTCTGGCGTCCCTGAATCCGCGCATGACCATTGGCGAAATCATTGCGGAACCGCTGCGGACATATCATCCGAAACTGCCTCGTCAGGAAGTCCGTGACCGTGTCAAAGCGATGATGATGAAGGTGGGGTTATTGCCTAATCTGATCAACCGTTACCCTCACGAGTTCTCAGGTGGGCAGTGTCAGCGCATAGGTATTGCGCGGGCGTTGATTCTTGAGCCGAAGTTGATCATCTGTGATGAACCTGTCTCTGCGCTGGATGTTTCGATTCAGGCGCAGGTCGTCAACCTGTTGCAAAAACTTCAGCGTGAAATGGGCTTGTCACTGATTTTTATTGCCCACGATCTGGCGGTGGTCAAGCATATTTCCGATCGCGTGCTGGTGATGTATCTGGGACATGCTGTGGAACTGGGAACCTATGACGAGGTGTACCACAACCCGTTGCACCCTTATACCAAAGCGTTGATGTCCGCAGTGCCGATCCCGGATCCCGATCTGGAAAAAAACAAGACCATTCAACTGCTGGAAGGGGAACTCCCCTCACCAATTAACCCGCCGTCAGGCTGCGTGTTCCGCACCCGCTGCCCGATTGCCGGGCCGGAATGCGCCAAAACGCGTCCGGTTCTGGAGGGCAGTTTCCGCCATGCGGTTTCTTGCCTGAAAGTCGACCCGCTATAAAAAAAGAGCTGCGATGGCGGCTCTTATAGTGTATGCCTGATGGCACTACGCGTATCAGGCATACAATTTGCAGCCCAGAAAAAGCGCTTACACCACCATCCGGCGGATTATTCGCGCCAGAGGATGTGGCAAAGCTTGTGGTCTTTTTCTCGACACAGCAAAACGCGGGCAAAAATATCGTTAATTTCGCCGTCTTCGCTATCCGCCAGACCAATGACCACTTCCGCGAAGAAGTCCGGGTTCAGATCGTAATCGACATGTTCCTGCCAGTCTTCGGACGGATCAAAAAGCTCGGCGCCGCCGCGCTCCTCAAACTGTAAATTGAACAGAATGATATCAGCCGGGTCGAGGTTATCGGCTGCCAGTTCGAGAAAAATATCATAAGCCTGCTCAAGCGTTTCATCTTCAGTCAGGCGATTGTTTAAATCCATATCCATAGTGACTACCTGTTAACCTTCTATTGGGCACGTTTTACAGCAACGGACTGAAGAAGTAAAACAGTCGCTCGGTGATTCGCTGCCAGAGTGGTCGTTTTAACCACTGATGTACGTCAAGCAGACGGGAACGGGAGAGATAATCGTCCTGTACTGCGGCCAGATCGCCGCCGAACCCGATGTCGTCGATGACCAGCGTGATCTCAAAATTGAGCCACAGGCTGCGCATATCGAGATTAACCGTTCCCACCAGACTCAGTTCACCATCAACCAACACGCTCTTGGTATGGAGTAATCCGCCTTCAAACTGGTAAATCTTAACGCCGGCCGCCAGCAGTTCAGAAAAGAATGCGCGACTTGCCCAACCGACGAGCAGTGAATCGTTCTTCAGCGGCAGAATAATGCTGACATCAACCCCGCGCTGAGCAGCGGTACAAATGGCATGTAGCAAATCGTCGCTGGGAACGAAGTAGGGGGTGGTCATGATCAAATATTCACGTGCCGAGTACGTGGCAGTCAGCAGCGCCTGGTGAATGAGGTCTTCCGGAAACCCCGGCCCCGAAGCGATAGTATGAATCGTGTGTCCACTGGCCTGCTCAAACGGCATCACGTTGGCGTCTGGCGGTGGCGGCAGGATCCGTTTACCGGTTTCAATCTCCCAGTCGCAGGAATAGACAATCCCCATTGCGGTGGCGATAGGACCTTCCATTCGCGCCATCAAATCTACCCACTGACCGACACCGGCGTCCTGCTTGAAAAAGCGCGGATCCACCATATTCATACTGCCGGTGTAGGCGATATAGTTATCAATCATCACCATTTTCCGGTGCTGACGCAGGTCCATCCGGCGCAGGAATACACGGAAGAGATTGACCTTCAGCGCTTCAACCACTTCGATGCCCGCATTGCGCATCATGGCCACCCAGGGGCTGCGGAAAAATGCCACGCTGCCTGCGGAATCAAGCATCAGACGGCAGTGGATACCGCGTCGAGCGGCAGCCATCAACGATTCAGCAACCTGATCCGCCATTCCGCCAGGCTGCCAGATATAAAACACCATCTCAATGTTATGCCGCGCCAGTTGGATATCGCGGATCAGCGCCTGCATGACGTCATCTGAATCCGTCAGAAGCTGGAGTTGGTTGCCTTTAACGCCTGCAATCCCCTGACGACGTTCACAGAGTTTGAACAGCGAGGAGGCAACGCTGCTGTTTTCTTCAGCGAAGATATGTTTACAGGCTTTAAGGTCGGTAAGCCATTTCGCCGTAGATGGCCACATGGCGCGCGCGCGTTCTGCGCGACGTTTTCCGAGGTGGAGTTCCCCCACAGACAGATAAGCAATGATCCCTACCAGCGGCAGAATATAGATGATCAGCAACCAGGCCATCGCGGAGGGGACCGCACGACGTTTCATCAAAATACGTAGCGTTACACCGGCAATGAGCACCCAGTAGCCCAGAATGATCAGCCAACTCACCACCGTGTAGAAGGTTGTCATAGTTTAAAAATCCTTTTGAAAGCGCATTGTTAAGAGTTTACGCGCCAGGATTCATCTGGCAAATAAAAACACCGGAAAAGCGCTAGTCTGCCTGGCGACGAGGGGTATAATGCCGACTCTTGCATTGTAAGAGTAGGTATCATGAAGCGTAGTAGAACGGAAGTGGGACGCTGGCGAATGCAGCGTCAGGCGAGCCGCCGAAAAGCGCGCTGGCTTGAAGGGCAATCGCGTCGCAATATGCGCATCCACACAATCAGGAAGTGTATCCTGAATCATCAGCGTAACTCGCTGCTATTTGCGATCCACAGTCTCTGAACGAAAAGGGCACCGTTCGCGGTGCCCATTGACACTTCTCAAAACGTCTTCTTAAACGGTTTTACAGAAACCTGCGCGTAAACCCCTGCTGCAACATAAGGATCGGCATCAGCCCAGGATTTTGCCTCTTCCAGCGAGTCGAATTCGGCAATGACCGTTGATCCGGTAAAGCCTGCGGCACCGGGATCGTTGCTGTCCACGGCAGGCATCGGGCCTGCGGTCAGGAGACGGCCTTCATCGCGTAGCAGTTGTAAACGTGCCAGATGTGCCGGGCGAACTGAAAGACGCTTTTCAAGCGAGTTGTCAAAATCTTGCGCGTATATGACATAAAGCACGTGGAGCTCCTTGTTCGGTGAAAGACGTTAAATACGTTATTTTAAAGGCCTGGTAACTGCAACGGAAAGATAGCGACTTTGTTAAGACCATTCTTGTAATGAGGTTTTTTTAGGAATATTTTGCGTTTTACGTGCCACAGAGCGTGATGGCTTATTGAATATGATTGCTATTTGCATTTAAAATCGAGGCCTGGTTTTTCTACTGAAACGATTATGACTTCAATGACCCTTGATTTACCTCGTCGCTTTCCCTGGCCAACGCTGCTTTCCGTCGGAATTCACGGTGCTTTAGTGGCGGGTCTGCTGTATACCTCGGTACATCAGGTTATTGAACTGCCGGCTCCCGCGCAGCCTATCTCGGTAACAATGGTTTCGCCTGCCGATCTTGAGCCACCGCAGGCGGTTCAACCACCGCCGGAACCGGTTGTCGAGCCTGAGCCGGAACCTATTCCTGAACCGCCAAAAGAAGCACCGGTGCTCATTGAAAAGCCGAAGCCAAAGCCTAAACCTAAACCGAAGCCGGTGAAAAAGGTGCAGGAGCAGCCTAAGCGTGACGTCAAACCCGCTGAGCCGCGCCCGGCATCGCCGTTTGAAAACACCGCGCCGGCACGCCCGACGACCAATACTGCGCCAGTAACCAGTAAACCGGCGGTTAGCGTACTGTCAGGCCCTCGTGCACTGACCCGTAATCAGCCGCAGTATCCGGCGCGCGCGCAGGCGTTGCGTATTGAAGGTCGGGTGAAAGTGAAGTTTGATGTGACATCAGACGGACGCGTTGAGAACGTGCAAATTCTCTCGGCACAGCCTGCCAATATGTTTGAACGTGAAGTGAAGAATGCGATGCGCAGATGGCGTTATGAAGCGGGTAAGCCGGGTTCCGGGCTGGTGGTCAACATCGTGTTCCGCCTGAACGGCACCACGCAAATCAATTAAGGTCGGTTTGCAATCGGGCCTACAGTGTCTTCACCTGTAGGCCCGATCAGCGAAGCGCCATCAGGCGCGATATCCCTCGGGATTATTCGGTTACCGGAAGCGGGCGAGGCTTGCCATCTGGATCAACCGCGACATAGATAAACAGCGCTTCTGTTGCCTTGTAGCGCTGCCCGAGCGGTTCAGAGGCGACCTTTTTGACCCAAACCTCGATATTAATGCTCACCGACGTCGTCCCACGCTTAACGCAACGCGCATAACAGCAGACGACGTCACCGACCGCGACGGGGCGGAGAAACGTCATCCCTTCAACGCGAACGGTCACCACGCGCCCATGGGCGATCTCTTTTGCCTGAATCGCACCGCCAATATCCATTTGCGACATTAGCCAGCCGCCAAAAATATCACCGTTGGCGTTGGTATCGGCAGGCATCGCCAGAGTTCGTAAAACCAATTCGCCCTGCGGAGTAGGATTTGTTGTTGTCATTCTAAAACCGACTATTGAATAAAGAGTAGAGAAAAGCCAGACCCGTAGGTCTGGCTGGAATGCTTACGACTTATCTTCCTGGGGCAGGTAGCGATAGATATAAACGCCACTCAAGAGGGTAAAGATAAGCGTCAGTGCGGTCAGACCGAACACTTTAAAGTTAACCCAGATATTCTCCGGGAGCCAAAACGCGATGTAGATGTTTGCGAGACCGCAGAGAATAAAGAAGATGGCCCAGGCGATATTGAGTTTTGACCACACATGCTGAGGCAGCGTCAGTTCTTTACCCAGCATGCGTTGAATCAACGGTTTTTTCATTACCCACTGGCTGAACAGTAACGCACCGGCAAACAGTCCATAAATGACCGTGACCTTCCATTTGATAAATTCGTTGCTATGGAAACCGATGGTCAGCCCGCCAAAAATGGCGACCATTATGAAGGTAATCAGCGCCATCTTCTCGATTTTGCGATAGCGAACCCAACTGTAAATCAGCACAATCGCCGTCGCGATAATCAGTGCGTAAGTTGCGGCAAAGATGTCATACATTTTGTAAAACACAAAAAAGACAACCAGCGGCAAAAAATCAAGAAACTGCTTCATTCTTCGATACCGTAATTAAAAGCGTCAGGCGCAATTGCCGATGACGCATAGAGGGTTATTGGCGAATCAACATATACAGACGGAACAGGTAGATGAGCAATACGGCTGAGATCAGATTGCTCAGGGTATTGGCGATCACCGCGCCCACGTCAGGGTTAAATGCTGCAAAGCTTGAGGCAAATAACAGCAATAGTGTTTTAGCCAACAACCAGCCCATCACTGCCGGTGCAACCAGACGCATATTTGACCATGCCATACGCACACTGTTACGCATCGCGGCAAACACCCCCATTTTATCCTGCACGGCCATAATCGGTGCCAGCGAAAGCAGAATCGCCAGAAGAATGCCGGGAACCACAACCAGCATAACGCCGATCTGGACCAACAGGGTAGTCAGGAGAATCAGGACAAATAACTTAGGCAGTACGGGTGCGCTGGCACCGATTGCGCGTAAGGCACTTACCCGATGACCAGCGGAGACCAGTTGAATCATCAGCAATACACCGCCCGCCAGAATGGCGTTGCCAATAAGTCCTGAAAAGGTAGATGCCGCAGAGGCGCGCAGCATGATTTGCTGCTGCTCAGGCGTCATGTTCTGCACCAGCTCAAACAAGCCGGTACTCCCCGCAAGGTTTTCCCCTTCACTCAACTGCGCAATTTGCTCAGCACTGGGCGAGAAAGCATTCCCTGACACCATCGTGATAAGTGCGCAGAGCAGCGATATCAGCAGAATGGTTGCAAATTGATTACGGAAAAAATTTCCGGTGTCACGGTAAACGGACTTCGCCGTGATAGACATGCACTCTCCTTGAGTTATGCAGGTGTTATTAAGCGGGCAATTGTACCCTGGATAAGTGGGCAGTGGCAGCATGAACGCTTGTATGTAAAAGCATATCTTTGTAAAGCGACGGTAATGTCAGCGCTTTTGACCTTGGTTGTACAACTTCTGTTCCAAAAGCAACGGGCAAATGCTTCCGCAATGAAAATATTGCAAAATTGATCTGAGCGACAATAACCAGGATTTTGAATGCTACTTCTAAATTAATCTGGATCAATAAAGGTTAAATTACAGGATTAAATGTGATCTATGTTTGATCACTTATTACTCCATTATGGGTATATTCTTCACGCATTTATAACCATAACGATGGAGCGGGTATGAAAAAGTTAACAATTGCGGCATTGGCAGTCAGTACACTTCTCTCCGGTAGCGTTTATGCACATGAAGCGGGGGAGTTCTTTATTCGTGCGGGCTCGGCAACGGTAAGACCGACAGAGGGTGCCGGCGGTACTCTGGGTTCATTAGGTGGCTTTAACGTCAGTAACAACACGCAGTTGGGTCTGACATTCACCTACATGGCGACTGACAATATTGGTGTTGAACTCCTGGCGGCGACACCGTTTCGCCATAAAGTAGGTACCAAAGCCACCGGTGATATCGCCACCGTACATCACTTACCGCCAACGCTGATGGCGCAGTGGTATTTTGGTGATTCAAGCAGCAAACTGCGTCCCTACATTGGCGCAGGGGTCAACTACACCACGTTCTTTGACGAAGAGTTCAACGACAACGGCAAAGATACGGGTCTTTCCAACCTGAGCCTGAAAGATTCCTGGGGTATGGCGGGGCAGGTGGGGATGGATTATCTGATCAACCGCGACTGGCTGATTAACATGTCCGTGTGGTACATGGATATCGACACGACCGCATCCTATAAGCTGGCGGGTGCGCAACAACACGACAACATCCGTCTTGATCCATGGGTGTTCATGTTCTCGGCAGGTTACCGTTTCTAAGCCGCACCAAAAAAAAGACCCCGTCGAAACGGGGTCTTTTTTGTTACTGACTATTTTTTGGCTTCTACGCCGTCCGCGTCTGACCGCAGTAAAAACTGCTCTGTGGTCTGCGGGATATGATTGATAAGCCACTCAGCCATCTGTTTTTCCTCATTGAGGATCGATTCCAGGGCTGGTATTGACGCGGTATCACCCGCTTTTTTGGCGGCGGCCAAAAGGGAGGTATAGCAGGCAATTTCGAATTGCTCAAACACGTAACCGCTAATAGAACCTTTGACAATTTCATCAGACGGAAACATTCCGCCAATAGATTGCCCCAGCGCCGCCATTTTACTCATCGAATCTTTTAAAACGGAACGGGAAATACCGTTGCGGTCCAGAATTTCTTCCAGAAGCGTTATTTGCTGCTTCGTTTCACTAATATGCTGCTGAATTCGCGAGCGAATATCGGGGTAATTATCTATACGACCAGCCATTGATTCGAGCATAGATTCGGCTTGCTTTTCCATAGCATGAGCATCGCGTAGCCAGTCATGATAATGTTCAATATGGTTCATATTTATATCCTCTGAATTATTCAGATTATTACACTTTAATTACGTGAGTGAATATTCAGGACTTATTACCCGCTTTCTGATTAATATTGTTAATAGCCAGATCGCTGAGTTTCAAATCTGTCGCTTTCTCTTCTTCCAGCGTTTCGTTAAGTAGTTTTACCGCTTTACGTAAGCCCAATTGTTCGGCAAGCGTTGCAAGCGTACCGTAACTGGCGATTTCGTAGTGTTCAACTTTTTGTGCAGCGGCAATGAGGGCGGCATCACGCACTTCGTTTTTCTGAGTGCTCTCGATGACTTCATTAGCCTCTTCGATTAATCCCTCCATTGCAACACACTTCATCCTTTTGATTTTGATGGATGATTCCGCTTCAACGAGCTGATCAATACGTTCAATTTGCCCCTGAGTCTCTTCCAGGTGTGCCTTAAACGCCTGGCTCAGCTTGTCGCTTGACGCCTCTCGGGCTAGTTTCGCCAACGCTTTGGTCAACTGTTTTTCTGCGCTGTAGGTGTCTGATAGCAGGTGAATAAAAACATCTTCAACTGTATTCATATTCATAAAGTTTCTCCTGGGAAATAACTGCGAGCCGAAAGGCCCGCAGAGTGCTTCGATAAAAACACGTGATATTTAACGGTTATTTAAATCAGGATTTATCTGATTTACTGCCACGGTGGCTATTCTCGCCGCCTTTTTTCCCTGCTTCAGATGCGCGTTGCGGATCATTTTTAAAATTACCGCCGCTATGTTGACCACCTTTACGTCCTGCTTCTGATGCTTTATCACGATCTTCTGCGAAGTTTCCTGAACCACCACGATGCTCGGCCATATTAATACTCCTGTTTCGTTGGTTTGTAAGGATGTTATTTCGTGACTTGTCTCGACACCCTTCTAACGTTAGCTGTTATCTCTCGTTAGTCAAATTAATAAGCGAGGTAAGTGAACCGTCGAATTATATTTCTCTGGCAACTGAAGTGAGTTTAGTCCTTTATATAAGTAACTTAACGCGAGATAATTTAAATATGAAGAATCACCTGCTTTACAATCTTTTGCTCTGGGGTGCAACTGTACCGACCGGCACGTGACCTAAAGATGTCCCGTATGGTCTAAAATGGTAGTAAGCATCAGGTGCGGGGAATGCCATGGTTGTTAATTTAACCAGAGAATGAATGTGGGAATAGATTGCGGTGCTGGCGTCCTCCCTATGAGTGAAGAATGACCGTTAAGACCTGTACGTCGTAAACGAGATCGAATAACGTATCGAGCATTATCTATCGATGCTCAGGATGCCCCGTGAATATTGTGCAGGACAGTTTAAGAAACAGACAGGCACTGTGCATTGCAGGACTCATTACGCTGCTGGGTATTTCGTTGTTCCTGTTTATTATTTACGTACAGCGCCTTGCTGACGTTAATGAAGGGATGAGCCGGTTTCAGGTGCAAATGCTGGACATCTTTAATGATAATGAATTGATAGCGGATGCTACAGGAGTTCGTTATCGGGAGATCAGTCAGGCAGAAAATTGCGGCGAGATGTCTCAGTTCTCTCGGCAGGAAGAGGCGGTCTGGAGCATCAATGTCGACGCGACGGCAGGGAATTCTGCCAATGGTGCGATCGTCACCCGTCGACTCGATAGCAATGCGCTGTGTATGTACGCTGCCGCTGAGTTTATTCGTAACAAAATGATGACGCTTAACCCCGGGCGCTTCAATGCCAACCGTTACATTATTGCAAATGATGCCAGCTATTTTTACTGGTTTAATCCCGCGAATGCCCGCTATTTCGATTTTAATCAATCGGAAATGGCTCAGGATCTCACGCGCTTTTTTTATCCTCCAGTCGACTTCTACACCCGGTTGCTGCAAAAAAATATCAAAACCAAGGCCTTGAGTTCCACCGACTTTTATACAGATAAAATTACCGGCGAGAAGGCGTTCAGCGTCGTCAGCTATATCTATGATCTCTCTGGAAAAGAGGTTTCGGATAATATTGTCGGCTATCTGGTGTACGACCACTCGAAACCCGAGCTTCAGGGCTCTCTCAGGAGCGTTTTAGACGACAGGATCACCGATGGCCTCAATGTCTCGCTGGTAAATACGCAAAAAGCAACGACTCTCTGTGCCTGATGGGGGATTGCCGCCAACATTTAGGAATTGCGTTCAGGGTGTTATCAGAAAAGTATGTCATCAACTACGCCGTCGCTTTTGGCCGTTTCGCGATGAAAGACGCGCAGGCGGGTTTGGCGATTCTCCTGACGCCATTCCTGTTTATCTTTATCAGCTTATACCTCAAGTCCTGGCTCAATGAGAGTGATCTTAAAATCTATATCGATTCACTGACCGGCTGTTTTAACCGAAAAATGCTCGATATCATCAAGCGTCGGGGACTCGTGGGCAGTTCGGTTGTGCTGGTGGATTGTAATAAATTTAAAGCGATTAACGACACCTGGGGACATGTCGCCGGGGACAGAGCACTGCAAATTATCGCCAATCGTATGCTGTCTAATACGCGCACCAGTAACGATCAGGTGATCCGCACCGGAGGGGATGAGTTTGTGATCGTACTGTATCGTTCAAAAATCAGTGATGCTGTAGCGATTGCTGAACGGATCGCCGGGCAGATCGAAAACTACCGCTTTGAGGTGAAAAACCATGTGGTTCCGCTGTCAATCTCCTGGGGTGTGGCGGAAGTCAACGGCGATATTGATACGGCCATTCAGGAAGCGGACGCTGAAATGTATAAGATGAAACAGGCCAGAGGCTAAGGCCACCCGTATTCGCGGGTGGCCTGATTGTTAACGACGCGTAGCGGCCTTCATACCGGTGACAAATGCCTTCAGGTCTGACAGCATCTGCTCGGGTTTCTCGACGTTGTTTTCAATGATTTTGACAATGGCCGAGCCGGAAATGGCCCCGGCAGCGCCCGCTTCTATGGCTGCGGAAACCTGCTCTGGCGCAGAGATACCAAACCCTTGTAGCGACGGCGCGGCGTTGTACTCCTTCAGCTTCTCGACCAGATGATGTAGCGGCAGCGCGGCACGGTTTTCAGCGCCGGTGACGCCTGCACGGGAGAGCAGGTAGGTGTAACCGCGACCAAAAGAGGCAATCTGGCGGAGTAAATCGTCATCGGCATTTGGTGGACAGATAAAGATCGGCGCGATGTTGTATCGCAGCGCGGCCTGTCGGAACGGTGCGGATTCTTCCACCGGCACGTCAGCCACCAATACGGAGTCCACACCCACCTTTTCACACTGCGCATAAAACGCGTCAATGCCCCGATTGAACACCAGGTTGGCATACATCAACAGACCAATCGGGATTGTCGGGTGTTTCTCACGAATCATCGCCAGCATTTCAAAGCACTGCGTTGGCGTCACCCCTGCGGCAAAAGCGCGCAAGGTGGCATTTTGAATTGTCGGACCATCCGCGAGAGGATCAGAGAACGGGATCCCCAGTTCCAGCGCATCTGCACCCGCTTCAATCAGCGTGTCGATGATTTTCAGCGACTGTTCAACGCCCGGGTCGCCGAGCGTGACGAAGGGGACAAAGGCGCCTTCCCGGCGGTCGTTCAACTGTGCAAACAAAGTGTCATAGCGTTCCATCAGATTTCCCCTCGCGCTTTCAGAATATCGTGTACCGTAAAGATGTCTTTGTCGCCGCGACCGGAAAGGTTAACCACCAGTAGCTGCTCTTTTTCCGGATCCTCGCGCATCATCCTCAGGGCGTGCGCCAGCGCATGCGATGATTCCAGCGCCGGGATAATGCCTTCGTGCAGACAGAGGGTTTTAAAGGCCTCCAGTGCTTCATCATCGGTAATTGAAACATAATCGGCGCGGCCAATGCTGTTCAGGTACGCATGCTGTGGACCAACGGACGGGAAATCCAGACCTGCAGAAATTGAGTAGGACTCCTCAATTTGTCCCTCTTCGGTTTGCATCATGGGGGCCTTCATGCCGAAGTAGATCCCAACACGACCATGCTTCAGCGGTGCACCGTGCTCGCCGCTTTCAATGCCATGACCGCCCGGCTCAACGCCAATCAAACCGACGCTGGTATCATTAATAAAGTCAGCAAACATCCCAATGGCATTTGAACCACCGCCGACGCAGGCGATCACTGCATCCGGCAGGCGACCTTCTTTTTCAAGAATTTGCGCTTTTGTCTCTTCGCCAATCATCCGCTGGAATTCACGCACAATGGTCGGGAACGGATGGGGGCCAGCTGCAGTACCCAGCATGTAGTGCGCCGTTTCATAGCTACCGGACCAGTCGCGCAGCGCCTCGTTACAGGCATCTTTCAGGGTTGCAGAACCACTGTGTACCGGAATCACTTCCGCGCCCATCAAACGCATACGGAATACGTTTGGCGACTGACGCTCAATATCTTTCGCGCCCATGTAGATGCGACATTTCAGGCCGAGCAGGGCGCAGGCGAGTGCCGAGGCCACGCCGTGCTGACCGGCTCCGGTTTCGGCAATAATCTCGGTTTTACCCATCCGTTTTGCCAGCAGCGCCTGACCCAACACCTGGTTGGTCTTGTGCGCACCGCCGTGCAGCAGGTCTTCACGCTTCAGGTACAGCGTGGTTCGCGTTCCGGCGGTAATATTTTGACATTTGGTCAGCGCGGTAGGGCGTCCCGCGTAGTTTTTCAGTAGATCGGTAAACTGCGCCTGAAACTCAGGGTCTTTTTGTGCACTGACAAAAGCTTCTTCCAGCTGGCGCAGTGCAGGCATCAGGATCTGCGGCACATACATACCGCCAAACTCACCGAAATAGGGGCTTAATAATGTTGTCATCTGTTTCTTCCTTAATATGCGCGCAGTGTCTGAAAGACCGAGGCCAGCAGGCGTGCATCTTTGATGCCCGGCTGTGACTCTACACCAGAATTAAAATCAAGACCGGCACAGCCGGTTTGTGCTGCCTGTACGCAGTTGTCTGCGCCTAAACCACCCGCCAGCAGGACGTTATCCAACGGTTGTCCTTGTAATAACGACCAGTCGAAACGTTGGCCGCTGCCGCCCTGGCCATTGTCGAGCACGTATTTATCGACATGCTGATAATCGCGCGCGGGGAGTGACTCACCCACGCTCAGCGCTTTCCAGATTTGCACGCGTTCAGGTAGCGCTTCGCGTAATGCATCGACATAGGCTTGATCTTCATGCCCGTGGAGTTGAACCGCGCAGAGTGCCAGCGAGTTTGCTTTTTCGCAGACGTCGGCAATGTCGTTATTGCGGAACACCCCGACATAATGCAGTGGCGCACCGGACTTCACCGCCTGCGCTTGCTCAACGGTGACAAAACGCGGTGACGAAGGGACGAAAATCAAACCGCCATAAATGGCACCAGACTCATACGCCGCTTTAGCATCTTCGGCGCGTGTTAATCCGCAGACCTTATTTTCGCCAAATAGCACGCGGCGAACGGCGGCGTTCAAATCATCATGTGCCATCAGTGCCGAACCAATCAGGAAGCCGTTGGCAAAATGGCTGAGTTCACGCACCTGACCGTAGGTGTTAATGCCGGATTCGCTAATCACCGTCACGCCCTGTCCGAGTTTCGGCGCAAGCTGACGGGTACGGTTTAAATCAATCGACAGGTCACGCAGGTCGCGGTTGTTAATCCCGACGACCTTCGCACCCAGCGCAATGGCGCGCTCCAGTTCCTCATCGTTGCTGACCTCGGTCAGTACGCCCATGCTGAGGCTGTGGGCGACGGCAGCAAGCTGGCGATACTGCTCGTCATCCAGTACGGATAGCATCAGCAGACAGGCGTCTGCCTGGTAAAAACGGGCAAGGTAAATCTGGTAAGGGTCGATAATAAAATCCTTACACAGAATAGGCTGCGGCGCGATTTGACTGACGATCGGCAGGAAGTCAAAGCTCCCCTGGAAATATTTCTCGTCGGTCAGGACGGAAATTGCCGACGCGTAGTGTTTGTAGATCCCGGCAATGCGAGCCGGGTCAAAATCATCGCGGATCACACCCTTCGACGGAGAGGCTTTTTTGCACTCCAGAATGAACGCGGTGCGAGCTCCCTGTAAGGCATCATAGAAATGACGCGAACTTGGTTGAACGTCATTTTGAAAACTGGCCAACGGTTGTTGTTGCTTACGGGCTTCCACCCAGATCGCCTTGTCTGCGACGATTTTCGCTAAAACGGTTTGCATCATTTACCCTCTTGCCGCCAGTGCGGTGACTCGGTCATAAGCGGAACCACTGCGCAATACGTCGATCACGGTTTGCGCATTAGCCTTGAGATCTTCTTCACCATGCAGTCGCATCAACATTGCGACGTTCGCGGCAACGGCAGCCTCATGGGCAGCGTCACCTTTACCTTGTAGCAAGCGTGTCAGAATGTCACGGTTTTCTTCCGGCGTGCCGCCTGCCAGTTGCTCCTGGTGATAAGCCGTCAGGCCAAAGTCTTCCGCCGTTAATTGATAACTCTTAATTTCGCCGTCATGCAGTTCCGCCACGATGGTGGGCGCATGCAGGGAAACCTCATCCATTCCACCGCTGTGTACCACCGCCGCACGCTGGTAGCCAAGTACGCGCAGCGTTTCGGCTATCGGTAGCACCAGCTCCGGGCTGTAGACGCCAATCAACGCCAGCGGCGGATGCGCCGGGTTAATCAACGGCCCCAGCACATTGAACAGCGTGCGCGTCTTTAACTGTTGGCGCACGGGCATCGCGTGGCGAAAGCCGGTGTGATACTTCGGCGCAAACAGGAAGCAGACGCCAAGATCGTCTAACGCCTGGCGCGACTTATCGGCATTCATATCCAGGTTTATCCCAAACGCTGCCAGCAGGTCGGAAGAACCCGATTTACTGGAAACGCTGCGGTTGCCGTGCTTGGCGACCTTAAGACCACACGCGGCGGCAACAAAAGCGCTGGCGGTGGAAATATTAATGCTGTTGCTGCCGTCACCGCCGGTGCCGACAATATCGGCGAACAGGTAGTCCGGACGCGGGAACGGTGCGGCATTTTCCAGCAGAGCGGTCGCCGCTCCGGCGATCTCCAGAGGATGCTCACCGCGAATTTTCATACTCACCAGCGCGGCCGCCAACTGCTCGGGTTTCAGTTCACCGCGAACGACCGCAGAGAATAACTGATGACTCTCCTGCTGACTCAGCGTTTGTGCCTGATACAGTTTCTCAAGTATCGGTTGAAGCGTATTGGTGGATTCCAGTTTTTGCTGCGCCCAGGCCAGCGTCTGCTCCAGCAAAAGCGCCCCCTGGCTGGTGAGAATTGACTCAGGGTGGAACTGAAAACCGCAGACGCGATCGGTGTCGTGGCGCACGGCCATCACCATGCCATTGAAATGGGCATTGATGGTCAGTCCGGCAGGAACGTTGCTGCCAATCAGCGAATGATAACGGGCGACCGGCAACGGATTCGACAACCCAGCAAACATCGCCTGACCGTCATGTTCAATGCTGGATGCCTTACCGTGCAGGATTTCCCCAGCCTGGCCCACATAGCCGCCGTAGGCTTCAACAATCGCCTGATGACCAAGGCAGATGCCGATAATTGGCAGCTTACCGCGCAGACGCGTCAGCAGTTCTGGCATGCATCCCGCTTCGCTGGGGGCGCCGGGACCCGGTGAAAGCATCAGCACCGGGTTTTTCATGGTGGCCAGGCGGTCAATTAGCGTCTGGGCAGGAATGTGGTTGCGGTAAATGACCACGTTATGACCATGAGTACGCAGCTGATCTGCCAGGTTGTAAGTAAAGGAATCGATATTGTCGAGCAGCAGAATGTCAGCCATCAGAATGTCTCCTGAGCATGATGCGCAGTGGCAATCGCACGCAGAACCGCGCGCGCTTTGTTACGGGTTTCATCGGCTTCTGACTGAGGAACAGAATCCAGCACAATGCCGGCGCCGGCCTGCACGGTGGCGATCCCGTCTTCTACCAGTGCGGAGCGGATGACAATGCAGGTATCCAGATCGCCGTGGGCGGTGAAATAACCCACTGCACCGCCGTAGCTGCCGCGACGACGGCCTTCAGCCTCGGCAATCAGTTGCATGGCACGGACTTTCGGTGCGCCGCTCAGGGTGCCCATATTCATACAGGCACGATAGGCATGCAGCGCATCAAGATCGCTGCGCAATTCGCCCACCACGCGGGACACCAGGTGCATGACATAGGAGTAACGATCGACCTTGGTGAGATCCGCAACGTATCGCGTGCCCGGCGTACAAATACGCGCCAGGTCATTACGCGCCAGATCCACCAGCATTAGATGCTCGGACAACTCTTTATGGTCGGTACGCATTTCCAGCTCGATGCGACTGTCGAGATCGCGGTCCAGTGAGCCGTCAGCGCGACGACCACGCGGACGCGTTCCGGCAATGGGATAGATTTCGATCTGACGGCTGGTGGCGTCGTATTTCAGCGAGCTTTCTGGTGACGCGCCAAACAGCGTGAATTCATTGTCCTGCATAAAGAACATGTACGGGCTGGGATTGCTTTTCTTCAACACGTAGTAGGCCGCCAGCGGTGACGGGCAGGGCAGAGAGAAGCGACGTGAAGGGACTACCTGGAATATTTCCCCGGCGCGAATGGCTTTCTGCATGCTACGCACCACGGCACCGAATTCGTCATCGCTCTGATTACATTCGCAGCGCATTTGCGGTACGGAGACAACCGGCAACGGAGGCGCAGGTTCATTCAACTGCTGGCTCAGGTGCGCAAGGCGTGCGATAAGGCGCTGTTTTTCGCCGTCATTCGGTGTAAACAAACTGGCCTGAATTCGGGTGCTCTTTTTCTGATGGTCGATCACCATTAGCGTTTCGGCCAGATAGAAGCAGTAGTCAGGGCAGCGGTTGCCCGCGTCAAGCTGGGGTAATGATTCGAAACCGGCAACCAGGTCATAGGCAAACAGCCCGCCGAAGAACATCGCTTCGCGCTCTTCGCTCGGCATCTCGACCAATTGCTGAAGAAGGCGGAAAGCGTCAAATACCGAGAGCGAGCACAGGCGCGCATCTTCATCCAGTAAGTTACTGACAGGCGGGAAATGCAGTACGCGTCTGCCAGGCTGCTGTTCATTTTCCACGCCTGCGGGGAGGGCAGCATCCAGCAGCGCCAGCAGTGCCGAGCCGTTTTCGCTCAAGGCCTGAATAGTGACAGTGTCACCGAGTGCGGTAATGCGTAACGCGCTGTCGACCAGCAGCAGGCTTTTCAGATCATCTTTGCTGTCAATATCCGCGGATTCCAACAGCAGCGTTGCCGGACGGTCACCGCACACCTGGTGAAATAATGCGGTCGGGTTCTCACGGTAGGCGGCGTCGCAAGTAATGAGTTCGAGTGTTGGTCTTGGTGATTGCATTTTTGTTCTCATTTATTTTGTTCAAAAAAAAGCCCGCTTGAAAAGGCGGGCTGGGTATCTGGATGGCGTTAACATGCACAATACACTGCCCGAAATCAGGAAGTGCGCCACCAACCGTGCAGAACAAATGCGACTGTCATTTTCGATACCCTTTTGCGTGTGAACTTTCGTACTAGTTAACTAGTTCGATGGGTTATTGTCAACAGCTGATTTCAGTTAATTTGTCAGAACCGTTATCATGCGCATGAAACTCAATTAATAAAGACGGGAGTTCGCCTTGAGCGACACGAATTACGCGGTGATTTATGACTTGCACAGTCACACTACGGCATCTGACGGACAGCTAACGCCGGAAGCGTTGGTCCATCGGGCGGTAGAGATGCGTGTAGGTACGCTGGCAATTACCGATCACGATACGACGTCCGCTATTACGGCGGCAAGTGCAGAAATTTCACGTTCCGGTCTGCCGCTACAGTTGATTCCCGGTGTAGAAATTTCTACCGTCTGGGAGAACCATGAGATTCACATTGTCGGTCTGAACATCGATATCGAAAACCCGGAACTGTGTGCGTTTTTGGCGCAGCAAACCGAACGTCGTCAGCAGCGCGCGCGTCTTATTGCCGATCGTCTGGAGAAAGCGCAGATTGCCGGCGCCTGGGAAGGGGCACTCCGACTCGCTGCGGGTGGGGCGGTCACGCGTGGACATTTTGCCCGTTACCTGGTGGAGTGCGGCAAAGCGACAACGATGGCGGACGTCTTTAAAAAGTACCTTGCGCGCGGGAAAACAGGATATGTTCCGCCGCAGTGGTGTACAATAGAACAAGCTATTGATGTCATTCATCATTCTGGCGGTAAGGCAGTACTGGCTCATCCTGGGCGGTACGACCTGAGCGCTAAGTGGCTGAAAAGATTAGTGGCATATTTTGCCGAACATCGCGGTGATGCGATGGAAGTCGCGCAATGCCAGCAATCTCCCAATGAGCGTACACAACTGGCCGCGCTTGCCCGTCAACATCAGCTATGGGCTTCGCAAGGCTCTGATTTTCATCTGCCGTGTCCGTGGATCGAGTTGGGTCGCAAGCTCTGGTTGCCTGCAGGCGTAGAAGGCGTCTGGCAGACCTGGGAACAGCCGCAGAACACCACAGAGAGGGAAGTATGAGTCAGTTTTTCTATATTCATCCTGATAACCCGCAGCAGCGTTTGATCAACCAGGCGGTTGAGATTGTGCGCAAGGGCGGGGTGATTGTTTACCCTACCGATTCCGGCTACGCGCTTGGATGTAAAATTGAGGACAAAGGCGCGATGGAGCGTATTTGTCGTATCCGTCAGCTGCCGGATGGTCACAACTTCACCCTGATGTGCCGTGACCTGTCTGAGCTGTCGACCTATTCATTTGTGGATAACGTGGCATTTCGCCTGATCAAAAACAACACGCCCGGCAACTACACCTTCATTCTGAAGGGCACGAAAGAAGTGCCGCGCCGTCTGTTGCAGGAAAAACGTAAAACCATCGGCCTGCGCGTTCCGTCTAACCCGATTGCGCTTGAACTGCTGGAAGCGCTGGGCGAGCCAATGCTCTCCACGTCGCTCATGCTGCCAGGCAGTGAATTTACCGAGTCCGATCCGGAAGAGATTAAAGATCGCCTGGAAAAACAGGTGGACCTGATCATCCACGGTGGCTATCTGGGACAACAGCCGACCACGGTCATTGATTTAACCGATGACGCCCCGGTTGTCTTGCGCGAAGGTGTCGGAGACGTTAAACCTTTCTTATAAGGGTGCGACTCTGTATACTACGCGGCCTTAAAATGGCGCTGTACGGCGCCGTTGATTCTCCTGTTCGACGCCTGTGAAGGCGACACCTAAAGGAAGCTCTATGAGCGAAAAGTTACAGAAAGTGCTGGCGCGCGCTGGCCACGGCTCACGTCGTGAAATTGAAACCATTATTCAGGCAGGTCGCGTAAGCGTTGACGGCAAAATTGCTACGCTTGGCGATCGCGTAGAAGTGACGCCAGGTCTGAAAATCCGCATCGACGGCCACCTGATTTCAGTGAAAGAGTCCGCGGAACAGATCTGCCGCGTACTGGCCTATTACAAGCCGGAAGGCGAACTGTGTACCCGTAACGACCCGGAAGGGCGTCCGACCGTATTTGATCGCCTGCCGAAACTGCGCGGTGCGCGCTGGATTGCTGTAGGGCGTCTGGACGTCAATACCTGTGGTCTGTTGCTGTTTACCACCGATGGTGAACTGGCGAATCGTCTGATGCACCCAAGCCGTGAAGTTGAACGTGAATACGCGGTACGCGTGTTTGGTCAGGTTGATGAAGTCAAGCTGCGTGATCTCAGCCGTGGCGTACAACTGGAAGATGGTCCCGCAGCGTTCAAAACCATCAAATTCAGTGGCGGCGAAGGCATTAACCAGTGGTACAACGTCACTCTGACGGAAGGACGTAACCGCGAAGTGCGTCGTCTGTGGGAAGCCGTTGGCGTGCAGGTGAGTCGTCTGATCCGCGTGCGTTACGGTGATATTCCGTTGCCGAAAGGACTGCCGCGCGGCGGTTGGACGGAACTGGATCTTGCCCAGACCAACTATTTGCGTGAACTGGTGGAACTGGAGCCAGAAACTACGTCAAAAGTGGCGGTGGAAAAAGATCGTCGTCGCATGAAGGCGAATCAAATTCGTCGTGCGGTGAAGCGTCACAGCCAGGTGAGCGGCGGTGGTCGTCGTTCGGGCGGACGTAATAATAACGGTTAATCGCCTGCCTGTAGGCCCGGGAAGCGACAGCGCCACCGGGCAATCTGTGCCGGATGGCGGCTACGCCTCATCCGGCCTATACTCAATAATCTATTCCCATCTGGGCTTTTACGCCCGCTTCAAAGGCATGCTTAACCGGACGCAATTCGCTGACGGTATCCGCCAGTTCCAGAATATCCCGATGACAGCCGCGCCCGGTGATGATCACCGTCTGGTGATGCGGACGCGCGTTCAACGCGTTGATCACCTCTTCCAGTGGCAGGTAGTCATAGGCGACCATGTAGGTCAGCTCATCCAGCACAACCATATCGAGGGTGGGGTCAGCCAGCATCCGCTTGCCGTGTTGCCATACGGCCAGACAGGCCGCCGTGTCCGCTTCACGGTTCTGCGTGTCCCAGGTGAACCCGGTCGCCATGACCTGAAATTCCACGCCGTGGGGTTCCAGTAGATTACGCTCACCGTTCGGCCAGGTGCCTTTGATAAACTGCACGACACCGACTTTTTTGCCATGACCAACGGCGCGTGTTGCGGTGCCAAAGGCGGCGGTGGTTTTTCCTTTCCCGTTGCCGGTGAAAACAATCACAATGCCGCGCTCATCCTGCGCCTGGGCAACGCGGGCATCGACCCGCTCTTTTACGCGCTGTTGGCGCTGCTGATAACGTTCATCACTCATTGTGAGATTCCTGGTTTACGGCCCGGCTGGGCGTCGAAGGTCATGCCGGTTTTGCGGCGGCTGTCGTCGCCCATTAGCCACAGATACAGCGGCATAATATCAGCGGGAGTTTTTAGCTTTTGCGGATCTTCCGTCGGGAATGCACTCGCGCGCATACCGGTACGCGTTCCGCCAGGATTGACACAGTTCACCCGCAGCTGGCTTTGATACTCATCAGCGAGAACTTGCATCATCCCTTCCGTGGCAAATTTAGAGGTGGCGTAGGCTCCCCAGTTTGCCCGTCCTTCACGACCTACGCTGGATGAGGTAAACACCAGCGAACCTGCATCTGACTTCAGTAATAAAGGAAGCAATGCCTGAGTAAGCATGAAGGTCGCATTGACGTTGACCTGCATCACCTGCTGCCAGACCTGCGGATCCTGTTCGCTCATCGGGCAGATATCGCCCAATAACCCGGCGTTGTGTAAAACGCCATCCAGGCGCGGATAGTGCCCCGCAATGCGTTGGGCAAGCTGGTGGCACTCCTCAGATGTGCAGGTTAACAGATCGAGGGTAAACCATTGCGGCAGGTTGCCCGTCTGCTGTGAGATTGTCTCGGCCACGTGTCGTAACTTCTCATCGTTACGGCCGAGCAAAATGACGATGGCGCCGTAACGCGCGTAGGTCTGGGCGGCCTCACGGCCGATTCCATCGCTGGCACCGGTGACAAGAATGATGCGATCCTGAAGAAGATCTTGCTTTGGTTGGTAATGCACGGTGACTCCCCGGCGACATGCAAGGTCGCTCTGCTTATCATTGGCTTTTCGGGTTTATGCCTGAAACCCCGCGCTTTTTCAATCAGTCAACGGCGATAACGCCATAAAATGAACACGTTGTCATACTTTCTGCACCCGCGATATCCAGCGAGACGACGCCTGATGGCTGATGTACACTGAGCCGAAGCTAAGCTGTATAACCAAGGTGGGACTCGTGGAATTATTGTCTGAATATGGGCTGTTTTTGGCAAAAATCGTAACCGTTGTACTGGCTATCGCGGCGATTGCCCTCATTATCGTGAATGCGGCGCAGCGTAAACGTCAGCGCGGTGAACTGCGGGTGACCAATCTCAGCGAGCAGTATCGGGAGATGAAGGACGAACTGGTGATGTCGCTGATGGACACGCATCAACAGAAACTTTGGCACAAAGCGCAAAAGAAAAAGCATAAACAGGAAGCGAAGGAAGCCAAAGTGCGTGCCAAACAAGCAGAAGAAAGCGCTACAGAAAAACCGCGTGTCTGGGTACTGGATTTTAAAGGCAGTATGGATGCGCACGAAGTGAGCGCGCTGCGTGAAGAGGTGACCGCCGTGCTAGCGGTGGTGAAGCCGCAGGATCAGGTGGTTTTGCGCCTGGAAAGTCCGGGTGGTGTCGTCCACGGCTACGGCCTTGCCGCTTCGCAGTTGCAGCGCCTGCGCGATAAAAACATTCCACTAACCATTACTGTCGACAAAGTGGCGGCCAGCGGTGGTTATATGATGGCCTGCGTGGCGGATAAAATCGTCTCCGCGCCTTTCGCCATTATCGGTTCAATTGGCGTGGTTGCGCAGATCCCCAACTTCAATCGCTTCCTGAAAGGGAAAGATATTGATATCGAACTGCATACCGCCGGGCAGTACAAACGTACCCTGACGCTGCTGGGTGAAAACACCGAAGAAGGGCGGCAGAAATTCCGTGAAGATCTGAACGAAACGCATCATCTGTTCAAAGATTTTGTGCAGCGTATGCGTCCGACGCTGGACATTGAGCAGGTTGCCACCGGGGAACACTGGTACGGTCAGCAGGCGCTGGAAAAGGGCCTGGTGGATGAAGTCAATACCAGCGACGAAGTGATCCTGAGCCTGATGGACGGACGCGAAGTGATGAATGTGCGCTATATGCAGCGTAAAAAATTGATGGATCGCTTCACTGGCAGCGCTGCTGAAAGCGTTGACCGTCTTCTGCTGCGCTGGTGGCAGCGTGGTCAGAAGCCCATGATGTAACATGTATTGCCGGTTGGCGCTGCGCCATCCGGCAATCTGTACCGGCGTTAGTCAACCAGGTGATACTTCTCAGAAAGTACGTGTGCCAGATGTTTGAACATATTAAACACAGCGGTGCTTTTCGGCGTCGGTAAACCTTGCTCGTCTAAAAAGTAATCCCCACTGAAGACCAGAACGCCATTACGTTGGGTGACGCCGGTGGCAACAATGCCTGCCAGCGTATCTTCATGCTCCCGGATGATTTTGTTAGCTTCAACCAGCAGCGTTTCGCGATCGATTGGTTGCGTTTCTTTATGCATTTTTTACTCCTTAAACAAGGATATTAGTCTACGCTGAGTGCCGTTGGTGGGCAAATATTCCCTGAGCCTAAGCAGGGGTTTGTCAACGTTTGCTTACTGGCGAGTTTTATTTTTGCATGCTAATAAAGTTGCGTAACGAATTTTATCAGGTACAGTGTGACGCTTTCGTCAATCTGGCAACAGATTTGCTTGACATTCGACCATAATTCCGTCGTGCTATAGCGCTTATGCGCCAAAAAGCCTGTTAACTCAGTCACCTGTCTGTTCTTTGTACAGAATCAGGACAAATGGTTGAGATCCGCTGATGCAGAAACCATATTTGTTTCACGTCACCAGCGACAGTAATTCAACGGCGACGCATTCCTGGAAGAATCAAATTAGGTAAAGGTGAATATGGGTAAAGCTCTTGTCATCGTTGAGTCCCCGGCAAAAGCCAAAACAATCAACAAGTATCTGGGTAGCGACTACGTGGTTAAGTCCAGCGTGGGTCATATCCGTGATTTGCCGACCAGTGGCTCAACCGCTAAAAAGAGCGCCGACTCTACCTCCACCAAAACGGCTAAAAAGCCCAAAAAGGATGAACGTGGCGCGCTTGTCAACCGAATGGGAGTTGACCCGTGGCACGACTGGGATGCGCACTATGAAGTGCTGCCCGGTAAAGAGAAGGTTGTCTCTGAACTGAAACAGTTGGCAGAAAAAGCCGACCACATCTATCTCGCAACCGACCTTGACCGCGAAGGGGAAGCCATTGCATGGCACCTGCGGGAAGTGATCGGGGGTGATGACACACGCTACAGCCGCGTCGTGTTTAACGAAATTACCAAAAACGCGATTCGCCAGGCGTTCGAAAAGCCGGGTGAACTGAATATTGACCGCGTTAACGCCCAGCAGGCGCGTCGCTTCATGGACCGCGTTGTGGGGTACATGGTGTCTCCGCTGTTGTGGAAAAAAATCGCCCGTGGTCTGTCAGCCGGTCGCGTACAGTCAGTTGCTGTGCGACTGGTTGTTGAGCGTGAACGCGAAATCAAAGCGTTCGTTCCGGAAGAGTTCTGGGAAATTGACGCCAGCACCAACACGCCGTCGGGTGATGCTCTGCCGCTGCAGGTCACTCATCAGAATGACAAGCCGTTCCGTCCGGTTAACCGTGAGCAGACGCTTGCTGCGGTGAGCCTGCTGGAAAAAGCCAGCTATAGCGTGCTGGAGCGTGAAGACAAGCCGACCAGCAGCAAGCCAGGCGCGCCGTTTATCACCTCTACATTGCAACAGGCGGCCAGTACCCGTCTGGGCTTTGGGGTGAAGAAAACCATGATGATGGCACAGCGACTGTATGAGGCGGGCTATATCACCTATATGCGTACTGACTCGACGAATTTGAGTCAGGATGCGGTGAGCATGGTTCGTGGTTATATCAGCGACAACTTCGGTAAGAAATACCTGCCGGAGAGTCCGAATCAGTACGCCAGCAAAGAAAACTCGCAGGAAGCGCACGAAGCGATTCGTCCTTCCGATGTGGCCGTGCAGGCGGAAGCGTTGAAAGATATGGAAGCCGACGCGCAGAAACTGTACCAGCTGATCTGGCGACAGTTTGTGGCCTGTCAGATGACGCCTGCGCAATACGACTCCACCACGCTGACCGTTGGCGCGGGGGATTTCCGCCTGAAAGCCCGTGGCCGTATCTTGCGTTTCGACGGCTGGACGAAGGTTATGCCTGCGCTGCGCAAAGGCGATGAAGATCGTACGCTGCCAGCGGTGAGTAAAGGTGATGCGTTAACGCTGATCGAACTGACGCCCGCGCAGCACTTTACCAAACCGCCAGCGCGCTTCAGCGAAGCGTCTCTGGTAAAAGAGCTTGAGAAACGCGGTATCGGCCGTCCGTCGACCTATGCGTCAATCATTTCGACCATTCAGGATCGCGGCTATGTGCGCGTGGAAAACCGTCGCTTCTATGCGGAAAAAATGGGTGAGATTGTCACCGACCGCCTGGAAGAGAACTTCCGCGAGCTGATGAACTACGATTTTACCGCACAGATGGAAAACAGCCTCGATCAGGTTGCCAACCACGAAGCGGAGTGGAAAAGGGTTCTCGACACCTTCTTTAGCGACTTTACCCAACATCTGGAAAAGGCCGAGAAAGATCCGGAAGAGGGCGGGATGCGCCCGAATCAGATGGTGCTGACGAGCATTGATTGTCCAACCTGCGGTCGCAAAATGGGCATTCGTACCGCCAGTACGGGCGTGTTCCTCGGCTGCTCCGGCTATGCGTTGTCGCCAAAAGAACGTTGCAAAACCACCATTAACCTGGTGCCGGAAAACGAAGTCCTGAATGTGCTGGAGGGTGATGACGCTGAGACGAACGCCCTGCGTGCTAAACGTCGTTGTCAGAAGTGTGGCACCGCAATGGACAGCTACCTGATTGATCCGAAGCGTAAGCTGCATGTCTGTGGCAATAACCCGACCTGCGATGGCTACGAGATCGAAGAGGGTGAGTTCCGCATTAAAGGCTATGATGGCCCGATTGTTGAGTGTGAAAAATGTGGTTCTGAAATGCACCTGAAGATGGGGCGTTTTGGCAAATACATGGCCTGTACCAACGACGAGTGCAAAAACACCCGTAAGATCCTGCGTAACGGTGAAGTTGCGCCACCGAAGGAAGATCCGGTACCGCTGCCTGAGTTGCCGTGTGAAAAATCGGATGCTTATTTCGTGTTGCGTGATGGTGCTGCTGGTGTGTTCCTTGCAGCCAATACGTTCCCGAAATCCCGTGAGACGCGAGCGCCGCTGGTTGAAGAGTTGTATCGCTTCCGCGACCGTCTGCCGGAAAAACTGCGCTATCTGGCCGATGCGCCACAGCAGGATCCGGAAGGTAATAAGACGCTGGTGCGCTTTAGCCGTAAAACCAAGCAGCAATATGTTGCAGCGGAAAAAGACGGAAAAGCGACCGGATGGTCCGCCTTCTTCGTCGACGGCAAATGGGTTGAAGGTAAGAAGTAACCCGTTTTCGTTCATGAAGCTGATAAGGGTCGCGCAAGCGGCCCTTTTTTTGTTTATATAGCCGCCTTATTATTTTTTATTCACATCTATACAGCACTGCTATAAATGATATAGTGGTTATAGTTAATCTCTTTTTTATTATAAAATCGTATTAGCAGCTCGCGAGAGTGAGTGGCAAAACGATGCCCTGATGGCGCTAATCTGGATGGTTTAACATGAAATTACAGCAGCTTCGCTATATTGTTGAGGTGGTGAACCACAACCTTAATGTCTCCTCAACGGCGGAAGGACTTTATACCTCTCAACCAGGCATCAGTAAGCAGGTCCGTATGCTGGAAGATGAGTTAGGCATCCAGATTTTTGCCCGTAGCGGTAAGCACCTGACTCAGGTGACGCCAGCCGGTCAGGAGATTATTCGCATTGCGCGCGAAGTCTTGTCCAAGGTTGACGCGATTAAAGCGGTTGCCGGTGAACATACCTGGCCGGATAAAGGCTCACTGTATATCGCGACAACGCATACGCAGGCAAGGTATGCGCTGCCCGGCGTTATCAAAGGGTTTATTGAACGCTATCCGCGCGTTTCCCTGCACATGCATCAGGGCTCGCCGACACAAATCGCTGAAGCTGTTTCAAAAGGCAATGCCGATTTCGCCATCGCCACCGAGGCGCTACATTTGTACGATGATCTGGTCATGCTGCCTTGCTATCACTGGAATCGTTCAATTGTGGTCACGCCAGAGCATCCTTTGGCGGGTAAGGCATCGGTTTCTATCGAAGAGCTGGCGCAGTACCCGCTCGTGACGTACACCTTCGGCTTTACGGGGCGTTCTGAACTGGATACCGCGTTTAACCGCGCCGGATTAACGCCGCGCATTGTTTTCACCGCGACCGATGCCGACGTGATTAAAACCTATGTCCGTCTGGGCTTAGGGGTAGGGGTGATAGCCAGTATGGCTGTTGACCCGATCACCGATCCCGACCTGGTTCGTGTTGATGCACACGATGTCTTCAGCCATAGCACGACAAAGATCGGCTTCCGCCGCAGTACGTTCCTGCGCAGTTACATGTATGATTTCATTCAGCGTTTTGCACCGCATCTGACGCGTGACGTGGTGGACACTGCCGTCGCGCTGCGCTCAAATGAAGAAATCGAGGTCATGTTTAAAGATATAAAATTACCTGAAAAGTAATCATCAGCGAATTATGTTCGGTATCTTATTTTCCGGAGATACCGAACAGGTTGTGCATCTATTTAAATGTTGTTCACAAAAGCCGTAAATTTTTCACAAAGTAGTGTCTAATTCCCCGTCTCGCAAATTTCCCTTTCCAAATATTTATTTTCCGTCAAAAGATTGATTTATTCACTGGAAACGATTCGTAAATTCGCTGGATTTTTGACTAAAGTTTCTTTAGGATTTGTCTCAACTATTGATTAATTGTACCGATTGTTTGGTGCCTGAATGATAAGCGATATCGATTGTACGGGGTCTGTAATGCCATCTGAAAACCAGGAACCGCGCCGGGACCCTGAACTGAAGCGTAAAGCCTGGCTTGCCGTTTTCCTTGGCTCTGCGCTGTTTTGGCTGGTGGTAGCGCTGGTTATCTGGAACCTCTGGGGGGCATAAATGGTTGTTCAGGAACAGCAGCAGCGCGTTTTAGCGCCTTGTCAGCCCTGTGATGCCGTACCGGAGTCACAGAAAGTGCGCAAAAACACCGTCCCTGAGTCATGGAAGTTGACCCAGCAGCAACAGGCTTTTATTGATTTATTCGCGGAAGACGAATCCCGAAAACAATAACAGGCATCATTTCTGTTTTATTTTGTACGTGCTATTCATTTGCCGTACGCCTTTCATTAATACACCACAGCAATAAGTGTTGAGTCACGCTCAGCAGAATACATTGGACATACGTTGGTGTCGCCTATGCTTTTATCAAATATGAAATACTGGTCCTGGTTGGCCGCGTTCTCGGTATCGCTGCTTATGTGGGCTGAACTCATCTGGCTGGTGGTCAGCTAATCGAAACCTCGCTACGGCGAGGTTTTCTTTTGGCCTTTTCTCATCGTTTTTGCCGCTTTTACCATTTTGGGTTGTTATCAAAACGTTACAGTGGGTATGTGTTATCTTTAATATTCACCCTGAGGAGAATCAGGGCTTCGCAACCTTGTCATTAAGGAGGAGCTATGTCGTCAACCCTACGAGAAGCCAGTAAGGACACGTTGCAGGCCAAAGATAAAACCTATCACTATTACAGTCTGCCGCTTGCCGCAAAAACGCTGGGTGATATTACCCGGCTCCCGAAGTCACTCAAAGTCTTACTGGAGAATTTGCTGCGCTGGCAAGATGGTAATTCCGTTACCGACGAAGATATCAAGGCCCTGGCGGGCTGGCTGAAAAATGCCCACGCCGATCGTGAAATTGCCTACCGGCCTGCGCGCGTATTAATGCAGGATTTTACCGGCGTTCCGGCGGTAGTCGATCTTGCCGCTATGCGCGAAGCGGTTAAACGACTTGGCGGCGATACGGCCAAAGTAAACCCATTGTCGCCGGTTGATTTAGTCATCGACCACTCCGTGACGGTGGATCGGTTTGGCGATGATGACGCTTTCGAAGAGAACGTGCGCCTTGAAATGGAACGCAACCATGAGCGCTATGTCTTTTTGAAATGGGGGCAACAGGCGTTTAGCCGCTTTAGCGTCGTGCCGCCGGGAACGGGTATTTGCCACCAGGTCAACCTGGAGTACCTTGGCAAAGCCGTCTGGAGTGAATTACAGGACGGCGAATGGGTCGCTTACCCGGACACACTGGTCGGTACCGATTCCCACACCACGATGATCAATGGTCTCGGTGTTTTAGGCTGGGGTGTTGGCGGGATAGAAGCGGAAGCGGCCATGCTGGGGCAGCCTGTATCAATGCTCATCCCGGACGTTGTCGGCTTCAAACTTACGGGCAAACTCCGTGAGGGGATCACCGCAACAGACCTGGTCCTGACGGTGACCCAGATGTTGAGAAAGCATGGCGTGGTGGGTAAATTTGTTGAATTCTATGGCGACGGCCTGGATTCACTGCCGCTTGCTGACCGCGCCACGATTGCCAATATGTCGCCGGAATATGGCGCGACTTGCGGGTTCTTCCCAATTGATGGCGTGACGCTGGAGTATATGCGTCTGAGCGGGCGCAGTGAAGATCACATCGAGTTGGTTGAGAAATACGCCAAAGCGCAGGGCATGTGGCGCAACAGCGGTGATGAGCCGATATTCACCAGTACGCTGGCCCTGGACATGAATGGCGTTGAAGCCAGCCTCGCCGGACCGAAGCGTCCGCAGGATCGCGTTGCGCTTGGCGATGTGCCGAAAGCGTTTGCCGCCAGCAATGAACTGGAAGTGAATACTGCGCAGAAAGATCGACAACCGGTGGACTACGTCCTTAATGGTCAACAAGACCAGTTGCCAGACGGCGCAGTGGTGATTGCCGCAATAACCTCATGTACCAATACGTCAAACCCGAGCGTCTTAATGGCCGCAGGGTTGCTGGCGAAAAAAGCGGTCACGCTTGGGCTAAAACGCCAGCCCTGGGTAAAAGCCTCTCTGGCACCGGGGTCTAAGGTCGTTTCTGACTACCTGGCACAAGCGAAACTCACGCCTTATCTTGATGAACTGGGATTCAACCTGGTGGGATATGGCTGCACGACCTGCATTGGTAATTCCGGCCCGCTTCCTGAGCCGATAGAAACGGCGATTAAGAAGGGCGATCTGACCGTGGGCGCAGTGCTTTCGGGCAACCGTAACTTCGAAGGGCGTATTCATCCCCTGGTGAAAACCAACTGGCTGGCATCGCCGCCGCTGGTGGTGGCCTATGCGCTGGCGGGCAACATGAATATCAACCTCGCGACTGACCCCCTCGGTCATGACCGCAAAGGCGATCCGGTCTATCTGAAAGATATCTGGCCGTCGGCCCGGGAGATTGCCCGTGCCGTTGAGCTGGTATCATCTGACATGTTCCGCAAAGAGTACGCAGAAGTGTTTGAAGGAACGCAAGAGTGGAAGGACATCCGGGTTGACCGCTCCGATACCTACGGCTGGCAGGCTGATTCCACCTACATTCGCCTGTCACCGTTCTTTGACGACATGCTGGCCGAACCTGCTGCGGTGACCGATATTCATGGCGCACGGATCCTGGCCATGTTGGGTGACTCTGTCACGACTGACCATATCTCTCCGGCAGGCAGTATTAAGGCTGACAGCCCAGCGGGTCGCTATCTGCAAAGTCGTGGCGTTGAACGCAAAGATTTCAACTCCTACGGTTCGCGACGGGGCAACCATGAAGTGATGATGCGCGGTACCTTTGCCAATATACGTATTCGCAATGAAATGGTTCCCGGCGTGGAAGGCGGCATGACACGTCATCTGCCCGGTACAGAGGTACTTTCAATTTACGATGCCGCGATGCGTTATCAGCAGGAGAGCACGCCGTTAGCGGTAATTGCCGGCAAAGAGTATGGTTCGGGGTCAAGCCGCGACTGGGCCGCGAAAGGGCCACGACTGCTCGGGATCCGCGTTGTTATTGCGGAGTCATTCGAACGTATTCACCGTTCTAACCTGATTGGCATGGGCATTTTACCACTGGAATTCCCGCAGGGCGTGACGCGTAAAACATTAGGGTTAACGGGAGAAGAGGCGATAGATATTGTCGATCTGCAAAATCTGAAGCCGGGGGCGACGGTGCCTGTGACGCTGACAAGGAAAGACGGGAGTAAAGAGGTGGTACCGTGTCGCTGCCGCATCGACACCGGAACCGAGCTGACGTACTACCAGAATGACGGCATCTTGCATTACGTGATTCGTAATATGCTGACGTAGTTGCCGTGACACTGCCGGAGACGGTGCATTCGCATCGTCATCCGGCAAGGGGGGCATTACTTCAGCAAATGCCCCATTTTGGCGGCTTTGGTGTCAAGATAATGCGCGTTGTTGGGGTTGCGCCCAACAATCAGCGGCACACGCTCAACAATATTGATGCCCGCTTCGGTGAGTATTTCTACTTTCTTGGGATTATTGGTCAACAGGCGAACTTCATCGACGCCCAGCAGCTTAAACATATCTGCACAGAGGGTGAAGTCGCGTTCATCGGCGGCAAAGCCCAACTGATGGTTGGCTTCTACCGTGTCATATCCCTGGTCCTGTAATGCATAAGCGCGGATTTTATTGAGCAGACCAATGTTACGACCTTCCTGGCGGTGATAAAGCAGGATCCCGCGGCCCTCTTCCGCAATATGGGAAAGAGCAGCTTCAAGCTGAAAACCACAGTCGCAGCGCAGGCTGAACAGGGCATCACCCGTCAGACATTCAGAATGGACACGCGCCAGAACTGGCGTCTGGCCTGAAATATCACCAAAGACTAACGCGACGTGATCGTGCCCGGTTGCCAGTTCTTCAAATCCCACCATAAGGAAATCGCCCCATGGGGTTGGCAGTTTGGCTTCTGCCACTCGTTTAAGCTGCATGTGTTTCTCCAGATAATGCCGGCACGCGATGTTGTGCCGTTGCCTGTTGGCTTATCTTCTTATTTTGCCATAAGGCGACGGCGTTCACCTAATCAGTGCCGCGCAAACGGCAGGGGAATGGCACAAATCTGTCAATTTACCCGTCTACGGCATTTTCGGTTATGATTGTGGGACTTAACAGGAATGAGGTGTTAATGCTGTCAATTGCGAAACGAACTGCGGCCGGGACGGGACTCCTGTTGGTGATGCCTGTCGTTGTATGGATTTCCGGCTGGACCTGGACGCCAGGACAGGAGACCTGGTGGTTAAAGGCAATGTACTGGATGACCGAAACGGTGACGCAACCGTGGGGTGTCATCACCCATGTTCTTCTCTGCGCCTGGTTTTTCTGGTGTTTACGCTTCCGCTTAAAAGCAGCGGTGATGCTGTTTGCTATTTTGGGAGGCGCAATCGTAGTGGGGCAAGGGGTTAAATCATGGGTAAAAGACAGAGTCCAGGAGCCCAGACCCTTTGTGATCTGGCTGGAAAAAACGCACCATATTCCGGTTGATGAGTTCTACACTTTAAAACGTACTGAGCGCGGGAATCTGGTAAAAGAACAGCTCTCGACTCAGCAGGATATCCCCGTGTTCTTACGCAAGCACTGGCAAAAAGAGACCGGGTTTGCTTTTCCGTCCGGGCACACCATGTTTGCCGCAACGTGGGCGCTTTTAGCCGTTGGGTTACTTTGGCCGCGCAGAAGAACGGTCACCATTGCCGTTTTATTGATCTGGGCAACGGGCGTCATGGCCAGTCGTATGCTGCTGGGGATGCACTGGCCGCGTGATTTGGTCGTGGCGACGCTGATATCCTGGGTCGTGGTGACGCTGGCGACATGGCTTGCTCAGCGAATTTGTGGTCCTCTGACGCCGCCGCCGGAAGAAGCCCGCGAGATAGCCGAACGCGAGCATGAAAGCTGATCAAGGTTGATTTTACTGATTTTGCCCTTAAATCATGAGAAAGCTGTACGCTTCCCCATTTCGCGCACGCTGTGAAAATGGTAATTTATAGGGCTCAATGCGGTAAGTTGAACACGGTTTATTCGCTTCAACCACATAACGGGAAGTAATGTGAAATATTTACTCATTTTCTTACTGGTGCTGCCGATTTTTGTTATTTCGGTAACACTGGGCGCACAGAACGACCAGCAGGTCACGTTTAATTACCTGCTGGCTCAGGGAGAGTATCGAATCTCTACCTTACTGGCCGTATTGTTCGCTGCCGGGTTTGCCATTGGCTGGTTAATCTGCGGTCTTTTCTGGCTGCGGGTTCGGGTATCTTTGGCGCGAGCAGAGCGCAAACTGAAGCGTCTGGAAAGCCAACTGGCGCCTGCGACTGACGTTGTGGTGACACCTGCGACTCCGGTCGTGAAGGAATAATTCGTTATGCTGGAGTTGTTGTTTCTGCTATTGCCTGTTGCTGCCGCCTATGGCTGGTATATGGGACGCAGAAGTGCGCAACAAACAAAGCAGGATGAAGCTAACCGACTCTCGCGTGATTATGTCGCTGGGGTTAACTTCCTGCTGAGTAACCAACAGGATAAAGCGGTAGATCTGTTCCTCGACATGTTAAAAGAGGATACCGGTACCGTTGAGGCTCACCTGACTCTCGGAAATCTGTTCCGTTCTCGTGGCGAAGTCGATCGCGCCATCCGCATCCACCAGACCCTTATGGAAAGTGCGTCGCTGACTTATGAGCAGCGCCTGCTGGCGGTACAACAACTCGGTCGCGACTACATGGCCGCCGGGTTATATGACCGCGCAGAGGACATGTTCAACCAGTTGACCGATGAAACGGATTTTCGTATCGGCGCATTACAACAGCTCCTGCAAATTTATCAGGCCACCAGCGACTGGCAGAAGGCGATTGATGTCGCAGAACGCCTGGTCAAGCTGGGTAAAGATAAACAGCGTATCGAAATTGCCCATTTCTACTGTGAGCTGGCCTTACAGCAAATAGGCAATGAGGATATGGACAAAGCAATGGCGCTACTGAGAAAGGGCGCTGCTGCTGATAAAAACAGCGCCAGAGTGTCCATCATGATGGGCCGCATCTGGATGGAAAAAAACGACTATGCCAAAGCGGTCGAAAGTCTTCAACGGGTGATTTCGCAGGATAAAGAACTGGTCAGCGAAACGCTGGAAATGCTGCAAACCTGTTACCAGCAGTTGGGTAAAAACGATGAGTGGGCAGAATTTCTGCGCCGGGCCGTGGAAGAGAACACTGGCGCTGCCGCTGAATTAATGCTGGCGGATATACTTGAAGCGCGCGAAGGCCATGATACGGCGCAAATCTACATTACCCGCCAACTACAGCGCCATCCGACCATGCGCGTTTTTCATAAGCTGATGGACTATCACCTTAACGAAGCAGAAGAAGGGCGGGCAAAAGAGAGCCTGATGGTGCTGCGTGACATGGTGGGTGAGCAGGTCCGCAGCAAGCCTCGTTATCGCTGTGGTAAATGCGGATTCACCGCCTATACCATGTACTGGCATTGTCCTTCCTGCCGGGCCTGGTCAACCATCAAGCCAATTCGCGGACTTGATGGGTTGTAATTTTTTAAAACTCCGCACTTTAGTTACAACATACTTTTATTGATTTGTTATCCCTGTTTCGGCAATGGTGCCACATCGCTAAGCAGGGACGAAATCGCGCCTGTTCATTTTGGCCGCTGGCAGGTAGAATGCTCGCCGTTTACCCATTTGCCCTTAGCTAGAAGGCCTGGTTATGACGATTACTGCTTCATCTTCTTCCCGCGCGGTTACCGATTCTCCCGTCGTTGTTGCTCTCGATTATAATAATCGCGATAAAGCGTTAGCATTCGTTGACCGCATCGATCCGCGCGACTGCCGGCTGAAAGTCGGTAAAGAGATGTTTACTCTGTTTGGGCCTCAGTTGGTTCGCGATCTCCAACAGCGGGGTTTTGATATCTTTCTCGACCTCAAGTTTCATGATATCCCGAACACTACGGCGCATGCGGTTGCGGCGGCTGCAGATCTTGGCGTCTGGATGGTTAACGTCCACGCGTCCGGTGGGGCACGAATGATGACCGCCGCACGTGAGGCGCTGCTTCCCTTCGGTAATGATGCGCCGTTGCTGATTGCCGTCACCGTTTTAACCAGCATGGAGGCCAGCGATCTGGCGGACATCGGCGTGACGTTGTCACCGGCAGAGCATGCGGAACGTCTGGCTGCCCTGACGCAAAAATGCGGTCTTGATGGTGTGGTCTGTTCTGCTCATGAAGCGGTACGTTTTAAACAGGTCTTTGGTCAGCCGTTTAAACTGGTTACGCCAGGTATTCGACCACAGGGCAGTGATGCGGGCGATCAGCGCCGTATTATGACGCCTGAACAGGCACAGGCGGCCGGTGTGGACTTTATGGTTATCGGGCGTCCCGTTACGCAATCAGATGCGCCAGCGGAGACGCTGAAGGCGATCAACGCCTCACTCAAACAGAGGGCATGATGAACGATTCAAACAGTCGCCTGGTCTATTCCACCGATACCGGGCGAATAGATGAACCGAAAGCGGTTGCTGAACGCCCAAAAGGCGACGGTATTGTGCGAATTCAGCGCCAGACCAGCGGAAGAAAAGGTAAGGGCGTTTGCCTGATCACCGGGGTGGACCTGAATGATGCTGAGTTAACAAAGCTCGCCGCAGAATTAAAGAAAAAATGCGGTTGTGGCGGAGCGGTTAAAGACGGAATTATTGAAATCCAGGGCGATAAGCGAGATTTAATTAAATCTTTGCTTGAAGCGAAAGGAATGAAAGTAAAACTCGCTGGCGGATAAACGAAAAGCCACGATCATTGTCGTGGCTTTTATATTCTCTTGTGTAGTACAGACCAAAAAATGTTCGTATTTTATTATGAGCCGTTCAATCGTAGATGATTTACGATTATTTACCAACCTGATGGCCGATAATACCACCCACAGCGGCGCCACCCAGCGTACCCAGCGCGCTACCGTCTGTTAAGACAGCACCACCTACAGCACCCGCACCGGCACCAATCGCGGTGTTACGGTCACGTTTGGACATGTTAGAGCAGGCGCTCAGAGACATCGCCAGCGCAATTGCCAGCACCGCAGCGGTCATTTTTTTGCTCGTTACAAACATAATACTTTCTCCTGAATTAATGATTCACGGAAAGAAACTCTCTTTGACTATAGTTTAAATATTCGTCACTGAAAAAGTCATCCGTAAAACCTTATTGCGCAGGGTAATATCACGCAGGTGATAGTCACTTCCTGTTATATCGCTAATAATAATTTTACGACACCCACCTGCTAATAACAGGTAAATAGTCTTAATTGAGGAGTCGGAATAGTCTCAGAGCGCAGAGGATCTGCCATAGGCAAATTCTCTGCGCAGAGATTACCCAGCGTCGACGATATTTACCGTCAGGCCGGCTTTTTCCATCTGAATTCTATCGCGGTCGCTGATTTTGCTATCGGTAATAACGCGGCTGAAACGCGCGATAGGACCCAGCGTGTAGGGATGAACGGCGCCAAACTTCGAGCTATCTGTGAGCACGATGGCCTCTGAACCTTTTTCGAGTACCGCATTGACCACATCGGAACGCATCATATCGCGGCCGGTAAACCCTGTTTCAGGCTGCCAACCGTCAATGCCGATAAATGCCTTACTGAAATGGACCTGCTGAATAAACTGGCGGGTAAGGGGACCGACCATGCTTTCGCTTTTTTTCTGATAGATACCGCCAAGCAGGATCACTTCGCACTGCGTTTCTTTCAGTAAGTGCGCAATATAACTGCTAACGGTAATAATGGTGACATCTTTTTGTTCGGCAAGTGTCCGGGCCAGCAGCGCGTTACTACTCCCGTTTTCGATGAATACCGATTCACCAGGATTCACCAGCGATGCCGCAAATTCAGCCAACTGGCGCTTCAGGGTGTAGTTCGTCATCATCCGAGTTTCAACATCTTCGCTATCGAGAGACACGGCGTAGCCGTGTGCCCGGCGCAGATAACTCTGTTTTTCAAGCGTGTTCAAATCCTGTCGAATGGTGACTTCAGAAACGCCGGTGATTTTTGCCAGTTCAGCCACGCTGACCTGGCCTTTATCAATCACCATTTGCAAAATTGATTGTTGTCGGGAATTCATAACATTATTTTTTTATTGTGGTTTTTATACCGTGGATTAAACACGTGCGGTGGCAGCAACATCCAGACTTTGCTTGTCATCACAACGCTGCGAACAGATTAAATCTCCCATGGCGCTCTGGGTTTGCCTGCGGGTGATGCCGCTTCATCCTGTACCTTACTGAGCAATTCGGCTTTCAGAATTTCGAGATTATGGATGGCGGAGTGGTAATCACCGGCAACCAGAATATCCAGTACAGTATCAATACGCTCGGCAACCCGTTTTGCATCGAGATCGGTCATGGCGGTGATCCTTTATCAGACTCTTATTGCATTTAATGATGCAAAAAATAGCGCCAAAAGAGAAGGGAAAATTAAGGTTCGGTATAATCATTAGGGAATACTATATATAAGCTTATGCTCGCCATACTTCGAGCTGACTATGTTTTAGCTTCACTCACTCACCCCAGTCACTTCATTGAGTAAGCGACTGGGGATTCGTCCCCTTAACGCATTTTGTTGTTCAGATATCGCTTATACCAGCGCTCAAACACGGCGGCAGGCATCGGTTTGGCAAACAGAAATCCTTGTCTTTCATTGACGCCATTTTTAGTGAGAAACGCATCCTCTTTGCGACTTTCGACACCTTCCGCAATGACCTGGAGATTGAGCGCCTGTGCGACGGCGACAATGGCGCGCACCATAGATTGCGAAACAGACTGCTTATGTATGTCCCTGACGAAGGCCTGATCGAGTTTTATCGCATCAATCGGGAAGCGCGCCAACTGGGATAAAGAGGAATAGCCCGTGCCAAAATCGTCGAGATGCACCTGGGCGCCTAATTTACTGAACTGCTGGATCACGGAAAGAGCGAGGGATTCATTCTCGATCAGACAACTTTCTGTTAGCTCAACATCAATAGGGCAATATTCAAAATTGAGTTCCTGCAGCACCTGCTTCAGATCGGTAAAAAGTGTCTGGTCAGCAAGCTGACGGGCTGAGATATTCACCGCTACCCGAAGATTTATTCCTTTATTCCGCCATTTCGCCACCTGGCGAACCACGTCGATGATGACCCAACGCCCAAGCGGTACGATTAACCCGGATTCTTCCGCATAGGAGATAAAATCGTTTGGCGGAATAAGACCGCGTTCAGGAGACTGCCAGCGAACCAGTGCCTCCAGACTTCTAACCTCGCCGCGCCATGTGATCTTGGGTTGATAGTGAATCACGAGCTGATCGTTGTCGAGCGCTTTACGTAAGTTGGTATCCAACCAGAGATACTCGAATACGCGCTCATTCATTTCAGGCGAGAACACGCAAAACTGTCCACGTCCGCCTTCCTTTGCGGTATACATCGCGGTATCGGCGTTACGGATCAAATCCTCGCTGGTGCTGCCATGTTGAGGCGCCAGCGCGATGCCCAGCGAACAGCTGGTATAAATCTCAAGCAGACCGATGCGAAAAGGCTGGCGCAACCGGGTTAATATCCGTGAGGCCACCGCCTCCAGTGAACTCTGTGACGTATGGCTGGCCAGCACTATGAATTCATCACCGCCGAGTCGCGCCAGCAGCTGATTTTCTTCCAGGCAGCTCAACAGCGCTAGTGACACTGCCTGCAAAAGCTGGTCACCAAACATATGACCATAGGCGTCATTGACCTTTTTGAAATTATCGAGATCGAGATAGACAATTCCGACCTGACTGTCATCCGAATGCGAAACAGCTTGGTTAATCAGCTCCAGGATGGCATTCCGGTTAGGTAAACCGGTAATCGTGTCGGTACTTGCCAGCACGCGCAAACGCTCCTGTGCGCGACGTTCTTCGGTGATGTCGGTTCCTGAACAGATAAGATAGATTTCGTTCTTACCGCTGCCGCTGTGAACGAATTTATTGCGGAACAAAAACAGTCTTTGCCCCTTTAGTGTCTTGACCCAGCGCTCCACTTCCCAGGAGTTGCCATTGCGGAAAAAACCACTCATGTTGCGATGAGAAGCGACGGCTTCACGACGACTCATAAAGAGCTTGAATACGCTTTGCCCAATCACTTCCTGTTCTTTGAGCCCGGTATATTCTTCACAAAGACGGTTGAAGCGCTGAATATTGCCCTGGCTATCAAGAATGACGATAACTGAATTAGCCTCGGAAACGACCTGTTCGGCAAATGACAGGCCCTTTACCAGATCGCGGGCGACAGAAGGGGTGTCGTGCCAGGCTGAAGCGCTCCCTGCCCATTGGTGCTTGCTTATTTTGCGGCCAACCAGATGCACAGGAATATCGCTGTTCTCAAATGGCAATGTCATCATCAGGCTTGAGGTAATAACCGTCATATCACGGATGCGCTGAGCTTGTTCAGGCGATAACGCAATCGCTTCTGCGTCATGAGTGGATTCGTTGACCGCCAAATGAAGAACGTCAGACTCATTCGATAAGTGCCAGTAAGGGGTGTGAGTACCCAAAAAGCTATACAACGTAGCGGACTCCTGGAAATCTTTCATGATTTACACCCTCCAGCATAAAGCGCGAACGTCCATGAATGGAAAAGCTAGCCAGATCACATACCAAACGAACGATGCGGAGAATAAGTTTAACTATTTCAACGTCATTGTGTTTTGGATAGGTGTCCAAAAATCACCAAATGACAATGTGAAGTGTAGCGGGTGGAAGGAAATCGGGAGGAAAAAAGAAAACGGCCTTTCTCACAAAAGAAAGGCCGCTGATAAACCGCGCGTCAGACAATCGGGCGGGCGATGATGCTTCGGGTTTCCATCCGCACTTCGGCGATGGTGACATCAATAACATCCGTCACTTTGTAAACCGTTTCACCTTTGATCTGTACAGTACCGTTTTCCTGGCTGCAAACCAGTTCGTCGCGAACGGCATTCAGGAACGGCGCCGGAATAAACGCTACCGCACCGTTATCGACCAGACGGACACGCATACCGCCACGGCTGATATCAACGATCTCTGCCGCAAAGCGCGTATCGGTCCCGACGTTGCCCTTCAGGAAACGGGCATACAGCCAGTCACCGACGTCACGTTCTGCCATACGGTTCAGGCGGCGACGATCGGTCATCTGCTGAGTGATATCATCCTGCGGACGGCTGACGCTTTCACCTTTAATCACCGCTTTCAACAGGCGATGGTTAATCATATCGCCGTATTTACGAATAGGTGAGGTCCAGGTGGCGTAGGCTTCCAGGCCCAAACCAAAGTGCGGGCCGGGATCGATACTGATTTCAGCAAAGGACTGGAAGCGGCGAATACGGCTATCGAGGAAGCCGGACGGTTGTGCATCCAGTTCACGGCGCAGCTTGCAGAAGCCTTCCAGCGTTAACACCTCTTCGGCGTTCACATGCATACCGTGGGATTGCAACAGCGCTGCCAGCGCGTCGGCATTCGCCGGGTCAAACCCGAGATGCACGTTGTAAATACCAAACCCGAGCTTGTCACGCAGGACGCGGGCAGCGCAGATATTAGCGGCAATCATCGCTTCTTCGACAATGCGGTTGGCGGTACGACGCGGCTCAGCCACGATATCCAGCACTTCGCCTTTCTCACCGAGAATAAAGCGGTAGTCGGGACGATCCTTAAAGACCAGCGCATGATGGTGACGCCATTCGCCACGGCTCAGGCAGATGCGATGCAGCAAGCGGATTTGATGAGCGATCTCTTCGCTTTCTGGCTGCCAGCTACCGGTATTTTCCAGCCAGTCGGAGACGTTGTCATAGGCCAGCTTCGCTTTTGACTCGATGGTTGCCGCGAAGAAGGTAATCTCATCCTCGATAGTACCATCGGCGGTGATGGTCATGCGGCAGGCGAGCACCGGACGCTCTTCATTGGGGCGCAGTGAGCAGAGATCGTCAGAGAGCTCTCGTGGGAGCATCGGAATGTTGAAGCCTGGCAGATAGTTGGTAAATGCGCGCACTTTAGCAGCGTTATCCAGCTTGCTGCCTTCAGCGATCCAGGCTGTCGGGTCAGCAATGGCGACGGTCAGTTGCAGTTTGCCGTCGGCCAGCTCTTCAGCGTACAGCGCATCGTCCATATCTTCCGTACTGGCGCTGTCAATGGTGACAAAATTCAGTGCGGTTAGATCCTGACGTTGCAGACCTTCATCCAGCATCTCAGTCGCAATGCCTTCAGGCGCTTCTTTTTCAAGATTGTGGCGCGCCAGGGTTACCCACCACGGCACGAAATGATCGTCGGCGAAGGTAATAAATTGGGTTAATTCAGCATAGAACGTGCGGTCGCCTTTCAGAGGATGACGGCGCATTTCTGCGACAGCCCAGTCACCTTCTTTAAATTCATGTTCCACACCGCGCGCAGCGCGGCAAGGGATAGCATCTTTCAGCAGCGGATGATCCGGCACGATGGACAGACGATCGTTCTTGCCCTGGATTTTACCCACGAAACGGGTCAGGAATGGCTCAACCAGTTCTTCTGGTTCGGCAGTCTCACGATCTTTGTCAGTATGGATCACGGCAATAACACGGTCACCATGCATTACTTTTTTCATCTGCGGCGGCGGGATGAAATAACTTTTTTGCGAGTCGACTTCCAGGAAGCCAAAACCTTTTTCAGTGCCTTTAACTACCCCTTCAGCTCGCGGCGTCTGGGAATGTAATTGCTGTTTTAGCTGCGCTAGCAGCGGGTTGTCCTGAAACATATTTGTCTATTTTCGTGGCCATAAGAGCGGCTGACAGTTTTACGCGAAACTCCCTGATGCGGCAAGCGCTCTTTCTGTTATTTAGCGGTACTAATATGTCTCACCCAGTGCGATTTTTAGCCGATTCAGCCAGCCACACAGGCCACTCCAGCCCAACAGATTAATCGTTTGGGAAACGGATCCGAGCTGTTGCTGTAGCGGGGTAAACTGCGCGGCGCTAAAACGATCTGGTGCGCGGGTGAGTAAATTTATCGCCTGAAAGAGCGGGCGTTGACTGGGCTGTTGTCGCTCCCACCGTTCAATCTCGCACTCATGCTGGCGTAAAGGTATGACAAGGGCAGTCTGTTCAGGGAGGCTGAGTGCCTGCTCGTTAAAGCAACTGACGCTGCCATTAATCCGCGAGGTCAACAGGTTGGCGAATTCATGACTGGCGGTTTGTGCAGATAAGCCGCTTTCCATAAGCCTGGCGAGTAAGGACAGGATCGTCGGCTGATGAACCAACACGGGAGCCAGCGACCTGAGCTTAGCGTTTGATTCAACGCGCAAAAGACATGCACTTTGCTCCGCATTGGCGTAAGGCGTTTCAACCGGGGCGAGTGCGGTATGCCAGGAGGCTTCTGGCTGTTGAAACGGGGTAGCACCAGCATAAGACTGCATATCCAGCCCAGGCAGCCAGCGTACCGCCTGCCCAAGGCTGGCCTGAAAAATAGCGATAACGCGAGCCTGGAACCCCACAAAACCCACGATTTGGTTAATTAACACTACATCCCAGATGGACAACCCTACGTCACTGAGATGCTGACGGGCGCGACCGTCGATGACGGAAGGGGAAATGGCAAGCTGGCGCGCATACTGGGTGATTTGTGCCAGTCGGTGGTTACTCTCGCGTGAGGAGTCAGGGCCGGGCAGGGGCGTCAGGCGGGCAGCGTAATGGTTACACAGCCGCTGAACGCCAGATACTTGTGCCACCGTAAGCGCTGTGCTCATGCGCTCATACGCGCTGAAGGTATGCAGGCGCGTCAGCGAAACATGAGCCGGGAATAGGGCATCGGCAAGTTGGCGAGCGGGCTGTAGCCAGCTTTTGTATGGCAGGAGATCTTCTTCAGAGAGTGCTAAATCCAGCAGCAAGCGATCGTTAACGTGGGCGGCTTCAGGGACTAACGGCAGCACATCCTGTGGCAAGGTACTGGACTGAGTTTCATGATACCAGTGGCTTTTGCCGCTATATCGGCGTTGTTCCATGGGCGTTCCTTGGTCTGAAAGTGGCGACCCGGACACGTCGTCTGCAAAATACGCCGGATCGTTTTCGCTGTTTTATCCTGGCGCAAGCGTGGAAGGGGATGAAAGATTGTTACGTGATAATAAATATCGAAAAGATATATTACGGAGAAAGGCGGGGAGTCTGGGCGGCAGAACGCCGCCCAACGTGGAACGCTGAAGAATTATTTCAGTTCCAGTTCGTTCATTGCGGCGATGCTGAAGCCACCGTCCACGTGTACCACTTCGCCGGAAATACCGCCGGACAGATCGGAACACAGGAAGGCCGCAGAGTTACCCACATCTTCAATGGTAACGGTACGACGGATCGGCGTAACCGCTTCGCAATGCGCCAGCATTTTACGGAAATCTTTAATACCGGAAGCGGCCAGAGTACGGATCGGACCTGCAGAGATGGCGTTAACACGCACACCTTCCGGACCCATCGCGTTCGCCATGTAGCGAACGTTGGCTTCCAGAGACGCTTTTGCCAGCCCCATAACGTTGTAGTTCGGGATAGCGCGCTCTGCGCCCAGATAGGAGAGCGTCAGCAGAGCAGAATTCGGGTTCAGCATGGAACGACATGCTTTCGCCATTGCCACAAAGCTGTAGGAGCTAATGTCGTGTGCGATTTTAAAGCCTTCGCGGGTGACAGCGTTCACGTAGTCACCATCCAGTTGATCGCCAGGTGCGAAACCGATGGAGTGAACGAAGCCGTCAAATTTCGGCCAGGCTTTGCCCAGTTCTGCAAACATCGCGTCGATGCTGGCGTCTTCTGCCACATCGCACTGCAGGACAATGTTTGAACCCAGTTGAGCAGCAAATTCTTCCACGCGGCCTTTCAGTTTGTCATTCTGATAGGTGAATGCCAGTTCAGCGCCTTCACGGTGCATCGCCTGAGCGATACCGTAGGCGATGGACAGTTTGCTGGCAAGACCGGTGATCAGAATACGCTTACCGGAAAGAAAACCCATAGCTTAAATCCTTATGTTATTGTTGTGGCGCCCGGCCTTCGATAAGAGCCAGCCGTCGTTAAAACGCGGCGATTCTATCACGAGACGCCGGGAGAGTTAATCCGACCACTGAGGTTGGTTAACGATCTTTTCGCCAGGCATCGGCAGTGAGCGCATCGCCAAAGTGTCCCGCAATCAAACGGCGGGTGAGTTCGTGCAGCGGCGAGGCCAGTACATCAGCGGTGCTACCGCGTTCGACAACCTCGCCCTGGTGCATTACCAGCACCTGATCGCTGATGTGTTTCATCATTCCAAGATGCTGGGTCACATAAATATAAGAAATACCCTGTTTCTCCTGTAATTCCAGCATCAGATTAATTAACTGCGAACGCATCGACATATCCAGCGACGCCAGCGCTTCATCGGCAATAATCACTTTCGGGCGTAAGATCAGGGCGCGAGCCAGACCCAGACGCTGTTTTTGCCCCGGTGCCAGCATATGCGGGTAATAGCTGACGTGGTCCGGGAGCAGCCCCACCATACGCATGGTTTCGACAATCTGCTTACGCCGCTGTTCCGGTTCAAGCTGGGTATTTAGTCGCAGCGGGAAGTCCAGAATTTGTGAAATACGCTGACGCGGGTTAAGCGACGTGGACGGATCCTGGAAAATCATGCGAATACGCTGACTACGAAACGAGTAATCACCGAATTTTAACGGGTGATCGTCAATCAACACCTCGCCGCTGGTTGGTTCGATCATTCCCACCAGCATTTTAGCCAGTGTCGATTTCCCGGAACCGTTCTCGCCGATGATCGCCAGCGTCTGGCGCTCACGCAGGGTAAAACTGAGGGGCTTAACCGCCTCAACGGTCTGGCGACGAAACCAGCCGGTACGATAACGGAAGGTTTTCGTCAGATTGCGTACTTCGAGTAGTGTCTCAACCATCTCACTCTCTCTCCATGTTTAGCGGGAAATGACAGGCGTAGAGATGGTTTTTCGCCCCCGTCAGACGCGGAGTTTCAATACATTCTCGCTGCGCATAGGGGCAACGCGGCCCGAGACGGCAACCAATCGGTAGTTGTTCCAGCAACGGGATAGCCCCTGGCATGGTATTCAGACGACTTTTATGCGGCATGGCGCTGCCAAAGTCAGGAATGGCGCGGATAAGCGCCTGCGTATAGGGGTGATGCGGAGTGGTTATCAGCTCTTTGCTCGGCGCAGTTTCTACCGTCTGACCACAGTAAAGGACATTGATTTTATCCGCCCACTGGCTGAGCATTTGCAGGTCGTGACTGATCAGCAGAATCGTGGTGTTGCTGTTCTGGTTCAGACGCGTCAGCAGGCGGAAAATCTGCGCCTGCGTCGTGGGCTCCATCGCGTTAGTCGGCTCGTCGGCAATGAGTAGACGCGGCTGGTTCGCCAGAGCAATCGCAATCATCACTTTCTGACATTCACCGTCTGTCAGTTCGTAAGGGAAGCTGCGCATCGCATCTTTATGATCTTTTATCCCCACACGGTGCAGCAGTTCAATCGCACGCCGTTTGCGCCAGCCAAAACGTTGCCACCAGCGGCCTTTGTAGGTCCAGGCAGGGATGTTTTGCATTAACTGTTGGCCGATCTTCTCCGACGGGTCGAGACAGGACTGCGGCTCCTGAAAAATCATCGAGACGTTATGCCCGACCAGCTTGCGGCGTTCACGAGCGGAAAGGCGTAACAGATCGATATCGTCGAAACGCATGCGGTCGGCGGTCACGCGCCAGTTATCTTTGGCGACGCCGCAGATCGCTTTAGCGATCAGGCTTTTGCCGGAACCTGATTCGCCCACCAGCCCGCGAATTTCGCCTTCGGTTAAGGTCATACTGACGCGGTCGACCGCTTTCACCCACTCATCACCGGTTTTGAACTCGATGGTCAGATTGCGGATATCCAGTAATGGCATTATTCCACCCCCGCAATGATTGCGCGGCGGATACCATCACCGAGCAGGTTTACCAGCAGGACGCTGATCATTATTGCTGCGCCAGGCAACATAACCGTCCACGGAGCAACGTAAATCAGTTCCAGCGCGTCGCCGAGCATCGCCCCCCATTCCGGAGAAGGGAGCTGGGCACCAAGGTCGAGAAAACCGAGAGCGGCGATATCCAGAATCGCCATCGACAGCGCACGGGTAATTTCAGTCACCAGCCCCGCAGTGATGTTAGGCAGAATGGCAAACCATAAGATGTTGAGCGTTGATGCCCCGTCCAGACGCGCGGCAATGACGTACTCTTTTTCCAGTTCGTCATGCACCATGCTGTAGACCGAACGCACCATTCTTGGCAGCAGCGCCAGCCAGACGGCAAACATCGCGTGGGATAAATGCGGTCCGGCAAAGGCGACGACGATAATCGCCAGCAGCAGCGACGGAATCGACAGCAGCGTATCCAGAATATGGTTCAGCACAGCGGAACGTAAGCCGTGGGTTGCCCCGGCGATAACGCCAAGCACCAGTCCAAAGAACGTCGCCGCGACCGTAACAACAAACGCGCCGCCCACCGTCGGGGCCGCACCGCTCAGCAGGCGGCTCAGCACGTCACGACCCAGATCGTCGGTACCGAGGAAAAAGGAGACTTCGCCATAACGTGACCACGACGGCGGCAGCAGTTGGTAGCCAAGAAATTGTTGATCGATACCATACGGTGCAAACCAACCGCCGAAGACGCACAGTATCACCAGCCCCGCACAGCCATACAGGCCGATCATGGCGGTGGTATCACCATAAAATTTGCGCCAGGCGGTGCGCAGCGTTCCCGGCGGGCGCTTTTCGCTATAAACGCTATCGGAAGGCATACCATTCCTTATGTTTCAGAGGGTTAGCCATAGCACCCAAAATATCAGAAATCACGTTGACGATAATGACCAGCGAACCGATGACCATCACCCCTGCGGAAATTGCCGCGTAATCCTGCTGACGGATGGCGTTGATCAACCAACGGCCGAGTCCCGGCCAACTGAACACCATCTCGGTGATCATCGCCAGCGTCAGCATGGTGGAAAATTGTAGACCCAGGCGCGGAATCACCGGCGGCAGAGCATTATGCAGAACATGACGGCGCAGAATAGTGAAGCGTGATAAACCACGCGTCGCAGCGGCTTTCACATAGTTCTGGTCAAAAACCTCAATGGTGCTGATGCGCATCAGGCGGATCACTTCCGTCGTCGGTGCAACCGACAGCGTCAGAACGGGCAGAATCATATGGCGCAGCGCACTCATGACCATTTCATCGCGCCAGGGAGAATCAGAAATCCAGGCGTCAACAATCGCCAGCCCGGTAATTGGTTTCACTTCATAAAGCAGGTCGAAACGGCCAGAAACCGGCAGCCAGCCTAGGGTCAGCGAAAAGAATAGCGTGAGCAACAGCGCCAGCCAGAATACGGGAATGGAAAAGCCGATCAGGGCAAGCGCGCTGATTAGGCGATCCTGCCACTTATTGCGGGTGATACCTGCCAGCATCCCTACCGGAATTCCGACCATGAGCGCAAATCCAAACGCGAGGACGCACAGCTCCATGGTTGCGGGGAACACCTCTTTCAACTGTTCAGAAATCAACTGCCCATTGATACTGGAAACGCCAAAGTCCCAGTGCATGAGTCCCTCGAACCAGAAGACCCAGGCATTCCACAGCGATGCGCCTTGTAGCGGAGCATGAGGCGTAAAATAGCTCAAACTGAAACCGATAAACGTCAGAAAGAAGAGGGTAAACATCAGCAATAACAGACGACGCAGGGTGAAAATGATCATGGTTTTTTCACCTCGTCTTTTTTCTCGCGTGACACGCCAGCAAAAGAGGCGTTGCCAAACGGACTGAGCACCAGTCCTTTAATATCGTAGCGATACGCCTGTAAACGCAGCGAAGAGGCGAGCGGCAGAATCGGCAGTTCGGTTGCCAGGATGTTCTGCGCTTCATCATAGGCATCAATGCGCGCGGCGAGTTGCTGGGAAGAGAGCGCTTTTCTCAGTACCTTGTCAAAGGCCGGGTTACACCAGTGAGCAAAATTGGTTTGCGAATCAATCGCGGCGCAGCTCAGTAACGGACGGAAAAAGCTGTCCGGATCGTTACTGTCCGTTGCCCAACCGGACAACGTCAGATCGTGGTTCATGTCCATCAATCGCGCCTCCTGGAAACGACCCTCAACCGGCACAATCACCACATTGACGCCGACCTGCGCCATATCGGCCTGAATCAGCTCGGCCGTTTTCAGCGGGCTTGGGTTCCACGCCTGTGAACTTGTCGGTACCCACAGTTGCAGCGTCAGATTTTCCAGCCCCAGCGCTTTGAGTTGCTCGCGCGATTTTGCCGGATTGTATTCCGTAATTTTAGCCTCGTTGTCATAAGCCCACGAGGCGCGTGGTAAAATAGAAGCAGCGGTTTCTGCCGTGCCATAGTAAATCGACTGCATTAAACGCTGGTTGTTAATGGCCAGCGCCAACGCATGACGTACCGCGGGATTATTGAGCGGCGCTTTGTTGGTATTAAAGGCCAGATAAGCGATGTTCATTCCAGGACGCAGCGTCAGGCGAAGGCGCGGGTCGTCACGCAGGATCGTTAACTGGCTGGCGGCTGGCCAGGCCAGCACGTCACATTCACCGGTCAACAGCTTTGATAAACGCCCTGTACCGCCGGAGCCTAAATCCACGACTACCTGCGGCATTAACGGCCTGCCGCGCCAGAATTTGTCATGGCGCTGCAGGCGAATGTACTGCCCTGAGCGATATTCCGAGAGCTGGAATGGTCCCGTACCGACGGGTTGTCTGTCGAGTAACTCCTGGCGATCCTGCCTGGTCAGTTGTGTCGCATATTCGGCAGACATGACTGACGCATAGTGCGTTGCCAGATGCCACAGGAAAGAGGCGTCGGGCTGAGTCAGGCGGAACTCAACGGTGTGGCTGTCAAGTTTACGGACGCTTTGCACGTTATCTGCAAACTGAAGGCTGTCGAAATAGGGAAAGCTACTGCCATTCACGTTATGCCACGGATGTTTACGATCGAAAATCCGCTGAAAGGTGAAAACAACATCGTCGGCATTCAGTTTGCGCGATGGGGTAAACCACGCGGTTTTTTGAAAGGACACATCGCGGCGTAGATTAAAGCGATACGTGGCGCCGTTGTCGAGCACCTCCCAACTTTCGGCCAGTTCAGGGACCAGACGGTAGGTGTAGGGATCGACATCCAACAGCCGGTCATAAAGTTGCGCGGCGAGTGTATCGACGATCAGACCGCTGCTCGCTTTCTGTGGATTGAAGGTGTTGACTTGCCCGCTCACGCAATAGACAAAACCGCTGTCGCGGATATCTTCATGCGGAGTTGACACTGGCGCAGCCGCCACCTGACCCGTCAGGAGTCCAGCCATCACGCTCAGAGAGGATAAAACCAGGCGCATAATTTTTAAGATTTTTAGGTACGATTGACAAAGTGTATCGCACTATGGCTTGTCAGGTAAAAATGTCTGCAGGTAACTGCCGTAATTATGTGCAATTCCGGTCAGATATACCTGACAAGGTGTCGCCAGCCATGGTCCGGAATTCATACGCGCATTACGATATCTGATGCTTTTTAAGCAATGCGCGCAGCTGATGGTAGGTTAACCCCAATAATTCCGCCGCTCGTTTTTGATTGAATTTCGCCTGTTGCAGGCTGGCCTGTAACAACGCTTTCTCCTGCCGCTGCTGAAAATCCCGTAAATCCACAGGCAATGATGGACCTGATGCCGGGGATTCCGGCTCATGATGTCTAACGCCGTGACGTTTAAACGGGTCGATCACAATGTCATCCAGCGCTGTCTCACTGCTGCCGTGTCGATATACCGAACGTTCGACGACGTTTTTCAGTTCACGAATATTTCCCGGCCAGCTGTAATGCATCAGCGTATCTCTGGCGCGTTCGCTAAACCCCGGAAATAAAGGGAGTTTGATCTCACGGCACATCTGAATAGCGAAGTGTTCTGCCATCAGCATGATGTCGGCCTGACGTTCCCGCAGCGGCGGCAGTTGCACCACGTCAAAGGCCAGTCGGTCCAGCAGATCCGCGCGGAAAGTCCCTTCATTGACCATCACCGGAAGATCCGCATTCGTTGCGCACACCAGGCGCACGTTGACCTGCAAAGGCTGGCTACCGCCGACGCGTTCCAGTTCGCCATACTCAATCACTCTCAGCAGCTTTTCCTGTACCAGCATTGGCGCAGTGGCTAGCTCATCAAGAAATAACGTTCCCCCGTCGGCACGCTCAAACCTTCCGGGATGGCGTTTTTGCGCGCCGGTGAATGCCCCAGCTTCATGACCAAACAGTTCACTATCGAGCAGATTTTCATTCAGCGCCGCGCAGTTAAGAGAGATAAACGGCCCCTGCCAGCGGGAGGAGAGGTAGTGAAGGCGGTTGGCGATAAGTTCTTTACCGGTTCCACGCTCACCGATAATCAGTACAGGTTTATCCAGCGGTGCCAGGCGTGAAACCTGCTCCAGCACTTCAAGAAAGCTGTTAGCTTCGCCTAACAGATTATCTTTGTATTCAGCCATGATGAATTTCGCCACTAGTTAGTGTATTTCACCACTTTACCCTGTTTTACCGTTGAGGTAAAACTACCCATATTTTATAAAATCAATAACTTAAAAAGTTGGCACGCAGATTGTATTAGAGAATCAGCAGGGCTTAGCCCGACATCAGAAAAATGTGAGGATTGAATTATGGGTATTTTTTCTCGTTTTGCCGACATCGTGAACGCCAACATCAATGCACTGCTGGAAAAAGCGGAAGATCCGCAGAAGCTGGTGCGCCTGATGATCCAGGAAATGGAAGATACGCTGGTAGAGGTGCGTTCTAACTCAGCGCGTGCACTGGCAGAAAAGAAACAGCTAACGCGTCGCATTGAGCTGGCGACGGCGCAACAGGCAGAGTGGCAGGAAAAAGCCGAACTGGCGCTGCGTAAAGAGAAAGACGATCTGGCGCGTGCCGCACTGATTGAAAAGCAGAAGTTGACCGACCTGATTGCCTCTCTGGATCATGAAGTGACGCTGGTAGACGATACGCTGACACGGATGAAGAAAGAGATTGGCGAGCTGGAAAATAAACTCAGTGAAACGCGTGCTCGTCAGCAGGCGCTGATGCTACGCCACCAGGCGGCGAATTCATCCCGTGACGTGCGCCGTCAACTGGACAGCGGTAAGCTGGATGAAGCGATGGCTCGCTTTGAATCCTTCGAACGTCGCATCGATCATATGGAAGCAGAGGCAGAAAGCCACAGCTTTGGTAAACAGAAAACGTTGGATCAGCAGTTTGCCGACCTGAAAGCCGATGACGAAATCAGCGAGCAACTGGCGCAACTGAAAGCCAAAATGCAGCAAGACAAGCAATAATAACACCAGGCGGTGCCCGATCGCGCCGCCGCTCTTCACCTGTAAGGAGTACTCATGAGCGCGCTATTTCTCGCCATCCCGTTAACCATTTTCGTGCTGTTTGTCCTACCGATTTGGCTTTGGCTGCACTACAGCAATCGCGCCAGTCGGGGTGAACTTGCACAGAGCGAACAGCAACGTTTAATGCAGTTGACCGATGACGCGCAGCGTATGCGTGAACGTATCCAGGCGCTGGAAGATATTCTTGATGCGGAACATCCGAACTGGAGGGATCGCTAATGGTTGGTATTGATCTGAATAAAAAGTTATGGCGCATCCCGCAACGGGGTATGGTGCGTGGAGTGTGCGCGGGTATCGCGCAATATCTGGACGTACCGGTAAAACTGGTCCGTATTTTAATGGTACTGTCGATCTTCTTTGGGCTGGCGCTGTTCACCCTGGTCGCCTATATCATTCTCACTTTTGCGCTCGATCCGATGCCGGATAACCTCGCTAATGGCGAGCCGCAACCGACCAACGGCGAACTGCTGGATGCCGTAGACAGAGAACTGGCGGCGGGGGAGAAGCGCCTGCGTGAGATGGAACGTTATGTGACCTCTGATGCGTTTACGTTGCGCAGTCGTTTTAGACAGTTGTAATTGATCCGTGAGGGTGAAGATGAATACTCGCTGGCAACGCGCCGGGCAAAAGGTAAAACCCGGTCTGAAAATCGCAGGAAAGCTGGTGCTGTTAACCGCGCTGCGCTACGGCCCGGCAGGCGTTGCAGGCTGGGCGGTGAAATCTGTCGCCCGACGCCCGCTCAAAATGTTGCTGGCGTTAGCACTGGAACCGCTATTAAGTCGAATGGCGGCAAAAGTTTCGAAACGCTATTCCGGAAATTAGTTTTGCCGATAACGGTCCGCCGGGGCCGTAACATTTGAATTACAATTCTCGTTCTTAATTTGCGGCAGCTCACAAATACGATTTTTGGGCTGCTAAATCGCTTTTATTTCCTCTCTGAAAATCCTCTCACTGCATTGACAGCTAATTTTACCGGGAGTAGTCTCTTGCGTCATGGGACCGCTACCACGGAAAAGTAAAGTGAACCACAAAATTCAGGAATGCCTTAGTGCTGTCTATGGGGATACATGGACAACGCTTCATCATGAAACGTTGAAATCGCGAATTGAAGAAGCACGAGCGGTAATTACGAAACAGCGTAAATCGCATTGGGATGAAAACGATGTGGTACTCATAACCTATGCCGATCAATTCCATTCGAACGAAGAAAAACCACTGCCAACGTTTAATCATTTTTATTCTCAGTGGCTTAAATCTATTTTCTCGCATGTCCATCTTCTGCCTTTCTATCCCTGGTCTTCAGACGATGGCTTTTCAGTTGTCGATTACTATCAGGTTGCTGAAGAAACCGGTGAATGGAAAGACATTAGTGAATTAAACCATTCCTGCAATTTGATGTTCGATTTTGTTTGTAATCATATGTCGGCGAAAAGTGAATGGTTTAACCGTTATTTACAACAGCAGCCGGGATATGAAAACTTTTTTATTGAAATGGACCCTGAAACCGATCTAAGTGCAGTAACCCGCCCACGCGCTTTACCGCTGCTGACACCATTTACTTTGCACGATAATACGGTTCGTCACGTGTGGACAACCTTCAGTGACGATCAGATCGACCTGAATTACGCTAATCCTGATGTGCTGCAGGCCATGGTCGATGTGCTACTAACCTACATCGAGAAGGGCGCAGACTATATCCGCCTGGATGCGGTAGGTTTTATGTGGAAAACACCCGGCACCTGTTGTATTCACCTGGAAAAGACGCACCAGTTGATCAAACTTTTCCGCGCTATTGCCGATGAAGTGGCACCTGGCACAGCGATCATCACCGAAACCAACGTCCCGCATAAAGACAATATCTCTTATCTTGGCAACGGTCATGATGAAGCCCATATGGTCTATCAGTTCTCTCTGCCACCGTTGGTTCTGCATGCGGTGCATCGCCAGGATACCCGAAAGCTAAGTCAGTGGGCACAGGCGCTGAAACTGCCATCGCAAAAAACCACCTGGTTCAATTTCCTTGCCTCACACGATGGCATTGGCTTAAACCCGCTGCGTGGATTATTACCTGAAGAGGAAATTCTGGCGCTGGTGTCTGAACTGCAAAATGAAGGTGCGCTGGTCAACTGGAAAAATAATCCTGATGGTTCGCGCAGTCCCTATGAAATAAATGTCACCTATATGGATGCATTGAGTTCCCGGGACAGCAGCGACGATGAACGTCTGGCGAAATTTACGCTTGCTCATGCGTTATTATTGTCATTGCCGGGTATTCCCGCTATTTATATCCAAAGTATTCTGGGATCGCGCAATGACTACGAAGGGGTAGAGTCGCTAGGATATAACCGGGCGATTAATCGTAAAAAATATCAACGCGACGGTATTGAAACTGAATTAATGTCTGGCGGTACACTTCGTCATCGGGTTTATCATACGTTGTCTCGGTTGGTCGTTATTCGTCGAAATAATAAAGCCTTCCATCCCGATAGCCATTTTGAGATCTGTAGTATTACGCCCACGGTGATGAAAATTAAACGCGTAGCAGAAAAGGGTGAAACTATTACGGCTTTATTTAATTTTAGCGATAAATCTCAACGTGTCGGCGAAGATATAAAAACAGGCGTCGATCTGATTAGTGAAGCTAATGTTTCGGGTGAAACATTAACGCTTCATCCCTGGCAGGTTATGTGGATTAAAAATTAAAAAGGAACATCTGATGCTTAAAACGAAAATTGTGCTGTTATCAGCACTGGTTTCCTGCGCCCTGATTTCAGGTTGCAAGGATGATAAAGCCACCCATGTATCGATTGAGTTTATACACTCTTCTGTTGAACAGGAGCGTCAGGCCGTTATTACAACGCTTATTGAGCGTTTCGAAAAGGCAAACCCTGACATTACGGTGAAACAGGTGCCCGTAGAGGAAGATGCCTATAACACCAAAGTGATTACTCTCGCCAGAAGCGGTTCACTGCCAGAGGTGATCGAAACCAGCCATGACTACGCCAAGGTGATGGACAAGGAGCAGTTGATTGACCGGAATGCAGTGACGAACGTAATCCAGGCCGTGGGGGAAAATGCGTTTTACGATGGCGTGTTGCGTATTGTGCGTACCGAGGACGGCAGTGCGTGGACCGGCGTTCCCGTTAGCGCCTGGATCGGCGGTATCTGGTATCGCAAAGACCTCCTGGCGAACGCCGGCCTGGGCGAGCCAAAAAACTGGGAGGATCTGCTGACCGTTGCCAAAAAACTCAACGATCCGTCACATAAGAAATACGGTATTGCGCTGCCTACGGCGGAAAGCGTGCTGACCGAGCAATCCTTTTCACAGTTTGCATTATCCAACAAAGCCAACGTCTTTGACGCACAGGGGAATATTACCCTCGATACGCCGGAAATGAGCCGGGCACTGGATTATTACCGCGAACTGGCAGCCAATACCATGCCTGGCTCCAATGACATCATGGAAGTCAAAGATGCCTTTATGAACGGTACGGCGCCGATGGCTATCTATTCCACCTACATCCTCCCGGCGATTATCAAAGAGGGCGATCCACAGAATATTGGTTTTGTCGTGCCAACAGAAAAAACGCCTGCGGTCTACGGGATGTTGACTTCGCTGACGATTACCAATGGTCAAAAAGAGGAAGAAACCGCCGCGGCAGAAAAATTTGTCGCCTTTATGGAACTGGCCGACAACATTGCCGACTGGGTGATGATGTCGCCGGGTGCCGCGCTACCAGTCAATAAAGCGGTGGTGACAACCAAAACCTGTCAGGACAACAGCGTGATTAAAGCGTTGGGCGAACTGCCTGCGCAACTGATTGCAGAACTGCCGAATATTCAGGTTTTCGGTGCGGTAGGGGATAAAAACTTCACTCGCATGGGGGATGTGACCGGGTCTGGCGTGGTGAGCAGCATGGTGCATAACGTCACGGTAGGGAAAACCGATCTCTCTTCAACGCTTCAGGAAAGCCAGAAAAAGCTGGATGACCTGATTAAGCCGCGTTAATGAGGACCGGGACATTCATGATGAGCCGCATTTTTTCCGGTCGATCTGATATGCCATTCGCGCTGCTGCTCCTGGCGCCCAGCCTGCTGTTGCTGGGCGGCCTGGTGGCCTGGCCAATGATATCAAATATCGAAATCAGCTTTCTGCGTCTACCGCTGAACCCGCGCATTGACGCCACGTTTGTTGGGTTGAGCAACTATATCCGTATTCTTTCCGATCCGGGCTTCTGGCACTCGCTGTGGATGACGGTGTGGTACACCGCGCTGGTCGTGGCGGGGAGTACGGTATTAGGGCTGGGCGTGGCGATGTTCTTCAATCGCGAGTTCCGGCTGCGTAAAACAGCACGTTCGCTGGTGATCCTCTCCTGCGTGACGCCGTCGATCTCGCTGGTATTTGCCTGGAAGTACATGTTCAACAACGGCTACGGCATTGTGAACTATCTCGGGGTGGATCTGCTGCACCTCTACGATCAGGCACCGCTGTGGTTCGACAATCCAGGCAGTAGTTTCGTACTGGTGGTGTTGTTCGCCATTTGGCGTTACTTCCCGTACGCATTTATATCGTTCCTGGCGATTTTACAGACCATTGATAAATCGCTGTACGAAGCGGCGGAGATGGATGGCGCGAACGCCTGGCAACGGTTTCGTATCGTCACATTACCCGCGATTATGCCCGTGCTGGCAACGGTGATTACGCTCCGCACGATCTGGATGTTCTACATGTTCGCCGACGTTTATCTGCTGACCACTAAAGTCGACATCCTCGGCGTCTATCTCTACAAAACGGCATTTGCATTTAATGACTTAGGCAAAGCAGCGGCAATTTCCGTCGTGCTGTTCATCATTATATTCGCCGTCATTTTGCTGACCAGAAAACGGGTAAACCTCAATGGCAACAAATAAACGTAAGCTCGGGCGCGTGGGTTTTTACTGCGGACTCATTGTCTTTCTGATCATCACGCTGTTTCCGTTTTTTGTAATGCTGATGACCTCATTCAAGAGCGCAAAAGAGGCCATTTCGCTACACCCCACATTGCTGCCGCAGCAGTGGACGCTGGAACACTATGTCGACATTTTCAACCCGCTGATTTTTCCGTTTGTGGATTATTTCCGTAACAGCATGGTGGTGTCCGTCGTGTCCTCGGTTGTGGCGGTATTTCTGGGAACGCTTGGCGCTTACGCGCTATCACGCCTGCGCTTTAAAGGGCGGATGACCATCAACGCCAGCTTTTACACGGTGTACATGTTCTCCGGGATCCTGCTGGTGGTGCCGTTGTTCAAAATCATCACTGCATTGGGGATTTACGACACCGAAATGGCGCTGATCGTCACCATGGTCACGCAGACGCTACCAACAGCGGTATTCATGCTGAAAAGCTACTTCGACACCATTCCGGACGAGATTGAAGAGGCGGCGATGATGGACGGACTGAACCGGCTGCAAATTATCTTCCGCATTACCGTACCGCTGGCGATGTCCGGGTTGGTATCGGTCTTTGTCTACTGCTTTATGGTGGCGTGGAACGACTACCTGTTTGCCTCGATATTCCTCTCCAGCGCCAGCAATTTCACGTTGCCGGTTGGGTTGAACACCCTGTTCAGTACGCCAGATTACATCTGGGGACGCATGATGGCGGCCTCGCTGGTGACGGCACTACCTGTCGTGATTATGTATGCGCTTTCCGAACGATTTATTAAGAGTGGTTTGACCGCTGGTGGCGTGAAGGGCTAAGGCGGCCAGTTTAATCAAGGAGTTGTAGATGAAAAAGTTAGTTGCAACCGCACCGCGCGTCGCGGCGCTGGTGGAATATGAAGACCGCGCGATTGAAGCTCATGAAGTGCGCATCCGCGTACAGTTTGGCGCGCCGAAACACGGTACGGAAGTGGTGGATTTTCGCGCCGCCAGCCCGTTTATCGATGAGGATTTTAACAGTGAGTGGCAGATGTTTATGCCACGTCCAGAAGGTGCGCCGCGTGGCATCGAATTCGGCAAGTTTCAACTGGGCAATATGATCGTCGGCGAGATCGTCGAATGTGGCAGCAGCGTTACTGAGTATGCCGTGGGTGATAGCGTCTGCGGATACGGACCGCTGTCAGAAACGGTAATTATCAACGCCGTCAACAACTACAAGCTGCGCAAAATGCCGCAAGGCAGTTCCTGGAAAAATGCGGTGTGCTACGACCCGGCGCAGTTTGCGATGAGCGGTGTGCGTGACGCTAACGTGCGTGTGGGTGATTTCGTGGTGATTGTGGGACTGGGCGCGATTGGCCAGATCGCAGTGCAACTGGCGAAAAAGGCCGGTGCTTCGGTGGTTATCGGCGTCGATCCTATCGCACATCGCTGCGACATTGCTCGCCGTCACGGTGCTGACTTCTGCCTTAACCCCATTGGCACTGATGTAGGTATGGAGATCAAAAAGCTCACCGGCAAGCAGGGCGCGGATGTGATCATTGAAACCAGCGGCTACGCCGATGCGCTGCAATCGGCGCTACGCGGACTGGCCTATGGCGGCACCATCTCTTATGTCGCTTTTGCGAAACCATTCGCTGAAGGCTTCAACCTGGGTCGTGAGGCGCATTTTAACAACGCCAAAATCGTCTTTTCACGCGCCTGTAGCGAACCAAACCCAGATTATCCACGCTGGAGTCGCAAACGCATCGAAGAAACCTGTTGGGAACTGCTGATGAACGGTTATCTGAACTGTGAAGACCTGATCGACCCGGTGGTGACGTTCGCGAATAGCCCGGAAAGCTATATGCAGTATGTCGACCAGCATCCGGAACTGAGTATCAAAATGGGCGTCACTTTTTAATTGTAAGGGAAGACAGTCATGAAAATTGGCACACAGAATCAGGCATTCTTTCCAGAGAATATTCTGGAAAAATTTCGTTATATCAAAGAGATGGGTTTTGATGGTTTTGAGATCGACGGCAAACTGTTGGTCAACCATCTTGACGAAGTGAAAGCAGCGATCAAAGAAACCGGTCTGCCCGTCACCACGGCTTGTGGCGGCTACGATGGCTGGATTGGTGACTTTATTGAAGAGCGTCGTCTGAACGGCCTGAAGCAAATCGAGCGTATCCTTGAGGCGCTGGCCGAAGTCGGCGGGCAGGGCATCATCGTTCCGGCCGCCTGGGGCATGTTTACTTTCCGCCTCCCGCCGATGACCTCGCCGCGTAGTCTGGCGGGCGATCGCCAGATGGTGAGCGACTCTTTGCGCTATCTCGATAAAGTCGCGGAACGTACCGGCACGGTGGTGTACCTCGAGCCGCTGAATCGCTATCAGGATCATATGATCAACACCCTGGCAGACGCGCGTCGTTACATTGTGGAAAACGACCTGAAGCATGTGCAGATCATCGGCGACTTCTATCACATGAATATCGAAGAAGACGACATGGGGAAAGCGTTGCACGACAATCGCGATCTGCTGGGACATGTGCATATTGCTGACAATCACCGCTATCAGCCGGGGACCGGTACCCTGAATTTCAAACAGCTGTTTGATCAGCTGCGGGCGGATAATTACCAGGGATACGTGGTGTACGAAGGGCGCGTTCGGGCGGAGAACCTGCCTGAAGCCTACCGTCAGTCATTGACCTGGCTGCGCACCTGCTAAGAGGTTTCCGTGAAAAGTGCACTGACAAGCTCGCCGCTGCGTGTCGCCATTATTGGCGCAGGACAAGTGGCGGATAAGGTTCATGCTTCGTACTACTGCACCCGCGACGATCTGGAACTGGTGGCTGTCTGTGACAGCCGCCTGTCTCAGGCTCAGGCGCTGGCAGAGAAATACGGTCATGCGCAGGTCTGGGACGATCCGCAGCAAATGCTGCAAAGCGTAAAGCCGGACATCGTTAGCGTGTGTTCGCCCAACCGTTTTCACTTTGAGCACACCATGCTGGCGCTGGAAGCGGGCTGTCACGTGATGTGCGAGAAGCCACCGGCCATGACCCCAGAACAGGCGCTGGAGATGTGCAACACCGCCCGCCGCATGGGGAAAGTATTGGCCTACGATTTCCATCATCGCTTTGCGCTTGATACGCAACTGCTGCGTGAACAGGTGACGGCGGGCGTGTTGGGCGAGATCTATGTGACCAACGCCCGCGCGCTGCGTCGCTGCGGTGTTCCCGGCTGGGGAGTGTTCACCAATAAAGCACTTCAGGGCGGCGGTCCGCTGATCGACCTTGGTGTACATATGCTGGATGCGGCGATGTATGTGCTGGGCTTCCCGCTGGTGAAACGGGTGACCGCGCACAGCTTCCAGAAAATTGGTACGCAGAAAAATAACGGCCAGTTCGGTAAGTGGGATCCGTCAACCTACACCGTAGAGGATTCGCTCTTCGGCACCATTGAATTTCATAACGGGAGTATTCTTCGACTTGAAACTTCGTTTGCACTGAATATTCCAGAACAATCAATAATGAACGTGAGTTTCTGTGGCGATAAAGCGGGCGCAACGCTGTTCCCGGCGCAGGTGTATACCGATCGCAACGGTGAGCTGGAGATGCTCGCCCAGCGAGAGCATGCGGACGACAATCGCCATTATCGCAGCATGGAGGCATTCGTGAACCATGTTCAGGGCGAACCGGTCACGATCGCGGATGCGGAGCAGGGGTTTGTGATTCAGCAACTGGTTGCTGCGTTGTACCAATCCGCCGAAACAGGGATGTGTATTGAATTATGAGTAAGCCAGAGTTGTTATCCGAAGCGGCTTTTTGCCCGCATAGCCTGAATAAGTACGCTTCTCTTATGGCGACAGGCAATGGCTATCTGGGGATCCGCGCCACGCATGAAGAGGCTTATACCCAGCAAACACGCGGCATGTATCTTGCCGGGTTATATCATCGGGCAGGCAAAGGTGAAATTAACGAAATCGTCAATTTGCCGGATGTGATTGGCGTCGACATTCAACTGAATGGCACCCATTTTTCTCTACTCAGCGGTACGTCTGAACGCTGGCAGCGAGTGCTTAATTTCGCCAGCGGTGAATTGCAGCGCTCGGTGATCTGGCGCGCTCCGGATGGCGCACGTTTCGCTATCGAAAGCCGTCGCTTTGTCTCTGCAGTGCAGCTACCGCTGATGGGGCTGCAATTGTCGATCACGCCGCTCGATGCAGATGCAACGGTGTCAATTTCCACTGGTATTGACGCAACCATCACCAACCACGGCAGACAGCATCTGGATGAACGGCAGGTGCGGGTGTTCGGCCAGCATTTGCTGCAAGGGATCTACACCACTCAGGATGGCCGCAACGATATCGCTATCACAACCTGGTGTAAGATCGCTGGTGATGCCCAGTCCTGCTTTACGGCAAAAGAACGTCGGCTTTTGCAGCACAACAGTGCGCAGGTCAAACAGGGAGAACGTCTGACTCTGGAGAAGCTGACATGGGTGGAATGGACATGTGGACGCGACGTTTCGCTGGACACCTGGGCCAGACAGGGGCGTCAGGCGCTGGAAAAATGCGCCACTCAGGGGTACGACACCCTGATGGCGAAGTCTGCCCAAAATTGGGAAGACTGGTGGCAGCGTTGCCGGGTCGAAGTGCAAAGCGACAACGAAGCCGATCAGCGTGCGTTGGACTATGCGCTTTACCATCTGCGGACGATGACCCCCGCCCATGACGAACGCAGCAGCATTGGCGCGAAGGGCATAACCGGCGAAGGCTATAAGGGGCATATCTTCTGGGATACTGAAGTCTTTTTACTGCCGTTCCATCTTTTTACACAGCCAACTGTTGCACGGAACTTATTGCGCTACCGCTGGCACAACCTGCCGGGCGCGCGTGAAAAGGCGCGCCGCAACGGCTGGCAGGGCGCGCTATTTCCGTGGGAAAGCGCCAGAAGCGGTGAAGAAGAGACGCCGGAATTTGCGGCGATCAACATTCGCACCGGGCTACGGCAAAAGGTTGCGTCCGCGCTGGCGGAACACCATCTGGTCGCGGATATCGCCTGGGCAATTGTCGCCTACTGGCAGGCAACCGGTGATGAACAGTTCATGCGCCGGGAAGGGTTAACGCTATTGCTGGAAACGGCACGGTTCTGGATCAGTCGCACAATAGAGGTGAATGGTCGCCTGGAAATCCACGATGTTATCGGCCCGGACGAATACACCGAGCATGTGAATAACAACGCCTTCACCAATTATATGGCGCATTACAACGTCACCCAGGCGCTGCACTTTGCGCGTCGTTTCGGCTGTACGGACGACGCGTTTCTCAGTCGCGCCGACTATTTTCTTCAGCATCTCTGGCGACCAGCTGTGGGAGAAGATGGTGTACTGCCGCAGGATGACTCGTTTCTCAGCAAGCCGTCGATTGATCTCACACCGTACAAAGCAAAAGCGGGCAAACAAACCATCCTGCTGGATTATTCGCGCGCAGAAGTCAACGAGATGCAGATCCTGAAACAGGCCGATGTTGTGATGCTCACCTATATGCTGCCGGAACTATTTTCCCGGGATGTCTGCATGGCGAACCTGCACTTTTATGAGCCACGCACCATTCATGATTCTTCGCTGAGTAAAGCTATTCACGGTATTGTCGCCGCGCGCTGCACAGACGCGGAACAGGCGTATCAATACTGGCATGAAGGAACACTGATTGACCTTGGCGACGATCCGCATAGCTGTGATGACGGCATACACGCAGCGGCGACGGGGGCTATCTGGCTGGGCGCAATTCAGGGCTTTGCCGGTTTGAGCGTACATGAAGGGCAGTTACACCTTAATCCCGCTTTACCGCAAGGCTGGCAGCAATTGCGTTTCCCGCTGCGCTGGCAGGGAAGTGAGATGCTGATTTCACTGAGTCGTCAGACGGCGATCGTCAAAAGCTCACTGCCGGTGACGCTGTACATGAATGGAAGCCAACTGACGATTTCAGGTGAACAGACCTTTGCATTGCGCGATTTTATTATGCCCAGCAATGGGACCGCTACCAGCCACAAGGAGGGTGAATGAAACCACAGGCCGTTGTCTTTGATTTAGATGGTGTCATTACTGACACCGCACACCTGCACTTCCAGGCATGGCAGCGAATCGCCGCTGACATTGGGGTCGAAATCGACGAGGTTTTCAATGACAGCCTGAAGGGCATAAGCCGTCAGGAATCGTTGCGCCGAATTTTGCGCCACGGTGGGAAAGCGGAGGCCTTCGGTGAGCAGGAGTGTGAGGCTCTGGCTGCGCGCAAAAATGCGCTGTATGTGCATTCGCTACGCGATCTGAACGTTGAGTCGATCCTGCCGGGCATTCGTCAACTCCTTTGTGATCTGCGGGCACAGCAAATTGGCATCGGCCTGGCGTCGGTATCGCTCAATGCGCCAACCATTTTACAGGCGCTGGAGATCGCTGACTTTTTCGATTACTGCGCCGATGCAGAGCAGGTCGCACGTTCAAAGCCGGACCCGGCGATCTTCATTGCCGCCTGTCGTGGGCTTGGCGTGCAGCCGGAGGCGTGCATTGGCATTGAAGACGCGCAGGCAGGTATCGAGGCAATCAACGCCTGCGGAATGCGCTCTGTGGGTATCGGTTCGTCCTTAACGGGAGCGGGGCTTCTGCTACCGACAACCGAATTTCTGACGTGGCCGTGCTTATCGGCTTTCTGGCAACACGACAAGTAAAGGAATCAACATGGCACAGCTCTCGTTGCAGCATATCCAGAAAATTTACGACAACCAGGTTCATGTCGTGAAAGACTTCAACCTGGAGATAGAAGACAAAGAGTTCATCGTTTTCGTCGGCCCGTCAGGTTGCGGTAAATCGACCACGCTGCGCATGATTGCCGGTCTGGAAGAGATCAGCGCCGGCGATCTGCTGATCGACGGCAAACGGATGAACGACGTCCCGGCGAAGGCGCGTAATATCGCGATGGTATTTCAGAACTACGCGCTGTACCCGCATATGACCGTTTACGACAACATGGCGTTCGGTCTGAAGATGCAAAAGATCGACGTAAAAATTATCGACGAACGCGTCAATTGGGCAGCGCAAATTCTGGGGTTACGCGAGTACCTGAAGCGTAAACCGGGGGCATTGTCTGGTGGTCAACGTCAGCGCGTGGCGCTGGGGCGCGCCATCGTGCGCGAAGCGGGCGTGTTTTTGATGGACGAACCGCTTTCGAACCTCGATGCAAAACTGCGCGTCCAGATGCGCGCGGAAATCAGCAAACTGCATCAAAAGCTGAACACCACCATGATTTACGTCACTCACGATCAGACCGAAGCAATGACCATGGCAACGCGGATCGTGATCATGAAAGACGGCATTGTTCAGCAGGTTGGGGCACCAAAACAGGTGTATAACCAGCCGGCAAATATGTTCGTCGCCGGTTTTATCGGTTCTCCGGCAATGAATTTTATTCGCGGCGCGATCGACGGAAATAAGTTTGTTACCGAAACGCTTAAATTAACGATTCCGGAAGATAAGTTAGCGGTATTAAAAGCGAAGGGATACGAGCATAAAGCGATCGTTATGGGGATCCGTCCCGAGGATATTCATCCTGATTCAAACAATGAAAATAGCGTGGCGGCAAAAATCAGCGTCGCGGAACTGACGGGCGCAGAATTTATGCTTTACACCACTATTGGGGGGCACGAGTTGGTGGTACGTGCCGGGGCCGTAAATGATTATCATGCAGGAGAAAATATCACCATTCATTTTGATATGGCGAAATGCCATTTCTTCGACGCAGAAACGGAATTTGCCATATAACAAAAAACTGACCGGGGAATGTTTTCCCCGGCACTAGCAGCATTTTATTTATCTGTATTTTAATAAGGAATAAAAATGAAAACCTTACTTTCCTCTACTGCGCTAATCATGTGCGCGGGGATGGCCTGCGCGCAGGCTGCTGAAAATAATGACTGGCATTTTAACATTGGCGCCATGTACGAAATAGAAAACGTCGAAGGCTATGGCGAAGATATGGACGGACTGGCCGAACCTTCTGTCTATTTTAATGCCGCCAATGGGCCATGGAGAATTTCTCTTGCCTACTACCAGGAAGGCCCGGTTGATTATAGCGCAGGTAAACGCGGCACCTGGTTCGATCGTCCCGAACTGGAGGTTCATTATCAGTTTCTGGAAAGCGATGATGTCAGTTTCGGCTTAACGGGTGGCTTTCGTAACTACGGCTACCATTATGTCGATGAACCTGGTAAAGACACGGCTAATATGCAGCGCTGGAAAGTGGCGCCGGACTGGAATGTTAAGCTGACGGACGACCTGCGGTTCGGCGGCTGGCTGTCTCTGTATCAGTTCGTCAACGACCTGAATACCACCGGCTATGCTGACAGTCGCGTTGAGACGGAAACCGGCTTTACCTACACCCTTAACGAGACGTTCTCCGCGGTAGCCAATTACTACCTTGAGCGCGGATTTAACCTCGACAAGTCGCGCAACAACGGTGAATTCTCTACTCAGGAAATTCGCGCGTATTTACCGATTGCGCTAGGGAACACCACGTTAACCCCGTACACACGTATTGGTCTTGACCGTTGGAGCAACTGGGACTGGCAGGATGATATCGAGCGTGAAGGACATGATTTTAATCGCTTGGGGATGTTGTATGCCTATGACTTCCAGAATGGTTTATCGATGACTCTCGAATATGCCTTTGAATGGGAAGATCATGATGAAGGTGAAAGCGATAAATTCCATTACGCGGGTGTCGGCGTGAACTACGCCTTTTAACTGTGGCGGGGCATAATTATGCCCCGTTATTCCTTCTGTGCCGCAGACCTGACCGGCGCAGCGCCATCAGGCAGTCAGGCATTACGCCAGCGACCCCGCCAGGCTAATGTGCGTACTAACAATCATGTTCTCCTGACCCGTTTTACCGCGAATCAGATTAAACAGCAGACCGCAGCTTGCCTCACCGAGTTCATGCGTCGGAATATCAATACCGCCAGGCGGTGGCGTTAAAATAAACGACAGCATTTCATTGCTATAGCCCACGACCGCGAGCTGTTCTGGAATCGCAATATTCAGTTCGGCAGCCGCACGATACAGACTCATCAGCTTTAAGCTATCTGTCGCAAATACTGCATCGGGTAATGGGCTCTGGCTTAGTAACTCTCTCGCCGCGCATAACGCGCTCTCGTGGGTATATCCACCGTCGATAATCCATTCCTGGCGTACGCTTAGCTGGTGCGCTGCCAGGCTGGCTTTATAACCGTTAACCCTGTCAACAGAAACATGATAATCCAGCGGTGCGTGCAAGCAGGCAATATGCTGATGTCCGCTATTGATTAAGGCATCGGTGAGGGCAATGCTGTCGCGGTAATTATCGGTATCAACAGAATAAACGTGATTGTATTCGCCTTCGACTTTGCCAATCACCACCACCGGAATATCGTACTTATCCAGTCGGGAAAAGAATGACTCATCGGCAGGCGAGCTAAGCATAATGATGCCCTTAATCATCTTTTGCTTAACTTTGTTTTCGCACTTCTGCAGGTCATCTTCGGTACTGCGCGAGGTTTGCAGAATAACGTCAAAACCTTCTTCTTCCGCTTTGGCCGTGATGGCATGGAGCACCTCGGAGAAGAAGGGATTGCCGGCGGTGGTTTTGGCCGAACGGGTCGATATCACCATGATGGCGTCGAAGCCGGAGGAGGTCAGGGCGCGAGCCAGTTTGTTAGGTTGATACTGCAACTCATCGATGGCCCGCAGCACCTTCTCCCGCGCTTCCGGCGAGATGTTGGTTTGCTTATTCAGCACGCGAGACACTGTCGATTTCGACACGCCCGCGACGCGAGCGATATCATAAATAGTGGGGGACATGAATCTGGAACTCCATCAGAGAGTTAATGGCACACATCTTATGGAGTTAACCGGCGGTTGACAACACAACAGGGTTGATTATCAACAGCCTGGCATGATTTTTTCAAAACGATCGTTCCTTTTTTCGGGTGAGTTTGGAAGCCCCTAACGTCGGATAGGCGGTCGTCTATTCTGAACACTTGACCGAGCTGTTACAGCAGTTCAGGCAATCCTCACCAGTAGATAAAAAGGACTTTTCAATTCACTGGGGAAATAAATATAGCTTTACCATGTTAAAAATATTTATTCGCCTCGTTCAATTATTCGCTATTGCTATCAATACCTGAGGGTGATGTGTGAATATAATTTCTAGCTCCAGGTTTATGAGTGTTTTTTTTGAGAATAAATTGGGCGAAAAATAATTTTTCAGGGTAAAGTAACGTGAAAGAAGTCACAGAAAGAACGCATTTAAATTAGATAATAAAATCATGCCGGTTTGTATTGTTAAGTCCAGGGTGTTAATAATGCAAAACACTGCGAGTGGGTATTTTATTGATTAGCTGAATGCTTTTTTATGCTTTTATTTACTCTTTAATATGAGTCAGGCATTTCTACTACCAATAAGAGTGGATTTGATCTCATTTCCGTTGAGATAAGGATGTTTTTATATCATGCCTGTACAAGGAACATGTGCTCACGGGCGTAGTCTGGATGATGAACTGGATGCCCAGTGGGAGCAGTTCAGGCCTTTGGCGGAAGATCTTGATATCACTTCCCGCGAGAATATTGTTCTGCCTGACGCGCCGGAACTCCCGGCCAGAGAAACCTGCTGTACCTGGCAACGCTCTGGTACAGTTTTCCACCAGTGGCAGCTGGCGTTATTACTGTCGGATGGTGTTTCACTACTGGTGATAACCCAGACTATCCCCGGATCGGTGAGTAGAAATGACCTGCTGTACCGCGATCGCCTGAAACAGGATCTTAAACTGTCTGTCCGGGGTGGGTGATCGCGATGGGAGACAATTTTGCCGCCCGTGTGAGTGATAAGATCATTCATACCAGTGCCCTGGCCGATATCGCTTCCGTTGCGTTTGAAGGTGTCGTTTATGCCGCCGCCGGTGCCATTGTGGCAGGCGTGGCTGTAGCTGCTGCGCCGGTACTGGCGGGAGCGGGTATGGCCGGGGCGGCAGCCACCGCCACAGCAGTAGGCAGCAGTTGTGCCGTCTCGGGCATGATCGCGGGTCTGATGATAAGCGCTGCCGGTCTGACGGAAACCATCAGCCAGGGCTGCAGCGACCTGGCGAATATGCTCTTCCCTCCGTCGCCTTCCGGTGTTATCAGCACCGGCTCCGAAAATGTCCTGACGAATAATCTTGCTGCCGCCCGGGCTGCGGGACGTCTGATGACCACGACGGAAAAAGCGGCGCAGGAAAAACTAAACGAAGAGCAGGAGAAGAAAGCGAAGTCCGTGTGGGACTACGCCGCGATGTTGCTCAGCGCCGGCGATACTCTGTTGTCTCAGCTGATTGATCCGACAGTGGAAGAGCCGTCAGCATCCGTGGTTCCGTCTGGTGTTGACAAAGTCATTTGCGACAGGCACTGGCCTGAACAGTATCTTGCTGAAGGCTCCGCTTCCGTTGCCATCAATGATTTACCCGCCGTCCGGGGCAAAGACAGGACCACCTGCGGCGCAACGGTCAGCACGGAAGTTTCTCCGGATGTCATTATCGGGGGACCTCCTCTGGTGGTCCGCCCGATAAAAAGCGGGAAACTGCCGGGGCTTGAACTCGTGACCATGGCGCTTTCTCTGCTGACGGGTAATCCCAGAAAAATAATCAAAGAGCTTCCCTGCATGCTGGCGATGGCGGGTGCAGGCATACTGGGCAGTAAGCTTGGCGACGCCGTCCAGGCAACGTCTTTCCCGGTTCATGCCGCCACGGGTGCCAAGGTTCTGGCGGATGAAGACGATCGGGATTTTTCACTACCGGCACGCTTCCCCCTCGTCTGGCAGCGGGTCTATAACAGTCGTAACCACCATGAAGGGCTCTCTGGCCCGGGATGGCGGACGGAATTCGAAACGTTTATCACTACAGAAGATGAACACTACTGCTTTCACGATCTGAGCGGAAGGGAGCTGCGTTTTGTACCGCCAGCTTCCGGCGTGCAGGATTTTTATGCGGATGAAGGACTGATTATCGCCCGTGGCGGAAAGGGGCAGGTCGTGATTGGTGATGCGGACGGCAGCGTCTGGCGACTGTATCTCCCTGAGCCGCGGGAGCCTGGCGTGCTGAAGCTGGCCAGCCTGAGTGACGAATACGGTAACGGACTGATGCTGACATATGATGCATCGGGACGTCTGTCGGCGCTGGCGGACACGGAAGAGACGCTTCGGGTGCGCCTGTACTATGAAGATCCCCGCCATCCGCAGCGTCTGACCCGCGTGACCGGACAGCATGAAGAGGAGGAGGCAGGGGAGCACCTGCTGGTGCAGTATCACTATGATGTTCACGGCTTCCTCACTGGCGTGGTTGACGCCTGTGACCGGGTCTGCCGCCGGTTTGAATGGACGCCGGAAGGGTTATTGTCGGCGCATCAGTTACCCGGGGGGCTGCGCTGTGAATACCGCTGGCAAAAGTCTGACGACTGGCGGGTGGTTGAACAGTTCACCAGTGCCGGTGAACACAGCGTGCTGAATTACGATCTGCAGGCGCAGACGACGACCGTCACCACGGAACAGGGATATACACGCCGGCATTACTGGAATGCGGAATTCCTGCCGGTCCGCTATACCGATGAGGCCGGGGGGGACTGGCATTATGTCTGGAACAGTCTGGGGCTGCTGGCGGAAAGTCGCGACCCGGAAGGTAACCGCTGGCGGTACTGTTATGACGCCGCAGGGAATCTGACAGAAGAATACGATCCGCCGGGAAATGTGACGCTGACGACGTGGCTGACGGAACGCGCACTCCCGTCCAGTGTAAAACTGCCGGGCGGAGGACTGTACCTTTATGGCTACGACAGATGTCACGGCCTGACGGAAATCGCCGGGCCGGAAGGAAAGTGTGAAAAACGGGAACGTGATGCCTGCGGGCAGGTTATCGCCGTGCAGGACGGCAGCGGCGCCGTTCTACAGCGTTTCAGTTATAACCGCCGCGGGCAGATTACGGAGGCGCTGGACTGTTCCGGTAACAGAACCTGTTACCACTATGATGAACGCTACCGGCTGGATGAAATTCGCGATGCGGCGGGTGAGTGCTGGCGCAGAAAATATGACCCGTCAGGGAACGTGCTGGAGATAAGTGGCGCGGAAGGCTGGTATGAGCGGGTGGAATACAATGAACGGGGCTTACCGGTGCGCCACCGTACGGCGGACGGAGCGGAGACGCGCTATGGCTATGACGGGACCGGCTGGCTGGTATACCGGCGCGACCCCCGCGGCGGGGTGGTTTCCCGCCATCGTGACAGCCGGGGACGGCTGGTCGGGTTATGTAACGAAAACGGCGAACGCTGGCAGTTTGTCCCGGGGCCGGACGGCCGTCTGCTTGAAGAGCGCGGGTTCGACGGGGCGCTGACCCGCTAACCGCACGGTGACCGGACTGCCCGACGGACGGAAGCTGAGAAACCATTACTACGGCAGCGGACACCTGCTGCAGACGGCGCTGGACGGCCTGGTGCTGTGCGAGTTCAGCCGCGACGCGCTGCACCGGGAAACCCGGCGTACGCAGGGGGCGCTGTTCAGCCTGCGGCGGTATGACCGCCTCGGCCGGGTGTCGGAGACCAGCGTACTGAGGGAAAGCCGCCCCCTGCGCGCTGAACGGGAATGGCGGCAGCAGTACGACATGCGGCACAACCTGGTGGAGAACCGGGAAATCACCGACCCGTGGCGGGAACGGCATTACCGTTACGACGAAGCCGGTCATCTGCGTGAGGCGCGACAGGGCGTGCTGCCGGCAGAGCAGTTTTACTGCGACCCGGCGGGAAACATCACGGAAAGTGAGGGGCCGGTGCGGCATAACCGGGTATCCGTTACCGTTACGATGCGCTGGGCCGGCGCACGGAAAAGCGGGTGGAAAGCTGGGTGCCGGGCGCGCTGCGCGACCTCGACCCGCCTGTCGTGAGCGGGACACGTTTTGTGTGGGAGGGATTACGGCTGCTGTCGGAGGAGCAGGACGGCAGGACAAGGCTGTATGTGTATGAGGACCAGAACAGCCACACGCCGCTGGTGAGGGTGGAGGGAAAGGGCAAGGAAACCCGTTACCGCTGGTATCACTGTCAGCCGAACGGCATGCCGGAGCGGCTGACGGATGAGAAGGGTGACATCCGCTGGGAGGGGGTGACGCGGGCATGGGGAGGCACAGCGCGGGAAGCCGGAGATGAGGAAGAGAACCTGCGTTTTCAGGGGCAGTACTTGACTGTAAGTATCCCGCATAATCGTGCCATTCACATTTAGAGATCCTCCGGCATAATCAATCTGCCAACAAAGGAGATCGCTATGCGTAAAGCCCGTTTTACTGAGCATCAGATCATTGCCGTAATTAAATCGGTTGAAGCCGGACGAACTGTTAAGGATGTCTGCCGGGTGGCCGGTATATCTGAAGCCACCTACTACATCTATCCGGCATCAGGAAAACCTGTGCCCAAATGGGTAATCCGCACACAATCGCCTCAACAACTGGACGGCCTCTGAGGCCAGTATAAAAATCAGGTTCCGATTGTGCAGGTGCAACCTGTCACCATTTCTCAGTACGCTGCAACTTTTGCTGACAGGGATTAACTTCCCACGGCCTGATATTCTGTATCATTTCTCAGCATCGACCAGATTATTCTCGCGTTTTTGTTAGCGACCGCCACGGTAGTTTTATTAAATCCGCGACGTTCCTTTAACTGGTTAACCCACTGATTCAGATATCCATCATTATTATTCGTGGCAACTCTGACGACAGCGCGGGCACCATGAATAAAAAGTGTCCGCAGATGCTTGTCGCCTTTTTTCGTCATATTCATGAGAACTTGCCTGTTGCCACTCGAGTGCTGGCGTGGAACCAGACCCAGCCATGCAGCAAAGTGACGACCATTCTTAAATTCAGTTCCTTTGCCAATCGCAGCAACAACGGCCGTGGCCGTTTTAGGGCCAATGCCTTTCACTTTGGCAATACGCTGACAGGCTTCTGATTGCCTGAATACTGTTTCAATTTCTTTATCAAAAAAATGAATACGACGCTCAAGATCGTTAAAGAGATCATAGAGCTCTGCAATCGTTCTGCGCATACGGGCGCTTAGCCCGTTTTCTGCATCTTCAAGGATCAGCGGAACGGCACGACGAACTCTTGAAACTGCCGCGCCGATAGTTATTCCCCGATCAAGCAGCAGTCCCCTGATTTGACAAACGGTCGCAGTGCGGTGATTAACAATACGCTGCCTTGCCCGGTGCAAAGCCTGGATATCCTGCTGTTCCGGGCTTTTTGGCGGCACGAACTGCATTGTCGGTTGCATCAGAGCCACTGCGATGGCCTGCGCATCATTACCGTCATTTTTTTGCCCACGGACAAAGGGCTTTACATACTGGGGGCTGATGACCTTTACGTTATGCCCCAGTTTTTCAAACTCACGCTGCCAGTAAAATGCCCCTGTGGATGCTTCGACACCAATCAGGCAGGCCGGAATATTCGCCACTGTCTGAAGTAATTCTTTTCGACCAGTGCGTTTTGAATAAACCGGCTTACCGGCCTGGTTTAGCCCACAAAGCTGAAAAACATTTTTAGCCAGATCGATACCCAGATATACGATATTCATGGTGATTCTCCTGCTGAGCACATTTCGTACAGTTAACCGCAGAGGAAGGAGGTAGTCCATCCCATTAACTGGAAGTCCAGATACGGCGGCATGGAGGCTTCTGATATTAAAAAGATCAAGGATCTTGAGGACGAGAATCGGCGTCTCAAACAGATGTTTGCCGACCTGAGCCTTGAGAACCGGGCGCTGAAAGACGTTATCGAAAAAAAGCTTTAAAACCAGCCTTTAAGCGTGAGCTGGTCACTCATCTGATAACGACATTTGGACTCAGTATCCGTCAGGCCTGCCGGAGTCTTAACCTGAGCAGAACGGTTTACCATTACCGTCCGGATACCACACGTGACGAACCCGTTATTGTCGCGTTGCAGGCAGTGGCAGAGCGATACCCACGGTACGGTTTTCCAAAACTTTTCCAGGTTCTGCGGCGGCAGGGATACCCGTGGAATCACAAAAGGATCCATCGTATTTATTGTCTGCTGAAACTGAATTTTCGCCGTAAAGGCAAACAACGGTTGCCAGTACGTAATCCCTCGCCACTGGCCACACCGGAAGCGCTGAACCAGAGCTGGTCTGTCGATTTTATGCATGATGCCCTGGTCTGTGGCCGTCGTTTTCGCACGTTCAATGTCGTTGATGACTTTAACCGTGAGGCGTTGTCGATTGAAATCGATCTGAATCTGCCAGCTCTTCGCGTCGTCCGGGTACTCGACAGGATCGCGGCAAATCGCGGCTATCCGGTCATGCTACGCATGGATAATGGTCCGGAATTTATCTCACTTGTACTTGCTGAATGGGCAGAGCAACATGCAGTAAAACTGGAATTTATTCAGCCGGGTAAGCCGACGCAGAACGCTTTTATTGAGCGCTTTAACCGAACATACCGTACAGAAATACTCGATTTTTATCTGTTCAGAACGCTGAATGAAGTGCGGGAAATCACGGAAAGATGGGTGTCAGAATATAACTGTGAACGCCCGCATGAATCACTGAACAATATGACGCCAGAGGAATATCGACAACACCATTATTTGGCCGGGATCTCAAAAAATGCCTGGAACTAAAACGGGTCTATTTACAAGTACGTGGTCAATTTCCTGTTATTGTCCATCAGGCTCCAGATACGCGATCAATGCGGAAGGTATTAAACATCAAGCCGTCCATCAGTGTTGTGTAAATGGTAAAAACTGATAAATCGCCACCATTGCTGAAATATTTAACACCACAGTGACGATAAAGTAGATTTTAAACGGCTGCTTTTGTGTTTTATGGCGAAAAAGTTGCTGACCCAAAATTGCACCAGGCCAACCACCCACAAGCCCAAACATGAGCAACGTAGATTCTGGTACTCTGCGCCAGGCTTTACGCGCGGCCATTTTGTCCAGTCCGTAAATTACCAGCGTCAGAACGTTGACAAGCAGGCACCCTATGACAATAGGGTGCGGCGTAAAAATGCTGCCGAGTACCGCGCAGGCGAGTAGTAAGTAACAAAAAATATTGAGATTCATATGAATAGCTGAAGCAATCGCCAGATCGTATAGAAGGGACATTATACGTAAAATCTCAGAATGCGGAACGCGGTAGTCCTGATAAGCGCAGCGCCATCAGACAACAGTTCGTCATCAGCCTCCGCGCCGTTACGATTTGCTCATGTTCCAGGGCTTTCGTGGCGTCGTTATTATATTAATCCTGCTAATAATTAACATCCAAACAAGACGTAGCGCTCATTTTATGTACTGCATGAGGAATATTCTGTGAACATTTCTCAGGGGGTAAAAAATGAAAAAGTTACTGATATGTTGTTTGTTCGGCAATACCGCAAATTCTCTCGCCAAAAAGATGCAGTTATTGGCAGATAAAAAGGGCGACCATCTGATTATCAGCGCAGTGGGACTGGATAATTTTGCCAGTGTGGCTCCCGCTTTTGATGGTTTTCTCATTACGCCACACATTCAATACAAGATGAGTGAAATTGAAGAAATTGTCGGAGACTCTCGTCCCATTGCCATCGTTGAAAGTCTACCCTTTGCGTCTCTCGACGCAGAAAAGGTATTAGCGTTTGTGAAAGAGCAAATGCCTGAACTGGTAGTCTGATGCAGAAGGCCGCATCTTCGGTGCGGCCTTCTTCTAATACGTAGCGCTATTACTTATAGCGGCGCAAAGTGGACGCAGGATGCCGCAAGAGAGCGGATTCTGGGCGTATTGGGCGCCGCACTAATTCACCCCCGCAGTTTGGGCACTTGCCGTTGAATTGAACTGTCACGCAATCAATACAAAAGGTACACTCGAACGAACAGATAAATGCCTTTTCTGATTCTGGCGGCAGATCTTGATCGCAGCATTCACAGTTAGGGCGAAGTTCGAGCATGGTGTTCTCCTGTTATTAAGAGGGCATGATGAGTTTAAATGAGTACGATCGACCTGTATCGCATACTCATTGCGTTAACGCGCATAATGAGCATGGTCTACTTACAGGAAAAATCGAGAGATTGCGCATTATCTGTCATTGGCGTCTATTGTGCGGTGCTTTATGGTCTGATAAAACAAAAAACTACTCATTCCATTTTGAAAACAAAGATGATTTCCATTCTCTCCTTCCAGGTACCGTTTCAGAACAAAATGATTTCAGCCGAAAGTACATTTGGGAACAATGGGCATGTATTGATGCTCCATGGTGGCGGTAAAGATCGGACGGTTTTCAATAAATATCGCGCGCTTCTTGATGCGTCAGGCATCGGAACGACGACATTTGACTTCATAGGCCACGGTGAAACGGGGGGAGAACTGCACGAATCCTCGCTATTTAGCCGTACGTTGCAGGCTGAGGCGGTGCTTGCCTCGCAGGAAATCGCTATCACAGGGTGTATGGGCGTAAGTATGGGAGCCTATAACGCACTTCAACTAACTAGAACGGTTCGGTTTCAGTCCCTGATCCTCATGGTACCCGGTGTCTACTCAATGCCTGCCTATAAGGTTAAGTTTGGCCCTGATTTTTCAGCAATCATACGTAAAGATCGAAATTGGGAACAAACGGATGCGTGGGATATTGCTGCGGAATTTACCGGAGATATACTTATTATTGCTGCCGAAAATGATTCAGTGATTCCTGCTGAGATACCCGAAAAACTGTTTTTCTCAGCGTCTCGCTGCCGTCAAAAAAAACTTATGCTTATTCCAGGTGCCGATCATAATACTGTCTGGGACAATTTAATGCTTTCAGACACGCTGTATGAAAATGTGCGTTCAGCTTTTGTGAAAACTCTAATCCACTGAGGTGAGGAGTTTATAATATAAAGGAATCTGCCGTAATGACAGATTCCTTTAATATATAATTAGAGATTTGCCACGTTATGATAGACTTTTTGAACATCTTCGTCATCTTCAAGGGCATCAACAAGACCCGCAAAGATTTCTAAATCTTCTGGTGAAAGTTCAACTTCTGATTGAGCAATCAATTCTAATTCTGTCGTTGAAAATTCAGTAATTCCAGCGGCTTTAAGCGCTGCAATTCCTTTATGAAGGTCTGTAGGTTCAGTATAAATAACGATGTTACCTTCTTCTTCGGTGACATCACGGACATCAACTTCAGCATCAAGCAAAATTTCAAAAATACGATCGGGGTCTGTGCCTTCAAATACAATCACCCCAGTATTGTCAAACATATAGCTGACAGCACCTGCCGCGCCGATATTTCCACCTTTTTTATTGAAAATTGTACGGACGTTAGCAATCGTACGGTTGACATTGGAAGTTAAGGTTTCAGCGATAACCATTGAACCACTGGGACCAAAGCCTTCGTAACGCCCGTGCACGAACGTTTCATCGCCGCCGCCTTTGGCTTTATCAATGGCTTTATCAATAACGTGTTTGGGAACTTGTGCTTGTTTCGCACGTTCAATAACGAATTTTAAAGCGGTGTTTAATTCAGGGTCTGGTTCACCTTGTTTAGCTGCAGCATAGATTTCCACACCGAATTTTGAATATACTTTAGACGTTGCACCGTCTTTAGCCGTTTTTTTGGCAACAATGTTGGCCCACTTACGTCCCACTGGAGTCATCTCCCCGAAAATTTATTTACATAATTGGCAGGTTAATTACCTGCGTATTTGCCAGTGATATTATATCATGATATGTAAATCTTCGTCTATGAAAAACAAAAACATCCCAATATTATGTGGTGTTACCTTAATATTTTAATTGTTAAGTTTTTGGGTGAATTATTTCTGAGTTTTCTGTTGGGTTTTCTTTTTTGATTCTTAATAATGTAAATCCAGCAATAATACATAAGACAAGAAAATGTGTTAATTCACACCAAAAGACCTACGAGCAACGTTGCCGCTGCACTTCGCTATGTTCGCTTCTGGCACAAACCGGCCAGAAAATAGCCTCCAGCCCACTTTACGCAAAACCCACTCAAATACGCATCCCCATAACCTTAAGTACACTTCGCTGGGATGCCGTCTCGAACACAACGTCCTTGATGAACTTCATACCTTGTTTTTCATAGAATCGATACGCACGTTCGTTCTGTTCCAGCACCTCCAGCCATAAAAAATCCTTCGTGTTGCTTCGGACGAGATCGATAACTCGACTGAACATCTGTTGGCCGTACTGTTGACTCGTACTCGTCGGAGCAAGGTATAGCTTGTTAAGAAGAACTCCGTGAAGAAGGGTATCAGGGATTGTCGCTTCCCATGTCAGTTTCACATAACCCAACGGCCGCGCAGTTTCTGCGATGTACCAGCTTGTATTTCCATCCATCAGGCTTTTCTCAAGCACAGAAAGTGAATATTCGCTCTTCAGGTAATCGTTCATTTCCGACACCGACTTCCACAAATGCTTAAAGTGCGCGGGATAGATGCTATTGCCAAGTGCATTGAGTAATACTGAATCGGCTAATGTTGCTTGTCGGATGTGCAACGTCATGGGGTAACCCTTACGTGTGAATAAAAGAAATTATATATTTAATAGCCATTATCCCTCAAAACTACCCGTTTGGAGCGAGCAACCCCAGCTTAACCTGGTATTTTAACATCTGTATCTACCGCCAAAGCGGTTGATTATCAACTCCCTGACCCCACATCATACGTATACGTTATAATTTTCTCTGGTCTTCAGGCATAACGGGATGGCGATGAAGAGACTCACCAACGAACTCAATGCGCTGGTTAATCGTGGGGTTGACCGGCATCTGCGCCTCGCGGTCACAGGCCTTAGCCGTAGCGGGAAAACGGCGTTTATCACCGCAATGGTTAATCAACTGCTGAATATCCACGCGGGTGCGAGACTGCCGCTGCTGAGCGCAGTGCGCGAGGAGCGCTTGCTCGGGGTAAAACGCGTCCCGCAGCGGGATTTCGGCATTCCTCGTTTTACATATGATGAAGGGCTGGCACAACTGTATGGCGACCCGCCAACCTGGCCAACACCCACACGCGGCGTCAGCGAAATACGTCTGGCGCTGCGGTACAAATCCAATGACTCACTGCTGCGTCACTTCAAAGAGACGTCCACGCTGTATCTGGAAATTGTCGATTATCCTGGTGAATGGTTGTTAGACCTGCCAATGCTGGCGCAGGACTATCTGAGCTGGTCCCGGCAGATGACCGGACTGTTAACCGGGCAGCGGGCGGAATGGTCGGCAAAATGGCGACAGCTCTCAGAGGGGTTGGACCCACTAGCGCCGGCAGACGAAAACCGGCTGGCGGACATAGCCGCCGCCTGGACAGACTACCTGCACCAGTGCAAACAACAGGGGCTGCACTTTATCCAGCCAGGACGCTTTGTTCTGCCTGGCGATATGGCAGGCGCACCGGCGCTGCAATTTTTCCCCTGGCCGGACGTCGACGCGTGGGGAGAATCGAAACTGGCGCAGGCAGATAAACATACCAACGCCGGAATGCTGCGTGAACGCTTTAACTACTATTGCGACAAGGTAGTTAAGGGGTTCTATAAGAACCATTTCCTGCGCTTTGATCGGCAGATTGTGCTGGTGGACTGCCTGCAACCGCTCAACAGCGGGCCACAGGCGTTCAATGATATGCGCCTGGCGCTAACCCAACTGATGCAAAGCTTCCATTATGGTCAGCGGACGCTGTTTCGCCGGCTGTTCTCTCCGGTCATTGATAAGCTGCTGTTCGCGGCTACCAAGGCCGATCACGTCACCATCGATCAACACGCCAACATGGTGTCGCTATTGCAACAGCTGATCCAGGATGCGTGGCAAAACGCCGCATTCGAAGGGATTAGTATGGATTGCCTGGGGCTGGCTTCCGTACAGGCCACCACCAGTGGGCTGATTGATGTCAATGGCGAGAAGATCCCGGCATTGCGTGGAAACCGCTTGAGCGATGGCACACCGCTGACGGTCTATCCCGGCGAAGTTCCTGCGCGGTTGCCAGGACAGGCATTCTGGGATAGCCAGGGCTTTCAGTTCGAGGCATTTCGTCCGCAAAAAATGGACGTCGACAAACCGTTGCCGCATATTCGCATCGATGCCGCGCTGGAGTTTTTAATAGGAGATAAATTGCGATGAGCGAGCCGTTAAAACCGCGCATTGATTTCGCCGGTCCGCTGGAGGTTGAGCAAAACCCGGCCTTTAAAGCACAGCAAACGTTCAACGATGCGCAAGCGCAGACTTTTGCACCCGCTCAAATTGATGAACCGCTGGAAGACGAAGGGCAGGCCGAAGCGGTGATCGATGCGGCGCTGCGTCCGAAGCGCAGTCTGTGGCGCAAAATGGTGATGGGCGGGCTGGCATTATTTGGTGCAAGCGTCGTGGGTCAGGGCGTTCAGTGGACAATGAACGCCTGGCAGACGCAGGACTGGGTCGCGCTGGGGGGATGTGCGGCGGGAGCGCTGATTATCGGTGCGGGCGTGGGGTCGGTAGCAACGGAGTGGCGTCGTTTATGGCGTCTGCGCCAGCGCGCGCACGAGCGTGATGAGGCCCGGGAACTGCTTCACAGCCATGGTGCCGGCAAAGGCCGCGCATTTTGCGAAAAACTTGCCCAGCAGGCGGGTATTGACCAATCGCATCCGGCCTTACAGCGTTGGTATGCTTCGATTCATGAAACGCAGAACGACCGCGAAGTCGTTGGCTTGTATGCGCATCTGGTTCAGCCGGTGTTGGATGCGCAGGCGCGGCGCGAGATTAGCCGGTCTGCTGCTGAGTCGACGTTAATGATTGCTGTCAGCCCGCTGGCGCTGGTGGATATGGCATTTATCGCCTGGCGCAATCTGCGGTTGATCAACCGCATTGCCACGCTTTATGGCATCGAACTGGGTTATTACAGCCGTCTGCGTCTGTTTCGCCTGGTGCTGCTTAATATCGCGTTTGCTGGCGCCAGTGAACTGGTGCGGGAAGTGGGAATGGACTGGATGTCACAGGATCTCGCGGCGCGCTTATCCACTCGCGCCGCGCAGGGGATCGGAGCTGGACTACTAACGGCGCGTCTGGGTATCAAAGCTATGGAACTCTGCCGTCCCTTGCCGTGGATTGATGATGACAAACCGCGGCTCGGCGATTTCCGCCGTCAGCTGATCGGTCAGGTCAAAGAAACCCTGCAAAAGAACACGCCACCGCGCGAAAAATAAACCAAAATGGGCGCTGACCGCGTAACTTTACGCCACAGTGCCCATTTTTCCGTCATGCTGTCAATATTTGTTGACAGAATCCTTCCTGACATTCCATTCATGGCTTATCATCTTATCTATAGTCCATTATTCAGGTGAAGGTTCCCTCCATGCGTCTGGAAGTGTTTTGTGAAGACCGACTGGGTCTGACTCGCGAATTACTCGATTTACTGGTGCTGCGCGGTATTGATTTACGCGGTATCGAAATTGATCCCATCGGGCGAATCTACCTCAATTTTGCAGAACTGGAGTTTACGAACTTCAGCAGTCTTATGGCAGAAATTCGCCGCATTTCAGGCGTTACGGATGTGCGCACCGTACCGTGGATGCCTTCAGAACGTGAACATCTGGCGCTTAGCGCGCTGTTGGAAGCGCTGCCAGAGCCTGTGCTTTCGCTGGATCTGAAAGGCAAAATCGAGATGGCTAACCCGGCAAGTTGTCAGTTGTTTGCCCTGAGCCCAGAGCGGATGCGCAATCAAACGGCTGCTCAACTGATCAGCGGCTTTAATTTCCAGCGCTGGCTGGAAGGCAACCCGCAGGCCTCTCACAACGAACATGTCGTGATTAATGGTCAAAATTTCCTGATGGAAACCACCCCAGTGTACCTGCAGGGGGAAGATGACGAACAGATGCTCACCGGGGCCGTGATGATGCTGCGTTCTACCATCCGGATGGGGCGGCAGTTGCAAAATCTGTCCTCCCAGGATGTTAGCGCCTTTAGCCAGATTATTGCCACCAGTGCAAAAATGAAGCACGTTGTCGAACAGGCTCGCAAGCTGGCGATGCTCAGTGCACCGCTGTTAATCACCGGCGATACCGGTACAGGGAAGGATCTTTTCGCTCATGCCTGCCATCAGGCCAGCCCGCGCGCCGGGAAACCGTATCTGGCTCTTAACTGTGCGTCGATTCCGGAAGATGCTGTCGAGAGCGAACTGTTTGGCCATGCGCCGGAGGGCAAAAAAGGTTTCTTCGAGCAGGCAAACGGCGGTTCGGTTCTGCTGGACGAAATTGGTGAGATGTCTCCGCGAATGCAGACTAAGCTGCTGCGCTTTCTGAATGACGGTACGTTCCGTCGTGTCGGCGAAGATCACGAGGTTCATGTCGATGTGCGCGTTATTTGTGCGACACAAAAGAATCTTGTTGAACTGGTGCAGAAAGGTTTGTTCCGTGAAGATCTTTATTATCGTCTTAACGTACTGACTCTGAACCTGCCGCCGCTGCGTGATTGCCCGCAGGATATCATGCCGCTGACAGAGCTTTTCATTGCGCGCTTTGCCGATGAGCAGGGCGTTCCACGCCCCAAGCTGTCTGCGGATTTAGCCACTATGCTAACCCGCTACAGTTGGCCGGGTAACGTGCGGCAACTGAAAAATGCGGTCTATCGTGCATTGACGCAACTCGACGGCTTTGAACTGCGTCCACAGGATATTTTATTGCCGGATTATGATGGCGCGACGGTCGCGGTGGGTGAGGATGCGATGGAAGGTTCTCTCGATGAAATTACCAGCCGTTTTGAACGGTCGGTACTGACACAATTGTATCGCAATTACCCCAGCACCCGTAAGCTAGCTAAGCGGCTTGGCGTCTCGCATACGGCAATAGCCAATAAATTGCGTGAATACGGTCTGAGTCAGAAGAAGGGCGAAGAATAAGAGGGCGGATGGCGCTGCGTTTGTCTGGCCTACGAGCTAATGCGTTAGTAGGCCGGATAAGGTGCCAGGCGCCATCCGGCAAAAAGAACCTGGTTCTTTCTGTTACGCTTTCAGCACGTTCAGCGCTGCTTCATAGTCCGGCTCGGTGGTGATTTCATTCACCAGTTGGCTGAACACAACGTTGTCGTTTTCATCGATCACTACGACGGCACGGGCAGCCAGGCCTTTCAGCGGACCGTCAGTAATTTCAACGCCGTAGTTTTTCAGGAAATCAGCATTACGCAGCGTCGACAGGGTGATTACGTTGCTCAGACCTTCTGCACCGCAGAAGCGGGACTGTGCGAACGGCAGGTCAGCAGAAATACACAGAACGACGGTATTTTCGATTTCAGTGGCCAGTTGGTTAAACTTACGTACTGATGCCGCGCAAACGCCGGTATCAATGCTTGGGAAAATATTCAGCACTTTGCGTTTGCCAGCAAACTGGCTCAGTGCGACGTCAGACAGATCTTTTGCCACGAGGGTAAAAGGCTGCGCTTTGCTGCCCGCCTGAGGAATGGAATTGGCGACAGCAACCGGGTTGCCCTGGAAATGAACGGTTTGTGACATGGTTATCTTCCTGTTTACATATAGTTAACGTCGCAGCTAGTTTATGCCAACAGTCAATAACACGGCAAACCCTATTTCTATAAAACGCACAATCGACCACGTCACTGCATGAGGAGAAAAAATGAGATCTGTGAAGGTTTATGAGGAAGCATGGCCGCTGCATACTCCGTTTGTCATCGCTCGTGGGAGTCGCAGTGAAGCGCGTGTCGTGGTGGTTGAACTGGAAGAAGACGGCATTAAAGGCGTCGGGGAATGCACACCTTATCCGCGTTACGGTGAGAGCGATGCTTCGGTCCTTGCTCAGATCATGAGTATTGCACCACAACTGGAAAAGGGGCTTAGCCGGGAAGAATTGCAACAGTTGCTACCCGCAGGCGCTGCGCGCAACGCCGTGGATTGTGCGTTGTGGGATTTAAGTGCACGAAAACAGCAGCAAACGCTTGCTGAAAATATCGGAGTGTCGTTGCCCGAGACAATTGCCACCGCCCAGACAGTAGTGATTGGTACGCCGGAGCAGATGGCGGGCAGTGCAGCCGCCCTGTGGGAGGCCGGAGCCAGACTGTTAAAAGTGAAGCTGGATGACCGGCTCATCAGCGAGCGGATGGTGGCGATCCGTTCAGCGGTACCGGAGGCAACAATCATTGTTGATGCCAATGAATCCTGGCGCGCCGAGGGGCTTGCTGCCCGCTGCCAGCTGTTAGCCGATCTTAATGTGGCGATGCTGGAACAACCGCTCCCGGCGCAGGATGATGCCGCGCTGGAGAATTTTGTTCACCCTTTGCCAGTCTGCGCGGATGAAAGTTGTCATACCCGTAGCAGCCTGAAGGCGCTGCATGGGCGGTATGAAATGGTAAATATCAAACTTGATAAAACCGGGGGACTGACAGAGGCCCTGGCCCTGGCAAAAGAAGCGCGCGAGCAGGGTTTCGCGTTGATGCTGGGGTGTATGCTCTGTACCTCGCGGGCAATTAGCGCAGCGTTACCGCTAACGCCGTCCGTTAGCTTTGCAGACCTGGATGGCCCCACCTGGTTGGCCGTTGACGTTGAACCCGCGCTGCACTTTACGACCGGGCAATTGCATCTTTAGGGTGCCAGTGCAGGAGCGTGGACATTGCTTGCAGATACTTCTCACTGGCTTCGTCAGAGGAGATCGGCGGAAACTCAGCGGTGATGCAGGGTAAGTCGAGATCTGCACACCAACTGCCGAAAGAGCCTGGCGTTTCGTATCCGACGCTGGTCACCAGCGGCAGTTCGAACGCCTGCGCCAGCCATGCGCCGAGTTCACTGTTGCCCGGGTCTTCAATACAGGCCAGCGGGTCATGGAACGAGACAACCCACGCCGGATGAATCTGATGAATCAACTGACACAGCGCCCGGGTTTCTGGTTCAGAACCGGGGTGATCTCCCGTCAACAAGACGACGTCGCGCTCTTCAGCCGCGCTATTCCAGCGATACACCGTTTCACCAGGCTTCCAGTTCGCTGCCGGAAAATTACGATTGAGATCAACACCGTTGGCATTGGCGCGCAGTCCTAACTGGCATCCATCCGGGTTCACGGCGAGGATCACATGATGGCGGCGCAGGGAGGGCGTTAGTGTGCGTAGCGCGCAGGATAACGTCACCACCGAAGAATTCTCATCGCCATGGGTGCCGGCGATAATCAACCCCGTTTCGCGGTCAGCGGCTGGGGCCGGAAACCAGATAAGCGGGGCGCCAAGCAGTGAACGGCCATAATGTTCAGTTCCTGGCGGAAATGCGCCGCGTTCGGCACGGGGACGGGAAAGTGTCATAAGCGTCTCTGTATCCTGAAGTTCTTCTTCGCAGTGTTGTGCAAATTTTATGGATAAGCAAATCGTTTTCGTCAGCGCATTTTTTTAGCTGCAATATCAATTTTTTGCCGTAAGGTAATTGCATTTCTTTCAGGTGAAACAAATAATTACGCAAACGTCTAATGACCGGATTGAGGGTATCGTATGAAGCACTCTGTTTCAGTAACCTGTTGCGCGCTGTTGGTTAGCAGCATTTCACTCTCTTATGCTGCAGATGTTCCCGGCGGAACGGTACTGGCAGAGAAGCAGGAACTGGTTCGCCATATCAAGGATGAACCCGCATCGCTCGACCCGGCCAAAGCGGTTGGCCTACCGGAAATTCAAGTCATTCGCGACCTGTTTGAAGGACTGGTTAATCAGAATGAAAAAGGGGAGATCATCCCTGGCGTTGCGACGCAATGGAAAAGCAACGACAACCGCATCTGGACGTTTACTCTGCGTGACAACGCGAAATGGGCCGATGGTACGCCCGTTACCGCGCAGGATTTCGTCTATAGCTGGCAACGATTGGTTGACCCGAAAACCCTGTCTCCTTTTGCCTGGTTTGCCGCGCTGGCGGGAATTACTAATGCTCAGGCGATAGTGGATGGCAAAGCAACGCCGGACAAACTCGGTGTGACTGCCCTGGATGACCGCACCCTGAAAGTGCAACTGGATAAGCCGCTGCCATGGTTTGCCAATCTGACAGCAAGTTTTGCTTTTTATCCGGTGCAAAAAGCCAATGTGGAAAGCGGTAAAGAGTGGACTAAACCGGGCAACCTGGTGGGTAACGGCGCTTATGTGTTAAAAGATCGCGTAGTGAATGAGAAGCTGGTCGTGGTGCCTAACAGCCATTACTGGGATAATGCGAAAACGGTGCTGCAAAAAGTCACCTTTCTACCGATTAATCAGGAATCTTCCGCCACCAAACGCTATCTGGCAGGGGATATTGATATCACCGAATCCTTCCCGAAAAACATGTATCAAAAGTTGATGAAGGATATCCCAGGGCAGGTTTATACGCCTCCGCAGTTGGGCACCTATTATTACGCCTTTAACACTCAGAAAGGCCCGACTGCCGATTCCCGGGTACGTCTGGCGCTAAGCATGACGATTGATCGCCGCATTATGGCGGAGAAAGTGCTGGGCACGGGCGAAAAACCGGCCTGGCATTTTACCCCAGACGTGACCGCCGGGTTTACACCTGAACCTTCACCGTTTGAGCAGATGAGCCAGGAAGAGCTCAACGCACAGGCGAAAACGTTATTACGTGCGGCGGGCTACGGCCCGCAAAAACCGCTCAAGCTGACGCTGTTATACAATACATCCGAAAACCATCAGAAGATTGCCATCGCTGTAGCGTCGATGTGGAAGAAAAACCTGGGCGTTGATGTGAAGCTGCAAAACCAGGAATGGAAAACCTATATTGATAGCCGTAACACCGGTAATTTCGATGTGATCCGCGCCTCCTGGGTAGGGGATTACAACGAACCATCAACATTCCTTTCTCTGCTGACCTCAACGCACTCGGGAAATATTTCCCGTTTTAACAATCCGGCCTATGACAAAGTCATTACCCAGGCAACGATGGAAAACACGGCGCAAGCACGCAATGCCGACTACAACGCGGCTGAAAAAATTCTGATGGAGCAGGCACCGATTGCGCCGATTTATCAGTACACCAACGGCCGCTTAATCAAGCCGTGGCTGAAAGGTTACCCCATCCTTAACCCTGAGGACGTGGCTTACAGTCGCACGATGTATTTAGTGAAGCACTAAGTGAGTTCGGGGTTTCGCAGTTGCGAAACCCCGTCCCGCAATCAGGCGCCAAACGCGCCATCAATCGTGTGCATCGCACCGGTTACAAAAGAGGCTTCCGGGCCCGCCAGCCATGCCACCATCCCCGCAACTTCTTCAGGTCTGCCATGGCGCTTAATAGCCATAAAGCTGTGCATCAGTTCCTTCATCGGGCCTGATTCCGGGTTGGCATCGGTGTCGATAGGGCCAGGTTGAACAACGTTGACGGTAATTCCCCGAGGACCAAAGTCACGCGCTAAGCCGCGCGCCAGACCCTGTAAGGCTGATTTACTCACGGCATATGACGCCATTCCCGGTATCGGCATACGATCGCCATTCACGGAACCAATCACAATAATACGACCACCTTCCGGCATCTGACGTGCTGCTTCAACGGCGGCATGGTAGGGTGCATGAATGTTGATACGGAATAAACGGTCGACAGCGTCGCTGTCTTGTTCCAGCGCGTCGCCGAAGAGAGCGATACCCGCGTTAACGACCAGAACATCCAAAGGTCCGCTGTCACGCACCAGTTTTATCACCGCATCACGGTCGGCACTGTCCGTGAGCACAGCGGTACTTCCGGTTTCTTTCGCCAGTTGTTCTGCGGCCTCGGGTGAACCGGCGTAGCTGAAAATGACCGATGCGCCATCAGCCTTAAAACGCCGAACGATCGACGCGCCAATTCCACGACTTCCACCCATGACCAGTACAGATTTCTTTTGTAATGCAGCCATAACACTCGCCTCATGATATTGTAGTGAAGATTACAATATGCTGCGGTAACTCATGCCGTCAAGGAGTAATGTAGTGAGCACTACAAAAATTAGACGAACCCCGGGACGCCCTCGTCGGTTTGATCTTGATCAAGCCATTGAAACTGCACAGTATCTTTTTCATTCGCAAGGATATGACGCGGTGAGCGTCGCCGATCTGACAAAAGCATTTGGTATCAATCCGCCGAGTTTCTATGCAGCATTTGGCAGTAAGTTTGGGCTGTATACACGTGTACTGGAACGCTATAACCGTACCGGTGCAATCCCATTAGCGTCGCTTTTACGTAACGATCGTCCGGTGGCTGAATGTTTGACTGACGTTCTGAACGAGGCGGCAAAACGCTACGTTGCTGATCAGACCGCGTCCGGCTGCCTGGTGCTGGAAGGCACCCATTGCAACGATCCCGAGGCTCGCGAAGCGGCGAGTGCGTTATACACGGCTGCTGAACAGAGCATTCACGACTATATTGCCCGGCAGTACCCGCAGGACGCCGTTAGGTTGACAGACTTTATGAGTACGTTGATGTCTGGCCTTTCCGCGAAAGCGCGAGCTGGAGATAGCCTGGAACGATTACAGCAAACCGTGCGCCTGGCGGGTCTGGCACTAAAGCAAATTATTCCTGAGTGATGCGTTGTTTTTTAAGTCATTGATTCTAATAAATATTTAATGCCTTGCTGGTGACTAAAAAGAGCGAGAAAGGCAGATTTTCGCTTGCGACTTCATACGGTATAAATGCGAATGTCATGTTCGCGAAAGGCTTCGCCGTACTCCTTGCTGATGTTTTCCTCAACCACCAGTACGTCAATCTCACTGCTTTTGGCGACAACATAGCGGGCAACGGCGGGGATTTTATCGGCGGTGAGTGACACTATCGTCTCATTGCATTGATGGATCACCGCGCGTTTGAATTCGCAGTCGCTGAAATCAAACCCCGTAAGGCCAGACTCGGGTGCCATGGCACAGCCGCCGATAAATCCCTGATCGAAGAAAATTTCGGATAGCTGCGCGATGGCCGTTGCGCCAACGCTGCCACCTGTTGTGCGTTGCAGTTGACCACCCAGCATAATGACGTTGAACAGTGGTTTTTTAAGCAATACGGCAGCAATGTCAGGCGCGTTGGTGACGACGGTCAGCGCGAGTTCGGCGGGCAATGCTTCGGCCATCATCAGGTTTGTTGTGCCGGAATCGATGAATATACAACTGCCGGACTTGACCAGTCGTGCACATTTCTGCGCGATACTGCTCTTTTGTTCTGGTTTATTGCTCTTACGCGCGGCATAGTCAGCGGATTCAGGAAGCATCACGACCGCGCCACCATAGACCTTTTTGCAAATGCCTTCTTTGCTAAGTTCTTGTAAATCACGGCGAATGGTATGTTCTGACACGTTCAGCCTACTGGCAAGGTCGCTACAAACCACGCGCCCATTTTCCAGAAGAATTTGTTGAATAAGCGCTTGTCGCTGTTCCGGGAAAGCTGCATAATCGAGCATAATAAATCCTGATTTTTGTACCTTCGAGCAATAAGCTGCATGATCGTGCATAAAGAGGATTGCTGTCAACATGGTGGATGATGAAACTGAGGTGAACGATGAAAATAGCCCATATGGCGTTATGGACCACGGATCTCGAAACGATGGCACGTTTCTGGGGCGACTTTTTTGGTGGGACGATCAACGAGAAGTATTGCAGTGAAAACAATCCGGGATTTGAGTCGTATTTTGTCAGAGTCGGTGAGGAGATTGCCATTGAACTGATGACCAAACCCCGCTTACGGTCAGTGCTTCCTGACAATCACACCACGGGTTGGGTTCATCTTGCGCTTTCTGTGGGAAGTAAGGAGCAGGTGAACGCGCTGGCTAAAAAAGCCGAGGAAAAGGGGATTCTGGTGTCGCCGCCACGAACTACCGGCGATGGTTACTACGAAGCCGTGATCAAGGATCCTGACGGGAATTATATCGAAATTGTTGAGTAGCACGTTGACGGGTCGTCATGGTATTGTTACGCGCACGTAACAAGGCTTTCAGCTATTAAAGGATGCGCTAATGATTTTCGGAAAGCTTAAGACGGCGAAGGGCAAAAAGTTTCTGCTGTGCCTGCTGGGTGTGTTTATTATCGCGGCGACCGTGGTGACGCGGGCTACGATTGGTGGTGTGATTGAGCAGTACGACATTCCGTTGTCCGACTGGACGACATCAATGTATGTTATTCAGTCCTCCATGATTTGTGTCTACAGCCTCGTCTTTACAATTCTGCTGGCGATTCCGTTAGGGATTTATTTCCTCGGTGGCGATGACCAGAAATGAGAAAAGGCCCGAAGAGTCGGGCCTTAGTCATTTATAGCGTGTTATTTAATCGTCGTCTTCGTCGTCAATCTCAACCGGTGTCTGATATTGATCGGGCTTAATGACCAGTAGGTCGCAGCGCAGATGGTCAATCACCTGTTCCGCTGTGTTGCCAAGAAACGCGGCTGAGATCCCGGTGCGCCCGACGGTACCCAGAACCACAATCCCTGCCTGCAAATGCTCGGCTAAGTCTGGAATGACTTCCTCCGGCAAACCTTTCTCAACGTGCGTGACTTTTTCATCAATACTGAATTTTTGACGCAGCGATTTCATGGCTAAAAGATGTTGACCCCGGATCGCATCGTTATAGACGCTGGGATCAAATTCCGGTAACTCAATGGCAATATTGATTGGGGTAACGGGGTAGGCACCCACAAGATGAACTTCGGTGTGGTTGACCTGTTCTGCCAACAATAAGGTCTCTTTCACCAGTTTTTCGTTGAGGGCATTGTGATACTGCTCCTCGCTGGCAAGGTTAACCGCCACCAGCGCTTTCCCCCCTTCAGGCCAGGGTTGGTCCTTCACCATCCATACCGGGCTTGGACATTTACGCAACAAATGCCAGTCGGTTGGGGTAAAGATCACCGCTTCGAGCTTGTCGTGTTGGTGCGCCATCTTCAGTACCAGATCGTGACCACCGCTGATGACCTCCTGGATAATGGCTTCAAATGGACGGTTGTGCCAGACCACTTTAATCTCAACGGGGACACCCGCATCGATATAGTATTTAGCTTGTTCCTGGATCCAGGCGGTGCGCTGACTAATGACGCCCTGTCGCATAGCGGTACGCTCATCGGGTGACAGCAGGGTAGTCATTTCATAGGAAAAGTCATAAATCGGCAAAAAAGCTTTAATTTTGCCGCCAATCCGTTGGTGTAAATAAACCGCACGCCGTAACGCAGGCTGATCGTCCTGATTAGGATCGATTACCACCAGCATGTTTTGATACATAGCCATACAGGGTCTCCTTACAACTGTCATCGCAGTTTGTTATTAAAAGAGTAACCCAAGAATGTGAATTGAAACAGGGAAGAACCTCCTGCCAGATCAATAAATCGGGAAAATTTAACGATTTGACAGAAGGGTATCAGAAGCGTTTGCGGAAGAATTACGCAACGTTACGCGTGTGGCCGGCGAGGATTGCCAGGGCGTCACTGTTTTCGATAGTAATGTATTTGCCTTTCACAGCAAGCATCCCGCTCTTCTGGAAACGACCCAGTAGACGGCTGATGGTTTCGACGGTCAGCCCCAGGTAGTTACCAATATCGCCACGGGTCATTGTCAGGCGGAATTCGCGCGGGGAGAAACCACGCTGCGCAAAACGACGTGACAAGTTATAAATGAATGCCGCCAGGCGCTCTTCCGCATTTTTCTTTGACAGCAGAAGGATCATATCCTGATCGCCTTTAATCTCACCGCTCATCAGGCGCATCATCTGCTGACGCAGGTTGGGCATTTTACCAGACAGATCGTCCAGGGTTTCAAAGGGAATTTCACAGACCATGGAGGTTTCCAGCGCCTGCGCAAAGCTTGGATGATGACCGGTGCCGATGGCGTCAAAGCCAACCAGATCGCCCGCAAGGTGGAAACCCGTGATTTGCTCATCGCCTTGCTCGGTGATGGTGTAGCTCTTGATCGTACCGGAACGAATGGCGTAGAGCGATTTCAGCTCATCACCCGCTTTAAATAGCGTTTGGCCTTTTTGAATGGGCTTTTTACGCTCGATGATATTATCAAGCTGATCAAGCTCATGCTCATTAAGTGTGAACGGGATGCAAAGCTGGCTGATGCTGCAATCCTGGCAATGGATAGCACAACCGCCAGACTGAATGCGCCGTATAATTCGCTTTTCCGGGATCATAGGTCTGCTCAAGCCGTAATTGATATTTGTCAATTTTAACATCTTTTTGGTGAGCACGTAAGTCTGCGCAGCCGTCAAGAGCGGATAATTCCGGAATGTGTGTAAATTAATTTACTAACCCATTGAAAAACCATGGTTTACGTATGGGCTCTTTACTCAAAAGTGTGAAGCAGAAGGCACGAATTGCCTGGAATTTACAATAAAAGATAGCCTTCATGGCGCAATAACCACTCTTTACGCTGCACACCGCCGGCGTAGCCGGTCAGAGTACCGTTACGTCCAATCACCCGATGGCAGGGTACAACAATGCTTATGGGATTCGAACCGTTAGCGGCACCCACGGCACGCGCTGCGCCAGGACGTCCCAGTTGTTCTGCCAACTGGCCGTAGTGCATTACCTGACCGCAAGGGATCGTTCGTAGCGTCTGCCAGACTTCACGCTGAAAGGGAGTGCCGCCTGTGGCGGTGGGGAGCGTAGCAATCACGCTGAGATTACCCGCAAAGTAATCGGCAAGAATATCGCTGAGGCCGCCGGGGTTTTTCACGCTATAACGCGTGTAGCCTTCGACGCGATAATGAATATTTAGCAGTTGTTCCATGCGATCGCTGTGTTGTTCCCACTCAACGGCACGCAAATGGAACTGTTCATCACAAATAACCCACAGCGGTCCTAGCGGGGTTGCAATCTTATCTTCCAGTAAGGTCAGCATTGTTGTCTCTGTCGTTTTAAATCACGTTAAGAGAAACATACCACGCCAGAAGATCATTCAGCCATACTCCAGATTTGGCATAAAAAATAGAGCCTGCCGACATCCGCCAGACTCTATCAAGCATAAACCACTGCTTCCTTCATATTTTCCCGTGACTATTTCCCGTTACGGGTAACTCTCTTATATCAAGAACAGGTCGACTAAGCCAGAAAGCAAGGGTGACTGATTTCACAGGATTCAAAGTCAAACCAAAAGAAAGGCATATTTTCTGACGGTTACTGGAAACATTAGTAAATCGTTGTGAGCGTATCATGGCACGGCTATGATAGTGGTAGTCTTAAAGTGGGAGGATGAAACATGAACCTTGACGACAAATCGCTGTTCCTTGACGCCATGGAGGATGTCCAGCCTCTAAAACGTAACGTTGATGTTCACTGGCAGCCGGTGCGTAATACTCGTGCGCCGCAGCGTATTGATACCCTCCAGCTTGATAACTTCCTCACGACGGGTTTTCTCGAAGTCATTCCACTGGATCAGCCGCTGGCTTTTCGCCGTGAGGGGCTACAACAGGGCGTTATCGAAAAACTTCACTCAGGAAAATATGGTCAGCAGGCCAGTCTCAACCTGCTGCGTCAGCCCGTTGAAGAGTGCCGTAAGCTGCTGTTTGGCTTTATACACCAGTCGCTTCATGATGGACTGCGTAACGTGCTGATTATTCATGGCAAAGGGCGTGAAGAGAAATCCCACGCTAATATTGTGCGCAGTTATGTCGCGCGCTGGCTGACGGAATTTGATGACGTCCAGGCGTACTGTGCAGCGCTACCGCATCATGGCGGCAGCGGGGCGTGTTATGTTGCATTGCGCAAAACCGCGCAGGCGAAGCAAGAAAACTGGGAGCGTCACGCCAAACGCAGTCGGTAATGGGTTTACGCCGCCAGCACCCGGTTGCGGCCATCATTTTTTGCTCTGTATAACGCCGCATCGACGCGTTTAAACAGTTCATCGATGCTTTCGTTCGATTCGTGATGCGCCACGCCAATGCTGACGGTAAAGCGCGGAAGACCCGGAATGCTGATTTTTGCCACCGAAGCGCGGACCGATTCCGCAAACTGTAGCGCGACATCCAGCGGTGTTCGTGGCAATAAAAAGACGAACTCCTCGCCCCCCCAGCGGAACACCAGGTCACCTTTACGTGCACTTTCTTCAAGATCTCGCGCCAGCGCGCAGAGCACTTCGTCGCCTTTCAAATGACCGTAGAGATCGTTAATGCTCTTGAATCTGTCAGTATCAATAAGCAGCAAACTATAATCCTGAGCCATTGTTAAAGGGTGAGTCTGGCCAGGTTCGGTCAACTGATAAAACTGACGGCGGTTAAGCAGTCCGGTGAGCGCATCGTGCAGGGCAGCATGTTCGAGTTCCTGTTCGAGACGCTTCTGTTCGGTAATATCATGAATGATGCATAGCATCAGTCGATCGCCGTAAATTTCGATCGGACCCGCATAGGTTTGAACGTGGCGGGTTGTGCCATCTGCAATTTTATGAATAAAATTCAAAGGCTTATGCCCACCCGGTAAGCGTGCGATTTCATGCATGATGGGCAAAATTTGCCGACCCAACATATTGATTTCCCAGGTGTGTTTTTGGCACATCACGTCATGCCTGTAACCATAAAAATTCAGCGCTGCAAGATTAGCGTCGACGATAAGACCCTCTCTGGAAGGATCGATGAGTAACATCGGTGCCGAGTTAGTCAAAAAAAAGCGGGCATAGAAGCCTTGCTTTTTACGCTGATAGTTCGTGGAGCGACTGGCCTTTAGCCCCTGCGTGGTCGTCGTTTCAATGCCCTCAAAAAGGATCACTTCGCCAAATTCTGCTAGTTCTTTAACAGACAGTCGGCAGGATAATGCGGAGTGAGTGCTATTCAGGGTGACGGTTAATATTTCAACAATATCGCGATGGTGGCGTAAATCAGTAATATAATTGGCTAACTCATCCTGAGCATGGGTAGAAAACATTCCCTTTTGCAATTGGCTGAACGTATATTCCTGCATTAACTGTTTGGCCGTGTTATTAGCAAAAATGAGTTCTTCTGTGCCAGGTGAAACAATCCAGACAGGAAAAGTAAGCAAATCAAGGGCAGTGAGGCAATGTATGCTCATGGGTCATCCGTTTATTTTTATTAATTCGCTGCAATTGTGTGTAAACGTCAACTGTTAAATCTAGCAGGATATTCACTATTTACGGCACTGAAATACATAAATAAAAATAGGCGCTTATCGCTTAATCGATACTGCAAAATAGCATAATCGAGTTTTTATGAGGTATTTCAGTAGAATGGGACAATGAGAGGTTGCTTACCACAAGCCTGACGCTAGACTAACCAGAAAATAAGCTGTGATGGAGGCAAAATGGAGACCCTAAAAGGCTCAGAAGTGAGTGTGCCAGACGCCGTATTTGCCTGGTTGCTGGACGGGAAGGGAGGCGTGAAACCGCTGACTGATGAGGATGTAATTACCCGCGAAAATCCCTGTTGGTTGCATCTCAACTACACCCATCCTGATAGCGCGCAGTGGCTGGCGACAACTCCGTTATTACCTAATAATGTTCGGAACGCGCTGGCGGGAGAAAGTACCCGTCCACGTGTTAGCCGTCTGGGAGAAGGAACGCTAATCACCTTACGATGCATTAACGGCAGCACGGATGAGCGCCCGGACCAACTAGTGGCAATGCGTTTGTATATGGATGAACGGCTGATTGTTTCCACCCGGCAGCGTAAAGTATTAGCGCTTGACGATGTGGTCAGCGATCTGGAAGAAGGAACCGGTCCGACCGACTGCGGCGGTTGGCTGGTCGATGTCTGTGATGCGCTGACCGATCATGCCAATGAATTTATCGAGGAACTCCACGATAAAATTATCGACCTTGAGGATAATCTGCTCGATCAGCAAATTCCTCCCCGTGGTTTTCTGGCGTTATTACGCAAGCAATTAATTGTCATGCGACGATATATGGCCCCCCAGCGCGACGTTTATGCGCGATTGTCCAGTGAACGTCTGCCGTGGATGTCGGACGATCAACGTCGGAGAATGCAGGATATTGCCGACAGACTGGGGAGAGGGCTGGATGAAATTGACGCTTGTATCGCGCGCACGGGCGTTATGGCGGATGAAATCGCCCAGGTAATGCAGGAGTCTCTGGCGCGTCGTACCTATACCATGTCACTTATGGCGATGGTTTTTCTGCCGAGCACCTTTCTGACCGGGCTTTTTGGCGTCAATCTTGGCGGAATCCCGGGGGGAGCATGGCGTTTCGGCTTTTCATTATTTTGCGTTCTGTTAGTGGTTGTTATTGGCGGTGTTACTTTATGGTTGCATCGCAGTAAATGGTTGTAAAAATTAATCTTTTAAGAGAATTCTATCGCGCAAACGGCTTTTAAATTGAGCGAAGTCAATAAATGAGACAGCTGTTCGGGGCAATATCACTCTCGCAGGTGAATGCAACGTCAAGCGATGGGCGTTGCGCTCCATATTGTCTTACTTCCTTTTTTGAATTACTGCATAGCACAATTGATTCGTACGACGCCGACTTTAATAGAGTCGGCTTTTTTTTGCCTGTCAGGTTTCAGCGACTACCCTAAAAGGGAGTCAACGCTACCCTGGAGGCAAAAATGACCCGTCTAACATTACTGCGCCATCTGGAAATTCCCGCATCGGACCCGGTTCCGACCGATCCCGTGCCAGTCCCTGATCCGATACCACGTCCACAGCCAATGCCGGACCCTCCGCCGGATCAGGAACCGATTAAAATGTCGCATCACAGCCGAAGATCTGCGAGGATACGCGCCTGCTGATCTATGTTGCTTACCGCGAGAATAAATTGTGACCGCTTTTTCTACCCTGAACGCTTTACCTGCCGCCCAACTCGAGAATCTCAATGAGTTGGGCTATTTAACCATGACACCCGTACAGGCTGCGGCGCTTCCAGCGATTCTGGCAGGCCAGGATGTCCGCGTGCAGGCAAAAACGGGAAGTGGTAAGACGGCGGCTTTTGGCCTCGGCTTATTACAGCGCATCGATGTTACGCTTTATCAAACCCAGTCGCTGGTACTCTGTCCTACGCGAGAGCTTGCCGATCAGGTGGCCGGAGAGTTGCGCCGTCTGGCGCGTTTCCTGCCGAATACCAAAATCCTGACGCTGTGTGGCGGACAACCGTTTGGTGCGCAGCGTGATTCGCTTCAGCATGCGCCACATATTATTGTCGCGACGCCGGGACGTTTACTGGATCACCTGCAAAAAGGTACCGTTTCACTGGACGCGTTAACGACGCTGGTGATGGACGAAGCGGATCGGATGCTTGATATGGGCTTCAGTGATGCGATTGATGAAGTCATCCGCTTTACGCCTGATTCCCGTCAGACGTTACTCTTTTCAGCGACCTGGCCGCAGGCGATAGCCGCCATCAGTGGTCGCGTTCAGAAAGCGCCTCTTTCTATTGAGATTGATAGCGTGGACGCACTACCCGCGATTGAACAGCAGTTCTTTGAAACCTCAGCGCATGGCAAAATCCCGCTGCTGCAAAAGTTACTCAGCCAGCATCAACCGGCATCCTGTGTGGTTTTTTGTAACACCAAAAAAGACTGCCAGGCGGTATGCGATGCATTGAACGCCTCGGGGCAAAGCGCACTTTCTTTGCATGGCGATCTGGAGCAGCGCGATCGCGATCAAACGCTGGTACGCTTTGCTAATGGAAGCGCGTGTGTGCTGGCCGCCACCGATGTTGCCGCGCGCGGCCTGGATATTAAATCCCTGGAGCTGGTCGTCAATTTTGAGCTGGCGTGGGATCCCGAAGTTCACGTTCATCGTATCGGACGTACTGCCCGCGCTGGGCAGAGCGGTTTGGCCATCAGTTTTTGTGCGCCGGAAGAGGCACAGCGCGCGAATATTCTTTCCGAGATGTTACAGCTTAAGCTTAACTGGATGCCCACCCCGGCGAATGGGGCGATTATGCCTTTAGAGGCGGAGATGATGACCCTGTGCATCGACGGCGGGAAAAAAGCCAAAATGCGTCCGGGCGATGTTCTGGGGGCGTTAACGGGAGACATGGGGCTGGACGGGGCTGATATTGGCAAAATTACTGTGCATCCGGCGCACGTTTATGTCGCGGTGCGCCATTCCGTGGCCCACAAAGCCTGGAAGCAGATGCAGAGCGGGAAGATCAAAGGCAAAACCTGCCGGGTTCGTCTGTTGAAATAACCCTCGGTCCTGCCAGGCCGGATAACATGCAAACGCTGTTATCCGGCGCGGTCAGTATTACTTCACTTCTACCACGTTCAGGCGTAATTCATCCAACTGATTATCGTCTTCTTCCGGTTGCCAACCGGCAGGCTGCAACGGGATCTCTTCTCGGTCAAACGCCAGATCGCCGCCATCAACAACCTCTGAACCGTGCTTAATGCCTTTGAAGTCGAACAGGTTGATGTCTGACAGGTGAGAAGGCACCACGTTTTGCATCGCGCTGAACATTGTCTCAATACGGCCGGGATAGCGTTTATCCCAGTCACGCAGCATGTCGGCAATGACTTGGCGCTGGAGGTTCGGTTGCGAACCACACAGATTGCACGGAATAATCGGGAACGCTTTAGCTTCAGCGAAGCGCTCGATATCTTTTTCGCGGCAATAGGCCAAAGGGCGGATGACGATATGTTTACCATCGTCGCTCATCAGCTTTGGCGGCATACCTTTCATTTTCCCGCCGTAGAACATATTCAGGAATAAGGTCTGCAAAATATCGTCGCGGTGATGACCGAGAGCGATTTTAGTCGCGCCCAGCTCGCTCGCTGTACGATAGAGAATGCCACGACGCAGTCGTGAACAAAGAGAGCAGGTGGTTTTACCTTCTGGAATTTTATCTTTCACGATCCCATAGGTATTTTCCTCAACGATTTTATATTCTACGCCCAGTTGTTTAAGGTACTCAGGCAGAATATGTTCTGGAAAGCCCGGTTGTTTCTGATCCAGGTTAACGGCCACCAGGGAGAAGCTGATCGGCGCGCTTTGCTGCAAATTGCGCAAAATTTCCAGCATGGTATAGCTGTCTTTGCCGCCAGAAAGACAAACCATAATGCGATCGCCGTCTTCAATCATATTGAAATCGGCAATGGCTTCGCCCACGTTACGACGCAAGCGCTTTTGTAATTTGTTCAGGTTGTACTGTTCTTTTTTACTAATATCTTGATTTTGCGACATTTAATAGAGGCTCAATTCATTGTGTGGCATCAGAAGAGTATGCATCACGGCGGAGAGACCGGCAAAGCTGTCTGATATAAAAACTGTGGTGCGTATGGTACGGATAAGCGAGAAAAATGTCAGCACATTTAGATGCAAATCGTAGACGTTATAGGCAGGGGCGCGGCGGGAAAATAAAAGCCCGCAATGTGATGCGGGCCAGGAAAATCAGCGAACAACCAGAACGGAGCACTCTGCATGACGCACCACGGCGGCGGCGTTGGAGCCCAGTAGATAGGTGGTGATATCCGGACGATGCGAGGAAATAATAATCATATCAGCCGGTAATGTTTTTGCGATCTCCAGAATTTTATCTTTTGGAGAGCCTTCCGCGATATGCAGTTGCACCCGGTCAGAGGGAATATCAAATTTCTTGATGATCTCTTCCAGTTGAGACGTAATTTCGGCTTTCAGATTGTCCATGGTGGGTAACTCTGCGGCATAGGCCAGCCCCAGTGAAGCATAATAGGGCAGAGACGGAATGACAGTCATAAAATGAACCTGTGCGTCGTCAATCTTTGCCTCAGCTTCGACATGAGAAATTACCCGTTGAGTTAATTCTGAATCTGAAATATCAATGGGTACAAGAATCGTTCTGCTCATAAAACCTCCTGTTTTAGTAACCATATAAAGTGTAACGCTTTAACGTACTTAATGTACATTGAAAATAATTAGCGCTTTGCATGATTTTTAATAGATTCAGGTTCGTACTGTGGAGCAGGAAGGGCGTGATGGCGAGAAGGGCCAGTTGTGATGATGAAATACCCGCCGCTTCCGGCGGGTAATCGAACTTAGAACTGGTAGACCAGACCCAGTGCGACAACATCATCCGTGCCGATGCTGTTATTGCTGTAGAAGCTATCGTCTTCATCCAGCAGGTTGATTTTGTAATCTACATAGGTGGACATGTTTTTGTTGAAGTAGTAGGTCATGCCGACATCGGCATATTTCACCAGATCCTGATCCTGACCACCGGCTAAATCTTTACCTTTAGACATCAGGAAAGAAACCGCCGGGCGGAGGCCGAAGTCGAACTGGTACTGCGCAGTCACTTCGAAGTTCTGGGTTTTGTTGGCAATCGTATTAGCGCTATTGCCATACGGGGTCATGTTGCGGGTTTCGGAATACATGGTCGCCAGGTAGATATTGTTGGCATCGTATTTCGCACCGACAGTCCACGCGTCCGCTTTGTCGCCGCCTGCAGTCGAGTGGTTAACCTGCTGATTAGTACGATCGGAAGAGGTATATGCACCACCGAGAGTGAAGCCCAAACCTAAGTCATATGCGGTGGAGATACCGAAACCGTCGCCATTGGAGTTTTTCAGGTTACGATCGCCGCCGTTGCCAGTGCCTTCCTGCTCGTCACCGGCCTGGTTTTCGTTCGCGCCCTGATACTGCAATGCGAAGTTCAGACCGTTAACCAGACCAAAGAAATCGGTATTACGGTAGGTGGCAACGCCGTTAGCGCGGCCGGTCATGAAGTTATCTGCTTTGGTGTAAGAGTCGCCACCGAATTCAGGTAGCATATCAGTCCAGCCTTCTACGTCGTACAGAACGCCGTAGTTACGACCGTAGTCGAACGAACCGTAATCACCGAATTTCAGACCGGCGAAGGCCAGACGAGTCCAGGAATTGTTGCCATCGGATTCGGTATTGTTGGCCTGGACGTTATATTCCCACTGACCATACCCGATTAACCGATCGTTAATTTGCGTTTCGCCTTTAAAACCCAGACGGACATAAGACATGTCGCCGTCTGAATTGGCGTCATCGGAGAAGTAATGCAGACCGTCAACTTTGCCGTAGAGATCTAATTTATTGCCATCTTTATTGTAAACTTCTGCGGCGTGTGCTGCGCCAGCAGCTAACAGGGCAGGAACAAGGAGTGCCAGTACTTTTCTTTTCATCGAAATAATCCTTATAGTTTTTAATTCACCTGTGGCTCCCTCTGTAGGGGAGTAAAAGCATGCTAAAGGAGAAGTTCCGTAAAGAGATAAGTATCTATTGTTACGTCTTAAGTAAAACCTTAATAAAATAATTCCACAGAAACAGTGATAAGTTCAATGAATATATTAATGGGAGGATATATAAAATAAAAATTATACAAGTGAATTTCGATCGGATATTCTGCGCAGGTTATATGCCTTTATTGTCAACGTTTTTATTGATGGCCATTGCGATACATTTGATTAGCCAGCAAGTAAATTGACAAGCCCGAACGGATGTTCGGGCTTTTTTTTATCTGCCAGATTGCGTCTTAAACTGACCTGCTAATCGGCACTACTTTTTTCCGCTTTTCCTGCCATTTGTGCCAGGAAGTCATAGCGTTTTTGTAAATCTGCCGCCGCGTCTTTCCATAACTGTTCCGCGACCTCGGGTTGTTGTGCATTGAGCCGGCGGAAACGCTGTTCGTTCAGCAACGTCTCAGCCAGGGCGTCTGATGGTGGGCGAGAATCCAGCGCCAACGGCAGTTTACCTTCTTCTGCACGGCGTGGATCGAAGCGATAAAGCGGCCAGAAGCCAGTCGCTGTTAATTGACGCATCTGATCGTGACTTAGCGCCAGGTCGTAGCCGTGTTCCTCACAGGGGCTGTAAGCAATAATTAACGACGGGCCCGGATACGCTTCCGCTTCCTGAATCGCCTTAACCGTTTGGTTCAGTTGCGCACCCAGAGAGATCTGCGCCACATAAACATGCCCGTACATCATCATGCTCACGCCAAGATCCTTACGCGCTTTACGTTTCCCGTGCTCACCAAATTTGGTAACCGCGCCCAGCGGCGTCGCTTTCGACGCCTGACCGCCGGTGTTGGAGTAGCACTGGGTATCCAGCACCAGAATGTTGACGTTCTCCGTCAGGCTGAGTACATGGTCCAGACCACCAAAGCCAATATCATAAGCCCATCCGTCGCCGCCAATCAGCCAGATAGATTTCTCAACCAGCGCATCGGCATCGGTTAACAACGCCTGTGCGCCTTTGACGTCTTTCAACTGCTGGCGAAGGGCATTAACCTGCTCGCGCCGCACGTCAGGTGTTGCCGTTGCGTGCAACGCTTCATACAGTTCTGGCGATATCTGCGCGGCAAATTGTTCCAACAGACGCATAACTCTCGCGCGGTGTTGGTCGACCGTCAGACGGAAACCCAGACCGAATTCGGCATTGTCCTCAAACAGGGAGTTCGCCCATGCGGGACCACGGCCATTGGCGTCGGTGGTGTAAGGCGTTGAGGGCAGGTTGCCGCCGTAAATCGACGAGCACCCGGTGGCGTTGGCAATCAACATACGGTCGCCATACAGCTGGGTTAATAACTTGATATACGGTGTCTCACCGCAGCCGGAGCAGGCGCCAGAGTATTCAAACAACGGCGTGATTAGCTGGGATGTGCGAATGTCGATGCGCTCCAGTTTGCTGCGGTCAATCTCCGGCAGATTGAGGAAGAAGTCATAGTTCACTTTTTCTTCTTCAACGTGTTCAAGGCGCGACATCATATTGATGGCCTTGATCTCCGGATCCTGGCGATCTTTCGCCGGACAGACTTCTACGCACAAATTGCAACCCGTGCAGTCTTCTGGCGCGACCTGCAAAATATATTTCTGTCCGCGCATATCGCGTGATTTTACGTCCAGCGAATGCAGGCTCGTAGGGGCATTTTCCATCGCTTCAGGGGAAACCACTTTTGCGCGAATAGCCGAATGCGGACAGGCCGCGACACAATGGTTACATTGCGTACAGAGCTCTTCTTTCCAGATGGGGATCGCTTCGGCAATGTTGCGTTTTTCCCAACGCGTCGTGCCCATCGGCCAGGTCCCGTCCGGCGGAAGCGCGGAAACGGGCAGGGCATCACCAAGACCGGCCAGCATCGCTGCCGTTACGGTTTTGACGAAATCCGGCGCAGCGTCAGACACCACCGGCGGTCGGTTGGCGCTATGCGGGTCAACGGGCTGGAGGACAACTTCAGCAACAGACTCGCGCGCCAGCGCTAATGCCTGCCAGTTACGTTCAACCAGGTCCTGACCTTTGCTACTGTAGCTTTTGGCAATCGCGCCCTGAAGTTCTGCCAGCGCGCTGTCGCCAGGCAAGATCTTCGTCAGGTGGAAAAAGGCCATTTGCATAACGGTGTTAATTCGCGCTGCCAGACCACATTCACGGGCAATTTTGGCAGCGTTAATAACATAGAAACGTGCCTGCTTCTGGTTTAACACCGCCTGCACTTCTTGTGGCAGACGCGCCCACACTTCCTCGGCATTGTAGGGGGTATTTAGCAGGAATATCCCACCGGGCTTCAGTCGTTCCGCCATCTGATACTTGTCGATAAACTGCAACTGATGGCAACCGACAAAATCGGCCTGAGAAATCAGATAAGCTGAACGGATCGGTTGTTCACTTACGCGCAGGTGTGAAACCGTTAACCCACCCGCCTTTTTCGAATCGTAAACGAAATAACCTTGCGCATACCATGGTGTCGAGTTGCCTATAATCTTGATATTGTTTTTGGTCGCGGACACGCTGCCGTCGCTACCCAGACCATAAAATAGCGCTTCAAGTTTGGCCGTTGCTGGCAAACTGTTTTCCGGCAGCGGGAGAGAGAGGTTAGTGACATCATCGTAAATACCGACGGTAAAGCGCGGCTTAGGTTTACTGCTTCGCAGTTCATCAAATACGGCCAGAACACACTCCGGGCCAAATTCTTTCGACGAAAGGCCATAGCGTCCGCCAATCACGCGCGGTAACGTCTCGCGTTCGCCGTTGTTGAACGCTTCTGCCAGCGCGGTCATAACATCAAGATAGAGGGGTTCTGCCTGCGCGCCTGGTTCTTTGGTGCGATCCAGGACGGCGATAGATTTGGCAGTTTCGGGCAACGCTTGCAGCAGGTGTTTCGCCGAGAAGGGGCGGAACAGTCGCACTTTTAAGACACCCACTTTTTCGCCGCGAGTCAGCAGTTCGTCAATCACTTCTTCACAGGTGCCGATGGCGGAGCCCATCAAAATAACGACGCGTTCGGCCTGCGGATGGCCGTAATACTCAAAGGGCTGATATTGGCGACCGGTCGCTGCCGCAAAGTCCGCCATTGCTCGTTCAACGTGGTCATATACGGCGTTGTACCACGGGTTTGTCGCTTCACGTGACTGGAAGTAAGTGTCCGGGTTTGCGGAAGTACCGCGAATGACCGGATGTTCTGGATTGAGCGCCCGCGCTCGATGGGCGTCTATTTCGCGCTGAGGTAACAGGCTGAGAAGAGTGTCATCTGCCAGCGGGACGATTTTGTTGATTTCGTGGGAGGTGCGAAAGCCGTCGAAAAAGTGAATAAAGGGAACCCGGCTTTTCAGCGTCGCAATATGTGATATAAGGGCAAAATCCTGCGCTTCCTGCACGCTTGCCGCGCAAAGCATCGCGCACCCCGTCTGACGAATGGCCATGACGTCGGAATGATCGCCAAAAATAGAAAGTGCATGAGTTGCCACGGTGCGCGCCGCCACGTGCAAAACAAACGGGGTTAATTGCCCCGCCAGCTTATACAGTGTGGGGATCATGAGCAGCAATCCCTGTGAGGACGTGAAGGAAGTGGCGAGCGCACCGGTTTGTAAGGCACCGTGCACGGTTGCGATTGCCCCAGCTTCTGACTGCATTTCGACAACGCGCGGTATGTCACCCCAGACATTTTTCAGACCATTGCCCGCCCAGGCGTCCGCTTGTTCAGCCATCGTTGAACTGGGCGTAATAGGGTAGATGGCGATAACCTCACTGGTACGAAACGCTACCGACGCGACTGCACCATTACCGTCAATTGTAATCATACGACACCTTTACATTGCGCAAATTAAAGACGCATCCAAACCCTTAGCGTCCTGATAGTTATATTCCTAGTATAGGACTTTCCTGTAATTCCTAGAAGTTAAGGCGTAAACGAGTGCACAAATTGACACACGGTCGATGTAAAAGAGCACATTGTTTATTGCAGAACAGGAATTTTTATTATGACCAGAGCGCTGAATAATAAACCTGTCGTCCTCAAAGAAGGGGATGTAATAAAAAGTCTGATTTTCTCCAACTTAAATTTAACAGTTATTAACATATAAACAATATCGTAACTGGTTGTAGCGTACGCGACGTTGCCGGGTTTTTGTCTGCCTTATGAAAAGGATAGCGTCTTCAGAGGGACGATAAGGTCTTAATAAGACCATTTCATTTTGAATGATTATGGAATTTTCCTACACTGGCGGCAGTTGAGAACACAGACATTCTTCTGACTTCTCATATTAATAATCGTATGGCCCTATAACGTAAAGGTAGGGCACAAGCGATATCACAGTTCCTATAGATCTTATTTATCTGGCGATAAATCATTTTCGTGCGCAAAAAAGTATGGATGTTTTTATTTAAATAGTGGTTTTTATTATGTTTCGTATGATTGTTCTTGCATTACTTTTAACGGCTTCGTTTTCTTCTTTCGCTTTCGTAAAAATACCGGGACAAGATTGGGGATTTTCGACGTTGTCTTATATTGATTCACCTGAGGGGGACTTCTCATCTGCACCCATTCAGAATAAAAAAGGCCAGTTAAAGCGTCGCATTATGAATGAATTCGCACTGTGGAAAGGCACAGATTACCGTTGGGGGGGAGATAGCCTTAAGGGCATTGATTGTTCCGCCTTTACGCGCAGAATTATTGCCTCGGTAATTCATAAACATTTGCCGCGAACCGCACTGGAACAGCGTCGTACAGGCCATCTGGTCAGCCAGGATAACCTCAAACCTGGAGATTTGGTCTTCTTCGAAACGAAGCCGAACGTTCACCATGTTGGCGTGTTTATTGGTAATGATAAATTTATTCATGCTTCGAGTTCCCAGGGGGTGACGTCGTCTCATCTCTCTAATCGCTACTGGCAGGAACACTACGTCACGGCCCGTAGAGTCAGCGCCTGACAGGTGTTTGATCAAAAAGAAATCAGAAAATGCCGTATTTACCGCATAAATGCGCGCATTGCCTCTCGACGTGAATCATTCAGATGCCTATTATTTAGGTCGATTCGTTTAGCTTAAAGATAATGAGGGGAAATACAATGCGCGCAGCGTTTTGGGTAGGGTGTGCCGCGTTATTGCTGTCGGCCTGTAGCAGTAATGATGAACCTGTTCAGCAAGCGACGGCAGCACATGTTGCGCCGGGGATGAAAGCGGCAATGACCAGTGCCGGAGAAGCTAATTGCGCCATGATTGGCGGTTCTCTGTCCGTCGCCCGTCAACTGGATGGCTCAGCCATTGGTATGTGCGCGCTTCCCAACGGCAAACGATGCAGTGAACACTCTCTTGCTGCGGGAAGCTGTGGCAACTATTGATTATCGACTACTGGACTAAATCGGCGAGCTTATAACTCAACGAATGTTCCGCCGTTGCCAGGGTAAGTTGATTGGCCGTCAGATCGACCTGTGCTCCCTGTTTAAGCATCGTACTGAGCGTGTTGTCCAGCTCACCGATCTGCGGGTTCGCGCACATCATGCGCGTCATTGCTAACTCTTTGGCTTTGAGTTCGCCGTCGGACAAGGTGGCCTGACCGTTAAACCGATTACACATTTTCCCCGAGATATGTAGCTTTTCGCCAAAACTCAGCTCAAAAGGCTGCGCCGACTGTGGAACAGGCTTTCCATCTACACTTTCCAGAACAAAGCGGTGATGCTGCAATTGCTCACGGCTGACGGACATTTTTCCATTACTGACACAACCCGCCACCAGCAGGCTCAGTGCGACCAGCGCAACGCTTTTCTTCATGATCATTCTCTAACATAGTGACAAAATAACGACGACAGAATATCGATCTTACCGAATTTGGCTTTGGGGAAAATCTTAAATACCCTCCCGTGCGGGAGGGTAGTCAGTCAGAAAAGCGCGTTCGGGCAACTTTCACCGTTCGCTAGCTGACGCAAATTTTGCAGCGTCGTTTCAGAGATACTGGTTAACGCTTCGGCGGTGAGGAACGCCTGATGCCCGGTAAACAGGACGTTGTGGCAGGCTGACAGGCGACGGAAAACGTCATCCTGAATCACGTCATTGGATTTATCTTCAAAGAACAGATCACGTTCATTCTCATACACATCCATACCCAGCGAACCAATTTTCTGATTTTTCAGGGCTTCAATCGCCGCTTGCGAATCAATTAATGCACCACGACTGGTGTTAATGACCATCACACCGTTTTTCATTTGCTCAAACGCGGCATGATTCAGTAGGTGATAGTTCTCTGGCGTCAGCGGGCAGTGCAGCGAAATCACGTCAGATTCTGCAAACAGCGTTGGCAGATCAACATATTCCACGCCGAGATCCAGCGCCGCTGCGCTTGGATAGGGATCAAACGCCAGCAGACGCATGCCAAAACCTTTCAGAATGCGCAATGCAGCAACACCGATTTTACCCGTACCAATCACGCCCGCCGTTTTTCCATGCATGGTAAAACCGGTCAAGCCTTCAAGAGAGAAGTTGGCATCGCGGGTACGCTGATAAGCACGGTGAATACGGCGGTTCAGGGTCATCATCATTCCCACGGCGTGTTCAGCAACGGCTTCCGGGGAGTAGGCCGGTACACGAACCACCTGCAAGCCCAACTCTTTTGCGGCATCCAGATCGACGTTGTTAAAACCCGCGCAGCGAAGCGCAATATATTTAACGCCCTGTTTTTTCAATTCTTCCAGCACAGGGCGGCTGCCATCATCGTTTACAAAGATACAGACCGCTTCACAGCCGTGGGCGGTTTTTGCTGTCTTTTCAGTCAGCAGAAAGTCAAAGAAGTCGAGCTCAAAACCAAAAGTCTCGTTAACCTGTTGCAGGTACTTTTTGTCGTACTGCTTGGTGCTGTATACGGCGAGTTTCATAAGACTTTCTCCAGTGATGGGGAATCAAACTTATCGAATTAAAAATATTCTACAAAACTTAAAATATTATTTAAAGCAATACGTATTATGAATAATTTTAGAGCATCTATGCTTGATCTGGGCATGATACGTCAAACATGCCACAATAGTGGCCTAAATTGGCTTAAAATTTCGCTAAATCAGGATATTGACTGCCCATGAAGGGTAAATATAAAGCCGTTCTGGCGCTTCTTCTGCTCATTATCCTTGTTCCCCTGACGTTGGTCATGACGCTGGGGTTATGGGTTCCAAAACTGGCTGGCATCTGGCTGCCGGTGGGGACTCGTATCGCACTGGATGAGAGTCCCCGACTGACGCGTAACGGTTTGCATATCCCTGAGCTGAAATACCTGGTTGGCGATTGCCAACTGGCGCGGGTCAGCCAGGCACAGCTATCGCATCCCAGCCGCTGGTTGCTTAATATTGGCACTCTGGAGCTCGATTCTGCCTGTCTGGCAAAGTTACCCCAAACCGAAGCCTCTCCCGCCGCGCCCCGTACCCTCGCAGAGTGGCAGTCCATGTTGCCCAATACCTGGCTCAATATAGACAATGTGGTGCTTGCTCCCTGGCGGGTATGGCAGGGGAAGCTAAATATTTCCCTGACGCCGGCATTGCAGGAAGTGCGCTATCAGGGTGAGAAGGTGAAATTTCAGGGCAAATTGCGTGGGCAGCTTTTGTCCGTGAGTCAACTGGACGTCTCGGCCTTTGAAGATCAACCGCCAATCAAACTGGTGGGAGAATTCACACTGCCGCTGGTTCCGGATGGCTTGCCTGTCAATGGTCGCACCGTTGCGACACTCAACCTTCCGCAAGAACCGTCGCTGGTGGATGCCGAACTGGAATGGCGTGAAAATGCCGGGCAACTGATTGTCATGGCGCGGGATAACCCAGAGCCACTACTCGATCTGCCATGGGAAATCACCTCCCAACAGTTAACCATCAGCGATGGCCGCTGGACATGGCCCTATGAAGGATTCCCGCTAAGTGGCCGTCTCGGCATTAAGGTCGAAAACTGGCAGCAAGGCACCGAGAATGCCACGATCAGCGGACGTATGAACGTACTGACACAAGGGGAGGCGGGCAAGGGAAATGCGGTGCTCACCTTTGGGCCAGGAAAACTCAGTATGGACAACAGCGCCATGCCGCTCCAGTTGATAGGTGAAGCTAAACAGGATGATTTGATTTTCTATGCGAAGCTACCCGCGCAACTGAGCGGGAGTCTTTCCGATCCTGTGCTGGCGTTTGAGCCCGGTTCGCTGCTGCGTTCCCGCGGTCGGGTGATCGACGCATTAGATATTGATGAAATTCGCTGGCCTTTAGCGGGCGTGAAGGTCACACAGCGTGGCATTGACGGTCGATTGCAGGCCATTCTGCGCGCCCATGAAAATCAAATGGGTGATTTTGTTTTGCATCTTGATGGCATCGCTAACGATTTTCTCCCTGACGCCGGGCGCTGGCGCTGGCGCTACTGGGGCGAAGGTACCTTTACGCCTATGCATGCCAGTTGGGATGTCGCGGGTAGAGGGGAATGGCACGACAGCACTATTACGCTGACTGAACTTTCTACCGGTTTTGACCAACTACAGTACGGCACGATGACGGTCGAAACACCGCGGTTGATCCTGGACGAACCGGTAGTATGGGTACGCGACGTGGCGCATCCGCAGTTTAGCGGTGCATTATCCCTTGATGCCGGTAAAACTCTTTTTACGGGCGGCAGTGTCTTACCAGCATCTACCCTGAAATTCAGCGTCGAAGGCAGTGAGCCTACATTTTTTCAGTTCAAAGGCGATCTCCATGCCGGCGAAATTGGCCCTGTACGCGTGAATGGCCGCTGGGACGGCATCCGGTTGCGTGGACAAGCCTGGTGGCCAAAGCAGTCTCTGGATGTGTTCCAGCCACTGGTACCGCCTGACTGGAAAATGAAGCTGCGAGACGGTGAGCTCTATGCGCAGGTCGCTTTCTCCGCCGCTGCAGATCAGGGATTCGAGGCTGGCGGACACGGCGTACTAAAAGGCGGCAGCGCCTGGATGCCGGATAACCGCATCAATGGCGTCGATTTTATTCTTCCATTCCGATTCAGTGCAGGAACATGGCAACTCGGCACTCGCGGGCCGGTGTCGCTACGTATTGCGGAGATCGTTAATCAGGTCACGGCGACCAATATCTCCGCCGACCTGGAGGGACAGTACCCCTGGAGTGATGAACATCCGCTGTTACTGGCAAATGTGAGTGTCGATGTTCTCAGCGGCAAGGTCAGTATGCTGCAATTACGTATGCCGCAGCGCGATCCTGCCCTGGTTCGGGTACAAAATATCTCGTCTAGCGAACTGATTAGTGCGGTAAATCCTAAGCAATTCACGATGTCCGGCCCCGTCAGCGGAGCATTACCGCTGTGGCTAAATAATGATGAATGGATCATCAAAGACGGCTGGTTAACCAACCCAGGGACCATGACCTTACGCATTGATAAAGACACCGCCGATGCGGTGGTGAAAGACAACATGGCGGCTGGCGCGGCTATCAACTGGTTGCGCTATATTGAGATCGCCCATTCATGGACGAAAATTAATCTGGACAAGCAGGGCGTCATGACGATGCAGTCAGCAATAACCGGAAATAGCCGGGTGGATGGCAAAGTGGGCACGGTCAAACTGAATTACACCCATGAAGAGAATCTCTTTACGCTGTGGCGCAGTTTGCGTTTCGGCGATAATTTACAGGCATGGCTTGAACAGAATATCGCGCTGTCAGAAAAACATTGCCTGAATGGCAAGGAATGTGAGGAAAAACAATGAGAAATATGGCTATCTGGCTGTCGCTAATCCCGCTGGGATTATTATCAGGCTGTACGCCCCGCATCGAAGTTGCCGCGCCGAAGGAGCCTATTACTATCAACATGAACGTGAAAATTGATCATGAAATCCAGATCAAAACGGATAAAGACGTTGAGAAGTTGATTAAATCCGATCTTTAGCCTTTTTTCAGTTCAGTTTTGCCAGCGCAAGAGTTGCAACAAAACCCCCAGAAGAAATGGCTATATTTTGCGCTTATGATTGTTTCGGAGCGAAAGTATGTGGGTAGTGAAGTGGTTTGCCTGGAATCGCTGGTTATTTATTGTGCTTAGCAGGGATGTCGCAGAACCTGAGCAGTTTCTCAGTCATTGCTGGGAAGAGAATGTGGCACAGTGCCGCAGTTACACCACCATCTGGCGTGATATGCAGCGGATTCATGCTAAAGCGAGACGATGAAGGCCAATCGTAAAACCTCCCGCCGGGGCGGGAGGCAGGAACTTACGCAGCAACGACGCTGTCAATGGCCGCTTTGGCGTCGGACTGGGCTTTAGATGCCACTTCCGGGCCGTAAGCAATCCCTTCTGCAAACACAAAGTTCACATCAGTAATGCCAATAAAGCCGAGGAACACTTTCAGATACGGTGCGATCAGATCCGTCGGGCCATCTTTGTGAATACCACCACGGCTTGAGAGGATCACTGCGCGTTTACCGGTGACCAGACCTTCCGGACCATTCTCGGTATAGCGGAACGTCACGCCAGCACGGGCAATCAGGTCGAAGTAGTTCTTCAGTTGCGTCGGAATGTTGAAGTTGTACATCGGTGCCGCGATAACAATGACATCGTGCGCTTTCAGTTCAGCAATCAGTTCATCAGAAAGGTCCAGCGCTTCCTGCTGACGAGGGGTGAGCGGAGTCTCGCTTGGTCGCATCGCGCCGACCAGTTCGCCATCCAGTACTGGAATCGGATTTGCAGCCAGGTCACGGACGGTAATATCATCAGCGGGATGTTTTTCACGCCATTGTTCAACAAAATAATCAGACAACTGACCAGACTGAGAGTACCCTGCCAGAATACTTGATTTGAGAACTAAGACCTTGCTCATGGTGTTTCCTTATCGTGTTTGAATGGGCTGAGCCCCGTTGCGTGTTGACACTTTATTCACAATCCTGCCACAGAGAAAGCGCAATATATCGAAGCCTATGTTCGAATTTATTGAACAACACACGAAATCCGCCGATGTGGTACTCTATACCTATCATTTAGAAGAGATTTAACCGGGCAGAAAGCTGCCATCTAACGCTATGACAGAACAACAAAAATACACAATTCATGCTTTACAACAGCAGCTTGAATCCTTAATGCTGCGCGACAAGCAGCGCTTTAGCCGCCGCCTGCACGGCGTGAAGAAGGTTAAAAATCCTGATGCTCAACAGGCCATTTACCAGGAGATGGCGAAAGAGATTGAACAGGCAGCCGGTAAGGTCGTGCTGCGTGAAGCGGCGCGTCCAGTAATCACCTATCCGGAAAACCTGCCCGTTAGCCAGAAGAAACAGGCGATCCTCGAAGCGGTGCGCGACCACCAGGTCGTGATTGTGGCGGGGGAAACCGGTTCGGGTAAAACCACTCAGTTGCCGAAAATCTGTATGGAACTGGGACGTGGGGTGAAAGGGCTGATAGGCCACACCCAACCGCGTCGTCTGGCTGCGCGGACCGTTGCCAACCGTATCGCCGAAGAACTGCAAACGGAACCGGGCGGTTGTATCGGTTATAAAGTGCGCTTCAGCGATCACGTCAGCGATAACACCATGGTCAAGTTGATGACCGACGGTATATTGCTGGCCGAAATTCAGCAGGATCGTCTGCTGATGCAGTACGACACCATCATTATCGATGAAGCGCACGAGCGCAGTCTGAATATCGATTTTCTGCTCGGCTATCTGAAAGAGCTACTGCCGCGTCGTCCGGATCTGAAAATCATCATTACCTCCGCGACCATTGATCCGGAACGTTTTTCGAAGCATTTCAACAATGCGCCGATTATTGAAGTGTCTGGCCGGACTTATCCGGTGGAAGTGCGCTATCGCCCGATTGTTGAAGAAGCTGATGACACTGAGCGCGATCAGCTCCAGGCCATTTTCGACGCAGTAGACGAACTGGGGCGGGAAAGTCCCGGCGATATCCTGATCTTCATGAGCGGCGAGCGCGAAATTCGTGATACCGCCGATGCGCTGAATAAGCTTAATTTGCGCCATACGGAAGTGCTGCCGCTGTATGCCCGGCTTTCCAATAGCGAACAGAATCGCGTGTTTCAGGCGCATAGCGGGCGGCGTATTGTGCTGGCGACAAACGTAGCCGAAACCTCTCTGACGGTTCCGGGCATTAAGTACGTTATCGATCCGGGGACGGCGCGCATCAGTCGCTACAGTTACCGCACCAAGGTGCAACGTCTGCCAATTGAACCGGTATCGCAGGCCTCTGCTAACCAGCGTAAAGGCCGCTGTGGTCGTGTATCTGAAGGCATCTGTATACGTCTTTATTCCGAAGATGACTTTCTGTCGCGCCCGGAGTTTACCGACCCGGAGATCTTGCGAACTAACCTGGCGTCCGTCATTCTGCAAATGACCGCGCTTGGGCTCGGCGATATCGCCGCGTTTCCCTTCGTAGAAGCACCGGACAAGCGCAATATTCAGGATGGCGTGCGCCTGCTGGAAGAACTTGGTGCGATCGCTACTGACGAACAAGCGACGGTCTATAAACTGACACCAATGGGGCGCCAGTTGAGTCAACTGCCGGTTGACCCCCGCCTGGCGCGCATGGTGCTGGAAGCGCAAAAACACGGCTGTGTGCGTGAGGCCATGATCATTACTTCGGCGTTGTCGATTCAGGATCCGCGCGAGCGCCCGATGGACAAACAGCAGGCATCAGATGAGAAGCATCGCCGCTTCCACGACAAAGAGTCTGACTTTCTCGCGTTCGTTAATTTATGGAACTACCTCGGTGAGCAGCAAAAGGCGCTGTCGTCGAATCAGTTCCGTCGCCAGTGCCGCGTGGATTTCCTCAACTACCTGCGCGTTCGTGAGTGGCAGGATATCTATACCCAGTTGCGCCAGGTGGTGAAGGAACTGGGTATTCCGGTTAACAGTGAACCGGCGGAATATCGCGAGATCCATATCGCGCTGCTGACCGGGCTACTGTCGCATATCGGCATGAAAGACGCGGATAAGCAAGAATATACCGGCGCGCGTAATGCCCGTTTCTCCATCTTCCCCGGTTCAGGATTATTCAAGAAGCCGCCAAAATGGACGATGGTGGCAGAACTGGTGGAAACCAGCCGGCTGTGGGGACGCATTGCGGCGCGTATCGATCCTGAATGGGTAGAACCTGTTGCGCAGCATCTGATTAAGCGCTCTTACAGTGAACCGCACTGGGAGCGGGCGCAGGGTGCCGTCATGGCGACAGAGAAAGTTACCGTTTACGGATTGCCGATTGTCGCGGCGCGTAAAGTCAACTATAGCCAGATCGATCCGGCGCTGTGTCGCGAGTTGTTTATCCGCCACGCGTTGGTTGAGGGTGACTGGCAGACGCGTCATGCCTTCTTCCGTGAAAATCTCAAACTGCGCGCGGAAGTTGAGGAACTGGAACACAAATCGCGTCGCCGCGACATTCTGGTGGATGATGAGACGCTGTTCGAATTTTATGATCAGCGCATTAGTCATGACGTGATTTCCTCCCGCCATTTCGACAGCTGGTGGAAGAAAGTCAGCCGTGAAACGCCGGATCTGCTCAACTTTGAGAAGAGCATGCTGATAAAAGAAGGTGCGGAAAAAATCAGCAAGCTGGATTATCCGAACTTCTGGCATCAGGGCAATCTTAATCTGCGGTTGAGCTATCAGTTTGAACCGGGGGCAGATGCGGATGGTGTTACCGTCCATATTCCGCTTCCGCTATTAAATCAGGTCGAAGAGAGCGGTTTCGAGTGGCAAATCCCTGGCTTGCGTCGGGAACTGATTATTGCGCTGATCAAATCGCTACCGAAGCCGGTGCGGCGTAATTTCGTGCCTGCGCCTAACTACGCAGAGGCTTTCCTGGGGCGTGTTACGCCACTAGAACTGCCGCTGCTGGACGCGCTTGAGCGCGAACTGCGTCGTATGACTGGCGTAACGGTCGATCGCGAGGACTGGCACTGGGATCAGGTGCCCGATCACCTGAAAGTCACTTTCCGCGTTGTCGACGAGAAGAATAAGAAGCTTCAGGAAGGACGCTCCCTGCACGATCTGAAAGAGGTGCTGAAAGGTAAAGTGCAGGAAACGCTCTCAGCAGTGGCGGATGATGGTATCGAGCAGAGCGGGCTGCATATCTGGAGTTTTGGTCAACTCCCGGAAAGCTATGAGCAGAAGCGCGGCAATTACAAAGTGAAGGCGTGGCCTGCGCTGGTGGATGAGCGCGATAGCGTTGCTATTAAGCTGTTTGATAACCCTCTTGAACAGCAGCAGGCGATGTGGGCTGGCTTGCGTCGGCTGTTGTTGTTGAATATTCCTTCGCCAATAAAGTATCTGCATGAAAAATTGCCGAACAAAGCCAAGCTTGGTCTGTACTTCAACCCCTATGGCAAAGTACTGGAGTTGATTGACGACTGTATTTCCTGCGGCGTGGATAAACTGATTGATGCCAACGGTGGGCCGGTCTGGACGGAAGAGGGCTTTGCGGCACTGCATGAGAAAGTGCGTGCCGAACTGAATGAGACGGTTGTCGATATTGCGAAGCAGGTCGAGCAGATCCTGACGGCGGTATTCACCATCAATAAGCGGCTGAAAGGGCGCGTGGATATGACGATGGCGCTCGGGCTTTCTGATATCAAAGCGCAAATGAGCGGGCTGGTATATCGCGGTTTTGTCACCGGTAACGGCTTCAGACGCCTTGGTGATACGCTGCGCTATCTCCAGGCGATTGAAAAACGGCTGGAGAAACTGGCGGTCGATCCGCATCGCGACCGCGCTCAAATGCTGAAAGTCGAAAGCGTGCAGCAGGCATGGCAGCAATGGCTCAATAAACTGCCGCCCGCACGGCGTGAAGATGATGACGTTAAGGAAATCCGCTGGATGATCGAAGAACTGCGGGTCAGCTATTTTGCTCAACAGTTAGGTACGCCGTATCCCATTTCCGATAAACGGATCCTGCAGGCAATGGAGCAAATTAGCGGTTAGTTTTGTAGGCCCGGTAAGCGCAACGTTACCGGGCCACAGATTGTTGCCTTCGGTTTACAGCTCACTGAACTGGGCGTTAGCGGAAGGGCCACGTTTTGTACGACTGGCAAAGAAAATGGCGATCAGTGAAATGGCGACGGTCGTTGCCAGATACCAAGCTACTGGTACCCAGTCGCCATCATATTTTGCCAGCAGTCCGGTGGCGATGAGTGGCGCAGTTCCCCCTGCCAGCGCAGCGCCAATCTGATAGCCCAGTGTGATCCCGGTGTAACGGACGTTAGCGCTGAATATTTCTGAGCACAGCGTACCCAGCACGGCGGTCACCGGTGCCCACAGCACACCAAACATGACGATTGTCGCCAGCATAATGCCCCAGGTGGTGCCGGTATTGAGTAGCAAGAACCACGGCACGATAAACAACCCGAGCAGAAACACGCTCGCGGCGTACATCCGCTTACGGCCAATTTTGTCGGACAGTAAGCCCATCAGGGGGATCATGACGGTGGCCACCAGTGCGCCGATCGTGACGGCTTCCAGTACCTGAGATTTCTGATAGGTCAGAGTGTTGGTGGCATAGCTGACCACAAAAGTAGAGAAAATATAGAAGGGTGCGGTTTCGACGACCTTGAGCCCAGCGGCGATTAACACTTCACGCCAGTGATGCGTCAGCGTGTCGCGTAGTGGAGCTTTAGCTACCTGTCCCGACTGTTTTACCTTTTTGAAATCTGGCGTTTCATCAATATCGCGACGGATCCACAGTCCTAACAGCACCAGCACTGAGCTTAACAGGAACGGAATACGCCATCCCCAGGAGAGGAAATCCTCTTCGCTAAACAATGTCATCAGCGAGACGATGAACGTCGCCATCAACATACCGATCGTTACACCTGCCTGCGGAATACTACCAAAGAAGCCTTTGCGTTTTTCCGGCGCATACTCATACGCCAGAAGCAGTGCGCCGCCCCATTCGCCACCGATACCCATGCCCTGGATAATACGCATCAGGATGAGTAGTACAGGGGCCCAGATACCAATCATTTCATAGGTTGGCAGCAGGCCGATCATCACCGTGGCGCCACCCATGAGAGAAAGCGTTAAAACCAGCGTTTTCTTGCGGCCAATGCGATCGCCGATGTGGGCGAAAATCACTCCGCCAATGGGGCGAATAAAAAAGGTCAGTGAGAAGGAAAGGTACGAGAGAATTAAGCCAATAACCGGGTCGACCATGGGGAAGAATATTTTATTGAAAACCAGTGCGGCGGCTGTGCCATACAGGAAATAGTCGAACCATTCGATCGCGCTGCCAGTCAGACTGGCGATGAGGACCTTTTTGTTTTTCTTGAGAATATTGGTAGTGCTTTCATGCGTTGTCATTGAGTCAGAACCTCGCCCGGAGAGAAAATTGAAGGTGGCACCCGGCAGCGCGAAAGGTGCAACCTGTTAGGTTAACAAAATGTGAAATTGTTAATTAAGCTAGGAAGGTTAGTCATATTTGACAAGCGACAGCAGCAAAATGGGTGCAAAAAAGCGTTAATATGACAGGGGAAATTTCTGTGAATTTAAAATATATGATCCATTCAGGTTATCATAATCTGAATGTGCGGGATAAAATACAGGTGCAACCACCTGTTTTTTAGACTTTTCTGGTTATTTTCGAAGGTGACTCCAAAAAGTTCCGGAAAAACAATGGGCAACGTTTCAGAGAGATCTGCTACTTAGGCACAGTGAGTACGGTACTCTACAGGGAAAAGAGAAGGAGCCTGATGATGCAACCATCCCCATTACTTTCCACTGCTTCCCTCGGGGCGATCAATACGATAGGACAATGGCTGGCGCAGGATGATTTCTGTGGCGGGTCCGCGTATCCGGCTGATTGTGTTGTGCTGGCGGGGAACGCCGTTATCCCGACCATTGACGCTGCGTGCCGAATCGCCAGCGAACAGCAGATCCCGCTATTCATCACCGGTGGAATTGGCCACTCAACGACCTTTCTGTATGCGGCAATCGCTTCACACCCACGCTATAACACGATTCCGACAACAGGGCGGACCGAAGCCGCTATTTTAGCGGATATTGCTCAACAGTTTTGGCAAATCCCGGCTGAGAAGATCCTGCTTGAATCACGTTCCACAAACTGCGGTGAAAACGCCAGTTTCAGCACCTGCCTGCTTGCGAAGTCCGAACTGACCCTCAATACGGCGATTGTCGTGCAGGATCCGACGATGCAGCGGCGGACGATTGCCACTTTTCGTCGGGTCACGCGTGACGATCCGGACGCGCCTCGCTGGTTGAGTCATCCGGGTTTTATTCCAACCTTATGTCAGCAGGAAGACCGAATTATATTTGCCAACCCGCAGGAAGGCGTCTGGAGTGTCGAGCGTTATCTTTCCTTGATTAGCGGGGAGATTCCGCGCCTGCGTAATGATGAGACCGGATATGGCCCACGTGGACGTGATTTTATTGTTCATGTCGATTTTCCCGCAGAGGTTGAGGCTGCCTGGCTGACTTTGCAAAATGATGGCACCCTGACTGCCGTTATGAATCACCGATCGCTGGCTTAATTTTTGCCCGTTTGATGTACTTTCTCCTCAAACGGGCATTAACACTTTCTTTGAATTCCCTCCCGGCCGGTTCAGGCAAGCTTCTTTTATGAAGCAGTTCACAGAATCCAAACGTTAACGGTGTCTTGCGCAGCAGAATTGAAATTAATTAACAATGATTTTACGTGTTAAATACATTTCAATCACAGGAGCAGCCCATGACCGTCCCCGTACAGCATCCCATGTATATCAATGGACAGTTCGTCACCTGGCACGATGACGCGTGGATCGATGTCATTAATCCGGCTACCGAAGAGGTGATTTCGCGCATTCCTGACGGGCGTGCGGAAGATGCCCGTAAGGCGATTGACGCCGCAGAGCGCGCGCAGGCAGGCTGGGAAGCCTTGCCCGCGATAGAACGCGCGGGTTGGTTGCGTAAAATAGCAGCAGGGATCCGCGAACGTGCGAGTGAAATCAGTGCGCTGATCGTGGCAGAAGGGGGCAAAATTCAGCAACTGGCTGAGGTAGAAGTCTCCTTTACCGCCAATTATCTCGACTATATGGCAGAGTGGGCGCGCCGATATGAAGGCGAGATTTTGCAAAGTGACCGCCCGGGCGAGAATATTTTGCTGTTCAAACGTGCACTGGGTGTTACCACCGGCATCCTGCCGTGGAATTTCCCGTTCTTTTTAATCGCACGCAAACTGGCACCGGCACTGTTAACGGGCAATACGATTGTGATTAAACCCAGCGAGTTCACGCCCAACAATGCAATTGCCTTTGCCAAAATTGTCGATGACATCGGCTTACCACGCGGTGTGTTCAACCTCGTACTGGGACGCGGTGAAACGGTAGGACAAGAACTGGCGGGCAACCCAAAAGTGGCGATGGTTAGCATGACCGGCAGCGTCACTGCGGGTGAGAAAATCATGGCGACAGCGGCGAAAAATATCACCAAAGTGTGCCTCGAACTGGGCGGTAAAGCGCCGGCGATTGTCATGGATGACGCCGATCTGGATCTGGCGGTAAAAGCGATTGTCGATTCCCGGGTGATCAACACCGGTCAGGTCTGTAACTGTGCCGAGCGCGTATATGTGCAAAAGGGCGTTTACGACCGGTTTGTGAATCGCCTCGGTGAAGCTTTAAACGCGGTACAGTTTGGCAATCCCGCGGAACGCACTGATATTGCGATGGGGCCGTTGATCAATGCCGCTGCGCTGGAGCGCGTGGAGCAGAAGGTCGCGCGTGCGGTAAAGGAAGGTGCCAGAATTGCACTGGGTGGTAAAACGCCAGAAGGCAAAGGTTATTATTATCCTCCCACACTCCTGCTGGATGTCCGTCAGGAGATGGCGATTATGCATGAGGAGACGTTCGGCCCCGTACTGCCTGTGGTTGTCTTTGAGACATTGGATGAGGCGATTGCCATGGCAAATGACAGCGATTACGGTCTGACGTCATCAATCTATACCCAGAATCTCAACGTCGCGATGAAAGCGATAAAAGGGCTTAAATTTGGCGAAACCTATATTAATCGCGAGAACTTTGAGGCGATGCAGGGTTTCCATGCCGGCTGGCGTAAATCGGGGATTGGCGGCGCGGACGGAAAGCATGGGCTGAATGAATATCTGCAAACGCAGGTGGTTTATTTGCAGTCCTGATTCCAGTGCGGCGGAGGCGTTCCTCCGCCGTCACAATCAGAGTTTAACGATTTTCTCCAGCGTGCGGATGAGCTGGGTAACAAATCCGTATTCGTTGTCATACCACGCCACGGTTTTAACCAGTTGCAGATCGCCCACCTCAGTCACTTCGGTTTGTGTCGCATCGAATACAGAACCGAAGTGCGAACCAATCACATCGGATGAAACAATTTCTTCGTCGGTATAGCCGAACGATTCATTGTTTGTTGTCGCCTGTTTCAGTGCGTTATTAACCTCTTCAGCGGTGACTTTCTTACCCAGAATGGATACCAGTTCGGTTACTGAACCGGTTTTTACCGGTACCCGCTGCGCATGGCCCTTCAGTTTACCGCTGAGTTCCGGTATCACGAGGCCAATTGCTTTTGCCGCGCCAGTGGTATGCGGAATAATGTTTTCTGCGGCGGCACGCGAAGCGCGTAGATCCTTACCGCGTGGACCATCAACCAGCGACTGCGTGCCGGTGTAGGCGTGAATGGTCGTCATGGTGCCGACCTGAATACCAAAGTTGTCGTGTAAGGCTTTCGCCATCGGTGCCAGGCAGTTGGTCGTGCAGGAGGCGACAGAGACGATCACATCGTTAGCGTCTAACGTCTCATCGTTAACGTTAAAGACAATGGTTTTCATATCGCCCGCCGGAGCGGATATGAGCACTTTTTTCGCGCCTGCATCGATGTGCGCCTGGGATTTTTCTTTCGACGTATAGAAGCCGGTGCATTCAATAATAATTTCCGCACCTTTCGCTTTCCATGGGATGTTTTTCGCCTCTTTCTCCGCATAAACCGCGATATGTTTGCCGTCCACTATCAGGGAATCTTCCGTAAAATCGACGCTCCATGGGAAGGGGCCGTAGTTGGAATCATGCTTCAACAGATAGGCGAGGATTTTCGGCGAGGTCAGGTCATTAATTGCAACGACATCAATGTCACTTTTGACTTCCAGTAATCGACGCAACACCAGGCGGCCAATGCGACCAAAACCGTTAATGCCAATTTTACTCATAATATTCTCCTGTCAGGATTGAAAAGCCGTTCAGTTTCCCTTTCCAGGCATAGACCAGTATCTCGGGGTGAGCAACGTCACATTTTGCCGTTATGGCTAACTCTCTGATAACCGATGAAGAAAACTTAATGAATTTTTAACAAAAGCTCGCTATGTTGACGCTTTATTGTTTTTATTCAGGAAATGTTATGGGCAATAAGTACTCAAGCCTGCAGATTGGGATTCACTGGCTGGTTTTTTTACTGGTGATCGTGGCTTACTCCGCGATGGAGTTTCGTGGCGCTTTCCCACGTGAATATCGTCCGCTTATCAATATGGTTCACGTCTCGTGCGGGATCTCTATTCTGGTGCTGATGGTGGCGCGTTTACTGCTCCGTCTGAAGTATCCTGCGCCGCCTATTGTGCCTAAACCGAAGCCTATGTTCACCGGACTGGCGCATCTTGGTCATCTGGTGATTTATCTGTTGTTCATTGCCTTGCCGATTATTGGCGTGGTGATGATGTATAACCGCGGCAATCCGTGGCTGGCATTTGGTCTGGTCATGCCGTATGCGGCGGAAGGGAACTTTGATCTGGTGGATACGCTTAAGGAGTGGCATGTCACGCTGGCGAATCTCGGTTACTTTGTGATTGCGCTCCACGCGGGGGCCGCGCTGCTGCACCATTATTTCTGGAAAGATAACACGCTGCTGCGCATGATGCCGCGCAAGCGTTAGTTGATTAAAAGATGTGCGGGGCGTTAGCCCCGCGCTGATGTTAAAACGCTGTAAATCCTGTTTCTCGTTGCCCTAAGGTGAGTAAGAGGCTAGCATCCCCAATAAACTAACCTCCTCGTAACATAGGGAAGAACAATATGAAATCACGTGCAGCCGTGGCATTCGGTCCAGGCCAACCACTGAAAATTGTCGAAATTGATGTCGCTCCGCCGAAAAAGGGCGAGGTTCTCGTTCGGATCACTCACACTGGCGTATGCCACACCGATGCCTTTACGCTTTCTGGCGACGATCCTGAAGGCGTCTTCCCGGCCGTTCTTGGGCATGAAGGCGGTGGGGTCGTCGTTGAAGTGGGCGAAGGGGTCACTAGCCTGAAGCCTGGCGATCACGTTATTCCGCTCTACACCGCAGAATGCGGCGAATGCAAATTCTGTAAATCGGGCAAAACCAACCTTTGTCAGGCGGTACGTGCTACGCAGGGGAAAGGGTTAATGCCGGATGGCACCACCCGCTTTTCATACAATGGTGAACCCATCTATCACTATATGGGTACCAGTACCTTTAGCGAATATACCGTTTGCGCCGAAATCTCCCTGGCGAAGGTGAATCCACAAGCGCCGCTGGATAAAGTATGCCTGCTGGGATGCGGCGTCACGACCGGTATTGGCGCCGTTCATAACACGGCGAAAGTGAAAGAAGGCGATACCGTTGCGGTATTTGGCTTAGGCGGCATCGGTCTGGCGGTGATTCAGGGGGCCGTTCAGGCAAAGGCAGGACGTATCCTTGCGGTTGATACCAACCCGGAGAAATTCAAGCTGGCAGGCGAACTGGGCGCGACGGATTTCATCAACCCGAAAGACTATGACAAACCCGTCCAGGACGTGATTGTAGAACTCACCGACGGCGGGGTTGACTACAGCTTCGAGTGTATCGGTAATGTCGATGTTATGCGTGCGGCGCTGGAATGCTGTCATAAAGGCTGGGGTGAAAGCGTTATCATTGGCGTGGCCGGTGCGGGGCAGGAGATTAAAACGCGTCCGTTCCTGTTAGTGACCGGGCGAGTCTGGCGTGGTTCCGCCTTTGGCGGGGTGAAAGGGCGCACCCAATTGCCAGGAATGGTTGAAGATGCCATGAGCGGGAAAATTCAGTTAGATCCTTTTATTACCCATCGTTTACCGCTGGAACAGATCAACGAAGCCTTTGACCTGATGCATTCCGGCAAATCGATCCGCACGGTTATACACTTCGGGGATAAATAATCCCATCGCCAGCGGCGATCGTCGCTGGCACCTTGTTGCACATTTAACAATATTGTTGTGAAACTGTGATGAGCGTTGCGCTTTTTACCATAAGCATACGTCACAGAATGCCGATGACTATCTAACGGGCGTGTAAACGCATTCATCCTACAAGAGAGTCGACGGTCATGGACAACACATCATCGATGCAAGCAGCCCCAAAGCTGGGTTTCCTGTATCAAATACGGCTGGTTCCGCTGTTTTCCTCCATTCTCGGTGGCATTATTTTGCTGTTCGCGCTGAGTTCTGCCCTGGCAGGCTATTTCCTCATGCAGGCGGACCGCGATCAGCGTGACGTTACAGAAGAGATTCAGGTGCGAATGGGGCTATCCAATAGCTCTAACCATTTACGCACCGCGCGCATCAATTTAATTCACGCTGGCGCAGCGAGTCGTATCGCTGAAATGCAGGATATGAAGGCGAATATCGCAGCGGCTGAAAAACGCATCAAGCAGTCACAGGACGGTTTTAACGCCTATATGGCGCGTTCGGTGAAGACAGCGGAAGATGAAGCGCTGGATGGCGATCTCAGCAACGCGTTTAAAGCGTACGTTGACGGCATGCAACCGATGCTGAAATTTGCCAGAAACGGTATGTTTGAAGCGATCATCAATCATGAAAGCGAACAGGCTCGCCAGTTGGATGATAGCTATAACAAAGTCTTGTTGAAGGCTATTGAAATCCGTACCGCTCGCGCGAATCACTTATCTGAACAAGCGCATCAGCGCACGCAGTTGGGCGTCATGTTTATGATTGGTGCCTTTGGTCTGGCATTGGCGCTGACTGTGATGACCTTCTTTGTGCTGCGTCGCACGGTTATTAATCCGTTGCAGCATGCTGCACAGCGTATCGAGCAAATTGCGGCGGGCGATCTGACCATGCCGGATGAGCCGACTGGACGCAGTGAAATCGGCCGTCTGAGCCGTCACCTGCAGCAGATGCAACATTCGCTGGTGAAAACCGTGGGCGCGGTGCGTCAGGGCGCTGAAGAGATCTACCGTGGTACCAGTGAAATATCCGCAGGCAACACCGACCTGTCGTCGCGTACTGAAGAACAGGCAGCGGCTATTGAGCAGACGGCGGCCAGTATGGAAGAACTGACCGCAACGGTGAAACAGAACGCCGATAACGCGCATCATGCCAGCAAACTGGCGGAAGATGCTTCCGGCAAGGCCAGTCGCGGCGGTCAGATGGTTTCCGGTGTTGTACAAACGATGGGCAATATTTCGACCAGCTCGAAGAAAATCTCTGAAATCACGGCGGTTATCAACAGCATTGCCTTCCAGACCAATATTCTGGCGTTGAACGCGGCGGTTGAAGCCGCGCGCGCGGGTGAGCAAGGTCGTGGCTTTGCCGTGGTCGCTAGTGAAGTACGCACGCTGGCCAGTCGTAGCGCCCAGGCCGCTAAAGAGATTGAAGGACTGATTAGCGAATCGGTACGCCTGATTGATCAGGGTTCCGGTGAAGTGGTTGCGGCAGGTAACACGATGACGGATATCGTCGACGCGGTCAGACGTGTCACCGATATCATGCTGGAAATTGCCGCCGCGTCGGATGAGCAGAGCCGCGGTATTGTTCAGGTGAGTCAGGCCATCTCAGAGATGGATAAAGTGACTCAGCAGAACGCCTCGCTGGTTGAAGAAGCCTCTGCGGCAGCGGCATCACTCGAAGAGCAGGCCGCACATCTGACGGAAGCCGTGGGCACGTTCCGCCTCACGACCGCAAGCGCGAAGAAACGTGCGGTGACAACAACTCATCAGCTATCGACGGCGAAACAACCGATCACCCCTGACGGGGATAACTGGGAAACGTTTTAACATCCACCCGGATATGGCGCGTAAGCGCCATATCCTTTGTCGGCCTCAGAAGGGTATGGATTTTCGAATCGCGCTGATAAGCGACTGAGCGCCTGCGGAGAGGGTGGAATCAACGCGGGTCAGGATACCAATGGGTTCGCCAGTGCCCTGCGACGGAACGGGTAATGACACCAGCGTCGCCTGCCGCAAATCCTCTTTCACCGCGCCGGAAGGCACAAACCACACGTAATCATAATCCACGGTAAGTTGTCTGGAGAGCGACGCGGAGAGCGTCTCTATGCATCCTGCGGGTAATTTGCAGCCCTGACTTTGCAGCAGGGCATCCGCGTGCTGTCGGGGAGCCGTGCCCTGAGGGGAAATTACCACCGGCCACTCCATCACGCGACTGAGCGTGACGTTTTCCTGGAGCAGCGGGTGGTTCGGGCGCACGACGAGCTTCATTGATTCCAGAAACAGCAGCTCATAGTTTAACCCGTTCATCAGATCAGGATCGGACATACGCCCAATCCCAATATCTATCTCACCCGTTTTCAGTCCGGCCAGCAGCATGGGGTTATTCATCGTGGCGACCTGTAAAGTGGTGCCTTTCTGCTGGCGGTGAAATTGCCCAATCACTGACGGCAGAATACCGAGCGCGGCGGTGGGAAGGGCGCCTATTCTTACAACATCATCGTTAATGCCTTCTTTACGATTGAGCGCTTGCCCGGCGGTATTGAGCGCGTCAAGCACTCTGACCGCATGGGTCAGAAACTGTTCGCCGGGGAGCGTGAGTTGCGCTCCGAGTCGCCCACGTTCAAACAGACGCGTGCCGGTCAGTTGCTCGAGTTCGTTAAGTGTTTTTGACAACGCAGGCTGGCTAAGGTTAAGGGTTTCGGCTGCACGCCCCAATGTTCCTTGTTGAGCGACAGCGACAAAAGTATGAAGATGGCGCAAGCGGATGCGCTGACTAAAAAGGCTATTTTTTTCCATAAGCGATGTTAAAAACAGAGCCGTGCCGGTGACAAGTAAAGTTGTTTGTTTTTGATAACTTGATTGCAAAATATTATTAACATTTAATCTTTTTAACTAACAGCGATTTCGTAGTCGGGGTGTAAAATGATCCATGTCCTCGGCCACCGTCATCCCCATAGTGATACCCTCTGTATCGCCTTCATGACTGCGCGTTGGCTGACGGCGTGACGACAACACTCCAGATACGCTTTCTGAAAGCAATAAAAAACAGTTTCTCCCGTGGCTGGAACGTAATCTGGGCCCCGATCAACATTAAACGTTGCCTCTGTGCAGGAAGGCCAAAAGATACACTGATGTCATGCGAGATCACACTTTGTAAATTCTTCTCCCCAGAGTGAAAAGCGTTTTCTAAACTCCAGGTAACATTCACTGGAGGCATGACATTATGGCGAACACCATCACGGCAGATGAGATTCGGGAGCATTTTTCGCAGGCAATGTCGGCAATGTATCAGCAGGAAGTTCCGCAATACGGCACGCTGCTCGATCTTGTGGCTGATGTGAATCTGGCCGTTCTGGAAAATAACCCCGCGTTGCATGAAAAACTGGCTAATGCGGATGAGCTGGCGCGACTCAACGTCGAGCGACATGGTGCGATCCGGGTTGGTACGGCTGAGGAGTTATCAACCCTGCGCCGGATGTTTGCGATTATGGGGATGTTTCCGGTCAGCTATTACGATCTGTCGCAGGCTGGCGTGCCGGTGCATTCCACCGCATTTCGTCCCATTGATGACGCGTCACTTTGCCGCAACCCGTTTCGTGTCTTTACCTCACTATTGCGTCTGGAGTTGATCGAGAACGCGTCATTGCGTCAGCGCGCCGCAGACATTCTCGCGCAGCGCGATATTTTCACGCCACGCTGTCGGGAACTGCTGGACCTCTGGGATGCACAAAGCGGATTTACCGCCGCCCAGGTTAAAGAATTTGTACGGGAAGCACTGGAAACTTTCCGCTGGCACCGGCATGCCACCGTGGATGAGCAAACCTACCATGCGCTGCATAACGAGCATCGTCTGATCGCCGACGTCGTCTGCTTCCCCGGCTGCCATATCAATCACCTGACCCCAAGAACGCTCGATATCGACCGGGTACAAGCGATGATGCCCGAATGCGGTATCGAGCCTAAAATTCTGATTGAAGGTCCGCCGCGTCGTGAAGTGCCCATTCTTTTACGCCAGACCAGTTTTAAAGCGCTTGAGGAGCCTGTGTTATTTGCGGGTGAAATGCAGGGCACACACACCGCGCGCTTCGGTGAGATTGAGCAGCGTGGGGTGGCGCTGACCCAGAAAGGACGTCGACTGTATGATGAATTATTGAATAGCGCCGGAACCGGTAAAGACAACCTGACGCATCAGTTGCACCTGCAAGAAACGTTCAAGGCGTTTCCGGACAGCGAGTTTCTGCTGCGCCAACAGGGACTGGCCTGGTTCCGCTATCGTCTGACGCCTTCGGGCGAGGCGCATCGAAATGCCATTCATCCGGGGGATGATCCCCAACCACACATTGAACGCGGCTGGGTGGTGGCGCAACCCATCACTTATGAAGATTTTCTGCCAGTCAGTGCTGCCGGCATTTTTCAGTCCAATCTGGGTAATGAAACGCAGGCACGCAGCCACGGTAATGCCAGTCGTGAGGCGTTTGAGCAAGCGTTAGGCTGTCCGGTCTATGACGAGTTTGCGTTGTACCAGGAGGCGGAAGAACGCAGTAAACGGCGTTGCGGCTTACTTTAATCAAGGTATCCTGTTGCAATCTACGGTTAACGGGTTTGCAAGGATATGATCGAGTCCCACCTTCCGCTGGCAGAAACAGCTCAGGGTAAATTGAGGGGTGTCGTTCAGGACGACATTCTCATCTGGCGCGGTATTCCCTACGCCGCGCCGCCAACAGGCGAACTGCGCTGGCGCGCTCCGCAGCCGGTTATGCCCTGGTCAGACATTCGAGACGCCAACACTTTTTCCTGTGCCAGTTGGCAGGATATTGAGTACTGCAAGGAACTCGGCGGCGGCGATCCCGGCGCGTTTTCTGAAGACTGTCTGTATCTCAATGTATGGTCGCCTGGCGTGCGTCAACAACGGCTTCCGGTCATGGTCTGGTTACACGGTGGCGGTTTCACCATTGGCGCGGGTAGCCTGCCGCCTTACGACGGCGTTGCCCTGGCTAAGCGCGACGTTGTGGTCGTGACGGTTAATTATCGCCTTGGACATCTCGGGTTCTTTGCTCACCCGGCGCTGGACGATGAAGCGGGTGAAAAAATCAATAATTTCGCGCTACTCGATCAGATCGCTGCGCTGCGTTGGGTGCAGAAGAATATTGCTGTATTTGGCGGCGATCCTGAAAACGTCACGCTGTTTGGTGAATCGGCAGGTGCCCGTAGTGTACTCTCGCTGTTAGCATCGCCGCTCGGTAAGGGGCTTTTTCATAAAGCGATTATCCAGAGCGGCTATACCTTACCGGATACCCCGCGCGAGACTGCGCTGGAGAATGGCGTTGCCCTGGCGGAACATTTTGGTTTACATCAGGCCACCACTGAACAGCTCCGTGCCATTCCACCCGAGGCCTTCTGGCCGTTGACTGCACCGTTGAAAATTGCGCCGACGCCTGTCTCCGGCGATGCGGTATTACCCGAACCGATGCTGGACGTTTTTTTAGCCGCCCGTCACCATCCGGTGCCCATCATGATAGGTTCAAATAGCGACGAAGCCAGCGTCATGGCGGTTTTTGGTGTCGACCTTGCCGGACAAATCGCCAAAATCCGCCGGGAGCAGCGTCTTGGTCTGGGGATTATTAAACTGCTTTATCCGGGTGTGAAGGGAGATGAAGAGCTTGGGCGGCAGGTCTGTCGGGACATGGCGTTCACTGCGCTGGGTTATGTGGTAATGCAGGCGCAGCAGCGGGTTGGCGAACCCTGCTGGCGCTACTGGTTTGACTATGTCGCGGAATCGGAACATGAAACCTACCCCAACGGTGCCTGGCATGGTAATGAAGTCCCGTATGTCTTTGATACGCTGATGCTTGCCGAACCGTCGCGGAATTATGTGAACGGGAACGATCGTGCATTTGCCGCTCAGGTTGCCGACTACTGGGTGAATTTTGCCCGACATGCAAGTCGCACGTGCGATACGCTAGACGGACCGGTGCGTTGGCCGGCCTGTGTTCAGGGGCGCGATCGATTACTGCGTATGGGGCTGCACAAGCATGCGGGCTTTCGCGTTGAAAACCGCTTTATGCGCGCCCGACTGGCGCTGTTCAAACGGGTCATGGCTCATCATGTCAGCCTTGATTAGCATGACAAACGTTGAAAGTTTACGCGCATAGCTTTACCTGCGATTCGGTCTGTTCTTATCGACACAAAATATTTTCCGTTTTGCGCAGATTATCAGCGCTCAACAATTGGATTATTAATGATTTTTGTCTAGAGTGGGCGCTCAGAATTATGCAACCTCTTGCCGCTGATAAGCACCGGCGCGGGACCATTTACACGACCAGAAGGACTGATTTTCAGGCATGAATCGCAGACGATTTATTAAAGGTTCAATGGCAATGGCCGCCGTGTGCGGTACCAGTGGTATTGCTTCACTCTTTTCACAAGCAGCCTATGCGGCAGATTCGGACATCGCGGACGGAAACTCCGTACGCTTTGACTTTTCTGTGCTGCAATCAATGGCGCATGACCTGGCCCAAAAGCCCTGGGGCGGAACGCCGCGCGCGTTGCCCAACACCCTGGCTAACCTGACGCCACAGGCTTACAACAGCATTCAGTATGATGCGGCGCAGTCATTATGGAACAATGTTGAAGGGCGTCAACTGGACGCGCAGTTCTTCCACGTTGGGATGGGGTTCCGTCGCCGCGTGCGGATGTTCTCGGTAGATTCCAGCACTCATCTGGCGCGTGAAATTCACTTCCGCCCGGAGCTGTTTAAATACAACGATGCGGGTGTTGATACCAAACAACTGGAAGGGCAAACCGATCTCGGATTCGCTGGTTTTCGCGTTTTTAAGGCCCCGGAACTTGCGCGTCGTGATGTCGTTTCCTTCCTTGGGGCCAGCTATTTCCGTGCGGTAGATGATACCTATCAGTACGGTTTGTCCGCACGCGGTCTGGCGATCGATACCTATACCGATACCAAAGAAGAGTTCCCGGATTTCACAGCCTTCTGGTTTGACACAGTAAAACCTGGCGCCACAACGTTTACCGTTTACGCGTTGCTGGATAGCCCAAGTATCACCGGCGCGTATAAATTCGTGATTCACTGCGAGAAGAGTCAGGTGATCATGGACGTTGAAAATCGCCTGTATGCGCGTAAAGACATCAAACAGTTGGGCATTGCGCCAATGACCAGTATGTTCAGCTGTGGTAATAACGAGCGTCGCATGTGTGACACCATTCACCCGCAAATTCATGATTCCGATCGCCTGGCTATGTGGCGCGGCAACGGTGAGTGGATTTGTCGTCCTTTGAACAATCCGCAGAAATTGCAGTTTAACGCCTATACCGACAACAACCCGAAAGGGTTTGGTTTGCTGCAGCTGGATCGTGATTTCACGCACTATCAGGACATCATGGGCTGGTATAACAAACGGCCGAGCCTGTGGGTTGAACCGCGTAATAAATGGGGGAAAGGGACCATTGGCCTGATGGAAATCCCGACCACCGGCGAAACGCTGGATAACGTGGTCTGTTTCTGGCAGCCGGAAAAAGCCATTGAAGCAGGTGATGAACTGGCGTTCGAGTACCGCCTTTACTGGAGCGCACAGCCACCAGTCCGTTCACCGCTGGCGCGCGTGATGGCGACCCGCACCGGCATGGGCGGCTTCCCGGAAGGCTGGGCGCCGGGAGAGCATTATCCGGAGAAATGGGCGCGTCGGTTTGCTGTCGATTTCGTGGGGGGCGATCTGAAAGCGGCTGCGCCTAAGGGCATTGAGCCGGTGATTACGCTTTCCAGCGGTGAAGCGAAGCAGATTGAAATTCTGTATGTAGAGCCGTTCGATGGTTATCGTATCCAGTTTGACTGGTATCCCACGTCAGATTCAACCGAACCAGTAGATATGCGGATGTTCCTGCGCTGTCAGGGGGAGGCTATCAGCGAAACCTGGCTTTATCAGTACTTCCCGCCTGCGCCGGATAAACGTAATTACGTTGACGACCGCATTATGCGTTAATGCGTTGTGACGCCCTTTGCGCATACCAGAGGGCGTCAAAAAGAGTGACAGGAAATATCTGTAGCCGAATTAAACACGATCCTGTTCGCATTTTTCCCTAAGCCAAATGAGTAAGCTGAAGGTGTGTATTTCTTGTACACCACAGTTGGCCACTAACAGGGAGAGCGTATGTTTCCAGAATACAGAGATCTGATTTCCCGACTTAAAACCGAGAATCCTCGCTTTTTGTCTCTCTTCGAAAAACACAATAGCCTTGATCATGAAATCGCCAGGCTGGAAGGTTCCGATGGTCGGGGATACAGTCTCGATGTCGTGCGTCTGAAAAAACAGAAACTCCAGTTAAAGGACGATATGCTCAAAATCTTGCAAAAAGAGAGCATCAGCGAAAGCTAGTCTGAACGGTTCCTGACCTGATAAAGGGCTTCCTGCTGCGCGGGAGGCCCTTTTGCTTTAAGCTCAACATGAATTAACTGAAGGGAAGAAGACAATGCCTGAAACGATCAAGGTGAACGACACCGTGGAGCTGCGCGCCGTGGATGAGGGGCACGCGACAGATTTGTACCATCTGGTGGTTAAAAATCGTGACTGGCTGCAACGGTCGCTCGACTGGCCGCAGTACGTTCATTCCGCAGAGGATACGCGTAAGACCGTGCAGGGCAATATGATGTTGCACCAGCGTGGCTATGCAAAGATGTATCTGATTTTTGCCGATGATGAGATGGCGGGCGTGCTGTCATTTAATCAGATTGAGCCTCTCAATAAAGCGGCCTGGATCGGCTACTGGCTGGATGAGGAGCATCAGGGAAAGGGGATTATGTCACAGGCGTTAGAAAGTCTAATCCAGCACTACGCGAAACGCGGTGAAATCCGACGCTTTGTCATTCGATGTCGGGTTGAAAACCAGGCCAGTAATCAGGTGGCACGGCGCAATGGCTTTGCGCTGGAAGGCTGTATGAAGCAGGCCGAATTTCTCAACGGTCGCTACGATGACGTGAACATATACGCGCGAATTGTTGACGCCGCTTCAGATTGACCCGACCAGCGGCGTCCGAGTGATATACATCTCACCGTCCAGGACTTTGGGGCCTCGCAGGTGAATGGCCGCATCTGGGGTTGCTTCAACGGTTGTCTGGCCACGGATATCGACGTGATTTTCCACCAGTACTTCCCCCAGTATACGCACTTCACCTTCAATCAAAATATGATCGTCGAGCAGAATTGGTCCGCCGCGCAGTACCGCATTGCCACCCACAAGCACATGATGCTTCAGCACGCAGTTCCCCTCTACCGTTGCCTGCTCGGCGACCTGTGAGCTGTAGCGCAGGGTCGGGATGGCATCCTCCTCAAGACCCGCAATGACGCGCGCACGGCCGTAGACCTTTGCGCAATCACAGACCCAGACGTTGTTTTCGCTGTTGCCCTCAATGAGGGCAAAGTCAAAAACTTCAGCCCGATGTTCGATGAATGCATAATTGATAATGGCGTCGCCATAGATCTGTGCCTGATGCACGATACGTGAGTTACTCACGGTCGCGCGATCGTAAATCTGCAGGAACTGGTCATTTTCGACCGTTAAGCCACGCGCGGCGACGATTTCAGAATGGTGCAATATTCGCGCGTCGCCAAAAAGGTGGCAGTGTCCCCGTACTATTGCATTTTGCACTGTGACGTTGTCACTTATTTTGACACCATGACTGAGTTCCGCCTGGTCAATCCACACATTATTTGTGATCCGGACGTTGTCATGGATAAGACAGGGTTGGGTAATGCGTACATTACCAGAAATGACCGTGCCGGAAAAAGCGAGGCTGTTCTCGTCGTAAATCCAGCAGTTGCCGTCCTGAGACAGAGCGCTGATATCATCTATCCAGCCACCGCGTTCGCCTGCCTTGACGTCACTAAAATCGCGCAGGGCGATAATTTGACGCAGTAAGATATTCTTCTTAACACCATTTTCCTGATAGCTGAACGCGCGCTGTGCGTCGCTTAATCGGTATTTGTGCATAGGGGGTTTCCGGTTAATCGCTTAGTATAAACGTAGCAAAATTTGCGCCGCTGGCTAAACCGGATGAAATTCCATAAAATGCATTTCAAATATACTTTAAAAAATAAACAAAAATGAGTGCAAATAAACCGCGAGATGATGTCCTGAACCTACCAGCCGGCTACTTCGGCATGGTGCTTGGGACGATTGGAATGGGTTTTGCCTGGCGCTATGCCAGTCAGATCTGGCCTGTGAGTCGCTTGCCCGGTGACGCGCTGGTTATCCTCGCCATGGTCATCTGGGGATTGCTTACCCTGGCTTTTATCACCCGTTTGCTACGCTTCCCGTACAGCGTACTGGCAGAGATTCGCCACCCGGTGATGAGTAGCTTTGTGAGTCTGTTTCCGGCGACCACCATGCTGGTCGCCATCGGGTTTGTTCCCTGGTTTCACCCTTTGGCGGTGGGGCTGTTTATCATTGGTGTTGTGATCCAACTGCTCTATGCCGCCTGGCAGACGGCAGGACTCTGGCGCGGTTCACATCCGGAAGAGGCGACCACGCCCGGTCTGTATTTGCCTACCGTAGCGAATAATTTTATCAGTGCAATGGCTTGTGGCGCGCTGGGGTATAACGATGCTGGTTTAGTCTTTTTGGGGGCAGGGGTATTCTCCTGGCTCAGCCTTGAACCGGTGATCCTGCAACGGTTGCGTAGTGTCGGTGAATTACCGACCGCGCTGCGTACGTCGTTAGGTATTCAACTTGCGCCTGCGCTGGTTGCCTGTAGTGCCTGGCTCAGCGTGAATGGCGGGGAAGCCGACACGCTGGCAAAAATGCTGTTCGGCTACGGGTTACTCCAGTTGTTGTTTATGTTGCGCCTGATGCCCTGGTATCTCTCACAGCCCTTTAATGCGTCGTTCTGGAGCTTTTCGTTCGGCGTCTCGGCGCTGGCGACGACAGGCTTACATCTGGGACATGCCAGCGAATCTGGCTTTTTCCATACGCTCGCTGTGCCGCTGTTTATTTTTACCAATGCGATTATCGCGTTATTGCTGGTTCGGACCTTCGCACTGTTGCTGCAGGGGAAATTGCTTATTCGCACAGAACGAACTGCATTACTGAAATCTGAGGACAAATAATGACCCTTCGTGACGAAAATTATTTTACGGAAAAATACGATTTAACCCGCACGCACTCCGAGGTGCTGGAAGCAGTAAAGGTGGTTAAACCGGGTAAAACGTTAGATTTGGGCTGCGGTAATGGTCGCAATAGCCTTTATCTTGCGGCAAACGGTTATGACGTTACCGCCTGGGATAAAAACGCGATGAGTATCGCAAATGTTGAGCGCATCAAGGTCGCAGAGGGGCTGGATAATCTCCAGACCGCGGTCAAGGATCTCAATACGCTCACCTTTGAAGGTGAGTATGATTTCATCCTTTCTACCGTTGTACTGATGTTCCTGGAGGCGAAGACGATCCCGGGTCTGATTGCTAATATGCAGCGCTGTACCAAAGTGGGGGGTTATAACCTGATTGTTGCGGCGATGGATACCGAGGACTTTCCCTGCACCGTCGGCTTTCCCTTTGCTTTTAAAGAAGGGGAACTGCGTCGTTATTACGAGGGCTGGGATTTGCTGAAATATAATGAAGAAGTCGGCGAATTACACCGCACCGATGAAAATGGCAACCGGATCAAGTTACGTTTTGCCACACTGCTTGCACAAAAAAAAGCCTAAGCCAGCCTGCCGGTAACTCCTTCAGCGCTCAGTCTTTTTCCGGACTTTAAGCGCTGAAAAAAATTTTGCTTAATTACCATTTTTAGTACATCGCAAATTAAATCTCTTTGCTACTCTTTCCCATGCATATCTGCATATTCTAAGGGATCGATCCATGCGTACTGAAACTTTATTTAAAGTTGCCGCGCTTGCTGGTTTATTGGCCTTATCCGGCTGTGCGTCTAAAATCACACAGCCTGATAAATACTCTGGTTTTTTGAAAGATTACTCCGGTTTGCAGGAAACAAAATCTGCAACCGGTCAGCCGGTGCTGCGTTGGGTAGACCCTAACTACAGCGATTCGAAATACGACAATATCGTATGGAATCCGATTACTTACTATCCTGCGCCGAAACCGACTACGCAGGTGGGCCAGAAAGTCCTCGATCAGTTATTAAGTTATACCAATACAAAAATGAAGACTGCCGTGGAGCAGCGCAAACCCTTGGTGACCAGGCCAGGCCCGCGTAGCCTGATTTTCCGCGGCGCTATCACCGGTGTCGATACCAGCAAAGAAGGGCTGCAGTTCTATGAAGTGGTGCCCGTTGCGCTGGTGGTCGCCGGAACGCAAATGGCAACCGGTCACCGTACCATGGATACCCATCTTTACTTTGAAGGTGAGTTAATTGACGCGGCAACCAATAAGCCCGTAATCAAAGTGGTTCGTCAGGGTGAAGGTAAAGACCTGAATAACCAAAACACGCCAATGGCGTTTGATAACCTGAAGAGAGTTGTTGATGACATGGCGACAGATGCCACCATGTTTGATATCAACAGAAAGTAGCGACAAGGCGCCGTCGAAAGATGGCGCTTTTTTTACGCAACCCGTCGACGTAACCGTTCCTGCGGGCGAGCGAACATCACCAGATTCCCCACCAGAATAAAGAGTAACCCCGCGACCGCATTAAGTTGCCAGACGTAGCCTTCATAAATTGTCGAGATCGATAATGCCACCAACGGGAAAAGCAGGGTGCTGTATGCCGCATTACTGGGACCAATGCGGCCGACAAGGGTGAAATAAACGCCAAAGGCAATCACCGAGCCGAAAACGGCCAAATACAACAATGCGCCCAGGTAGCTAAACGTCCACTGCGGGGTGAAATCATCACTGCGTAGCAGGGCGATAATCGCGATCAGCACCGTACCGTAGAGCATCGCCCAACTGTTTGTTGTCATCACCTCCAGCCCATTTTTCTGATGGCGAAGACTGATCATATTTCCCAGTGAGAAACCGAACGTGCCCAGCGCGCTCAGACCAATCCCTGACAACAGCGTGCCGCTGACGCCGTTGGCGGTAAGATCATGCCAGAAGAGAGTGACGATACCGGTCAGCCCCAGTGCGGCGGCGAGATAGAACCGTGCTGGCGGTTTTTGACCAAAGAAGATAAAACTGTTCACTGCATTGAATAATACTGCCATGGAAAAGATCACTGACTCCAGTCCGGTATTGATCCACGCCGCGGCGGTATAAAAGCACCAGAAATTAAAACAGAACACGCAGGCACCCTGAAGAAAGCAGAACAGATGATCCCGCGCCGCCAGCTTTCTCAGTTTTCCCCGTACCAACATAATCAACATCATCAGCGCAGTCGCTACGGCAAAGCGCCAGAAGATCGATACCGGTGCGGAAACAGGACCTTGCTGCAAAAAAATAGCAATCCAGGTTGTACCCCAAATCACCACCACCAGACTATACAAAAACAGGTTCATCGCTTTCTCTCATTTACCGGGATATCCCACTGTCGCAAGTCTGGGCATGCGGCGCTTTCACACGCTTGCGGTCAACTTGCAAAAACTTGCGCTTTTTTTTCGTTGAGACTGGTAACAGAAAGTTGCTGCGATACACTGAAGTTCAGATTAATGGGGTAGATGTGGTGGTATGTCACAAATATATGATGCCTTTGAAAAGTTGCGGAGCCACAATGCGGTGCTGCATGAGTCAGTCGCCCTACATTCGGGTGTCCAACTGGCGGCATGGTCAAACAAACGCGACACCATCACGCAATATTGTGATCATCACACCCTGAGTTTGTATGTGGAGGATGGCTACGAGAGCTATCATAAAACGGCGAACGGCTGGAAAAACGGCGGCGGGCCGGATCGCTTTTGCCTGCTGCCAAAAGAGAGCGAATCCACCTGGGATATTCGTGATGACCTTTCATTCGTCCATCTTTATTGCACCGATGCCCATCTTCGCGAGGTGGGGGAAAAGGTCTGGGACAAGAGTCCGTACCGCTTCACCCTTGACGAGCGAACGTTCGGCAACGATCCCGGCATTACCGCCGTTTATCGTCAGTTTTTGTTGGGGAACGACTGGCAGCAGCCGGCGAACCATCTTACCCTCAGCGCGGCTTCATCGCTGCTGATGACCCACCTGATTCAGCATTACAGCAACGTGCAGTGGCGCCTGCCGACGGTAACGGGCGGGCTTGCGCCGGGGACATTGCGCAATGTACAGGCCTGGATTGACGCCCATCTGGCCGAACCGTTTACGCTGGCTGATTTAGCTCATGAAGCAGCTCTGAGCGAATACCATTTCGCCCGAATGTTTCGTCAGTCGATGAAAATGGCGCCGCATCAGTATGTGATGCAGCGACGCATGGATCTGGCAAAACAGTTAGTGTGTCATTCACAACGTCCGCTGACGGAGATTGCCTTTGCCTGCGGCTTCAGTTCGCCCAGTCACTTCAGTAATCGCTTTAAGCAAGCGACCGGCAAAACGCCCTCACAACTACGTGCGGCGGGCCAGTCGTAGTGCAGTAAAGCAGATGCCTCCGGCAACTAACCCCCAAAATGCAGATCCAATACCCCACAGCGTCAGGCCGCTTGCGGTGACCAGAAACGTTATCACGGCGGGATCGCGCTCGGTTTCCTGACACAGCGCCTGGTACAAACTGCCAGAGATCGTGCCTAACAGCGCCAGCCCGGCAAGCATCTGCACGCCGCTCACCGGCAGTGCCGCCATGATGGCGGTGATTGAACTGCCGAATATTCCAGCAATAACGTAAAACACACCGGCTGCCGCCGCTGCCATCCAGCGCTTCTCCGCATCGGGATGGGCTTCCGGGCTTTGGCAAATGGCCGCAGTGATAGCGGCAATACAGATAGAATAGACGCCAAATGGCGAGAAAAATAAGGCTAGTAAACCTGTCACGATGATCAGCGGAGAAACGGGAACGTTGTAACCCGAGGCTTTCAGAGTGGCGACACCAGGGGCATTTTGTGAAGCCATAGTGACGAGAAACAGCGGGACGCCTACGCCAATGGCATGTGCCAGCGAAAACTGCGGGACAATAAAATCCGGAAGAACAGGTGAAACATCCCACGCATAGGTGACAACGTCACTATTTGCGAATGCTATTGTCGCGCCGACAACCAGTGCGCCGATAACCGCATAGCGTGGAGCAATGACCTTCAGTATCAGCCATGCCAACAGCATACTGCCGCAGAGCAGGAAATTACCGTCGAGGCTGGCAAAAGCCTGTAGGCCAAAACGCAGAAGAACGCCCGCCAGCATCGCCGCCGCCAGCGAGTGCGGAATCACCCGCATCAACCGGGCAAACAGTCCCGTTACCCCACACAGCACGATCAACGCATTAGCGATAATAAATACGCCAACCGCCTCAGGCAGCGTCAGACCCTGAAGGCCGGTGACCAGCAGCGCTGCGCCAGGCGTTGACCACGCCGTCAGCACAGGGGCGCGATACCATAGCGTCAGAATGAGCGTACTGACGCCCATTGCGATGCCGAGTGCAGTTAGCCAGCCCGCAATTTGCGCAGTGGTCGCGCCAGCCGCGACGGCGGCCTGCCAGACGATCGCCGCGGAACTGGCATAGCCGACAAGGACCGCCACAAAGCCTGAAAGCAGAGTGGGCAAGGGCAATGAAAACAGACGCATGATGACCTCTCGTGCGTTATAACGGTCAATCAATCTAGCATTTGAGCGTTATAACGCACAAGTGGTAAGCTGTCATTTTTGGGAGGGGACAATGGACAACCTGACGCACTATCTGGCGAGTACGTTAAAAACGCTGCGTAAACAGCGGGACTGGAGCTTATCGCGACTCTCCGAAGCGACCGGGGTATCAAAAGCGATGCTCGGGCAAATTGAACGTAACGAATCCAGCCCGACGGTAGCAACGCTCTGGAAGATTGCCACCGGACTTAATGTCCCGTTTTCAACCTTTATCGCGCCGCCCGAATCGGAACAACTGCCGACATTCGACCCACAGCAGCAGGCCATGGTGGTAACGCCGCTATTCCCATGGGATCCGGAGTTGCGCTTTGATCATTTTTCGATTCTGCTGGCTCCCGGCGCACTCAGTGAATCCACGCCGCATGAAACCGGCGTGATTGAACATGTCATCGCCATTCATGGCGAACTGGAGATGCGCATCGAAGGGCAATGGCGGGTGCTTCACGCAGGGGAAGGTGTGCGTTTTGCAGGTGACCAGCCGCACGCTTATCTCAACAGCAGTGGTCAGACTGTGCACTTTCATTCCTTGATCCATTACCCACGCAGTTGAGCAGGAAAACTATTTCGCTCTGCGGCGCTTCTGACTACAATAGCCGCCATTTTGCTGCTACTGGATAAGAACAACGCTATGCGCCTGCACTCAAATCGCCTTGAATTGTTAAGCCCGGCACGTGATACCGCCATTGCCCGCGAAGCCATTTTGCACGGTGCAGATGCTGTCTACATTGGCGGTCCCGGATTTGGCGCACGGCATAATGCCAGCAACAGCCTGAAAGAGATTGGCGAACTGGTGCCGTTTGCCCATCGCTACGGCGCGAAGATCTTCGTCACGCTGAACACGATTCTGCATGACGATGAACTGGAACCCGCACAGCGGTTAATCACCGATCTCTACCAGACGGGCGTTGATGCGCTGATTGTGCAGGACATGGGGATACTGGAGCTCGACATTCCTCCCATCGAACTGCATGCCAGCACCCAGTGCGATATCCGTAGTGTTGAAAAAGCAAAATTCCTCTCTGACGTCGGCTTTACCCAGATTGTGCTGGCGCGTGAGTTAAATCTCGAACAGATTCAGACCATTCACCAGGCCACCGATGCAACCATCGAATTCTTTGTTCACGGTGCGCTGTGCGTAGCGTATTCCGGGCAGTGCTACATCTCTCACGCCCAGACGGGACGCAGTGCCAACAGAGGCGACTGTTCTCAGGCGTGCCGTTTACCGTATACCCTTAAAGACGATCAGGGACGGGTGGTGTCGTATGAAAAACACCTGCTGTCGATGAAAGATAACGACCAGACGGCTAACCTCGGTGCGCTGATTGACGCAGGCGTGCGCTCCTTCAAGATTGAAGGACGTTACAAAGATATGAGCTACGTGAAGAATATCACCGCGCACTATCGCCAGATGCTGGATGCGATCATTGAAGATCGGGGGGACCTGGCACGCGCGTCTTCTGGCCGCACCGAGCATTTCTTTATTCCTTCAACGGATAAAACCTTTCACCGTGGCAGTACCGACTACTTTGTTAATGCGCGGAAAGGGGATATCGGCGCCTTTGATTCGCCCAAATTTATCGGATTACCGGTTGGTGAAGTCCTGAAAGTGGCGAAAGATCACCTCGACGTCGAGGTCAGCGAACCGTTAGCGAACGGCGACGGTCTGAACGTGATGATCAAACGCGAAGTGGTGGGTTTCCGCGCGAACACCGTTGAGAAAATGGGTGAGAATCGTTACCGCGTCTGGCCGAATGAGATGCCAGCCGATCTGCACAAGCTTCGTCCACATCACCCGCTGAACCGCAATCTTGACCACAACTGGCAGCAGGCATTAACCAAAACCTCAAGCGAACGTCGTGTGGCAGTTGATATTGAGCTCGGCGGCTGGCAGGAACAGCTGATTCTGACCCTTACCAGCGAGGAGGGCGTCAGTATAACCCATACGCTGGAAGGCAACTTTGAGGAAGCGAATAACGCTGAAAAAGCGCTGAGCGCGCTGAAAGACGGCGTGGCGAAACTTGGACAGACGCTGTATTACGCGCGTGATATCGCAGTGACGCTGCCGGATGCGCTGTTTGTACCAAACAGCCTGCTTAATCAGTTCCGCCGGGAAGCGGTGGAAATGCTGGACGCGGCGCGTCTGGCGAGCTATCAACGCGGCGTGCGTAAAGCGGTTTCTGATCCTGCGCCGGTTTATCCGCAAACACACCTGAGTTTCCTTGCGAACGTCTATAACCACAAAGCGAGAGCGTTTTATCATCGCTATGGCGTTGAGTTGATCGATGCTGCTTATGAGGCCCATGAAGAAAAGGGCGATGTTCCGGTCATGATCACCAAGCATTGTCTACGTTTTGCCTTTAACCTGTGCCCGAAACAGGCGAAAGGAAACATCAAGAGCTGGAAGGCCACGCCGATGCAACTGGTCAATGGCGATGAGGTGCTTACCCTGAAATTTGACTGCCGTCCGTGCGAAATGCACGTCATTGGTAAAATCAAAAATCACATTCTGAAGATGCCATTACCTGGCAGCGTCGTCGCTTCCGTCAGTCCGGAAGATCTGATGGAAACACTGCCGAAGCGCAAGCGTTAACAGAAAGCCCGGTGGTTTTTCACCGGGCCAACCTTTCGAGGTTAATGCGCTTTAAACCCCGCCGCCGTCATAAGCAGACGAAAAAACACGCCCACCGCCGCCAGCGTCAGTACGCTACCGCCCCAAATGATCGCCAGCCACATCAGACGCTTCCAGACAGAATGCTGCATCAATGATATCCCTCGCCATGTTGAACTTTGCCGCGAAACACGTAGTAACTCCAGAAGGTGTAAACCAGGATCACAGGAATAATGAGCAGGGCACCGACCAGCATAAAGCCCTGACTTTGCGCAGGTGCAGCAGCCTGCCAGAGTGTAATGGACGGCGGAATGATATGCGGCCAGATACTGATACCTAACCCGCTAAAGCCGAGGAAAATCAGACCGAGCGTCAGCGCAAAAGGCAACGTATGGTGTTCAGGCTGATCCAGCGCCTGCCATAACCAGAGACTGATGATGATAACCAGCACCGGAACCGGCAGCAGGAACCACAGATTGGGCAGGCTAAACCAGCGGTCGACAATTGCCGGATGCGCCAGCGGCGTCCAGAGACTGATCGTTGCAATCACCAACAGCAGCGCCAGCAACAATTTTTTCGCTGTACTTCGCATTTTATCCTCGAGAGGGTTTTCACTTTTCATCACCAGCCACGTTGCGCCTAATAGCGCATAGGTCACCACCAGACCGAACCCACAGAACAGCGTGAAGGGGGTTAGCCAGTCGAATGGCCCGCCGCTGAAGCGGCGCTCAGTCACGGCAAAACCGTTAATCACCGCGCCAACCACGATACCCTGCGCGAAGGTCGCAACAATCGAACCCCCAAGAAAGGCTTTGTCCCAGAATGGTCGGTGAGAGGGCGTGGCTTTGAAGCGGAACTCAAAGGCCACGCCGCGAAAAATCAACCCGAGAAGCATCAGCGTTAACGGAATGGCGAGCGCATCGATAATCACCGCATAGGCCAGTGGGAACGCGCCAAACAGCCCAGCGCCTCCTAACACCAGCCAGGTTTCATTGCCATCCCACACGGGGGCGACACTGTTGACCATGACATCCCGATCATCAGCATCGCGCGTAGCGGGAAACAGAATACCAATGCCCAAATCGAATCCGTCCATCACGATGTACATCAGCGTGGCGAAAACAATGATCACAAACCAGATAACTGATAAATCCATACCCATTAGCGTTGTGCCTCATGGTGAGAGTTGAGGACGGCGGCAGAAAGCGGCCTTGCAGGGGTTCCTGTCGGCGGCGTTGCGGAGTCTATTTCTTCCGGACCTTTACAGATCAGTCGAATCATGTAGCTGTAGCCGACGCCAAAGACTGCGCTGTACACAACAAAGAAAGCGAGCAGAGAAAGGCTCATATGCAGGTCACCGTGTGCCGAAACTGCATCAGCAGTACGCTGTAAGCCGTACACCACCCACGGCTGGCGTCCCACTTCGGTAGTGACCCAGCCCGCGAGAATAGCGATAAGTCCGGATGGCCCCATCCAAAGCGCGAAGCGCAGGAACGGGCGAGAGGAATATAAACGCTGTTTGTAGCGCAACCAGAGCGCCATGAACCCCAGCAGCATCATTAACATACCCAGCCCGGCCATGATGCGAAACGACCAGAACACCATCGTGGAATTAGGGCGCTCGTCCTGAGGGAATTCTTTTAATGCCGGTACCTGTTTATCAAAACTGTGAGTCAGGATCAGGCTCCCCAGCGCCGGAATGGCCAACCCGTAGCGGGTTCGTTCCTGCTCCATATCTGGCCAGCCAAACAGCAGCAGCGGTGTGGGTTCCCCCGGAGGGTTTTCCCAGTGGCCCTCAATGGCGGCAATTTTTGCAGGCTGATGTTTCAGGGTGTTCAGCCCGTGCATGTCCCCAATCATGGCTTGTAACGGCGCCACAATGAGTGTCATCCACAGCGCCATCGAGAACATCGCGCGAATCGCGGGGGTATTATTACCGCGCAACAGGTGCCACGCCGCCGAGGCGCCGACAAAAAGCGCACTACTGAGAAACGCAGCAACGGTCATATGCAGCAGTCGGTAAGGGAATGACGGATTGAAGATAACGGCAAACCAGTCCACCGGCACAACCTGGCCGTTGACGATCTCATAACCCTGCGGCGTCTGCATCCAGCTATTAGAGGCGAGGATCCAGAAGGTCGACATCAGCGTGCCTAATGCCACCATACAGGTTGAGAAGAAATGCAGGCCAGGGCCGACCTTATTCCAGCCAAACAACATAACCCCGAGGAATCCGGCCTCAAGGAAGAAGGCCGTCAGCACTTCATAGGTTAACAATGGCCCGGTAATACTGCCTGCAAATGCTGAAAAACCACTCCAGTTAGTGCCGAACTGATAGGCCATGACCAGCCCTGAAACGACGCCCATTCCAAAGTTGACGGCAAAAATGGGTGACCAGAAGCGATACAGCGAGCGCCAGACGGGATTTTTGCTTTTCAGCCAGAGCCCTTCCAGTACCGCAAGGTAGCTCGCAAGGCCAATGGTGATCGCGGGAAAAATAATGTGGAAAGAAACCGTAAACGCAAACTGGATCCTTGCCAGATGAAACGCATCAAGACCGAACATGCATAACTCCGCACTTAAAATTGATTCAACGCAATTCTAGGCGTGTATAACAGTGGGCGGCAGAAACAGAAGTGGCTTATTTAACCATAACAGTTTACAAAATATTGAGAATTAATTTACCTGATATAAACTGCAAGGGTGATCTGTACCGACTGCGGTTGAATAACGATGAAAAAATATCAGCGTCTTGCTGAACAAATCTGCGAGCAAATCGCATCTGGCGTCTGGCAAGCCGGCGATCGTCTGCCGTCTCTGCGCGAACAGGTGGGAATTAGCGGGATGAGCTTTATGACCGTTGGGCACGCTTATCAGCTTCTGGAAAGTCAGGGGCGAATTATTGCGCGTCCGCAGTCAGGCTATTACGTTGCACCGCGCCCGGTAGAGCAACTCACGGTACCGCCAGCCCAGGTGATGCGTGACGAGGCCGTCGATATCAATACGTATATCTTTGAGATGTTGCAGGCCAGTCGTGATGCGTCTGTAATGCCTTTTGCCTCGGCCTTTCCCGATCCGCGTTTGTTTCCGCTGCAACAGCTAAATCGGTCGCTGGCGCAGGTGAGTAAGACGGCAACTGCCATGAGCGTGATTGAAAACCTGCCGCCGGGTAACGCTGAGTTGCGCCATGCCATCGCGCGTCGTTACGCCCAACAGGGCATGACCGTGTCTCCAGACGAGATAGTGATTACTACAGGAGCGATGGAGGCTCTCAACCTGAGTTTGCAGGCAGTTACTGAACCAGGCGACTGGGTGATAGTGGAAAACCCCTGTTTTTACGGTGCGCTACAGGCGCTGGAGCGATTACGGTTAAAAGCGCTTTCAGTGGCCACCGACGTGAAAGACGGCATCGATCTTACGGCGCTGGAGCAGGCACTCAAGGACTATCCGGTAAAAGCGTGCTGGCTGATGACCAACAGTCAGAATCCGCTTGGTTTTACCCTGAGTCCGGATAAAAAAGCGCGGCTGGTGGCGCTTCTGGATAAGCATAACGTGATGCTCATTGAGGATGATGTTTACAGTGAGCTCTATTTTGGCCGCGAAAAACCCTTACCTGCAAAAGCCTGGGATCGTAACGACACGATCCTCCATTGTTCGTCGTTTTCAAAATGTCTGGTGCCGGGTTTTCGTATTGGCTGGGTCGCAGCCGGAAAGCACGCGCGCAAGATACAGCGTTTGCAATTGATGAGCACGTTGTCGACCAGTTCACCCATGCAGTTGGCGTTGGTCGATTATCTCTCCACGCGGCGCTATGACGCGCATCTACGGCGTTTACGTCGCCAGCTTGCAGAGCGTAAACAGCTGGCCTGGCAAACGCTGCTCCGCTATCTGCCTGCGGAAGTAAAAATACATCATAGCAATGGTGGCTATTTTCTCTGGCTGGAGTTGCCCAAAGGGGTAGACGCCGGGGAACTGACTTCGCAGGCGCTGTCGCATCACATCAGTATTGCGCCAGGCAAAATGTTCTCAACCTCGGATACCTGGCGGCGTTTTTTCCGGTTTAATACGGCATGGAGCTGGGGTGAACGCGAAGAGGAATCTGTAAAGCAACTGGCTGAACTCATTCGCCGTCTGATGAGGCCGTCATCATAGGAAATAGTAATAGCCTGTCCATTCCCGTAACCCCTTGTCTATACTCCAGAAGATCCCGCCATGAACCCTCCCGCATGGCGGAATGCGGGTTATGTCACAAGATTGTTAAATTTTCTTGCCGCCTGAGGTGAGTCAATCAGGCGCCGACTATTCTCAGGAAAGGACATATATTTACGGCAAGGCTGCCGCTCAATATTTTGCGACAGGAGTACGTTCTCATGAGCAAGAAATTTGCCCGCAGCAGCCTGTGTGCGCTCAGTGTGACACTGATGACCGCTCACGCCGCCGAACCCCCAACCTCATTGGGTAAAGCCGAAGGGCGACTGGATATTATCGCCTGGCCCGGCTATATCGAACGCGGCCAAACGGATAAGCAGTACGACTGGGTGACGCAATTTGAAAAAGAGACGGGTTGTGCGGTCAATGTCAAAACCGCAGCGACATCGGATGAAATGGTCAGCCTGATGGCGAAAGGGGGCTATGATCTGGTCACGGCCTCTGGCGATGCGTCGCTGCGCCTGATCATGGGTAAACGCGTGCAGCCGATTAATACGGCCCTTATTGAAAACTGGAAGAGCGTCGACCCGCGCGTCGTCAAGGGTGACTGGTTCAACGTGGGCGGAAAAGTGTACGGCACCCCGTATCAGTGGGGGCCAAACCTGCTGATGTATAACACCAAAACCTTCCCGACACCGCCTGACAGTTGGCGCGTGGTCTTCGTTGCGCAAGATCTGCCAGACGGTAAACCCAACAAAGGTCGCGTTCAGGCCTATGATGGTCCGATTTATATTGCCGACGCCGCGCTGTATGTGAAAGCCACTCAGCCACAGTTGGGCATCACCGATCCGTATCAGCTTACTGAAGAACAGTACCAGGCCGTGCTGACGGTGCTGCGCGCTCAACAACCTCTTATTCATCGCTACTGGCATGACACGACGGTGCAGATGAGCGATTTCAAAAATGAAGGCGTCGTAGCCTCCAGTGCCTGGCCTTATCAGGCGAATGCGTTGAAGGCCGAAGGGCAGCCGATCGCTACCGTATTCCCAAAAGAAGGGGTCACCGGCTGGGCGGACACCACAATGCTGCACAGCGAGGCCAAACATCCGGTCTGTGCCTATAAATGGATGAACTGGTCGCTGACGCCAAAAGTGCAGGGTGACGTTGCGGCGTGGTTTGGGTCGCTGCCGGTCGTCACAGAAGGGTGTAAAGCCAGTCCGCTGCTGGGTGAAAAAGGCTGCGAAACCAACGGCTACACCTTTTTCGACAAAATCGCCTTCTGGAAAACACCCGTGGCGAACGGCGGTAAATATGTGCCTTACAGCCGCTGGACGCAGGACTATATCGCCATTATGGGTGGCAAATAATTCACTGGGGTGATTTATGACGTACGCAGTGGAGTTTGACAACGTCTCGCGCCTGTATGGTGACGTGCGAGCGGTCGACGGCGTGAGTATTGCGATCAACGACGGTGAATTTTTCTCAATGCTGGGGCCATCAGGCTCCGGCAAAACCACCTGCCTGCGACTGATTGCCGGATTCGAACAACTTTCCGGTGGCTCTATTTCTATCTTCGGCAAACGGGCGAGCGAGCTCCCACCCTGGGAACGGGATGTAAACACCGTTTTTCAGGACTATGCCCTGTTCCCGCATATGTCGATCCTCGATAACGTGGCCTATGGGCTGATGGTCAAAGGTATCGATAAAAAGAAGCGGCATTCGATGGCGCGCGAGGCGCTGGAGAAGGTCGCGTTGGGTTTTGTTCACGCACGTAAACCGTCGCAACTCTCCGGGGGGCAGCGTCAACGGGTAGCGATTGCCAGAGCATTAGTCAACGAACCCCGGGTTTTGCTGTTAGACGAACCGCTCGGCGCGCTCGATCTGAAATTGCGTGAGCAAATGCAGCTGGAACTGAAGAAGCTTCAGCAGTCGCTGGGTATCACCTTTGTCTTCGTCACCCACGATCAGGGTGAAGCGCTGTCGATGTCTGACCGCGTGGCGGTGTTTAATAATGGACGCATCGAACAGGTGGACTCCCCGCGAGAGCTGTACATGCGACCACTAACGCCCTTCGTCGCCGGGTTTGTTGGAACGTCCAACGTCTTTGATCCCAGCATGTCCTCCAGCGTTTGCGGCATGACGGGCAGTTTTTCACTGCGACCGGAGCACATTCGCCTCAACGAACCAGGCGATATTCAGGCGCACGGAGTTATACAGGCGGTGCAATATCAGGGCGCGGCGACGCGCTTTGAACTCAGGCTGACCGGTGGGGAAAAGCTGTTGGTCAGCCAAGCGAACCAAACCGGTGACACACTGCCTTCGACATTAACACCCGGACAACAGGTGATGGTGTCATGGACGCGGGACGTCATGGTGCCCCTGGTTGAGGAGAGGTGAATGGCGATGAACGTGCTCTCTGCGCCTTCGCAGCATGGTGGCTCCAGCAGACTCTCTGGTTTTTTTTGGCGTAATCCCGGGCTGGGGCTTTTCTTGCTGCTGCTCGGGCCGCTGATGTGGTTTGGCATTGTCTACTTTGGCTCGTTGCTGACGTTGCTCTGGCAGGGGCTGTATACCTTTGACGATTTCACCATGTCGGTGACGCCAGATCTAACGCTTGCTAATCTGCGCGCGCTGTTTAACCCGGCGAATTACGACATCATCTTACGCACGCTGGCTATGGCAGTAGCGGTCACGATCGCAAGTGCCACTCTGGCCTTTCCGATGGCCTGGTATATGGCACGCTACACCAGCGGCAAAATGAAGGCCTTTTTCTATATTGCTGTAATGTTGCCGATGTGGGCGAGTTACATCGTTAAAGCCTATGCCTGGACACTGTTGCTGGCTAAGGACGGCGTTGCCCAATGGTTTTTAAGCCATCTGGGTCTTGAGCCTTTGCTGATGAGCATTCTGACGTTACCAGGTATTGGCGGGAACACGCTGTCGACATCCGGTCTGGGACGTTTTTTGGTTTTTGTCTATATCTGGCTGCCATTTATGATTTTGCCGGTTCAGGCTGCGCTTGAACGGTTACCACCGTCATTGTTACAGGCGTCCGCCGATCTTGGCGCGCGACCACGGCAAACCTTCCGCTATGTTGTTCTGCCGTTGGCGATCCCGGGAATCGCTGCCGGTTCCATCTTTACCTTTTCGCTCACCCTCGGCGACTTTATTGTGCCGCAGCTCGTCGGGCCTCCGGGGTATTTCATCGGCAATATGGTCTACTCCCAACAGGGGGCGATTGGCAACATGCCAATGGCGGCGGCGTTCACGTTGGTTCCCATTGTACTGATTGCCCTCTATCTGGCGTTCGTGAAGCGCCTGGGAGCGTTTAATGCACTCTGAACGCGCGCCACTATTTTTGAAACTGGCGGCATGGGGCGGAGTTCTGTTTCTCCATTTCCCCATCCTTATCATCGCCGCCTATGCGTTTAATACTGAGGAAGCGGCTTTCAGCTTTCCGCCACAGGGGCTGACGCTGCGCTGGTTTAGCGTGGCGGCACAGCGTAGCGACATTCTCGAATCAGTGACGTTGTCACTTAAAATTGCCGCGTTATCTACGCTTATTGCGCTGTTCCTGGGAACGCTGGCGGCGGCAGCGCTCTGGCGGCGAGACTTTTTTGGTAAAAATGCCATCTCGTTGTTGCTGCTGTTACCGATTGCCTTGCCGGGGATCATTACGGGTCTGGCGCTACTGACCGCATTCAAAACCGTCAATCTGGAACCGGGATTTTTCACTATTGTTGTTGGCCACGCCACGTTCTGCGTGGTTGTGGTGTTTAACAACGTGGTTGCCCGTTTTCGTCGCACCTCATGGAGCCTGGTGGAAGCGTCAATGGATTTGGGTGCCAATGGCTGGCAGACCTTCCGCTATGTGGTGTTGCCAAACCTGAGTTCTGCGCTGTTGGCGGGGGGAATGCTGGCGTTCGCGCTGTCGTTCGATGAAATCATCGTGACGACGTTTACTGCGGGTCACGAACGAACGTTGCCGCTGTGGCTGCTCAATCAGCTTGGGCGACCACGCGATGTGCCGATCACAAACGTGGTGGCGCTGCTGGTGATGCTCGCCACAACGATACCCATCCTGGGGGCCTGGTGGCTAACGCGTGACGGCGAAACGGTTGCCGGAAACGGTAAATAATCAACGAAATGGGAAAATGCTATGCAACATCAATTACTGATTAACGGCGAGCTGGTCAGCGGTGAAGGTGAAAAGCAGCCCGTCTACAACCCCGCCACTGGCGAGGTGTTACTCGAAATCGCCGAAGCGTCCCCTGCACAGGTGGATGCCGCCGTGAACGCAGCAGACGCGGCGTTTGCTGCGTGGGGACAAACAACACCAAAAGCGCGTAGTGAAATGCTGCTGAAGTTGGCCGATGTGATTGAGGAGAACGCACAGGTATTTGCCGGGCTGGAATCGCGCAACTGCGGCAAGCCATTACACTGTGTGCTTAACGATGAAATCCCTGCCATTGTCGATGTCTTTCGCTTTTTCGCGGGTGCGGCTCGCTGTCTGAATGGCCTGGCGGCGGGGGAATATCTGGAAGGGCACACTTCAATGATCCGCCGCGATCCGGTTGGCGTTGTCGCTTCCATCGCGCCGTGGAACTATCCGCTGATGATGGCAGCATGGAAACTGGCACCTGCACTGGCGGCAGGCAACTGTGTGGTGATTAAACCTTCAGAAATTACCCCGCTGACGGCGCTGAAACTGGCGGAGTATGCGAAAGATATTTTTCCAGCCGGTGTGTTAAACGTGCTGTTTGGCAGAGGCCAGACGGTCGGCGATCCGCTGACCGGACATAAAAAAGTCCGCATGGTTTCATTAACCGGGTCGATCGCCACCGGTGAGCATATTATCAGCCACACTGCACCGTCGATTAAGCGTACGCATATGGAGCTGGGTGGCAAAGCGCCGGTGATTGTTTTTGACGATGCTGATATCGACGCTGTCGTAGAAGGCGTGCGTACCTTTGGTTTTTATAATGCTGGTCAAGACTGTACCGCCGCCTGTCGGATTTACGCGCAGAAGGGGATTTATGATTCGCTGGTCGAGAAACTGGGCGCGGCGGTGGCCAGTCTGAAATCTGGTGCGCCGGAAGACGAAAGTACAGAGCTTGGGCCGCTCAGCTCGTTGGCGCATCTGGAACGGGTGACCAAAGCGGTTGATATGGCCCAGGCGCTGGGCCATATCAAGGTCATCACTGGCGGTAAAAAGATTGATGGTCCGGGTTATTACTTTGCCCCCACGCTACTGGCAGGAGCAAAACAGGACGATGCGATTGTTCAGCGGGAAGTCTTTGGCCCGGTGGTCAGCATGACGGCGTTTGATGATGAAGAGCAGGTGCTGGAGTGGGCCAACGATTCGCAATACGGACTGGCTTCATCCGTCTGGACCCGCGATGTTGGACGCGCGCACCGCGTGAGTGCGCGTTTACAGTACGGCTGTACGTGGGTGAACACCCATTTTATGCTGGTCAGCGAAATGCCGCATGGTGGGCAGAAGCTTTCAGGTTACGGGAAGGACATGTCGCTGTATGGACTGGAGGATTACACCGTTGTCCGCCACGTCATGGTAAAACACTAAACCGCTATCTATGACGGGGAGAAATTTCGGAAAGTTAACGCAGGGTGTGATTAACCTCCGATTAATGAGCCATTGTCGTCAACGTCTCGACCAGGAAGAGGTACTGTAAACAGGCTGAACGCTTTTCAGCCTGTCATAAGGAAAATGAAATGGCTCAATATTATGTCAATACCAGCAAGCAAGCGAATGGCGACAACGAGGTGCATGTCAGCACATGTATGTATCTGCCTTCTGAGCCAAACAAACACTACCTTGGCGTGTTTGCGAATTGTACTGGTGCGATAGCGGAAGCGAGAAGGCTGGGATACAACCCCAATGGCTGCGCCTACTGCAGCGGTGCCTGTCATACATCGTAAAACGATGTTGCGCAAAAAAGGTCGCCAGAGCGACCTTTTTTGTTGCTGCCGTCGAAGTGCTAAATGCAATCACATAAACCAGCCGAATCTCACAGAGATTAGAGCAAAGAGGCCAACAGCAGCAAAGAGGTTTATCAGAACCACCGTTCTACTGGAAACATTCATTTTTGCCACCTTACGTTATTGCCCCTTTGTGTATAGTTCGACCTCTCAGGATCCGCAATAGTACAAAACGTGGAGTTAACGTAAGCGGCCATTAAAAATGCAATAATTTCCGAGCAAAAAGGAAAAAGCTTGATGTGCGTCATAAAAAAGAGCATATTGCGCGCGTTTTGTTCTTCTGGCTGGATGCCTCTGCAATGTCCCTATACCAAAAAATGTTGATCTTTTACGCAGTGATGGGCGCGATTGCGTTTCTGATCACCTGGTTTCTCTCCCATGATAAAAAACGCATCCGCTTTCTGAGCGCGCTGTTGGTTGGCGCAACCTGGCCGATGAGTTTTCCGGTCGCGCTGCTGTTCTCGCTGTTCTGACTTCATTCCGGCGTGGCAATGAATGCCGGATGGCGACTGCGCCTTATCCGGCCTACGTCATCAGGCCGTAAGAGTTATCCCCGCGCTAACAACGCATTCAATGCCTTTTTATCGGCATCCGTCACGTCCTGCGGATGTTGATATCCCTTATTTTCATTCGCCCGCGTATACAGTGCGACTAACCAGTCATAGACGTAACGACTGGCGGCATGCACCGGTTGTGCTTCAAGTTGCGTCAGCCGTGCCATTGGCTGGCGTTTCACGGCACAGAAGATCGGCGCGCCTTTCATAATGCGGCTGGCTGGACGCGCGGCTTCTGCAACATCCGCATACCCAAGCCAGGCGATAAAGTTGGCAATGCAGGCATGGAGCTGTGCGCCGCAAACCTCATCTCGTTGCATAATCTGCTGCAGCTGTTGGGGCAGATCCAGACGATAGCTGGTCGTGATAAGAATATCGACAACCCGATGCAGGGTTGCCGGCGTGAGTCCTAACCGCTGCGCCTGAGAACCATCACGGCTCCACTGGCGAATATGGTTAAGCCACATCTTATGAGCCAGATAGCCCGCATCCTTGCTCTCAGCCTGCTGCGGGGTTTCACGTACCTCGGCAAAGAGGTCAATCGCATCATTAAACAGACCGCTAACCTGTTCCTCGCGCGGCTGCTGAATACGTAACAGGGCTTCGAATTGATGTACCGCGGGTAACAAGCCTGCCAACAGATCCCCGTGATGGGTTGCCTGATTCTGCAACTGGCGGATCACCGTTTCTGCGCTAAGCTGTTCGTCCGGTTTCGCGGAAAATAACGCGCGCAGGTGCTGATGATGTTGCTCACGTAGCGCCTGTAAACGAGCCTGATGCTGAGCGGGCGACGTCGCCTGCGACAGCCATTCCACCAGCCGCTGTAGGCTGTGTTTGTCCAACGCCTGCAACGTACCCCAGTGCTGCCCGGGTTTTCCCATCAACTGCTGAACTGCTTCATCAAGATTTTGCTGGGTGCTGAAGCGTGCGTCGAGAGGCGTAATCGCCCAGACGACGCCAGGCAATGCCGTTTCCCGTGAGGGCTGAGTATCATGAACCCAGTTAAGCAACGTTCTGGCGGTTGCGGTCGTTTGAGTCCGTTTTACCGTGGCGTTGCAAATCATCAGCACATCGGGTTGCAACTGCTGACGGTAATGTTCAAGTAGCCAGCCAAGTTTTGCGTGCCACAGTGGCTGCGTCGCGTTTAACGGTGCAAGGGGAATATCCAGCAGATCAACGTTGTCGAGCATCCCATCTTCGACGGTCAGCACCACTTCGCGAGTCAACATGGCGAGGTGTTCCAACGGCAGGCTGACCGCATTGAGGCGTTGCTGTTCAATCACAGGATGCACAACAACGTCGCTTTGTGCATCAAGCGTGGCGAGCGCATCCTGGGTGATAAAACTCTCTGCCGGTAATCCGAACTGATCAACCAATAAACTGAGCGGGGCGGCCACTTCCTGGGCGTGTCCCGTCTGCTGCAGCACATGCGCCAGTTTTAGCCACTGTTGTGTTAGTTCAGGCTGTTCTCCCCACAGAAGTGACCAGGCGCTGGCGCGGGTCGCAAGATCAACAGTCGGTATCAGCATGGCAAATTGATGCCAGAGCGCATCGTCAATCTGCTGTTGTGAGGAGGGCACGCAACTGCGCCAGAAGCGGGCGGTCGCCGCCACGTCGTGCGTACTCACGCCTGACATGGAATGGGGCTGGCGCAGCGCCTGCCACTTTTCTAAACGCGACTCGATAATCGACGTTTCAACCTGGCGAATTTCAGGCTGAAGGGCGGCCTGGGCAATAAAAATTTGCACCAGTTCCGCCTCAGTGATTAAACGCAAACGCAGCGGCCATTCGCGATCGAGCGGATTTTCTTGCTGCGTAAAGCGCAGCGCCATATTGGTAGCCGCATGTCCGGGATTAATATGGCTGAAATAATCAAAATTACGATCGGGCGTAACGATATTCAGTTTGCCGTTTTCGTCGCCGCACAGGGCCGCGAGAAGATGGGCTTTTGCCGCCTGCGAGTAACCATATAAACCAATGCTGGCACGGCTGTTGTGTGCGGCATTAAGCGCGGACTCAGTCGCGGCGGCGGTATTGAGCTGCATCAGCAGCGCGTCTGCCTCATCATCAAGGCGAACGGCATGTTGACGCGTGCGGTTGACCCACGCGATGGCGGCCTGAGTGGTATTCAACATCTTGCTCATTTGAGGTACACACTCCCGCTGTCAATCCAGTAATGGCTGCCGCTGTGTCGACGGTCCGCCAGGGTATTTAATTTCAGGGTCAGGGCGTTGGCGGCAACAGGTGTACCGTCCTGAAGCCAGGCGTCGCTCAGTACAAAGGACTCCGGCCCGCTTTCCTTGCTGCCGCCGCGCAACTGCAGACGCACGTTTAACACCCCGTCGCCCGCGATGTTTTTCGCCAGTTCGGCGGAGTTAATGCTGAGGGTATAGAGCGGCGTGGCGGGCCAACGGCTGTTCGCCAACTGTCTAAAGCCCAGCGTAACGTTTCCGCGCAGCGGGAAATGCACGCGGGTATCAAGTTTCGCGCCGGGTTTATCCAGATCGATATCGTGATACCAGACGTTCTCGTCTCGTAAGGTGTTTACCGTATTATCCAGTACGCCGAGATAGCGCACGGTCGAATAGGCGCCGATATCAGCGGCTTTAAAGTTAAAGCGCGGCAGACGCAGATCCAGCGCCAGACTACACAACATCGCACCGACGGCGGCCGTCGATTTTGGATTGCCGATCCGGCCCTGCTGGCTGAAGGGGTACCACTCATGTACGCGGTAATTGTCCATCCAGACCATGCGATTCACCGGAACAGGCTGTAAATGACGAATCAGCGCCTGCACCGCAGGAATACAGGTTGGGCGACCGGTCACCAACAAAATGTCACAGCAGTAGTGGGAAATCGCCTCACACACCGCATGTAGCGGTGAAGTCAGGGTGAACTGTCCCGCCAGCATCGCGTCCTGAAGCTGGCTGAACTGAATCTGTAGCGGCACGCTAAACAGGTCAAATGCGGGCGATCCTGACGGCAACGCGTGGTCAATCGCCTGTTGCACATAATTCATCACGTTACGGGTAGGGTAATGCGGTAACAAATCACCAAACGTGGCATGTAACCCTGCCAGCGGATCGTTAACGTCGCTCTTTTCCCAGGCGGAAAGCACCGCATGGCCAAGCGGCATGAAGAGCTGTAGCGCGGTCTGTTGTCGCAACACGGCCTGGGTATCAATCCGCCCGGAGTCACCGAATAAGGTCGCAAGCAAGGCGGCAGCATCCGTCACCCCCACCTGCTGGAGACGCGTTTGCAGCGCCGGCAGAATACATTTCTGGATCACGTCGAGGAGCATGTCATCGCCCGCGACTTTAAAACCTTCACGAAACAGCAGGTGCGGCGTAATTTTGACGTTCGCGCCAACGCCATCATCGAGTTGATAATGAACAATCGCCATATCGGTCGTCCCGCCTCCGATATCGATTGATGCGACGCGCAATGCCCGGCCCTGCATTTCACCCGGTTCCGGCAGACGGTCCGGGCGAGCCAGCGTGCTGAAGAAGGCCTCAGTGCGCCCGGCATAATGGGAAATGGCTTCGTTATACAGCCACACCAGTTGCCCACAGCTCGCTTCGTCCCATTCCATTTGAATTTCCGGCACGGGAACAACGCTTTTTTCCTGCTGTTTGCGGGTACTGAAATCTTCATCCTGTGGGTGCCAGCCCATCGCTTTCCAGACCAGCGCAATGGCTTCAAACATTCGCAGACGGAAGATCTCGCGCTCTTGTTTCGGCATGGCTGAAGGCAGGGTCAGGATCAGCGAGCGCAACTGACGTGGGGAGGCCGGAAAGCCCAGCCGCAGACGTGTCGCTACGCTGTTAATTTGCCCTAATGCCTGGGCGAGGATCTCGCACAGCATATGCGTCATCAGCGTACTGCGACTGTATTGCGGTGAAAACACGGGCAAACGATCATCCTGCGGCAGCGCGTAGAGCGGTTGTCCGTCGTCGTTCATCAGGTTCATGAGCGGGAACGCGGTCGCCAGTGGTTCACGCTGGGTTTTATTATTCATCTGGCTAAAGCGCCAGTCATGCAGCACCGGCGTTTCATCCCATAAATAGCGGCGAGGGCTGGAAATTCCGCTGTTGCCTTCGGTGCCCATTCGCTGCATGGCGAGCTTTCGCGCTTCGTCACCGACGCGGACAATCGACGGCCAGACGAAGGCGTCTTCACGCCCGCTTTCCACTGAAAAATGCTGCTTGCCAAAACGCGCTTCAGAAAACTCAAGCCGACTGGTAAAGAGCGGGTCGTTGAGAAACTGCGGTTCACTGAGCGAACGGACCTGAAGTTCTGCCGTCTGGCGCAGACCATCGTTCGCATCGCCATGATCTTCAATTAACACGCCGCAGGTGTGGGTATTGCCCACATCGAGAATTAAATCGACCGGTATTGCCGGGGTGCTGAGCGTATGGGTGACCAGTTTAACTTCCGGTACCGCGAGCTGCTCACCAAGCAGGGCCAGCAGGTTTAGCCAGTGCGCCTGGTACTCAAAGTTGCGTAACGCCTGGCTAATCGCCTGCTCGGAGCGGTTTTCCTCTGCGCTTACATACTGGAGAAACGCTTCGCGGAGCCAGCCGTCAATCCATGTCTGGTCAAGAAAATCAGCGACTTCTTCATCCCGCCAGGCCAGCGCAAAGCGCGTACCGTTTAGCAGATCGTTTTCTCCGGGCGCGAGGGAGGCGGGGGCGTTCTCGCTTAACTGGCTATCCAGTGCAATAGTCACCCGATGCGTATTGCCCGCGCTGTCTGGTGTCGCGAGTTTTCTCACCTGCACACGCGCCCAGTTATCGGGTCCCTCAACAAAAGTGCGGGGGGGGTTAAACCGCAAAAAGGGTAACGGTAGCCAGATGCCGTCCAGAACATCCAACGAGTAATGCAACGACTGTGTGCTTTCCGGTTTGACCACTTCAGGCTGCATACCCGGTCGTGCCGTCAGGGTGTAACGATCGTGCGTGAGATCATAGTCGAGGCGTAACAGGGGCCCGTTGGCTGTTTTACGCACAAAACGCCCATGGTGTGCCGATTCCTGCGGCGTTAGCCCGAAATCGAGAAACTGTACGCCGCTATTGGCAATGAGCGTGACGCTCTGTTTGTAATCACACAGATTAACCAGCATAAAATCAGGCACCTATTTTCTTGAGCGTCAATGGAATTTCCGCCTGCGCATCGAAGCGAGCGGTACAGGCGGCGACGTCATTTACCCCAGCTTTACAGGTGATTTCTGGCATGGGGTAGCGTGAACCATCCGCACAGCGGGCATTACCGCGACTTTTAATCATCAGTTCGCCGGTCCGGTGCAGCCCTGAGAAAATCTCGGCGCGGCAAACAATATTATTGCCATGCACCACCCGGGCAGTCCCTTTGTTATTCTGGATCTGATAACGCAGCGAAGGGGCCTTCCCGGTCGCAGGATCTTTCACTTCCATCATGATGCGCCAGTTACCGTTGAGGAAACGCGTCGTCCCGCTCTTCATCTGCGTGGCATCCATGACCAGGGCATCTTTAGGAATAGCGGCAATGATGACGGGTTCTGTGGCGGTGACAGGGGGCGCTTTTTTGACTGTCTGAGACACTTCTGCCTGATGTAATGGCAGAGCGACGGCCAGTACAGGCAGAGGTTTGAAATCTGGTGTTATTGTGGGTACCGGTTCAACTTCCGTTTCGGCAGTGGCAACCATCGGCTGCTGTGCTTTCCACAAAAGCGGGGCGGCAATGGCGGCGACGATCACAGCGGCGACCGGCAAACTCCACAGCGGCAGGCGGCGTCGCGTGTTGGCTTTCGGCAACGTCACCTGTTCTTCAGCAACCCCCTGAACGGGAGCCTGCGGAATAGTGGGTTCGGGGAGAGTAACGGGAGCAGGTGGCACGCTCAGCAGGGGTTCATCCGCATGGGAAAAGGTGATTTCAACCGACGCTTCTTCTTCAGGCTCAGGCTCTGGTAGAGACACTATCTCTGGCTCAATCTCTTCCTGAATGTGCAGGCATTCAAGCACATCTTCACGGATGTTTTCATTCAGATTAATAAAGCCCCAGAAGGTAATAACCGGCTTGCCATCCACGAGGAATACATGATTTTCCCCGGGAAATTGCACTGCTTTTTCCAGTAGCGATCCAAAAAGTTGGACAGAGGTTTTTCCCGATTGCAGACTTTTACGGCTTAGTGCCGCCGTGCTTTCCAGCGTGCCGGAGAGATAGCGAAGGGCGCGTAAACGCGTTTCTTCATCAGCCGCTTTCCAGGCGATCGCTTCACCTTCAACAGGCGCATACCAGTCAACTCGCTCGCCGGTGTCATTGACCTGTGGAATTGCCAGACAATCCACCATCGCCTGCTGCTTACGCAGACGAAGCGTTTCACGAATTTGTAATGCTGAATCAAAAACGGCCTGACCGCCGCCGCCCACGGCCTGATAGTCATCCAGATTGCCGCTACGCAAGAGTGTTTTTGCCACGTTAAGGTCCCTAAGACTTTTTCACCCATTTACTTTACGGGTTCATGGCGGAAGCAAACGGCGGAAGAGAGGCATAAAGGCGCTAATTTTCCCGGCATAGAACAGTTGACGCGAAGGAAAAGACTTAAGGGAAACTATTTACGGCTAATTGCTGAATAAGTCAGCAAAAAATAGCCGATTAGCATAACCTGAGAGTGATTTGTTATTGGTCAGTAGTTGTCAGCTATGCTGATATGACTTTCCTGATAATAAAACCAGAAGGCTTATAACGATGTCAAAAGGGAAAACATTGCTGGCACTGACGCTCAGTGCTTTATTTCCAGGCACTGCAGCGCTCGCGGCAAGTAATGACACGCTGATCTATTGCTCGGAAGCGTCTCCGGAATCCTTTAACCCACAAATCGCCAGCTCCGGCCCGTCGTTTGTGGCGAGTTCACAGGTGCTGTATAACCGCCTAATCAATTTCGACCCGGTTAAGAACACGCCGGTACCTTCGCTGGCCACCGACTGGACCATTTCTGAAGATGGCAAAACGTACACCTTTACCCTGCGTCAGGGCGTGAAGTTTAACAGCAACAAGTTCTTCAAACCCACGCGCGATTTTAACGCCGATGACGTTATTTTCTCGGTGTTGCGCCAGAAAGACGCGAATCATCCGTACCACAACGTTTCTCAGGCCAGCTACGAGTATTTCAATGACGTTGGCTTCGATAAGCTGATTAAAGAGGTGAAAAAGGTCGATGATTATCACGTCCAGTTTGTTCTGAACGAGCCAAACGCCGCTTTTCTGGCTGACTGGGGGATGGATTTTGCCTCTATCCTTTCTGCGGAATATGCCGACGCCATGCTCAAAAAGGGCACACCTGAGAACGTAGACAACTGGCCCATTGGTACCGGCCCGTATGTACTCCAACAGTACAAACAGGACGCTCAGATCCGCTATCTGGCTAACCCGAATTACTGGGATGGCGCTGTGCCGACGAAGCATCTGATTTTCTCCATCACGCCAAATGTCCAGACGCGAATGGCGAAACTGCAAACCAATGAATGCCAGATTATTCCCGCACCGTCGCCCGTGCAGTTTGACGAAATTAAAAAGAATAAAGATCTGACGCTACATGCCGTTGAAGCACTGAACGTCGGCTATCTGGCTTTTAATACCGAGAAAAAACCGTTCGACGATGTGCAGGTGCGTCAGGCGTTAAACTACGCCACGGATAAAAAAGCGATTGTGAAGGCCGTTTTTCTGGACTCTGCGAAAGTGGCGAAGTCCCCGATCCCGCCAAATATGATGGGTTATAACAGCGATCTGAAAGATTACGACTACGATCCGCAGAAAGCGAAAGAACTGCTGAAACAGGCCGGGCAGGAGAAAGGGTTTGAAGTCACTCTCTGGTCGATGCCGGTACAGCGACCGTATAACCCGAATTCGCGCCGTATCGCCGAGATGATTCAGAGCGACTGGGCGAAAGTCGGCGTGAAGGCGAAGATCGTTTCTTACGAGTGGGGCGAATACCTTTCTGGAATGCGTAAGGGTGAGCATGACGCTGCGCTGTTTGGCTGGATGTCAGATAATGGCGATCCGGATAACTTTGCCGATGTGCTGCTCAGTTGCAACGGTATTAAAACCGGATCGAATGCCGCGCGCTGGTGCGATAAAGAGTATGATTCTCTGGTCCAGAAGGCAAAGCTGGTCAGCAAACCGGAAGAGCGCGTTAAGCTCTACCAGCAGGCGCAGGAGATTTATTATCAGCAAGCGCCCTGGATCGCGCTGGCAAACGGCAAAACGTTCTATGCCACGCGCAGTAACGTGAGCGGATACAGCGTAAGCCTGATGGGCAGTGATTTTTCAAAAGCAAAACTGAATTAAGGAGAAGTTATGTCGCACCTGGATGAGGTTATCGCCCGCGTAGACGCTGCGTTAGAGGAGAGCGTTATTATCCATATGAACGAACTGCTGGTGGCGTTGAGTGAAGACGCGCAGTTAAGCCGTGAGGAGCGTTTTACGCAACAGCAGCGACTCAGAACGGCTATTGCACATCACGGTCGCCAGCATAAGGAAGATATGGAAGCACGACGCGAGCAGCTCACCAAAGGCGGCACGATTATTTGATGTGTCGGTGGCGACGTACAAGCAATATTTAGCTGTAGGCCCGATAAGCGCCTGCGCCACCAGGCATTTTGCCGGATGGCGGCTGTGCCTTATCCGGCCTACATGCCGATCAGGCATTTCAGAACGATCGCCTTGCCACCAGCCAGGCACCTACCACTAGCATCACCGCGCCACAAACCGGACCAATTAGCGCCCGCAACGGCACACCGTGACTGCGTAAGATATCCAGCACCAACCCACCAATGAGCTGGCTGGCAACCAGCACCGCAATGGTGGTGGCTGCGCCAACATTCTGGTACCCGCTAATGCTGGCAAAAACAAAAAACGATCCCAGCAGCCCTGGAATTAACGTCCACCAGCGAACGCTGGCGACCAGTTCGCCAAACCCCGCCATGCCCTGCTTAAACCACAATATGCTCACAAACAGAACTATCCCGACCAGCGAGTTCAACAGCATGGCAATAAGAATGGTCGACGAGGTCTGGGTGATCTTCACCATCAGTGTGTTTTGCACCACCAGGCCTATGCCTGCGGCAATCAAAAAGGCGAGGGTGAGCGACTGGTTCATCCCTGTGCGTCCGGTTCGCGACGATCGTCAAGCTGGAGTTGCATAAAGGTCAGATCTAACCAGCGGCCAAATTTCGTGCCGACCTGCGGCATTTGGGCGGTGATAATAAACCCCAGCGTCTCGTGCAGATGTAAAGAGGCCCGGTTTTGTGATTCGATGCCGGCAACCATTACATGCTTTCCACAGGTGCGCGCTTCATCAATCAAGCGGCTTAAAAGCTGGCGACCGAGGCCTTTTCCCTGATGGTCCGGATGGACATAAACGGAATGCTCCACCGTATGGCGGAAACCGTCAAAGTTGCGCCAGTCGCCAAACGACGCGTAACCGGTGACCACGCCATTTTCTTCACTCACCAGCACTGGGTATCCCAGCAATTGACGCGCTTCGTACCATGCAACGCGGTTTTCGGTATCAACCGTCTGTTCGTTCCAGATGGCTGCCGTATGCAGCACCGCATGGTTATAGATCTCCGCGATGGCGTCGCAGTCCTCTTTGCTGGCAAATCGAATTGACATGGTAATCCTCAGGGAATGTTCATTTTACTGTTACGTTATCAATACTATTCGAAAAGCGCGAAGGCAAGCATCTGTGCTTATTGAGCGAAATAGCCTGCTACTATTGATGGATTCATGCCAAAGCAGAGGAGAACATCATGGGTCAACAAACAGATCGCAATCGCCGTTGGGTTTTAGCCTCCCGTCCGCATGGCGCGCCGGTGCCGGATAATTTCCGTCTTGAAGAGGACGATGTCGCGACGCCTGGGGAAGGCCAGGTATTGTTGCGAACCGTTTATCTCTCGCTGGATCCCTATATGCGCGGACGTATGAGCGATGAACCCTCTTATTCGCCGCCGGTTGAGATCGGTGGGGTGATGGTCGGCGGTACCGTGAGCCGCGTCGTGGCGTCAAATCATCCTGACTTTCAGCCCGGCGAGTGGGTAGTGGGTTACAGCGGTTGGCAGGACTATGATATTTCCGATGGTAAAGGACTGATTAAACTTGGCGAAAACCCTGAGCAGCCCTCCTGGGCGCTAGGGGTATTAGGCATGCCAGGATTCACCGCTTACATGGGCTTGCTGGATATCGGACAGCCCAAAGAGGGCGAGACGCTGGTTGTCGCGGCGGCAACGGGGCCGGTTGGCGCAACGGTTGGCCAAATCGGTAAACTGAAAGGGTGTCGGGTAGTCGGGGTCGCCGGAGGCGCAGAAAAATGTCGCCACGCGACTGAAGTGCTGGGCTTCGACGTTTGTCTTGATCACCATGCCGATGATTTTGCCGAACAGTTAGCGAAAGCGTGTCCGCAGGGAATTGACATCTATTATGAAAACGTCGGCGGTAAAGTCTTCGATGCGGTTTTGCCACTGTTAAATACCTCGGCGCGGATCCCGCTGTGTGGCCTGGTTAGCGGCTATAACGCCACCCAGTTGCCCGCAGGCCCCGACCGGCTGCCGCTGTTGATGGGGACGTTGCTGAAAAAAAGGATCCGATTACAGGGTTTTATTATCGGCCAGGATTACGGGCATCGCATTCACGAATTCCAACGGGAAATGGAACGCTGGGTGAAAGAGGGGAAAATTCATTATCGTGAGCAGATGACCGACGGTCTGGAAAACGCCCCAGCCGCGTTTATTGGCCTGCTGACCGGGAAAAATTTCGGCAAGGTCGTGATTCGCGTTGCCGATGATGCATAAAGAAACGATAGCGGGGATCCTCCCCGCTATTTAACACAATAGTCGCTATTCAAAGCGCCACGCGATATTGACGCCAACGCCGAAATTTCGTCCTGGCGCGGGTTCGTAATAGCGACCATTCGATTCATTCACAATGACCGAACCGACATACTCTTTATCCAGTAAATTGTCGACGCGTCCGAACACATCCACCGTCAGGCTGTTGTAATTGAACTTATAGCCGGTATTCAACCCGACGACGGTCCAGGACGGTGCTTTTGCTGTATTCTCATCATCTGCCATGATGTCGCCCATATAGCGCGCGTCTGCACCGGCGTACCAGCCTTCTTGTGGAACATAGCCGACGGAAACAAATCCCATATTACGGGCGATACCTGGCATCCGGTTGCCATTGCAGTTCTGATCGCCACAAACATTACTGCGATAGGTGGCATCCAGCCAGGTCCATGAGGCATTGACCCGCCAGTCTCCAGCGAAGCGCTGGTCCCAGGCAAGCTCTGCACCCTGGCGGCGGGTTTTGCCGGCGTTTTTATAGGTTGTGCGGCCACCGCTGCTGGAATCAACCACCAGTTCATTATCGGTGTTGGTCTGGAACAGCGCCGCCGTCAGCAGGCCATCACCAACGCGGGTTTTGCTACCGAGTTCTACTGTGTCGTTAGTCGAGGGTTTGAGATCGAAATTCATCCCGCTTTGCCCATCGGCGCGGTAGGAAAGCTCGTTGATCGTCGGGGTTTCAAAACCTCGTCCAGCGGCCACGTACACATTCCAGGCGTCGGTGACGGCGTACTTGAGCGATCCCGCAGGTAGCCATTTATGATAGCTGGCGTCACCGCTGTCATCCCCGTTACCAGGGGTCACATAGCGATCGTTGGAATCAAACCAGACCGAACTGTAGCGCACCCCGGCATCGAGCGAGAGCTTATCTGTAAGCTGCCACTGGGTTTGCAGGTAGGGATCGGCATTCCACATCAGGTTGCGCTCATTGCGGCGCAGTTCGCCTTTTTGTCCATATTCTGGCTCGCCGCCTGTCAGACGGTAGTTGTTATAACCCTTGCGGTTCTCGCTCATGTTTTCATAGCTAAAACCGGTAGTGAAGTTCACGGGAACGCCGAGTTCTCCTTGATGCGTCCAGCGGCTGTCGATGCCCTGAAAATGCCGTTGCAGGGCGATCACGCCGCCGGCATGTGACGGTTTAAGCTGGGGCGCCATTGGAATCGATTGGTACTGGGTTGTCTCGCGTTCACCGGCATACATCATCACGCTCATTTCATCCTGCGCGCTAAGTTGACGCTCATAGTGCAAGCCGGCCTGCGTTTGATTGATGGTTTTGCGGGTGTCGTATTGTTCGGCGCGCGGAGACTGCTGCGGGTTGGCGCGCCATTCGGCTTCGGTCAAACCGCCAGGGTCGTCGGCGTTTATATCCACGCTGTTGAAAACCAGGCTCAGTTTGCTGGCATCGTCCAGCCGAACGCCCAGCTTCGCGTTCGCCAGGTTTTTCTGCGTGCCGCTGTGGTCGCGATAGCCGTGCGTGGTGAAGCGGGTGGTGGAAACCGTGTAATCCACATCGCCTGCGTGCGTGCCGTCACCTATCGCACCAGTGGCTTTAAGGCCGTAGCGCCAGGTTCCGAAACTGCCGTAGTAGCTGCTCGCTTCAATGGTGGGAGGCTGTTGTCCGGTTTCGGTCGTGACATTTATCACACCGCCAGAGGCATTCCCATACAGGGCAGAGAACGGGCCGCGAAGGATTTCAACATTCTGCACACTACTGAGATCGATATTGGATGTCTGACCCTGACCGTCCGGCATCGTCGCCGGGATACCGTCAACATAGAGACGAATCCCACGCACGCCATAGGTGGAACGAGAACCAAAGCCGCGAATGGAAAGTTGGAGATCCTGCGCGTAGTTCTGGCGGTTTTGTACCTGCAAACCAGGCACCCGGTTGAGTGATTCAGACAAATTAATGCGCGGCGCAGCCAGACGTATATCCTCACCGTTGACAACGCTGACCGCAGCGGGCGTATCCAGTTCGGATACCGTCAATGGCGAGGCGCTGACGATCAGGGTTGGTTCTTCAGTCGCGTTTTCAGCAAAGACTGAAGGAGAGAAGATAAGCGGAATGAGCAATGCGGGAAAAACGGTTTGTTGGGCGGAAATAATCTTCATGAAAAAGGCCAGTTAGAGATGAGCGTACCCATAGGTATGTGACCGATATGTTAATTCATATGTAAATCTATGAAAAATTTAACGGCACAATGCGTTAAGAATTGTGGAGGAAATTAAAAAATTGTAGCCAGGATGCGAAGAAGTGCTCCACTTTATGATGAATAATGATTACCATTCCCATTTATAAACAGAGTGAAACCATGATTTTGCTCATCGAAGCCTTGTGAAGCAGCAAACTATATTTTCGTATCAAAGGGAGTCGTCATGCATTTTCGTCATCTGTTTTCGCCGCGTCTGCGGAGTTCTGTGCTGTTAGGTTCACTGCTCATCGCTTCTTCTTTTAACGTCCAGGCGGCAGAAGAGTTACTGCGTAAAGGCGTGGGTAAAGGAGCCTACGAAATGGCCTACAGCCAGCAGGAAAATGCGCTGTGGCTTGCCACCTCACAAAGCCGCAAGCTGGATAAAGGTGGGATTATCTACCGTTTGGATCCCGTTACGCTGGAAGTCACTCAAACCATCCATAACGATCTGAAGCCGTTTGGCGCAACCCTCAATACTGCAACCCAGACGCTGTGGATTGGCAATACTGTGAACAGCGCGGTGACGGCCATTGATGCGAAAACCAGTGAAGTGAAAGGGCGCGTCGTTCTTGACGCCCGTAAGCGTTCTGAAGACGTGCGCCCACTGCAGCCACGTCAACTGGTCGCCGATGAAGCCACGAATACGGTTTACATTACTGGTATCGGTAAAGAGAGCGTGATTTGGGTAATCGACGGCGAAAAAATTGCCCTGAAAAACACCATCCAGAACACCGGCAAGATGAGCACGGGTCTGGCGATCGACAGCAAAGCTAAGCGTCTGTATACCACCAATGCAGACGGCGAATTTATCACCATCGACACAACAACCAACAAAATCCTTAGCCGCAAAAAGCTGATGGATGACGATAAAGAGCACTTCTTTATCAACCTGAGCCTCGATACCGCCGGGCATCGCGCGTTTGTAACCGATTCAAAAGCTGCTGAAGTGCTGGTCGTTGACACCCGTGACGGCAACGTACTGGCAAAAGTCGCTGCGCCTGAATCACTGGCCGTGCTGTTTAACCCGGCGCGTAACGAAGCCTATGTGACGCATCGTCAGGCGGGCAAGGTCAGCGTGATTGACGCAAAAAACTACAAGGTGGTGAAAACGATTGATACCCCTACCTACCCGAACAGCCTGGCACTCTCTGCCGATGGCAAAACCCTTTACGTTAGCGTGAAGCAAAAATCCACGCGCGAACAGGAAGCCACGCAACCCGATGATGTGATTCGCATCGCGCTGTAATTTAAGGGCCAACGTAATGACCCGTTGGCCTGCTGAAATCTTCCCCCACGCATGACAGGCTGCTCTACACTTACTGTTTTGAGGTTGGGGGAGGAAGCATGATAAAGATTTATGGCGCACCCGGCTGGGGATCGACAATCAGTGAATTAATGCTGACGCTGGCAGAAATTCCTTACCGGTTTGTTGATGTCAGCGGTTTTGATCGTGAAGGGCCGCAGCGCGATCTCCTGCTAAAAATGAATCCTTTATGTCAGGTTCCCACGTTGACGCTGGAAAACGGTGAGGTGATGACCGAAACCGCGGCCATTGCGCTAATGGTTCTTGACCGACGTCCCGATCTTGCTCCGCCCGTTGGACGCACGGAGCGCCAACATGTTTCAGCGTCTGCTTGTCTGGTTGGTGGCGAACGTTTACCCGACGTATACCTATGCCGACTACCCGGAACGCTGGGCGCCAGACGCGCCGGAACAGTTGAAAAAAAACTGCATCGAATACCGCAAATCGCTCTTTCTGTGGCTCAACGATCAGCTCAGTGCGGAACCCTGGGCGTTTGGTGAACAGTTAACCCTGATAGACTGTTATCTCTGCGCGATGCGCACCTGGGGGCCTGGCTCGGACTGGTTTCAGGAAAATACCCCTAACATCAGCGCTATTGCCGACGCCGTTTGTCAGTTACCCGCGCTGCGCAGTGTGCTAAAAAATAATGGCATTATCTAACCCTTTCAAAACAGGAACCCGCTATGCCGCATGTTGATATCAAATGTTTTCCCCGCGCTCTGAATGAAAACGAGAAGGCGGCGCTGGCCGCAGAAATTACCGACGTGATTATTCGTCATTTGAAGAGTAAAGAGCGTTCGGTGAGCGTGGCGCTGACGGAGATCCCGGAGCAGGAGTGGCAGGGCGTTTGGGATACTGAAATTGCCCCGCACATGGAAACGCTGATAAAAAAACCGGGCTACAGCATGTGAAAAGACTTCAAACAAATGCGCTTACCCAGCGGTTATCCGTCTGCCGCTGGTGACAAAGGTACCCGCGCCGAGGTGGTGAAGCGTGTTGAGTTTGTCATCGTCAAATAACCAGCGACCATTCTCAAAAACCCGGGGATCGGCGGCAGCGGCAACCACTTCGCCAAATAAGGTGTCGTATTTCTCCTGCGCTGCCGTTGCAGGCAAAAGGCGGCATTCCATCCATGCAAGGCATTTTTCTTCGACCAGCGGAAGCCCCAGAACGGGACCGTTAACCACCGGAATACCATAGCAATTGAATTTATCTTCCTCGCGACCCGAAACGCTACCCACTGCCCAGGTCCAGTTTGTTGCGGCGACGCCGGGGATCACAATGCCAAATATTCCGCTGTGTTCGATTAACTCACGGGTCCAGGTGGTTTTATCCACCACAATCGCAATACGCGGCGGTTCAAACTCAACGGGCATTGACCACGCCGCCGCCATCACATTGCGCCTGCCGCTCATGTCATCCCGGCTGGTGATCAGCACCGTTGGACCGTGGTTGAGCAAACGGCTGGCATGTTTTAATTCAACGGGATGGAATCGATTCATAAGATGGCCTCATCGTGTGTATTCCAAGTATTAATGAAAACGCGCGATGTGCCACTCCAGAAAGAAGTGTGCCTCACTCTCTGAGGCATCGTTTATACTCGGCTAATCAATTAAGAGATACTGATGGAATTTTGATGACTCCTGTCCTGAATGCTTATTTTGCTCGTCTGAACTGGTCCGGGCGTGCCGAAGTGAATATTGAGACGCTGCGGGCGCTGCATTTGCTGCATAACTGCACGATCCCGTTCGAAAACCTGGACGTTTTACTGCCGCGCGAAATGCACCTGGACGATCGCTCGCTTGAGGATAAACTCATTTCGGCGTGTCGCGGGGGCTACTGCTTTGAGCAAAACGGCGTCTTTGAACGCGTGCTGCGGGAGCTGGGGTTTAGCGTTCGTAGTCTCCTGGGCCGCGTGGTGTTATCGAATCCACCAACCTTACCGCCGCGCACGCATCGTTTGTTGCTGGTTGAACTGGAAGACGAACAGTGGATAGCGGATGTGGGTTTTGGCGGTCAGACGCTCACCGCGCCGATTCGTTTACAGGCCGATATTGTTCAGCAGACGCCGCACGGTGAGTATCGTTTGCTGCAAGAGGAAAACGACTGGATCCTGCAGTTTCGCCATCATGAACACTGGCAGTCGATGTATCGCTTCGATCTGGTGATGCAGCATCAAAGCGACTATGTGATAGGTAATTTTTGGTCGGCGCACTGGCCACAGTCTCACTTTCGCCACCATCTGCTGATGTGCCGCCATTTACCTGACGGCGGCAAACTGACGTTGACCAATTTTCATTTTACCCATTATGAAAATGGCGGGGCGGTTGAGCAGGTAAATCTGCCGGACGTCGCGTCGCTGTACGCGGTGATCCAGTCGCGTTTTGGGCTTGGCGTGACGGACGCAAAGCATGGTTTTACGGAAGCTGAGCTGGCAAGGGTGATGGCGGCATTTGATACGCACCCGGAGGCAGGAAAGTAGCATAAGTGCCGGATGGCGACGCTACGCGTCTTATCCGGCCTACGGGCTCGTGCCGTTGTAGGCCGGGTAAGGCGAAGCCGCCACCCGGCATTACGCATCAGAACGCGACTTTCACACCTAACATCGCAGAGGTATCGCTGTAACCTTTGTCACCAACCTGCTGCGCCACGTTACCCCACAGGGCGACGTTCTTCGTCAGTTGGCCTTCAACGCCGGCTTTCAGTTCACCAATGTTACGGGTGCCGTCCAGATCGACATTCTCACCGTTCATCGAGACACCGAAGTCTTTGGTGTTGTGGATCCAGTTCGCTTCCACAAACGGCTGGAAGGTGCGGTCTTTACCGTCGTCCAGTTTATTGTGGCCCTGGCCGTACAGACGCACGCCCAGACGGGTCTGGATGTTGCCGTCGCCTTTCCCTTCAACGCGGGTGCCGTTGGTTTCTTTGTGATCGTCTGCCTTCACGCCCATCCAGGTGACCTGCGCTTTAGGCTGGATATACAGCGCGTTACGCTCGCTGATGTCCGCCAGTTTCCAGGTGTAGCCGGATTCCACTGACGCGGTGAAACCTTTAGAGTCGTACTCTTCAGACTCCATGCCACGACCGGAAACGGAGTTATCGAACCAGCCATACTGCGCCCAGGTATCAACGTACGCGCCTTCATGGGTTTCGTTGTCCTGCAGCCAGGTGCCGTACAGACCGACGCTGTAACCGCTGATGCTGCCGTCGGCACGGTTACCGTTACGCTGGTTTTCCGCGCGGGCTTTCTGGTTGGCATAACCGGCCATCAGGCCGAGGTGGAAACGGTCCGCGTTGTCAGAAGACCACTGCGCGATATCACCACCGAGTTGCATCACATAACGGTTCGCCTGCATCTCCAGTTGACCGCTGCTGTCTTTCTGGCGGGTATGACCGCCGACGTTGCGCAGCCACATACTGGTGACCGCTTTCTCGCCGGTCAGTGCATCCACGTAGTGGGTTTCGCCCAGACGATCCTGCAAACGGGTATTGAACAGAGTGTTGGCGGCCTGCAGGTTCATGCCGTACAGACCGGCTTCCGGACGAATGGCGGAATCAACCGGGGTTTGTGGGTCGTTAGGGTCCTGGAAGGCTGGATCCGTACCGGGCAGCGCGTTGCTCAGATACCAGTTTTTCGCATTCTGGTCTTCACCCCGTTGCAGGGTGTAGTCATAAGCCCCGGCCACGATACGGCCATCTTGTTTAAACTCGCCTTCAGAGTTGCCTTCAACCGTAATCAGCTCAATACCATTTATGGTGTAATCACCCGTACCGCCCGCGTTAACCACTTTCACATTCGTTGTGCCGGCGGTGTTTCCCTTGACGATCAGGCGATCGGTAGGTGAAGTGTCATCACCCAGTTGCGTGTTCATAACGATATTGCCGTTGTTGCCCACATAATCGTCATTCACCGTCAGGGTTTTGAAGGTAGGGGCTTGACGCGTCAGCGTGCGAGCCTCTGCGTTACCGGGCAGATAGTTCAGCGTCGCGTCTTGTAATGACAGTGTCGTAACGGTGGAATCGCCAACCATATCCCACTGACTGTTGCTGCCGTTCAGCGCGATATTAATGGCACCCTGTTCCTCAATGACCGTATCGCCGTAAATGTAAGAGTTGTCGCCAGAAATGATATTAATCGCGTGATCGCCCTTGACTTGCATTCTGCCCCAGGCAACCAGTTTGTTGTTTTGCGTGATATCTGTTGAACCCCAGCGACCATAGATGGAATAAAGGGTACCGGCAACGGAGTCATACGCATTCTTGTCACCCAGAGTGACATCGCCTGTAAAGAGGGCATCGGCCTGATAAAGCATGTAAGCATCTTTACCGCCTTCAGAGGTGATACGAATGTTACCGACGACAGTATCCGCGTCCCAGTTGAACCGATCGTCTCCCTCCGTGACGTTTGCACTAAAGAAGCCCCAAAGCGAAGCCTTATCATTGCCTGATAATTTAATGGTGGCGTCCTTAATACGCACCTTCGCCGTCCCGCTGGGGTTATTGTCCCATAAATAGATCCCACGAACGATATCGTTACCTGCAGCATCAATATTAATTCTGTTGATGTTGAGCTCAGTAGGACCACCGCTGCCGCCGAGGTACAAAACGCCATCCGAATAACCCTTCTCGGTAGTGCTTCGCGTTTTGATATTGACATCATTAAAGGTACGCTTACCGGTTTGAACAGAGTTTGGGATCGGATCAAACATCAGAATAGCCGTGACGTCCGCATATCGTTCGGTGGAATTGCTGGTTAACTGAATATCAGTATGACCTGCAATTTCGAGATCGGTATAAGTACGAATACCTTCCAGATAATATGACGGTGAGACAATATTAATGGCGGCGTCACCGGTAATATTAACCTTACCGCCCCAAAGTGACATGCCGGCATCGGTTGTGTCTTCGGTGTCTGTACTTGGACGGGCGAATGCAATGTCGATGTTCTCAGCATTTAACACGCCGCCGGAACCCGCACTAATGCCGCCGCCTCTGATTGTTGTCAGGCCTTTAAGATCGGCTTGTGCATTTTCACCGACATAAAGTAAATCCGCTTCATAATCATCATTCACGTTATTGAATGTGAGGTTTTCAGCCGTTAGTTTGCCGGTTCCATACAGGCCAATGCCGTCTGCAGAATCATACGTCTCGTCCGTTAGTGGGTTGAAATTAAGGGTAAAGTGGTTTCCCAGATTCAACTCGCCAGCCTTCAGATAGGCGAACCAGACGTTTTCTGAGCCGGCGGTGTTAACCACACCGGCGCTGTTCATGGTGACATTATCGTCAAAATTAACGCGACCATCAGCGACGCTAATATCAATTCGTCCAACCTCATCTCCATTATGGATAGATACCGTCCGTGCATCACTGGCAGTATTACTATCGATAATGTATTTGACGGGTGCAGAATGGGAGGTGAATGTTGTTGTTGCTAATAATACGCTTAATACTAGTGCGATTTTATTAGGTTTCAAACCTAATGATATAGCTTGTATATTCATAATAATATATGTTTACCGTTTGGTGACTATTTGCGAAAGCATTAATTTCAACGCTTTTTATTATCTCTTGCCTGGAGTGAGAAATGATAAAAGAACATTCTGTTGCTGTGGCAATAGAATGGCAAATGAAAAAATATTAATTATCTGAAGAGGCACACGCAGGGAGGGAACAGCGGCAGTAATATAAATGCTAAGTTTAGGGAGGGGGCCAAATATAGTTATTTAAGGAAAAAATTTAAGATCTTAAATGAGAACAGTAATCGATAATAAAGACAAAAAGCCCAACAGCGAGAGCAGTGTTGGGCTACAAATTAAAATGCTATCGCCCACTCAGCGTGAAACAAAATCACCGCGTTGCCGGTAATTGTCACTTTTTCGGGTTGGTTGTCGCGGATCGCCACGTCGATTTCAACGATGCCATCTCGCCCCAGCGCGCGCCCCTGATGTCCTTTCACATGCAAGGTTTTTCCGTCATGGGGCAGTAGATTGTGATGCACCAACCAGGCCCCCATTGGACCATTCGCATTACCAGTCACCGGATCTTCAATAATGCCGATTGCAGGTGAAAACATGCGTCCATCGGTTTCGTTTTTTCCTGGACGGATCTGGAACGGGAAGAATCCATTGCAACCAATCCGCGCGCTGATAGCGCAAAGCGCATCAAGATCCGGGGCAAGGGCGTCAATATCCACCGAAGGCTTCAGCGGGATCATGACCTTTGAATGTCCGGTTGAGGCGACCTGAATCGGCAATCCGGGCAGCATATCGCCTTCTGTTAATCGCAGCGCACGGATGATTTCTGCCCGCGTTTCACCTTCCAGAGGCGGCTCAAAAGAGGGAACGCCTTGTTCCAGCGAAATACGATAATCATTCTCCGAATGACGGATCTCCACCCGATGACGCCCCGCCAGCGAGGTCTGCCAGACGGTAGTGTTTCCCAGCCCCAGTACCGTCGAGCGAACATAGTGCGCTGCAACGGTGGCGTGTCCGCAGATCGGGACTTCGACCGTAGGCGTAAAATAGCGGATGCGGACATCGCTGTCGTCGCTTTGCAGCAAAAATGCGGTTTCAGAGTGGCGTAGTTCGCGGGCAATAAGCTGCATCTGCGCTTCACTCAGGCTGTCTGCATGTAAAACGACGCCAGCGGAGTTGCCACGGAAGGGGGTTTTAGTGAAGGCATCGACGTGGTAAACCTGTGGTTTCATTAGCGTTCTCCCTGAAGTGGAGACACATCATAACGTGTAAAATGCCGGATGGCGACGCTACGCGTCTTATCCGGCCTACGGGCTTGTGCCGTTGTAGGCCGGGTAAGGCGAAGCCACCACCCGGCATTACGCATCAGAACGCGACTTTCACACCCAGCATTGCAGAGGTATCGCTGTAACCTTTGTCACCAACCTGCTGCGCCACGTTACCCCACAGGGCGACGTTCTTCGTCAGTTGGCCTTCAACGCCGGCTTTCAGTTCGCCAATGGGAACGGACTATCTGATAGCGGCGGGTGAAATACTCGAACGGGGCGCTCCAGACGTGAACCAGACGGGTGAACGGGAAGAGCAGGAAAATCGTCATGCCAAGCACCAGATGGACGCGGAAAACAAACGCCACGCCGGTGAGCATCTCAGACGATCCGCCACGGAAGGTCACAATGCTTTGCGCCCAGCCCACCAGCTTCATCATTTCGCTGCCGTCCGGATATTGTGCCGAAAACGGAATGGTGCTTAACCCCAGCAGGCACTGAATCAGCAGGATGCTCATGATAATGATATCCGGCGTCGTTGACGTTGCACGCACGCGTTGATTGGTCAGGCGACGCCAGAGCAGTCCCGCGCCGCCAATCAGCGTGAGCACACCGCAAACGCCGCCGAGGATCATTGCCATCTGCTGTTTCACCGCAACCGGCAGGAACCAGGCGTACATCCAGTGCGGAGTCAACATACCAAACAGATGACCGAAGAAGATCCCCAGAATGCCGATGTGGAAGAGATTCGACCATACCACCATCCCACGTTTGTCCAGCATCTGGCTGGATGACGCACGCCAGGTATATTGTCCGTAGTCGTAGCGCAACCAACTGCCGAGGAAAAAGACCGTCGCGCAGATGTAGGGGTAGATATCGTAAAAAAAGATGTTCAGGTACTGTATCATTTCGGGCCTCCCGCACTGACGTCAACATACTGCGGCGCAACGTCCTGGCTAAAGCGTCGTTGATATTGCTGCAACGGTGAGCTGTCACAGGCTGTGGCGTTATCTTCGATGAATTTCACCTGTTCCTCTTCCCAGACCGCATCCAGCGCCTGGCGAGTGTCATCGCGCGTCTCTTTATCAACCTGTTGCGTGACACTGTCACTGGAAAGCGGGCTGCCTGCCAGTGCCAGCAGGGCGTCAAAGAGTTGATACCACGGCGTACCGCGCTGTTTCAGGCGACCGCCGAGTAGCGCGAGGATGGGCGCGACATTCAGTAATCCCTCACGCGCTTGCGCCTCCGGCAGTACGCTCAGGTATTCGAGATACAACGGAAGGTGGTCCGGAAGTTCGCGACAGTTGAGCTGGAGGCCGACCTTTTCATATTGTGCCAGCAGGTCGACCATCGCCTGACCGCGATCGCGGGACTCTGCATGGACGTGTTCAAACAGCAGCAGCGAAGTGGCTCTGCCACGGTCAAACACTTCACACCATTCGGCCTGTTTATCCAGCAACGGGGCGTCTAATAGCTCGCGGGTGAATTCCGCGAGCATCGGCGCGTCGTGACGTATCAGAGCAAGCGCATCGTCTTTACATTCCCATAGCAGCTCGTCCGGATATTCCAGCAGCAGGCCAATCACTTTAAGGATTTGCATTATTCGCCCTCCGCCTTATCACGTACTTCGGTGATATTAATGGCGTCGATACGGCTACTGTTAAACAGGTTGAATTTGGTGTCGGAACCATGACAGCCGTCGCCAAAAGTGAAACCGCAGCCGTTGCGTTCCGGGAAGGCGTCGCGCGCCATTTCGCGGTGGCTGGTCGGGATCACAAAGCGATCCTCGTAGTTGGCGATCGCCAGGTAACGATACATATCTTCCACTTGCTCGACGCTTAAGCCGACTTCATCAATCGCGCGGGTGTCGGTTACGCCTTCTACGGTTTGAGAACGCATATAGTGGCGCATGGCCATCATGCGTTTCAGTGCCCGAAGCACCGGACCGGTATCGCCCGCACTGAGCATATTGGCAAGATATTGCACCGGGATCCGCAGACTCTCAATGGCAGGAAGTACGCCTTCGGACTGCGGTAAGCCGCCGGCGTCGGCGTAAGACTGGATCGGTGACAGCGGCGGCACGTACCAGACCATCGGCAGGGTGCGATATTCCGGGTGCAGCGGTAGCGCCAGCTTCCAGTCCATCGCCATTTTGTACACCGGTGAGCGCTGCGCCGCCTCGATGACGTTTTGCGGAATGCCCTGTTTCAGCGCTTCTTCAATCACTGCCGGATCGTTCGGGTTAAGGAATACATCGCACTGACGCTCATAGAGATCGGTTTCGTGTTCGGTGCTCGCCGCTTCTTCAATACGGTCGGCGTCGTACAACAGTACGCCAAGATAGCGAATGCGTCCGACGCAGGTTTCAGAACAGACGGTCGGCTGTCCGGATTCAATTCGCGGATAGCAGAAGATACATTTCTCTGATTTACCGCTTTTCCAGTTGAAGTAAATTTTCTTGTATGGGCAGCCACTGATGCACAAACGCCAGCCGCGGCATTTGTCCTGGTCGATCAGCACAATACCGTCTTCTTCGCGTTTATAGATGGCACCGCTCGGACAGGTGGCGACGCAACTGGGGTTCAGGCAGTGCTCACACAAGCGTGGCAGATACATCATGAACGTGTTTTCAAACTGGCCGTACATCTCCTTTTGGATCTTGTCGAAGTTGCGGTCGCGGGCGCGCTTTTCGAACTCGCCGCCGAGCAACTCTTCCCAGTTTGGCCCCCAGATAATTTTGTCCATTCGCTTGCCGTCAATCAGCGAACGGGGACGGGCGGTAGGCTGATGTTTTCCCTCCGGCGCGCTGTGCAGGTGCTGATAGTCGAAGGTAAACGGCTCATAATAATCATCGATTTGAGGAATGACCGGGTTGGCAAAAATTTTCGTGATCACGCCCATCTTGCCGCCCAGACGCGGTCTTATCTTGCCATTCACGTCGCGAACCCAACCGCCTTGCCACTCTTCCTGATCTTCCCAGTTCTTGGGATAGCCAATTCCCGGCTTGGTTTCGACGTTGTTAAACCACGCGTATTCCATGCCTTCACGTCCCGTCCACACGTTCTTACAGGTGACCGAGCAGGTGTGACAACCAATACACTTATCGAGATTCAGTACCATGCCGACCTGTGAGCGTATTTTCATTTTTTCGCCTCCTGTACCTGATCCCGACCTTCATCATCCAGCCAGTCGATATTCTTCATTTTTCGAATCATGATGAACTCGTCGCGATTCGAGCCGACGGTGCCGTAATAGTTGAAACTCCAGGCCAACTGGGCGTAACCACCGATCATGTGCGTTGGTTTCGGACAGACGCGGGTCACAGAGTTGTGGATACCCCCACGCAGACCAGTGACCTCCGAGCCTGGGATGTTCATGATTCGCTCCTGCGCGTGATACATCATGGTCATGCCGGGCGGTACGCGCTGGCTGACCACCGCTCGGGCGGTGAGTGCGCCGTTAGCGTTAAACGCTTCAATCCAGTCGTTGTCTTCAATGCCAAGTTCTTTCGCATCCGTTTCGCTGATCCAGACAATGGGGCCACCACGGGATAGCGTCAGCATTAACAGGTTCTCGCTGTAGGTGGAGTGGATACCCCATTTCTGATGCGGTGTCAGGAAGTTAAGCGCCTTTTCCGGGAACCCGTTTGGCGGGACGTCGCGCATCTGGGTGACGCTGCGGGTGTCAATGGGCGGACGATAGGCCACAAGACTTTCGCCAAAGGCACGCATCCATTGGTGATCCTGATAGAGCTGCTGGCGACCGGACAGGGTGCGCCAGGGAATTAGCTCATGTACGTTGGTATAACCGGCGTTATAGGAAACATGCTCACTTTCCAGTCCAGACCATGTCGGACTTGAGATTATTTTACGCGGCTGTGCCTGGATATCGCGGAAGCGGATCTTCTCATCTTCCTTGTTCAGCGCGAGGTGGGTATGTTCACGTCCGGTCAGCGCCCCGAGCGCTTCCCAGGCCTTCACCGCCACCTGACCGTTAGTTTCAGGGGCCAGCGCGAGGATCACTTCGGAGGCATCCAGCGCGGTGTCGATCAGCGGGCGGCCTTTCGCCGGGCCTTCACGCTTGGTGTAGTTGAGTTTGCCAAGGAAATCGACCTCCGCCTGGGTATTCCAGGAGATGCCTTTGCCGCCGTTACCCAGCTTATCCATCAACGGCCCGAGGGACGTAAAGCGCTCCCAGGTGGCGGGGTAGTCGCGTTCCACCACGGCGATATTCGGTGCGGTTTTGCCCGGGATGAGATCGCACTCATTTTTACGCCAGTCCTGAATATCAAAGGGTTGCGATAACTCCGCCGGCGAGTCATGCAGCAGCGGTTGCAGCACGACGTCGGTTTCCTGGCCGAGATGGCCGACGCACACTTCAGAAAATACTTTGGCAATGCCCTTGTAGATTTCCCAGTCGCTACGCGATTCCCATGCCGGATCGACCGCCGCTGAAAGCGGATGAATAAACGGATGCATATCCGAGGTGTTCATGTCGTCTTTTTCGTACCAGGTCGCGGTGGGCAGAACAATATCGGAGAACAGACAGGTGCTCGACATACGGAAATCAAGGGTCACCAGCAGGTCAAGCTTGCCCTCAATGGCGGCTGACTGCCACTCAACCTCTTCAGGCTTGATCCCTTCGCTTGAGCCCAGCGCCTCGCCCTGGATGCCGCTTTCAGTACCCAGTAGATATTTGAGCATGTACTCATGGCCTTTGCCGGAAGAACCGAGCAGGTTAGAGCGCCAGACAAACAGGTTGCGCGGGTGATTCTTACCGCTGTCCGGCTGTTCACAGGCAAAACGGATATCGCCTGATTTCAGTGCCTGCGCGGTATAATCCGCCGGGGATAACCCGCTTTTCTCTGCATGGGCTTTAATCGTCAACGGGTTGACATTGAGCTGTGGCGCTGAGGGTAGCCAGCCCATGCGCTCAGCTCGCACGTTGAAATCGATCAAATGTCCGCTGAATTGTGTGGCATCAGCCAGCGGCGAGAGTAACTCCTGCGCGGTCAGCTTTTCATAGCGCCACTGACTGGAGTGATTGTAGAAGAAGGAGGTGCTGTTCATCTGACGTGGCGGACGGTTCCAGTCCAGCGCAAATGCCAGCGGCAGCCAGCCGGTCTGCGGCCGCAGTTTTTCCTGTCCGACATAGTGCGCCCAGCCGCCACCGCTTTGCCCGACACAACCGCAGAACACAAGGATGTTGATCATCCCGCGATAGTTCATGTCCATGTGATACCAGTGGTTGACACCAGCACCGAGGATAATCATCGAACGACCGTGGGTTTTATGCGCGGTATCCGCAAATTCGCGGGCAATCGTAGCGATATGATGACGCGGGACGCCGGTAATTTGCTCTGCCCATGCCGGCGTATAGGCCTTGATTTCCGTATAGTCGGTCGCCGCGTGGGGGTCTTCCAGTCCACGATCGAGACCATAGTTAGCGAGAACCAAATCGTAAACGCTGACCACCGGGCAACGACGTCCATTGGCTAGCGTCAGGTATTTAACCGGAAGTTGGCGCACCAGTATGGGTTCCTGCTTTACGCTGCGGAAATGGGGGTTCTCGTTGCCACCAAAATAGGGGAACGCGACGCCCAGAACATCGTCGTGTTGACCGAGCAGCGAGAGCGACAACTCGGTTTGTGCGCCAGCGGCAAGGGATTCCAGGTTCCATTTGCCTTTTTCGCCCCAGCGAAAGCCAATTGAACCGTTAGGGACCACGAGTTGCCCCGAACTGCTGTAAGCGACAGTTTTCCACTCAGGATTGTTAGTTTCACCAAGACCGTCGAGTAGATCTGAAGCGCGCATCATGCGGCCGGGGGCAAAGCTACCGTCGTCACGGTCATCCAGTAACACCAGCATGGGCATATCGGTATAGCGGCGGCAGTAGTTGAGGAAATAATCGCTGGGGTTATCGAGGTGAAACTCTTTGAGGATGACGTGTCCCATCGCCATTGCCAGGGCACTGTCGGTGCCTTGTTTCGGCGCAAGCCATTGATCGCTGAGCTTAGCAACTTCTGAAAAATCAGGCGTTATAGCGACGGTTTTGGTCCCTTTATAGCGCACTTCAGTGAAGAAGTGGGCGTCAGGTGTGCGCGTCTGTGGCACGTTCGAACCCCAGGCAATGATATAGCTGGAGTTGTACCAGTCGGCGGATTCCGGCACGTCAGTCTGCTCGCCCCAGGTCATTGGCGAGGCGGGCGGTAGGTCGCAGTACCAGTCGTAGAAACTCAGACAGGTGCCGCCGAGCAGCGAAAGATAGCGTGTTCCGGCGGCATAAGACACCATCGACATCGCCGGAATGGGGGAAAACCCCGCCACGCGGTCAGGACCATAGGTCTTTATAGTCCAGACGTTTGCAGCGGCAATCAGTTGATTCAGCTCTTTCCAGTTGGAACGAATGAAACCACCGCGTCCGCGCACTTGTTTGTAGCTCATGCACTTTTGCGGGTCGTTCATGATCGATTCCCATGCCAGCACCGGATCGCTGCACTGAGTCAGCGCTTCACGCCATAATTCAATCAAACGTTTTCGCACCAGCGGATATTTGAGGCGGTTAGCGCTATACAAATACCAGGAGTAACTGGCCCCGCGAGGACAGCCGCGCGGCTCGTGGTTTGGCAAATCCGGCCGCGTTCGCGGGTAGTCGGTCTGCTGGGTTTCCCATGTGACCAGACCGTTCTTCACGTAAATCTTCCAGCTGCAGGAGCCAGTGCAGTTAACCCCGTGAGTCGAGCGGACAATCTTGTCGTACTGCCAGCGTTGACGATAGCTGTCCTCCCAGTCCCGGTTAGTGTGCATGACCTGACCGTGACCATCAGCAAAAGTGTCGCCTTTATCTTTAAAATAGCGGAAGCGATCCAATAGCTTGCTCATGACATTTCTCCTGCTCCGATAAGATTGCCGGATGGCGCTACGCTTGTCCGGCCTACAAAACGGCGATGAATATGTTGTTATTGTTGTTTAGGTTTACGGCGTCCATACACCAGCCAGGTCACCAGCACGCAAACGATGTAAAACACCAGAAAGATTTTCATGGCGCCGACGGGAGAACCGGTCATCGCCAGCGAGGTGCCAAAGGCCTTAGGAATAAAAAAACCGCCAACCGCACCAATAGCGGAAATAAAACCCAGTGCCGCCGCGGTATCAGTAATGGCTTCGCGCTGCGCCTGCTCATCGCTGCCGCCGCGTAGTTTCACCTTATAGATGGTCAACTGTCGGAAGATGACGGCGATCATCTGGAACGTGGAACCGCTGCCCAGGCCTGCCGTCAGGAATAGCCCCATAAACACCAGGTAAAAGGCGATAAAGCTGCCAGAGCCGGAACCTGGCAACGTCAGGAACAACAGCGCGGAGAACAGTGCCATAAAGATGAAATTAATCAGCGTCACCCGCACGCCGCCGAACTTATCGGAGATGACCCCGCCCGCCGAACGCGCCAGCGCGCCGACAAATGGCCCAAAAAATGCCAGTTGCAGGATATTCACATCCGGGAACTGCGTTTTCGCCAGCATGGCAAAACCGGCGGAAAAGCCGATGAAGGAACCAAAAGTTGCCAGATAGAGCAGGCTTAATAGCCAGAGGTGAAAGCGCTTAAGTACCGGAAGCTGAGAGGCGATAGAGGCTCTGGAACTGGCGATGTCGTTGGTACCAAACCAGGCGGCAATCGTCGCAAGCGCCAGCAGAGGCACCCAGAACCAGGCGGCGTTTGCCAGCGAAAGGAGCGAACCATCCGGCTGCGGCACGCCCTGTACACCGAGGAAGGTAAACATCGGCAGGAAGATCACCAATGGAGCAACAAGCTGCATCACGCTAACGCCGAGGTTGCCCAGCCCGCCGTTAACCCCCAACGCGCTGCCTTGCTTCGATTTCGGGAAAAAGAAGCTGATATTTCCCATGCTCGAGGCAAAGTTCGCGCCCGCAAATCCACACAGGAGGGCAATGATGATAAATACCTCGAAAGGGGTGGTTGAATTTTGCACGGCAAACCCAAGCCAGACGCAAGGAATGATAAGGATTGCTGTGCTAAATACCGTCCAGCGACGCCCTCCAAATAAAGGCACCATAAAGGAGTAGGGAACGCGTAATATTGCACCAGAAAGAGAAGGCAGCGCAGTTAATAAAAAAAGCTGGTCGGTTGTGAAATTAAAACCAATTTTATTCAGATTGACGGCGACGGCGCTAAACAGCATCCAGACGCAGAACGCGAGGAGCAGGCAAGCGACTGAGATGCAAAGGTTTCTCCTGGCAATGTGCTTTCCTTTATTTTCCCAAAACGCCGGATTTTCCGGCTTCCAGTTGCTCAAAAGGTAACGATTATTTTTCTCATTTTGTTGTGCCATATTGTCCTCACATGCACACGGGGATCATGAAAAAAAGGAAGTCATAGCGGCAAAATGAATTACGCCGTTTCAGGAATAATTAGAAATCTTTATTAATAATGAATGAAAGGATAGATAAAAAAGCGCATCCGGGCGGAGCGAAGGGGAAATAAGAAGTTACGTAAGTGTTACTAAATGTAAATTAAAACTGTCTTTCTCTGTCTCTCGCGTACCTCAGGAGAAAAGTTCAAGCGAGATGGCTTTCTGTAGATGCCGTTCGAATGCGGGATCTTCCATCTCCTGGATACCCAGAACGTACATTCCATCAAGTCCGCAGACCAGAGCAATCAGACGCCAGGCAATATCCTCCGGTGTGGAGGCTGTCGTAAACTCTCCGGCGGCTATGCCGCTTTCAATAATCGTGGTTGTCTCCTTGTGCCACATGCGCATCGTCAGAAGATAAGCGCTTTTGATTTCCGGATCTTTATCCGCAAGGATCTGCGCTTCCCGCCAGAGCTTAATATAGGGCTCAAATCCGCCGTCATCGCTACCGAGCATGGAATGCAGGCGTTCGCGCCAGGTAGCGTTTTCGCCCACCAGTTCGGCATCAAGAAGGGTACGTATCAGGCGGACAAAGGCTAATGATTTAAGCTCTCCCGCAGAGGCAAAATGATGATGCACCTGGCCGGTAGCGACCTGGGCTTCACTGGCAATCCTTCTTACCGTCATTCCCGTAAAGCCGTCTTCCAGCGCGACGCGAATCGCCGCCTGGAGAATAACTTCACGGCGTTCATCTTTGGTCAAATAGCTCATATTTCCCCCGTCTTGCAGTGGCGACAGTGTAACAAAAAGTTGGACATGCGTTCAATTTTCCGTAGGATCGCAAATCTGGACAAGTGTCCAATTTTGTTATTTCGGGAGATTTATGTTTCGTCAGTGGCTAACGCTCGTGATTATTGTTCTGGTCTACATACCTGTTGCGATCGATGCAACGGTGCTGCACGTGGCTGCACCCACGCTGAGCATGACATTGGGCGCGACCGGTAACGAGCTGCTGTGGATCATTGATATTTACTCACTGGTGATGGCCGGGATGGTTCTGCCGATGGGCGCGCTCGGCGACCGTATCGGCTACAAGCGGCTGCTGCTGTTGGGGGGAAGCTTGTTTGGCCTGGCTTCGCTGGCGGCCGCGCTTGCCGGAAGCGCAGGTTGGCTAATTCTGGCGCGGGCGGCGCTGGCGGTAGGCGCGGCGATGATTGTTCCAGCAACGCTGGCAGGCATTCGCAGCACGTTTGCGACCACGCGTCAGCGGAACATAGCGCTTGGCGTATGGGCTGCCGTAGGATCGGGCGGGGCAGCATTTGGTCCGCTCGTCGGGGGGATGCTACTGGAACATTTTTATTGGGGATCGGTATTTCTTATCAACGTGCCGATTGTTCTGGTTGTGCTGGGGCTGACTGTCCGTTTTGTTCCGTCTCAGAAGGGACTTCGCGACCAGCCGCTTAATTTTGCTCATGCGATCATGCTGATAATGGCGATCCTGCTGCTGGTTTATAGCGCAAAAACGGCGCTAAAAGGCCATGTTGCCATAGGCGCGATCGTGCTGGCGCTGGCAATGGGCGCGCTCTTGCTGACGCTGTTTGTGCGAATTCAGCTTGCCGCATCGCGTCCTATGATTGATATGCGGCTGTTCACTCATCGAATTATCCTGAGCGGCGTGGTGATGGCGATGACGGCCATGATTACTCTGGTCGGTTTTGAGATTTTGATGGCGCAGGAACTTCAGTTTGTTCACGGCCTGACGCCATGGGAGGCAGGAATGTTTATGCTCCCCGTCATGCTGGCGAGCGGATTCAGCGGTCCCGTGGCTGGCGTGTTGGTGACGCGGTTGGGGTTGCGCAGCGTCGCGACAGGCGGCATGTCCCTGAGCGCGCTGAGCTTCTTTGGCCTGGCGGCAACAGATTTCAGCACGCAGCAGCTTCAGGCGTGGGCGTTGATGGCGCTGTTAGGCTTCAGTGCCGCCAATGCGTTGCTGGCTTCAACCGCGGCGATTATGGCTGCCGCGCCAGTGGACAAAGCCGCGTCGGCGGGCGCGATTGAAACCATGGCCTACGAATTAGGCGCAGGGTTGGGGATCGCTATTTTTGGACTGTTACTTAGTCGGAGCTTTTCGGCTTCGATCAGTTTGCCAGAAGGGCTCACGCAAGAAGAGATCGCGCGTGCCTCGTCATCAATGGGGGAAGCGGTACAGTTAGCGCAGCTGCTGCCTTCCTCGCTCGGCGAAGAAATCCTGTCGGCCGCGAAGGAGGCCTTTACGTGGTCGCATAGCGTAGCGTTAACCAGTGCGGGCGGGATGCTAATTATATTAGCCATCGGCATGTGGTTTAGTCTGGCAAAGAGAGAACGGGACTGAACTAGTGCGTCAATTGGCAGAGGTTATCTAACGCCTCAACCTCTTTACCGCTCAGACGTGCGTATTGCCCGGTCAAACGCCAGAAAGCAGGCTGCGTTTCGGTATAGATTTCGGCTGCAAGGATCAGGCGACGGGTATCAAATTCATTCAGTTCCAGTAACGTCCACGGAATAAAAATGCGTGACGTATCAGTCAGCTTGAACCACAGCGGACAGCCGCAGCCTGAACAGAAATAACGAACGCCATGTGAGGATGAGGAAAAGTGTGAGGGGTCGGGCGCATCGGGATCCATCATTGGCTGGCCGCTGGCTTCGAGATACATCGCAATACCGCCGGACCATTTCTGACACAGCGTACAGTGACAGGCGTAAACATCGAGGGATTCGACATCAACGGTAAAATGGCTCTGCCCACAGAGGCAACGTCCTGTATAGGTTTGCACGGCATACTCCTTATGACCGGTTGCATATCGGGAAAAAAAACCAGCCCATAGGGCTGGTTTTGTATCACGCACAGTTCAGATTAGAACTGATAGGTCAGACCCACTGCAACGATGTCGTCAGTGCCTACGCCAGCAGCATTGGTAAAGTTGCTGTCGTCGATCAGGTTGATTTTGTAATCAACATAGGTAGACATGTTTTTGTTGAAGTAGTAGGTCGCGCCAACGTCAACGTATTCAACCAGATCCTGGTCGCCCCATGCACCCATATCTTTACCTTTGGATTTCAGGTAAGCGATGGACGGACGCAGACCGAAGTCGAACTGATACTGAGCAACAACTTCGAAGTTCTGCGCTTTGTTAGCGATGTGGTCATCACCAAACACAGTCATGTTGCGAGTTTCAGAGTAGGTGGTCGCTAAATAGATGTTGTTCGCATCATATTTCAGGCCAGCCGCCCAAACTTCAGCTGTTTCACCAGAAGCGTTCAGGCTGTTGTTGCCATAAGCAACCTGGTCGTCAGTACGGTCAGACTTCGCATAGGTGGCACCAACGCCGAAACCTTCGTACTCATAAGTGGTGGACAGACCATAGCCGTCGCCGTTCGCCTGAGTCGGGTTACGAGAGTTTTCGTTTTTACCCTGATACTGCGCAGCGAAGTTCAGACCTTCAACCAGACCGAAGAAGTCGGTATTACGGTAAGTCGCAACGCCAGTAGTACGCGCAGTCATGAATGCATCAGTCTGGGTCCAGGTATCACCACCGAACTCAGGCAGAACGTCGGTCCATGCGCCGATGTCATAAGCAACACCGTAGTTACGGCCATAGTCCAGAGAACCGTACTGGTCGAATTTCAGACCAGCAAAAGCCAGACGGGTTTTGTTGCCTTTGGTGCCGTTAGCTTCGGTGTTGTTACCTTTGAATTCATATTCCCACTGGCCGAAACCGGTCAGTTGGTCGTTGATCTGAGTTTCGCCTTTGAAGCCCAGACGAGCATAAGTTTTGTCGCCATCATCGCCGCTATTGTCAGAGAAGTAGTGCAGAGCGGTAACTTTACCGTACAGATCGAGTTTGTTGCCGTCTTTGTTATAAACTTCTGCCGCATTAACGACGCCCGCTGCCAACAGGCTGGTCACTGCCACTGCAACTAATTTAAGTTTCATTGTTAATAATCCTTATAATTTTCTTAATGTGATTCCTGACCATTGCTGAGAATGGTGCTTATCAATGGCAAGCTATTTTTAAATTACGCAGCAGTACTAATTCAATAATAAGTTTCATCTCATTACCGAATATTTATAGTTGTGTGATCTAGATCGCTATAAAAGAGAGGGTTTAATTAATTTCACTTAGGAATAAACTGATATGCAATATTTTCATTGAAAACTATATATGCGTCACTGGTGTGTCTTTTGATAATTAGCTACATTAATTATATACAAGTAAACAGTTGAAAATATGCATAGAAACAATATTATTTAGCATATACTTATCATAAATTTAACGTGGTGTTAAATTTTTAAGTCGCCACTAAATAAGATTAGCGCAGTATTTTTAAGAAGAAAGAATAAGAATATTGATATTATTTCGAATATTCCGAATCAGAGTCTGAATTTATACAGAGGGCGGGATGACGTGCCGGGTCGCAAAATAGCGGTCAGCGGCCCGGAAGTGACTTTATGCCCGTATGGTCGCGACCCAGCACAGCAGTGAACCGACGCAAACCATTATCGCTCCCTGCCAGAATGAGAATGACAGGGGGGCGCTCAGCAAAACGGCGGCAAGCGCAGAAGAGAGAACCGGCGTGAAATAGGAGCCTACGGCCATAATAGTGACATTGCCATGAAGAATACCTACGTTCCAGGCGGCATAGGCGAACCCGAGCGTTAATGCAGCAGAAAACAGCTTAATCACCACGGGGGTACTGAACATCATTTCTGGTTGTGGTGTGAGGAAATAATGTATCCATAAGCTCAACGCGGTAAGCAGGACAAATACCGTAATACCATTAAAACCACGCGCATATTTATTGGTGACAGTACAGTAGGTCGCCCAGATAAAGGCACCAAGAAAAGCCAGGAAATAGCTTAATGGGTTGCCGGTGACGTTGTGGATGATTTCGTCGATATTAAGGCCATTCTCACCGCCAAGGACCCAGCAGACTCCCGTCAGGGCGAGAATTAACCCTGGCACTATAATCCAGTTGGTTTTTTGACCATTAAATAATATCGCAAACAGAATCGTCAGGCTGGGCCATAAATAATTGACCATGCCAACCTCTATTGCCTGATGCCGGGTGGTTGCGTAACCGAGCGATAATGACAGGCATATTTCGTAACTGACAAACAGCAGACTGCCGGCGATGAGATAACCAACAGGGAAGCGGCGGATATTCGGGAACCCAACGGTAAATATCAGCAGAAGTCCACTTAAAGAATAAATGGCTGCTGCACCCCCTACGGGCCCAAGTCCCTCGCTGACGCCACGAATCAGGCCGACCATTGTGCTCCATAGCACTATCGCAATCAGCCCAATTAGCGTTGCTTTCTGTTTTGTCATTCTGTTTGCCGTTCCCCAGGCCATGTTTAAAAACCAGCTGAAATATATAGCACTTTTTTGGCAGCAAAGGCCAGGTGATTGCGGATAGGGGTTACTCCCTTAGTGGTATATAAAGCAGGCAAAAGGGATTAATTAGTAGCGGAACCGTTTCGTTATTGATTTGACGCAATAAACGCAGGGATATAGCTGATAGTTTCCTCGCGGGAATACCACTCTGGAAAAAAGAGGAAAGCAATGGACGTCAGCCGCAGAAAGTTTTTTAAAATCTGCGCGGGCGGTATGGCTGGGACAACGGTAGCGGCTCTGGGATTTACCCCGAAGCTGGCGCTGGCTCAATCGCGAAATTATAAACTGCTACGCGCGAAAGAGATTCGAAACACCTGCACATACTGTTCCGTAGGTTGTGGGCTATTAATGTATAGCCTGGGAGATGGAGCAAAAAACGCCAAAGAAGCGATTTATCATATCGAAGGGGATTCCGATCATCCGGTGAGTCGGGGCGCATTGTGCCCGAAAGGTGCCGGGCTTCTGGACTATGTCCACAGCGAAAATCGCCTGCGTTACCCGGAATATCGCGCGCCGGGTTCTGACAAATGGCAGCGCATTAGCTGGGATGATGCTTTTACCCGCATTGCGAAATTAATGAAAGCAGACCGAGACGCCAACTTTATTGAAAAGAACGAGCAGGGCGTAACGGTAAACCGCTGGCTCTCTACGGGGATGCTCTGCGCCTCCGCAGCCAGTAACGAAACCGGCATGCTGACGCAAAAATTTGTGCGTTCCCTCGGGATGCTGGCAGTAGACAACCAGGCGCGCGTCTGACACGGACCAACGGTAGCAAGTCTTGCTCCAACATTTGGTCGCGGCGCGATGACCAACCACTGGGTTGATATTAAAAACGCTAACGTCGTGATGGTGATGGGCGGTAACGCCGCGGAAGCCCACCCGGTCGGATTCCGCTGGGCGATGGAAGCGAAGAACAACAATGACGCCACGCTGATTGTTGTTGACCCACGCTTTACCCGTACAGCCTCGGTTGCGGATATCTACGCGCCGATTCGTTCCGGCACGGACATTACCTTCCTGTCCGGCGTTTTGCTGTATCTGATCGAAAACAACAAAATCAACGCCGAGTACGTTAAGCATTACACCAACGCCAGCCTGCTGGTGCGGGATGATTTTGCTTTTGAAGATGGATTGTTCAGCGGCTACGACGCCCAAAAACGGCAGTACGATAAATCGTCCTGGAACTATCAGTTCGATGAAAATGGCTATGCCAAACGCGATGAAACGCTGTCGCACCCACGCTGCGTCTGGAACCTGTTGAAACAACACGTTTCCCGCTACACGCCAGACGTGGTGGAAAACATCTGCGGTACGCCAAAAGCGGACTTCCTGAAGGTCTGTGAAGTGCTGGCCTCCACCAGCGCAGCGGATCGTACGACAACCTTCCTGTATGCGTTGGGCTGGACACAGCACACCGTTGGGGCACAGAACATCCGAACCATGGCGATGATCCAGTTGCTGCTCGGCAACATGGGGATGGCAGGGGGGGGTGTTAACGCCCTGCGTGGTCACTCTAACATTCAGGGCTTAACCGATCTCGGCCTGCTCTCTACCAGCCTGCCGGGTTATCTGACGCTGCCGTCAGAAAAACACAGCGACTGGCAGACGTGGCTGAATGCGAATACGCCGAAAGCGACGCTTGCCGATCAGGTGAACTACTGGAGTAACTATCCGAAGTTTGCCGTCAGCCTGATGAAAGCTTTCTACGGCGATGCGGCGCAGAAAGAGAACGACTGGGGTTTTGACTGGTTACCGAAGTGGGACCAGGCCTACGACGTCATTAAATACTTCAACATGATGGATAACGGGAAAGTCACCGGCTATATCTGTCAGGGCTTCAACCCGGTTGCGTCGTTCCCGGACAAAAACAAAGTGGTTCGCAGCCTGAGCAAGCTGAAGTATATGGTTGTTATCGATCCACTGGTGACTGAAACCTCGACCTTCTGGCAGAACCACGGCGAGTCGAACGATGTCGATCCGGCGTCGATTCAGACCGAAGTATTCCGTCTGCCGTCCACCTGTTTCGCTGAAGAAGACGGCTCGATTGCCAACTCGGGACGCTGGCTGCAGTGGCACTGGAAAGGGCAAGACGCTCCGGGCGAGGCGCGTAACGACGGTCAGATCCTTGCTGGTATTTATCATCGTCTGCGTGAGATGTACCGCACGGAAGGGGGTAAAGGGGTCGAACCGCTACTCAGAATGCGCTGGAACTACAAGCAGCCAGACCATCCGGAATCCGAAGAAGTGGCGAAAGAGAACAACGGCTACGCGCTGGAAGATCTCTATGACGCCAATGGTGTGCTGATGGCGAAAAAAGGCCAGTTGCTGAGCAGTTTTGCGCAGTTACGCGACGACGGTACCACGTCCTCCTCCTGCTGGATTTACACCGGTAGCTGGACGGAGCAGGGTAACCAGATGGCTAACCGCGACAACGCCGATCCGTCAGGCCTGGGGAATACGTTGGGTTGGGCATGGGCATGGCCACTGAACCGCCGCGTGTTGTATAACCGCGCCTCTGCTGATATCAACGGCAAACCGTGGGATCCGAAACGCATGCTGATCCAGTGGAACGGGGCGAAATGGACGGGGAACGATATCCCGGACTTCAACACCGCGCCGCCAGGAAGTGCCACCGGACCGTTCATCATGCAGCCGGAAGGGTTGGGGCGTCTGTTCGCGCTCGACAAACTGGCAGAAGGGCCGTTCCCGGAACACTATGAGCCGATGGAAACGCCTCTGGGCACAAACCCGCTGCATCCGAACGTGGTTTCCAGTCCGGTCGTGCGCATTTACGAAGAAGATGTCCAGCGCTTAGGCAAAAAAGACAAATTCCCGTATGTCGGCACGACCTATCGCCTGACCGAACATTTCCATACCTGGACCAAACACGCGTTGCTGAATGCCATTGCGCAGCCGGAACAGTTTGTGGAAATCAGCGATACCCTTGCCGCCGCCAAAGGCATTGCCAACGGCGATCGTGTCACGGTCAGCAGCCAGCGCGGATTTATTCGTGCGGTGGCCGTCGTTACACGCCGTCTGCGGACGCTGCACGTTAACGGTCAGCAGGTTGAAACGGTGGGTATCCCGCTGCACTGGGGCTTTGAAGGGGTTGCGCAGAAAGGCTATATCGCAAATACCCTGACGCCAAACGTCGGTGATGCAAACTCGCAAACGCCGGAATATAAAGCGTTTTTAGTTAACATCGAGAAGGCGTAAGGGGGCGAACATATGTCTTTGGAAACGCAGGACATCATTAAACAGTCCGCAACAAACGCCATCACGCCGCCTCCTCGGGCGCGTGATTTTAAGGCCGAGGTCGCGAAGCTTATTGACGTCTCCACCTGCGTAGGCTGTAAAGCCTGCCAGGTGGCGTGTTCTGAGTGGAACGACATTCGTGACGAGGTGGGTCATTGCGTCGGGGTTTACGATAACCCGGCCGATCTCAGCGCTAAGTCCTGGACGGTTATGCGCTTTAGCGAAACCGAACAGAACGGCAAGCTGGAGTGGTTGATTCGCAAAGATGGTTGCATGCACTGCGAAGAGCCGGGCTGTCTTAAGGCATGTCCGTCTGCCGGAGCGATCATCCAGTACGCCAACGGGATTGTCGATTTTCAGTCCGAGCACTGCATCGGCTGCGGCTACTGCATTGCCGGGTGTCCATTTAATATTCCGCGCCTCAATAAAGAGGATAACCGGGTCTATAAATGTACGCTTTGTGTCGATCGCGTGAGCGTCGGTCAGGAACCGGCCTGTGTCAAAACTTGTCCGACCGGGGCGATTCACTTCGGTACCAAGAAAGAGATGCTGGAACTGGGCGAACAGCGCGTGGCGAAACTGAAAGCGCGCGGTTACGAACACGCGGGTCTTTATAACCCGCAGGGCGTAGGCGGTACGCATGTGATGTACGTGCTGCATCATGCGAATCAACCTGAGTTGTACCACGGCCTGCCAAATGAGCCGAAGGTCGACACCTCAATCAATCTGTGGAAAGGGGCGCTGAAACCATTGGCCGCCGCTGGCTTTATCGCCACCTTTGCCGGGCTTATTTATCACTACATCGGTATTGGCCCGAATAAGGAAGTGGACGACGACGAGGAGGATGATCATGAGTAAGTCGAAAATGATTGTGCGCACGAAATTTATCGACCGCGCCTGTCACTGGACGGTGGTGATCTGCTTCTTCCTGGTTGCGCTGTCGGGAATTTCATTTTTCTTTCCGACGCTGCAATGGCTGACGCAAACCTTCGGCACGCCGCAGATGGGGCGCATTTTGCACCCATTCTTTGGCGTGGTGATCTTCGTGGCGTTGATGTTTATGTTTGTCCGCTTCGTCCACCACAACATCCCGGATAAGAAAGACCTTCCGTGGCTGAAGAACATTGTGGAAGTGCTGAAAGGCAATGAACACAAAGTGGCGGACGTTGGCAAGTACAATGCCGGGCAGAAAATGATGTTCTGGTCGATCATGAGCATGATTTTTGTGCTGCTGGTCACCGGCGTGATTATCTGGCGTCCTTACTTTGCTCAGTACTTCCCGATGCAGGTGGTGCGCTATAGCCTGCTGATCCACGCAGCGGCGGGCATCATTCTGATCCACGCCATCCTGATCCATATGTATATGGCTTTCTGGGTGAAAGGGTCTATCAAAGGCATGATCGAAGGCAAGGTGAGCCGCCGCTGGGCGAAGAAGCATCACCCGCGCTGGTACCGTGAGGTTGAAAAGGCCGAAGCGAAAAAAGAGAGTGAAGAAGGGTTAAGCTAATCTTTCTTTAATCAAAGGCGCTACAGAGTTAGCGCCTTTTTTCGTATTAGCGCACTTTTCAGATTCAGTGAATAGTCAGTTCCGCTTTTACGAAAAGTTCGCTTATGCAGAATATTTTACTCGTTTTTATATGATTGATGACGCGTGTAGTATTCATAAAATTCGCCATGCTTTATCGTTATATAACTGGTGATCATTAGAACATTTCGTTACTTTATGAATATTAAGTCAGCCCATCTTTTATCAACATTAGCATGTTATGTGCCTGTCGCATTTTCAGCCACATTTTCAAATCAGATTATAAACTCATCGCTCACGCTGAATAATGGCGATACCATTACATCAAGTAATGTAGAGAATTATGGAACATTGACGCTTGATGGCGAAGCGAAAAGCAGTTATATCACTGTCTTTTCCGGAGGGACATTCAATATTAATGCTGGCGCCACAGATATTAATAGTGTGATTCACGCGGGTGCGAGGCAAAATATTTCCGGTCAGGCCTTGTTCACTGAGGTCCGTTCAGGCAACCAGTTTGTCCTGAACGGCGGGACGGCAAACAACACTTTCCTTACCGGTCACGGTTTTCAGAGCGTAGAAGGTACTGCTCTGAACTCGTTTCTCACTGGAAAGAGTCAGATTAATGTCCATGACGGCGGCATTGCTGAAAACACGAAGCTATTTAACCAGAGCCAGTTTTACATCACTCCGGGAGGCGTCGCTAATCATTCAAACCTCTATGAGGATAGTTCATTACTTCTACTTGGTGGGGTGGCACGGGATACGGATCTTTTTCAGAATGCCAACATCAATGTTTTAGGTGGTACGGTAACCAATACCCGGCTGTATGATTCGGCAAAAATGACGATATATGACGGCGTTGCTGAAAATACAACGCTTAATTATTCCAGTTCGCTTAGTCTGGATGGAGGTACGGTAGATGGCATTCAACTTTTGGGTGGTGCCTATTATGCAAAAGCGGGAGAAACAAAAGGGAACCACGACATTGTAAAAGGTGCGATGTACCTTACGGAAAAAGCAAAAAGCGATCAGGCTAATATCCGCATCAACAATGAAGGGGCGCTTCATCTTAAAAAAGATAGCACAGACCATATTTTTTTAGTGAATAGCCTGAATCTCAACGACGGAAAGGTTTATTTCTCTCATTCAGCTCAGAAGTCAATGACGGGATGGAACACTCTTCATGTGAATACACTTTCCGGTAACGGCAATTTTTACATGCAGACCAATGTCTCTGCGTTGAAGGGAGACTCGCTTTTTATTAGCGGTAATGCGTCTGGTACATTCAGGTTGCATCTCGAGGATACGGGCACCAGTCCTTCAACCGATGACAACCTTGTAATGGTAAAGATGAAACAGGGGGATGCGGTATTTTCGCTGGGAAATGAGGGGGTGTGGTTGATCTAGGGACCTGGCAATACACGCTGAAAGAGGTGGCGGCTGGAACCTGGGCACTCACGTCTGATGTATCCTCCGTTCCTCCAGGTAAACCTGTGCCGGAACCCGAGGCAAAACCAGAATCAAGCCCCGAGCCTGAGCGGGATCCCATTGTGGTTACCCTACCACAACCTGAAAATAGCCTTCGTCGTATTACGCCTTCGACAGCCGCAGTATTGAATATGGCGGCAGTGGAACCGTTGGTGTTTGATGCTGAACTAGACAGCGTGCGTGAGCGTCTTGACGGCAATAACGCTGGTCATAACGGTACGGTGTGGAGCACGATCATCAACACCCGCAATGATGTGGTTACCGCTGCTGGTGCGGATTTTCAACAAACACTCTCAGGTATTACGCTGGGTATCGATCGTCTCTCAGAGCGTGTGGATAGCGCACTCACTACGGGTGTTTTTTTGAACTTTTCACACTCTGATATTGGTTTTTATCGCGGAGGCAAGGGTGATGTCAGCAGTTATTCTATAGGGGGTTACACAAGCTGGCAGCACAGTAACGGCGTTTATATTGACGGTATTGCGAAACTCAATCGCTTTGAACATGAAATAAATGGCCGAATGAGCAGCGGCGGAGCGGCAAAAGGACACTACAGTGTGTACGGTGCGGGCGCTCATCTCGAAAGTGGCATTCGTTTGAATGAAGGCAACTGGGGGGCAACACCTTATGTGGCCTTTACCGGGTTCGTCGCCGACAATTACCATTACTCGCTTTCTAACGGGATGCAGGCGAACGCTGACAATACAACGATGGCGCGGGCTGAAGCCGGTCTTAAAACCGATTATCGCATGCCCCTTCAGAATGGCATGACGCTCGAGCCCTGGTTGAAAGCCTCTGTTAGACAGGAGTTTGCCGATAATAACCGGGTAACGGTGAATGATGACGGTCAGTTCGTGAATGACCTGTCAGGAACGCGTGGCGTATACCAGGCCGGAATACGTGCCAGCTTTACCGACAACGTCAGCGGAAAACTCAGCGCCAGCTATAGCAACGGGGCTGGCGTCGAATCCCCCTGGCAGGTGGCTGTAGGTGTCAGCGTATCGTTCTGACATCGTCAACTGACAGATGGCGCTTGCGCTTATCCGGCCTACGGTTTTGTAGGCCCGGTAAGCGCAACCGGGCATTGCTATCAGAGTTTCGCCGTTATCTCCTCTATTTCCTTGCGCCACTGCGCCTGTAACTGCAGCTTCTGGTGCTTCGGCTTGCGCGCCAGATCGTCTGCCAGGCGCTGTTCGAGGCTAATCAGTCTCTCCAGTAAATCGTCGTTATCGGGAAGCAAGGTTTCGCTGGACAGAGGACGATCTTCCTGCGGTTCCACGTTGAAGGTGGTTTCCCGAATACGTTCGTATACGGCCTCCAGATCGTGCCATTCGCTCAGTTCTCCCTCGTCAATAAACCAGAAACGGTTACAGCTTTGGCTGATGAGTTGACGATCGTGACTGACCAACAGGACGCCACCCTCGAAGGTTTGTAGCGTTTGCGCCAGCGCCTCTTTACCCTCCATGTCGAGATGGTTGGTCGGTTCATCCAGCATCAGCAGGCTATATCGCGCCAGTGACAACCCGATAAACAGCAGGCGAGAGCGCTCACCGCCGCTTAACGTACTGACCTGTTGCTGATGTCGGACCCACGCAAAACCCGCGCTAATGAGGGCCATTTTGCGGACGTCAGGCTGCGGAGCAAAGGGTTCAAGGGCGTCAAACAACGTATCCTCATCGCGTAATTGATGCAGAGTCTGATCGTAATAACCCAGCGTCACTCGTGGATGCAGTACCAACGACTCTGACGTCTGCTGCATCTGATAGTGCTGCCAGATACGTTTTAACAGGGTGGATTTCCCGCAGCCGTTACGCCCGATAATCGCAACCCGATCACCACTTTTCAGGCGGTTGCTTTCAATGCTGAACAGCGTGGGCGCTGCGGGTGCGGGCGTTACGGACAGCCTCGACAGTTCCAGTAAACGGTCCGCCCGCAACATATCTCCCTGCAAGGCGAGCGTCCATTGGCTTCCGGAAGTCAGCTCTGTTTGCGCATCCTTCAGCCGCAGAACCTGCTTTTCCATCTGTTTTGCTTTACGGGATAAATCTTCGTTGTCATAAACTCGTCCCCAGGTCGCCAGACGTTTAGCGCTGGCGGTGACTCGCTCAATCTCTTTTTGCTCCGCTTTATGGCGCAGTGCGTCGCTGGCGTCACGATCTACCAACGCCTGGCGTGCCTCGCTACAAGGCAACGCGAAGGTGTGAAGCGTGCGATCGCGTAAAATCCATGTGCCGTTGGTTACCGCATCCAGCAGTTGCGGATCGTGAGAAACCACCACGAAACTACCGGACCAGTGTTGTAAAAACTGTTCCAGCCAGAGCAACGTTGGCAGATCAAGATGGTTGCCCGGCTCATCGAGCAGCAGAAGGTCAGGGTTACGCATCAGCGCACGGGCCAACAGCAGGCGCGTATGCTGGCCGCCGCTCAACGTCTGCGCCGTCAGATCGAGATCGTCCGGTCGAAAACCCATCCGCGCGAGTAAGGCTTCAACCTGCCACAGTTGTGCCGCGCGTTCATGCTCGCTCAGTTGCGCCAGTACCGCCTCGAGCAGCGTCAATGGACGTATCTCGTCGGGGAGATGTTGTTCCACGCGGGCAAGGTGACAGTGATTGGCCAGTGCAATAGTTCCGGTGGTGGGCGTTAACGTGCCGTCAAGGAGTTTCAGCAGTGTGCTTTTACCGCAGCCGTTATAGCCAATTAAGCCGATGCGGTCGCCTTTTTTTAGCGTGAAGGTGAGGTCGTCGAAAAGCGTGCCGAATGCTGTATCAACATGTAAAGATTGTGCAGTTAGTAATGTGCTCATTGTTGCTTACTCAAGAGTTACAGGCGTGAAAACACCTCGTCAAACATCGCTGACGATAACCCGGTAAGCCCGAGAGAAGGGGGATTAGAAGTTAGCTTCGCTCAAGCAGAAGTTATCGCAGCACGATACAGATAACGCTTGAGCACTGGCGATCGCCAAAAGCATGTGAAGCGATGAAACGTTCACAGTACAGCATAAGTATCCTCCTTTTATTTATCCGAGAGTTGAACAATGGCGAAAGTGTAGAAGCTAATTATGGATTAGCGCAAGCCAAAAAAGCCCGGCAGCGTGTGCCACCGGGCATATTATTAGATTGAAGTCCGGCGGTAATCGCGGTATTCCGCGTTCCAGAAGTTTTCATCAATCGCCTGCAACAACGCTTCGGCAGAGGTTTTAACCGCCACGCCTTGCTGCTGGGCCATTTTACCGACGGCAAAGGCAATCGCCCGTGACACCGTTTGAATGTCTTTCAGCTCCGGCAGAACCTGACCTTCGCCGTTAAGCACCATCGGCGAGTATTGCGCCAGCGTTTCACTGGCGGACATCAGCATCTCATCGGTGATCCGTGAAGCACCAGCAGCAATGACCCCCAGACCAATGCCGGGGAAGATATAGGCATTATTGCACTGGGCTATCGGATAGACAGTGTCTTTCCAGACGACGGGGGCAAACGGACTGCCGGTTGCAACCAGGGCGCAGCCTTCTGTCCAGCTAATAATGTCCTGTGGGGTTGCTTCAACGCGCGAAGTCGGGTTGGAAAGCGGCATGACGATCGGGCGCGGACAATGCTTGTGCATTTCGCGAATGATCTCTTCCGTAAACAACCCGGTTTGTCCGGAAACGCCAATTAAAATATCAGGTTTAACATTGCGCACGACATCAAGCAGAGACAGCACTTCGTTATCGGTATCCCAGCTTTGCAGATTTTCGCGTTTTTGCACCAGCTTCGTCTGGAAAGAGAGCAGGTTCGGCATCTTGTCGGTCAGCAGGCCGAAGCGGTCCACCATAAAGACGCGTTGTCGCGCAGCCTCTTCACTTAAGCCTTCACGTTGCATCTGCGCGATAATTTGTTCTGCAATACCGCAGCCTGCGGAACCGGCACCCAGGAAGACCACTTTCTGCTCATTAAGCTGACTGCCTGCTGCGCGACTGGCGGCAATCAGTGTGCCGACGGTTACCGCAGCGGTACCCTGAATATCATCATTGAAAGAACAGATTTCGTCACGATAACGGTTGAGTAGCGGCATCGCGTTTTTCTGCGCGAAGTCTTCGAACTGGAGCAGTACGTTTGGCCAACGATGTTTCACAGCCTGAATGAACTCATCAACGAACTCGTAGTAGTCCTCATCGGTGATACGCGGATTGCGCCAGCCCATATATAAAGGATCGTTAAGGAGTTGCTGATTATTGGTGCCCACGTCCAGCACCACCGGCAGGGTGTAGGCCGGACTGATACCCCCACAGGCGGTGTACAGAGAGAGTTTACCGATCGGGATGCCCATCCCACCGATCCCCTGGTCACCGAGGCCCAGAATGCGCTCACCGTCAGTGACCACAATCACTTTGATATTGTGGTTAGGGACGTTTTGCAGGATATCGTCCATGTTGTGACGGTTCTGATACGAAATGAACACGCCACGCGAACGGCGATAAATTTCGGAGAAACGTTCACAGGCAGCACCTACCGTGGGGGTATAGATGACCGGCAGCATCTCATCGAGATGATTATGCACAAGGCGGTAGAAGAGGGTTTCGTTGGTATCCTGGATATTGCGCAGGTAGATGTGCTTGTCGATTTCCGTTTTGAATCCCTGATACTGGATCCATGCACGCTCAGCCTGTTCTTCAATCGATTCGACGACTTCCGGCAGCAGCCCCAGCAGGTTGAAACTGCGACGCTCTTCCATACTGAATGCGCTTCCTTTGTTCAGCAGGGGAAATTCCAGGAGAACGGGGCCAGCGTAGGGAATATAAAGAGAACGCGTTTTTTTGCTTTTGGTTTCCATATCACTCACTCTTTTTTGAATATCGTCCCTGGTACCTATTATTTAATGCGTTGCCGTTCCACCAGGGCATCGGGCACAGAGTATAAAGCATTGTGAAGTGATAAGGGACTGAATAAACAAAAACACCATCAGAATTGTGATGGTGTTTATCGCAAATTTTAGGTGAGGGGATTATTTTTTACTGTCGTCGTGGCGTTTTCTGCCGCTGGGATTGTTCACAACGCTGGTTTTATCACCCTCGGTCACCAATTTGCGCTGATTGGATATTTTATGGTCCAGTCCAAGAATTTGCCGGGCCTGACGGTTCGATTTCATTCTAACTCCTTAATCCTGTTAATGGTTTCAAGGATGAGTCCACATCTAATGGACGAAATACAACCCTAAATGTAACCGATACAAAATATATCGGTCTGATTGATGGTCGGACATTTTAGCGGAAAGGTCAATGCGAGGAGACTGAATTAAGAAGGGTCTGTTACTGAAGGCGAACACGGGCAGGCCTTCTATACTTGTTATTTCGATGACAAAAGGAGAGCAATAATGACGATCCATAAGAAAGGCCAGGCGCATTGGGAAGGGGATATTAAACGCGGAAAAGGGACAGTATCGACGGAAAGCGGAGTGCTGAACCAACAGCCATACGGCTTCAATACGCGTTTTGAAGGGGAGAAAGGGACGAATCCTGAAGAGCTTATTGGCGCTGCGCATGCTGCCTGTTTCTCGATGGCGCTATCGCTGATGCTTGGTGAAGCCGGCTTTACGCCGGACGCTATCGACACGACGGCTGACGTCTCGCTGGATAAAGTCGATGCAGGCTTTGCGATCACCAAAATCGCGCTGCGTAGTGAAGTCAGCGTACCAGGCATTGATGCGGCAACGTTTGATGGAATCATCCAGAAAGCCAAAGCCGGTTGCCCGGTTTCACAAGTACTTAAAGCCGAAATTTCTCTCGATTACCAGTTAAAAGCCTGACGGTTATATCGCCCGGTGACGTCTGTTTACCGGGCATCTCCCACCGCGGGGTGAATTTTTCAGCAAACATCAGAATCGGTTCCGGGAAATAATAATAATAGCCACACTCTCTTTGTTGATATTTATTTGTGACGGGAGTGGCGTATTATTTACTTCGTTCTTTACAAACGGAGTAACAAAAATGAACAAATTCTCTCTTGCGACAATCGGTATTTTTACAGCTGCGCTGCTGACCAGCGTCAGTGTAAACGCAGCCGCTGATAAAGCAAAAACTGAAGTGACTCCTAAAAATATGACCTGCCAGGAATTCATTGACCTGAACCCGCAAACCATGGCGCCTGTCGCTTTCTGGTACCTTAATGAAGACGAAGATTTTAAAGGCGGGGACTATGTTGATTTTCAGGAAACCGTCACCACCGCAGTTCCATTAACAATTGATGTCTGCAAAAAAAATCCGCAGAGCGAATTAAGCAAAATTAAAGACGAAATCAAAAAAGAGTTATCTAAATAAAACGCTAACATAACGCTACTGAGATTAAGCCCAGCCGAATGCTGGGCTTAATTATGCGTACTCAGGAAAATCATCAGCATTTATCAGGACACTTTTAGCGGCAACTGGGTGCGCATCCACTGCGGGATTTCATCTGCCGGGATAGGGCGCGAGAAATAGTATCCCTGGATGACCGGGCAGTTTACGCTTCTCAGCAGTTCAAATTGTTCTTTCGTCTCAACGCCTTCAGCGACGACCATCAAATTCAGACTGTGACCAATGCTGGTAATGGCTTCCAGTAAGGACTTGATCCGCGTCTCGGTAAGGCAGCGATCAACAAAAGACTTATCAATTTTCAGTTCGGTTACAGGCAGGCTAACCAGCCGGGATAATCCTGAAAACCCGGTACCGAAGTCATCAATCGAGAGCCCAACGCCCGTATTACGCAGGATACTGATTCGGCGGTGGATCTCTTCATCCTGCTCCATCATCATACTTTCGGTAATTTCAACCGTGAGCTGATCGCCAGGTATGGTGAATTCATTCATCGCTTCGGAGACCTGGTCCGGCAGTTGATTGCTGCGAAAATGCAGCGCGGACAGGTTCACCGATAAGGTCGGGATAACAAGCGACAGTTCGCGCCATTCTGCCAGTTGCCGGCAGGCCTCTCTGACGACCCAGCGGCCGATATTTTCAATCTCACCCGTTTCTTCCGCCAGCGGGATAAAAACATTCGGGGGTACATGGCCATGCACCGGATCGTTCCAGCGCGCTAGCGCTTCAAAACCATATAACTCACCGGTTTCTGCAAAGATTTGCGGTTGATACACAAGGCGTAACTGATTGCTGGCAATCGCTCGCTTCAGCGCCGCGCCCAACTGTAAACGCTCTTTGACCACTACGTTCATTGCCGGATCAAAGAACTGCCAGCCGTTGCCGCCCCCTTTACGAATATAATCCATGGCGTTATGGGCTGTTGATAACAGGTAATCACGATCTTTGCCGGTTTCATAGCTGATCCCGATGCTCAGGGTCAGATGGAAGGTTTTGTCATTAAAGAGTGTCGCTTCATTGCCGATATTTTTGAGATCGTCGGCAAATTGCGAAATGTTGTTCATATCATTGTCCAGGCTCACCAGGACAAACTGTGTGCCTTCAATACGGCTAAGGTACTGATCCGGTTTTAAGCGGTCACGGATTTTATTAATAAGTTGCAGCAGCACCTGGTCCGCCAGGGTATAGCCCAGACTGTCAATCACATCCTGATAGTGGTCAACGCTTAAGAGAAACACCACCGGCGGTTGTTTTTTATTATCGGCAATAAGCTCCTCTAAATAAGCGTGGAGATGATTGCGATTAGGTAAGCCCGTCATGGGGTCAAACTGGAGGAGGTGCTCAATTTGTTGCCGACTCTTTTCTTGTTCCAGCGCGAGTGCCGCCAGGTGCTGGCTGATGTCTGCGACACGTTCAATAAAGGCACTGGTTTCTCTGCCGGTGACAGTTTTGATCAGCAGCGTTCCTGCCGGGGTGCCATCGCGTTGGCGAATGGTCAGCGACCAGACAGTACTATTTTTCTTCTCACTCTCATTTGAGGAGGAAGCCCAGAACTCAGGTTGGCCATTTTCTAAGGCAAACAGTGAAACATGGGTATCTCTGAGAACCGCCTCAATGTTGCGGCAAATAATTTCTCCCATCTCGTGAAACGGGGGACTGGTGCACATGGCGGCTAAAATGTTGCCCTCAAGCTGGCGAATTTGCCGATCTTCTGTGATATCGGAAAATGTCATTACCCGGTTTTGTAATTCATTGGCAGAGTCATACACCGGGCTGACCGACGCTTTTATCCATATTTCATCACCCGCCCGGGTAATGGCTAAAAATTCATCCTGATCGGAGGACGCCATCTTTAAGAGCTGTTTCAATCGTAAACGGTTGCCAGAGGGGGCGTCGGGGATATTTAACAGGCGATCCGGCCGCTGTCTCACTGCATCACTGATGCCGTAACCAAACATCTCCGTAAAGGCACGATTGCATTGAACGATGCGGCCCATCGGATCGAGGACAATGACCGGACGGTCAAGGTGGTCGACCGCCAGCACCAGCAGTCTTTTTTGCTCTTTTTGCTCCATTTCGACGCTGGCGTCACGCACAAAAGCCAGGTAGTAGATTTTGCCCTCAACGTTGACTTTCGAAAGCGCAAATCGCGTCCAGACTTTACTGCCATCTTTTCTTTCTAATAACAATTCGCGGCTCATTCCCTCGACGCGCGGTTGTCCGCCTTCACGATTATGGCGAATAAATCCAGGGTGTGCCGGACGCAAATTTTGAGGAATAAGCATGGATATCCCATTGCCAAGGACTTCCTCACGGCGATATCCCCACAGTTTTTCCGCAGCGGGATTGAAAAACATCACTTCGTCATTTTCATTGATTAACACAGCGCCCATCATATTTTGCTCAAGCGCGCGTATGAAAATGCTGTCTCCGGTGTCTTCAACGTCGGTAAGTTTCATTTTTTACCTCTGCATCCGCATCAAACTTCATGGCTCGGTTTCCAGAGCTCAACGCAGTTTCGGCCTCGCCTTTTCGCGGTATACAGGGCTTCGTCAGCAATTTGAATCAGACGTTCATAATCAGGGTGACCATTAAACATTGCCGCGCCAATCGACAGCGACAGTGGAATAGGCTCACCCGTAGGGGAATTGATTTTTGTTTTTTCAACACGGCTGCGGATCCGCTCGGCGATGCGCAGGGTATCTGTCTCTGTCGCTTCGGTTAGCACGATAACAAATTCATCGCCGCCGTAGCGGAAAACATAATCACTACTGCGAACGTTGTCATAAAACGCCTGAGAGACTCGGCGAAGGATATCATCACCGGTATTATGCCCCCAGGTATCATTAATCTGTTTAAATTTATCGACATCAATAATCAGCACCGAGAGGGGAGATCCGGCACGGTTAGCATGGGCAATTTCACGTTTAAAAATGGTCGGCAGGAATCGACGATTAAGTAATTTGGTCAGTACGTCCATACCCACTTCATGGCGTGACACTTCTTCAAATAATTCACGCAGGAGGGTGGTAATCTGTGAAACCGTATTGCGGATTTGCAGCAAGAATTTGACCCGTGCGGCTTTATTTCCCATTGCCTTCGGAGTGTTGCTGATTTGATGAAACACGCCGTCGAAATCCTGGATAAGCCGTGAAATATGGCCGACTTCAGCAATGCCGCTAAAATAATGTCGACCTTTGTGGTTAAACCAAAGGCCAAAATCAGCCTGACTCAACGGCAGGCTGTTGCCGAGGTCAGAATCCAGCATGACTTTATAGATAACATCCATTTCCCACGCCAGCAGAGCGCCAAGCTGACGTTCTTTTTCTTCCTCGGCATTTTCCAGTAATGAAAAAATACGATAGTTTTCATCTTCTTTGGCGGCGGTATTGCCGCTAAATGAAAATGCCCTGGACATAACTTCCATTGCCAGATCGATACTATTAATGGAGAAATGATAAATTAACAGTTTCTCTGCCGCGCTGTGTTTCTCATTGATAATTATCGGATAAATCAGTTTCTTTAAAACCCGGAAGCCCATTTCTACCACTTCTACGGGAATGCCAATACGGGCATGAACTTCGGCGACTCGATTTTGAATCTGAATGAGCATGTCAATGTTATCAACATTGCTGGAGAGAACGCTCATAATCCATCGTTCCAGCGCCTTTTTGAGTTGGCGCTCAACCTGTTCATTACTGAGAAACTCTTCCGCTTGAGGATCGGCGAGGACGATACGATAGAATTCCATACTCAAGGTATGTGCATGAGTATTACCTATCTCAGAAGCCCAATGTGACTTTATTGCGTTCTACTTTTTCTGAACAGAGAAAATCATAACTGCATACGGTCAGGAGACAATGGAGGCAAGTATGGGACGGCAGCTGGTGGTCTTTCTGGATGGAACTGCGAACCGGTTTAGTCATAAACCAACAAACGTGATCAGGCTGCTGCGTTCCCTGCCAGCAAACGATGCTGACGTGCTTGCCTGGTACGATCAAGGGGTAGGGACCTTTGGTTTAAAAGAGACACTGTTTGAATGGCAAAAAGTTCCCCCGCGCATCTGTGGCCTGGCGTTTGGCTGGGGGTTAAAACGTAATGTTGAAGGCGCATACCGTTTTATCGCTGAGAATTATCAGGACGGGGATCGGATCTTTATTTTTGGCTTTTCCCGGGGGGCCTATGCGGCGAGAACGCTCGCGGCAATCATCCACGCCGCTGGTCTCGTCGAAAGGTATCAGACACATCTGTTCGAATACGCCTGGACAATGCTGCTTGCCAGGGAAGATAAGAATGATTCGCCGGATTTCAAATTACAGGCCCGGTTTAAATCCACCTTTGGCCGCCGTATCAAGATTCATTTTCTTGGCCTGTTCGATACCGTGAAATCCGTGGGCTGGATCTACGATCCGGTGATTATTCCTTATACCGCAAACAATCCCTCAGTAGATATCGTCCGCCACGCAGTGTCTATTGATGAGCGGCGCTGCTTTTTCCGGCAACATTTATGGCATGTCGCCTCCAGTGCCAAAACCGACTGCAAAGAGGTCTGGTTTGCTGGTGTACATTCTGATGTTGGCGGCGGATATCTACCACAAGAGTCACACCTCGCACTGATAACCTTTCGCTGGATGTTGGGAGAGGCCCGACAAGCTGGATTAAAACTCGATGTCAGCCGGGCGAAAAAAGAGCTATCGGTAGCCACACAGGGAGAGGCCTGCGTCCATGACTCAATGTCATCCGCATGGAAGATTGCCGAGTGGATGCCCAGACTGGTCTGGTCCGGACAGGGGAAGACGCGTGAGCTGAAAATTGGTGCGATGCCGCCTTTGGGTTCAGCGGCCTTGCGCTCCATGACCGGCGAGATCAATGTCCATGATTCCGTGCTGAAACTGATGCGCGACAATATCCATTACCGCCCGGCGAATTTGCCTCAGCAATATTCGATAGTTGGCGATGACGTTGAGATATCAGGCTTACTCTAAATTTGTCGACTGAATGTGAAGGGCGATTATGATGCCCTTCACGTGACACTGTCACTTAGACCAGCGGTTACGCAGATAACTGACGGCCTGCTGAGCCTGTGGCTGATTAAGATTATCTTCACGGAATAGAATAGTGCCGTGTATCTGCGGCACGGTGTCGTTCAGATCGAGCTGCTTTTTCAGTTCAGGCACGCCGCCATTGACGGCCCAGTCTGGTTCTTTGCGCGACGGTTCACCCACCTTATATAACGCCACGCCGATATAGAGTCGCGTGTTGGTGGGTTTCACGACATCTGCCCACCATTTCGCCAGAACATCATAGCGGGCGGCATCGCGCGCGAACGGCCAGTATAACTGTGGGGCGATGTAATCCAGCAAACCTTGCTGAACCCAACGCCGGGTATCAGCGTAGGATTCATCATAAGCCGCAGCGCCACGCGTGTCGGAACCTGCGGGATCGTGAGAACGATTACGCCAGACGCCCGCCGGGCTGACGCCAAATTCGACATCGGGGTTAATCTGTTTAATGGTTCGCGACACTTGTTCAATTAACTGCTGCGTATTATGTCGACGCCAGTCGGCTTTGGAGTTGAAACCCTGACCGTATTGCCTGAATGTCTGACTGTCGTTTAAGGGGGAACCCGGTGACTCGGCATAGAAATAATCGTCAAACTGCACACCATCCACCGGATAGCGTTTTACCACTTCAGCGACAATGCTGGTTATCCAGTCTCGTGCTTCAGGAATACCAGGGTCGAGGACATAGCGGTCGCCGGCTGTGCGGATCCAGTCACGGTGGAGAACAAAAACGCTGGCGGGTTGCTGGGAAACCGTTCTGTTAAGTTCCGCAACGGTCGATGATTTTGTATTCACCGACACGCGGTAAGGGTTGAACCAGGCATGGACGCGAATACCACGCTTATGTGCCTCATCGAGCATAAATTGCAGCGGATCGTAGCCGGGATTTTCGCCAATTTCACCGGTGAGCATATCGGACCAGGGCAGAATAGAAGAGGGCCAAAGGGCGGTACCGTCAGGCTTCACCTGGAAGAAAACAGTATTGATACCAAGGGCCTGCAAATTATCGAGCTTATCGGTTAATGCCTTTTTCTGCATTGCGACACGGGCCGTTGGGTTACTGACGTTGATGCTATTGACCGGCGGCCAGTCGAGACGAGATACGGTTGCCAACCAGACGCCGCGAACCGGTTCATTGAGCGTTTTCGCTTTGGCAGGCGATGCGGATGGCGTAGCAGAAGGCGGCGTGACCAGTGAAACGGGCGGTTTGGACGTACAACTTGCCAGAAAGACCGTTGCTGCAACCAGCATACCGATTTTGCTAGCCGTCTGAGAAAAGGGAATACGAAAAGCGCCGATATCCATATATGCCTGTTTCCGGTAATCACGAAAGAAAAATTATTTTGGTCTTATTCAATATTATGTCAAGCCGTAGACCACCAACACGTATAACTTAAGCCGGCATGGCAGTTGGTGCAGGAACGACAAAAGGATAGAGTAGTGGGAAGTGGACGTGCCAAGGACTGCGTAGTGAGTCCATTTATCCCATTTAACATAATATACATTATGCGCACTAACATAGAATCAGGCCGAATCCGCCGTTTTGTGGGCATCATTGCCTGGTCGTTGTTTGCTTCTCAAAGCTCTTTCTTCTTTATTAAGCCGCGTGTACCTCGAGTATGCCACTTACTAACATGGTGAAAACCTGAATCGCTTTTGGTAATGCCTGCTGCGGATCTTCGCTGGCAGCAACCCATTGTGCGGCATTCAGTGCGGCGCCATTTAACAGCCAGGCGGTGGCATCTACGTCTACCGGTTTGATTAACTTGCGTTCAATCAGATCCGTAATGCTTTCGCGAGTGGCGTTCAGGCAATTATTCTGGCTCGGCCATTTTGTCGGATCCCCAAGAAAAGCCGGACCATCAAGTAAAACGATACGGCGGACTTCTTCATCCAGCGCCATCTTGATATAGGCAATCCCTTCTGCCAGCAACTTTTGCTGGTCATCACCGGTATCTGCCGCTGCACTTTTGGCGCTTTGCGCCATTTCAGAATCAATCTGGGTAACCACAGCGGCAAGCAATCCCTTTTTATCCCCAAAATTATGGTACAAGGCCCCACGCGTCAGGCCGACGCTGGCAGTCAAATCATCCATCGATGCTGCTGCAAACCCTTTTTCGGCGAAGGCTTTTCGTGCGGCCGCAATCAGTTTTGTGCGGGTCTCTTCCATCGTTTCGGCGCGACGTTTGGCAGCCATGTGAACTCCTTGCAATATACGGCACGTATGTTATTTGACATACACGGCGTATGTGTGATTTAGTTTACATACGCCGCGTATATTAATTCATTTATTTATGCCGCGCATCCTCTGTCGCTCATCCAAAGAAAGGATCCGTTATGAACCAACCGAAACCTGTTTTCCCTGCAAATCGCCACGCTCTCTATGAGCAGCATGGGTATTCTGCAGCGATCCGCTCTGGTGATTTACTGTTTGTTTCCGGACAAGTGGGTAGCCGTGAAGACGGTACACCTGAGCCCGACTTTGCAACGCAGGTAGCGCTTGCCTTTGATAATCTTAAGGCCACACTTACCGCTGCAGGCTGTACCTTTGACGATCTCATCGATGTCACAACCTTTCATACCGATCCGGAGAATCAATTTCCAACCATTATGCAGGTTAAACAAACCATTTTCCCGAAGCCCCCGTATCCGAACTGGACTGCCGTGGGCGTTAACTGGCTTGCGGGCTTCGATTTTGAGATAAAGGTTATCGCCCGAATTCCTGAACACAAGTAATAGAAACGTCGCACACAGATATCAGAAGAACCGGTATCTGTGTGTAGCGTAACGACTTACCATGCCTCAGGCTCTCTCAGCATATGCACAATGTTGCAGGGGTTCATGATCCAACCACCTTTAAAACCCGCAGGTAAATGTTCGATGGCATCGCAACGAACGACACCCTTTTCTTCCGTGTATTTCTCGGCCTGTCTGAAATCGGTCGTAAATAACTCGAGCCATATCTCCGCCTGGCTCAATCCCGGAGCTTCATCTATCCAGAGTCTATTCGGACCTAATACAAAGCCGATGGCTGGCATCTTGTCGGTTATTTCTGGTAAGCCAATCGTATGGCGATAAAAATCAACAGTTTGTTGCATCTGGTGCGGCGGTACTTTCATCGCTATGTCGATACCACCCTTGATTTCAACTTGATTCATTAGGGTTCCCCCTTCAATACGCGACGTTAGGCTCATAATTATAGTTTATGCCTTCCTCTGCGTTTGGCACGAAAAGGAAACGCCACGGTCTACACTTACTGTACCTGGCCTTTTTACCATCAGGGGAATGAATAATGTCAGACTGGAACCCGGCGCTGTATTTACAATATGAAGTTGAACGTACACGACCCGCCAAAGAGTTACTGGCCCGTGTTCAGCAGGAAAACCCCGCATCGGTGGTCGATTTAGGATGCGGTCCCGGCAACAGTACGGCACTGCTTTACCAGCGCTGGCCACATGCGCATATTACTGGTGTGGATACCTCTCCAGGCATGTTAAATGAAGCGCGAAGCCTGCTTCCCACATGTCATTTCGTTGAAGCCGATATTCGTCAGTTTAAACCCGCCACGCCCGTCGATGTGGTTTACGCCAATGCCTCGCTGCAGTGGATCACGAATCACTATGAACTGTTCCCCCAACTCGTATCGTTACTAAAGGAAAACGGAATTTTGGCCGTTCAAATGCCGGACAATGTGCTTGAGCCCTCTCATGTTTTGATGCGTGAAGTGGCCTACGAACAAGACTATCCGGATCGTGCCCGAGCCTCCCTTCCTGGTGTTCACGCGTATTACGATATTTTGAGTGATGTCGGTTGCGAAGTTGATATCTGGCGCACGACGTATTATCACAAAATGCAGTCACATCAAGCTATTATAGACTGGGTCAGCGCGACAGGATTACGACCATGGTTGCAAGATCTGAACGAAAGCGAACAAATACGCTACCTCGAGCGCTATCATCAATTGTTACAAGAACAATATCCGTTGCAAGAAGATGGGCAGATATTACTGGCGTTTCCCCGACTTTTTATTGTTGCCAGACTGAATTCATGATGACTGGAAAATTTGAAATAAGTTAATTCTCACAACTTATTGACACATGGCACTTGTCGTTCATTAACTGGCAAGTTTTATGTCAATTGATAGTGCTTATCAGGCATCAGCTTGGCAGGAACGACGGTTTCATTGTTCATCTGCAGTAAATCAATTTCGATCGCGTTGCAGATAGCATCTAGCGGCAAGTCGTTATTCTCCATACCAAACGGATCTTCCAGTTCTTCCGCTAAGGTATCGAGGGAAATAAAGGTATAGGAGATCAAGACGGAGATAAACGGCGTCATATAGTGCAAATCGACTACCAGAGCAAAAGGCAGCATGATGCAGAATAAATAGACCGTGCGATGCAGAATTAGCGTATATGCGAAAGGTACCGGCGTATTGGCGATCCGCTCGCACCCTGCCAGAACCGCCGACATATCATTCAACCGATTATTCAGGCTATGAAATAAAATGTCCGAGAGTTGGCCATCACGACGACGCTGGGCCAGCCACTCCCCCATCAGTAGCAGAATGCGGTTTGCCGGTGAGTGAGAGGCAAAAACCTGCTGTAAGTCTTCAGCGCTGAGATACTTAGCCAACGGTGCCGCCTGAGTCTGGCGACGTAATGTCATGCGTAAGCAGTGGGCAAACGCAATCTGTAGTCTGACAAAATGCCCCATCTCGCCATCCTCAGGTAAGGTTGTTTTCACTTCCCGCAGGAGTGAACGAGAGGCAATCATCAGTTGTCCCCACAGTTTACGCGCCTCAACGTAGCGCGAATAACAGGCGTTGTTACGAAAACCTAAGAAGATCGCTATCGCGACGCCGAGTATGCTGAAAGGCGCGAGAGTAAATTTGATACCCAGCATCGTATACCAGGGCAACATGATGATAACAGCGATGGAAAGTAAGAAATTCAACAGCAGACGTGATGATATTTTTGCTAATACTGAGCCATGCCAGACAAATATCAATCGTAACCAGTGTTGTTGAGGGCGGACAATCATATCAATGTTCAGATAAAGGGGATGAACAGGTGATTAAACGTGATCTACATCAAGTTTTCAAGTGGCAAATAGGTGACACTGTCACGTGGTTAAAGAACTTAATGCCATCCCTTCCCTGGAGACTATCGTTCCAATGCACTGTAGCTGAGTAGTGTTTTTTTAAGATCTTTTGTATGTTGTAACTAATAGATGCTTTAACAAAACCCGGCCTTAGCCGGGTCTTTGAATCAGCATAAAGGCTTAACGGCCTCACGCATCCCTTTATGTACAATGGCATCAAGATCGGCCGTCACCTGTTCTACCAGACCCGGAACCTGCGTTAAATCCTGTTCCCAGTGGTCATTCACAGACAGAATGGCCTCAACCAATGCGCGGGTGTCGATCAGACTATCGCTGTGTTGGCCCCATAACTGCTGGAAGCGCGTAAGCCAATCCGCATCATCCTGCACCGGATAAGCCTTGCCCTCACGCTCTCCGCGATAAAACGCGATCAGCGCAGCTAAGGCAAATGTCAAACGTGCTGGAAGTTTACCACTCGCCTTCTGTCCCGCCAGAAGTTGCGGAAGAATGCGGGTCCGAAACTTCGTCATCCCATTTAACGCGATCGATAACAGTTGATGCTTTATGTACGGGTTACGAAAGCGTCCTGTTACTGCACTGGCGAAAGATTCCAGTTCATCACGCGGCAAATCAAGTACCGGGATAATTTCCTGATAGATCGCGTTTTCGACAAATGCACATATTTCTGCGTCATTCATCGCCTCGCCTACCGTGTCCAGTCCTGCAAGGAATGCAACAGGCACGAGCGCAGTATGGGCTCCGTTCAGAATGGCGACCTTACGTTCTTTGTATGGTTTAATATCGTCAACGATGATCACGTTCAGCGGGAATTTATCGAGACGCAGCTCTGTGGCCAACGACTTTGGTCCCTGAATAACAAAGAGATAGAAGTGTTCCGCCGTATCGAGGAAAGCATCGTGATAGCCCAGCTCGGCTTCAAGTTGCACAACTTCATCGCGAGGGTATCCCGTCACAATGCGGTCGACCAGCGTGGAGCAAAAGGCGTTAGCCTGATCCAGCCAACGGAAAAACTCTGCCGGCAGTGCCCATTCCTGAGCATACCTCAACACCAGTTCGCGCAAAGCATCACCGTTGTAATCAATCAGTTCGCACGGAATGATGATCCAGCCTTTATCCAGAGCGCCATTAAAATAGCTATAGCGTTCAAACAGCAGACGCGTCAGTTTTGCCGGATAGCTCACAGCCGGCGCATCATCGAATTTATCACCCGCGTGATAGCTAATGCCTGCTTCGGTAGTATTCGACAACACAAAACGCATGTCAGGATTGTGCGCCAGTCTCAGAAACTCTGCATAATCCTGATAAACGCTAATTTCGCGATTTACTGAGCGGATTAAGCGCGCGTCGCTAACGGCTTCACCCTGCTCATTTAAGCCACGGATAATGGTAGTATAAAGCCCATCCTGAATGCTGAGTGACGGTGGAAAATCGCTGTTGATAGGCCGAACAATGACCACCCCGGCATTCAGGTCGGTATGTTCATTCAGCAGATCCACTTGCCAGTCAACAAAGGCGCGGAGAAAGTTACCTTCACCAAACTGAATGATACGCTCAGGATAGTGGGCACCGGGAAAATCGCGACGGTTTAGTGTTTTCACAATGGGTTCCCTTTCGATTAGTCATACAACCTGATTAAATTGGTACGACAGGTTAGCAAAACATTTCGCAGCGGAACCCTGTTTTGATCAAATCTTATCGACAAATCAGAGGGATTTATAAAATATTGTCGTTCCCGTCAGCCTCCCATCAGGCATTAACGCATAGTCCGGAATCATACCCGCCTTGTGCCAGTCATAAGAGTGGTAGAACAACTCGGCTTCGCTGCCTGTCGATGTATCCAGCACCAGTTGTGTTTTCTGTTGCTGCTTTGCATACGTTTCCAGAACGGACATAAGCTGCCGCGCCAACCCTTGCCGTCTGGCAGAGGAGTGAATGAGCAGTTTTGCGACATCGGCACGATGGGGCTGGTTTTCAGGTTGCTGAAGGAGAAGTTGAACGGTACCGACGATGGTCCCCTCTGAATTTTCAATTGCGAGGACAAGGCGTTCTTCTTTTTTCACACTTAGCTCGACATTGTTCCAGAAGGCTCGCGCTTTGGTAAAATCAAACGGCAGTATAAAACCGACGGATGCGCCGCGATTTACGCAATCGACTAAAACCTCGCTAAGTTCGTCAATTCTGGCAGAAATGGTTTCAGCATCCAGTACATAACAGGGGCAATAAGAGGTCATGGTTTCTCCTTATTCATCCCCTTCACCATGGACGCCGTCTTATTGCTTCGCAAGCCTCATCGTCATAGGTTATTTTTATGTATGAACACGTTACGCCATATCGCTTCGGGAAAAAGTGACAGGGTCACCCCGTCGCGCACTGGTGCGGTTGCGCCCTTCATTTTTAGACCGATATAAACATTCGTCCGCTTCGACCATCAGTTGATTGAAGAGATCGGTCAACGCATTCGCAGCGACATGGCCATTTCCCAGCCCGATGCTTACCGTCATGTATATTTCCTGCTGTTGCCATTTGAACGGGTGGAGCGCGACGGCTTTACGAATGCTTTCCGCCAGCTGCATGCCCTCTTCTGGACTATCGGACGGAATTAAGACAACGAACTCCTCGCCACCCATGCGAGCCACCAGCCCGGTATCACCGACAATCATCTGAAGACGTTTTGCAAATACGCTCAGCATCTGATCGCCGCACTCATGTCCATAGTTGTCATTAATACTTTTGAAAAAATCGATATCCAGCAGAATGACCGAGATGTGCTGTGAGCGGGAATATTCTTGTCTTTTCAACGCCTCATATAACCCGGAGCGAGAATAAACCTGTGTGAGAAAGTCAAAATCCGCACGTAACGCGACCTGCTTCATCAGTGAGTGAATTGCGGCGACGCTCATTGATACCATAATTGGGCAGATCGCCATCGTGGCAATCCCTAGCCTTGCAGAAAACATCTGCGGGACCGATAACGGTGAGGCAACGGAAATGTTGATAATTGAATTGGCCACCAGCACGATTTCCATAGCGCCAGTGACAAACGTCAGCAAACAGGTCACCTGCGGCGTGTAGCGTACTGCGCACCAGATAAGTGCAGGTAACGGAAACGCCAGACTGCCCGCACCGCCGATATACACGGAGGCCAGCACCGAGATAATCAGCACCACAACCGGCATCATTTTTTCAAGTGTCAAGCGTTTAACGGCGCCGGGTATTCCAAGCGTAAGGATGCATGGCACGATCAAAACGCCGGTTGAAAATTGTTCTGTAAACCAGTCTGCAAACAGTGGCCAGAATGTCAGCCTGTCTATCCCCACCGATCCTATTGCCCCAATTAATGCGCAGGCCAATGCGGCAATAAGACAGTAATTAAATAAGCGCAACGCACTGACGGGCTCATATTTATTTTTGCCCAGGCGCTTATCACGTATCACCAGTTGAGCAGCGATAACAATAAACACCATATTGGAGAGATTAATGACCAGCGACACCCACCCCCATTCGGTGGTGAACGCGTCATACCCCAGCATGGTGACATAGCACACCGCATAGTAACGTAACTTATTGAGCCAGATATAGCGGGCAAAAACGCCAGCCATAACACCATTTAGCGGCCAAAAAAGGGACAACTCATGGACCAGACGCAGCTCCGCACCAATGAAATAGAACAGCGTCGTTAACGCAAAAATCGCGAAGGCATTACGCAGTGGATGTTCTTCCCGGAACAAACGGAAAGCATGAACGAAGTGTAGTTGCATTAAATATCGGTCCATATAATTGCCAAAGGCAATTATCTCTGCGTCATAATTCTATTCTTATGAGAATAGCATGGAATATTGCCAAAGATAGTCAGTGTTGCCGGCAATCCCATTTTCTTTTCTCGGCTATAGAAAAGAAATTAATAAACCACATCATTATTATGGTTATTTACAAACCGTTAATTATACGGCTTTATTCATTTGAATAACCAACCAGTGATGGATAACGGCCACAACATAATGCTGCTGTTCCGGACTCAATGCCTGCCCCTCTGGGATGTGATGCCATTTTGCCAGACACCCACGACAGCAGGTCGCAGTTGCATGTTGAGCTATAAAGACCGGATGGCCGCGCATCGGGGTTTGTTTGCCATCATTAGCAGGCCGCGCGGGTGCCAGTCGTTTGGCGACAAAATCCGCAGCGTGCTGATCGATCACCTGTGCACCTTTATCCCAACAATATTGTCGCTCCCTTGTTCCCAGGCGAAAGCGGGAGCGAAAGGTTGAACGCGACAGGCGGGTAAACAGCAGATCAAAATCATTCATCAGTAAACCGAGCGTCCCAACCGTTGTGTGAGTTGTTCAAGGGCTGCAATACCTGCCAGCGAATTACCAGTGGGATCCAGTTCAGGACTCCAGACAGCGATAGCCATCTCGTGAGGCACAATTGCCACAATACCGCCACCGACGCCCGACTTAGCCGGCAACCCCACCCGCCAGGCAAATTCGCCCGCATTCTGGTACATGCCGCTGGTCGCCATCAACGCATTGATTTGCCTTGCCTGCATGGGGGTGACCACGGGCTCATCGAGATGGAACGCCTTCCCCTGATTGGCGAGGAAAACAAACGTACGTGCCAGCTCCACGCAGTTCATTCTCAGTGCGCAGTAGTGAAAGTAGTTTTGCAGTACCGTAGGAACATCATGATGAAAATTGCCGAACGATTTCATCAGCCAGGCAATTGCCGCATTTCGGGCGGAATGTTCAAATTCAGAACGCGCCACGACCGTATCGTACGCGATATCAGGAACACCGCTCAGCGCCCTGACCACCTCGAGCATACGCTGACGAGGCGCACTGAGTCGTCCCTGCAGCATATCGCAGATCACCAGTGCCCCGGCGTTAATAAAGGGATTGCGTGGGATCCCCTGCTCCATTTCCAGCTGAACCAACGAATTAAACGCCGAACCGGAAGGATCCTTACCCACGCGCTGCCAGATCTCTTGCCCGGAATAATGGCGCATCGCCACCACCAGACTAAGGACTTTAGAAATAGACTGAATGGAAAAGCGTTCTGTGGCATCCCCTGCCTGCCATAACTGCCCATCAACGGTACAAATCGCCATGCCGAGCTTTGCCCCATCGACAGAGGCAAGCGCGGGGATGTAATCCGCCACTTTCCCCTGACCGATCAGCGGGCGAACCTCATTCAGAATGCTGTCTAAAATTGAATTGTCGAGAGCCATTAGTCCATCATGCTCCTTGCCTGCAGGGTAAAAAGGCGTGCAAGTATAGCAGAGCTGAATCCCGTTTTAGATGCGATTCTTCCACACCGTCTGCACATTGCAGAACTCATGGAGTCCAAAGTGTGACAGTTCACGACCGAAGCCACTCTTTTTCACGCCGCCAAAGGCCACGCGCGCGTCGCTGGCGCTAAATCCATTAATAAACACACCACCGCACTCCAGGCGTTCCGCCATTTTCTGAGCAAGCGCTTCATTCGCCGTAAACAGACTGGCCGAAAGGCCGAAGTCACTGTCGTTCGCCAGTTCCAGCGCATGTTCGGCATCCTTCGCCACCGTGATGGTCGCCACGGGACCAAATAACTCCTCACGAAAGGCCGTCATTTCTGGCGTGACGTTTGCGAGCACGGTTACCGGATAATAGTTCCCATCACCGGCAATCTTCTCACCACCCGCTATTAACTCTGCGCCTTCAGCGATCGTGGACTGAACCTGCTGATGAAGTTCGTCACGCAGGTCGAATCGCGCCATCGGCCCGAGATCGCTCTCTTCCAGAAGAGGATCGCCGATCTTCAGCGCCAGCGCTGCCGCAACAAAGCGTTCGGTAAATGCCTTTGCGATCCCCTCTTCCACAATAAAGCGTTTTGCCGCCGCACAAACCTGCCCGGTGTTCTGATAACGACCCGCTACTGCCGCTTTCACCGCGAGGTCGAGATCGGCATCGTTGAGCACAATAAACGGGTCGGAGCCGCCAAGTTCCAGAACGCATTTTTTCAGTGCGGCACCGGCCTGTGCGCCGATTGCCGCACCTGCACGAACGCTGCCAGTTACAGTGACAGCTGCAATACGCCGATCGTTTATCAGTGTGCTGACGCCTGTATTATCCGCATTTATCCAACCGTAGACGCCCTCGGGGATTTCCGCATCATTAAAGATCTGCGCAATTAACTGCGCACACGCGGTCACGTTAGGTGCGTGTTTAAGGACATAGCCATTACCGGCTAACAGAACAGGCACAGCACCGCGCAACACCTGCCAGAGCGGAAAATTCCACGGCATAACCGCCAGTATTGTTCCCAATGGACGATACTCAATCACCGCCTGCTGGTTCTCGACCCGCGTCGGCTCGGCATTCAGCATCTGGGGTCCGTGCTGCGCATACCAGTCACAAAGCGCAGCCGATTTTGCCACTTCGGCGCGTGACTGTTTAATCGGTTTCCCCATCTCACGCGTAATGCACAGAGCCATCTCTTCCTTACGGGCGCGTAACGCCTGACCGAGGTCGCGTAGCTTTTGAGCGCGCCAGGCAACCGTGGTCTGCTTCCACTGCGCATAACCTGTGGCGGCCTGTTGCAGACACTGTTCAATTTCGTGCGCGGTGGCCCAGGAAAGTGACGAAATGACGTGCCCATTAGCGGGGTTGATGGACATAGCCTGTGCGGCAGGTGAAATAGGCATAGTGGCTCTCCGTTATGATCTCTTTTGTCATCATGGCCGCATTTACTCTTTGCTAAAAATGAATAATATTAACCAGGTTGTTCACAAAACGAGAAAACTATGGATCTGACACAACTGGAGATGTTCAACGCGGTTGCAGAAACGGGCAGTATTACTCAGGCAGCAGCCAGGGTTCACCGCGTTCCTTCAAATCTGACCACCCGTATTCGCCAGCTTGAGGCCGATCTTGGTGTCGATCTGTTTATTCGCGAGAATCAGCGCCTGCGCCTCTCACCTGCCGGACATAATTTTCTGCGCTACAGCCAGCAGATTCTGGCACTTGTGGATGAAGCGAGAATGGTCGTGGCCGGCGATGAGCCCAAGGGTTTATTCTCACTCGGCGCGCTGGAGAGCACCGCTGCCGTGCGTATTCCTGCCACCCTTGCAGACTATAACCAGCGCTATCCGAAGATTCAGTTCTCGCTGGCTACCGGGCCGTCCGGGCGAATGCTTGAGGGGGTGCTGGAAGGACACCTTAATGCTGCCTTCGTTGATGGCCCCATTACTCACCCAGGGCTTGAGGGCATTACGGTCTATCAGGAAGAGATGATGGTTGTGACTCCGCAAGGACATGCCGCGGTTAACTGCGCCAGCGATGTTAATGGCTGTTCGATTTACGCCTTTCGCGCTAACTGTTCTTACCGCCGCCATTTTGAACGCTGGTTCCATGCGGATCGGGCGATGCCCGGCACGATTCACGAGATGGAGTCGTACCACGGAATGCTGGCGTGCGTCATCGCCGGAGCCGGTATTGCGCTGATGCCACGTTCCATGCTGGAAAGTATGCCCGGACATCATCAGGTCGACGCCTGGCCGTTGGCGGAAGCGTGGCGCTGGCTGGATACCTGGCTGGTGTGGCGTCGCGGAGCGATGACGCGGCAACTGGAGGCATTTATTGCGTTGCTGAAGGAACATACGTCATCTGGAATATCGTCATAACTCTCGCAGGCGAGCTGGCTCACCGCAATAAAATGAGACGCTCGTCACAAAATAATTGTCTTTTCGCCAGTAAACGTTCTAAGATCGCTCTCTCACCTTCTTCGTCACACACCTGATTCATTCTTATGACAATTAATACGGTTTCCCGTAAAGTCGCCTGGCTACGGGTCGTCACGCTGGCCATCGCGGCGTTTATCTTCAATACCACGGAATTCGTCCCTGTAGGGTTGCTGTCAGATATCGCACAAAGTTTTGATATGCAGACCGCACAGGTTGGGATCATGCTGACGATCTACGCCTGGGTTGTCGCGCTGATGTCTCTACCGTTTATGCTGCTGACCAGCCAGGTCGAGAGGCGCAAACTGCTGATCTGCCTGTTTGTGGTGTTTATCGCCAGCCATGTGCTCTCTTTCCTGGCATGGAACTTCACCGTTTTGGTTGTGAGCCGTATTGGTATTGCTTTCGCTCATGCGATTTTCTGGTCGATTACCGCTTCACTGGCGATTCGCCTGGCTCCGGCGGGAAAACGTGCGCAGGCGTTAAGTTTGATCGCCACAGGGACAGCGCTGGCAATGGTATTAGGCTTACCCATCGGGCGCATTGTAGGTCAGTATTTTGGCTGGCGAACCACCTTCTTCGCCATTGGTATGGGCGCGTTATTGACCCTTGTCTGCCTGATCAAGCTGTTGCCTGCACTGCCAAGTGAACACTCCGGTTCGTTGAAAAGCCTGCCGCTGCTGTTTCGCCGTCCGGCACTGATGAGTCTCTATGTATTGACAGTGGTCGTCGTCACCGCACATTACACGGCTTACAGCTATATTGAGCCGTTTGTACAAACCGTCGCCGGGCTCAGTGCCAGCTTCGCGACCCTACTACTGTTGGTGCTTGGCGGAGCGGGAATCGTCGGCAGCATTGTCTTTGGTAAATTAGGGAATCAGCATGCCTCTGCGCTGATTACCACCGCAATTGGCCTGCTGGTGATCTGTTTGTTCTTGCTGCTGCCTGCCGCAACCCGCGAGTTACATCTCGCGATACTAAGCATCTTCTGGGGTATTGCCATCATGGTGATAGGCTTAGGCATGCAGGTGAAAGTACTGGCACTGGCACCCGACGCCACTGACGTCGCAATGGCACTCTTCTCAGGTATTTTTAATATCGGTATCGGCGCCGGAGCACTGGTGGGGAATCAGGTGAGTTTACACTGGTCAATGTCCAGTATTGGGTATGTTGGGGCAATTCCGGCAGTTGCCGCACTGCTCTGGTCAGTGATTATCTTTCGAAAATGGCCTGTCTCTCTGGAAGAGCAGCCGCAGCATTCGTGATGAGTCCAGTCCGGCCGGAGGCTCTCCCCCGTCCGGACTCTGACGTTTAATGATAGGTTTTAATAATTTCCAGCACGCCGTTAATAATAAACTGCACGCCCATACACACCAGCAGAAAGCCCATCAGTCGCGAAATAGCTTCGATCCCGTCTTTGCCGACCAGACGCATGATCGCGCCGGAGCTACGCAGACATCCCCATAAAATTACCCCAACGAGGGCAAAAATAAGCGGCGGCGCGACGGTGATCACCCAGTCCGGAAACGTTGAACCATGGCGGACGGTCGACGCGGAACTGATGATCATGGCGATGGTACCCGGCCCGGCAGTGCTTGGCATTGCCAGCGGCACGAAGGCGATATTGGCGTCCGACTTATCTTCCCTGTCTTCACCCTGTTTTTCAGCCGCTGAGGATTCATGACCTTTAGGCTGTGGAAAAAGCATCCGAAAACCAATAAACGCAACAATCAATCCACCAGCAATACGCAAACCGGGAATAGAAATGCCGAAGGTATTCATGACCAGCTGCCCGGCATAGTAAGCCACCATCATTATGGCAAAGACATATATCGATGCCATCAACGACTGGCGGTTACGCTCCGCAGCCCCCATATTCCCTGCCAGCCCCAGAAATAACGCAACCGTCGTTAACGGGTTTGCCAGAGGCAGAATAACGACCAGCCCCAGTCCTATCGCTTTAAACAACTCAATCATGACGGCATATGTTCCTGTTTTGCCCATTTGTTAGCGGCAAGTATAAGTGGAAATGCATGAAGTAAGCTATTTTGACGCTGTAAGGATTCGTTAGTGCCTCGATATATAATCTGTAATTATCATTAAGTTAATTCAGTGTGTTCTCTTTCAGACCTGAAGCGGTTTAGCAATTTGTGTGATCGGGAAATCCATTCATTTGACTTATACTTGCCTGGGCAATATTATCAGCAGCAATTAAATACTTGCCAGGGCAACCATCGTGAAAAGCACCAGTGACTTATTCAATGAAATCATCCCGCTGGGGCGCTTGATCTACATGGTTAATCAAAAGAAAGATCGTCTACTCAACGACTACCTTTCGCCGCTGGATATCACCGCCTCGCAGTTTAAGGTGCTCTGCTCTATCCGTTGTGCGGGTTGCATTACCCCGGTCGAGTTGAAAAAAGTGTTGTCTGTCGATCTTGGCGCATTAACGCGCATGCTTGACCGCCTGGTCTGTAAAGGCTGGATTGACCGACTCCCGAACCCTAGTGACAAACGCGGCGTGCTCATAAAGTTGACTGAACACGGCGCCGACATTTGTCAGCAATGTCATCAATTAGTAGGACAAGACCTGCACCAGGAATTAACAAAAAACTTAACGGCAGACGAAGTGGTTACGCTTGAGCTTTTGCTGAAGAAAGTACTGCCGTAAAACAAGATGAGGTATGACGATGTCCAGACGCAATACTGACGCTATCACTATTCATAGCATTTTGGACTGGATCGAAGATAACCTGGAATCGCCGCTCTCGCTGGAAAAAGTGTCAGAGCGTTCAGGTTACTCCAAGTGGCACCTGCAACGGATGTTTAAAAAAGAAACCGGTCATTCATTAGGCCAGTATATCCGTAGTCGTAAAATGACCGAAATAGCGCAGAAATTACGCGAGAGTAATGAGCCGATTTTATATCTGGCAGAGCGTTATGGTTTTGAGTCGCAGCAAACATTAACCCGGACATTCAAAAACTATTTCGATGTTCCACCGCATAAGTACCGTATTACCAATATGCATGGCGAGTCCCGGTATTTGCACCCGCTGAACCACTGTAATTAATTTGCGCCTGTATACGACGTAATCGAGGAAATCATGAAACTTTTGTCTTCCACAATGCTGGCACTGCTGCTTGTCATTTCAGGCCAGAGCGTTGCGGAACAGAACCGGCAGCCCTTCAGCGAAAGTAATCGCGACGCGATGATTATCCGGACCGCTCAGGAACAATCACCGCACGATTTCAATCATATGGGAGCCGGAAGCGACAAGTCCGACGAATTAGGCGTGCCGTATTACAATGGGCATCGCCTGTAATGAAATTTATCCCTGCCCGATCGCGCTTAGGTCGGGTGACGGTTACGTCTGACCCGACCTACACGTAAACGCAAACCGAACACGTTGATATACAGCCCCGCCATAATCAGCAGCGCGCCGAACAGTTGCAGTGCTGACAGCGTCTCACCCAGCAGTATCGCAGCACTGGCTAACCCCACCACCGGCACCAGCAGCGAAAGCGGTGCCACGCGCCAGGTTTCGTAACGTCCCAGCAACGTCCCCCAGATGCCGTATCCGATGATGGTTGCCACAAATGCCAGATACACCAACGACAGAATGGTAGTCAGGTCTATTGTAATAAGACTGTGCACAATCTGCGCGTAGCCATCAAGAATCAACGACGCCACGAAGAACGGAATGACAGGAATCAGCGCACTCCATACCACCAGCGACATTACCGCCGGTTGCGTTGAATGCTGCATGATTTTTTTATTGAAGATATTGCCGCACGCCCAGCTAAACGCAGCCGCAAGCGTCAGTAGAAAACCGAGCATCGCGACATGCTGACCGTTCAGGCTGGCTTCAATAAGAACCAACACGCCGACGATAGCAAGCGCGATCCCGGCAAACTGTTTCCCCTGCAGCCGCTCCCCGAAGGTAAAGGCACCCAGCACGATCGTAAAAAAGGCCTGCGCCTGAAGCACCAGCGATGCCAGACCGGCTGGCATACCAAATTTTATGGCGCAAAAGAGAAAGGCAAACTGCCCGAAACTGATGGTCAGCCCGTAACCGAGGAGCAGCGAGAGCGGAACTTTAGGCCGTGCGACGAAGAAAATTGCCGGAAAAGCGACCAGCAGAAAGCGTAACCCTGCCAGCATGAGCGGCGGCATGTTATGCAATCCCACCTTGATGACTACGAAGTTCAGTCCCCAAACCACCACTACCAGTAACGCCAACAGCCCATCTTTACGCGTCATACAACGCTCCGCGAATATTAAATTTTTGTTAACAAGTTAAACTAACTTAAATTACCGCAACTTAACAGATCCTCAATTCTGGTAGCCTCGCTAAGGGCATTTTCCGACAACTTATTCGTTGTACATCACATTTTTGCCGTGCTATTTCTTTAATCCACATATCTAAAAAAAATATAACGAAACGCACTATCAGGCATATAAATGAACATCACACTGAGACGCTCCACCCTTGCCTTACTCGCTTCATCCTTGTTACTGACGATAGGTCGTGGGGCTACGCTGCCCTTTATGACCATCTATCTTAATCGCCAGTACCATCTGAGCGTGGATCTGATCGGCTATGCAATGACAATCGCCCTGACCATCGGCGTGGTGTTTAGTCTCGGCTTCGGTATTCTGGCCGACAGGTTCGACAAAAAGCGCTATATGATTTTGGCCATTACTGCGTTTGCCCTCGGCTTTATCGCCATTCCGCTGGTAGATAGCGTCGTAGTGGTGGTTCTTCTGTTTGCCTTGATCAACTGTGCCTACTCCGTTTTCGCCACCGTACTGAAAGCCTGGTTTGCCGATAATCTCTCCCCTGGCGCAAAGGCGCGCATTTTCTCGCTTAACTATACGGTGCTGAACATCGGCTGGACCGTTGGACCACCGCTCGGTACTTTGCTGGTGATGCAAAGCATTAACTTGCCCTTCTGGCTTGCCGCTTTCTGCTCTGCACTACCGCTGGTGTTTATTCAGACGTGGGTGACCCGTTCTGTCGCGATCAGCGAGACGGAAAACGCCGTTGCCTGGTCACCTGGCGTGTTGCTAAACGATAAAGCCTTACTCTGGTTTACGTTATCGGCCTTTCTCGCCTCCTTTGTCGGCGGGGCTTTTGCCTCCTGTATCTCTCAATACGTCATGGTCGTGGCTGATGGCAATTTTGCTGAAAAAGTAGTGGCCGTTGTACTGCCGGTAAACGCCATTGTTGTTGTGGGTCTGCAATACGCGGTGGGACGCCGGTTAACACCCGGGAATATCCGCCCGCTGATGACGTTTGGCACGGTCTGTTTTGTCATTGGACTGGTCGGTTTTATGTTCTCTGGCAACAGTCTGCTACTGTGGGGAGCCTCAGCAGCGGTGTTCACCCTTGGGGAAGTGATTTATGCACCAGGGGAATATATGCTCATCGATAACATTGCTCCGCCCGGTATGAAAGCCAGCTATTTCTCCGCGCAGTCGTTGGGCTGGCTGGGCGCAGCGGTCAACCCGCTAGCCAGCGGTGTTATCCTGACATCATTTCCCGCCTGGACCCTGTTTATGGTGCTGATTGTGGCCATTATCATCGCATGGGTGCTTATGCTGAAAGGAATGCGTGCCAGACCGTGGACACAGACGGCGCTGTGCTGAAGCGCGCTGTTTTTAAGGCAAAAAAAACCGCTGGATAACCAGCGGTAAATGCTTGCATGGATAGATTTTGTGTTTTGCATTATGCGCCATCCTGTCGTTCCAGACAGTGATAACGGATCGCCAGCACTCTACCATCCTCAGTCTCAATGAATGTTAAACGCTGCGGGATCTCTGAGGCGATAATTTACTGTTCTGCGAGTTTTCTCAAAATAGTATGACCGAGATAATTGCTCCAGTTGAAGCTATTTTGCAGTACAACAACCGCGTTCTGGTGCTGTTTATCAAAGCCGATGTAACTGGAATAACCGCCAATATATCCCACCTGGTAAGTAATGGTTTGAGTAGGATAAATATCACTCACCCAGGCGATATTTGCCGCCTCTTTTTGCCGGTAAAACCAGGTGCGCGACACATCAGCAAAGGCACGGTCAAGTTCCGCATTTCCCGCAGGGGCAATATGTGCCCGCAGGTAGGCTGCAAGGTCACGTGCGCTACTGTACAGACTTGCCGCACCCACCATATTGCGGCGGAACGTCCAGTCCGGCGTCAGTTCCCCACGCGTGATAAACTTCGGCTGATCGCCCGCGTGACCTAATGCGCGTTGAGGGTAATTTCTGAGATGCTCTGGGGTAAAGCTGCTGTTATTCATCGCCAGCGGTTGGAAGATCAGGCGCTGTGCCAGGGTCTGAATCGTCTCTCCTGTTCGGCGTTGCAGCATGTAGCCCAACAGCGAAAAGCCAATATTCGAATACTGTGGAACGCGCGCGCCGGGCGCAGTAAAGTCGGCGAGATAGTCCAGTACGCTATCTTCATCAAGCTGAGCGTAGAAATTTTCCCCGGTACTGAGATAACGCAGCAGGTTCTCCAGCGTCAGCAGATCCATCGGCTGTCGGGGTAGCCCCGAGGTATGGGTGACCAGTTGCAGCAGCGTGATTTTCCTGGCGTCAGCGCTTAGCGCCGTCCCCTGCGGCAGAAGAATTTCAAGCGTGTCAGACCAGTTGAGGATCCCTTGATTCACCAGTATCATCGCCACTTCTGCACTCACGCCTTTACTCAGTGAACCCAGAGCAAACAATGTATCCGGCGTGACACTGTAACGATTATGGTCATCAGTAATGCCGTAACAATGAAACTCTACTGGCCCATTGTGTTGGATGACAGCGACGATCATCCCACTGACTTTCTTTTCCTGCATATACTGCACAATCATGGGATTAATACCGCGCGCATAATACCCGACCACAGCCTGAGCCCTCTGCTCCGCAGGCATTTCAATTTGCGATAATGTACTGTTACACCCGGTGAGTAATATTAATGAGGAGATGAATATCGGCGTAATAATGTTCATGGGCCGAACATCACCTGGACGCTATTGGCGCCAACAGAGTGCTGCTGAACGAATATAATGACGGACAGTAAAGCAAACATGCGAAAAGACGAGCTCCAGAAAATGAAGCCCGTATTCTACATCAAGTTAATTTATTTTTGCAGGCGATTTACCCGCACGACCGGAGGTGTTGATTTTTTATCCAGGCTGCCGTTAATGCTGATCATTTGGTCGGGTTGTACTACACGATCGTCAAACACGGCCGCAGGAATAATCGTCTCTATCTGCCCGGATTTATCACGAAAGACATAGCGATCGTCGCTCTTATGCTGTATGAGATTTCCCCGTAACGACACCGTAGCGCCGTCATGCATCCCTTTTGCAAACTCCACGGTCATTTTTTTTGAATCCTCTACGCCCCTGTAGCCATCTTCAATAGCGTGAGGCGGAGGCGGCGCGGCATCGTTCTTGAGGCCTCCTTCCTGAGCTGCCAGCGTGTAAGGCATTATCAGAAACCCCGTCAGGACCATAATTTTACGATTCATACTCTCTCCTGATTGCGTTAGGTTTGACTAATTAAGCCTGGTTGCTATTTTTAAATCTGACAAATAACAATCGTGATACTTAACATATTTAAGAAAAATCAGACAGGTACAACCTTCATATAATTTGGTGAGCCTATGCAAGAGAAAATTAAAACGAAACGACAACTGCCGTTTATTGAAGAAAGTACCTTTGCGCTTAATTTTGAGGATAAATTCAGACGATTCGGGTTTACTGCGTTGATTTTAATTATTATTTCCGCCCTGGTAGGGTTTTTCTCCAGCGGCTATTTCAGTGCAAAGCATGACACTAATGGAAATAACGGCACACATATTGAATATGAAAAATTTGGGCGACTCATGAGTGATTTTACAATGACCGTCACGGCCTCGGAAAAGAACTCTACATCTTACACGCTGCAGCTGGGTGACGAGTTTTTGCAGGCCTTTCAGGTGGAGAATATCGTCCCACAACCGGACAAGATGTATAGCATGAACAATACGTTAGTCCTGCACTATGCGACTTCTCCCGCCTGGGGAGAATTATCCACGCAGCTATACCTCAAGCCCATTGTCCCGGGATATGTCCGGACGACAATATCTGTAAACAGCCAACCGGAAACGGCCATTTCTCAACTGATTTATCCCTAGGAGAATCGCATGGACATGGTGCTCAGAGCTGTGGCGATCTATCTGATCCTGCTCATTGTTTTTAAAATCGCTGGCCGGCGAACTTTGCTCCAGATGACCAGTTTTGATTTGATTCTCTTGCTTATTATTAGTGAAGCTACACAGCAGGCGTTGCTGGGTGAAGATTTCTCTGTCACCGGGGCTATGTTAACCATTATCACGCTGGTGGCAGTAGATATTATCTTCGGCTTTATTAAAAAGAAAATTCCCGGCGCAGAAAATATTATCGACGGCTCACCGGTAATTCTTGTGGATCATGGTATTGCCCACGAGAGTAAACTTCAAAAAGTGAGTGTCTCCTGCGATGATATCCTGCTTGCCGCGCGCCAGAATCACGGCATTCTGGAATTGAAAGAGATCAAATATGCCATACTGGAAAGAAATGGTCAGATTTCTATTATTCCTGAAGCGGAAAAATAATCATGCAAATATCTAAAAACAAAACCATCGAATTAAAAGAAACAGAAACCGTCGAACAGCTCACAAACCGGCTAGGTCGCTGGCTTGTCAACCATCATATGCGCCTGACCACAGCTGAATCCTGCACCGGGGGCAAACTGGCCTCTGCGCTTTGCGCAGCCGACGATACGCCTGAGTTCTATGGCGTCGGTTTTATCACCTTCACAGATGAAGCCAAACAGAGAATACTTGGCGTCGAGAAGAGCACTCTGGAGAAATATACCGCCGTCAGCGAAGCCGTAGTGCATGAAATGGCAAACGGTGCCCTGAAGAATGCCGATGTGGATATTTCTGTTGCGATAAGTGGTTACGGCGGGCCTGAAGGGGGTGAAGACGGTACCCCAGCGGGTACCGTCTGGTTTGCCTGGAATATACGGGGCAACTTTAGTACATCTGTACAACATTTCGACGGCGACTGCGATGCCGTCTTAAGCCAGTCTGTCCGTTTTGCACTGGCACAATTACTGTCGTTACTGGATGACTGAAGTTTAGCGATGCCTGACGAGATGTCTGACATCGCACGGCGTTATTCAGCCAGTCCACGATGTTTCAACATCGCGCTGATGTCAGGTTCCCGCCCCCGCCACGTGGGATAGAGGTGTTCAAGGGCTTCACTGTTACCGCGGGAAAGGATCGCGTCGCGAAAACGTTGACCATTTTTTCGCAACAATCCCCCATGCTCAACAAACCACTGATAGCCATCGTCCGCCAACATTTGCGTCCAGAGGTAGGCATAGTAGCCTGCGGCATAGCCACCACCGAAGATATGGGCAAAATAACTGCTGCGATAACGCGGTGGTACCGCCGGGAGGTCCAGATTTTCTGCGGCCAGGATCTGTTTTTCACGCGCTTCGACAGATTCCGGAGCGTCTCCGGATAACCGATGCCAGCCCATATCCAGTAAGGCTGCGCTGAGCAGTTCAGTCATCTCATAGCCTTTATTAAACAGGCTCGCCTTGCGCATTTTTTCCTGCAATTCCGGTGGCATTTTCTCGCCGGTTGCATAATGCCGGGCATAGCGGTCAAAGACATCGGGGTGACTTGCCCAGTGCTCGTTTATCTGTGAAGGAAACTCCACAAAATCGCGCGGCGTGTTCGTGCCGGAGAGCGTGGCATAGCGTTGACTGGCAAACAGCCCATGCAGCGTGTGACCAAACTCATGGAATAGCGTGATCACATCATCCCAGAACAGGAGCGCAGGCTGCCCCGCCGTGGGTTTCTGATAATTGCAGACGTTGTAGATAACCGGGCGAGCGTCATTCAGTGTCGATTGCTCTACAAAATTCCCCATCCATGCACCGCCGCTTTTCGAGTCGCGGGCAAAGAAGTCACCGAAAAAGAGCGCCAGACCTTCGCCGTCCTGGTCGAAAATCTCCCATACCCGAACGTCGGGATGATAGACAGGGATATCGAAACGCTCAATGAATCGGATGCCAAACAGTTGATTCGCAGTCCAAAAAACCCCTTCGTTAAGCACGGTATCTAAGGCGAAATAGGGTTTGAGCTGCGACTCATCGAGGGCATATTTTGCCCGCCGCACCTGCTCAGCGTAATATGCCCAGTCCCAGGCCTGCACGGTGAATCCGGCCTGCTCGTCATCAATGACTTTTTGTATATCTGCCTGTTCATTTAGCACCCGCTGACGCGCTGCGGGAACGAGGGCACGCATAAACGTTAATGCCGACTCCGGCGTTTTCGCCATCTGGTCGGCGATTTTCCACGAGGCGTAGTCGGGAAAATTGAGCAACTTCGCCTGGGCGGTGCGTATAGCAATCAGCCGTTGAATGAGCGGACGGGTATCATTCGCGTCCCCCTTTTCAGCACGCATCCACCCGGCGGTAAACAGGTTCTCCCGCGTCTGGCGATCGCGCAGCGAAGCGAGTGCCGGTTGTTGCGTGGTGTTCAATAAGGGAATCAACCATCCTTCTGCCAGCCCCTTTTCACTGGCGGCTTCCCGCGCGACGGCAATTTCTTCGGGGGTTAATCCATCCAGCTGGTGAACGTAATCGACCACCAGTCCACCGGTTTTATTGGCTGCCAGCAGTCGCTGATTAAACTGGCTGGTCAACGTCGCCGCTTCGGTATTCAACTGGCGTAGCTGCGCTTTGTCGGCTTCGGCTAATTGTGCCCCAGCCAGAACGAATCGCTGATGCGTGACCTCTGTCAAGCGCAGTGATTCCGCATCCAGCGGCAAAGACGCCCGCTGTTGCCAGACCGCATCTACACGGGCAAATAGCGCACTATCCAGCCAGATATCATTGGATAGCGCAGCAAGTTCGGCAGAAAAAAGTTCGTCCAGACGCTGCAATTCATCATTAGTATGTGCAGCCGTCATGGCAAAAAAGACGTTGGTGACTCTTGTTAACAGCTCACCGCTCCTCTCTAACGCAAGAAGCGTATTGTTAAAGTCAGGGGCTGCGCTGTTGCCGACGATGGCAGCAATTTCCGCGCGCTTTTGTCGGATGCCTTCCTCAAAAGCTGGCTGATAATGGCTGGTTTCAATCAGATCAAACCGAGGGGCCTGGTACGGTAACAGGCTATGACTGAAAAACGGATTCGATAACGACATCTTTTACTCCCGAAAATGGCGTGTTCCTTAGAGTAGGCTTCAGCGCCCAGGACCGCAATCCTGTAAAGCAGCATTACCTGTGATGGACGATCGCGTGCTATGGTATTACCACGTAAAAAGCGTTGAGGAACAGTGAGATGATCGTTTTAGTAACCGGAGCAACAGCAGGTTTTGGTGAATGCATTACACGTCGTTTTGTTGAGAATGGGCATAAAGTCATTGCCACTGGCCGTCGCCAGGAACGCCTGCAAGAATTAAAAGAGTCACTGGGCGATAACGTACTGACAGCCCAGTTGGACGTGCGCAATCGCGCAGCCATTGAAGAGATGCTGGCGTCATTGCCTGCAAAATGGCGTGAGATTGACGTACTGGTCAACAATGCCGGACTGGCGCTCGGTCTTGAGCCTGCGCATAAAGCCAGCGTAGAGGACTGGGAAACCATGATCGACACCAACAATAAAGGTCTGGTGTATATGACCCGGGCCGTGCTTCCAGGCATGGTGGAACGTAATCGCGGTCATATCATTAATATCGGTTCAACTGCGGGTAGCTGGCCATATGCTGGTGGTAACGTCTATGGCGCGACAAAAGCGTTTGTCCGTCAATTCAGTTTAAACCTACGTACTGACCTCCACGGTACCGCAATTCGCGTCACCGATATCGAACCGGGACTGGTTGGCGGTACAGAGTTCTCCAATGTGCGCTTTAAAGGCGATGATGAAAAGGCAAGCAACGCCTACGCCAACACGACGGCGTTGACGCCTGAAGACGTCACTGAAACGGTCTGGTGGGTGGCAACGTTGCCTGCACATGTGAACATCAACACGGTCGAAATGATGCCTGTCGCGCAGTCTTTTGCTGGTCTTAACGTCCATCGCGGTTAATTTTTATACCCGACCTGCGGGTCGGGTATAGATAAAGGCAAAAAAGTGGTAAAATTTCACCGTTAACCTACTAAAAAGCATGAACGAATGACCGTCGAAACGCAGCTCAATCCTACACAGCCCGTAAATCAGCAGATTTATCGTATTCTTCGTCGCGATATCGTGCACTGCCTGATTGCGCCAGGTACCCCCCTTTCTGAGAAAGAGGTTTCTGTTCGCTTTAATGTCTCCCGTCAGCCGGTACGCGAAGCATTTATTAAGCTCGCCGAAAACGGATTAATTCAGATCCGGCCGCAGCGCGGCAGTTACGTGAATAAAATCTCGTTATCTCAGGTGCGAAACGGCTGTTTTGTACGACAGGCAATTGAGTGTGCGGTGGTGCGACGTGCTGCCGCGATGGTGACTGAAAGTCAGTGTTATCAGTTAGAACAAAACCTGAATCAACAGCGGATTGCGATTGAGCGCAAGCAGCTAAATGATTTCTTCGATCTCGATGATGAGTTTCATCAAAAGCTGGCATTAATTGCTGATTGCCAGTTGGCATGGGATACGGTTGAGAACATCAAGGCGACCATTGACCGCGTTCGCTATATGAGCCTTGACCACATTTCTCCCCCCGAGATGTTGCACCGCCAGCATCTTGAGATTTTTAAAGCCCTCGAAAATCATGACGCTAATGCTGTTGATCGCGCCATGACGCAGCATTTGCAGGAAATTAGCGCATCCGTTCAGTTGATCCGCCAGGAAAATCGCGACTGGTTCAGCGAAGAGTAATCCCTCGCCTTTGATTGCCTGATGGCGCTTCGTTTGTCAGTCCTACAGTATTGCAACATAACGTGCGACGGTGGCTTTTGCCCCCAAAGCGAGCAGTTCCAGATACGCCTCTTTCACTTTCTGAGTAAACGCCGCGACATGCGGCAGTTCGTTGCCAAATATCGCTTCAATACCCAGCAGAGAGTCAACGCGGCTCTCCCCTTCATCACTGTTCTGTACTGCGGTCTGAATCACTGGCAGCAGCGGGTCATTAACTTCAATGGTATTGCCCTGCTCATCCACACCGCCGACATAGCGCATCCAGCCAGCCACGCCCAGCGCCAGCAGATCAAAACGGCTGCCGTTCGCGAGATGCCAGCGCACTGAATCCAGCATACGCTGTGGAAGCTTCTGGCTACCGTCCATCGCAATCTGCCAGGTGCGGTGACGCAACGCTGGGTTGCTGTAACGATCAATCAGCAGATCGGCATAGCGCGTCAGATCAACACCCTGCACTTTTAAGGTCGGTGCCTGCTCTTTCAACATTAGCGCCCGGGCAGCAACACGATAGTTGTCATCACCCATGCAGTCATTAATGTGTTGGTAGCCTGCCAGATAGCCCAGGTACGCCAGGAATGAATGGCTGCCGTTAAGCATGCGCAACTTCATTTCCTCAAACGGAATCACGTCGGCCACCAGCTCTGCACCCGCCTTCTCCCACTGTGGACGACCAGCGACAAAGTTATCTTCTATCACCCACTGACGGAACGGCTCACAGGCTACACCTGCCGGATCGCGAACGCCGGTCAGTTTTTCAATTTTATCCAGTGTTTCTTCCGTTACTGCGGGGACGATGCGGTCAACCATGGTGGACGGGAATGTAACATGCTGCTCAATCCACGACGCCAGTTCAGCATCAACCGCTTTTGCGTAGGAGGTGACAACATTACGCATGACATGTCCGTTTTCCGGCATGTTATCGCACGACATGACCGTAAAAGCCGGCAATCCCGCAGCCTTGCGACGTGCCAGAGCTTCGACAATCACGCCAGGGGCACTCCTGGGCTGATGCGGATTGCGTAGATCGGCGACGATCATGGGGTGATCCAGCATCAATTGTCCGGTTGCTGGCGAGTGACAGTACCCTTTTTCCGTGATCGTCAGTGAGACAATCGCAACCTGAGGTTCACACATTGCTGCCAGAACGGTTTCCTGTCCATCGACTTGCGCATGCAGCGCGTTTTTGACCACGCCAACCACTCTTGCGGTCCACGTGTCCGCTGACATTTCAGCCACGGTGTAAAGGTTATTCTGCTGTTTTAAATCGGCAATTTGTTGTTCACCGCCAATCAGATTAACCTCGCAATACCCCCAGTCGCTGTTGTGCTCTGCCGCCAGAATATCGGCATACACACCCTGATGCGCACGATGGAAAGCACCGAAGCCAAGATGAACAATACGCGTAACCAGTGCGCTGCGATCGTAACCCGGCAGCGTTGCTTTTGCCGTTAAGAGCTTGTTTTGCATTGTATGACCTACTTTTTATGAAATCAGGACCGTCTCAGAATAACGCCCGTGTGGTTGTAAGTTTTGATTTGAATTAATCTTTTTCTAATTGGTATAACATCATTTAAAAGTTATGTGACAGCCCTGACAAATAGAAATTCTATGCTCAGGGCTGCCTCCACGTTAGCTCAGCGTAGTGGCTGATTTGGCGGGTTTTGCGGTCGGTGCAGATGTTTCACACCACAGCGTGTCATAACGATAGCCTGTCAGGTCTTCCACGATATGCCGCGTTTCCGGCTCGACGTCTTCTTTCGCACCGTGGGCTTTTAAACGCTCCACTTCATCAACAAAGATCTTGTGCGTGCGTTTATTCAGATGGAACGTCAACGCTTGCCACAGCGCCAGAATTAATAACCCGGCGGTACCGACAAACAACAATGTCGCGATGGTATTAATAGCTTCTTCCGGTTGTACCTGGCTGCCTTTAACAAATCCGCCGCTCTGCAGCATAAGACCGACAATAAAGGTCGCGATAGCCACCGTGGTTTTCCTTGAAAAAGTCATTACCGCAGCAAACAGTCCTTCGCGACGCTGGCGGGTAATCATTTCATCGATATCCGGAATAAACGGGAAAACGTTCCATGGCGTAAATTCGAGCACACAGCGGCCTACCTGATACACCGCCGCCAGAATCACTAACAGCGTTACCTTGTTCTCACCCGGGAACTGATAAACCATAAACAGCCCGGCCAGACACAGCATCATGACGGTGTAGGCAAAAATATAGAGACGCGATGGACCGTATTTGATGATCGCAACCCCAGCCAGTAAGGTCACCGGCAGCCCTACAATACTCATCGACAGTAACGTCCCCGCCAGTGACGACGATACATTCAGGCAATAGACGCAGAAGAAGACAAAGACGGTGTTATATACATCCTTCGCCGTAAAAGAGAAGAGATAAATGGCGAGATGTTTACGGAAAGCACGAACTTTCAGCGTAGAGGCATAATCTTTAAACAAGCCCCCCACCTTCGCGACTTTTTCTGCGAAGGTTGTCGGCTGACTGCTGCGTTCAAGTTCCTGCAACATATCCGGCGTGAGTTCACGCTCCCAGGTCACTTTCCAGGAGATGAATACACAAATCATGAACATCACTGCGAATACCACACCGTTAATGAAATAGGCGTTAGGATCCTGTTCACCGAAATATCCGATCAGCAAGCCCGGAATAAAGGTTGCCAGAAATGTACCGGACGCAGAAAGAAACATTCGGCAGGTTGACAATTTCGTCCGTGAATTAAAGTCTTTGGTCATTTCTGACGGCAAGGTTTCCCATGGGATTAACACCATGGCGGCTATAATTTCAAAAGCCAGGTATACGGCAAGGTAGAACCAGAAACTCATTCCGGTCACCCACAGCAGGATATACACCAGCATTAATGGCGCGCCGATCAGCAAAAAGAAACGGCGTCTGCCGAACTTTTTCCCCAAAGCATTCTTATAAAAATGATCGGTAAACGAGCCCATAAACAGGCTCACGATGGCATCGACGATGCGCGCAATCGCCACGATAGATGCTGCTTCTACCGGTGATAAACCGACGAAAGTGGTATAGAAGAACAGCAGCCAGGCGCCGATGACCGTAAAGGCGCCTCCCCCCATAATATCCGTCAGACCGTAACCGATGCTGACCGGAATTGTTATTTTTCTATTGGTACGAGTCATGTTCTATCCTCACCAGAGAGTATTAGAATTTAAAATAGTTATTAGCGTTATCGTGACAAATGTTTCTGATCATCCGCGTCAGAATTTCTTTATTGTCGGGTACTTCACCTTTCTCAACCCATCCACCAATGAGGTTGCAGAGGATTCTGCGGAAATAATCATGGCGGGTATAAGAAACAAAACTGCGCGAATCCGTTAACATGCCCACGAAATGCATCAGCAATCCCTGGTCAGCGAGACTATTCAGTTGATTTTCCATGCCCCGTCGGGTGTCGTTGAACCACCACCCGGAGCCAAATTGCATTGGGGACTTCACACCCAGATCGGCACTCTGGAAATTGGCGATAGTGGTCGCCACGACATCGTTATAAATAGCGTTCAGGTTATAAAGGATGGTTTTAGGCAGCGCATTTTTCTTCGCCATGGCATCCAGAAGTGCATTAAGGGACGCCGCCAGATGCGACTGATCGTTAATGGAGTCAAATCCGGTATTTATCCCCAACTGTTGCTGCATTCGACTGTTGTTATTACGAATTGCCCCGAAGTGGATCTGCATAGCCCAGCCCAGCGATTTGTAGTGTCCAGCCAGCATCACAAAAATCGCGCTGCTCAGTTGCCGTTCTTCTTCTTTTGTTAGCGTCTGCCCGGAAGCCTTACGCATAAAGAGTTGGTTCACGAGGTCGGGATCGGCGGTCTGGTACTCAATACTCACTGGCCCGTGATCGGAAATTCGGCACCCCACTTCGTGGAACCAGGCGATGCGTTTACCGAGAGCGGCTGAGAACTGGTCGAATGAGTCGATGTCCAGATCGGTTAACTGGCCAAGCTTTGCAGTAAACAGCGCGAACTCAGCCGCGTTTTCATTGAAGACATCATCGGAACGAAATGTCGGTAGTACCTTAATGGCGAATGAGGTGTCCTGTTGTAGCAGGCGATGATATTCCAGCGAATCGAGCGGCGCATCGGTCGTGCAGATCACCTCCACACCAGAACGCTCCATAAGACGACGCGGCGTAAAATCCGGCTGGCGAATGAGGCGATTGCAGTACTCCATCACCTCTCGCCAGTTGCGGCTATCGAGGGTCTGCCGGTAGCCGAAATAGTGGCTTAATTCCAGGTGCGTCCAGTGATACAGCGGGTTGCCAAACGCGGCCTCGACGGTTTCGGCCCATGCCTGAAATTTTGCTTCAGGACTGGCATCGCCCGTAATCAGGCGTTCATCAATGCCGTTGGCGCGCATCGCCCGCCATTTGTAATGATCGCCAGCCAGCCAAAGCTGGGTAATATCCGCAAAGGCGCGGTTTTCGTAGATATCCTTTGCGTCAAGATGACAGTGATAATCGATGATCGGCAGATCTTTTGCGACTTCTTGATAAAGCCGAACACCGACTTCATTGTCGATCATGAATCGATCGTTAATGAAGTCCATGTTTTTCTCCAGAGTTAGTCGTGAAGCGTGATTACCAGTTCCATAGCGTGCCGTCTTCCAGGCGAGCTACCGGTAGATAAGCGGGGTCGTAGGGGTATTTCGCCGCCAGTTTTTCATCGAACTCAATACCAAGCCCTGGCTTGTCGCCCGGATGCATATAGCCGTTATCAAAGGTCCAGTTGTGCGGGAAGACTTCCAGCATTTGCTCGGAGTAGCCCATATATTCCTGCACGCCAAAATTCGGTACCCACAGATCAAAATGCAGTGCGGCGGCCATGCACACTGGAGAGAGATCGGATGGACCATGAGACCCGGTGCGGACCTGATACAGCGAGGCGAAATCCGCGATGCGGCGCATGCCGGTAATCCCACCCGCGTGCGTAATGGTGGTACGGATATAGTCAATTAACTGCTCTTCGATCAGCTGCTTGCAATCCCAGATACTGTTAAAGACTTCACCCACAGCGATTGGCGTTACGGTGTGCTGACGAATGAGACGGAAGCACTCCTGGTTTTCGGCAGGCGTTGGATCTTCCATCCAGAACAAGCGGTAGTCTTCAATGCTTTTGCCAAAGCGCGCCGCTTCAATTGGCGTCAGGCGGTGGTGCATGTCATGCAACAGATGCTCATCGAAACCAAACTTATCGCGCACGGCTGCAAACAGTTTCGGCGTGAAGTCGAGATATTTTTCCGTCGACCAGAGTTGCTCTTCTGGCCATTGCCCTTTCGTGGCTGGCTCATAGGCCAGACCTTTACCTTTGGCCATGCCATAAGTGGTCTTCATGCCAGGCACACCGCATTGAACGCGGATCGCTTTGAAACCCATCTCTTTATGACGCGCATAATCTTCCAGCACATCATCAAGGGTATGACCGGTTGTGTGGCAATAAACCATCACACCTTCACGGGAGGCACCACCCAGCAGTTGATACAACGGCATATTTGCCGCTTTCGCTTTAATATCCCAAAGTGCCATATCGACAGCGGAAATCGCAGACATGGTCACCGGGCCACGTCGCCAGTAAGCGCCTTTATAAAAGAATTGCCAGATATCTTCGATGCGATGTGCATCGCGACCAATCAGTTGCGGACAGAGATGGTCTTTCAGGTAAGACGCGACGGACAGTTCTCGTCCATTAAGCGTTGCGTCACCCAGACCGGTGAGGCCATCCTCCGTTGTAATTTTTAAGGTCACAAAATTACGACCCGGACAGGTGACAAAAACCTCAGCACCTACAATCTTCATTTTTTTTCCTTACCTCTGTGTGGAGTGATTAAGAATTTACGCAATTCACATACTACCATACAAGTATAAATCACTTAATATTCCAGCCCGATCACAAAATAGTCTCGCGTCCGGCTGGACATTTTTCTTCAAATACCAGGTAACAGACGATCGCTGATAGCAGGAATCGCTTGATTTAAAAGGGATTAGATGTGGTTCGTAACCGGTGCTTGCTGCCTTTCGGAGCGGACTTCCGCCGCGTCTTCAGGAAGCCGCAAATCACGGTCGCAGACTTCAGGCATCAACAATGCTGAAATGAGACCTATAAGCGAGTAAGCAATGATCATCAGCAGAATTGGCAGCCAACTGCCGGTCATGTTACAGAAGATCCCCGCCAGCACAGGACCAAAACCAACGGCAACCAACCCCCCTGCTTCTTTGGCGATGGCCATGCGGGTAAAGTGGTTTCGCGAGCCAAAGATTTCCGCCATAGTAATGTTTTCCAGCGCGAACAGACCAAGCACTGCGAAGTTATGGATGACGATCAGCGCCGTCATGATGATGCCAGGGCTGTAGGATTTATCCACGATGATCGACAGCATCGGCCAGGCCAAAATAATGGCCGAAATGTTCAGCAGGATATAAGGTAAACGGCGGCCATACCTATCGGACAACCAACCAAGAAGTGGAATGGTAATAAAACCGATGACGGAACTGATCATCAGCGCATCTGTGGGGATGGACTTATTGAATAGCAGGGTTTGCACCAGATAGCCGGCAAGGAAGGTCTGGATCAGCCCAGAGTTACCTGCCTGACCAAAGCGTAATCCTGTTGCCAGCCAGAAGGATTTACTGCGAAACATTGCTCCCAGAGAAACATCCGCTGCGTTTTGTAATTCCGGCGCATCACCTTCGTTAACCTGTTCAAACACCGGGCTCTCTTTGAGGTTCATTCGCAGCCAGATTGCAAAAATCATCACGACCACGCTTGCCAGGAATGGGATTCGCCACCCCCATGCCAGTAACTCCTCGCGGTCGAGGGCAAAGAACATCACCGCCCAAATCGCCGTAGCGCTGAGAGTGCCACAGTTAGTCCCCATTGCCACCAGAGATGAAATAATGCCGCGCTTTCCTTTTGGCGCATATTCCGCCAGCATCGTTCCGGCACCGGATATTTCGGCGCCAGCGCCTAATCCCTGTATAATGCGTAATGTCACCAGCAGCACCGGGGCAAATATACCAATTTGCGCATAGGTAGGTAGAACCCCAATTAATGTGGTGCAGATCCCCATCATGGTTATTGTGATAAACAATACTTTTTTACGCCCAATGCTGTCGCCCATCTTGCCAAAAATAAAGGCACCGACAATCCTGGCGATATACCCTGCGCCATACGTTCCCATTGCCAGAATGAGCGCCATGGCAGCAGACTGTTCCGGAAAGAATATTTCATGAAAAACTAATGCCGCACCGAGGGAATAGAGTTGAAAATCCATAAATTCAAGCGCGGTGCCCAACCAACCGGAAACAGCGGCCCGCACCAGATCCTGGGTGCTTCTGTCATGTTTAATCGTATTCATATTCAGTATCTCTACAGAAGTGAGGCGTACAACTAAATACCCGATGCGTCAGGTATTCATCGCATTAAATGATAATTATGCAGTAAAGGTAAGCAATACTTTGCAGCACTTACGCCGATCGTTCTCGAATATTTCGATTGCGTCGATAATATGACGATAGTCAAATTGATGCGTGATCAGTTTATCCGGGTCGATTAAACCGTTTTTCATCCACTCAATCACAACGGGAAATTTATGCGCATTCAGTCGGGACGAATAAAGAGTGAGTTCCTTTCCGGTTATGTTCTGTTGCGTAATTTGACAGGGTTCACTGGAAAATCCCATGAGTACAATACGCGCCGCCGGCGAGGCAAGTTCTGTCGCTTCAGCCAGTATCGCGGGATGGCAGGCTGCATCCACAATCAGGGTCGGTTTGATCTGCTCAACTTCCAGCCAGTCCGGTAGGGATTGCTCGCCATTATTAATAATGACATCTGCCCCACAGTGTTTAGCCATTGCAAGGCGCTCATCTATTCTGTCAGCAACAATCACTGTTTTAACGTTATACACACCTTTCAGCGCCTGAACGGTAGTTAAGCCCATGGGACCGGCACCATAGATTAACGCAATATCATTTTCTTTCGGTTGGATCTGCCCTGTGACATTTGCCGCAATCGTAAAGGGTTCAATCATTACCGCATGCCGATCGCTAATTACATCAGGAATAGAATAAGCGTTTGCCGCTGGCACCGTGACATATTCACTAAAGCCACCATCACGATGTACGCCTAATACGGTTAGCGTGGTGCAAACATTCGGCTTACCAATAGAACAGGGATAACACAAACCACAACTGATAACGGGATCGACCGCTACGCGTTCGCCAATACGGCTGTTATCCACGCCGTCGCCAACGCTATCAATGACGCCATAAAATTCGTGACCTATCACTCGCGGATATTTAGCAAATGGATTATGCCCGCGATATATATGGCTGTCAGAGCCACATATTCCAGCCATTTTAACTTTAACCCGGACTTCCCCGTTCGCCAGAACGGGTAATACCCGTTGTTCTATTACCAAATTATTTGGCTGGTGAATGACTACACTTTCCATAAATTATCCTTACATCCGTTAGTGATGCAGGAAATTTATTCACAATATAACTACCATACAAGTATGACGATCAAAAAATCACCCATTGTTCACAAAAAGAAATTATTACGTCCGCCCCCATCCTGCCACGATAATAAGCATTCCACACAGCGCAATAAGCGCACCTGACCAATCGTAGAGACTAAGTTTTACCCCATCCACCACGCGCAGCCATAACAATGCAGTGCAGACGTAAACGCCGCCATAAGCCGCATAGACCCGACCGCTGGCAGCAGGATGTAGCGTTAGCAACCAGACAAAAAGCGCTAAGGCGAGAGCGGCTGGAAACAGCAACCAAATTGTTGCGCCGCGCTTTAACCATAGCCACGGAAGAAAGCAGCCAACAATTTCACACAGCGCTGTAGCGAAGAAAAGAAGCGTGGTTTTAATCATAACAATCAGTTAGTCATTTTCGATATCTGACATGATACGTCAAAACGCACAGATCTTATCCATATCCTTCCGCCGGGTATTCCCGGACCCGGGAATGGTGTAATATTTATCGCGCAGTGACGCTTTTTTACCCCAATTTTGAAAGGAATTTGCCATGAACATTACACTTAGCAAACGCCTGTGCCTGACGGCAATGCTGCTGCTTGGTGCCGTCGTGTACACCGCTTCTGCTCAGGCAGAAACCAGCAGACTGGTCATTGAGTCGGGTGATAGCGCCCAAAGCCGCCAGCATGCGGCAATGGAAAAGGAACAGTGGGATGATACTCGCAGTCTGCGTAAAAAAGTGAATACGCGCACTGAAAAAGAGTGGGATAAAGCCGATGCCGCCTTCGACAATCGCGATAATTGTGAGAAAAGCAGCAACCTGAATGCGTACTGGGAACCCAATACGCTGCGCTGTCTGGATCGCCGTACTGGTCGGGTTATTGCCCCATAACCTGTTTTTGGCGAACAGAATACCCCCGTCCTCGTTGGATTAAACATACCGCGCCGTTAGTGCTGCGCGGTCGTATCTTCAGTAGTAATCAATCGTATTTTTAATGGTATAAAAGCGCTCAACCGGCGGCTTAACGCTTTGATCGACAATGACAAGTGTGCAATCCGTAGGATTGGCGTGACGATCGTATTCACAAGACTGTTTTACATTACCCAGCGGATGATCGTTCAACATACTGACCGCCGTGTAGTCCAGTTTTTTGCGTGGATCGGGCGAAGGTTTTGCACTGACCGATAACGTACGATCTTTACTGACTGTCGTTTTGCCCAACGGGTACCCTTCTGCATCATAGCGATACTGGACTTTCATCTCTTTACCGTTTGCGGAGATGACAAAGCCATTATCGTCAGTATCCCAGGTCACCCCTGCGGACGGTAATTCTGCCAGTTGGCATTTCCCCTGCAAGCGCACCTTTTTTTCCAGCGTTTCCGCATCGCGATAGTAATTTGCATCCAGTACCAACGCGACACCGGTGTTGTTTTCGAGATCGTGCAGTTCCAGCGTGTCGAAACAACCCTCCTCAGAAAGAGTGCCATTGACGCGCTTCGCCACTTCACCTTTCTCATTGAGCAACGTCTGGCTGAAATCTTTCACCGGGCCGCGTAATGGATCAAAATCAAATTCATTAGAAAAGCTGGCCATCTCCGGCGTAAAGGAGAGCGGGATTGCGCTGTTATCGCACCCCGCCAGCGCCAGGCCGAAAGCAAAAAGAAGGATCTGGTTTTTCACATATTTCCCATAATTAAGGACGATTCCCAATCATTTTAGCAAATACAGTTGTTTACACTACATTTGCTATGCTTATTTCTACGCATATCACAAAAGGAGCTGACCATGAAAATGACCAAAGGAACGCTTGCTTGTCTGCTGCTCTTTGCTTCACCCGTAGTACTGGCAGCACCCGATTCATGTGAACGTATCAAAAGCGACATTCAGCAGCGCATTATCAACAACGGTGTTCCGGAAGCGAATTTCTCCCTGAACATTGTTCCCAACGATCAAGCTGACCAACCCGACTCGCAGGTTGTTGGCCACTGTGCTAACGATACGCATAAAATTCTTTATACCCGAACCAGTAGCGGTAATGCACCGGCAAGCACTACACCCTCCCATGACGGGGCAGCCAACGAACCGCAATAAGCCCGACATTTGTTACCCTCCTTCCCGGAGGGTAACTTCATTTTGATATGGATTAATAACCGGCCCGCCTTTGCAGGTAAACTCACGCCTGCTACGCACGGTATAGTGCAACACACACCTTGTCTGTGGATGCTTTTGATGACTGGAATAACGCAACAGAAAGATTTTGCCATGACTGCACGCGTGCTGGGCGCGCTGTTTTATTTTTCCCCGCAGAGTGAACAGGCCACACCGTTGGTGTCAGCCCTCACAAACAGCGACTGGACAGCGCAATGGCCGCTGCCGCAGGAACAACTGACGCCACTTCGCGCATTATTCCAGCGTGAAGGTAACGAACCACTGACTCAGGTCTGGCAGCGTCTGTTTGTTGGGCCATACGCATTGCCATCTCCGCCGTGGGGTTCAGTGTGGCTGGATCGCGAAAACGTCCTTTTTGGAGAATCGACACTTTCGCTGCGGCAGTGGATGCGGGAAAACGATATTCACTTTGTCGTGGCGCAAAACGAACCTGAAGATCATTTCGGCTCTCTGCTACTGCAGGCTGCCTGGTTGGCGGAAAACGGTCGCCACCGCCAGTGTGAGGAGCTATTGGCCTGGCATCTTTTTCCCTGGTCCTCGCGCTTTATGGACGTATTTACCCAAAATGCCGGACATCCGTTTTACCAGGCATTAGGCGAGCTTGCACGACTGACTCTCGGCCAGTGGCAATCTGCGTTAACGCTTCCTGTCGCCGACAAAAAGCTATTCCGTTGACTGTCGATGACGATGCATCGACTTCATCCCTGGCCCGATCTCCATTTATTACTTCGCCGTCTGCTCATTGCGGTCATGATCGGCGTGTTAGCCGCGGTTGCTGTCTCTGCGTTCCGTCACGCCATGCTGTTGCTGGAATGGGTATTCCTGAGTAATGACACCGGAAGCCTGGTCAACGCCGCAACGGGGCTTTCTCCCTGGCGGAGAGTCCTGACCCCAATGCTGGGCGGACTGGCTGCAGGTTTGATGTTATGGGGTTGGCAAAAGCGACACCAACAACGTTCGCATGCCTCCACAGATTATATGGAAGCCGTACGCAGCGACGGTCAGTTTGATTATGGCGCCAGCCTGATTAAGTCCCTTGCCTCTTTATTCGTGGTCGCCAGCGGTAGCGCCATTGGTCGTGAAGGAGCGATGATTTTACTGGCGGCGCTGGCGGCTTCCTGTCTTGCGCGCAGGTTTACTCCTCGTGACGAGTGGAGGTTGTGGATCGCCTGCGGCGCGGCGGCAGGAATGGCCAGCGCTTACCATGCACCGCTGGCGGGCACGCTGTTTATTGCAGAAATTCTCTTTGGCACGCTGATGCTGGCGTCGCTCGGACCGGTAGTCATTTCCGCCATTGTTGCGCTGGTCGCCACGCATTTTCTCGGCGGCGGAAGTTCGTTGCTGTACACGGTTCATCTTTCGCTGGAATTACAGAGTCTTGAATACGGTTTGATCCTGGTCACCGGTGTGCTTGCGGGACTATGCGGCCCTTTGCTAATCGGACTGATGTCCACCAGCCATCTTGCCTTTCTACGGCTCAAACTCACCCCGCCATGGCAACTTGCGCTGGGGGGACTGATTGTTGGTCTGCTTTCGCTGCTCACCCCGACGGTGTGGGGAAATGGTTACAGCGTGGTGCAATCCTTTTTACTTTCTCCGCCTCTGCTGCTGGTCATCACCGGTATTTTTCTTTGTAAACTGTTAGCCGTCCTCGCCAGCAGCGGATCCGGCGCACCGGGCGGTGTATTTACGCCAACGCTGTTTATTGGCCTCTCACTGGGAATGATTCTGGGGCGTATCTGGGGGATCTGGTTTCCTGGAACGGATGAGCTTACATTGCTACTTGGTCTGACGGGAATGGCGACACTGCTTGCGGCCACAACGCATGCCCCGGTGATGTCCAGCCTGATGATTTGTGAAATGACCGGAGAGTATCGACTGCTCCCCGGCTTATTGATTGCCTGTGTGCTGGCGTCGGTTCTGGCGAGGACGTTACGCCAGGACTCGATCTACCGACAACACACTGCCGAGCATTGACAGGCGAATATATTGCCCCAGTTCACGCTGCTCGGCGCGCGGTAGATAAGGCAACTCGCCGATTAATGGCGCAGGAATTTTTTTCCCCAGCACATCGATAATTTCAGCGTAATGCGCCAGCCCTGGATTAATCCTGTTAGCGACCCAGCCAATCAGAGGCAGGCCGTCATTGGCGATGGCTTGTGCGGTTAATAGCGCATGATTAATGCAGCCTTCCTGAATCCCCACCACCATCAAAACCGGTAGCTGTTCCTGCACCACCCATTCTGACAGCGGGCGCAGGTCGTTCATCAGACTCCGCCAGCCGCCAGTACCTTCCACCACCACGTGATCGACTTTGTCCGTCAGGCTAGCCAGCCCTTTGGAAATCAACGTGTAATTGATGGGACAACTATGGGCGACGCTGCTTTCGTCTTCGCTAAAAGCGATGGGATTGACGGCTTCGTAAGGTAACTCCAGCGTCGATACGCTTTGCAGTACCAACGCATCTTTGTTGCGCAGACCTTCTGGCGTCTCTTTGCTTCCTTTCGCGACGGGTTTGTAACCGGCTACGCTCTTACCACCTGACGCTAACGCTTGTAGTAATGCGCGGGAAACCACCGTTTTCCCCACAGAAGTGTCTGTACCTGTAATAAAGAAACGCTTCAGCATCACTAACTCCACCGTTATGCTACGAAAATATAAGTCAGGAAAATAATACAGTGGAGAAAGTCTAAGGTATGCCAGGTGGAGTCAGCTTGCGTTAGCGCAAATTTTGGTAGAACAATGAAAAAATGTTACCCCTGTAATAGACGGATCAACAAAGAACCGTTATACATCGCGTCTTTTACTAACGCGGCACCCGCCATCGTTCCTTGATTAGAAAACTGTGTACTTTCCACGACCATATTTTTGCTATAGGCAGGCAGCGCCTGCTGACGAATGCTGTCTGCAATGGCGGGAAACAGCACATCGGCGGCTTTACTGAGCGGGGAACCAATCAGTATTTTTTGCGGGTTGAACAAATTCACCATAATGGCCAGAATGCGCCCAACGTGCGTACCGACCCCGGTGATAATATCCTTTGCCAGCAGATCGCCCGCTAACGCGGCCTGGCACAGAGAATCGACCGTTAGCGGCTGTCCATGAAGCGAAGAGCTCATCGACTGCCCGAGTCGCAGTTGCGCCAGTTCCAGGATACTCTCAACGCTGGCGATCGTTTCCAGGCAACCGTGGTTTCCGCAGTAACAGCGTTTACCGTAAGGATCTACCTGAGTGTGACCAATCTCCACCAGGCTGCTGCTGCCTGCATGCAATAAATGACCGTCGGTGATCACCCCGGCACCAACGTTATGATCGATAACCACCTGGATGACATCGCGAGCCCCCCGGGAAGCCCCGAACATCGCTTCAGCCATTGTCCAGGCGCTGATGTCATGCTGGATATAAACCGGTACGCCAGTATGCTGCTCCAGCGCTTCGCCGAGCGGCATCTCTTTGACATCATCATAAAACGGCATCCGATGGACGATACCATTTTCAGTATCAATAATGCCCGGCATGGTAATGGCAATGGAAGTTAGACGTTCAAGCTTTTGCTGATGGCGAATAAAGAATTGATCGACCAACACAAGAATGCGGTCAAGCAGTGGCATATCGTCATGCAACGGAAGTTCAAGGCACTCCTCCACGACCTGTTTGCTGCTCAGATCGCGCAGAGCGAGAAAGATTTCCCCACGACTAATGCGCAAGGATAAGTAATGCCAGGCCTCAGTTTCGACCACCAGGCCGACAGCCGGACGCCCACGGCTCCCCGCTTCTTTAATTTCCAGTTCCTGAACCAGGTGCGCCTCAAGCATTTCGCGAACAATCTTGGTAATACTGGCGGGCGCCAATTGTGCAAGACGAGACAGATCAATACGTGATACCGGCCCAAGCTGATCAATCAGGCGATAAACCGCGCCAGCATTGGTCTGCTTTATTTGATCGATATGTCCAGGCTGAATATCAGCAACCACCTCTTACTCCCTTTATTTTCGCGCTCCGAAATAATCTGTGGGTTATGGTGAATGACTTCAATACACGGCGTCAACTTTTTACTTAGCCGTGTGATTTACTGCACATTTTAAGTGATTATTAAATTAATTTAAGCGTCCCTCACCGCCTGAATGAGCTGTTGACGAAAACGGATTGCCGCCTGGCTCTGTTCGTGATGCCTGGACCATACCAGCCACATTTCGGATACAGCCTCTTTTTCCGCGATGGGAACCCAACACATTTCGTCGACCTGAACTTTTTTAAACGAGGCCGGAAGAATGGATACGCCAAGTCCTGCCGCCACGAGACCAATGATCGTCATCGCCTCTCCGACCTCCTGCGTGATAACCGGCGTCAGATGGTAACGACGCATCATGCCAAGAATATCGTCGTATAAGCCCGTCCCAACGTGAGGATCAAAAAAGACGAAGGGCTCATGCGCTAGTTCGGCAAGTGACACCACCGGCTTTTGCGCAAGTCGGTGGTCCCGGGGGATCATCGCCATCAGCGGCTCGCGCAAGATCAGCTCATGGTTAAGCGCTTCCGGCAACAGCGTATTACGCAGCAGTCCAACATCCAACGCCCCTTCGCTGAGCGGTGCAAGCTGCTCGCGGGTGTTCATTTCACGAGTTTGCAGATGAACGTCCGGGTAATCCTGACGAAAAAGCGACAGCGTGTCGGAAACGGCTTTGATAAACGGCGCTGATGAGGTGAAGCCGATGCGTAATTCTCCGGCCTCGCCCTGGTGAAGTCGTTCAGCGCGGGCGGCGGCATCGGTGACCAGCCCCAGAATTTGCCGGCTGTCGGCGAGGAACTGCTTTCCGGCCGCCGTTAATGCCACGCTGCGGTTAGTACGCGCCAGAAGCCTTGCACCAATTTCCTGTTCCAGCGCCTGGATTTGTTGACTCAACGGCGGCTGCGAAATATTCAAACGCGCGGCTGCGCGACCAAAATGCAGCTCTTCTGCCACCGCAACAAAATAGCGTAGATGACGCAATTCTATATTCATATATTTAAGATATTATTTGAGACTATTAATATATTAGACAGAATAATGGGTTTTTCCTACTCTGTGCAATAGGGTTACGCCCGGACCTTTAAAACGCGGGTTGTTAAGCAAGGATTTCAAGTGAGCCGTACGACTACCGTCAGTGATGCCCCGGCAGGCGACATTGAGCAGCAAACCGTTTCTCAGCCAGTTCAGTTTATTCAGCGCGGTACGTCATCGTTTATGCGCGTCACGCTAGCCCTCTTTTCCGCAGGACTTGCTACCTTCGCGCTGCTGTACTGTGTACAGCCGATTCTTCCCGTCTTATCCCATGAGTTTGGCGTTTCGCCGGCCAGCAGCAGTATTTCACTTTCCATCTCTACCGGCATGCTGGCCGTCGGCTTACTTTTCACCGGGCCGCTTTCCGATGCGATTGGGCGAAAGCCCGTCATGGTGACTGCACTTCTGCTCGCCTCCACCTGCACTTTGCTCTCGACGATGATGACCAGTTGGCATGGCATCCTTATCATGCGCGCCCTGATCGGCCTCTCGTTGAGCGGCGTTGCGGCTGTCGGGATGACCTATCTTAGTGAAGAGATTCACCCAAGCTTCGTGGCGTTTTCGATGGGCCTCTATATCAGCGGTAACTCCATCGGCGGGATGAGTGGGCGTCTGCTTAGCGGTGTGTTTACCGACTTCTTTAACTGGCGAATTGCGCTGGCGGCCATTGGCTGTTTTGCCCTCGCGTCAGCATTAATGTTCTGGAAGATCCTGCCGGAGTCACGGCACTTCCGTCCCACCTCGCTGCGGCCAAAAACGCTGTTTATTAACTTCCGTTTGCACTGGCGCGACCAGGGGCTCCCACTGTTGTTCGCAGAAGGTTTTCTGCTGATGGGATCGTTCGTCACCCTGTTTAACTATATTGGCTATCGTCTGATGCTCTCGCCGTGGGAATTAAGCCAGGCCGTGGTCGGGTTACTTTCCGTCGCCTATTTGACCGGAACCTGGAGCTCGCCAAAAGCGGGCGCCATGACAGTGCGTTATGGACGCGGTCCTGTGATGCTTTTCTCTACCGTGGTGATGCTGCTCGGGTTGTTAATGACTCTCTTCAGTTCGCTGTGGCTGATCTTTGCCGGGATGTTGCTCTTCTCAGCCGGTTTCTTTGGCGCACACTCCGTCGCCAGCAGTTGGATTGGCCCACGCGCGCGGCGGGCAAAAGGCCAGGCCTCTTCGCTGTATCTGTTTAGCTACTATCTCGGCTCGAGTATCGCCGGTACGCTGGGTGGCGTTTTCTGGCACAACTATGGCTGGAACGGTGTGGGGGGATTTATCGCCATCATGCTGGTGTTGGCTATTCTGGTAGGAACACGGTTACATCATCGTCTGCACGTATAATAAAAGTCCGGGTAACACGCTACCCGGACTTTTCGTCTGTCTACTAACACCGTCTTACCATAAAACGGGAATTGATGTTGTCGCCATCAATTCTCTGGCTGCGTCCAACGTCAGGAGAACAAATAAGACCCAAATTATTGGATTCATTTTGCTGTGTGCGTCTTTTTTTTATCAACTGGTACGATGTCACCGTTGCCTACTATAAAAAAGGCTATCGATAAACATAACTACCCATTATGGTGGGGATAAACCTGCACAGACCGTCGAAGAGGATTCATGGCTAACAACAACTATCAGGAACTCACTCGCACCTTCCTGCGTCTCTCCCGCTTCTCTCATTTATCCGCCATCGCCAGTTGGGACATGTTTACCATGATGCCGCCCGGGGGGAGCACTGCGCGCGGTGAAGCACTGGCCGAACTGAGCGTACTGGAGCACCAGATAATCACCGATCCAAAAATCGCCCAGTGGATAGCAGCCGCTGCCGAGGAAGATCTCAACGATGTAGAACAGGCAAACCTGCGTGAAATAGCGCGTTTGCACACTCAGGCATCGCTTCTGCCCGCATCGCTGGTGGAGGCGAAATCACTTGCCGGCAGCCGTTGTGAGCACGCCTGGCGCAGTCAGCGTCCTGCAAACGACTGGCAGGGATTCTCGGCGAATTTAAAAGAGGTCGTAAAACTTAGCCGCGAGGAAGCAAAACTGCGTGCCGACGTTAAAGGCAGTTCGCCCTATGATGCCCTCCTTGATATTTATGAACCGGATATGACCAGCGCTCAGCTTGACGTGCTGTTTGCCGATCTTAAATCCTGGCTTCCTGACCTGTTGAACCGAGCGGTCGAAAAGCAGACGCAGCAGACGTTAATTCCGCCTGCTGGACCATTTCCGACGGAGATCCAGCGTCAGTTAGGTCTGGAAACCATGGCCACGCTGGGTTTTGATTTTAATGCGGGACGTCTGGACATTAGCGCACACCCTTTCTGTGGCGGCGTGCCCAACGATGTCCGGATTACCACCCGCTATAATGAAAATGAACTGCTCAGCGCCCTTTTTGGCGTCATCCATGAAACCGGGCACGCGCGCTATGAGCAAAACCTGCCGAAAACCTGGCCAGGACAGCCGGTTGCACTCGCCCGCTCCACGGCAATTCATGAGTCTCAGAGTCTGTTTTTTGAGATGCAGTTAGGTCGCAGCAACGCGTTCTTGCGTCGTCTTATCCCTGCAGTTAAGCGTCTTTTCGGTGACCAACCGGCATTCAGTGAGCAGAATTTTATTGCCTGGAATCAGCGGGTGAAGCCAGGGTTTATTCGTGTTGATGCCGATGAAGTCAGTTACCCTGCCCACGTTATTCTGCGTTATGAGATAGAACGTGCCCTGATCAACGGCGACATTGAAGTTGAAGATATTCCGGCGCTGTGGAACGAGAAAATGCAGTCATGGCTGGGAATTTCTACCGAAGGAAATTATCGCGACGGTTGCATGCAGGATATTCACTGGACCGACGGTGGCTTTGGCTATTTTCCATCCTATACGCTGGGAGCAATGTATGCCGCGCAATTGTTCAGTGCCGCGAAGCGCGCCTTGCCGGATCTGGATAGCCAGATTGCCCAGGGTGAGCTTACTGCGCTGTTCGACTGGTTACGTCAAAATATCTGGCAGCACGGCAGCCGTTTTACAACTGCACAATTAATGACTCAGGCAACCGGTGAACCGCTTAGCAGCCGCCATTTCCGTGCGCATCTGGAAGCCCGCTATCTGTAAATCCTTATGCCGGGCGTGTAAGCCCGGCTTTTGTACATATCGTTACACGCCGATACTAATGACTCACGGAAGCCCCCGATTTTCAGCGATATAGTCATTTCAACGGCCCCGCAGTGGGGTTGATTGAAAACCAAATCGAGGGTAGTAAAATGAAAAAAGTATTAGCTCTGGTTGTTGCCGCTGCAATGGGTCTGTCCTCTGCCGCTTTCGCTGCCGAGACAACCGCAACAGCACCTGCTGCAACCGCAAAAGCCGCGCCGGCCAAAACCACACACCACAAAAAACACCACAAAGCGGTAGCGCAGAAAGCCCCTGAACAAAAAGCGCAGGCTGCTAAAAAACCGGTGAAAAAAGCGGCCACGCACCAGCCCGCAAAACCGGCCGCACAACCTGCCGCATAATCTGCATTAACGATCGGAGCGCGCCCCCTCGCGCTTTGTCTCCCCGGCGCTGAGTATCCTTGCTCAGCGCCGTCTACTGGAGGGTATCCGCGTGCGTCGTTATCGCTTTGAGTTCATTCTTATCGCGCTTATTTTCTGCGGTCTTATTGCCATTGGCCTCTGGCTGTATTGAGTGTAGTTCTCTGATTTTATTCTCACTTTATCGCCGTTACGTCTATAGTTATCACCGAGGGGTTCTCTTTTAATAATCATAATTACCCACCAGAGTGTGATGTGATATGCGTAAAACCGTTGCTGTATTACTGGGTGCAATTTGTTTTTCTTCTGGACTTGCTCACGCTGATAAGCCTGACACGGAGTCAGAAACCAGTGAAGTGAAAACGCTATTTTTTGGCCAGGACGATCGGGTTCCGGTTAGCGACCCGACGCAGTCGCCGTGGGATGCCATTGGGCAACTGGAAACCGCCAGCGGTAATCTGTGTACCGCTACGCTGATCTCGCCTCATCTGGCGTTAACCGCCGGACATTGCCTGTTAATGCCGCCAAAGGGTAAACCGGATAAAGCGGTCGTGTTGCGCTTTGTCTCGAAGAAGGGTCTCTGGCGGTATGAAATTCATGGTATTGAAGGTCGGGTAGACCCGGGATTGGGTAAACGCCTGAAGGCCGATGGCGATGGATGGATTGTACCACCCAGTGCCGCGCCCTGGGATTTTGGGCTGGTGGTGCTGCGCTATCCGCCATCCGGCATCACCCCTCTTCCCTTATTTACCGGTGATAAAGCCGCACTGACTGCCGCGTTAAAAGAGGTGGGGAGAAAGGTCACGCAGTCAGGCTATCCGGAAGATCATCTTGATACCCTCTACACTCACCAGGACTGTATCGTGACGGGTTGGGCGCAAAGTTCGGTGCTTTCGCATCAGTGCGACACCCTGTCCGGCGACAGCGGTTCACCGTTGATGCTGCGCACCGATGAAGGCTGGAAACTGATTGGCGTTCAGAGTTCCGCTCCGGCGGCGAAAGATCGCTGGCGCGCGGATAATCGCGCCATTTCGGTTACCGGCTTTCGCGATAAACTCGACGCGCTGGCCGAGGAGAAGTAAGGATTATCGCGCTGCCCAACGTGATTTGAGTAGCGCATTCGCCCTCAGGCCAGCTTAATCAGGATCATTCCGACGAGCAGTAAAATCACCCCCACCCAGCCTTTTCGGTTTAATCGCTGGCCAAACAGGATCCATCCTGCGGCCAGGGTAGCGGCAATGCCGAACCCACCCCAGAGCGCATAGGCGACGGAGAGATCGATGCCTTTTACCGCCTGAGAAAGTGCACTAAATGCCGCAAGTACCGCGAGCAGTGACAGGATGCCATAGCTTTTACGACGAAAACCGTCGGAGAATTTAAGAAGAACGTTGGCGACAATTTCCAGTACGATTGCCATTGCCAGCCACGCTGCGTGAACCCACTCAAACTGCTGCATGGGCTCCCCCTTTCGCGGAAGTGCGAGGCTTACGTGTACCCGACTTAATTAATGCAATCCCCAACACCAGTGTCGTCAATCCGGCAATTTTCATTGGCGATAACGCTTCATCAAATAACAGCACGCTGAACAGCGTAATAAATAAAATACCAATCCCTTCCCATAAAGCATATGCCACGCCGAGAGCGATTTTTTTTACGGCAAATGAGAGAAAAATATACGATAACGCAATCATGAACAGCATTAAAATAAAACCGCTGTTGTCATTACCTACGCTCGCCCATTTCATTGACAGCGTTCCGGTAATTTCTGCGGCGATGGCCAGACCTAATAAAATCCAGTAAAACATGGTGCTTCTCCTGCTTGAGAATACAGTCCCTGGGCATGCTGAAATCAGCAGACCGTAAAAAAATAAATCAGTTATCTCAGCGCGTTGCGCGAGTCAGATCTGAAAAAAGGGACTAAAGCGCGTTGCGCCAGTGCTGCTCACCTGCAAGCAAGAAAATAGAGGAGGTACGAAGAAGTGTGGGGGTAGAAAAAAACATCCTGAACATATTGTCCATAAAATTACAATTATCCGCAGTGTTGCTTCTCGTCATCGCGGATGATAATTGTCCTCGGTAGTTAAACACCCCTGATTTGTATCATAGCCTCAGAATTAACTCAAAACCTTTTCATTTCTTTACCCGCTCGATTAAGGCAAGCGCATGATGCAGGTGAATTTATCCGGGCATAAAAGAAAACGGCCTCCGCAGAGGCCGTTGCGTTTTACAGTGCTTTAAGAATGGCATCCACGCTGGCTTTGGCATCGCCAAACAGCATATGGGTGTTTTCTTTGAAGAACAGCGGGTTCTGTACGCCGGCATAACCGGTGTTCATTGAACGTTTAAAGACGATGACGTTTTGCGCTTTCCAGACTTCCAGTACCGGCATTCCGGCAATTGGGCTGTTTGGATCGTCCTGTGCTGCCGGGTTGACGGTGTCGTTGGCACCAATGACCAGCACGGTGTCGGTATCGGCGAAATCATCATTGATTTCATCCATTTCCAGCACGATGTCATAAGGCACTTTCGCTTCTGCGAGCAGTACGTTCATATGACCCGGCAAGCGCCCGGCTACCGGGTGAATGCCGAAACGCACCTTAATTCCGCGGGCGCGCAGCTTCTCGGTAATCTCCGCCACAGGATACTGCGCCTGCGCCACCGCCATGCCGTATCCCGGGGTGATGATCACGGTATGCGAGTTTTTCAGCATGTCAGCCGTGTCTTCTGCGCTAATCTCACGGTGTTCGCCAACGTCTTCGTCACCGCTGGATGCAGAACCGTCGGTTCCGAACCCCCCTGCGATAACGCTAATGAACGAACGGTTCATCGCCTTACACATAATGTAAGAGAGGATCGCACCGCTCGAACCCACCAGCGCACCGGTGACAATCAGCAGGTCGTTGCTGAGCATAAAGCCCGCAGCCGCTGCCGCCCAACCGGAGTAGGAGTTAAGCATCGACACCACAACCGGCATGTCTGCCCCACCGATGGAGGCCACCAGATGCCAACCGAAGGCCAGCGCGATGATTGTCATCACCAGCAGCGCCAGAACCTGCAACCCCACGCTTTCAGTACGGACGAACAGTACCAACAGCAGGAATGAAACAACCAGCGCCGCAAGGTTCATCTTGTGACGGTTTGGCAGCATCAGCGGCTTAGACGAAATCTTGCCACGCAGTTTACCGAACGCCACCACGGAACCGGTGAAGGTTACCGCACCGATAAAGATACCGAGGAAGACTTCGGTCAGGTGAATATTCACCAGAATCGGATCCAGTCCCGCTTCGTGATAGAGGTAGCTGTTGAAGCCCACCAGCACGGCGGCCAGACCCACGAAGCTGTGCAGAATCGCTACCAGCTCCGGCATCTCGGTCATTTCAACTTTCTTCGCCAGACGGATACCAATCGCACCGCCGATAATCATTGCCACCAGAATCCAGGCAACGTTGCCGGTGTCCGGGCCAAAAATTGTGGCAATCAGCGCAATCGCCATCCCGGCGATACCAAAGTTATTACCCTGCTGCGACGTCTCATGCTTTGAAAGGCCTGCAAGGCTGAAAATAAACAGGATCGCGGCAACAATGTATGCAGCTGTAACTAATCCACCAGACATGTGTTACCCCTTAGTTTTTCCGGAACATTTTCAGCATGCGCTGAGTCACGGTGAAGCCACCGAAAATATTAATGCTGGCAATCAGTACCGCGATAAAGCTCAGGAAGCTAACCCAGCCACCCTGGCCAATCTGCAATAATGCGCCGACCACAATAATCCCTGAAATGGCGTTGGTGACCGACATCAGCGGCGTATGCAGCGCATGAGAGACGTTCCAGACCACGTAATAACCCACTACACAGGAGAGCGCGAACACGGTGAAGTGACCGAGAAACTCTTTCGGTGCCACGTCAGCCAGCCAGCCAAAGAGGATGATCGCCAGCGCCATGAATGCATATTTGCGCCACGGCGAGGTCGGTTTTTCAGGCTCTTTTGCTGCCGGTGCGGCTTTCGCCGCGGCTTGCGGCTGGGCTGAAACCTGAATCGGCGGCGCAGGCCAGGTGATTTCACCTTCACGGACAACCGTCACGCCACGTACCACGACATCATCGAAATCAACGACGATGTTGCCGTCTTTCTCTTTGCAGAGCAGCTTGAGCAGGTTGACGAGGTTGGTGCCGTAAAGCTGAGACGACTGGGTCGGTAAACGACCCGGGAGATCGGTATAACCGATAACTTTGACGCCGTTTGCCGTGGTCGTCACCTGGTTGGCGACGGTGTATTCACAGTTACCGCCGTTTTGCGCCGCCAGATCGACAATCACACTGCCCGCTTTCATGGAGTCAACCATTTCACGGGTGATCAGCTTCGGTGCCGGTTTACCTGGGATCAACGCGGTGGTCACGATAATGTCGACCTCTTTTGCCTGAGCGGCAAAGAGGGCCATTTCCGCCTTGATAAACGCTTCAGACATCACCTTGGCATAACCGTCGCCGCTGCCTGCTTTCTCTTTAAAATCCAGTTCGAGGAATTCCGCGCCCATACTCTGGACCTGTTCTTTTACTTCTGGACGAGTATCAAAGGCACGCACAATGGCACCCAGGCTATTTGCCGCACCAATGGCCGCCAGACCGGCAACCCCGGCACCAATCACCATCACCTTCGCCGGCGGCACTTTGCCTGCTGCGGTGATTTGCCCGGTAAAGAACCGCCCAAACTCGTGCGCGGCTTCAACAATCGCACGATACCCGGCGATGTTAGCCATTGAGCTTAAGGCATCCAGCGACTGCGCACGTGAAATACGTGGCACAGAGTCCATCGCCATCACCGTCACATTGCGTTCAGCCAGCTTTTGCATTAACTCTGGATTCTGCGCGGGCCAGATAAAACTGACCAGCGTCGTGCCTGGATTGAGTAACGGAATTTCATCGTCTTCAGGCGCATTGACCTTCAGAATAATTTCTGACTGCCAGACAGCACTGCTATCAACAATTTCCGCACCCGCGTCTACAAAAGCCTTATCGTCAAAACTCGCAAGTCTACCCGCGCCGCTCTCTACCGCGACGGTGAAACCCAGCTTCAGCAACTGCTCAACCGTTTTCGGCGTTGCTGCAACGCGAGTTTCATTGGTAAACCGTTCTTTTGGTATGCCAATTCGCATAATGTTCCCTTCCATCGGTGTTTTTGAGGATGGTTTGTCAGTGATCGTGGAATTGCGCACGCAACTTCACGCAGGAGGTATGAATGACCTCAGCAACATAAAACAGTAACAAACTCCGTATAACGTACTGAAAATAGCGCCTGTGATCTAGCGCCAAAAATCAGTATTTGTTAGCTAATCTGCAAAAAAGGAACGATTCAGCCTCCAGACCGGGATAATGACCTTTAATTCCCCGTGAAAGGCCAATAAATCGCTCAAGCGAAGCGGCAAAACATGATTTAGCGCCATTGCAGATCAATCAATTAACATTAAATTAACTTATCAAATCTATGCTCTTCATTAGTTTAAACCCTGAAGCGCCTTTTTTTGGGACATTTCATAAAAAGTCAGCGACCTGATGTCGTTATCCACCTGATGAGTGAAAAATGACGCAGACATTCACCGCGTTTCAGTGCAATAATCAGCGACGTTTCTAGTCAATAACAATACCAGTACCTGGTTTGCGCAAGGCGAAGGATTATTTTTATGAAGCTTAAGAACACACTCCTGGCGTCAGCACTTCTTTCTGCGACGGCTTTTTCCGTAAATGCAGCAACAGAATTGACGCCGGAGCAAGCGGCACAACTGAAGCCGATTGACCGCGTCGTGGTGACCGGCCGTTTTAATGCGATTGGCGATGCGGTGAAAGCGGTTAACCGCCGCGCAGACAAAGAAGGTGCCGCCTCTTTTTATGTCGTCGATACCTCCGATTTTGGTAATAGCGGGAACTGGCGTGTTGTGGCCGATCTCTACAGCGCTAATGCCGAGAAAGCCGAAGCCACTAAAAACCGCGTGATCAACGGCATCGTTGAATTGCCGAAAGATCAGGCGGTACTGCTGGAACCTTACGACACTGTAACGGTGCAGGGTTTCTATCGCAGCCAGCCTGAAGTGAATGATGCGATCACCAAAGCAGCGAAAGAAAAAGGGGCTTACTCTTTCTATATCGTTCGTCAGGTTGATGCAAACCAGGGTGGGAACCAGCGTATTACCGCATTTATCTATAAAGAAGATGCGAAAAAACGCGTGGTACAAAGCCCGGATGCCATCCCGGCTAACTCTGATGCAGGTCGTGCCGCATTAGCCGCCGGCGGCGAAGCAGCAACAAAAGTCGAAATCCCGGGTGTTGCCACCACCGCTTCGCCAAGCGCTGAAGTGGGTCGTTTCTTTGAAACGCAGTCAACGAAAGGTGGACGTTACACTGTCACGTTGCCAGATGGGACGAAAGTTGAAGAACTGAACAAAGCCACCGCCGCGATGATGGTGCCGTTCGACAGCATTAAGTTCACCGGTAACTACGGCAACATGACCGAAGTCTCCTACCAGGTGGCGAAGCGTGCGGCGAAGAAAGGCGCTAAATATTATCACATCACCCGCCAATGGCAGGAACGTGGTAACAACATGACCATCAGTGCCGATCTGTACAAATAACACCAGGCTGCCGGATGGCAGTGTAAACACCTTATCCGGCCTACAGGCAATTGCTTCGTAGGCCGGATAAGCGCAGCGCCATCAGGCAATTTAATCTCTCTCGATTACGCCCACTTTTCATACTATCAGTCACAAATATTATCGTGACCGTTGCATGCAGTCCCTTCTCTCCGTAAAATCCCGCGCCTTAGTGGCATTCACCATTTTTATGCGTTTTGCCATAATAATTATTCTCCACCGTTCGTTTTGACACTGGATAATCATGGATAAAAAATTGGGACTGAGCGCACTCACCGCGCTGGTTTTAAGCTCAATGCTTGGCGCAGGAGTTTTCAGTCTGCCGCAGAATATGGCCGCCGTTGCCAGCCCGGCTGCATTGCTCATTGGTTGGGCGATCACCGGAGCCGGTATTCTCCTGCTGGCCTTTGCCATGCTCATCCTTACCCGTATCAGGCCGGAGCTCGACGGTGGGATCTTTACCTATGCTCGGGAAGGCTTTGGTGAACTGATCGGTTTTTGTTCAGCCTGGGGCTACTGGCTGTGCGCCGTTATCGCCAACGTCTCCTATCTGGTTATCGTCTTTTCCGCGCTCAGCTTTTTCACCGATACGCCTGAATTGCGCCTGTTTGGCGACGGGAATACCTGGCAGTCGATCGTCGGTGCGTCGGCACTGTTATGGATCGTCCATTTCCTGATCCTGCGTGGCGTGCAGACGGCAGCCAGTATCAACCTGGTCGCCACGCTTGCTAAATTACTGCCGCTCGGCCTGTTTATCGTGCTGGCGTTCATGGCCTTCAAACTTGAAATCTTTAATCTGGATTTTACCGGTCTGGCACTGGGTGTACCGGTCTGGGAGCAGGTCAAGAATACGATGCTGATCACCCTGTGGGTATTTATCGGCGTTGAAGGCGCAGTCGTTGTCTCTGCGCGCGCACGGAGTAAGCGCGACGTAGGCCGGGCAACGCTGCTGGCGGTTCTTGCCGCGCTTGGCGTGTATTTGCTGGTTACTCTGCTCTCGCTTGGCGTTCTTGCGCGTCCTGAACTGGCGGAGATGCGTAACCCGTCGATGGCGGGTCTGATGGTCAGCATGATGGGGCCGTGGGGTGAAATCATTATCGCCGCGGGTCTGATCGTCTCTGTCTGCGGCGCTTACCTTAGCTGGACTATTATGGCGGCTGAAGTCCCGTTTCTTGCCTCCACGCATAAAGCCTTCCCGCGCATTTTCGCCCGTCAGAACGCGCAAGGCGCACCGTCAGCCTCGCTTTGGCTGACCAACCTCTGTGTTCAGGTCTGTCTGGTGCTGATCTGGCTGACCGGCTCGGATTACAACACGCTGCTGACCATTGCCTCCGAAATGATTCTGGTGCCCTATTTCCTCGTCGGCGCGTTCCTGCTGAAAATTGCCACGCGTCCGCTTCATCGGGCGGTAGGTGTCGGTGCCTGCATTTATGGCTTATGGTTATTGTATGCTTCGGGACCAATGCACCTGCTGCTTTCAGTGGTACTTTACGCGCCTGGTTTATTGGTCTTCCTGTATGCGCGCAAGACCCATACGCATGATAATGTGCTTAATCGTCAGGAAATGGTTTTGATTGGTTTGCTGCTGATCGCTTCAGTTCCGGCAACCTGGTTATTGGTGGGGTAAGTGTTATCCCATCGTTTGCACTCATTGTCTGAATCACAGGCACAGAAGGAGTTTTTCGATGGGCAGTAAGCATCCTTTACCAATCCTGATCACCGGCGGAGGCCGTCGCATCGGCCTCGCCCTCGCCTGGCACTTTCTTAATCAAAAACAGCCGATCATTGTCAGTTACCGGACTCGTTATCCGGCGATTGATGGGCTGGAAGACGCCGGGGCGATGTGCATTCAGGCCGACTTTTCCAGCAATGAAGGCGTGCTGGCTTTTGCTGACAAAGTGAAAGAAAGCGCCGCTGGCTTACGGGCTATTTTGCACAATGCCAGCGCGTGGATGGCGGAGAAACCAGGCACTCCGCTGACTGACGTGCTGGAATGTATGTTGCAGATCCACGTTAATGCCCCCTATCTCCTCAACCACGCGCTCGAAGGGATGCTTCGCGGTCACGGACACGCCGCCGGCGATATCATCCACTTTACCGATTATGTCGTGGAGCGCGGCAGCGATAAGCATATCGCCTATGCCGCCAGCAAAGCCGCGCTGGACAACATGACCCGTTCGTTTGCGCGCAAGCTGGCGCCAGAGGTAAAAGTCAACGCCATCGCTCCCTCGCTCATCTTGTTTAACGAAAGTGATGACGCCACCTATCGCGAGCAGGCGCTGAATAAATCCTTGATGAAAACGGCACCGGGCGAGAAAGAGATCATTGATCTGATCGACTATCTCCTTACCAGTTGTTTCGTGACGGGCAGAAGTTTCGCCGTCGACGGCGGTCGCCATCTGCGTTAATGCAGTTTGACCCAGCAGAAAATCAGCAGCCAGGCGCTCAGACTCCAGCAAACCACCGCCCCACCGAGCGCCACCGGCAGCCGCAAGAAGCCGGTGAAATACCACAGCGAAAGAAGATAAACAAAATAGGGAATGATCGACCACATGCTGAAGACGATAGTCGTTCTGAGCGCATTGATGCCACGTTCACTGGCCACAATGTAATGCGCGATCAGCGCGAACGTCGGGAACAGCGGGATTAACCCAGCGATATAGTAGTTTTTTGTTTTTGCCAGCAAGCCAATCAACACCACCACCAGCGCACCCAGGGCGGCTTTTATTATGAGTCCCATTCCTTTTGCCTTAACACATCGGTAACATCGGCGGTTAGCATAACGGAAGCACATTCGTTTAGGAAAGATTAATGGAAGGGATTATCACGGCGGTGTATGTTGGTATTTTCTCTACGTTATGAAAAATATGCACACTATCGTATTTGTCGAAGACGATCCTGAAGTTGGCGCGTTAATTGCGGCGTACCTGGCAAAACATGATTTCGACGTGGTGATAGAGCCTCGCGGTGATACAGCGCAGGCGCGCATTCTGCAAATTCAGCCCGATCTTGTGCTCCTCGACATCATGCTACCCGGCAAAGACGGGATGACTATCTGCCGCGACCTACGCGATCAATGGCAGGGCCCGATTGTCCTTCTCACCTCCCTGGATAGCGACATGAACCATATTCTGGCGCTGGAATTGGGGGCGTGTGACTATATTCTGAAAACCACTCCACCCGCTGTGTTATTGGCGCGTCTTCGCCTGCATCTGCGACAGAATGAGTCATCCTCCCACGCTAAAGGCATTCAGCAAACCGGCGTCACAGCGCATAAACCCCTGCGCTTTGGTTCTCTGACCATTGATCCCGTTAATCGCGCGGTGTTGCTTTCCGGAGAACAGGTTTCCCTTTCTACCGCTGATTTTGAGCTGCTATGGGAGCTTGCCACTCATGCCGGGCAAATAATGGATCGCGATGCATTGCTGAAGAACCTGCGCGGCGTCAGTTACGACGGTCTGGATCGCAGTGTGGATGTCGCCATTTCCCGCCTGCGCAAAAAGCTTCTCGATAGCGCGACCGAACCTTACCGGATCAAAACGGTGCGAAATAAAGGTTACTTATTTGCGCCACACGCCTGGGATGATGAACCCTCACGCTAATACGGGAATGTAAATGAAAAAACTGTTTGTGCAGTTTTATCTCCTGCTGTTCACCTGCTTTTTGGTGATGACTCTGCTGGTCGGTCTGGTCTACAAATTCACCGCCGAACGTGCCGGTCGACAATCCCTTGATGACTTAATGAAAAGCTCACTGTATCTGATGCGCAGCGAACTGCGTGAAATCCCGCCGCGTGACTGGGGAAAAACGCTGAAGCAGATGGATCTGAATTTGTCGTTTGATCTGCGCGTGGAGCCGTTGACGAAATTCAACCTCGACGCACAGAGTATGCATCGTCTACGAACCGGTGACATTGTTGCCCTGGACGATCAATACACGTTTATCCAGCGCATCCCACGAAGCCATTACGTTCTGGCCGTTGGCCCGATCCCGTACCTCTATTTTCTTCACCAGATGCGTCTGCTCGACATCGCGTTAATGGCTTTTATCGCGATTTCTCTCGCTCTGCCGGTGTTTATTTGGGTCCGCCCTCACTGGCAGGAGATGCTGCGTCTGGAAGCCGCCGCCCAGCGTTTCGGCGAAGGTCATTTGACGGAGCGTCTGCATTTTGACAGTGGCTCCAGCTTTGAGCGCCTGGGGGTCGCGTTTAATCAAATGGCTGATAACATCAATGCGCTGATCGCCAGTAAGAAACAGCTTATTGACGGTATCGCGCATGAGTTGCGCACTCCGCTGGTTCGTCTTCGCTACCGGCTGGAAATGAGCGAGAACCTGACGGAGCAGGAATCTCAGGCGCTGAATCGCGATATCGGGCAATTTGAAGCACTTATTGAAGAGTTGCTGACCTATGCCCGCCTCGACAGGCCGCAAAACGAACTGCATCTTAGCGAACCTGATTTCGCCGCGTGGCTGCTGACCTATATCGAAGATGCGCAAAATGTGAATCCGTCGCGAACCATTACGCTGTGTGAACGGATTCCGGGTGATTACGGGGCGCTGGATATGCGCCTGATGGAGCGCGTGCTGGATAATCTCCTTAATAATGCATTGCGGTACTGCAAGTCTACCGTGCAGATCCGCCTGTTGTTGAGCGGTAATCGTGCAACATTAGTTGTTGAAGATGATGGCCCTGGAATTGAAATCGGCGCCCGGGAGAAAATCTTCGAACCTTTCGTCCGCCTGGATCCGAGTCGTGACCGTGCGACCGGTGGGTGCGGACTGGGATTAGCCATCGTGCACTCTATCGCGCAAGCCATGGGTGGAAGCGTTATCTGTACGGATAGCCCGTTGGGTGGCGCGCGTTTCAGCTTCAGTTGGCCGCTCTGGCATACCCTTCCCGCATTTCCATCTGTCTGACGCTAACGGCGCAGTGGCTTCAGACTATTGATTATGCTATACAGAAAGTATGTTGTAACTAATGAGGGTGTCCCATGGCTCGTTACGATGTGGTAGAACGGCTGAATTCCACTTTCCGGCTGATGGAGCAAGAGTTGGCTGCACTGACCGAAGAGCTACGCCACCACCGCCTGCTGGTGGCCCGCGTCTTTTCGCTGCCAGAGGTGAGCAAAGACGATGAGCATAATCCGCTGAACACTATCGCGGTGACGCAACATCTGGGCAAAGAGGCGGAAGCGCTGGCGCTGCAGCATTATCGCCATTTATTTATTCAACAGCAGTCGGAAACTCGCAGCAGTAAGGCGGCGGTGAGGTTACCTGGCGTATTGTGTTTCCAGGTCGATAATGCCAGCCAGACGGCACTGGAAGACCAGGTACGGCACATTAACCAGTTGAAGACCACCTTCGAACAGATCGTCACGGTGGAGTCTGGCTTAGCCCCGGCCGCACGCTTCGAATGGGTGCATCGCCATTTACCGGGGCTGATTACCCTTAATGCATACCGAACTTTGACGGTCATAAACGATCCGGCCACCCTGCGCTTTGGCTGGGCGAATAAACATATCATCAAGAATTTAACGCGGGATGACGTTCTGAAGCAGCTTGAAAAGAGCCTGAATACCCCGCGTAGCGTCTATCCATGGACCCGCGAAGAGTGGCAGGCGAAGCTGGAGCGAGAATTTCAGGATATCGCCGCCCTGCCGCAGCGGGCAAAGCTGAAGATAAAACGGCCAGTGAAAGTGCAACCCATTGCCCGGGTCTGGTACAAAGGGGAACAAAAACAGGTACAGCACGCGTGTCCATCCCCACTGTTGGCATTGATCAACACGGATAACGGCGCGGGCATTCCCGATGTCGGTGAACTGCTCAACTACGATGCCGGGAACGTCCAGCATCGTTTTAAGCCTCAGGCGCAACCGCTTCGTCTGATAATTCCGCGGCTGCACCTGTACGTGGCGGATTAACGCCCCACGTTCATACTGCCGACCATCTGCTCTGGCCGCACCCAACTGTCAAACTCGGCTTCCGTCAGATAGCCCAGCGCCAGAGCAGCCGCTTTCAGGGTCAGCCCCTCTTTATGCGCTTTTTTCGCGATTTCTGCCGCTTTGTCGTAGCCAATATGGGTGTTGAGCGCCGTGACCAGCATCAGCGACTCATTGAGCAGTTGATTAATGCGTTCGCGGTTCGGCTCAATACCGGTGGCGCAATGCTCGTTAAAGCTCTCCATCCCGTCCGCCAGCAGACGTACCGATTGCAGGAAATTGTGGATCACCAACGGGCGATAGACGTTCAGCTCGAAGTTGCCCGATGCGCCCCCCATATTGATTGCGACATCGTTCCCCATCACCTGACAGCACAGCATCGTCACCGCTTCACACTGAGTCGGGTTGACTTTCCCCGGCATGATCGAGCTACCCGGCTCATTTTCCGGGATAGCGAGTTCGCCAATACCGCAGCGCGGACCCGACGCCAGCCAGCGAACATCGTTGGCAATTTTCATTAAAGAGGCCGCCAGACCTTTCAGCGCGCCGTGGGCATGAACCAGGGCATCGCAGGTTGCCAGTGCCTCGAATTTATTAGGCGCAGTCACAAACGGCTGACAGGTTATCACCGCCAGTTCATCCGCAACCCGACGCGCATATTCCGGGTGGGTGTTCAGACCAGTGCCCACCGCAGTCCCCCCTAATGCCAGTTCCGCCACGTGCGGCAAACTGTGTTCGATGTGCCGTAAATTATGCTCAAGCATCGCCACCCACCCGGAGATTTCCTGCCCGAGAGTCAACGGCGTGGCATCCTGCAAATGAGTACGGCCAATTTTGACAATATCCGCAAAGGCATGAGATTTGTCGGCTAACGTTTTGGTTAACACCTTCAACTGTGGGATCAGCTGTTTACGCAGCGACAAAAGCGCTGCAACATGCATCGCCGTCGGGAACACATCGTTTGAGCTTTGGCTCTTATTGACGTCGTCGTTGGGATGGACTTTACGTTCCATGCCGCGCACGCCGCCGAGCAACTCGCTTGCCCGGTTCGCAAGCACTTCGTTCATGTTCATGTTGCTTTGCGTACCGGAACCGGTCTGCCAGATAGCCAGCGGAAACTCATCGATATGCTTATCCGCCAGTACTTCATCAGCGGCCTGCATTATGGCCGATGCCTTCTCTGCGGGAAGCAGTCCTAAATCTTCATTGACCTTTGCCGCTGCGCGCTTGGTGAGCGCCAGCGCATGGATCAGCGCGACGGGCATTTTTTCAGTGGAAATACGAAAGTGCTCCAGCGAACGCTGGGTTTGCGCGCCCCATAGCTTGTCGGCAGGAACGTCGATGGCGCCCATCGAGTCTTTTTCACGGCGTACCGTTGTCATTACTTTCTCCTTGATAACACTGTCAGAATGGCTCACATGCTTAAGAGATAAGTATTGATGGCTTCACAGAAAAGATATGACGCTTTGTGCGCTCTTGTTGGTGGCGGGTGACGCTGACGCCACCCGCTTTTTGCTAAACTACTTCAGACACGCCGAGCATTGAGACGACTGGATCTGTTTGAAGAAGTCATTACCTTTGTCATCCACAAGGATAAACGCCGGGAAGTCTTCCACTTCAATTTTCCAGATGGCTTCCATCCCCAGTTCTGGATATTCCACACATTCCAGGCTCTTAATACTGCCCTGCGCCAGAACAGCAGCCGGACCGCCGATGCTACCCAGATAGAACCCGCCGTGTTTATGGCAGGCATCCGTCACCTGCTGGCTGCGGTTCCCTTTCGCCAGCATGATCATGCTCCCGCCTTCAGACTGAAGCTGATCGACGTAGGAGTCCATCCGGCCAGCGGTCGTCGGTCCGAGTGAACCGGAGGCATATCCCTCAGGCGTTTTTGCCGGACCTGCGTAGTAAATCGGATGATCTTTCACATATTGCGGCAGGCCTTCACCGTTATCCAACCGCTCTTTCAGCTTCGCATGGGCAATATCGCGACCGACAATAATCGTGCCGTTCAGGGAAAGGCGGGTAGAAACCGGATACTGCGACAGCTGCTGCAGGATCTCTTTCATTGGACGGTTCAGGTCGATACGTACCGCTTCGCCCTCTCCTGCATTGCGCAATTCTTGCGGAATGTATTTGCCCGGGTTGTGCTCCAGTTTCTCAATCCAGATGCCTTTACGGTTGATCTTCGCTTTGATGTTGCGATCGGCGGAACAGGACACCCCCATCCCGACCGGACAAGACGCACCGTGGCGCGGCAGACGAATCACGCGAATGTCATGGGCAAAGTATTTACCGCCAAACTGCGCGCCAAGGCCTAAGTTTTGCGCCTCAGCCAGCAGTTCTTTTTCCAGCGCCACGTCGCGGAAGGCCTGACCATGTTCGTTCCCTTCAGTCGGCAACGCGTCGTAATACTTTGCAGAGGCCAGCTTCACCGTCTTCAGGGTCGCTTCTGCAGACGTTCCACCAATCACAAAGGCGATGTGATACGGCGGACAGGCAGCGGTACCCAGCGTGCGCATTTTATCGACCAGATAGTTTTTCAGTTTGCCTGGCGTTAACAGCGCCTTGGTTTCCTGATACAGATAGGTTTTGTTGGCAGAACCGCCGCCTTTGGCGATACACAGGAATTTGTACTCATCGCCGTCAACGGCGTAGAGGTCAATCTGCGCAGGCAGGTTGGTGCCGGTGTTGACCTCTTTGTACATATCCAACGCGGCGTTTTGCGAGTAGCGCAGGTTGTCTTCGATATAGGTGTTATAAACACCACGAGAGAGCGCGGCTTCATCGCCACCGCCGGTCCACACGCGCTGGCCTTTCTTACCAACGATAATCGCCGTACCGGTATCCTGGCAGGTCGGCAGAATGCCTTTTGCCGCGATATCGGAGTTACGCAGGAATTGCAACGCCACGTACTTGTCATTTTCACTGGCCTGCGGGTCATGCAGAATGTCAGCCACCTGCTGTTGATGCGACGGGCGCAGCATAAACGACGCGTCGTGGAATGCCTGTTGCGCAAGCAGCGTTAAGGCTTCCGGGGCCACTTTGAGGATCTCTTGACCTTCAAATTCGGCGACTGTTACATGTTCACTGGTCAACAGGTAGTATTCGGTTTCGTCCTTTTTGAGGGGAAAAGGATCCTGATAATGAAAGGGTTTGTTTGACATTGTTCTCTCACTTACAGCTCGGTGTGATTGTTCTGGGCAGCAGTTCCGTTGCCCTCTTTAAAAGCAAGTCAGCATATCCTACACAATTCTTTAACAAAAACTGAGACTAGTACGACTTTTTGCGTGCAGAGGTTACTTCAGGCGGGTTTCTTGCTTTAATAACCGAATTATATTCCACGAAAAAACAGGGCATTGATAATGCAAAAACTCATCAACTCCGTGCAGAACTACGCCTGGGGCAGCAAAACCGCACTGACTGAACTCTATGGCCTTGCCAACCCACAGCAATTACCGATGGCTGAACTGTGGATGGGCGCGCACCCAAAGAGCAGTTCTCAGGTTGTAGATGCCTCCGGAAAGGCTGTTTCGCTGCGCGACGTGATTGATAACGATAAAGCCACCCTGCTAGGCGACGCCGTTGCCCAACGCTTTGGCGAATTACCTTTCCTTTTTAAAGTCCTGTGCGCCGCTCAGCCCTTGTCGATTCAGGTGCATCCGAATAAGCACAATTCCGAAATCGGCTTTGCGAAAGAAAACGCAGCCGGGATCCCAATGGATGCCGCAGAACGTAACTACAAAGATCCGAACCACAAGCCGGAACTGGTATTTGCCCTGACGCCGTTCCTCGCAATGAACGCGTTTCGTGAGTTTTCTGAAATTGTATCTCTGCTGCAACCTGTATCAGGCGCACATCCCGCCATTGCCCATTTTCTCGAAAAACCAGATGCGGAACGCCTGAGCCAACTTTTCGCCGCGCTACTGAATATGCAGGGAGAAGAAAAATCACGCGCGCTGGCGATTCTTAAAAGTGCGCTGGACACACAGCAAAGCGAACCGTGGGAAACCATTCGCCTGATCGCCGGGTTTTATCCCGACGACAGTGGGCTGTTCTCACCGCTGCTGTTAAACGTGGTGAAACTGAATCCGGGTGATGCCATGTTCTTGTTTGCAGAAACGCCGCATGCCTATCTGCAAGGCGTAGCGCTGGAGGTCATGGCAAACTCCGATAACGTGCTGCGTGCCGGCCTGACGCCGAAATATATCGACATTCCGGAACTGGTGGCGAACGTCAAATTTGAGGCGAAACCGGCCAACCGGTTACTGACGACACCGCAGAAAAACGGTCCGGAACTGGACTTCCCGATTCCGGTCGATGATTTTGCCTTCTCGCTCCATGATCTCTCTGCGCAAAGTGTTGCCATCGAACAGTCAAGTGCCGCCATTTTGTTCTGCGTGGAGGGCGAGGCGCTGCTGCAAAAAGGTGAACAGCGTCTGACGCTCAAACCGGGTGAGTCGGCGTTTATTAGTGCCGCCGAGTCTCCGATCACCGCCAGCGGCGTGGGACGTTTAGCGCGGGTATTCAACAAACTCTAGCAACTTACTGAATTTTTTAACAACTCTTGCTAAGCTAGTAAGAGGTCTTCGAATTCTCCAGGTGGCCTATGCTGCCTGGTTTCATTTTATGGATAAACAATATGAAAAAATCGCTGGTAGCTGCGAGTGTGATCGTCGCACTCGGCGTCGTCTGGACGGGCGGCGCATGGTACACAGGTAAAAAGCTTGAAAAGCATCTTTCTGAAATGGTCACCCAGGCGAATGAGCAAATTAAGCGCTCTGCGCCGGAGGCAAACGTAGAGCTTGGCTATCAGAACTATCAGCGCGGCGTGTTCAGCAGCCAGTTGCAACTGGTGATCAAGCCGGTCGCCGGAAAAGAAAACCCGTGGCTAAAAGCCGGTCAGAGCGTGGTATTTAACGAATCTGTCGATCACGGTCCCTTCCCGTTCGCCCAACTAAAAACCTTTAATCTTCTGCCTTCAATGGCCTCGGTGAAAACCACGTTAGCCTCAAATGATGTTAGCAAGCCATTGTTTGATTTGGCAAAAGGGGAAACGCCGTTCGAGATTAATTCTCGCATTGGCTATAACGGAGACTCCCGTTCTGTTATCAATCTTAAGCCACTGAATTATGAAAAAGACGCTGAGAAAGTTGCTTTCAGCGGCGGCGAATTTACGCTCAATGCGGATAAAGAGGGCAACGTCGTCTCTTTATCTGGTGAAGCGCAAAGTGGCCTGGTCAATGCAGTTAACGAATATGACCAAAAGGTTCAACTCACCTTTAATAACCTGAAAACAGAAGGCTCCAGCACCCTGGCAAGCTTTGGCGAGCGCATCGGCAACCAAAAAGTGTCCCTGGAAAAAATGGCCATTTCGATTGAAGGTAAAGAGATGGCGCTGCTGGAAGGCATGGAGATCAGCGGCAAATCCGATCTGGTCAACGACGGCAAAACCATTAACAGCCAGCTCGATTACTCGCTTAACAGTCTGAAGGTGCAAAATCAGGATCTGGGTAGCGGCAAATTGACCGTCAAAGTTGGCCAGATTGACGGCGAGGCATGGCATCAGTTTAGTCAGCAGTACAATGCGCAAACGCAGGCATTGCTGTCCCAACCAGAAGTAGTGAGCGATCCGGAACTCTATCAGGAGAAAGTCACCGAAGCTTTCTTTGGTGCCCTGCCACTGTTGATGAAAGGCGAGCCGGTGATCACTATCGCACCGTTGAGCTGGAAAAATGCCAAGGGAGAAACGGCCTTTAATCTTTCCCTTTTCCTGAAAGATCCCGCAACTGCAACTGGCGAGCCGCAAACGCTGGCGGACGAAGTGGACCGTTCCGTGAAGTCACTTGACGGGAAAATCACGATTCCAGTGGATATGGCCATTGAATTTATGACGCAAATCGCCCGACTGGAAGGGTATCAGCAGGACGAAGCCGCGGAACTGGCGAAACGGCAGGTGAATGGTATGGCGGCGATGGGACAGATGTTCCGCATCACTACGCTGAAGGACAATACCATTGGTTCCAGCCTGCAGTACGCCAACGGTCAGGTTACGTTGAACGGTAAGAAAATGCCCCTTGAGGAATTCGTCGGTATGTTTGGCATGGCGTCCCTGCCAATGCCTGATGCGCCCGCAATGCCTCAGCAGTAAACAGAAAACCCCTCGTCAGAGGGGTTTTTTATTCGGTGGTGCTTACCGTGTATATCTGATAAGCGAAACGCCATTCGACATAATACCCGGTCTATTGCACGACAAGACGCGCAGCCATCGTCTGGTTACGACTATGGCTGTCCTCGTGACTGATGCGCTGTAAGATCCGCTCCGCCAGGGTATAGCCCATTTCCCGGGCGGGTGTCGTGGCCCAGACGATGGGAAGATCGTCCAGCGCGTTTTCTGCGACATCAGCAAAGGCGCCCAGTGAGACCTGCTGTTCAAAGTAGCGATCGACACCCCCTTCACCGCTCTGACGCCCTGCTCTCATCAGACCAAACCACGCGCCCATCGCGATAGTTTCGTTATAACAAACGACGGCGCTGATGGTCGGATTGCGCCGTAACAAAGCCGTGATAGCTTCAGCGGCCTGTTTTTGGCTGGAGGCGCACTCCAGCACCCAGTCGCTGTGAAAGGGTAAGCCGTATTTCAGCAGCGTGGCGCAGTACCCCCCCACGCGCTCGGCGCGGGTTAATGACGAGCTTTTCCCTCCCAGCCACGCAATACGCTGATGTCCGTGACGAATCAGGTGTTCCGTCAGTAGTTGCGAGGCCTGCATGTTATCCGGGCGAACAGTATCAACTTCATCGATATAACTGGCTCGTGAAGCGAAAACCACCGGGATCCCCTTCTCTTCCGCCATAATGCGCAGAGTCTCGCTACTGCCTGCCGCCCCGGCGATCACAACGCCATCAACCCCTTGATTAAGCAACATTGTAAAGCGCTGCGTGAGTTGCTCTCCGTCCTTGCCACCATGCAGCAAAAAGACCATTCGCCCTTGCGCTTCCAGCGCCTCCGTGAGACCCGCCGTCAGCTCCGCGTAAAACTGTGTCGACAAGTCGCGAACGATGAGGCCGACAACGCCGCTTTGCCCCCCTCGCAGCGCCGAGGCCTGGCGGTTGCGCACAAAGCCAAGCTGTTCAATGGCCGCATTTACGCGTTCGCCAGTCGCCGATGAGATTCGGCCTTTGCCGCTCAGGACCAATGAAACCGTACTGACGGAAACCCCAGCTGCCAGCGCAACATCGTGGATAGTTATTTTTTTGGCGATAGCCATGAAAACGACAGTCTCCCTGATTTCGTGACAGATAAAACGTTTTATCAATTACTTATCTTTATACGCTTTATTATCCTTCAGGAATGTGATTTCTGCCGCACTAAAATTAGGTAAAACGTTTTATCTTCTTGCTCAAATTCACTCATTCAAATGGATTTTCACAAGGAATCGTTAGATGACGGCGAAAACAACACCAAAAATCACGTTATGGGAGTTCTTCCAACAGTTGGGCAAAACGTTTATGTTGCCCGTGGCATTACTGTCATTTTGCGGAATTATGCTAGGGATTGGCAGTTCACTGAGCAGCCATGACGTCATAACCCTACTCCCCGCGCTGGGTAACCCGGTTCTTCAGGCTATCTTCACCTGGATGAGTAAAGTCGGATCGTTCGCCTTTAGCTTCCTGCCGGTCATGTTTTGTATCGCCATCCCGTTAGGGCTGGCCCGTGAAAACAAAGGCGTTGCCGCATTTGCCGGTTTTGTTGGCTATGCAGTGATGAACCTCGCCGTTAACTTTTGGCTGACGGCGAAAGGTATTCTCCCCACGACTGACGCCGCGGTCCTGAAAGCAAACAACATTCAGAATATCCTCGGCATCCAGTCCATCGACACCGGGATCCTCGGCGCGGTTATCGCCGGTATTATTGTCTGGATGCTGCATGAACGCTTCCACAACATCCGCCTGCCGGATGCGCTCGCGTTCTTCGGCGGCACCCGCTTTGTGCCGATTATCTCCTCCGTCGTCATGGGACTGGTCGGGTTGGTGATCCCGCTGGTGTGGCCCGTGTTTGCCATGGGGATCAGCGGACTGGGTTATATGATCAATAGCGCAGGCGACTTTGGTCCGATGCTGTTTGGTACGGGTGAACGCCTGCTGCTGCCGTTCGGTTTGCACCATATTCTGGTCGCGCTGATTCGCTTTACCGACGCGGGCGGCACTCAGGAAGTCTGCGGACAGAGCGTGAGCGGCGCGCTGACCATCTTCCAGGCGCAACTGAGTTGCCCTACCACGCAAGGCTTCTCTGAAAGTGCGACCCGCTTCCTTTCACAAGGCAAAATGCCCGCATTCCTCGGCGGTTTGCCCGGTGCCGCATTAGCGATGTACCACTGCGCACGACCGGAGAACCGTCATAAAATTAAAGGGTTGCTGATTTCCGGGCTGATTGCCTGCGTCGTTGGTGGCACGACGGAACCGCTCGAATTCCTGTTCCTGTTCGTCGCACCGGTTCTGTATGTCATCCACGCGCTGTTGACCGGCCTGGGCTTCACCATGATGTCTGTGCTGGGCGTGACCATCGGTAACACCGACGGCAATATTATCGATTTCGTGGTGTTTGGGATCCTGCACGGTCTGTCGACCAAGTGGTATCTGGTGCCAGTGGTTGCCGCAGTCTGGTTTGCGGTGTACTACGTCATCTTCCGCTTCGCGATCACCCGCTTTAATCTTAAGACGCCGGGGCGTGACAGCGAAATTGCCAGCACCATTGAAAAAGCAGTTGCCGGCGCGCCGGGCAAGTCTGGCTATAATGTGCCGGCGATCCTGGAAGCGCTGGGTGGCGCGGATAATATCGTTAGCCTGGACAACTGCATTACCCGCTTGCGTCTGTCGGTGAAAGATATGTCGCTTGTGAATGTTCAGGCGCTGAAGGACAATCGCGCAATTGGTGTCGTACAGTTGAATCAACATAACCTGCAGGTGGTTATTGGTCCGCAAGTTCAGTCTGTAAAGGATGAAATGGCCGGTCTGATGAACACCGTTCAGGCATAAGGACAAGCGCATGTTCGATTTTTCACAGGTCGTAGACAGACAGGGAACGTGGTGTACGCAATGGGATTATGTCGCCGACCGTTTCGGTTCTGCCGACCTGCTGCCGTTTACTATTTCTGATATGGACTTTGCCACGGCCCCCTGCATCCTGAAGGCGCTGAATCAGCGCCTTACCCACGGCGTGCTGGGCTACAGTCGCTGGAAAAATGATGAGTTCCTCGGTGCTATCTCGCACTGGTTTGCGATTCGCCACAATAGCGCGATTGACGCCTCTTCGCTGGTCTATGGCCCTTCCGTTATTTACATGGTTTCAGCATTAATTCGTCAGTGGTCATCCGTGGGAGATGGCGTGGTTATCCATACCCCTGCCTATGACGCGTTCTACAAAGCGATCGAAGGCAACCAGCGCAAGGTTTATCCTGTCGCGCTGGAAAAGCAGGACGGCGACTGGCACTGTGATATGAACAAGCTGGAAGCGGTGCTGGCGCGCGGGGAAAGCAAAATCCTCCTTCTGTGTAGTCCGCAGAACCCCACCGGCAAAGTCTGGACGCGTTCTGAGCTGGAAACGATGGCGGAACTTTGCCAGCGCCACGGCGTGCGGGTGATCTCAGATGAAATTCATATGGATATGGTGTGGGGCGAACAGCAACATATTCCCTGGAGTAACGTGGCGCGTGGCAGTTGGGCATTGCTGACGTCCGGTTCAAAGAGCTTCAATATTCCTGCCCTGACGGGGGCATATGGCCTGATCGAAGACGCTGACAGCCGTAATCGCTATCTGCAAGCATTGAAAGGTCGCGATGGACTCTCTTCTCCTGCCGTACTGGCGCTGACGGCGCATATCGCGGCCTATGAGCAAGGTGCGCCCTGGCTCGATGCGCTGCGGGATTATCTTCAGGGTAATTTACGCTTCGTTGCAGATACGCTAAACAACGCATTTCCGACGCTCCACTGGCAGGTGCCACAGTCCACCTATCTCGCCTGGATCGATCTACGGCCGCTGTGCCTGGATGACACTGCGTTGCAAAACACGCTGATCCAGCAGGAAAAAGTGGCTATTATGCCAGGCTACACCTATGGCGATGAAGGACGAGGATTTATTCGCCTGAACGCCGGGTGCCCGCGTTCGAAACTGGAAAGAGGCGTAGCCGGATTGATTAACGCCATCCATTCCTTACGCTGATGACATGTTGCGCAATGAAATTTGTCATTGCGCAACATAGCTTTTATGGCGAATTTGTTTTTATAATAGCGCGCACTTTTATATCAGAAAAATGAGTGCGACCATGATTGATACTTCCCTGCCTTTAACTGACATTCATCGCCACCTCGATGGTAACATCCGACCACAAACGATTCTGGATCTTGGCCGCCAGTTTAATCTGCCTCTTCCCGCACAAACGCTGGAAAGTTTAATTCCCCATGTTCAGGTGACTTCCGCAGAACCCGACCTGGTCAGCTTTCTCTCTAAGCTGGACTGGGGGGTAAAAGTCTTAGCGTCCCTCGATGCCTGCCGCCGCGTGGCACGCGAGAATATTGAGGATGCCGCCCGCAACGGTCTGCACTATGTCGAACTGCGTTTTTCACCGGGTTATATGGCAATGGCGCATCAGTTACCGGTTGCCGGTGTTGTTGAAGCCGTTATCGATGGTGTACGCGAGGGTTGCCAGGATTTCGGCGTACAGGCGCGTCTGATTGGCATCATGAGCCGAACCTTTGGTGAAGCGGCTTGTCTCCAGGAACTTGAAGCACTGCTCGCGCACCGTGACCAAATCACTGCGCTCGATCTGGCGGGTGATGAACTGGGTTTCCCTGGCAGTTTGTTCCTCTCGCATTTTAATCGCGCGCGTGACGCAGGCTGGCGTATTACAGTTCATGCGGGGGAAGCGGCCGGTCCGGAGAGTATCTGGCAGGCAATTCGTGAACTGGGCGCGGAGCGAATTGGTCATGGCGTGAAAGCGGTTGAAGACCCGGCGCTGCTTGATTTTCTTGCAGAACAACGTATCGGAATGGAATCCTGCCTGACGTCAAATATTCAGACCAGCACCGTTGCATCACTGGCGGTTCATCCGCTGAAAACCTTCCTTGAGCATGGCATTCTCGCGAGCATCAATACTGACGACCCAGCGGTTCAGGGCGTGGATATTATTCATGAATACACCGTGGCAGCCCCGGCGGCCGGGCTGAGCCGAGAACAGATTCGTCAGGCGCAGATTAACGGTCTGGAAATCGCTTTCCTGAGTGCGGCGGAGAAACAGGCGCTTAGAGATAGAGTAGCAGCAGCGTAAGCGGCAATGCCGGAAAGCGCTAACGCTTTCCCGTCCAGTGGCTTGTAGGCCCGGTGAGCGACAGCGCCACCGGGCACATCGAGATTATGCGAGGCACAGCGTCGAGCGATGCTTCGCCGACTCAATCCCGAGCTCAATCAGTTCCATAATCTGAATTGCCTGGCTCGCCGGAACCGGGTTTTCTCCATTACCGTTGAGCGCATCACGAATACCCGCATAATAAGCAGGATAATTCCCCGGCACGGTCAGCCAGGTTTCTTCGACCCGCGCTTCGCCTTCTACCCGCGTTAACACGCCGTCACGCATGTCATACCCCCAGTCCTCTTGCGGCAATCGCTCACCGTTTTTCAGGCGCTCTTCCTGCGGGTCAAGACCGTATTTAACATAGCTGGCACGAGAGCCGTGCACGATATAGCGCGCCGATTCCGCCGCCGCCAGCATGGTGCCATGCAACACAACCCGACGCTGTGGATACGAGAGAATGGCATGGAAGTAGTCTGTCGATTGCGCGCCCGGCCGCAACTGTGCTAAATCCACCGTCATACTGACCGGCAGGCCGAACAAATTGATCGCCTGATCGAGAAGATGCGGTGCAAGATCGTACCAGATGCCACTGCCCGGACCACCCTGCTCACGCCAACGGTCACGCACCTGCGGACGAAAGCGATCGAAATGAGATTCAAAATAGGCGACCTCACCAAGAACGCCTTCTGCCAGCATCGCTTTCAATGTCAAGAAATCACTATCCCAGCGGCGGTTATGGAACACAGACAGTACTCGCCCCAGACTGCGTGCCAGAGAATCCAGCTCACGCGCTTGTGACAGTGTCACGGTAAATGGCTTATCGACCACCACATGTTTACCCGCTTCCAGCGCTGCTTTCGCCAGCGGGAAATGGGTATCATTAGGTGTTGGAATGACGATCAGGTCGATATTCGGGTCATTAAACAGATGCTTCGGCTCTGAGACAACCGCCACGGAAGGCCAGTCAGCCTTCACTTTTGCTGCATCGCTACTGGAAACCACCGCCAATTCCAGCCCAGGCGTTCCCGCAATAAGAGGGGCATGGAAGGTTTTACTGGCGTAACCGTAGCCAATCAGTCCAACTCGGATGTTGTCACTCATAAAATTGCCTCTTGTTTCAGTCTGTGGCTATTTCACACTATCCATGAACCACTCACAATAGTGTAATAACCTTACAGGGAAAATGGTTGCAAACTTAACTTAAGTCAAACAATCAACACTTTCAGATTACTTTACTGCAAAAAGTTGCTGAAATCGTTCCCGCCCTACTTGCCGTGACAATTATTGCTAAGTAACATCTGCTTCCTGGTATTTATGGATAAATCAACGAAAATGTCATCAGTAATCAATCGTCTCATTGAATTAACAGGTTGGGTTGTTCTCGCGGTTTCCGTGGTATTGCTTGGCGTCGCTAATCATATTGATAATTACCAACCCCCAGAGCCTGTGACCACCCCGCAAGCCAAATAATCTCTTGAGCTTTACCTCCGTAGGTTACTGAGCCAGGCCTTTTCCTCAGGTGATATCCAGAAAAGGCTGAATTTCTGTCTTTATCGGGTAATTGTGACGTATCCAGCGCCTGTGGTTATTGCCAGTTGCCTTCAGTCACGTTACCCTTCCCCTGATATCGTTTTACATGCGATATTTTACTTAAGAATATACTTATTTCGTTTTTTGTTCCCCGGCTTATTTTCCCGGGAATAGTCTTTTTATTTCTCAGTTACACCTATTTATATCAGGGATCTCTGTATATGACTGTTCAGGATTATTTATTAAAATTCCGTAAAATTAGTTCTCTCGAAAGTCTGGAAAAGCTGTTTGATCATCTGCATTATTCACTTACTGACGATCGGGACATTATCAATATGTACCGCGCCGCCGATCACCGCCGCGCTGAACTGGTTTCCGGCGGTCGACTGTTTGACGTAGGACAAGTCCCTAAGTCTGTCTGGCGTTTCGTTCAATAAGAAAGTAGCGATCGCGAGCAAAGGCTTTATAATACCAGCCCCATAAAGAACGGTACGTCTGGCTATTCCGGAGATTTTATGACCACAACACCGGCGCAGCGCATTGGAGGCTGGTTACTGGGCCCTTTAGCCTGGCTTTTAGTTGCATTATTAAGCGCGTCCTTGGCGCTCTTTTTGTATGCCACCGCCCTTGCCACACCGCAAACATTCGATATGCTGGCGCAGCAAAGCACAGGTAATCTGCTGCTTTGGGGTGTCTCTTTGCTTACCGCAATCGCCATGTGGTATTACACCCTGTGGTTGACAATTGCCTTCTTCAAGCGCAGACGCTGCGTGCCTAAACATTACATTGTCTGGCTGCTGGTTTCGGTACTGCTGGCAATCAAGACATTCGCATTTTCGCCCGTTCCTGATGCCCTGGCCGTTCGCCAACTGTTGTTCCCGCTGCTTGCGGCGGCACTTTTAGCGCCTTACTTCCGCCGCTCGACGCGTGTGAAAGCGACTTTTGTGAACCCGTAATAACCTTACAGTTAACCTGTTGTCGCCTGCTGCTGATTATCAGATAATAGGCGGCTTTTTTATTTCAGGCCGAAAAATGACTGATTACCTGCTGCTGTTTGTCGGAACTGTGCTGGTCAATAACTTTGTACTGGTGAAGTTTCTGGGTCTTTGCCCGTTTATGGGGGTTTCCAAAAAGCTGGAAACCGCGATGGGTATGGGGCTTGCGACGACTTTCGTGATGACGCTTGCCTCAATATGCGCGTGGCTGATTGATACCTGGGTCCTCATTCCACTAGACCTTATCTATCTGCGCACGCTGGCCTTTATTCTGGTCATTGCGGTTGTTGTGCAATTTACTGAGATGGTGGTGCGCAAGACCAGTCCGGCACTGTATCGCCTGCTGGGTATCTTCTTGCCGTTGATCACGACCAACTGTGCGGTGCTGGGCGTCGCGTTGTTGAATATCAATCTCGGTCATAATTTTTTGCAGTCGGCGCTGTACGGCTTTTCCGCCGCCGTCGGCTTCTCGTTGGTGATGGTACTGTTCGCAGCCATTCGTGAACGTCTCGCAGTGGCTGATGTCCCTGCTCCTTTCCGCGGTAACGCGATTGCGCTGATTACCGCAGGGTTAATGTCTCTGGCCTTTATGGGCTTTAGTGGTTTGGTGAAGTTGTAATGAATGCTATCTGGATTGCCGTTGCCGCCGTGAGCCTGCTGGGTCTGGTGTTTGGCGCCATTCTGGGTTATGCCTCCCGCCGTTACGCGGTGGAAGATGATCCTGTTGTTGAAAAAATTGATGAGATTTTGCCGCAAAGCCAGTGTGGGCAATGCGGTTACCCCGGCTGTCGCCCTTATGCAGAGGCCATCGGCAGTCAGGGTGAAAAAATTAACCGCTGTGCGCCCGGCGGCGAAACCGTGATGCTGAAAATCGCGGAACTGTTGAACGTGGATCCACAACCTATCGATGGCGATGAACAGGATGTTGCCCCCGTCCGTATGCTGGCGGTTATTGATGAACCCAACTGTATTGGGTGTACAAAATGTATTCAGGCCTGCCCCGTGGATGCCATTATCGGTGCCACCCGCGCGATGCACACGGTCATGAGCGATCTTTGTACCGGCTGTAATCTTTGCGTCGATCCATGTCCGACCCAATGTATTGAATTACGCCCGGTCGCTGAAACGCCAGACAGTTGGAAGTGGGATTTAAATACCATTCCCGTTCGTATTATTCCCGTGGAACAACATGCTTAATTTATTCTCTGCGTTTAAAAAGAATAAGATTTGGGATTTTGATGGCGGTATTCATCCGCCTGAAATGAAGTCTCAGTCCAACGGCACACCGCTGCGCCAGGTTCCTCTTGCGCAGCGCTTTGTTATGCCGCTTAAGCAGCACATTGGTGCCGAAGGTGAACTGTGCGTCGCCGTTGGCCAGCACGTGCTGCGCGGACAACCACTGACGCGCGGGCGTGGCCGAATGCTTCCGGTTCATGCGCCGACCTCCGGTACTGTTGTTGCGATAGCGCCTCACTCTACTGCTCATCCTTCGGCACTGGCAGAACTGAGCGTGATTATCGATGCCGATGGCGAAGATCGCTGGATTGAGCGCGAAGGCTGGGTGGACTATCAAAACCATAGCCGCGAAGCGCTCATTAGTCGTATTCATCAGTTCGGTGTCGCGGGACTTGGCGGTGCAGGCTTCCCCACGGGCGTTAAATTGCAAGGCGGCGGCGATAAAATTGAAACGCTGATCATTAATGCGGCGGAATGCGAGCCCTATATCACCGCTGACGACCGCCTGATGCAGGATTGCGCCGCCCAGGTCATTGAGGGGATTCGTATCCTCGCGCATATCCTGCAGCCGCGAGAAGTCCTGATTGGCATTGAAGACAATAAACCGCAGGCAATTTCAATGCTGCGCGCGGTACTGGCCGATACCCATGATATCTCTCTGCGCGTGATCCCGACCAAATACCCTTCCGGCGGTGCTAAACAGCTGACGCAAATCCTGACGGGGAAACAGGTTCCCCACGGTGGTCGCTCGTCGGATATAGGGGTATTGATGCAAAACGTCGGCACCGCTTACGCCATCAAGCGCGCGGTCATTGACGGCGAGCCAATTACAGAACGCGTCGTTACCGTCACCGGTGAGGCAATTGCGCGTCCCGGCAACGTCTGGGCCAGACTGGGAACACCGGTTCGACATCTGCTGAATGACGCCGGTTTCTGCCCTTCTGCCGATCAAATGGTCATTATGGGCGGCCCATTGATGGGCTTCACGCTGCCGTGGCTTGACGTTCCGGTAGTGAAAATCACCAACTGTCTGTTGGCACCTTCGGCAACAGAAATGGGTGAGCCGCAGGAAGAGAAAGGCTGCATCCGCTGTAGCGCCTGTGCTGATGCCTGCCCTGCCGATTTGCTGCCGCAGCAACTTTACTGGTTTAGCAAAGGCCAACAGCATGACAAGGCCACTGCGCATAATCTCGCTGACTGTATTGAGTGCGGTGCCTGTGCATGGGTCTGCCCAAGTAACATTCCGTTAGTGCAGTATTTCCGCCAGGAGAAGGCGGAGATCAACGCGATTAAACTGGAAGAAAAACGTGCTGCAGAAGCGAAAATGCGTTTCAAAGCCCGACAGGCACGGCTGGAGCGTGAAAAAGCAGCCCGCCTGGAAAGACATATAAAAGCCGCCGTGCAGCCTGCGGCAAAAGATAAAGATGCCATTGCGGCGGCACTGGCTCGCGTAAAAGAAAAACAAGCGCAGGCGACGCAGACGGTGATCGTTAAAGCCGGTGAAAAGCCCGACAACAGTGCGGTCATCGCCGCCCGTGAAGCGCGTAAGGCGCAGGCGCGAGCAAAACAGGCGGGTAACGAGGTTGTTGCGGACGTTGATCCACGTAAGGCTGCGGTCGAAGCCGCCATCGCCCGTGCAAAAGCCCGTAAACAAGAACAGCTGAACAGCAGCGAACACGCTGCACCTGCTGAGACGGTTGATTCGCGTAAGGCTGCGGTCGAAGCGGCCATCGCCCGTGCGAAAGCGCGTAAACAAGAACAGCAAAACAGCAGCCAACACGCTGCGCCTGCTGAAACAGTCGATCCGCGTAAGGCTGCGGTCGAAGCGGCCATCGCCCGTGCAAAAGCGCGCAAACAAGAACAGCAGGCTAGCGCTGAAACGGCCATCCCCGCTGCCGCCGCCGAAGATCCGCGAAAAGCGGCAATCGCTGCTGCGATTGCCCGCGCTAAAGCCAAAAAAGCCGTTCAGCAGCAGGTTGTTAACGAGGAATAAATGGTATTCAGAATCGCAAGCTCCCCTTATACGCATAACCAGCGACAAACGTCGCGCATCATGCTGCTGGTTTTACTCGCTGCTGTACCGGGCATTGCCGCGCAGTTATGGTTCTTCGGTTGGGGGACTCTGTTTCAGATAGTCATTGCGTCAGTAAGTGCGCTACTGGCTGAAGCCCTTGTGCTTAAACTGCGTAAACAGCCAGTTGTGCCTGTTTTGAAAGACAACTCCGCGTTGCTCACCGGTTTACTGCTTGCGGTGAGTATTCCTCCGCTCGCGCCATGGTGGATGGTGGTCCTCGGAACGGTATTCGCCGTGATTATCGCCAAACAGTTGTATGGCGGGCTGGGACAAAACCCGTTTAACCCGGCAATGATAGGCTACGTGGTGCTACTGATCTCCTTCCCCGTGCAGATGACCAGCTGGCTTCCACCCCATGATATTGCCGCAACCGCACCTGGTTTCGTCGATGCGCTTCAGGTTATTTTTACCGGGCATACGGCAAGCGGCGGTGATATGAACTCGCTACGTATGGGCATTGACGGAATAAGCCAGGCCACGCCGTTGGATACCTTTAAAACCTCGCTCCATGCCGGACGCTCCCTAGAGCAAATCATGGATTATCCCATCTTTAGCGGCATGCTTGCGGGTGCAGGCTGGCAGTGGGTGAACCTGGCATGGCTGGCAGGCGGGGTGTTCCTGCTATGGCAAAAAGCGATTCGATGGCATATTCCGCTTAGCTTTCTACTCTCGCTGGCGGTATGCGCAACGTTGGGCTGGCTGTTAGCGCCGGATACGCTCGCCTCACCGCAAATACATTTGCTATCCGGGGCGACGATGCTTGGCGCATTCTTCATTTTGACCGATCCGGTGACGGCGTCGACGACCAACCGTGGCCGCTTGCTGTTTGGTGCGCTGGCGGGTCTTCTGGTGTGGTTAATCCGTAGCTTCGGCGGTTATCCCGATGGCGTAGCATTTGCTGTCCTGTTGGCGAATATCGCGGTTCCGCTGATTGACTACTATACGCGTCCTCGCGTATACGGACACCGCAAAGGATAAACCATGCTGAAGACTATCCGTAAACATGGCATCACTCTGGCGCTGTTTGCTGCGGGCTCAACCGGGCTGACCGCGGCCATCAACCTGATGACCAAAACAACAATTGATGAACAGGCCGCGATTCAGCAAAAGGCACTGTTTGATCAGGTTCTCCCTGGTGACCGTTATAATAACCGCTTACAGGACCGCTGCTTTGTGGTGAACACCCCGCAACTGGGCAAAGGTGAACACCGGGTTTATATCGCGGAACAGGATGGCAAGCCCGTCGCCGCGATTCTTGAAGCCACCGCGCCTGATGGCTATTCCGGCGCGATCCAATTGCTGGTTGGTGCTGACTTTAACGGTACCGTTTTAGGTACCCGCGTGACTGAACACCATGAAACACCGGGTCTGGGCGATAAAATCGAACTGCGCCTTTCCGACTGGATCACCCTTTTCAGCGGCAAGCAGATCCAGGGCGATAACGATAGCCACTGGGCGGTAAAAAAAGACGGCGGCGATTTTGATCAGTTTACTGGCGCCACGATTACCCCTCGAGCGGTGGTTAACGCGGTCAAGCGTGCGGGTTTGTATGCGCAGACGCTCCCCGCGCAATTGTCTCAACTTCCTGTTTGCGGAGATTAACCATGAGCGAAATTAAAGAAGTCATCGTTCAGGGATTGTGGAAAAACAACTCTGCACTGGTGCAACTACTGGGGCTTTGTCCCCTGTTGGCAGTCACCTCAACCGCGACAAATGCGCTTGGCCTGGGACTCGCCACGACGCTGGTGCTCACACTGACTAACCTGACGGTTTCTGCACTGCGTCGTTGGACACCCCCAGAGATCCGTATTCCTATCTATGTGATGATCATCGCCTCGGTAGTAAGCGCAGTGCAGATGTTGATTAATGCCTATGCGTTCGGTCTTTATCAGTCGTTGGGCATTTTTATCCCGCTGATCGTGACTAACTGTATTGTTGTTGGCCGTGCTGAGGCCTTCGCCTCCAGGAAAGGCCCCGCGCTTTCCGCGCTTGACGGGTTTTCGATTGGGATGGGGGCCACCTGCGCGATGTTCGTGCTGGGTTCCCTGCGTGAAATCATTGGTAACGGCACACTGTTCGACGGTGCCGACGGTCTGCTCGGCAGTTGGGCGAAAGTCTTACGGGTGGAAATCTTCCATACCGACTCCCCGTTCCTGCTGGCCATGTTACCGCCGGGTGCTTTCATTGGCCTGGGTCTGATGCTGGCGGTAAAATATCTCATTGATGAGAAAATGAAAAAACGCCGCGCCAGTGCAGCAGTAGCCACTCAACTGCCCTCCGGCGAACAAGGGAATGTGTCATGAACAAAGCGAAGCGGCTGGAAATATTGACGCGATTACGCGATAACAACCCTCACCCGACGACAGAACTGAACTTCAGTTCCCCTTTTGAACTGCTGATTGCTGTGTTGCTTTCTGCACAGGCAACCGACGTCAGCGTTAACAAGGCAACGGCAAAACTCTACCCGGTTGCGAATACGCCTGCGGCGATGCTTGAACTTGGTGTCGAAGGGGTGAAGTCCTACATCAAAACCATCGGCCTGTTTAACAGTAAGGCCGAAAACGTCATCAAAACCTGCCGGATCCTGCTTGAACAGCACCAGGGAGAAGTCCCCGAAGATCGTGCTGCGCTGGAGGCACTACCAGGTGTCGGACGCAAAACAGCAAACGTGGTGCTAAATACCGCCTTTGGTTGGCCGACCATCGCCGTGGACACCCATATTTTTCGCGTCTGCAACCGCACGCAGTTTGCCCCTGGTAAAAACGTCGAGCAGGTTGAGGAGAAACTGCTGAAAGTCGTACCGGCGGAATTTAAGGTCGATTGTCACCACTGGTTCATTCTTCATGGCCGCTACACCTGTATCGCCCGCAAACCACGCTGTGGCTCCTGCATTATTGAAGACTTGTGCGAGTACAAAGAGAAAGTCGATATCTGATCCTCAGGGGAGGAATTTTCCGCCCCTTTCATAACCCTTGTTGATCCACTCTCTCACTCACTTTCAACCGACAATCATTCCGCATCTTTAGTCATATCTAATGCATTATCGCTGGGTTCTAACACTTAGCCAGGTTAATCATTTTTTTAATAACGAAAAATTCTATTCAGTTGTGATCCAGATCAATCCGATAACTTAATGTAAATCATTTTAATAAAAAATGTTAAATACGCAATGAAATGACCTGTGCATGACTTTTAATCACAAAACATTACACTGCCTATTTTTCAGATAATGGCCTTTATCACTGGGGTGAAAGGCAAATAGCAGAACATATCGCCAATTAGCCTTTTCAGACCCACTGCTATAGTGTAAAAATCTGCCATTTCATTTTTAGAGAAATTTAACGCTGGATAACATTTGCCAACCCCGTGAAATACACCACTCCAGATATATGTAACAGATTATTACAAAGGACTTGTCTGAAAGTGCAAGATAGTGAACATTACTTGCCGTTTCCCCTCCCACTATAACAATCTCACGGCTGCCAGGCAGGTAACACGTGACTGAACACCCCCGTTAATATGGGATGTAAAAAAAGAGGTAAAAGTGTCTACTGCAAACAATAAACCAACTGAAAGCGTCAGTCTTAATGCTTTCAAACAACCTAAAGCGTTCTATCTCATCTTCTCTATCGAGCTCTGGGAACGTTTCGGTTATTACGGCCTGCAAGGGATCATGGCCGTCTACCTGGTTAAGCAACTGGGTATGTCAGAAGCGGATTCAATCACCCTTTTCTCCTCCTTTAGCGCCCTTGTATACGGTCTGGTCGCCATTGGCGGTTGGTTAGGGGATAAAGTTTTGGGTACCAAGCGCGTCATTATGCTCGGTGCTGTGGTGCTGGCTATCGGCTATGCTCTGGTGGCATGGTCCGGTCACGATGCCGGTATCGTCTATATGGGTATGGCTGCCATTGCCGTAGGTAACGGTTTATTTAAAGCGAACCCATCGTCACTGCTTTCAACCTGCTATGCAAAAGATGACCCGCGTCTTGATGGTGCATTTACCATGTACTACATGTCCGTCAACATCGGTTCATTCTTCTCCATGCTGGCGACACCGTGGCTGGCTGCAAAGTATGGCTGGAGCACTGCGTTCGCACTGAGCGTCGTCGGTATGCTGATCACCGTGGTGAACTTTGCCTTCTGCCAACGCTGGGTGAAAAACTACGGCTCTAAACCAGACTTCGAGCCGATCAACTACCGTAACCTGCTGCTGACCATCGTCGGCGTGGTTGCCCTGGTTGCCGTCGCAACCTGGCTGCTGCACAACCAGGAAATTGCTCGTATGGCGCTGGGTGTGATCGCGCTGGGTATCGTCTTTATCTTCGGTAAAGAAGCTTTCGCGATGAAGGGTGCGGCGCGCCGTAAAATGATCGTGGCATTCATTCTGATGCTGGAAGCGATTATCTTCTTCGTTCTGTACAGCCAGATGCCGACCTCGCTTAACTTCTTTGCGATTCGTAACGTTGAGCACTCAATCCTTGGTTTTGCCTTCGAACCTGAACAGTATCAGGCGCTGAACCCATTCTGGATCATCATCGGTAGCCCAATTCTTGCCGCTATCTACAACAAAATGGGTGACACCCTGCCAATGCCGACCAAGTTCGCGATTGGTATGGTCCTGTGTTCCGGTGCGTTCCTCGTTCTGCCGCTAGGTGCAAAATTCGCGACCGATGCGGGTATCGTTTCAGTGAACTGGCTGATCATTTGCTACGGCCTGCAGAGCATCGGTGAACTGATGATTTCTGGTCTGGGTCTGGCGATGGTGGCACAGCTGGTGCCGCAGCGTCTGATGGGTTTCATCATGGGTAGCTGGTTCCTGACCACTGCTGGCGCAAACATCATTGGCGGTTACGTCGCAAACATGATGGCCGTGCCAGAAAACGTGACTGACCCGCTGATGTCTCTGGAAGTCTACGGTCGCGTGTTCCTGCAGATTGGTGTGGCAACTGCCGTTATTGCCGTGCTGATGCTGCTGACCGCACCGAAACTGAATCGTATGACTCAGGATGACGACACCAACGCAAAAGCGACAAATACCGCGACTGCATAACGTGTTGGGAAACTAAAATTGAGGCCGCTAACTGTGCGTTAGCGGCTTTTTTTTTGCCCTAACACGATTTAGGATAAATGAAACCTCTGTCGAAAGGAGTTACCGATGAAACTGTTCTATAAACCGGGTGCCTGTTCCCTCGCCTCACATATCATCCTTCGTGAGAGCGGGAAGGATTTCACGCTGGACGGCGTCGATTTAATGAAAAAGCGCCTGGAAAATGGCGATGATTTTTTTGCGGTAAATCCAAAAGGACAGGTCCCAGCCCTTCTGCTTGATGATGGCACGCTGCTGACTGAAGGTGTGGCGATCATGCAATATCTCGCCGATAACGTCCCTGACCGCCAACTGCTTGCCCCGGTAAGCAGTATTTCGCGGTATAAGACCCTGGAATGGCTTAACTACATTGCCACCGAGCTGCATAAAGGGTTTACGCCATTGTTTCGCCCGGACACGCCAGAGGACTATAAACCTACCGTTCGCGCGCTACTGGAGAAAAAACTTCAGTACGTTAACGACGCGCTGAAGGAAGGCCAGTGGATCTGTGGCTCGCGTTTTACTATCGTGGATGCCTACCTGTTTACCGTTCTACGTTGGGCATATGCGGTGAAACTGAATATGGATGGGTTTAGCCATATTGCTGGCTATATGAAGCGTGTAGGTGAGCGCCCTGCGGTTGCTGCGGCGCTGAAAGCGGAAGGGTTAATTTAGAAGATGTTGCCGGGTGGCACTGACGCTTACCCGGCAAATCGCGGCAATTTTCGAATCTGTTACAGCAGGGTCGCGCTAAAATAGTGCTCGGGCTGGGCAATACGATCCTGAGCGGCAACAACCTGTAATTCATATTCCTGCATCGCTTTGGTGGCGATCATAATCTCATATACGGCGGCAGTGACATGTTCCAGCGCATGCTGAACCGTTGCGCCCTGCAACAGTTTTACCAGCAGTAAACCGCTGGTGACGTCGCCAACGCCAACAGGTTGTCGTGCACCAAAGTCGACCAGTGGACGGCTGATATGCCACGCCTCATGCGCTGTTACCAGTAGCATTTCAAAACGATCCTGACTGTATCCCGCTCGTGCAAGATGCTTCACCAGCACAATTTCTGGCCCCTGCGCGATCAGTTCACGGGCGGCGGCAACCGCTTCCGCGACGCTGTTAACTGGGTGTTCACAGAGAATTTCCAGTTCAACCAGGTTGGGCGCGATAATATCGCTGGCCGGTAGCGCGTAGCGAACGTGAAATTCCGCCACTCCAGGGGCCACGATGCACCCTTTTTCTGGATGTCCCATCACCGGGTCGCAGAAATATTTTGCCTGCGGGTTCGCTGCCTTCACCTGACGAACGATCCCTAAGATATGCTCGCCCTGCTCCGCTGAGCCGAGATAACCGCTCAGAACGGCATCGCAGGTCTGAAGTTTATTAATATCGGCAATACCCTGAACAATTTCCGTCAGATGGCCTGGAGGCATGACGCAGCCGGTCCATTTTCCATACTGGGTATGATTCGAGAACTGAACGGTATTCAGAGGCCAGACATTTGCGCCAAGGCGGCGCATCGGGAATTCTGCTGCACTATTGCCCGCATGTCCGAAAACCACATGGGACTGGATGGCGAGGATATTCTTCATTATTTCTTACCACAACCCTGAAAAAATTAAGGGCGTGGTTTCCCACGCCCCTGCATCATGTGAATTACTTCCAGCACACCAGGCAATAATTCTTTTTACCCCGACGTAACAGGGTGTAGCGACCAAACAGGCGATCGGCTTCCACGAAGACATATTCAGGATCGGTCTGTTTTTCACCGTTAATGGTTACCGCATTCGAAGCAATGGTTTTACGCGCCTGTCCACGAGACGGTTGCAGTTCAGAGTCCACCAGCGCTTGCATCAGATCGGCCCCTTTTTCCATCTCGACCATTGGCACGCCGTCCTGCGCCAACTGCTCGAAATCGGCTTCGCTCAACGCGCTCAGGGAACCGCTGAACAGGCTTTCAGTAATGCGTTTAGCTGCCACCAGACCCTCTTCGCCATGAACAAGACGCGTGACCTGCTCGGCCAGCACGTACTGGGCGCGCGGCGCTTTGCCACTGTTTTTGTCTTCTTCTTCCAGGGCATTGATCTCTTCAATGTCCATAAAGGTGAAGAACTTCAGGAAGCGATAAACGTCAGCATCGGCGGTGTTGATCCAGAACTGGTAGAATTTGTACGGACTGGTCTTCTTCGGATCTAACCAGACTGCGCCACCTTCGGTTTTACCGAACTTCGTACCGTCGGCTTTGGTGATCAGCGGAACGGTCAGCCCAAAGACCTGGTTCTGATGTAAACGACGGGTCAGGTCGATACCCGAGGTAATGTTACCCCACTGGTCTGAGCCACCAATCTGTAAAACGACGCCGTGCAGTTTATTCAGGCAGGCAAAGTCATACCCCTGCAGCAGGTTGTAGGAGAACTCAGTAAAGGAGATACCCTGATCGTCACGATTGAGACGCTGCTTCACCGCTTCTTTGTTAATCATCTGGTTAACAGAGAAATGCTTACCGATATCACGCAGGAAGGTCAGCACGTTCATGCTGCCAAACCAGTCGTAGTTATTGGCGGCGATTGCCGAGTTGTCTCCGCAGTCGAAATCCAGGAACGGTGCAACCTGTTTACGGATTTTGTCTACCCACTCCTGAACAGTGTCTTCGGTGTTCAGTTTACGCTCGGCAGCTTTGAAGCTCGGGTCGCCAATCAGACCGGTCGCGCCGCCAACCAGTGCGACAGGCTTGTGGCCGGCCATCTGGAAGCGTTTCAGGCATAACAATGGAACAAGATGCCCCAAATGCAAGCTGTCAGCGGTAGGATCGAAGCCGCAATAGAGCGCGATCGGGCCTTGCGCCAGTCGCTCTGCTAACGCTACCTCATCCGTCACCTGGGCCACCAGCCCCCGCTCTTGCAATTGTTTAATCAAGTTACTGCTTGCCATCAAAATCTCCATGTATAAAACGACTGCACCTATGCCGGTACACGACTTTTCGCCAGACGCGAAAGGTATATAGAATAAAGCGCTGGCGCACGTAGCGCTAGCGCTTAACACAACAATTTTCGGGGATTAAGGCGCCAGTCGGTCAATTTTCCATGCGTTGTTTTCACGCTGGTAAAGAAAACGGTCATGCAGGCGGTGTTCACCCCCCTGCCAGAACTCCATTTGCTCAATGCTCACGCGAAATCCCCCCCAGAAACTGGGAAGTGGGATTTCGCCCTGCTGGAATTTCTGTTTCAGTTCGAAGAATTTGCTTTCGAGGATCCCACGCGCCGAAATTCGGCTGGACTGTTTTGACACCCAGGCACCGATTTGACTGTCACGCGGACGGCTGTGGAAGTATTTCACCACTTCAAGTGTAGAAAGACGTTCGGCTTTGCCTATCACCATCACCTGACGTTCAAGCATATGCCAGGGGAACAGCAGACTCACCCGGGGATTATTTTCAATTTGATGCGCCTTGCGGCTACCGAGGTTGGTATAAAACACCAGCCCTTTTTCATCATAATGCTTCAGCAGGACAATCCGCTGATACGGCTGGTGGTTTTCGTCAACCGTAGCAACGACCATTGCCGTTGGGTCTGCCAGTCTGGCATCACATGCCTGAGCCAACCAGCGTTCGAAGAGGGATAAAGGTTCTGCGGGAAGATCGTGGCGTCGCAGGCCACCTTTGGTGTATTCGCGGCGCAGATGCGCAATTTGCTGCAATTCGTCGTTATCAGACATGGTGTTCGCTACGGATTGTCAGTGGGTGGCGCTATTGTGCGCCGCCCTGCTGTAAATCTCAACGCTTCGGGTTTTGTAACTGGCAGTTATTTAACACAATGCGGTCGCGCTTATAGATGGTCGCCGTGTCGCCTTTCGACCAGAAGACATAAATTCCGTCAGTGTAGCGTGCGCCGGATGCGGAAACACCCTGTTTAAGGTTGAGCATTTTATTGTCATAAATAAAGCTCACATCCTGACGGGTATTATTCAACTTTACGGTAAGCGGTTTTTCATCACACTGATATTCCAGTGTGTCCGTTTGCATACGTTCGACAAACTGGTTGTAGACGCTACAACCCGTCAGCATGAGCGGCAAACATACGAGTAACAGTTTTTTCATAGACGTATCCCGAAAACTTTCCTGGTCCGGAGGGTGAATTCACCCTCCCTAAGATCAAGAGTGTAACGGCAGAAGAGGCAAGAAAAATTCAGTTAACTCTGAGTTCGCGGGTTAGCCGGAAAAATAGCGCCTAATACGCTGGCTTCTCTGGCCCCCGTCACGGACGGCAAATTGCCGGGAAGCCCTGCCAGCGTCCGCCAGGCAAGCCACGCAAACGCGAGAGCTTCCATATCATCACCGCTGATCCCTGCATCATCAGTAGAGGTAACCTCGGTGCCCGGCAGAAGACCAGCGAGTCGCGCCATCAACAACGGGTTGCGACTCCCGCCTCCACAAACCATCAGTCGCTCACAGCCTCCGCTGAGCAACACCTGTTCTGCAATCGTGACCGCCGTCAGTTCGGTTAATGTGGTTTGTACATCGCGGGGATCTACGCCCGGAAACGCGGCAAGATGTCGTTCCACCCAGCCATAATTGAAATACTCGCGCCCCGTGCTTTTCGGCGCAGGTAAAGAAAACCACGGATCGCTGAGCATATTTTGCAGCAGCGGAAGGATCACCGTACCCGCGCTGGCCCACTGCGCATCCTGATCGTACGGTTTCCCGCGCTGACGCCAGATCCATGCATCCATCAACATGTTCCCCGGCCCGGTATCGTGTCCACGAACGGGTTGACCCGGAATAAGCATCGACAGATTGGCGATACCGCCGATGTTCAGCACCATTCGACGTTCGCTCGGGTGCGCCAAAAGCGCATGGTGAAATGCGGGAACAAGCGGCGCGCCCTGCCCCCCGAGCGCAATATCACGGCGGCGGAAGTCGCCCACTACGGTAATGCCCGTCAGTGCGGCAATCTGATTATTATCGCCAATTTGCAGGGTATGCGGGGCATTCCCCGTCGGCTCGTGCCAGACCGTTTGCCCGTGGCACCCTATGGCAACCACATCTTGCGGACGCAGCTTTTCCTGGGCCAGCAGCGCATTGACCGCCTCAGCAAACAGTTTTCCTAATCGCACATCGAGTTGCCCGAGTTGCGAAAGGGTCAAGGGTTGTCCCTGGCAAATATCGAGGATCGCCTGTTTCAGGGAAACGGGCATCGGCCAGCTCAGACTGCCCTGCTGTGCAACCATTGTGTCATCTATTGTCGCCAGTACCACGTCGACACCGTCCAGACTGGTGCCTGACATTACGCCAATAAAGCGGCCTGATTTCATAAATGTTCCTTTTGAGCATCACTTTTTTGCGTAAACACTCCATCATAAACGCTCAACCAATGCTACGATTCATTGTCCTTTTTATTATAAAGAGCGCCGTCAGATTCGTTTAGAGAGGGTTAACCTGACTACTATTATGATTTGTGCATTGTTACGAGGGAGAACAAGTGACCTTTACCGCGCAAATGCCATATAATTTAACCATGAGGGATGCTGGGTAGCGTTTCATGGTGAACAGGAGATTTTCAAATGATTAAACGTGTGCTGATCGTTTCACTGGCGGGTTTATCTTTAGTAGGTTGTACCAACACCTCTAGCCTTTCCGGTGATGTCTATACGGCTTCTGAGGCGAAGCAGGTTCAGAACGTCACTTACGGTACAGTGGTCCACGTTCGACCGGTACAAATTCAGGCAGGTGATGATTCCAACGTCATCGGTGCGATTGGCGGTGCTGTGCTCGGCGGTTTCCTCGGAAGTACCGTTGGTGGGGGTACCGGTCGTTCATTAGCCACCGCAGCGGGTGCTGTGGCTGGTGGCGTGGCGGGCCAGGGCGTCCAGGGCGCGATGAACAAAACGCAGGGTGTTGAACTCGAAATTCGGAAAGATGATGGCAATACCATCATGGTGGTTCAGAAACAGGGTGATACCAAATTCTCTGCGGGTCAGCGCGTTGTTATGGCCAGCAACGGTAGCCAGGTTACCGTTTCTCCGCGCTAAGCAAATTAACGTGTGGTCAGTAACTGGCCACACGTTTCCCGTTTAGTCGTGAGACTGTAGTTCGATAATGTTGTGTTCCAGACGTGCAATAAGCTTGATCAGCAGATCAATTTCCTGCATTGAAATACCTTCCAGAATTTCACCACGGGTTTTGTTGATGACTGCTTCCATATCGGCGATCAGCGGTTCTGCCTTTTCAGTCAGCTTAATGCGTTTTGCCCGGCGATCGCTGGCACATGTCTGACGTGAAATCAGCCCCTTCTCTTCGAGCTGATCCAACGTACGTACCAACGATGGCTGTTCAATACCGATCGCTTTTGCCAGTTGTATCTGTGATTGATCCGGTGGCAGTTGGTGGATATTGTGCAGTGTTACCCAGTGAGTCTGCGTCAACTCCAGAGGCTTAAGACGGTGGTCTATCAAAGCACGCCATATGCGCACCAACCGTGCCAGATCAGAACCTAGTGGCGATTCCAATTTCATCTCCTTATAATTAGCTTGCTAAGATATTATACTGATTTTAGAATAGTGTGCAGCATTTGTATTTCTAAAACAAATGGATTGCTGCATTTGGTAACCACCGGACATATTTTTCAGAAATTACGCGAAAATAGCGCGCGTCGTATCGGTTTTTTGCTAAACCTGGAGAAACGCCACTTGACGCAAAGGAATATTGCTTGTGACCTCCGCATTTTCTTCAACAGGAATGCCTCTACAGGACGTGGTATTCGGGGCTTCCGTTTATTTTCCTCCTCTGTTTACCGCCTTTGTGCCTGGATTTGTTCTTTGGCTCTGTATTCATCGTCTCCTGCGCGACCGACTTTATTCCGGCGAGTTCTGGCATCCATTATTAATGGATTTATCGCTCTTTACTCTTTGTGTATGTCTGAGTTTTCTATTGCTGGTCGTGTGGTGCTGAAATGATGAAAAAACTTAAGTATTTCTCGACTATTCTGATCGCAATGGTTGCCCTGATGGCTGGATGGGCCTTATGGAACTATTATATGCAGTCTCCATGGACACGAGACGGCAAAATTCGGGCAGAACAGGTCAATATTTCGGCACAGGTTTCGGGGAGAATTGTCGATCTTAAGGTTAAAGATAACCAGTATATCCAGGCTGGCGATCTGCTGTTCACTCTCGACAAGACCCCTTTCCAGATCGCCGAACTGAACGCTCAGGCCGAACTGGCCAAAGCGCAATCCGAACTGGCAAGAGCGAATCACGAAGCAAATCGCCGCCGTCATCTGACGCAAAATGTCATTTCTGCCGAGGAGTTGGACACGGCGAATATGAACGTCAAGGCGATGCAGGCAAGCGTTGAGGCTGCACAAGCCACCCTTAAACAGGCAGAGTGGCAGCTAGGTCAAACGGATATTCGCTCCCCTGTTTCAGGCTGGGTCACTAATCTTTCAACCCGCATCGGCAATTTCGCCACTGCCGGACAACCCATATTTGCCCTCGTCGATAGCCAGTCTTTTTTCGTGATGGGTTATTTTGAAGAAACCAAGTTAAGACATATCCGCGTGGGTGCGCCGGCGCGAATTACGTTGTACAGCGGCAATACAAAGTTACAGGGTCATGTTTCCAGCATTGGACGTGCCATTTACGATCAAAGCGTCGAGAGCGATTCTGGCCTGGTACCGGACATCAAACCGAACGTCCCGTGGGTCCGCCTGGCTCAACGCGTCCCAGTGCGTATTACCTTCGACAAACTACCTGAAGACGTTACGCTCGTTGCGGGAACCACCTGTAGCGTTGCCATCGGGCAGTAAATGAAGCGCCTGACCTTTTCTCTCTTTAATACCCCGTGGTTGAAAGCAACCGCCGGACAGTGGCGCTATGCTTTGCGTAACACCATTGCGATGTGTCTGGCGTTAACCTTCGCCTACTCTCTGAATCTGGATGAACCCTATTGGGCGATGACGTCCGCTGCAGTGGTAAGTTTCCCGACCGTTGGTGGAGTGATCAGCAAGAGCCTGGGACGTATTGCGGGCAGTCTTCTTGGAGCCGTCGCTGCCCTGATCCTCGCCGGGCACACGCTCAACGAACCCTGGCTTTTTCTGCTGAGCATGTCGGCATGGTTAGGATTTTGTACCTGGGCCTGTGCGCATTTTACCAATAATGTGGCCTACGCTTTCCAGCTTGCAGGCTACACTGCCGCGATCATTGCCTTCCCGATGGTCAACACGCTGGAAATCACACAGCTTTGGGACATCGCCCAGGCCAGGGTTTGCGAGGTCATTGTCGGGATCCTCTGCGGCGGCATGATGATGATGATTTTGCCCAGCACCTCGGACGGTTCGGCCTTGCTCACCGCGCTGAAAAATATGCATGCCCGATTGCTGGAACATGCCAGTTTGCTATGGCAACCAGAAACCACCGACGCCATCCGTTCGGCGCATGAAGGGGTGATCGGCCAGATTCTGACGATGAATCTTTTGCGCATTCAGGCTTTCTGGAGCCATTACCGTTTTCGGCAGCAGAACACGCTGTTGAATTCGCTTTTACATCAGCAGTTGCGGCTTACCAGCGTTATCTCAAGCTTGCGCAGAATGCTCCTGAACTGGCCAACACCACCTGCGCAGACTCGGGACGTTGTCGAACAATTGTTAAATGCCCTTGCCAACCCCCGGACCGATTATTATACCGTCGCGCGAATTATCGCCCCGCTTTCACCTCGCGATATGAATGATTTCCGCCACGTCGCCTTCTGGCAGCGGCTGCGCTATTTTTGCCACCTTTATCTGCAAAATAGCCGTCAGCTACACTTGCTTGAAGCGGGTACGCCGGTGGGTCATATCACCGTTCGTCGCACGCCGGGTCTGGCACGACATACCGATAACGTTGAGGCCGTCTGGAGCGGCCTGCGCACATTTACCACGCTAATGGTGATTGGCGCCTGGAGTATCGGCTCACAATGGTCGTCAGGCTCGAGCGCGTTGTCGCTGGCTGCGATCAGTTGCGTTCTTTATTCTGCCGTAGCCACACCGTTTAAATCGCTTTCGCTGTTGATGCGCACGCTGGTGCTACTGTCATTATTCAGCTTTATCGTTAAGTTTGGCCTGATGGTACAAATCAGTGAGCTATGGCAGTTCCTGCTGTTTCTTTTTCCACTGCTGGCAACGATGCAATTATTAAAGCTGCAAATGCCAAAGCTGGCTGGATTATGGGGGCAGTTAATTGTCTTTATGGGTTCGTTTATCGCCGTCACCAATCCTCCGGTCTATGACTTTGCCGGTTTTCTGAATGACAACACCGCGAAAATTATCGGCGTCGGCATTTCATGGCTGGCATTCGCAGTACTCCGCCCTGGGTCGGACGCGCGCAAGAGTCGCCGCCATATTCAGGCGCTGCGTCGGGATTTCGTCGATCAACTCAGCCGCCATCCTGTCCACAGCGAACATGAGTTTGAATCATTAACGTATCATCACGTCAGCCAGTTGAGTAATAGTCAGGATGCCCTCGCGCGCCGCTGGTTACTGCGCTGGGGCGTGGTGCTTTTAAACTGCTCACATGTGGTCTGGCAGCTACGTGCCTGGGAAGCGCGTTCAGATCCACTTTCGCGAGTCAGAGATATTTGTATTTCATTATTACGCGACGTGATGAGTGAGCGCGGCGTTCAGCAGCGTTCACTCGCCGCCACACTCACGCAGCTGTTACATATCTGCGAAACGCTGTCTCACCATCATCAACCCGCTGCGCAAGAGTTGGCGGCGATAGTCTGGCGACTGCATTGTTCGCTTTCTCAGCTGGAACAAGCGCCGCCACAGGGAACGCTCGGTTCCTGATTACTTGATCACCCCGCAGGCGAAGCGCGCACCTCCACCACCGAGCGGTTTAGGCTGATCGGACATATTATCGCCACCCACATGGATCATCAGCGCTTTATCTTTGACATCATTCAGTGATTTCAGGCGCGGTGCCACGACGGGAATTATCGCCCGGCCTTCGTTGTTGACGACCAGTACAGGCAGGTCGCCCAGATGGCCGTCGCCGTCGGGACCCGCATGTTTACCGGATTTATGCGGGTCAAGATGCCCACCAGCCGCCTCTGCAGCGGAGGCTTTACCCTCTTTGATAGCTGGCTGGCAGCTTCCGTTAGCATGAACATGAAAACCATGTTCGCCAGGGGGAAGCGCTTTAAGATCCGGCGTAAACTCCAGCCCTTTCTCCGTTTCAGCGATGGTCACCTCGCCAATGGCTTGCCCGATGCCCTGGGCGGTGACCATGTTCATTTCGACTTTCTCACTGGCTGCTTGCGCGCCAGTACACGCTAACAGGGTGATGATGATCAGATGTAATTGTTTCTTCATAGGACCTCCGTTCAGTGTGCATTCCCATTAAGTGTAAACCAGTGTCGCATTTTCGAACGGGAGATCCGGGATTTAGCAATTACGGTACATCGTAACCTAATGCGGCCTTGCGAATACGGAACCACTGCTGACGGCTCATCGCCAGGCTTTCGGCCCCAATCGACGCCCGCACGCGCTCGATTTTACCAGAACCGATGATCGGCAGTGGCTGAGACGGCAGACGTAAGATCCAGGCATAAACGACCTGTTCTATAGACTGTGTGTTGAGTTCCTCAGCTACGACAGCCAGTTCATCGCGCAGTGGCTGGAATGCCTCATCATTGAACAGTCGGCCTCCGCCAAGACAGGACCATGCCATCGGGCGAATGCGCAGTTGCTGAAGCTGATCCAGCGTACCGTCCAGCAGCAGCGGCTGATGAACCGGGGAGATTTCGACCTGGTTGGTTGCCAGGGTGAACGGCAGGCGCGACTGCAGTAAGGCAAATTGCGCAGGCGTAAAGTTTGACACGCCGAAATGACGCACTTTTCCACTCTGATGCAAATGCTTAAAGGCTTCGGCAACCTCATCAGCATCCATTAGCGGATCCGGACGATGGATTAACAGCAGGTCCAGACGATCGGTCGCGAGGTTTTTGAGGGACTGCTCTGCACTCTTCACAATGTGATCGCGATCGGTAATGTAGTGACCAAGGGCATTTTCCGGACGAGCCGTCGTCGCAATTCCACATTTTGTGACAATTTCCATGCGCTCGCGTAAATGCGGAGCCAGTTTCAGCGCTTCGCCAAAGGCGGCTTCACAGGCATAACCACCATAAATATCGGCATGGTCTACAGTAGTAATACCTAAATCCAGGTGCTCTTCAATAAAGCTGACCAGCTCTCTTGCGGACATGTTCCAGTCCATTAACCGCCAGTACCCCATCACAAAGCGGGAAAACTCCGGGCCTTGCGGCGCAATAGTAATACGCTGAACCATAACTGCTTCCTCGTGAATTAAACTGCCCCGAGTATATACAATTACCGCCTTAAAAGAGTGAAGGCTGTTGAGGTTCTTCGGGTTCCACCGGTTTATTTGCCCGCATTTTACGCAGCAGGCGTTGTCGACATAACCGCAGCACCTCTTGTTTCTGCGCATCGCTCATCGTTTGCCAGTTAAAACGCTCATCCCGGCTACGCATGCATCCCCGGCAAAAACCACGCTCGTCAGACTGACAAATTCCCCGGCATGGGCTCTGGACAGGGAAAAACTCCAACTGCTCCGCCACATCCCCTCCTCATACTTTGCTTTTCACTCTATTGAAGACGCAAAGACGATTTCTGGCAACCCACCTTGCATTAGACCGACTGGTCTATTATACTCGCTTTCATGACAAAACAAACTGAATACGATACCCGCGAGCATCTGCTGGCAACCGGTGAGCGACTCTGTATGCAGCGTGGCTTTACCGGCATGGGGTTGAGCGAACTGCTTAAAACCGCCGAAGTGCCAAAAGGGTCGTTTTATCACTATTTTCGCTCGAAAGAAGCGTTCGGCGTTGCGATGCTGGAGCGGCATTTTGCTGCTTATCATCAGCGTCTGACAGTCCATTTCGAGACGGGAGCCGGAAACTACCGTGACCGGATCCTTGCGTATTATCAGGAAACCCTGAATCAGTTTTGCCAGCAGGGCATTATCAGCGGTTGTCTGACAGTGAAGCTCTCCGCTGAGGTCTGCGATCTGTCAGAAGATATGCGTACTGCGATGGACAACGGTGCGAGGCAGATTATGGCGATTCTGGCGCAGGCGCTGGACAATGGACGAGCCAATGGTTGCCTGACGTTTAGCGGCGAGCCGTTGCAACAGGCACAGATCCTGTATGCCCTGTGGCTGGGGGCAAATCTGCAGGCCAAGATTTCGCGCAGTGCGTCTTCGCTTGAAAACGCGCTGGCGCATGTGAAATGTATTATTGCAGCGCCTGGTGTTTGACAGGCGTTTTATTTCATTACTGACTAGACGACCGGTCTATTCGAACCTGGAGCAATTATGTCTTCTGCAAAACTGTTTACCCCATTAAAAGTGGGCGCGATTACTGCACCAAACCGCGTATTCATGGCACCGCTCACCCGCTTGCGTAGTATCGAACCCGGTGACATCCCAACACCGTTAATGGCCGAATACTATCGTCAACGCGCCAGCGCGGGGCTGATTATCAGCGAAGCGACGCAAATTTCCGCTCAGGCGAAAGGCTATGCTGGCGCACCAGGTCTGCACAGTGATGAGCAAATTGCCGCGTGGAAAAAAATCACCGCTGGCGTGCATGCTGAAAACGGTCGCATCGCCGTTCAGCTATGGCATACCGGTCGTATTTCGCACTCCAGTCTGCAACCGGGCGGCCAGGCTCCGGTGTCGGCTTCCGCAATCAGCGCAGGCACCCGTACCTCTTTACGTGATGAAAACGGGCAGCCGATACGTGCAGAGACGTCCATGCCTCGCGCACTGGAAACCGAAGAAATTCCAGGAATCGTCAACGATTTCCGTCAGGCGATTGCTAATGCTCGCGAAGCCGGTTTTGACTTAGTGGAACTGCACTCCGCCCACGGCTACCTCTTGCATCAGTTCCTCTCCCCCTCCTCCAACCAGCGTACTGACCGCTATGGCGGCAGCGTTGAAAACCGCGCCCGTCTGGTACTGGAAGTGGTGGATGCCGGGATTGAGGAATGGGGAGCGGACCGCATCGGTATTCGTGTTTCACCTATCGGCACATTCCAGAATGTCGATAACGGACCGAACGAAGAAGCCGACGCCTTGTACTTAATTGAAGAGCTGGGTAAACGTGGTATCGCTTACCTGCATATGTCTGAGCCGGACTGGGCTGGCGGTAAACCGTACACCGACGCATTTCGTGAAAAAGTGCGTGCCCGTTTCCATGGACCCATCATCGGTGCGGGTGCGTATACCCCAGAAAAAGCCGAATCGTTAATTGAGAAAGGATTGATTGATGCCGTCGCGTTTGGTCGCGATTACATCGCCAACCCGGATCTGGTCGCCCGTCTACAGCGCAAAGCCGAGCTGAACCCACAACGTAGCGAGATGTTCTACGGCGGCGGCGCAGAAGGCTACACCGACTACCCGACGCTGTAAGACAGAATTCCTTCATTGATAGCGGCGCAACAACGCCGCTATACTAAAATAACAGTTTGAATGTCTTGACCATTTTTAAGGGGATAACAATGCGTTTACTTCACACTATGCTGCGCGTTGGCGACTTGCAACGTTCTATTGATTTCTATACCAACGTGCTGGGCATGAAACTCCTGCGCACCAGTGAAAACCCGGAATATAAGTACTCCCTGGCGTTCGTAGGCTACGGCGCAGAAACTGACGAAGCCGTGATCGAACTGACGTATAACTGGGGTGTGGATAAATACGATCTGGGCAACGCCTACGGGCATATCGCCCTGAGCGTCGATAACGCCGCTGAAGCCTGTGAGCGTATTCGCCAGAACGGCGGCAACGTTACTCGGGAAGCCGGTCCGGTCAAAGGTGGCACCACGGTCATCGCCTTTGTGGAAGATCCTGACGGTTATAAAATCGAACTGATCGAAGAGAAAGACGCTGGTCGCGGTCTGGGTAACTGATCCCTGCCGGGCGCAGTTCCCGCTGCGCCCGTTGTTTTACTGCATCAAAGCGTATTTTTTGGCATAATGCGCGCTGCAATTTTTCCGTATTAAGAGAGTCTGATGTCCGATAACGCTCAACTTACCGGTCTGTGTGACCGTTTTCGTGGTTTTTATCCTGTCGTCATTGATGTCGAAACGGCAGGGTTTAACGCCAAAACCGATGCGCTGCTAGAGATCGCCGCCATCACGCTGAAAATGGATGAGCAAGGCTGGCTGATGCCGGACATGACACTGCATTTCCATGTTGAACCCTTTGAAGGGGCAAATTTGCAGCCAGAAGCCCTGGCGTTCAACGGAATCGACCCGAGCAATCCGCTGCGCGGCGCGGTCAGTGAATACGACGCCCTGCATGCCATTTTCAAAATGGTGCGCAAAGGTATTAAAGACAGTGGTTGTAACCGCGCCATCATGGTTGCCCACAATGCAACTTTTGATCACAGCTTTATGATGACCGCCGCAGAGCGTGCCTCACTTAAGCGCAATCCGTTCCATCCGTTTGTCACTTTTGACACCGCAGCGCTAAGTGGCCTGGCATTAGGACAGACGGTGCTGTCGAAGGCCTGCCTCGCTGCTGGTATGGAGTTTGACGGAACGCAGGCCCACTCGGCGCTATACGATACCGAAAGGACTGCCGTACTGTTTTGCGAAATTGTTAACCGCTGGAAGCGTCTGGGCGGTTGGCCGCTACCGCTACCCACAGAATCCTGATTATCGGGCCCGATGGCCGTCGGCTATCGGGTTTTTGTCCCTCCCCCTCATACTGTATATTTGACCAGTATCAATACACATTCCCTTTTTCCCGCTATTCTGTAACAAGGTCAGGTTCGCAACCGTCATAAGGGACAGGGAGAATGTCAGAACTCAATGCATCGTTACCTCACCTGCCGGATATATTCACTGAGGCAACTCGCAACTGGTTTACCTCGGCCTTTCGTCAGCCAACGCAGGTTCAGTCCCAGACGTGGAAGGTGACCGGTGCGAATCAACATGCCTTAGTCATTGCCCCAACCGGTTCCGGTAAAACGCTGGCTGCGTTTCTCTATGCGCTGGACAGACTGTTTCGTGAAGGCGAACAACGACAAGAAACCCCCTCTTCAGCCAAAGAAAAGAAAGTCACGCGGATCCTGTATCTGTCTCCGATCAAAGCGCTGGGAACAGACGTACAGCGCAACCTGCAGATCCCTCTACGCGGGATCGGCGAAGAACGTCATAAGCTCGGTGCGCCCGAGGTCACGATCGCGGTGGGGATCCGCACAGGAGACACCTCCACACAGGAGCGGGCAAAACTCAGTCGCAACCCGCCCGATATTCTCATCACCACACCTGAATCGCTTTACCTGATGCTGACTTCCCGCGCCAGAGAAACGTTGCGCGGCGTTGAAACCGTCATTATTGATGAAGTTCATGCGGTAGTGGGAACCAAACGCGGCGCGCATCTGGCTCTCAGTCTCGAACGCCTGGATGCCCTGCTCACCAGACCAGCGCAGCGTATCGGGCTGTCAGCAACAATACGCTCTGTTGCAGATGTTGCCGCCTTTCTTGGTGGAGATCGGCCGGTTACCGTTGTCAATCCCCCCGCCACACGCCAACCGGATATCCATATTGTTGCACCCGTTGCTAACCTGGATAACGTATCTGCCGACGCTCCCGGCACCGAAGAGAATGACGATTCAGGAAGAGAAGGATCAATCTGGCCGCAGATCGAGTCAGGTATTCTCGAGCAGGTGCTTCATCACCGCTCGACCATTGTCTTCACCAATTCACGCGGACTTGCGGAAAAACTCACGGCCAGGTTAAACGAGCGCTACCTGGCGCAAGTACAACGTGCGGGCGCTCCCCAGTCGGAACCGGTGCACTATGCGTCGTCTTCGGGGTCCACCAGCAATCGGGCGCAGGACGCGCAGGCATTTATTGCCCGGTCGCATCATGGGTCAGTGTCCAAAGAACAGCGGGCGGTGACGGAACAAGCGCTTAAATCCGGCGATCTTCGCTGCGTCGTGGCGACGTCAAGCCTCGAACTTGGCATTGATATGGGTGCAGTCGATCTGGTAATTCAGGTCGCGACCCCGCTTTCCGTTGCCAGCGGACTGCAACGGATAGGCCGTGCCGGGCATCAGGTTGGCGGTGTATCAAAGGGGCTGTTCTACCCGCGAACCCGGCGGGATCTGATAGATTCCGCCGTGATTGTAGAATGTATGTATGCCGGAAAACTGGAAACGCTTACTCCGCCCCGCAATCCGCTTGACGTCCTCGCGCAACAAACCGTCGCAGCCGTGGCGATGGATGCGCTTAACGTTGACGACTGGTTCGCCACCGTTCGACGTGCTGCGCCGTGGAAAGATCTGCCAAGAAGCGCTTTTGACGCCACGCTGGATATGCTGGCCGGGCGCTACCCTTCAGGTGATTTCTCAGTTTTTCGTCCGCGCATTATCTGGAATCGCGAAACCGGACTTCTGACCGCACGCCCTGGCGCACAGCGTCTGGCCGTAACCAGCGGCGGAACGATCCCCGACCGGGGTATGTTCAGCGTTATGCTACCGGAAGGTGAGGAACAGGCAGGTTCACGACGCGTGGGAGAACTTGATGAAGAGATGGTGTATGAATCACGCGTCAACGACATCATCACGCTGGGTGCCAGCTCATGGCGGATCCAGCAGATCACCCGCGACCAGGTCATCGTCACTCCTGCACCTGGACGTTCCGCCCGTCTTCCCTTTTGGCGAGGTGAAGGCGTTGGTCGCCCGGCCGAACTGGGTGAGCAGATTGGCGATTTTATTCATGCCATGGACGAAGACAACGTCGGGCAAGTCGTCTCTTCCAGACTGACCGATGCGAATGTTGTGAGCAATATTAAAGGGCTGATCGAAGATCAAAAGAAGGCCACCGGCGTGCTTCCGTGGAGTCGACATCTGGTACTGGAACGCTGTCGGGACGAGATGGGCGACTGGCGCGTTATGCTGCACTCTCCGTATGGTCGCCGGGTTCACGCGCCGTGGGCGCTGGCTGTTACCGGTCGTATTCAGGCGCTGTGGGGGGCAGATGCCTCTATCGTTGCCAGCGATGACGGCATCGTTGCACGAATTCCGGATACCGACGGTAAATTGCCTGACGCGGCTATTTTTCTGTTTGAACCGGAAAAGCTGCTGCGTATTGTCCGCGAAGCGGTAAGCAGCACCGCGCTTTTTGCTGCCCGATTCCGTGAGTGCGCCGCACGTGCCCTGCTGATCCCAGGCCGTTCACCGGGGCATCGGTCCCCACTCTGGCAACAGCGCCTGCGCGCGGGTCAACTGCTGGAGATCGCTGCCGGATATCCTGATTTCCCCATCATTCTGGAAACTGCCCGCGAGTGTCTACAGGATGTCTACGATCTCGAGGCGCTTGACCAGCTTATGCGGCGACTCAACAACGGTGAAATTCAGATATCCGAGGTCACAACCGCTACGCCATCCCCCTTCGCTACGAATCTTCTTTTTGGCTATGTGGCTGAATTTCTCTATTCAACGGACACGCCGCTGGCAGAACGGCGCGCCTCGGTGCTGGCACTGGACAGCGAGTTGCTGGGCAATCTGTTAGGCCAGGGCAATCCACTGGAATTACTCGACCCGGTTATTGTCCGTCAGGTCGAGGACGAACTTCAGCGTCTGGCGACAGGCAGAAAAGCGCAGGGTATTGAAGGCATTTATGACCTCCTACGGGAGTTAGGGCCGATGAGCGAAGATGAGCTCACGGCGCGACATGAGGGCACCGCTGACGAAATTCGCACCTGGCTGCAGCAGTTAATTGACGACAAGCGAGTGTTTGTTGCCGTCATTGCAGGTATTCCGCGCCTGGCCTGTATGGATGATGCCACCAGCCTTCGTGATGCATTAGGTGTGCACTTGCCGCCCTCCCTGCCACAAGCGTGGCTGCATCCGGTAAATACACCGCTGCGGGATCTTTTCCTTCGCTACAGTCGTACTCATGCGTTATTCACCACCGCACAGATTGCAGAAGCGTTTGGGCTGGGTATCGTCGTCGCGGATGAACTTCTCCAGCCGTTACGGGACCAGGGATTGCTCATTTTCCTACGCACAGAGGAATCTACCACCCCGGGAGGGATCCGCTCTGCCATCTGGGTAAGCGAGGAGGTTTTTCGTCGGCTGCGCATTCGCTCATTGCAGGCGGCCAGAGAAGCTACCCGTCCGGTTTCAGCACAAATCTATGCACGGCTGCTGCTGGAGCGTCAGGGGGTGCTCTCAACCACTGACGGCAGCGCGGCACTCTTTGCAGGAACCGGCATCGGAACGCTGGAAGGAAGTGACGGTGTAACGCGCGTCATAGAGCAACTGGCCGGACTCGCACTCCCTGCGTCACTGTGGGAGAGTCACATCTTACCCGCCAGAGTCCGTGACTATTCACCGGATATGCTTGATGAACTTCTCGCCACCGGAGAAGTTATCTGGTCCGGAGAGAAGAAACTCGGTGACGATGACGGACTGGTCGCTCTGCATTTGCGTGACTATCTGGCCGAAACCCTGGCCCCAGCGAGCAGCGAAAACCACACACTTTCAGCGATCCAGCGCGCTATTCTGGATGTGCTGTCAGGTGGTGGTGCCTGGTTTGCCCAACAGCTCAACACAATGATCCGCAGCAAATTCGAAGCCCCGTTAGACGATGATTCCATCTCCCCTGCACTTATGCACGAAGCGCTCTGGGGACTGGTCTGGCAGGGCTATGTCACCACAGATATCTGGGCCCCCTTGCGTGGGCTGTCTCGCGCCGCCGCCTCTACCCGGCATCAACCCCGACGTTCAACGCGCATGCGTCGAGGTCGGCCGGTTTATCCCTCCCGCCCGATAAGCCATATTATGCCTGTCTCGTACAATACGCCTGCGCTGGCCGGCCGCTGGTCGCTGTTGAGTACAGAAAAACTCAGCGATACCGAGCGGATGCTGGCCAGCGCCGAGAATATGCTCGACCGCTACGGGATTATCAGTCGCCAGGCCGTGGTTGCCGAATATATCCCCGGCGGTTTCCCTGCCATGCAGACTCTGTGCCGCAGCATGGAAGATAGCGGGCGTATCCTGCGTGGACGCTTCGTCGAGGGGATGGGTGGCGCGCAGTTTGCTGAGCGAATGACCATCGATCGGCTTCGCGAATTGTCCGCTCAAGGAAAAGATAATCAGACCTACACGGCCGTCGGCTTGTCCGCAGCTGATCCCGCAAACCCGTGGGGCAATTTTCTGCCCTGGCCTGCCCATTCTTCAACGCTCGCACCTACCCGACGTAACGGCGCCTTTGTTGTCATTTGCGGTGGCGTTTTAAAACTGTATCTTGCCCAGGGTGGAAAAAAAATGATTGTCTGGACGGAGAAAGAGGCTATGCCATCAGCTGACATTTTCCGTTCGCTAACCGACGCGTTGCGTCGCGAACCAAGGCTACGTTTTACGCTTACTGAGGTTAACGATCAGCCAGTACGACAGACCAGTCTGTTTACACTGCTACGGGAAGCGGGATTTACCAGTTCACCACAGGGGCTGGATTGGGGATAGAGGCATTGATGTGAAAAGGAGCTTTCCTGACGACAGGAAAAGCTCCTTTAAAACGGGTACAGATTACTCTGCGTCTGGTTCTTCAGTTTTGTATTTTGCAGCAGTTTCTTTAATCAACTGCTGCAACTCACCGCGCTGGTACATTTCAATGAGAATGTCGCAGCCGCCAACCAGTTCACCATCTACCCACAGTTGTGGGAAAGTCGGCCAGTTAGCATATTTCGGCAGTTCAGCGCGAATATCCGGGTTTTGCAGAATATCCACATAGGCAAAACGCTCACCACACGCGGAAAGTGCCTGCACAGCCTGGGCAGAGAAGCCGCAGCTTGGCAGTTTTGGTGAACCCTTCATGTACAGGAGAATCGGGTTTTCAGCGATCTGGCGCTGGATTTTTTCGATAGTGGTGCTCATTGTCTTGCTTCCTTAACTTCTTTTACGGCAGTTGACTGACATTGTAGCGGGTCAGACCAACATCGGAAAATAACATTTTCATCACGTTTACTATTTTATCGTCTGACGACCAAAGTTGCATTCCTAATAGCACTTCAGGCCACCGTTATATACAGATTGTCGGTTTGAGCATCAAATTCCACTTTGGCTGATGAATTTTTTTGCACTCAGTAGCGAAACACTATTTTTAACAATAAAAGCTATTAACAATCGTTGTTTCTATAGATTAGAATCCTAACGTTTTGTAAATCACACGCAGGTATGATTCAACCTGCCTTAACCGAGGACTGCCAGTGGCGCGGATAAACCGGATTTCGATCACGCTCTGTGCTTTACTTTTTACATCTATTTGCGTTCTGCCTTCAGCACATGGCTCAAGGCACGCCAGCACTACATCTGAAGTTACACATACAAAAAAAGCATCTGAAAAAAAGAAAAGTACCGTAACGGCCAGAGCCAGTAATAAAACCAGTAAAACAGCCAGCAAGCCCTCCCGTAAAACCACTGCTAAAACTAAAACCGTCTCTTCCAGCAAAAAGCCCACTGCCGCTTCTACTAAAAAAACCAAAACCGTCAGCCGCAAAGCGAAATCTGCGGTCAAGAAAACCGCAGCGGTAACCTGGACAGAGAAATGCACGCCGCGCAAAGGGCGTAAGCCGCATTGCGTAAAGGTTAAAGGCAGCATGCCGGGGACGATTGCCGACGCGCATAAAGTAAAAATGCAAAAGGCAACCTCGACGGCGATGAACAAATTGATGAGCCAGATCGGTAAGCCGTATCACTGGGGCGGTACTTCTCCGCGCACCGGTTTTGATTGCAGTGGCCTGGTCTATTATGCCTATAAGGATTTGGTGAAATTCCGTATTCCACGTACCGCAAACGAGATGTATCACCTGCGTGACGCGGCACCGATTAAGCGTGGTGAATTAATGAATGGCGATCTGGTGTTTTTCCGCACTCAGGGACGTGGAACGGCAGATCATGTCGGCGTGTATGTCGGTAACGGAAAATTCATTCAGTCGCCGCGCAGCGGTCAGGAAATTCAGATCACTTCCCTCAGCGAAGACTACTGGCAGCGCCACTATGTGGGCGCGCGTCGGGTTATGACGCCTAAAACCATTCGATAAAACTTACCCTGTTGTTCAGTCAACAGGGTAAGTTCTTCTTTTGCCACACCTTTCAATTTGCTACCCTATCCTTACGTACAATAGGGTTATTGTGCGAATGTATAATTTTAAATCCCTGAATGGTTTGGGGTGCAGAATGGCAGCAAGGGAGTGACTCGAATCCCCGGTGGCTTATCACTGTAAGTGGCTGGGGTGAACGTGTGCAGCTAACGCATCTGCAGCCTGGAGCATGACGGGAAAATAAGGAGAGAAGCAATGTCGTTCGAATTACCTGCACTACCGTATGCTAAAGACGCCCTCGCGCCGCATATTTCGGCTGAAACGCTGGAGTATCACTACGGTAAACATCACCAGACGTATGTCACCAATCTGAACAACCTGATTAAAGGCACCGCGTTTGAAGGAAAGTCACTGGAAGAGATCGTGCGTAGCTCTGAAGGTGGTGTATTCAATAACGCGGCTCAGGTCTGGAACCACACTTTCTACTGGCACTGCCTGGCACCAAACGCGGGGGGTGAACCGACCGGTAAGCTGGCTGAAGCCATTGCCGCTGCTTTCGGTAGCTTTGCTGAATTTAAAGCACAGTTTACCGATGCCGCCATTAAGAACTTTGGCTCTGGCTGGACCTGGTTAGTTAAAGGGAAAGAGGGGAAACTGGCTATCGTATCTACGTCAAACGCCGGTACGCCGCTGACGACTGATGCCACGCCGCTGATGACCGTTGATGTCTGGGAACACGCCTACTATATCGACTATCGTAATGCGCGTCCTGGCTATCTGGAAAACTTCTGGGCGCTGGTGAACTGGGAGTTTGTCGCGAAAAACTTCGCTGCATAATCTGTTAAATGCCTGATGGCGCTAACGCTGCCATCAGGCATTTTTATTTAGCTGGCAACACACTCTGCCTGAGGCTGTTTTCTCGCTGATACAAACACCAGTAACAGTGCCAGCCCTGCGACAATCGCCCCCATGACCGGGACAAAGCTATAGCCTAATCCGCCGGAGATCACCGCCCCGCCTGCTGCTGCACCTAACGCATTTCCCAGGTTAAATGCGCCTATGTTCACAGAGGAAGAAAGACCAGGCGCTTCGTGTGCGACACGCATGACTCGCATCTGAAGCGGCGGCACGACGGCAAATGTTGCCGCGCCCCAAACCACCATACTGACGGCCGCCCCCCACTCACTCTTCGCGAGAAACGGTATTGCCAGCATGATCACCATCAGAAGCAACAGAAAGCCCTTCAATGTACCATTAACCGAACGGTCGGCCAGTTTCCCGCCAAGATAATTACCGATTGAAAAACCCACACCAATCAGGACGAGCATTCCGGTGACAAACGCAGGGGTTGCGTTGGTAATACTGTGCAGCACAGGTGCGATATAGGTGTAAAGTGTGAACATGGCGCCCGCACCCAGCACTGTGGTCATTAAGGCAGACAACACCTGTGGGCGCATTAAAACTGCCAGTTCTTTTTTCACTTCCGGACGCGTGCCCGCTCCGCCTTTCGGCAATGAGAAGAACAGACTCACCATGGAGATAACGCCCAGACCGGCGGTTGCCATAAACGACATGCGCCAGCCGATAGTTTCACCCAGCCAGGTCGCTGCGGGGACGCCACCGATATTGGCGATGGTCAGCCCCATAAACATGGTTGCCACCGCGCTGGCCTGTTTATGTTTCGGGACTACACTCGCAGCAACAACAGAGCCCAGCCCGAAGAACGCGCCGTGGTTAAGGCTGGTCAGAATCCGCGACAGCATCAGCGTGGTGTAATCTGGCGAAATAGCAGAAAGCACATTGCCAAGTGTAAAGATTGCCATCAAAAAGATCAGCGCGTTACGACGTCCACGATGTGAAAGCAGCAGCGTCATCAGCGGCGCGCCGACCATTACTCCAACGGCATAAGCGCTGATCAACATCCCCGCTGCCGGTATTGACACGCCGACGCCATTAGCGATGACGGGCAATAAGCCCATCGGTGAGAATTCTGTAGTTCCTATACCAAACGCACCGATTGCCAGCGCCAGTAACGGATAATTAATTTTCATGTGTTGATTGCTCCGCCTCTTCGCGTTGAAACGCGATGCTCATGTATGAGTGAAAAGCATGACATCAATCACAAAAAAATGAAATTAACAAAAGTACAAAAGACTATTGCAGATTAGATAACAATTCAGACAGGGATATTGGCAGGAAGGTATGAGGGAGCGCATGCTCCCTCTCGGTGAATCAGTGCAGTGCTGCCGTCAAACCACCCGCAACGATCAGGGCCAGAACAATAACTGTGGTCACTACGGAAAACTTAAGATCGGTACTCATCAACTTTTCTCCTTTTTATTCCCACACAAAAAGTGATATAGCGCATTTTTACACACTTCTGAGTAAAAATCTCCCACGATTTAGAGTGATATCTGTTTTTAGCACTTCCCCTTTTCGTTAAGATCAGCCAGAATTCCACGCTTACTAATTTAGCGTACTGGCCATTGACCCCTTCCTGTCGTTCCGTGTCGTTTTCCCGGCGTGCCGCAACCCTGATGTTGCGATCGGGGTGTGTGAAGGCAAACGTTTACTTAACGTAGTTTAACGATCGGGTTAGGGTCTGGAGTGAGATGTAATGGCAACAATTAAAGATGTAGCGAAGCGAGCAAACGTTTCCACTACAACCGTATCACACGTAATTAACAAGACGCGTTTCGTCGCTGAAGAAACACGCAATGCGGTGTGGGCGGCAATCAAAGAATTGCACTATTCCCCCAGCGCCGTTGCCCGTAGCCTGAAGGTGAACCACACCAAGTCTATTGGACTGTTGGCGACCAGTAGCGAAGCTGCGTATTTTGCAGAAATTATTGAAGCCGTGGAAAAAAACTGCTTCCAGAAAGGCTACACCCTGATTCTGGGTAATGCATGGAATAGCCTCGAAAAACAGCAGGCCTATCTCTCAATGATGGCGCAGAAACGCGTCGACGGCCTGCTGGTGATGTGCTCTGAGTACCCGGAGCCCCTGCTTTCCATGCTCGAAGAGTATCGCCATATCCCAATGGTGGTAATGGACTGGGGCGAAGCCAAAGCAGATTTTACCGATACGGTGATTGATAACGCCTTTGAGGGCGGCTATATGGCGGGTCGTTATCTTGTCGATCGCGGTCATCGAGAGATCGGCGTCATTCCGGGGCCGATGGAGCGAAATACCGGTGCCGGACGTCTGGCCGGTTTTATGAAGGCGATGGAAGAAGCACTGATCAAGGTTCCGGAAAACTGGATTGTTCAGGGTGATTTTGAGCCGGAATCCGGTTACCGCGCCATGCAGCAGATCCTGTCGCAGTCGCATCGCCCAACGGCGGTCTTTTGCGGCGGTGATATTATGGCGATGGGCGCGCTTTGCGCTGCGGATGAGATGGGACTGCGCGTGCCGCAGGACATTTCGCTGATCGGTTATGATAATGTGCGTAACGCCCGCTTCTTTACGCCGGCATTAACGACGATCCATCAGCCAAAAGATTCACTGGGTGAAACCGCCTTTAATATGCTGTTAGACCGTATCGTCAACAAACGCGAAGAGTCGCAGTCTATCGAAGTTCATCCGCGCCTCATTGAACGTCGTTCCGTTGCGGATGGTCCGTTCCGCGACTATCGTCGTTAATTCTTTACTGCGGGAGTCTCTTCCGGCTCCCGCAACCACTCTCTGTTCAGCGTTTCGCTGTCTCCCAGATAGTCCAGCAGCCAGGCAAGCGCAGGTGAGGTATCGTTCTGCTGCCATGTCAGGCAGCATGCCGCATCCGGGAACGGATTCTCCAGTTCCAGTGCCACCCACTGTCCGTCATTAAGCCGCGGTTTAGCAAAATGCGTGGGCACCATGCCGATGCACAGCCCGGCAGAAATGCAGGTCGCCGAAGAGTTCCAGTCCGGAACGACCATCCGCCTTTGGTTATCAAGTAGCCAGGTCACGCGTTTTGGCAGGGTACGCGACGTATCCTCCAGCACCAGTGATGGCCAGTTGCGCAGAGTGTCATCACTCAGGGGGCCGCGCATCGCCGCTAAGGGATGCTGCTTTGCTACCACGCAACTCCAGCTCAGCATCCCCATATCACGGAAGGTGTAGCGTCCCCCAACGGGTATCGCCTGCGTTGCACCGATAGCAAGCTCTACCCTGCCATCAGAAAGCGCGTCCCACACACCGTTGAAAACCTCCTGAAAAACCAGTAACTCTACGTCATCAAAATGGCGATAGAAATCAACGATCATTTGCTGGGTGCGTTCCGGGCGAACAATATTGTCCACCGCGATCGGCAATTGCCCGCGCCAGCCGTTAGCAATCTGCTGACACTGTTGCCGTGTGTCCTGCATTTTTTTGATAACAGAACGGCCTTCTTTCAAAAACCACGCGCCAGCGGGCGTTAATACGACATCCCGATGACGCCGCTCAAAAAGCGGGACTGCCAGCCATTCTTCAAGCTGACGCACGGTGTAACTGACCGCAGAAGGAACACGGTGTAACTCTTGCGCCGCTGAACTAAAGCTGCCGTTGCGCGCGACAGCATCGACCACTTCCAGTGCGTATTCTGACCACATAATCTGCCTGCAAAATTTTTGAATGCAATGTCCAAATATTACCGTTTCACAAGCAGAAATACACTCCCTACACTCTGCCGCATTGTCATTAGGTTAATTAAGAGAACATGTATGCAACCTGGAAAAGGGTTTTTAGTGTGGCTGGCAGGACTCAGCGTGTTGGGTTTTCTGGCGACGGATATGTATCTGCCGGCTTTTGCCACCATCCAGTCTGACCTGCAAACCCCAGCCTCCGCGGTCAGTGCCAGCCTGAGCCTGTTCTTAGCCGGCTTTGCGGTGGCGCAACTGCTGTGGGGACCGCTTTCGGACCGCTACGGACGTAAGCCAATTCTCCTGTTGGGCCTGTCGATTTTTGCGGTGGGCAGTTTGGGGATGTTATGGGTTGAAAGCGCAACCGGGCTGCTCGTCCTGCGCTTTATCCAGGCCGTTGGCGTCTGTGCGGCAACGGTTATCTGGCAGGCTCTGGTTACGGATTACTATCCCTCGCAGAAAATTAACCGCATTTTCGCCACGATTATGCCGTTGGTCGGGTTATCTCCAGCCCTGGCACCGCTGCTGGGCAGTTGGATCCTGACCCATTTCTCCTGGCAGGCCATTTTTGCCACGCTGTTCGCTATTACCCTTATTCTGATGCTGCCAGCGTTGCGTCTGAAGCCGTCCAGTAAAGCACGTCATGATAACCACGAGAAACTGACCTTCACCACGCTTCTGCGTTCGAAAACCTACCGGGGCAATGTATTAATTTATGCCGCATGTTCAGCCAGTTTCTTTGCCTGGCTTACCGGTTCGCCGTTTATTCTCAGTGAAATGGGCTACAGCCCCGCGGTAATAGGTCTTAGCTACGTGCCGCAGACCATTGCGTTTTTGATTGGCGGTTACGGCTGTCGCGCCGCCCTGCAAAAATGGCAAGGCAAGCAGTTACTCCCCTGGTTGCTGGTGGTCTATGCGCTAAGCGTTGTTGGCACCTGGGCTGCTGGCTTTATTCACAACGTTTCGCTGACTGAGATTCTGATCCCGTTCTGCGTGATGGCAATTGCCAACGGTGCCATTTATCCCATCGTAGTGGCAGAAGCGCTGCGGCCTTTCCCTCAGGCGACAGGCCGGGCGGCGGCCTTGCAAAACACCCTGCAACTGGGGCTGTGTTTCCTCGCAAGCCTGGTCGTATCCTGGCTTATCAGCACGCCGCTGCTGACAACGACCAGTGTCATGCTGACGACCGTTCTGCTGGCAGGATTGGGTTATAAAATGCGTTCGCTGCCTCAGGCTTGCGAACCGATAAACGACCACGCAGCAGAGATTGCCCATAGCGAATCTCATTGATATCAATGATATTTTATATTGATTAGCCACCTAACAATTTTTGATTGAATCATCAGATTTTGAGGCCTATACTAAATCTCGGTTGTTAAAAATACGAAAATAATTATGTATTAACGGGAACCGGAGCGTTCCCGTTTCACCATGGATGGCCTATTCGGCAAGGTTTCCTCCTTTCCTCTGCTCTACGTCGATTAATAGACTCGCGAAATATTCCGTGAGATTTCTCACAAAGCCTAAAAAGCGTCTACGCTGTTTTAAGGTTCTAATCACCGACCAGTGATGGAGAAACTATGAGCTCATCGTGTATAGAAGAAGTCAGCGTTCCGGATGACGACTGGTACCGGATCACCAACGAATTATTAAGCCGTGCGGGTATCACCATAAACGGTTCCTCTCCCGCAGACATACAGGTTACGAACCCCAAATTTTTCAAACGTGTATTACAAGAGGGGTCACTGGGTCTGGGTGAGAGCTACATGGACGGCTGGTGGGAATGCGAACGACTGGACATCTTTTTCAGTAAGGTTTTACGGGCCGGACTGGAAGGCCAACTACCCCGCCACTTTAAAGATACGCTCCGCATCGCTGGCGCACGCCTGTTCAATTTACAAAGTAAAAAGCGCGCCTGGATAGTTGGTAAAGAACATTACGATCTCGGTAATGACCTTTTCAGTCGTATGCTTGATCCTTATATGCAGTATTCCTGCGCCTACTGGAAAGACACGGACTCGCTCGAGTCAGCACAACGCGAAAAACTGAAACTGATCTGTGAGAAGCTGCATTTGCGGCCTGGTATGCGCGTGCTGGATATCGGCTGCGGCTGGGGCGGTCTGTCACACTATATGGCCAGCCACTATGGGGTTAGCGTCGTAGGCGTGACCATTTCCGCTGAACAGCAAAAAATGGCGCAGGCGCGGTGCGCCGGGCTGGATGTGACGATTCTACTCCAGGATTATCGGGACCTGGATGACCAGTTTGACCGCATTGTCTCGGTGGGTATGTTCGAACATGTCGGACCGAAGAATTATCCAACGTATTTCAACGTGGTCGACCGCAATTTAAAACCTGACGGTCTTTTCCTGCTGCATACTATTGGTTCGAAGAAAACGGATAATAACGTCGACCCGTGGATCAATAAATATATCTTCCCGAATGGCTGCCTTCCCTCTGTGCGCCAAATCGCCAATGCCAGTGAAGCGCATTTTATCATGGAGGACTGGCACAACTTCGGTGCGGATTACGACAAGACTCTGATGGCGTGGCATGAGCGTTTCATCGCCACATGGCCGGAAATCGCGGAACACTATTCTGAACGTTTTAAACGGATGTTCAGCTATTATCTGAATGCCTGCGCCGGTGCGTTCCGGGCCCGTGATATTCAACTCTGGCAGGTGGTTTTCTCTCGCGGCGTTGAAAACGGTTTGCGTGTTCCTCGCTAGTCGTTTTGCCCCCGCTGTTATGCAGGGGCGAAAATTCCCCTAGGCTTCACTCTCGTGTTTCACCACCACCATTTCGCGCGCCGCCAGCACGCGTTCGACCGTGTCCACTACGGCCTGCGTCTGCGGATCAATTTCAATATTGACCCGTGCGCCCAGCTTTTTCTTACCCAGCGTAGTGCGCTCCAGTGTTTCCGGAATGAGATGTACACAGAAACGTGTTGGCGTCACTTCGCCGACAGTTAAGCTAATACCGTCAATGCCAATAAATCCTTTATACAGGATATATTTCATCAACGTGGGATCCTGGATTTTAAACCAGATTTGACGGTTGTTTTCGGAGGTTAAGATCTTCGAAATTTCAGCGGTAGTGATGATATGCCCGGACATCAAGTGTCCGCCAATTTCATCGCTAAATTTGGCTGCACGCTCAACATTAACGCGGTCGCCGACCTTCAACTCACCGAGATTCGTTATTCGCAGTGTCTCTTTCATCAGATCAAAACTGATGAGATTGCCATTTATTTCTGTCACGGTCAGGCAGCAGCCGTTATGCGCCACCGATGCGCCCGTTTCCAGAGCGTCCAGCATGTGTTCAGGTAATTCCACTACATGGGTGCGAAAATTTGGTTTTTCATCAATTGACACCACTTTGGCGGTGCCCTGAACAATACCCGTAAACATAACTGCAACTCCTGAATTCAGTTAATACATTTCTGCCTGCAACAATAACAGTTGGAAAATCAGGTTGCCAGTAAAGCACCCGGTCAAGGTGTTTTTTCACTGGAGAATTATGCATTCCTCGCTACAATAGACTGAAATTTCCCCTGCATCTTCTTCTTGCTGCCACACGTGGCGGCTTTTTTAGTCTCATAAATAAAAACAATTCTATAGGTGTTCACGTGCAGAAGTATATTAGCGAAGCGCGTCAGTTATTGGCTCTGGCAATTCCGGTGATTCTTGCGCAAGTCGCCCAAACCGCAATGGGGTTTGTCGATACGGTTATGGCCGGTGGCTATAGTGCCACCGACATGGCGGCCGTGGCGATCGGCACCTCGATCTGGCTTCCCGCCATTCTGTTCGGACACGGACTGTTGCTGGCGCTCACCCCTGTTATTGCCCAGCTTAATGGTTCCGGCCGACGCGAACGTATTGCCCATCAGGTGCGCCAGGGCTTCTGGCTCGCGGGTATCGTCTCGGTGCTGATTATGGTGGTGTTATGGAATGCGGGTTACATCATCCGTTCAATGCATAACATTGATCCGGCATTGGCAGATAAAGCCGTCGGTTATCTTCGCGCGCTATTGTGGGGCGCGCCAGGCTATCTGTTCTTCCAGGTAGCGCGTAATCAATGTGAAGGGCTGGCAAAAACCAAGCCCGGCATGGTCATGGGCTTTATCGGACTGTTGGTTAACATTCCGGTGAACTATGTGTTTATTTATGGTCACTTCGGGATGCCAGAACTGGGCGGCGTTGGCTGTGGTGTTGCTACCGCTGCCGTGTACTGGGTGATGTTTGGCGCCATGATCTGGTACGTCAAAAATGCGCGTTCAATGCGCGATATCCGTAACGTGCATCGCTTCAGCAAACCGGACAACGAGGTGATGAAGCGTCTTATTCAGTTAGGTTTGCCGATCGCGCTGGCGCTGTTCTTTGAAGTCACGCTATTTGCTGTTGTGGCACTCTTGGTTTCGCCGCTGGGTATTGTCGATGTTGCGGGTCATCAGATTGCCCTGAACTTCAGTTCACTGATGTTTGTGTTACCGATGTCGCTGGCTGCAGCTGTGACCATCCGCGTGGGCTACCGACTGGGACAAGGCTCCACGCTGGATGCGCAGACCGCTGCACGCACTGGTCTGGGAACGGGCGTGTGCATGGCGTGTATCACGGCGATTTTTACCGTATCGTTTCGCGAGCAGATCGCCCTGCTCTACAACGACAATCCGGAAGTGGTTACCCTGGCGGCGCAGCTGATGCTCCTGGCGGCAATTTATCAGATTTCTGACTCTATCCAGGTGATAGGCAGCGGGATTTTGCGTGGTTACAAAGATACGCGCTCTATCTTTTTTATTACCTTTACCGCGTATTGGGTGCTGGGCCTACCCAGCGGTTATATCCTTGCGCTGACCGATCTGGTGGTTGACCGGATGGGCCCGGCAGGTTTCTGGATGGGCTTTATTATCGGCCTGACCTCTGCGGCCATCATGATGATGCTGCGAATGCGTTTCCTGCAACGCCAGCCGTCAGCGGTAATATTGCAACGCGCCGCGCGATAAACCGGCAATAGCCGCCTGCGGGCGGCTATTCTGTCAACATTTTGCGCACTAACTCTGCAATCGAGTGAAATCCGGAAGAAAATTACCATTTCCCTCTTGCCTCATTCCGGCTCTGCCGCTAATATTCGTCCCCGTTGTCACCTACAACGTTGCGTTCATAGCTCAGTTGGTTAGAGCACCACCTTGACATGGTGGGGGTCGTTGGTTCGAGTCCAATTGAACGCACCATTCTGCGTCCGTAGCTCAGTTGGTTAGAGCACCACCTTGACATGGTGGGGGTCGGTGGTTCGAGTCCACTCGGACGCACCAGATTTTCCTGATCTGGTGCTTTTCTTCTTCCTCATTATTTTCTGAACTTCATTTACACTGTTCCCTGCATCTCATTTTCGTTACATTACAGATTCTGCATTCACAGGATCGACTCATCTTTTGAGTTTTAAAACGGAGAATGACTATGCCTAAATTATTACAGCTTCACTTTGCCTTTAACGGTCCGTTTGGTCAGGAAATGGCTGAGCAGCTTCGTGGTCTGGCTGAGTCAATCAACCAGGAACCGGGCTTTTTGTGGAAAGTCTGGACGGAAAGTGAAAAGAATAAAGAGGCGGGGGGAATTTATCTGTTTGAGAGCGAGGAGACGGCGTTTGCCTATCTCGACAAGCATACCGCACGGTTGAAACATCTCGGCGTTGCTGAGGTTGTCGCTAAAATCTTCGACGTTAATACTTCACTAAGCGCCATCAACAAAGCCAAGCTGGATTGATCGTTTGAGTCTGAGGGGGTGATCCCCCTCGTTAGCATGAATTCGGTTTCAGGCAAGTGATATATTTCGCTCCTGAGCATTGAACGATCTCACTGGCATTGTTAGTAATATCCTGCCCTTCAAACGCACCATACATGCGGGCAAATTTTACCGTCGTTAAGCGCTGTAGAATTCTGGCTACGGTTTCAGCTGCCAAGGGCAGCATATTGGGGTAGCTCCACATAAACGACACAGCGTTTGCCCCTGGAGTAATCTGCAAAATATCCCCTGCCAGAATCGTGCCTTCGCCCTCTTCCCAGTGCAATACTGTACCTCCGGCAAAATGGCCTCCCAGACGTAACAGCCTAATACCCGGTAAGAGTGCGTACGTATCCCCTTTCCATAAGTGAATATAGGGACTGTCACGCATTATCCACGCGCGATCGTCGCTATGGAGATAGATCGGCGCATTAAAGGTTTCCGCCCAGTCCTGCATGGTGGTGTAGTAATGTGGATGGGAAATGGCAATGGCGTTAACGCCTCCCAGCGCAGAGACGAGAGATTTCGTGGCGGGATCCAGATTCGCGATACAATCCCAGAGAACATTTCCCGCAGGCGTAACGAGCAAGAAAGCCCTTTGGTTTATTGCGAAAGATGGAACAGTTTTCAGGCTGAACAGTTTCGCCGCGTGCTGCCGCCACTTATTGGAATGACTACGCGTGAGTTCATCAAAATCCATCCATGCCTGCCCGGACACAGGTACATACTGTCGCTCATCCTCACAAATTTTGCACCGCTCAACGTGGCCCTGCCCGCAGTCGTAAGACGTACCGCAGGCTTTACATAGCGTTATCATCGTTATTCCTGCCCTGCGAAAAAGAGTAATTATGGCAGAGAATGAGAAAGAGGCTTTAATTAAAGGGTGATGGGGTGAACTGGGAGTAGTAGTTCAGTAATGCCTCAAGTGACGCTTCAGCTTGATGCCTCTGTATCGGCGTAATCGCACTCTCCAGACCAAGCTGCCGCAACTGTTCCTCCAGCGGCACCGCCCCATTAAACGCCTGAATTATCGAAAACACCTCCGACTTCAACTCGCTAACGGTCATGTACTTGCCGCGCTTTTCATCCAGTGTATTCAGCCGTTGGGTAAGTGCCTGTAACTGCGTCATCCCCTGGTTCCAGCTGTTAAGTTGCTCCGCTGTGGGAAGTGATGCGTTCAGTTGCTGTCGCCATTGCGCTGCCAGCGGCTTTGCCTGCTCTGGCCATAATGCCTGAGCCTGTTGAATAAGCTGTTCCCTGTAGCGTAATGACCACTCCGGCGGCAGGCTGGACAGTCGCTCTAACTGCTGTTGTGTCTCTCGGATCCCTTCTTCTGGCGAGGGCGCATTCTGCCGGAATTCCAGTAACTGCTCCCTATTAAGAGCCATCGGCAGCGGTGATAAAGATAAAGCGTACTGTTGCCTCAAACTGTCTGGCGTATCCAACGCTTTCCAGCCCCATACCAACACGCTGGCAATCAGAAGCATTGTGAACATACCGAGAAAAAAAGGTTTCCAGGCACTGAGTTCTGCCGCCGGTGGACGGGCCACTTTTGGCTCTTCCGGGACAACATAGACCCACTTGTCTCTGTCGGCAATCTCAACCATCTGAGGATCGAGAGGCAGCGTCACACCGGCTGTTTCCTGTGTGACGGGCTCGCTATTTTCCAGGCGGACAGCGGCGGCATGCACCTGAGCTCGTAACGTTTCAATCTGGCTAAGGTGTTTTAGTTCAAGGCGCTGCATAACCTCATTCAGGTGCGTCAGATGTTGTTCCGCAACATATAGCTGACTCAAATCATCCCAGGTCAGCGTCAACGTGCGCAATGCCTGCTGAAGCCTCCGACTCAGACCTGACAGGATCTCCATCCTGGCATGAACCTGCTGGGGCCAGAGCGCCCCCCACTGCCGGGAGATGAGCGCATCCAGTATCGCCAGCCCTTCATTCAAGCCATAAGCCCCGGCAAGCTGCGTTCGCACCAGCGTATACCAGGCTGCAGTTTGCAGTTCAACGCCATTATGTTCGAAGAGCGAAAGACACAGTTTTTCAGCATGCTTCCAGTTCACATCCGGTCGCGCCGGATGAGTCAGTTTATTCAGTTCATCGCGCAGCGCCGCATAATCAGCAAGCGTACGAGGGTCACCGCCGGTTTTAAGGTGACGTTGAGAGTCAGTAGCCATAGGAGAGCGTTACTCAATATTGTGGACTGAAATCAGTCTGTTTACATAGCTCAGGAGTGCGAAAGGATATTTATGAATATCTATCCGTAATAATTCATATTAAAAAGCAAATAAAACCCTGAAATTAAACTCCAAAGGCAATATCCGCGGAAATAATTAAATGACGGAATGATTATCCAGGTAATTCTCTTGTTTTAGGTGACGAATAAGAACGCGTCCCTCGGGCATAAACTCTGTACCGTAACGAACAAGACCTGTAGCTATCAGTTCAGCATCGATAGCGTAGCGTAATTCCCCCGGTTGAGTTTGTTCCAGCAGTATGATCTTTAGTGATTTCAATCGAGGTTCATATTTAAGCAGTACCGAAGTGAGCGTCTGCATAAGTTGATGGGTGGTTCCCGGCATCCCCTGAAGTATTTTTGTCATATCCGGCAGTCCATAATCTGGCAAGTGTGCCAACGTTCCAGCACGCGTATTGAGAATACACTGCATATTATCCAGTACCGAGAGGATGACCTGGTTCTCCTCGCTGACAACAGGCAGGTCAATGCCTCCAGCAAAATTTCCGTACAGCATTTCATACAGGGAGGGTTGGAGCATTTTATTCATCCTTTACTGGATGTAGCGTCAGAACATTATTTCTGGCTTCAATAATGCGAGGCTTGTCCGGGTCAAGTTCTTCGCGCGCGAGTACCAGTCGCCAGGTATTATTCACCTGGTCCGGGTCAATAAACATTCCTGCTATCGCGACAAATTGTGCATCTTCTTCCATGGGCACATCTATTGTTACAGTCTCCCCCGGGCGCAGGCGGACATCATTTTGCGCAATGAGATCAGCTTTAATCGCCTGACTGTCGTCGGCAAACAGTGATGGATAGTCGCTGTCGTCAAAACTTTTACGATCGCGTAATTGATAGATTCGCACTACCGTCGCCAGCGATGCGCCATTAGCATTATTGTTGACCCCTTCCCGCGCCTGAAGATCCAGATGCAGCGTTTTCACCTGTTTATAGAAAATGGATTTCGTCACAGAGATTGTGCTGTCCTTTACTTTCTGTGTCAGTCCACAGCCAGCCAGGGAAATACCTGTTATTAATACCAATAATATGGCCGGAACTTTACCAGCGGTAATCGCCATTTTCGTCACTCTCCCTTCGGTGAAAATTTTCCTGTACGCCTTGATAGCGTCCGAGATTAATTGTGATCATGTCATCACGGTTTTGTTGTTGATTCAGTGGACGGAGTACTGCCGTTCGCCCGAGTTGTACTCCCTGGCGCGGTTTACAGGACAACTGCGCATCCGGAAGAAGAATTCGTGCCACATGCAGTTGCAATCGCACATCCAAATTTGAACCGAGGTAAACATGTAGCAGGGCCATCAGATCATTGTGTAACTCTTCACCCGGCAACCAGCCTTTTACTTCTTCTGAATTATCAGTGGTCAGGCGCAACAACACCTGACCATTAACATCCGTGGCATGCGTCCCCATGACGGGTCGTTGCTTCAGACTCACCTGTTGCCTTGTGCTCATCTTCAGAGGCTGTTTTAACGGGATCCGACAGCGATCATGGTGGTACAACGTGGTGCGGGTATCAGGGGCCAGCAGTTTTACTAAGGTCCCCAGCCCTTCTGCAGTGCGCCCCGGCAGCAGCATTGCCGGGAGTAGTGCGAGAAAGCGTGAAAGCGGCGTGCCTGCATTTGACGCACATCCCTGAATACCTAATCCAGCAAGTCCTAACAGGTATTGTGATGTATTGTCCGTTCCACCGGCTTTGAAAGTGGCTGGATAGGAGTATTTACGCCAGATTCGATAGTACTGCGCAATCAATCGATGATTGAAGATATCCAGAAAGTCCTGAGTCGCTTCATATCCTTCTCGTCGTTGGGCAATATCATCGATGTAGTGCGTTGGTAGCGGCGACTCTACCCCGTACAGCCCCATAAAGGTGACACGGATCGTTGGCGGCAAATGGGGGTGTTCCGGGGCCGGGTCTTCCATCCCTTTAATTTCACTGGCCGGAAACCCCATACCCGGATGCGGACGAAAACGAACGGGTTCATCACTCATCCGCCACTGGGATCCCGGTATTGAGGCGTCAGGTTGGCTCTGCTCCAACAACTGGCAAAAGCGATAAAAATTCATGTGCGGCAGTTGATGCCGTAGCGCTGCGATTAGCCGGGCAGGCGCTGATTGTGATTCTCTTTCCATCGGATACTCTTCCCTTCAGGCTGAACAATCAACGTAAGCTGGTTAAACTGATTCATATCGGCATACAAAGCGAAAAAGCGGTTAAGCATTTCACCAAACAGATGGATATCACCTTCACCGGTAAAACCATTGCTATCGATCGTGACTTCAATATCCAGTCCACGCAGCAGAAAGCCGCCTTCAAAGCGCTGTAAACGATGATGCTGAACGTTCAGAATGGCATCCAGACGACGATTATTGAGTTCATCGTCTCGCCAGTTATAAAGAGCCAACGTGCCCCGGAGCACCTCTGCGCTGCTCATCATATTCAGAAACCGGGTACCCAGATGACTCAAGACTCGCCAGTGAAAGCGGTCTTCTGCCGGAGGATAGGCAGGTAATGTCGGTTTGCAAAGATTACGTACAACCAGCGAAATTTCAGACACCTGTTCACAACTGTCCAGAAGCGTGCTCTGGAGTGCCCGACGCGGTAGTTGCCCGTTGGTTCCGGTAATGCGTAATGAGAGGGTTTCCCTGTCGAGCATTCTGTCCGTTTCCCACTGCTGCCCCCCCAATATCAACCATGTGTCGTGCATGCCGGTAACCCCTCGCTTAACGCGTGTGTGGTAATAGCGCTCTGGTGCATGCCGACGCATCATCCCCCCCTGATGTCGAAAACTGGTGAATGGCACATATCTCGCATCACCCGTTCGCCCCGATCCAGTGACACTGTCTACCGAATAAATCTCGGTATGGCCGTCCTGAAGCCGTTTCGGCCGTAACAAGTATTCACTTTCTAACCCACTAATCGTCAACGGATCTGCTTCAAGTGTGAACAGATTTATTACCGGAACGCAGTGCGCTCGCAGGGTGTTGCCTGTTACCGGCAAGTCGCTCTGCCATACCTGGTTAAAAACCACTTCAATATCGAACCTGACCGTTCCTGAAGGGAGGGTCAGGTTTTCCATGCCGTTAAAATGCACAAACATAAATTTTTCACGGAAGCTGAAATATTCAAGGAGGAGTTGATAACCACTAAAAGCACTTTCTCCCTTCGGCCACAGACCATCCTCCTCAGCAAATCCCCCTGGCGAAAAATAGCCGTCTATTTTAATTCGATCTGTTTGCCCATCCAGACGGAGATACAATCCTGCCTGCCGCTTTGTCAGCCAGAGGTGAAGCGCAGTGCCCGTGACAGTATCCTCGCCAAGATAGAGTGGCAGATTGCGGAGGTCCACTTGCCCCCAGTCCGCTTGCCCACTGCAAGTAAAGCGAATTCGTAGCGCAGATCGTCCATCAGGCTCAGTTGTCATTACAACATCGGAAATGTCCAATGGGTTTAGGGTGACATCATTTGTTGTACGATACCGGCAGACCGTTTTTTTTGGCCCTACAGGTTGAGAGTAAATTTCCAGCCCGGCAGGAAGGACTTCTGCCATTTTCATTGCCGGTAAATCGGGTTTCAGCGACACGACAGACAGCGACGGTATGGTGCGCAAATAATGTGGCCATAACATGCTTACCAGGCCTTCCGTGAGTTCCGGCAGGTCGTCATCTATTTTCTCGCGCAGTCGCCCCATCGAAAAAGCAAACCCTTCAAACAGGCGCTCAACGTAAGGATCCGGCGTACCGGCTTTATCGAGATCGAGCATTGCCGCTCTGTCGGGGTGGGTTTGCGCGAATTCTTTCGCCGCTTCACGTAGATACCGCATTTCGGCATCAAAATAGCGCAGGGATAAATCTTCCATGTCATGATCTTTTTTGGTCAGAGAGGGTCAACCACACAGCACTGCTGCGCGGGCAGGATCAATAGTAATAAGTTCAGCCAGAAGGCGATCCATCTCGGGCTGAAGTCGGGTTTTATCCGATTCGTTGCGCCCGGCTTTCATGCGAAGCAAGCGGAGGTGCCGGGCCTTAACCTCGAATATCAGTTCCGGCTCCCATTCTGCGAGCGGTAACGTGCAAGCATGAGCACCAAGCTCAGAGAGAAGGTGATGCGCAAGTTCATTATTCCCCGTCTGCTCCGCTATACGTGACATCAGTAATCGAAGCAACCAGCGATTGCGGGAGTTGCTGGTGCCGGGTCGGCTTTGTAACCAGTTAATAGCCGCATCAGCGCCGTCATTATCAGCAATAGCCAACGCCTCCGCTTCCAGGTGCAAAATGTCATTATCTCCGGCGGTACTGGCGGTGTGCTCTTCGCGCCATCCGGCGTTCTCATCCAGTACCTGCTGGTGTATCCAGTTCAGCGTGACCTCATCGGCATAGGGACTACCGTCGCTGAAAGCAAGCTCTTCGAGGCCTGCCAGTCGGGAAAGAAGTCCTTTCAAATCGTTCTGGATTATTGCCGCTTCGGCCTCCTTTCGGGATTTCAACAAGGCCTGATGGATATACCATTGCAGATCCAGCCATAGGTGATTGGCACCACGAGAAAACATCTCAGCGGCCTGCTCAAGTAATTCCTGCCAGCTTTGTTGTAGATATAACCGCTTCAGCAATGCCCGCTGTTCCGGTTTAGGAGGGTCAATACGGGTTCTGCCATCTGCCGATAGCGGGGGAAGTTGATGTATTGTGTCGTGCCGGATGCTCTTCATCAGATGGTGACCAGATATCCAGCCGTTAATTGCCGCTTCCACTGGCGGGATCAGCCTTCCTCCTTGATATAGCCCCAGACCGTAACGCAAAGGTTCTCCGCGTCGCTGCCAGTCATCGAGCAGCAGACTGTCTGCACGTAAACGCTGTTGTGCCTGCTGTTTTGGCAGCGGTGGCGTACCGCTGAGATGCTCGTAAACAGCAAGATGATCGCCAACGCTACGGATCAATCTCTGGTTGTTAATGAAGGACGCCAGCATCGCCAATGCGAGGAAGATGAAACACGCGCCCCCTGCCAGGCGAGCATCTTGCATCAGGCGACTGATCCCATGGCGACGTGGCAGATACGGGAGCAGAACCTCCGGAAGCGGAAGTTCATTCGAACTCTGTTTACTTTCCGGAGAAAGCGTCGTGATTTCAGCTAATTGATTTAGCCAGAGGTTGTCAGCCACAGCAGTGACAGGTGCCAGGCAGATACCTGTTGCGCAGAGCGTTAACGAAGGAAGTTCAGCCTGACGCGTACTGAGCGGCTGAGAAATACGGCTATTCACAAAACTCAGTATGCCTTCGAGCCATAGCGTATAAGTGAGTCGTTTGGAATCACCAGGCATCTCATGCTGCCAGTCACCGACAGGTGTGGCGACATGGCCGTTACGGCGTACCCGAAGACCTGGTAAATCCGGCGTAACGGTGAACCATTGTGGTTCTTCATTCTCTTTAAATGCCGGCGCCGAAACCCACGTAACGGCCCAAACCGGCGGCACACCATTAAGCCACGTTCTGCACTGCACTATGCTCCGTCGCCACCCTCTCAGAGACTGCGCCAGAATGTCTTCCGATGTTTGTCTCTCTGGGAGGACGGCCAACATGACAGAAACCTGCGAGATAAGAGCAGGACGCACTGCGGCCAGGTGCTGGGCGAGCAACGGAAGTTGTTCCGCATTTTCGGCCCTAAGAAACCATCCCTGTAAGGTTTCGCGATAGGTACGCCCTACCGGAAATAATGCTTCCGAATCACCACTGACAAGCACAACGGCACCCTGAAAATCCTCAGGAGGCAAATTACACTCGTCAATTTGCTCACTCAGGATCTGGCGCAAGTGATGTTGTCGCCATAATCGCCAAAGCACCAGGCCACTCATAAATAGAATGAAGACGCTAAGGGCAACACGATTCCAGATCGAAACAGGCCAAAAACCCAGCACGAGCCACAACGCTAAAACCGCCGCGAAAATCGTGAGAAAGATCCAGGAATAAGCGCGCATTCTTTATCCCCGCCCGGCAATCTGTTCGACCATTTGTGACAGTAAGGAGGAAAAGGTGAACCACAGTCCCGCCAGTACAACGATTCCCACCACCCAACCAAGCCAGTACATCCGCCGCCCACTGCGCAAGCGAGACGCTTTCACCACGATCGGCGCTTCCTGACTCAGTGTGAACGGGGGCACCCGCTCACTCAGTTCTCGAACAACATCCTCACGTCGTTCATCATCCTTTTCGCGGTATTGTCCGACAAATCCCAGTTGCAAAGTGCGATACAGACAGGTCAGAACCAGGATATCCGGCGAAGGCTCACGCAGGATGATACGAATACGTTCCCATAATTCTTCCCCTGCATGAAGCGTGTGAAAAAAACGCGCCTGTAGCGGATCTTTTCGCCATTTACGGTAACCGTCATCCTCCTTGTCACGGTTCAGAACGCTTTCATCCAATAATGCACAATACGCATAGAGCATTCGGTCACAGCTAATCTCGCTGAACCCTGCTTCAGTTAATGTATCTCGTGCCTGGTTTACCCAATGACAGGCCCTGCGGTACAGCGTATCGCCGTCTTTTATCTCCTGACCACAACGCAGCTGACTGACCATCAACCAGCCTGGATAGAAGGTTTTATTTATCAGATCTAAATCTTTGGTGTTCATGAGCGCAGCACCGCAAACAGTTCAAGTTTCACCTCGCCTAGCGATTCCGGCGTGTAGAAAGTACAGTTTCCTGCCTCTAACATCGCTCGGGCCGCTGCCGTCGTCAGATCCAGCGCAAGATACTGATTTTCCAAGCGCAATGGGATTGCAGCGGGCACATGACTAAGGGGCTTAATGACCATACCGCTAAGAGCAATATTGACGACTTCGGATACATCATCATTGCTGCCCGCCTTACACAGTTGCGGAAAACGGGTTTGCAACTCATGGTTTGGCATTGCCGATCGCACTGACAGGTAGAAATCAGCGCCTTCACGCAGCCGCGCATCATGCAATTTCCCTCGCCAGATCTCTCGATCTTCACCCTGTTTCAGTTCGATGGTGATGACACGAGAAGGCAGGCTTGCTTCAAGCAACGTATCCAGAAGAGAAAAAAGAGGAGGAAAAACTTTTTCAGGCTCATCGTGCCAGTAATGCGGAATGTCACCCGCGTTATGCTCAAGCGAAAAGGTCATCAGGCTACCAGCAAGTCTTGCCAGCTCGCGATAGAGCAATTCTGGATGGCGAGACGGCGTCTGGTATAGCTCCGTTATGACGGGTTCAGCACTGTTTAATGCATTAAGCAACCAGAACAACGAGACATCTGCGACCGCAAAATCTGCCATTCTTTCGTTACTTTCACGGCGCATGGCCATCAGGCGCTTACGTCGAGCCTGCAGTCTGTGCAGAAGATCATTCAGTTCACCCACCAAGCCTGGGCTTGCTGACAGCGATAACAGTGGAGGGATAAAACGCCGGTCCAGACTCCACTGCCCTTGCGTATTCAGGGTGAGCCTTGCGACCGGACAGGTCAGATACGCGCTGTTTTCCTGCGTTGAAAGGCGAAGCGTAAGCGCATGACGGAGCACGGCGACCTCGCTACGCTCATGCCCAGCCAATTCCTGGACCGTCACCCGCTCAGACTTCCAGCGTCGCGGACGAGCACTGTCGCGCCCGTCATCCAGATTGCCACCATTAGCGCTAAGCAGTGGCAGTGAAAGCAACACTTCTACGTTATCCTGTCCTGCGACAGATAAGTCACAAACTGGCGGCAGATTGTCTGCCAAATCGGTATCGACCAGCGTTCCATCAGCGAAGCGAACACAAAGACGCGTAGCATTGAGTCGGGAGAGCGTGAGTGCGCCATCATCAAATTCGGCACACAGCACGCCCCAGGGATGTGCTATGGCCATTCTTGAGACGGTGTCGGCAACGTGCGCATCCCACCGAGCTTGTTGCTGAAATTGTTGCGGGGCCAGAAAGGCCCCATCATCCCATAACGGACGATATATTTTCATCCCTGCTCCCTGTCTTACGCTTTCGCCTTCGGCATCTGCGACACCAGAGAAAGATTGACGTCCATGCCTTCCACCTGGAAGTGCGGTACTGCATACAGCTTCACGCGGAAGAATCCCGGGTTATCTTCGATATCTTCGACGATCACTTTGGCATCACGCAGCGGGTGCGAAGCCTGCAGTTCGTCGCCCGGGTCGGTCATTTCCGTTACCAGTCCGCGTACCCAAGTGTTCAGCTCAAGTTCAAGCAAACGGCGGTCCTTGGTGGTACCGATGTTTTCACGCTGGATAAGCTTCAGGTAATGGGCGATACGCGACAGCAGGAAGATATACGGCAGACGAGCGTTAATGCGGCTGTTAGCGGTAGCATCCGGAGTGTCGTACAGCGCCGGTTTTTGCGCAGAGTTTGCCGAGAAGAAGCAGGCATAATCACGATTCTTATAGTAAGACAGCGGGATAAAGCCCAGGTTGGCAAATTCAAATTCGCGGGTTTCCGGAATCATCACTTCAGACGGGATCTTCACCTGATTGCCGGTGCCAAGATCGTACAGATGAATGGGTAGATCTTTCACCGCGCCACCGGCCTGCGGTCCACGGATCTGGACACACCAGCCGTTATTAATAAAGCTACGGACCATATTGGCAGCAAAGGCAAAGGATGCGTTGGTCCACAGGTATTTCTCATGGTCCGGTCCTTTTACCTCTTCAACATAGTTAAAGCTGCGCACCGGTACGGTGTCAGGACCATAAGGCAGACGCCCCAGTACGCGCGGCATGGTCAGTCCGATATAGCGGGAGTCATCCGTGTCGCGGAAAGATTTCCACTTAATATATTCAGCGCGATCGAAGTAGTTTCCGATATCTTTAATAGCAGCAACGTCTTCCATCGACTCTTTCAGGAAGAATTTAGGACCGACCGAACCAATGAATGGCATATGCGCGGCGGCAGAGACTTTGGAAATGTTACGCAGCAGCGCGACGTCTTGCGGACTGGCGTCGAATTCATACGAAGAAATGACTGCACCAATTGGCTCACCGCCTGGGGTGTCGTATTCACTGGTATAGGTGTGCCAGTATAAGCCGCTTTGAATAAGCTCAGGCGCATCTTCAAAGTCCTGACGCAGGTCATCTTTGGAGAGATCCAGAATTTCGGTACGCACGTTTTGACGATAGTCGGTACGATCCACCAGATGCTTCAGGCCGCGCCACAATGATTCCACTTTCTGGAATTCTTCGTGATGCATAACAGCATCCAGTTGACGGCTAATCTGGAAATCCAGCTCTGCGATGTGGTGATCGATCAGCGTCTTATCGAGCTTTTCAACGCTCTGCCCGGATTTACGGATACAATCCATAAATACCTGCATCGCTGCAGTAAGACGTTCGCCAGCTGGCGCTTCAGCCAGTGCGGTATCGTCCAGAAACGCATTAATATCACCCAGGCGAGATGCTGGAGTCAGATTGATTTTTTCAAACAGTGAAGCATATACGCTTTCACCCACTGCTTTTTCCAGAACCTGGTTTTGCCCTTGAGTCAGGCTATTTTCACTATTGACAGACATAAGCATTCACTCGATTAATCCATTAAAAGACACGCCCACGTTTTATTTCGGAGCAAGCGCACTCATTTCGTCGCGTAATTCCTGGGACAACGCCGGGTCTTTAAGAATTTTCTCGAGTTCTTTTCTGAAAGTGACGTTATCAAGAAGATTCGATTTGAGATCGCGTAATAAATTACGCATTGCGAGCATGGCGCGGAGTTGGGGAATTTGACGGGCGATTTGTTCTGGTTCGAAATCTTTCATTTCAGAGAAACTGAGTTTGACAGTTTCCTCCGAGCCATCGTCAGAAAGGGTGTTCTGAACGGTGAGATTAACTTCCGGGTTAAATTCTGAAAGTACACTATTGAAGTTGTTTTTGTTGATATTAACCTTCTCTCTTTTCGATAATGGTCGGATTTCTTTACCATTACTGAAATCACCGACGGTTAATACTTTCAACGGTAATTCGACTTTCTTCTGCGCGCCACCTGTATGCAGGTCCAGACGAATATTGACGCGTGACTTCGGCACCTCATTCTGGAACGTATCGGCCATAATATTCCTTGCCTTATTGCAGTGTTTATTGATTGAAGAGCGTTTTCTAAACAACCTCATAATAGAACAAAGATCCACAAATGATCAACAACACAGATCTTTAATCTACACAGTTGTGTTAAGTGAGAATTTTCTTCCAATTGCTGGCGACTCTTTATGCGGCAGCAAAGCCTTTTAGCGATATAAAGTGATTTATAGTAAGTGAAGTTGTAGCGTTTTCGCCTGATAACTAGATATTACTTAAATTAAACATCATAACAATAATGAACGTTGATTTACGTCAATACTCATCCAGCATGCCCAATCAATTAAGATCTGATGGTAACCTATATTTTCCAAAAATTCATTAAAGGTGCCGGTAATAGTTGGAAATACATATTATATTATCCGCATATTAATTTTATTCAGGTTCGTTGTTGAACAAATGTCAGCAGACGCCCTACTCTGGTGTCGAAACATAACGTAGCAACAGGTGATCTCAGTGGCACTTTTGCCCTATACTGCTTTCATGTCAAAACTGAACGCGTACAGGTAAATGATGGAAATTGATCTCGATAATCTGGTTTTTAACGGACTAGAAGAAGCGCAAGAGCGTAATGCGGAACGTCTGGAAGATGCCGACAAGAAAGCGGAATCGGTCATTGCCGATGACGATTGCGGCGACGCCTGCAAAATTTGATGTTAACGCAGGTAGCCCCTGCGATCTTGGGCCTGGTGACTTCGTGTAGTCTTTCAGGCCCGTTTTCAAGTCTGTGAATTTTACAGGACGTCGAGTGACTGCTGGGCACAGGCTTCACCAGAATGCCCACCCGGCGCACCGCCGATGCTAATCACCTCAATCACCTCCAACCTCTTTTACCGGTGAACCCCCGCCAGTAACCAAAAGCTATGCCTGGCGCACATATCATATTCAGTACGCTGTCCCGCGTAGTCCCCCCGTTCACTAATCTTATTTTGTCGTTTGATAAGTACATTTTCTTATTTTGCAGCGGATCTCAGATGTGGGAGCGTAAAAGGACAAACCAATAAATACAGGGATTTCGAAGAAATGATGGCAACGAATAAAAACAACACTAGAACCTCAATCATGGCTCTCGGCATCATGTTGGCCGCAGGCTTACTGGCAAATCCGGCACAAGCCGACCAACTCGCTGATATCAAAGCGGCAGGTGTAGTAAAAGTCGCGACATTTGATGCGAATCCGCCGTTTGGATCCGTTGATCCTGCAACGCATCAGATTGTCGGCTATGACGTCGATTTTGCGAAAGCGCTGGCAAAATCTCTGGGCGTCAAACTGGAACTGGTCGCCACTAACCCCGCTAACCGCATTCCGTTGCTGCAGTCGGGTAAAGCCGATTTGATCGTGGCGGACATCACCATTACGCCTGAACGCGCTCAGGTCATTGACTTTTCCGTACCCTATTTCGTCACCGGGCAGCAGTTCCTGGTTCCGGCAACATCGTCCGACAAACTGGATGCGTATCAACGTGCGCGAATTGGCGCAGTGAAAGGGACGACGGGAGAGCAAGCATTACACCAGCGATTCCCGCAATCTCGCGTGCTTGCCTACGATGACATTCCGCTGGCGCTGACCGCACTGCGTAACGGCAATGTGCAGGCAATCACCCAGGATTCAACGATTCTGACCGGGTTACGCAACGCAGCGCCGGATAAGGCTGACTTTAAAATCCTGCCCGATTTACTCAGTAAAGAGGAAATTGGCGTCGGGGTGAAAAAAGGTGAACCGGCGTTATTAAAAGCGGTCAATGACGAACTGCTGAAACTCGAATCCAGCGGGCACGCCAGCCAGATTTACGACCAGTGGTTCGGGCCAGAAACGAAAACACCCCAGCCTCGCGCATTCACGATTAAGGCTCAGTAAGATGCTGGCAAGCCTGTTAACCCCATCCGCAGCGCAGACTGCGGATTTTAGCGCGCTACATCAGTCGCGCGTGGAGTTGCGTGACGTCGTGAAAGAGTACGCCGGAAACCGTGTACTTAACGGCATCAATCTGACGGTTGAACCCGGCGAAGTGGTGACTATTCTTGGCCCCTCCGGATCAGGTAAGTCAACCCTTATCCGGCTCATCAATCAACTGGAGTCACTCAGCAGCGGCGACATTTACATTGATAATAAGCCCATCGGACAGCTAAAGGGGATCGCGTTGCGGCAACTCCGCAGTCGTATTGGCTTTGTGTTTCAGCAGTTTAATCTTTACCCGCATCTTAGCGCATTGCAGAACATTGCTCTGGCCCTTGAGTTTGTCCACGACTGGACAAAGGCGCAGGCTCAACGTCGGGCGCTTGAATTGCTGAAACACGTTGGCCTTGAGGACAAAGCCGACGCCTGGCCTGCACAGTTATCTGGCGGTCAGCAGCAGCGGGTCGCCATTGCGCGGGCGCTTGCCTCTTCACCACAAATTCTGCTTTTTGACGAACCCACTTCCGCGCTCGACCCGGAGACGATTGGCGAAGTGTTGCAGGTGATGAAAGATCTCGCTCATAGCGGTATCACCATGATTGTCGTGACGCATGAAATGCATTTTGCGCGCGAAATTGCCAATCGGGTGGTCTTTATTGACGGAGGGGAGATTCTGGAAGTCGCCCGTCCGGAAGTGTTTTTCACCCATCCTCAGCATCCACGCGCCCGCCAGTTTCTGCATAAAGTCCTCGATCCGCTGCATCTGGAGTCATCACGACAATGACGGTTATGGACTGGCAGGGAGTGCTGACCGGCCTTCCCCTGCAATGGATTGTTTCTGGTTTTCTTACCACGCTGTGGGTCAGCGCAGCAGGGATTGTCCTCGCCACGCTGCTGGCTATTTTACTGTTAGCACTTCGTCCTAGCGGCAGCAGGTTTGGTCGTCTACTGGTGGCTGGCTGGGTATCGCTGTTCCGTAACACTCCGCTTCTGGTCCAGCTCATGTTCTGGTATTTCGCGGGCTGGAATCTGCTTCCCCGGGACATTATTGACTTCGTTAATGCCGAACATACCTGGTCTGTTTTGCCCGGTAACGTCTGGTGGTTAACAGCCGAATTCCTCTGTTCGGTTTGGGGACTGGCAGTGTTTACTTCCGCCTTCCTGGTTGAGGAAATCGCTTCAGGTCTGCAGGCCGTGTCTGTCGGACAGCGCGAAGCGGCACTTTCTCAAGGGTTCTCGGCCTGGCGTACGTTTCGCTATATTCTGCTGCCGCAGGGGCTGGTAAATGCATGGCAGCCCGTTGTCGGCCAGTATCTTAATTTGATGAAGCTCTCGTCACTGGCGAGTGGAATCGGATTTGCGGAGCTTACCTATCAGGTCCGGCAAATTGAAAGTTACAATGCGCATGCACTCGAAGCGTTTGCCGTCGGTAGCGCACTCTATCTGCTCACAGGCGTTGCGCTCGGCATGTCGTTGACATTTTTCGGGCCCACGCCGAAACGGAAAACAACGCGGAGATCGCTGAGAGTACTGTTCAGGAGTCCGCAACATGATCGCTAATCTTCAGGTGCTCACCGAAAACCTTGATTATTTACTTTGGGGGCGTCTGGCCGAAGGTCAGCCTGGTGGCGTGGCGTTGACGCTGCTCATGACGCTCGGCGCAGCTGCACTGGCGCTGCCCGGCGGCATCATTCTCGCCTGTATTGCCTGGCGTTATCCGGGAAGGGTTCGCAACGGGCTATTTATCTGGGCAGAGTTCATTCGCGGGATCCCACTTATCTTTGTCATATTTTGGCTGTGGTATCTACTGCCCATGCTGACTGGAAGCGATCTTCCCGGTGGGGCGACCGTGACGCTGGCGCTGGCGTGGTTTACTGCGGCCTCGGTTATGCATTCCGTCTACGCAGGATTGACGGCGCTCCCTCACGGGCAATATGAGGCAGCAATGACACAGGGGTTTTCGCCTGCCAAGGCGTTAGGGTTGATTTTGCTGCCGCAGGTACTGCGTAATGTACTGCCTTCTTTGACAGGCATTACTATCGGCTTGCTGAAGGATACGTCGCTGGCGTTTATTGTTAACGTTCCGGAACTGACCACCGTGGCCGGACAGGTCAATAACCGCGAGCAGGTCTATCCGGCGGCTATCTTCATCTTTACCGGACTGGTGTATTACCTGCTGTGCTACGGGCTGGAGAACGTCGTCCAGCGACGAACGCAAGGGACTAACATTCGACAAACTGATGCTGCGCGTTAAGACGATATTTTACCCCGGCGCGAATACCGTTCTCTCCTTCTACCGCAACGGCGAACCGCATACGTTCGCCGTCGTGGTACGCCAGCGCGGCACAGCCACCTGGACCCAGGATAAATGAATCAATAATACCCGTACTGGCGATAGCCGCATTTTCGCCGGTGCAGACGATGTGGACGTTATCACCGCTATTGGCTATTTTGGCACTGGCGCCGAAATTGACGATCTGCGTCAGATCGCCATTGCTCGCAACATGACACCTTTCCCCGAGCGTACTCACCCGCACGCGCATTCCGCTGCTGGCGATTCGCGAACCATTACCGGCGCTGCTAATACGCGTCGAATTGCCCGCCACCGCTACGCGGGCGCGATCGCCGGAACTGCTGATATGTGTGTTGTATCCCACGCTACCAATGCGAACACAATAGCCCGCGCTGGCAAGCTGCGACGCATAGCCCGCGCTGGCAATTTTGAGGTTATCTCCGGCAAAGCCAAGATTAGCACTGTCATTTGCATCAGCGATTTGTCCGACCCACTCTGATTCACACGGTTCCGACAGGCGCGCCATCGCAGAAATATCCTGCCGCGCAAAGCTCTCTTCATCCAGCCAGCGCGACCAGGCGTATTCCACCAGACTGTTCGCCCAGTCGAGATAGCCTTCACGACTTAGCGCGCGGTGAACGTCCGCATAGTTTCCCCCTTCGGGGAAACGGCGTAAAAACCAGCGATACATGACGGGGCCGACCCGCCATGCTCGCAAATCCTTCCGCGAGATCATCATGGGCTAGTGCCGATGATAGCCGTCAACCATGCAGCGGAAAGTCTCCGTTGGTGTTCGCCCCGTGGTACATAAATAGAGGTGACCAAAAATGAAGAACACACTGATAATCGCGAGCGCGAAATGTGCCTGTAACAACCAGTAGCGCACACCGGGGAACAGATTGCCAACGGCCTGAGGATAAAGAGAAAGTAACCCTGTTGCCAACAACAGTGGCAGTAACCCGTACATCACACCGACATAAGCCGCCTGTTGCAGCGGGTTGAATTTCGCCCGAGCCGTGGCCGGGAACGGATGCCCTTCGCCCTGCATAATGCCGAACAGATAAAAACGGGCCTGTCGGACTGCGCGCCCCATCCAGCCTTCCGGGTGAATGATGTAATGGTGGCCATTGCCGCCAAGCGCATTAATCAGAATGAACACAACCCAGCACGCCAGCAGCAGAAAACCGCAGATTTCATGGACTGCCAACAGGCTTTGTATAACCGCTGCATCCACCAGCCCAAAGTGATTTATCAGGCCACTGGCGAGCAACAGGACAAAGAGCAACGCGTTCGACCAGTGCCAAAGACGAATAGCTCTGGAGTAGAGATAAACCTTCTCACCGTGCCCGGCCGTCGTCTTATTAGCACCCCGATAACGAAGCCAGGCGTGAAGCCCTAGCACTAGCCACATCGCGACCAGCAGTAGTCCGGCGATCACCAGCCAGACCGGCCAGTATTCAGGGGAAAACACAGGCACGTAGTTCGCCAGTTGGGCTTGAAACTGTTCAGCATTCTGCGACGCGTTCATACATTTTCCTTTTTAATCAAATGTTGACCGAACCGGCGATACAGATGAGGCTCTCCCGTATCTGGCAATTCATACTGATAGTATTTATTTTCCCGTAGCCAGGTTTTGATTTCCGGACTGTCATCAAGCCCAAACAGCAGCGCGTTTTCCGGACACGCCGAAACGCATATTGGCGGGAACCCTTTCGCCAGCCGGGACTCGGCGCAAAAATCGCATTTATCGGCCACTTTCGTTTGCGGGTTCAGGTAACGCACCTGATAAGGACACGCTCCGATGCAGTAACTGCAACCAATGCACTTCGCCTTGTCAACGCGCACAATACCGTGTTCGTCGCGCCAGGACGCTCCGGTGGGACAGACCGCCATACAAGGTGCCTGTTCACAGTGCTGACAGGACTGACGGAAATAATGGTAGAGCGTCTCGTTGTCGTTATCTGACACAGGAATATGGGCAATCGATAAGCGACTTCCCTGCGCAGGAACATGATTCGTTTTCCGGCACGCGCGGGTGCAGATATTGCAGCCATTACAGCGTGATTCATCGTGGATCATGACATACTGTGCGGGTTTCTTTTTCGTTGTATTGGCAAGCAACGTCTGGCCTGGGCCGCTGAAAAATATGACCGTCCCCATGCCAAGCATAAATTTCCGTCGAGTGAAGGACATCTTGTTATCCTCTAATGCTGTGGTCGCGTTCGCCCACGCTTTCCTTGAATTCAGGGGTTCTGATACTGCTCAACTTCAAGCCATTCGCACAGGCCATAAGCCTTGCCGTAACTCATGTACCGCTCGCTAAACAGGTAGAGCGCGTCGTTAGACGCCGCCACAGGTCGAATGTCTGCAAAGTCGGGATGCGTTTCAATCGCGGCGAGCGCGGTTTCAATCTGCTGCGGATCAAAACCGTAAGGCGATTGTTCCAGCATGGCGACCTTGTAAGGACGCGGATAGGTCTGGCAATCGAAACGCACCGCCTGTGCGATTGCCCGACATATATCCTTTTCAACGACCTGAACGCACATATCGGCGTAGTTCGCTGTCATGGTTTGGGTTGAGAAGTAATAATCATCCTGAGAGCCGTGCACACACACGATGTCCGCTCCTGCCTCACCGCTGATAAGGGCTTCAAGCAGCGGTGAAAGCGCCGTCTCTTCTATGGCATAGGGCGGCAACAAGAACAGAGCTCGTGCGACAAGTTGTCCCGATGTTGAGTGCTGGCGAATAAAATCCGCCATGATGTCAACGGGGCTTGCCGGGGCGTCAGGCACGGTTTCATCCTCAACGTGCTGACGCCCCCCTTGCAACCACTGGCGTTTATCCAGGTCCACATCAGATTCAATGTGACTGACCTCATCCCCAGGATGGCTCATTGACTCGTCCTCACGCCGGCAACAGATTCTGCGCGGCCAGATCGGCAGCGACATCTTCAAGACCGAGTCGATGTAACGTCTCGCGTGTTGGACAACCCAGTTCCGGATGCCAGCCCATCTCCTGATAGAAGAGCGTGAAGGACTCTTTCATATCATCACGGTCCATCTTATCGGTCCCTTCGGTGAACACCGGGATCTTCGGATCTTTATCGAAGACCCATGAGCAGATGAGATCGTGTTCGTTGCGCATATCGGTGGTTTGCATTAGTTTGACCGTATAGGCACGGTGCAATGTGAAGATGCGCTCTGCGGCCAGATCGAGACTGGCCTGGGTAGTTTCATCACCCGTAACAGCCTGGAAAAACTTCGCTTCCAGATCTAAATCTCCGCGATAGTTTCGGCTTTTCAGCGGGGAAACGGTCATTGGCCAGACCCAGTTGCACAGCGTGACCGCGTTATGCAGGCAGACTTTCAACAGCGTCCATTTGGCGTATTTGATTTTGGCCGCATTGATTGGCGTATAATTTTTGGTTTCGTCATACGCGTCTTCTGAGCCAAACAGTTCAGCCGCCACTTCGCGTTGCAGCTTCAGCGGTAAACCGGAGCCGATAAAGTTGATATGGGTGTGGGCCATGCAGTCACGGTTGAACATGCAGTTGGTAATCGCCCCGACCTGCGCAGACGCTTCGTTGGCATGGTGAACCGGGAAGCCATACGGCGACCACAGTTTATTTTTGGCGTAGCCCCAGTATTCTTCACCCAGGTTCCAGCGTTCGGCAATGGCATATGAACCGTCCGCCAGATGACTGAATTCACCGACGCGATGCGCCAACCGGTAATAGAAGTCTTTAATAAAATGCGGATCGCCCGCTTCCAGTTGATCCCAGGGGATCTGTGCATATTCTTCAGCCGGGAGAACCCTCTTAAACACGCCCTTGCTGTAGCAATAGATGAAGTCGCGGTGCAACTGACCGTAGTTACACCAGATGCCGTAATCATCAAACAGGTTGATGCCGACCAGGTTTCCGACCACGCGTCCATCATCCTTGTCGTCGAAATCCTTTGGTCCATGCGGGAAAATGGTGGTGTGAACATAGTTCGCCACGCAGGTATTTCCCCCCGTACTCGGCACGCCGAAATCTTTCACTCGTGGAATATTGAGCTGCGACATACAGCGAATCGGGCAGGAGTGACAGCCGCTCATTTTTACGGTGTATTTTTCCGCCGCCGGGCCTAAGTCAAATATCGATTTCAGGGTGCGAAACCCGACAGTGTTTTGATTGCCTGGCGGGATTTCACCGGTTTCGATCGGTCCGCCTTCCGCAGCCGCCCAGTACAAACCTTTTCGCGCCGTCCAGCGCGACGTTGGCGATGAATATTCAGCCCACGCCTGTGGCGTGCTGGGGACAACGTGGTTGTTATTGGCGCCGATGAGTTCGGTCATCATGTAATCGTTGAGACGCTTCATCTCTTTGCGGTCGGCAATGTTAACGCCCTTCGTGCCTTCAACCGCTATCGCCTTCAGGTTTTTGGAGCCCATTACTGCCCCGGTACCTGCACCGCCGCTGTGGTTGCGGCTGTTTATCATGCAGGAGAGCGGCACCAGGTTTTCTCCCGCCTGACCAATCGCCGTCACGCAGGTTTCTGGCGTTGTCATTCGGCAAATTTCTTCTGTGGTGGCTCGTGTCCCTTTCCCCCACAAGAAATCGGCTTTTTCGATCGTCACTTTGTCGTCTCTGATATTTATCCAGACCGGTGACGCCGCTTTACCTTCAATAATGATGGCGTCATATCCAGCAAATTTCATTTGCGCAGCAAAGAAACCGCCCATATGCGCATCAACGACTAAATTACCCTTTGTGAAAGTAGAAAGTGACGTGATATTTACGCGGGAACTGCATGGCGCGCCTGACCCCGTAAGAGGACCGGTCGCAAATACCAGTTTGTTGCCTTCGTCAAATGGTTTGGTGCCGGGTGGGACTTCGTCATACATGATTTTGTAGCCGAAACCCATACCGCCAATAAATTTCTTATATTTACTGGAATCTTCCAGGGTAATACTGCCTGTTGTCAGATTGACCCGTAAAATATTACCTGTCCAACCGTTAGCCATAATGTTTTCCTTCGCAAGATTTAAACAGTAATATCTTTCCATTCGACAATTTTTAACGCCCCAGTCGGGCAGGCATTCGCGCATTCCCCGCATAACACGCATTTCGACGATTTCTCGGTTACCGTATTTACGGTAGCCATCATCCATGGACATGCGGTGGTACACGCACTGCATCCAATACAGCGTTTATGATCGACAGCGATGCAACCCTCTTCCTGTTGCCAGGTAATGGCCCCAATCGGGCAGACTTTCATACACTGAGGATCTTTGCACTGACGACAGGTATCCGGTGTGTAGTTCAGGTCACCGTACAGGCCGCCACCCGAGCCGGGGCCGTTGTCGCCAAAGAAGTAGTGGCGATGAATTTTGATGCGGGAAAAGAATGTGCCCACCGCGCCATCATTGTAATTTGTGCAGGATATTTCGCAGCGATGACAACCTGTGCAGCGCGCCCGCTGGGTGACCAGCACCCCTTTCGGCGTATTAATTAGCCCAACGGTGCCGCTGTCGACATCTTCTTGCTTACAGCCCAACAGTGACAGTAATGCGGGCGCGATGGTTAACCCAGCCAGACCTTTTCCTGAAATACGCAGGAATTCCAGCCGCGTTAAGCCTAAATCTAATAGTGGACGATCAACCTGATTCATTTATTTCGCATCCTTTTCCCAAACGCGGTGCTGACAACACGTTTCAGGCTGATGTTAATGACGCGAAAACAGAGCCTCTGATGTTGCCCCCCACTGCTGATATTATTGCCTTAACCGGATCGCATAAGTGACACGATTAAACTCAATTAAACTAATCCTTTAGGGTTAGGCGAAATAAATAATGAGTACATTTAAAGGGTTAAACTTTGATCATTATCAAGCAAAGCGGGGAAGAGAAATAATTAATGCGGAGTGAGATTTATTATCATTAATATACGTGGCGTGTTTTCATCTGTTTGCGAAATAAATGTGATATTGTTCCCAGAAAAATATCTTTTAATGAATGCAAGGTATAATTAATTATATAGCGAAGCAGACCCATTTTCTATTCACACTATTCGTAACAATATTAATTAACAGGATTATATATAGAAAATTTTAGGGGAGTCGATGCCCCCCACTGTTCTTATCCTGCGAGGGCTTTAATGACGGTTTCCATCGCCTGCTTTTCAATATCGGTTCGCGAAATTCGCTGATTTGCCAACGCCGCGCGTAACACGCCGGCAATGACGATATGTTTCGGCTCCTGTCCTAAATCGCGCATCTCAAGCACGACCTTCCCCACGACCCGGCACATTTCACGGTACAACTCATCTTCTTTTGTCAGGTTTCCCATTATTATTGTCTCTTCGCTAGCACATACTCAAAGCATATCTTACTCTGGCTATTAAGACAAAAAACAAAGAAAATCAGTAAAATAAGTGGACGATTGCCGGGCAAGGCTGCGCCATTACCCGGCAAGAGGCGGATTAGTTGTTTACCGGAATGACGGCGCCTTTATATTTGGTACGGATCCACTCCTGAATCTCTTTGGAATGGAGAACGTCGACCAGTGCAACGATATCTTTTTTCTTCTCATCGCCGCGATGGACAGTAATGATGTTGGCGTAAGGGTTGTTTTCACCGCTTTCAACTGCAATTGGATCGTGTACAGGATCGAGACCCGCATCGATAGCGTAGTTAGCGTTAATCACTACCGCGTCACCCTCATCATTGTTGTACATTTGCGGAAGCAGCGCCGCTTCAACATTGGGCAGGAATTGCAGCTTTTTCGGGTTTTCGACAATGTCGCTGATGCGCGCACTGACTTTATCCACACCTGGCTTCAGCTTTATGACGCCCTCTTTCTCGAAGATTGACAGGATGCGACCTTCTTCAGAAACCGCGTCACGCATGATCACCTTACCGCCTTCTGGTAAATCCTTCAGCGACTTCACCTTTTTCGAATAGATGCCAATGGGCTCAATGTGAATTGCGCCCGCGCTGACAAAATCATAGGTTTTATCGTTGGCATGATCTTTCAGTACGCTGTTGAGGTAGGGGATATGCTGAAAATAGTTTGCGTCGATCTCACGCCCCGCCAGCGCGGTGTTTGGCAGGATATAGTCCTGGAACGGTTTAATCTCCAGATCGATCCCCTGCTTTGCCAGAATCGGCTTAGCCTGCTCAAGAATTTCGGCATGTGGCACATTCGAAGCGCCGACGGTCAGCGTTTCTGCCCATGCGGTAAAGCTGAGAGCGCTTAAGGTTGCTGCTGCGAGTAATGTCAGTGTTTTTTTCATGATTATGGTTCCCGTATTTTATTAGCGTTTGTCTAACAGAGAAGTGATCACATCGCCGCAGAACTGGATAATGAAAACAATGACCAGAATGGTCACCGTCGCCACCAGCGTGACGTCGTTGTGGTTGCGCTGGAATCCTTCCAGATAAGCCAGATTCCCTAAACCACCTGCACCAATCACGCCCGCCATCGCGCTGTAGCTAACCAGCGCAATCAGCGTCACGGTGATACCGGACACCAGAGCGGGTGAAGATTCAGGCAATAAAACCCGAAAGATAAGCGTGCTGAACCGAGCGCCCATAGCGCGCGTCGCTTCAATAACGCCCTTGTCGACCTCACGCAGGGCAATCTCTACCAGCCGGGCATAAAAAGGCGCGGCCCCGACGATCAGTGCCGGTAAGGCGGCATCCGCGCCGAGAATGGTGCCGACCAGCGCTTTGGTAAATGGAATCAATAAAACAATCAGGATGATGAACGGAATCGAACGGAAAATGTTCACCACCAGTGAAATGACGCTGTATACCGCACGATTCTGGAAAAGGCCGCCACGCGCGGTCAGAAAGAGCGCCAGCCCCAGTGCGATTCCCAGCACAAACGTTGCCACACCGGAGAGTGCCGTCATGTAAAGCGTCTGCTGCGTGGCTGTAAGCAGTTGATCCCATTTCAGATGAGGGAAAAGATTCTCAGTCATGACGAACCACCTCGCCCTCAATGCCGCTGCTCTGCACATCGGCTAAAATATTGTCCAGTTGCTCTTCAGACGCCACCACGTGCAGCCAGAGCTGACCAAATACGCCATGTGCCGTTTGGGTCATTTTGCCGTGCAGGATATTGAATGGCAGGCTGTAGCGCAGGGTCAGTTCACCGACAATGGGTCGATGTGTGCTGTGGCCGGTAAAGGTCAATTTAATGACCGTCCCACCCAACTCACGTACCAGTTGCGGATTAAACGCCTCTTCTTCTACATACTGGCTAACCTGACGGACGAACTGCTGAGTGATCGGCTGCTGAGGATGGGTAAAAACCTGGAGCACTTCACCCTCTTCGACCACCTTACCGTTTTCCATCACCGCGACACGGTCGCAAATTTTGCGCACTACGTGCATTTCATGGGTGATAAGGACAATGGTCAGCCCGAAACGACGGTTGATATCCAGCAGTAAATCGAGGATTTGGTCGGTGGTTTGCGGATCAAGCGCCGATGTGGCTTCATCACACAGCAGCACATCGGGACGGTTTGCCAGTGCGCGAGCGATCCCCACGCGCTGCTTTTGCCCTCCGCTTAGCTGTGACGGATAGGCATTTTCGCGCCCGGTCAGCCCGACCAGGTCAATTAGCTCTGCCACGCGCGCTTTAATTTGCGCTTTTGGCGTCCCGGCAATCTGCATGGAAAAGGCAATATTTTCACTGACCGTACGTGACCAGAGTAAATTGAAATGCTGAAAGACCATGCTGATCTTCAGACGTGCCTGGCGCAGCGTTTCGCCACGCGCAGCGGCAATGTCCTGCCCATTAATAGTCACACTTCCCGTCGTCGGCTTTTCCAGTCCGTTGAGCAAACGTATCAGGGTACTTTTTCCCGCGCCGCTATAGCCAATAATGCCGTAAATTTGTCCCTGTTCAACCGTCAAATTGACGTTATCAACGGCAGTGATGGAAAGCCTGCCTGGCGTAAACACTTTCGAAATATTATTGAGGACAATCATGTCGTTATCGTTTCCACTGCAGCAAATTCTGGTTCTGCTATTGCTCAGGGCTTTTTAGCAGTATGGATGTCTAAACGAGTGTATGCAGAGGGAGATAATTTTGAAATGAATAAAAAGACATTTGTTATAACCTGAAGGAATATGTCTTGTTGCGCAAATCGACGTGCATTTTGCGTTCGCGCAATTGGCATACAGGACTTGTTTAATAACAAATTGTTGTGAATCTGCACAGATACCTTTTGAAACGCTGTTTCCATTTTCCTTTTTGATTCATTTTGGCTTATAATGCGCGCCAATTGTCTCTTGAATGGTTTCAGCACATTGACCTGTCATACTCAGCGACTACAAAGCGACCCTTTCCGTTGGGCTGAAACACGAGCACACATTCCTCTGCACGCTCTTTCGATGTCACCTATCCTTAGAGCGAGACATCACAACTTTCGTAATACTTGTTTAGCTACCTGGCCGTGCGCCCCGGCAGCCAGATTTCCATATCCTTCTCAACTTAAAGACTAAGACTGTCATGAAAAAGACCAAAATTGTTTGTACTATCGGTCCGAAAACCGAATCTGAAGAGATGTTGACCAAAATGCTCGACGCGGGCATGAACGTGATGCGTCTGAACTTCTCCCACGGCGACTATGCAGAACACGGCCAGCGTATCCAGAACCTGCGCAATGTGATGAGCAAAACCGGCAAAAAAGCCGCTATTCTGCTGGACACCAAAGGTCCGGAAATCCGCACCATCAAACTGGAAGGCGGCAACGACGTCTCCCTGAAAGCGGGCCAGACCTTCACGTTCACGACTGACAAGTCTGTTGTCGGCAATAATGAAATCGTTGCTGTGACCTATGAAGGCTTCACCAGCGATCTGTCCGTTGGCAACACCGTTCTGGTCGACGACGGTTTGATCGGTATGGAAGTTACCGCCATTGAAGGTAACAAAGTTATCTGTAAAGTGCTGAACAACGGCGACCTGGGTGAGAACAAAGGCGTTAACCTGCCGGGCGTTTCCATTGCCCTGCCAGCGCTGGCCGAGAAAGACAAACAAGACCTGATCTTCGGTTGCGAGCAAGGCGTTGACTTCGTTGCTGCGTCATTCATCCGTAAACGTTCTGACGTGGTTGAAATCCGTGAGCACCTGAAAGCGCACGGCGGCGAAAACATCCAGATTATCTCCAAAATCGAAAACCAGGAAGGCCTGAACAACTTCGACGAAATTCTCGAAGCGTCTGACGGCATCATGGTTGCTCGTGGCGACCTGGGTGTTGAAATTCCGGTTGAAGAAGTGATCTTCGCGCAGAAGATGATGATCGAGAAATGTGTTCGCGCACGTAAAGTGGTTATCACCGCGACCCAGATGCTCGACTCCATGATCAAAAACCCGCGTCCGACCCGCGCAGAAGCGGGCGACGTGGCTAACGCCATCCTCGACGGGACTGACGCCGTTATGCTGTCTGGTGAATCCGCAAAAGGTAAATACCCTCTCGAAGCGGTCTCCATCATGGCGACCATTTGCGAGCGTACCGACCGCGTTATGACCAGCCGTCTGGATTACAGCAACGACAGCCGTAAACTGCGCATCACTGAAGCCGTTTGCCGTGGCGCCGTTGAAACCGCGGAAAAACTGGAAGCGCCGCTGATTGTTGTCGCAACCCAGGGCGGTAAATCTGCCCGTGCTATCCGTAAATATTTCCCGGATGCCACTATTCTGGCACTGACCACTAACGAAACGACCGCGCGTCAGCTGGTGCTGAGCAAAGGCGTTATACCGCATCTGGTAAAAGAGATCGCTTCTACAGATGATTTCTACCGTCTGGGTAAAGAAGTTGCCCTGCAGTTAGTTGATCGTGGTCTGGCTCAAAAAGGCGACATCGTGGTCATGGTTTCCGGTGCACTGGTACCGAGCGGTACGACCAACACAGCATCTGTTCACGTCCTGTAATAATTCCTGTGTGAATTAATTCGGATAAAAAAGCGCCCATGTGGCGCTTTTTTTATTTCTTCGATAGCCATCATTAATAAAAAAGCAAATCGGATTTCACTATCTAATTAGAGATTATCTAAGATGAATCCGATGGAAGCAGCCTGTTTTCACACAGTTTTTTAGTCAAATTTGCCCGTTTCGATGCTTCTTTGAGCGAACGATCAAAAATAAGCGTCTTCTCATCAAAAAAATATTCTCAACATAAAAAAGTTTGTGTAATACTTGTAACGCTACATGGAGATTAACTCAATCTAGAGGGTATTAATAATGAATCGTACTAAACTGGTACTGGGCGCGGTAATCCTGGGTTCTACTCTGCTGGCTGGTTGCTCCAGCAACGCTAAAATCGATCAGCTGTCTTCTGACGTTCAGACTCTGAACGCTAAAGTTGACCAGCTGAGCAACGACGTGAACGCAATGCGTTCCGACGTTCAGGCTGCTAAAGACGACGCAGCTCGCGCTAACCAGCGTCTGGACAACCAGGCTACTAAATACCGTAAGTAATAGTACCTGTGTAATAAAAATGGCGCACATTGTGCGCCATTTTTTTTGCCCTGCGTTTACCCTTCACATTTATTGCGTTTGCGTTTCACCGCTCACTGAACCATTCTGCGCGGACTGCGCCATCGGCACTGTCACTGCTGCTGGCGACTGACCTGGCGACACCGCAACGGGATAGCCCGCCCGACGGTACAGCGCCTTATCTACCAGCCCGTGATCAACCTCTTTGCTGTCTTTGAACTGGGTGAAGCCTGCCGGCAAGACATAGGGCATCGTCTGCACGTTCTGCTCTTCTTCAGGCGACAATGGGCGATGGACTTCCACATAGCGTATCCCGTTCGGCTCAACGCTATATTTTACCGGCTCATTGATGACTTTTACTGGCGTTCCCGTTCTGACCTGGGCAAACAAGGCTTTGATGTCCGGCGCGTTCATGCGGATACAACCGGAGCTGACGCGCAAACCCACGCTATCAGGCTGACTGGTGCCATGGATGAGATACTCGCCGTTACCGTGCGCCAGGCGCAGTGCATAGCTGCCTAAGGGGTTATTGGGTCCTGCGGGCACAACCGGTGGCAACGTCACCCCACGTTCAAGCGAGCGTTTACGGATGCCCGCGGTTGGCGTCCAGGTTGGGTTCGGTATTTTTTGCCCTATTCGGGTTTCCATAACCGGCGTTTCCAGCCCTTGCAAACCAATGCCAATGGGATAAACCTGAACGATATTTTCGCCAGGCGGGTAATAGTAAAGTCTTAATTCCGCCAGATTAACAATGACCCCTTCTCGTGGTGCATCCGGTAATAACAGTTGCGACGGGATAGTCACTAACGTGCCCGGTTTAGGTACCGGCGCAATGGTATTATTTGCTTCAAGAATAAGCATCGCGGCGGTATCAAAACGGCGAGCAATGGCCTGAAGGTTTTTATCCCCCGGCTGCACCGTGTAGGTTTGATTTTGCCCAACAAGACGACTGCCTTCCGGCGGTAATGGATAATCAACCGCCCAGGCAGTTGGTAAAACGCCAATAAGCATCAGAGTCATAAAAGACGCACGTTTCTTCATAACCACCCTCCTGGCTTTTTTTTACCGGATGGCGACTTTGCCTTCTCCGGACTACGAGACGCTATTACCTCGCCATCCGGCAATGACAATCAGCGTCTTATGAGCTTAGTTTAGTACGAATCGCGCGAATCATCGCTTCCAGCCCCTGAGAACGGGACGGAGTGAGGTGCTGAGTCAGCGCCATTTTTTCAAACCACGGCCGTACATCAAAATTTACGATATCCTGAGCGGTCATTTGGTGATACAGAATAAATACGATTGCGATAAGCCCTTTTACGATTGCCGCATCGCTGTCGCCCTGCAGTTCAATAATACCGGCTTCATTCTGCCGCATCACAATCCAGACCTGACTCTGGCATCCCTGAATGCTGTTTTCCGCACGACGATCTTCGGCAGATAATTCCGGCAGTCGTTGGCCCAGCTCAATAATGTAAAGGTACTTCTCTTCCCAATTAGCGCAGCGTAGAAAATTACGCAACAGTTTTTCTCTATCCGGTAGCGCAGCCATAGCAACTCCCTGTTATCCCAGTAGACGATGAATACGTTGCAGCCCGGTCACCAGGCGGTCGACCTCTTCATGGGTGTTATACATGGCTAACGACGCCCGGCACATAGCCGGAACGTTATAGAACGCCATCAGCGGCATTGCACAATGATGTCCGGTACGCACCGCGATACCATAATTATCGAGGAAGCTGCCGACGTCATAGGCATGATGTTTTCCCAGATTAAAGGCGATGACGCCCAGTCTGTCTGGCGGCCCGTACAGTGTGAGGTCGGGCACCGCAGCCAGTTGTTCCAACGCATAATGCATCAGGTGCTGTTCATATTCGCCAATGTTGTCCAGCCCAAGCGCCGAGACATAGTCCAGCGCCGCGCCAAGGCCGATAATTCCCCCGGTGTTGGGTGTCCCCGCTTCAAAACGCCAGGGCGCTTTCGTCCACGTTGTTCCCTGCGTCAGGCTGACGGTCGCGATCATTGCCCCCCCCCCTTCCCACGGCGGCATCTGTTGTAACAGTTCCTCTTTTACATACAGCACGCCGATGCCCGTCGGCCCATAGAGTTTATGTCCGGAGAATACGTAGAAATCGCAATCCAGCGCCTGTACGTCTACAGGGTGGTGCATGATCGCCTGCGCACCGTCCACCAGCACTTTGGCGCCATGTTGATGCGCCCACCCGGACAGTTGGGCTATCGGGTTTTCCGTACCGAGCACATTTGAAACATGCGTAATCGCCAGCAGGCGGGTTTTATCATCAAACAGCGTTGGCAGGATATCCAGTTGCAGCGTTCCGTCTGGATTGAGCGGAATCACGCGCAACTGCGCTCCGACTCGCGCACAGAGCATCTGCCAGGGCACGATGTTAGCGTGGTGTTCCATCTCGCTAATAATGATGTTATCGCCCGCATGGACGTTTTCTGGCCCCCAACTGTTGGCGACCAGGTTAATGCCTTCCGTGGTGCCCCGAACAAACACCAGTTCTTCTGCGGAACGCGCATTGATGAACATCGACGCCTGTTTACGCACGTTCTCCATTCTTTCCGTTGCCTGTGCGCTCAGCGTGTGAATACCGCGATGTACTGCCGCATAGCCATGGCGATAAAACTCGGCCTCCGCGTCGATCACTTGTGCCGGTTTTTGCGCGCTGGCGGCGCTGTCAAGATACGCCAGCGGCAGGCCGTTCACTTCGCGGGTCAGGACAGGAAAATCCGCACGGACTTTGTCGATGGGAAAGGTCATGCTTCGCCTCCGGGCAGCCGTTGACCAATACGGGCCAACACCTGCTGTTTAAGGGCCTCATTGCCGAGTGCTTCCGTCAATTCTGCGGCAAAGGCATAGAGAATCATCTGCTGCGCATCCTGCTGGCCGATCCCACGCGAGCGCAGATAAAACATCTGCTCATCATCAATGCGTCCCACCGTCGCGCCGTGGCTGCACTTCACATCATCGGCATAGATCTCTAACTGCGGTTTCGTATCTACCTCGGCCAACTTACCGAGCAGCAGATTGTTGTTGGTCATCTGACCATCAGTTTTGATCGCATGCCGGGCAACGTTAATCAGCCCATTGAATACGGCCCGGCCTTTATCGCTGACGATAGTTTTATGCAACTGTCGGCTGTTGCAGTAGCCTTTGTTGTGTTCAAGCCATGTGCGGGTATCACAGACCTCATTTTTTACCGGCATTGCCAGGCTGTTGATCCTGAGGGTGGTGTTTTCACCGTTAAGCTGGGTACTGGTATTGTGGCGTAATACCGCATCGCCCAGCAGGAAACTGTCGCTGTGCGCCGTTGCGTCTTGTGCCAGCAAAATATCGTTATGGGCGAAGTGATGACTGAGCGCGTTTTCAAACGCCAGTTTGAGATGCCGCAGATGGGCATTAGCCGCCACGTTCACGGTCAGGCGCGCCCCGGTAAAATGCCGTGCGTCATTCAGGCTCATGTAATGCTCAATGACCGTCGCTTCCGCGCCTTCTTCCAGTTCAAGGTGGTGACGATAGTGGGCCGTGTTCACCTCATCGCCATTTACGCCCTGGGTGATATGCATCAGGAGCAATGGCTTAGAAGGTCGTTGGTTGCGCTTCACGCGTATATGCGTCACGCTTCGCGCCAGGCTTTCGGTCAGATGCAGAAATACTTCGGGCTGTACCGCTGCGGGTAGTGCCTGTCGCTCATCGTTAATCACCAACTCAATGCCGCTATCGTTGAACGTGTCGCTGAGCGTCGGGCTGAACTGACCGTCAACAAACACCAGCCGCAGCGCATCCACTTTTAACGCCAGCGCGTCGCGCTGAGCCGGGGAAACGTCTGCACACCGGCTGACGAACTGGCTGTTGGTAAGCCCTTCGAGCGGCGTGTACTTCCAGTTCTCATGTTTGCGCGTCGGTAGCCCCAGACGCAGCAATTGCTGGAGATGCTGGTACGCCTGTTCGCTTCGCTTGTCGCCTTGTGCTTCAAACAGATGGTGCCACTGTTGCAGCACATTACTGCTGTTCGCTAAGCCAGCCATATCCCTGCTCCTCCAGTTGTTTGACCAGAGTGAAATCACCTGACTTCACGATCCGCCCCTGATACAAAACGTGGACATAATCAGGCTTGATATAGTCAAGAATGCGCTGATAGTGGGTCACGATCACAAACGACCGATTGCCGTCACGCAGCGAGTTTACGCCGTCGGCTACCACCTTCAGGGCATCAATATCCAGCCCGGAGTCTGACTCATCGAGAATACACAGTTCCGGTTCCAGCACCGCCATTTGCAGAATATCGTTACGTTTTTTCTCTCCGCCAGAAAAACCCACGTTCACCGAGCGCGTCAATAAATCTTCGGGCATCTTCAGTAGCGCGATTTTCTCCTCCATCAAATCCTGAAAATCAAAGCGGTCGAGCGATTCCTGCCCACGATAGGTGCGTACCGCATTCAGTGCCGTTTGCAGGAAAAACTGATTGCTGACACCGGGGATCTCAACCGGATACTGGAAAGCCATAAAAATACCTTCCCCGGCACGATCTTCCGGAGAAAGTGCCAACAGGTCTTTCCCTTTAAACTCAACCGATCCGCCCGTGACTTCATAATCTTCGCGCCCGGCTAACGTTGCGGAAAGCGTGCTTTTACCTGAGCCATTGGGCCCCATAATGGCGTGAACTTCACCAGGACGAACCTCAAGGCTCAACCCACGCAGAATCGCCTTATCTTCCACGCTGACCTGTAAATCTTTAATACTTAACATGTATATTCCTTAACCGACGCTGTGTTCGAGACTTATGGCGAGGAGTTTCTGCGCTTCGACGGCAAACTCTAGCGGCAACTCAGAGAACACGTCTTTACAGAAGCCGTTGACGATCATCGAAATCGCATCTTCTTCGCTGATACCGCGTTGCAGGCAATAGAACAACTGATCTTCACCAATGCGCGACGTTGTCGCCTCGTGCTCAAGCTGCGCGCTGTTGTTGCGGCATTCGACGTAGGGGAACGTGTGCGCACCGCAATCGGCACCTATTAGCATGGAATCGCACTGGGTGAAGTTGCGGGCATTGGTCGCCGTCGGCATGATTTTTACCAGCCCACGGTAGCTGTTCTGGCTGTGCCCGGCGGAAATCCCCTTCGAGATAATGGTCGATTTAGTATTCTTACCGATGTGGATCATCTTGGTGCCGGTATCCGCCTGCTGGTGCCCACTGGTGAGCGCCACCGAGTAGAACTCACCGATAGAGTTGTCACCACGCAGAATACAGCTTGGGTATTTCCAGGTAATTGCCGAACCGGTTTCCGACTGGGTCCACGACATTTTGCTGTTTTCGCCTTCGCACAGCGCCCGTTTGGTGACAAAGTTCAAAATGCCGCCGGTGTTGTTATCGCCAGGGAACCAGTTCTGGACAGTGGAGTATTTCACCTCAGCGTCTTTATGAATGATCACTTCCACTACCGCGGCGTGCAGTTGATAGCTGTCGCGAACGGGAGCCGAGCAGCCCTCGATATAACTGACATAGCTGCCTTCATCCGCCACCAGGATGGTACGCTCAAACTGACCGGTTTTTTCCGCGTTAATGCGAAAATAGGTTGAAAGCTCCATCGGGCAACGCACGCCTTTTGGCACGTAAATAAAGGTGCCATCAGAGGCGACAGCGGCATTGAGCGCCGCGAAGAAGTTATCGTTTCCAGGAACGACGGTACCGAGATATTTTTTCACCAACTCAGGATGATCGTGAATCGCCTCACCGAAAGAGCAGAAAATGATCCCCTGTTCCGCCAGTTTTTCCCGGTAGGTCGTCGCCACTGACACTGAGTCAAAGATGGCATCTACAGCCACTTCTCGTCCTTCCCGCACCGGCACGCCAAGTTGCTCAAATGCGGCTTCCACCTCTTTGCTGAGGAAGGCGTTAGCCCCCGTTTGCTGGACAGCGCCGGGTTCTGTTTCACAGGCATCATCGCAGTTCCCGCACGAAGGCGCGGAATAGTAGCTGTAATCCTGATAATTAAGGGTGTTGTACTGCGCTTTTAGCCAGTGCGGCTCTTCCATTTCGACCCATGCCCGGTACGCGTTCAGGCGAAATTCCAGCATCCACTCTGGCTCTTTGCGTTTCGCAGAAATGGCGCGCACCACCTCTTCATTGATGCCTTTCGCCAGCTCATCCGTCTGCAGTTGCGTAAAAAAGCCTTCTTTGTAATTCAACGGGCCACCGGTCCAGCTTTTTACATCATCTGTTGCTTCAGTATTTCGAGACATAGTACCGCCTATACCCCAAAGCTTTCGCCACAGCCACACTCGTTCTGGGCTTTCGGGTTATTAAATTTGAATAACTGGTTTAAGCCTTCGTGGACAAAATCGACTTCAGTGCCGTCGATAAAGGGCATGGCCTGTAGCGGAACATACAGCTTTGCGCCCTCTGCCTCGAACAACAAATCGTCTTTTTCCGGCTCACTGACCGTGCCCAGCACGTAGCCAAAGCCCGCACAACCTGTCTGTTTGACGCCTAAACGTACGCCAAGCATTCCGGGTTGTTTGGCAACCAGTTCACGGATATGCGCTGCTGCCGCAGGCGTTAGCGTTAATCCGCGCCAGGCAAAATCATCCGGATTAAATGTTCCTGAGTGCAATTCCATACAGTGACCTCGCGTTATGAGCCATCGGGCGATAACATCATGTTAGTGATAATGATTATCACTTCAACCCCTCAACAACAGGGTCATTCGGTTAATTCACCCATTTTGAGCACTTTAATTAAGCATAGACCCTGCTCTGCGGGATTACCGGACGGAACACAATTGTTCAATGCATTGAAAAATAATGGATTAAGAAGGATTCATCGGCAGGAGTGGTCGATTGCGTAAAGATGTATAGAAAATGACTATTTCAAAGATAGGAGTGACTACAAAAGGTATGAGCATCACAAATAAAAAACCCTTAAGGTTATCCGCAAATAGCCTTAAGGGTTCCCGCCCCATCCGGCGCTTATCTCCGGCACTCATCATGGCTTAGCTCTTGAAGGGGCGATAGGAATAGTCTCATTTCCGGGAGAGGCGCTTTTAACACAAATTGCGTTTTGTTTTTTTTCCAATCCAATTCAGGTGATTAAAAAATAAAAAAGCCGCATTACGCGGCCAATTTTATGATTTGTGCGTCAGCCACAATCAATGGACGCCCAGGCGCCAGGCAAAATAGATCTCTTCTTTTAATTCTGTAGAAGACAGCGTCAGCAGGTCAGTAAATTCCAGCTCTAACTGTTTTAGCTTTTTGAGGTATTGGGCAGGAGAAAGTTGGGTGGTATCGCGGCGTAAAAATTCAATTGCCAGTTGGGCCGGATCGAGTTGGCTAGTCATATTGTCCTCACTTTTGGTCTTAACCTGCACAGTATATCACCTTTTCCTGTGCAGATTATGACCAAAAGCAATACTGATCACACTTTTTTACGTGACAACGTCACACAATAGCCGTCGTTAACCTTGACGTGCAGCAAAGCCTTTGCCGATCGTCATAGATATCGATTTGCCAGACCTGGTGGCGGGAGCCTGTATGAATCGCCTGACAAACCCCTTTCACTCGCCCTTCACGCGCAGAGCGCACGTGGTTGGCATTGACCTCCAGACCGACAACCCTCTGCCCCCCCTCGGTACAGAGATAACCGGCTACTGAACCAAGGCTTTCTGCCAGCACGACAGACGCACCGCCGTGGAGTAGACCAAACGGCTGTTTAGTTCGCGAGTCAACCGGCATGGAGGCCTCCAGCGTATCATCGCCAATATGCTCGAAGCGAATATCCAACAACCCCACCATATTGCCTTCCCCCATGGCGTTGAGCGCCTCAAGGGTGACTTCACGTTTCCAGATCATCCAATTATCTCCAGTAATGCCTGAACGGGATGACGCACTCCGGTGCCCTCAACACGTTTCACCTGGCTACGACACGAATAGCCTGTTGCCAGACAACGATTTCGCGGCAGTCGCTCCATGGCCTGGTGCCATGACAGCTCGTAGATGCCCAGCGAGCTGGCATGATTTTTTGCCTCATGGCCATAAGTTCCCGCCATGCCACAGCAGCCCACGCTGACGTTTTCCAGTTTCGCACCGAAGCGGGCAAATATTGTCGCCCACTGCGCGGGTGCCCCAGGCAATGCGGTCACTTCAGTACAGTGGCCGAAGAAGTACCAGGACTCACCGCTGAGCTCGCGCGTTTCGTGGGAAGCCAGCACCGTCGATAACCATTCATTCGCCAACTGCACGTGGAAGTCCCCGCGCTGCTCGCCTAACGCCAGCTTATATTCATCACGGTAGCAGAGCACCAACGCGGGATCGACCCCCACCATCGGCATCCCCAGTTGGGCGACACGATTCAAAAATTCAGAAGTCTTTTTAGCCGTCTTCGCAAAACGGGTCAGGAAACCTTTAATATGCTGCGCCTTACCGTTAGGAGAGAATGGCAACAGAACGGGCTGTAACCCCAGTTTTTCCACCAGACGAACGAAGTCGGCAACGACCTGCGCATCGTAATAGCTGGTGAACGGGTCCTGCACTACCAGCACCGTCCTGGCTTTCTGTTCAGCCGGTAATGCCTCAAGCTGCTCCAGCGTCATGTTAGCCGAGCGATGCCCCACCAGTTGCTGTTGCAGTGAAGGCGTCGACAGCAGCGGCAGATCCACCATGCCTATATGTTTTGCCGAAAGCTTGCGCACCAGAGGTTGGTTAATAAAGAAGTTAAAGGTTTTCGGCGCGCGCGCCATCAGCGGTGCATAGGTTTCAACCGTCGCCACCAGATGGTCGCGTAGCGGACGTAAGTAGCGCGTGTGATAAAGCTGCAGGAAGCGCGAACGGAATTCCGGTACGTCTATTTTGATTGGACACTGCGTTGAGCACGCCTTACAGGCCAGACAGCCGGACATCGCCTCTTTCACCTCGTGGGAGAAATCATATTCCCCTTTATTGGCATGCCACGTATTGCGGGTGCGCGCAATCAGCGTGCGCAGACTGGGGCGTTTCTCCGATAGCGCGTTCTCCAGTCGTACCGGGTCAATGCCACGATCGGCCAGCAGACGTAACCATTCGCGCACCAGTGTCGCGCGTCCTTTCGGTGAGTGGATACGGTTGAGGCTGATTTTCATCGACGGACACATCGGGCTTTTCGCGTCGAAGTTAAAGCACAGACCGTTGCCGTTACACTCCATCGCCCCGCGCCAGGTCTGGCGTACCGCCAGTGGGATTTGCCTGTCGTACGTCCCCCGCTTAACCGCATCGACCTTCATCATCGGTGCGTCAAGCCCTTCGGGCGGACAAATTTTACCGGGGTTCAGGCGATTATGAGGATCAAACGCCGCCTTCACTTTACGAAGTTCGCCATAAAGCGTATCGCCAAAAAAGGCCGGACTGTATTCCGCACGGAAGCCTTTACCATGCTCGCCCCACAACAGACCACCATATTTTGCCGTCAACGCAACCACTTCATCGGAAATCTGCTGCATCAGCATTTCCTGCTGCGGATCGCACATGTCCAGCGCCGGGCGCACGTGCAATACCCCGGCATCAACGTGACCAAACATGCCGTAGCTCAGCCCGTGACCATCCAGCAGGGCACGAAACTCAGCAATATAGTCAGCAAGATGTTCAGGCGGAACGCAAGTATCTTCAGCAAACGGGATAGGTTTCGCTGTCCCTTTCGCATTGCCCAGCAGACCAACGGCCTTTTTACGCATGGCGTAGATACGCTCGACGCCAGCAAGTTCTGTACAGAGCTGCCAGCCGATAACTCCGGCCTCTTCACGAGCAATCAGGCCATCAAGGCGCTCGCACAGTGCGGCGACCTGACCATCAATTACTTCCGCATCATCTCCGGCGAACTCTACAATATTCAAGCCGAGCATCTCTTTGTCAGGAACATCGGTGATTAATTCACTCACCGAATGCCAGACAATATCTTCCCGCGCCAGATTCAGCACCTTTGAATCTACCGTTTCGACCGACAGCGCCCGCGCCTCTACCATAAACGGCGCATTGCGCAACGCGGAGTCAAAAGAGTCGTATTTTACATTCACCAGACGGCGAACTTTCGGCAAAGGCGTAATGTCGAGACGTGCTTCGGTGATAAATGCCAGCGTGCCTTCTGAGCCGGTCAGAATGCGGGTTAAATCAAACTCGCTCATATCGTCGTTAAAGACGTGACGTAAATCGTAGCCGGTCAGGAAGCGGTTCAGTTTTGGGAAACTTTCAATTATCAGTTGACGGTTGTCGCGACAGCGTTCCAGCACGGTACGATAGATACGGCCAATGGCCGTGTTATTTTTACCCAGCGCTTCGGCCAGTTCGACAGGCAGCGGTTGCGTGTCGAGAATATCCCCCCCCAGCAGCACCGCGCGTACGCCGAGCACATGGTCGGAGGTTTTACCGTACACCAGCGATCCCTGACCAGAGGCATCGGTGTTAATCATGCCGCCGAGTGTTGCCCGGTTACTGGTCGAAAGCTCCGGGGCAAAGAAGTAACCAAATGGTTTGAGGTACTGATTAAGCTGATCTTTGATCACCCCCGCTTCCACACGAACCCAGCCCTCTTCAGGGTTGATTTCAATAATGCGGCTCATATAGCGGGACATATCAACGATAATGCCCTGATTCAGCGCCTGACCATTAGTACCTGTGCCGCCGCCGCGTGGAGTGAAGATCAGCGAGGTAAAACGAGGCTCCGCCGCCAGTCGGGCAATTAATGCCACATCGGCCGTGGAACGGGGAAAAACAACGGCATCGGGAAGAAGTTGATAGATACTGTTATCTGTCGACATCGTCAGACGATCGGCATAACTGGTCGCCGTATCGCCGGTAAAACCCTGTTGCTCCAGCTCTTGCAAAAAATTGAGCACCAGCTGAACGACGCCGGGTGCCTGAGAAATTTGTGGAATCATTGTTCTGACCCTTTCCTGCGGTCTGTGTTGTGAGGTTATCGTTTGCTTAATGTTGTATCACATTTTTTTCTAATACACCCAGTAGAAATACTGGCAGAATCCGCCTGTTAAAAATCGCTGATATTGCTCATTATTATCAGAGTTATTTTGCGTATTTACGTCGCGTCAACGTTCGACGCACTACAAAGGTGAAAACTGTTTATGGTCAATATTCGTCAGCCCAGGGATATCGCACAAGTGCTGCTGTCGGTGCTGTTTTTAGCCATCATGATTGTGGCGTGTCTCTGGATTGTTCAACCTTTTATTCTGGGCTTTGCCTGGGCCGGTACCATCGTCATCGCCACATGGCCGGTACTATTGGGCTTGCAAAGAATGCTTTGGGGTCGCCGCTCGCTCGCCGTGCTGGTCATGACGCTGTTATTAGTGCTGCTGTTTGTCATTCCCATCGCGTTGCTGGTGAACAGTATCGTTGATGGCAGCGGTCCGCTCATCCATGCGCTAACGGGCGGCGACATGACGCTTCCGGATCTTGCCTGGCTGAACAGTATTCCGCTGGTAGGTACCAAACTGTATGCCGGGTGGCATAACCTGCTGGATATGGGGGGCGCGGCGATCATGGCGAAAGTTCGTCCCTATATTGGCGCGACGACAACCTGGTTTGTCGGGCAAGCCGCGCATATTGGCCGCTTTATGGTGCACTGTGCGCTGATGCTGTTATTCAGCGCCCTGCTGTACTGGCGTGGAGAGACCGTTGCCCTTGGCGTCCGCCATTTTGCTACCCGTCTGGCGTCTAAACGTGGCGATGCGGCGGTATTGCTTGCCGCTCAGGCCATCCGTGCGGTCGCGCTGGGTGTTGTGGTGACGGCGCTGGTCCAGGCGGTGCTCGGCGGCATCGGTCTGGCGATTTCAGGGGTTCCCTATGCCACCCTGCTGACGGTAGTGATGATTCTCTCTTGCCTTGTGCAACTGGGGCCACTGCCGGTGTTAGTTCCGGCCATCATCTGGCTGTACTGGACCGGGGATACAACCTGGGGGACGGTGCTGTTGGTGTGGAGTTGCGTGGTAGGTACTCTGGATAACGTAATCCGTCCAATGCTGATTCGCATGGGCGCGGATTTACCGCTGATCCTGATTCTGTCCGGCGTCATTGGCGGTCTGATTGCCTTCGGCATGATTGGCCTGTTTATTGGTCCGGTTCTGCTCGCAGTTTCCTGGCGACTGTTCTCGGCATGGGTCCACGAAACCCCACCGCCGTCAGAGGAAGCAGAGGAGATCCTCGAAGAACTGGCTGAAATTCAGAAGAATAATCAGTAGGTTCATCAGGCGGCTTCGGCCGCCTGAATGTTTAGCATTACTTATCAATAGATAAGTCCTGATAACGTTTAATTCACTACTTTCCTGCATAATCCCACCGCTACGTCACAAATTCTTTATAGTTATTAAACTATTGAGACGAATCTGATCGACGCTAAAAGCTCTCATACCCTACTATTAGCTCACGGTTATAGATCAACACCTTGATTTATAAGCATGGAAATCCCCTGAGTGAAACAATGAATTGCTGTGTGTAGTCTTTGCCCATCTCCCACGATGGGCTTTTTTTTTACTTCAAGCCGCCTGCTGCACAGTACATAATGGAAAAATGTGGCGCGATGACACACGCAGGTCATCGACAGAAAAGCAGACAGGACATTCATGACAACCGTAACCGTAAAAAATCTTGTGATTGGCAAAGGGATGCCAAAAATTATCGTCTCGCTGATGGGCAAAGACGTAAGCAGCGTTAAATCTGAAGCGCAGGCCTACCGTGGGGCGCGGTTCGATATTCTTGAGTGGCGCGTCGATCACTTCACTGACGTTTCCTCTACAAAGACCCTTCTGGACGCCGCCCGTGCAATTCGTGATGTGCTGCCCGAAACGCCGTTACTTTTCACTTTCCGCAGCGCAAAAGAAGGTGGAGAAAAGGCGATTTCAACGCCGGATTATCTCGCGCTTAATCGGATAGCGATTGAAAGTGGTCTGGTCGATCTCATTGACATTGAGCTTTTCACGGGTGATGAAGCCGTCAAGGACATCGTGACCTATGCGCACTCTCAGGGTGTGCGTGTGGTGATGTCGAACCATGATTTTCATAAAACGCCGACGGCGGATGACATTGTTCAGCGTCTGCGCAAAATGCAGGCGCTTGGCGCAGATATTCCCAAAATTGCGGTAATGCCCCAGAGTAAAAATGATGTGTTGGTACTGCTTTCCGCCACGCTGGAAATGCAGCAGCGTTATGCGGATCGTCCAATTATTACGATGTCGATGGCTAAAGATGGCGTGATTTCACGTCTGGCGGGGGAAGTATTTGGTTCTGCGGCTACATTTGGCGCTGTGAAAAAGGTTTCGGCACCTGGGCAAATCGGCATCGACGATCTGCATTCAGTATTAACGATTCTGCATAATGCCTGATGGCGACATCAACGTCGCCATCAGGATTTTTACCCGGGGTGCTTCGCTTTCCCGGCCTACGTTTGATGTGACGTGTAGGCCGGATGGCGACAGCTTAGCTTACTTCTTCAGTTCAGCCAGACTCAGCCAGGTCTGCACCACGGTATCCGGGTTCAACGACAGGCTGTCGATCCCTTCTTCCATCAGCCAGGCAGCAAAGTCTTCGTGGTCAGACGGGCCCTGACCGCAAATCCCCACATATTTGCCCTGTTTCTTGGCTGCACGAATCGCCATCGACAGTAGTGCTTTCACCGCATCGTTACGCTCATCAAACAGTTCAGAAACCACGCCAGAGTCGCGATCCAGACCCAGAGTCAACTGTGTCATATCGTTAGAGCCGATGGAGAAGCCGTCAAAGTGCTCCAGGAACTGTTCTGCCAGCAGCGCGTTAGACGGAATTTCACACATCATGATGATCTTCAGCCCATTCTCGCCGCGCTTCAGTCCCTGACGCGCCAGTTCGTCTACCACCGCTTTCGCCTGCTCCACGGTACGGACAAACGGGATCATAATTTCGACGTTGGTCAGTCCCATTTCGTTACGTACACGTTTTACCGCCTCGCACTCCAGCGCAAAGCAGTCGCGGAAGCTGTCGGAAACATAGCGACCCGCCCCACGGAAGCCAAGCATCGGGTTTTCTTCTTCCGGTTCGTAGCGTTCTCCGCCGACCAGGTTCGCGTATTCGTTAGACTTAAAGTCAGACAAACGGACAATCACGCGTTTTGGATAGAATGCGGCACCGAGCGTTGCGATCCCTTCCGTCAGGCGGCCAATGTAGAATTCGCGCGGTGAATCGAAACCCTTCATCATTTCGCGAATTTCGTTTTGCAGTTTTGCGTCCTGATCGTCGAATTCCAGCAGCGCGCGCGGGTGAACGCCAATCATACGGTTGATGATAAATTCCAGACGCGCAAGCCCGACCCCTTCGTTTGGCAGGCAGGCAAAGTCGAAGGCGCGATCCGGGTTACCGACGTTCATCATCACCTTGAGCGGCAGATCCGGCATGGTGTCAACGCTGGAACTCTTGACGCTAAAGTCGAGCAGGTCAGCATAAACATAGCCGGTATCGCCTTCCGCACAGGAGACGGTCACTTTCTCATCATCCTTCATGCGTTCGGTGGCATCACCACAGCCAACGACAGCAGGAATTCCCAGTTCACGGGCGATGATCGCCGCATGGCAGGTACGTCCACCACGGTTGGTGACAATGGCCGCCGCTTTTTTCATGATCGGTTCCCAGTCCGGGTCGGTCATGTCAGTCACCAGTACATCGCCTGGCTGAATGCGGTTCATTTCGCTGATGTCATGAATGACTTTTACCGTGCCCGCGCCAATGCGGTGACCGATCGCGCGACCTTCAGCAATGATCTTACCCTGCGCATGCAGCGTATAACGCTCCATTACCTGACCGCGTGAGCGTACGGTTTCCGGTCGTGCCTGGACGATAAACAGCTTGCCAGTGTGACCGTCTTTCGCCCACTCGATGTCCATTGGACGACCGTAGTGCTTCTCGATCTGTACTGCCTGTTTCGCCAGTTCCTGCACTTCGTCGTTGGTCAGCGAGAAGACGTCGCGTTGTTCCTGCGGCACATCTTCAATGGTGACCTGCTTACCGTGCTCCTGGGTTGGCGCGTAGACCATGCGGATTTTTTTCGAGCCCATCGTGCGACGCACAATAGCCGGACGATTCGCCGCCAGCGTTGGTTTGTGGACGTAGAATTCATCCGGGTTAACCGCGCCCTGCACCACCATCTCACCCAGTCCCCACGCTGAGGTAATAAATACCACCTGGTCAAAACCGGATTCAGTGTCGATAGAGAACATGACGCCAGACGAGGCCAGATCTGAACGCACCATCCGCTGCACACCCGCAGAAAGTGCAACACCCCGGTGGTCATAACCCTGGTGGACGCGATAAGAGATGGCGCGGTCATTAAACAGCGAGGCAAAGACGTGTTTTACTGCCACCAGCACGGCATCAAAACCCTGAACGTTGAGGAAGGTTTCCTGCTGTCCGGCAAAGGAGGCGTCTGGCATATCTTCCGCCGTCGCGGAAGAACGAACGGCAAACGAGGCGTGTTGGTCATCCGCAGAGAGCTGCGCGTAAGCGTCGCGAATGGCATTTTCCAGTTCGGGCTGGAAAGGAGTGTCGATAATCCACTGGCGGATCTGCGCGCCTGCCTTTGCCAGCGCAGTGACGTCGTCAATATCCGTTTTATCCAGCAGTTCATAAATGCGCTGGTTTACACCGCTTTGGTCCAGAAACTGGTTAAACGCATCGGCGGTTGTTGCAAAACCATTCGGTACGGATACACCCATACCGGAAAGGTTAGTAATCATTTCACCCAGGGAGGCATTTTTGCCCCCAACTCTGTCTACATCATTCATGCCGAGTTGGTTATACCAAAGCACCAGCGGTGACGAGCCATTGTTGGACATCGAACAATCCTTATATATGAACGAGGTTAGGAAACGCTTAATTGCCTATTTATCTTTGCATATTTAACCCGGCGAAAAAAACGGTGAATCGTTCAAGCAAATATAAATTTTATTTTTTAGGACAGTTTACCCTGTTTGCGCAAACCCGCAGGCGACGGGCATCTCCACAATAAGTGAAGGTATAAACAGTTATTTTAGAAAATGAAATGTGCTTTTCAGTAATTATAAAAATACCATTTCACTTTAGAAATTCAGCAGCAGATTTATCCCTTCCCTGCTGATTTAATATATGCTTTCATTGAATTATGACTGCCATTCAGGATGAACCAAATGGATAATGCTGTAGATCGCCACGTATTTTATATTTCTGATGGAACGGCAATAACCGCCGAGGTTTTGGGCCATGCGGTAATGTCGCAATTTCCCGTGACCATCAGCAGTATTACGCTGCCGTTCGTCGAAAATGAGAGCCGGGCTCGCGCGGTGAAAGACCAGATTGATGCTATCTATCAGCAGACCGGCGTGCGGCCTCTGGTCTTTTATTCGATTGTACTGCCTGAAATTCGCGCCATCATTTTGCAAAGCGAAGGCTTTTGTCAGGATATCGTGCAGGCGCTGGTGGCCCCGCTCCAGCACGAGATGAAACTGGATCCAACGCCGATTGCTCATCGCACCCATGGGCTGAATCCTGGCAACCTGAATAAATACGATGCACGTATTGCCGCTATTGATTATACCCTTGCGCATGATGACGGGATTTCGTTGCGCAACCTCGATCAGGCACAGGTCATTTTGCTGGGCGTCTCGCGCTGTGGCAAAACCCCTACCAGCCTCTACCTGGCGATGCAGTTTGGTATCCGCGCGGCGAACTACCCCTTTATTGCCGATGACATGGATAATCTGGTCCTTCCTGCATCGTTAAAGCCTCTCCAGCATAAGCTGTTCGGCCTGACAATCGATCCTGAACGTCTGGCGGCCATTCGTGAAGAACGTCGGGAAAATAGCCGTTATGCCTCTCTTCGCCAGTGCCGAATGGAGGTGGCGGAAGTCGAGGCGCTGTACCGGAAAAACCAGATCCCCTGTCTCAACAGTACCAACTATTCCGTAGAGGAAATTGCCACCAAGATCCTCGATATCATGGGTCTCAATCGCCGCATGTACTAATAAACTAGTTCATGAGTTCTGTTTTTTTGCTATCATGCCGTTCTGCTCGCGAGGTGTGACCCACCTCGCACTTGAAATCAGCAGGGATTGGTTTATGGTGTGCCCATCACTTCCGGTGCCCTTGCCGTAGAAGCAACAAATTTCTGAGAAATGTAATGAACAGAACCGATGAACTTCGCACTGCGCGGATAGACAGTCTGGTTACCCCAGCTGAACTGGCGCAGCGACATCCCGTATCTGACGCCGTTGCCAGTCATGTCACCGACTCACGTCGCCGGATAGAAAAAATATTGAATGGTGAAGATCGCCGCCTGCTGGTGATTATTGGCCCCTGCTCGATCCACGATCTTGATGCTGCAATGGAATACGCCACGCGTCTCCAGGCGCTGCGCGTTCAGCATCAGGCGCGCCTTGAAATTGTCATGCGCACCTATTTTGAAAAGCCGCGTACCGTGGTGGGCTGGAAAGGGCTGATTTCCGATCCGGATTTGAACGGCAGCTACCGGGTCAATCACGGGCTCGAACTGGCGCGCAAACTGCTGCTCCAGGTGAATGAACTGGGCGTTCCTACTGCCACCGAATTCCTCGATATGGTGACCGGGCAATTTATTGCTGATTTGATCAGTTGGGGGGCGATTGGCGCACGGACGACAGAAAGCCAGATTCACCGCGAAATGGCCTCTGCGCTCTCCTGCCCGGTTGGCTTTAAGAATGGCACTGACGGCAACACCCGCATTGCGGTGGATGCCATCCGCGCCTCCCGCGCCAGCCATATGTTCCTCTCACCGGATAAAACCGGGCAGATGACCATTTATCAGACCAGCGGTAATCCGTATGGGCATATCATCATGCGCGGCGGTAAAAAGCCTAACTATCACGCTGAAGATATCGCCGCCGCCTGCGATACGCTGCATGAGTTTGATCTTCCAGAACATCTGGTGGTGGATTTTAGCCACGGAAACTGCCAGAAGCAGCATCGTCGTCAACTGGATGTCTGTGACGATATTTGCCAGCAGATCCGCAATGGCTCGACGGCAATTGCCGGGATTATGGCCGAAAGCTTCCTGCGCGAAGGTACGCAGAAAATTATCAGCGGTCAGCCGCTGGTCTATGGTCAGTCAATTACCGACCCCTGTCTGAACTGGGAAGACACCGAACTGCTGCTCAGTAAACTCGCAGCAGCAGTAGACAGCCGCTTTTAGCTGCTGCTTATGAAATGCCGGATGGCGACGCATGGTGTTTTATCTGGCCTACACGCAGATGTAGGCCAGGCAAGCGAGGCGCCATCAGGCATCGCGCTAACTTGAACAGCTCACCGCTAAACGTCTCCCCCAATCAGGCGGACGATGAGTATAATCGTCCGCTCTGTCGCGGTACGGATCCTGCAGCACCTCATGCAAACGATATAACTCGCTCATGTCACCGTTTTCAGCCGCCGTTATTGCCCGCTGTGCCAGCCAGTTTCTCAGCACGACCGCCGGATTGACACTTTGCATAAGCTGTTGACGTGCATCATCGGCTATCTCGTCCTGCGCCAGACGCGAACGATAGCGTGAGAACCAGGCATCAAATGCCGCGCGATTAATGAACTCGTCTCGCAGAGGCGATGCCGCGCTCTGTTGTTCTGTCACGCTCAACATGCGGAAAGTACGCGTGTAGTCACTGCGTTCGTTAGCCATCAGGCTGAACAATTCGTTAAGAAGTGCGTTATCGTCCTTTTGCTCAGTCATGAAACCCAGCTTTTTCCGCATCCGCTGACCATAGCGCGTCAGCAGCGCCAGTTGGTAGCCATCCAGAGCATCGTTGAGCGCATCAACAGGTAGAATTGGCGACAGGCTTTGCGCGAGTCGTTGGAGGTTCCATAGCCCCACCGCAGGTTGGTTATCAAAACGATACCGCCCCTGATGATCGGAGTGGTTACAGATGAATTCGGGGTCGTAATCGTCGAGGAAACCATACGGACCGTAATCCATCGTCAGCCCCAGAATCGACATGTTATCGGTATTCATTACGCCATGAGCAAACCCAACGGTTTGCCAGTCAGCAATTAACGACGCCGTGCGTTCCACTACATCACGAAACCAAAGCAGGTATTTATCCGCTTCATCCTGAAGATGTGGCCAGTAATGGCGAATAGCAAAATCGGCCAACTGCTGGACTTTCTCCGGCTCGCGGCGATAGTAGAAATGCTCAAAATGACCGAAGCGCATATGACTCTGCGCCAGACGCATCAGCATCGCCCCCGCTTCTACCGTCTCGCGATACACCGGGGTATCGCTGGTCACGATAGTCAACGCGCGAGTCGTCGGGATGCCAAGATAGTGCATTGCTTCACTGGCCAGGCTTTCGCGAATGGTAGAGCGCAATACCGCCCGTCCATCGCCCATCCGCGAATAGGGCGTCAGGCCTGCCCCTTTCAGGTGCCAGTCCATTGTCGTCCCATCGGCAAGCCGTTGTTCGCCCAGCAGAATTCCGCGGCCATCACCCAGTTGTCCGGCCCAGACGCCAAACTGGTGGCCGCTATAAACCTGAGCCAGTGGCGACATGCCCGGCAACAGGGTTTCACCGCCCCAGACGCCAGCGGGGTTATCCGCTGCAAAAAGGGACTCGGGAATTCCCAACTGAGCGGCAAGCGGAGCGTTATGCCAGATTAAACGGGCGTTATTGAGCGGCGTTGGCGATAGCGCGGTATACGTTGCCGGCAGTTCATCGCGCCAGCGGGCAGTAAAAGACAGGGTCATAGGGCCTCCTGCGTGTAGTGTAGACGGTTAACTCCGTCTTAAACACCAGCAAACAGAAGGGTTATGGATGGATAAGTTTGGTGATCTGGTTAGCGCTGACGGCAGGCCAGAGATGGCCCTGCATTGCGCTGAAACCAAATGAAGCCACGCGCTCAGCCATTTCCTCATTATCTATCCCCCCAATCATCACCGATTCGCAATAGGGAGAAACCTGGGTCAAAATGGCGCGCATAAACGGTTCAAATGATGGACTGGCAGCACGCTGATGTATAAAATTCCGGTCCAACATGACGCGGTTGAAAAGACCATCAAAAATAGCCTTCGTTGAGCTTTCCCCAGCACCAAAATTAGCCAGCACCAGCGGGAAACGGGCGGCCAACGCATTCAGGGTGAGATTATCTTTGCCGCAAGCCAGGTCGGGAAAATTTTCACCGATCATCAATTCCAGAAATGAAAATCGTTTAACTAATGCTATACATTGGCTATTCGCTAATAATAATGGCACCACAGCCGGGGTGATAATAATCCAGGCCGCCAATTTATGCTGAATAAAAAAATGTTGGCACGTTTCAAGTAATGCTAATTTTTCTTCAAACAACTGGCATTGTTGTTCGGACGTGAGATGCGGCATGACCAGTTCAGTCGGGATGCGTACATCACCGGCAACACTGATAAAATGGGCAATAATTTCTAAACCAATAAGTTTATTTTGTGCATTACGGGCGGGGTGAAAACAGAGCTGACTATACCAGGCATTATCCAATGTAACATGCATTACGTTACCCCTTCAGCGAGAGCGTCAGACGGCAGTTTGTTACAAAGGACGCAAGCACACGCCTTTATTGATGTATTCGATGGAATGTTCATGTCGTCCTTTTAAACCGGAATCCGGGTCCTTTTGTTTCAGCTTATCCTGGTTGTAAAAGCTGATCCAGCTTTGTTCTTTTCCCCTACGTTAAATCATAGAGTCAATCCACTCCCATATCGCCAATTCGATTTTATATCCGTCTGGCCTGCCAAAAATTCTTCCGCCAGTAGACATTTTCCAGTGACGAACGCATTACTCCTCGACTGGTAGACGCATGGATAAACTGACCATTGGTGTCATAAATTCCCACATGCAGCCCGCTTTCACCTGAACCCGTTTTGAAGAACACCAGGTCGCCGGGCAGTAACTCCTCTTTATCAATCTTGGTACCTATTTTGGCCTGCTGTCGCGTCTCTCGCGGCAGTTGTAAGGAGAACTGATCGCGCATCGTCATCAGGACAAAGCCGGAGCAATCCACGCCACGACGGCTCATTCCGCCATAGCGGTAAGGCGTACCGTGCCAGGTCTGGAGCTGATCGTTTAACCCGGCAATAACCATAATTGAGTCTGAGAGCCGGGCATTGGGTGCCGGCGCACGATGACTGCTGCATCCTGCCAAGAGTAATGCTGTCAAAAGAAGGAACCAGAAACGCATTCAGGACGAATCCTCTGTTTTTTAATTCTGATAACAATTTAGCGGTGATTAACGCTGATTATCAACAAGCGATTTCATTTACGTTGTAGAAATCAGCATCCTGTGGCCTTCAATATCCAGACGACGGAAGTTCATCCCATAGGCTCGCGCTAAATTTGGCGGTGTCAGCACCTCTTCCCGTGGCCCGCTGGCGAGCAGTTTTCCCTGCTGAAGCAACCACGCACGGTGAGCATGGCGCAAAGTATGGTTAAGATCGTGACTGCTCATCACGATGGCGATACCCTGCCCGCATAATCGGCTCAGGATGCGGTCCAGCGCATTTTGCTGCGCCACGTCAAGACTGTTCATCGGTTCATCCAGCAGCAGCAACTGCCCGTGGGGGTTGGATACCGGTGATATCTGTAAAATGACCGCCGCCAGCCGAACTCGCTGCCATTCTCCTCCGGATAGCTGCCGGGTATTGCGCTCCAGTTTGTCGGCCAGTCCCAGAGACTCCGCGACGTCCATTAATGGGTCCGTGCGTGATTGGTCGCCCTGATGTAGCGTCAGAAAATGCCAGACCGGCATGGCAAAAGGCGGGGTTTGCTGTTGTGCCAGATAGGCGCGATGGCGAGCCAGCTTAGCGGCTGGCCACCGTTTAAGCGGGGTGCCAGCAAATTCCACTTCCCCAGGACCGAAAGTGAGCCCCGCTATGCGCGCCAGCAACGTACTTTTTCCAGCACCATTCGGCCCGACGAGATGCAGGATCTCCCCTGCCCGGATCTCTCCGGACAGCGGCCCCAGTCGGGTCGTCTCAGCCACATCCTGTAACTGCATCAACACTGACATTATTTTGCCAACGCGAGTTTAATGCTTTCCATGACAATAGGATCCTCAGGCGTCATATCGGGTGAAAAACGCTGAATAACCTGACCGTCTCTGCCCACCAGGAACTTCTCAAAATTCCACAAAATATCGTCCGGATACAGCGGCGCACGCCCTTTACTGGCCATACGCTCATAGAACCCGCTCTCTTCCGGTGCCACCGCCGTCGGCGCTGCCGCAATCAACTTCTGGTAAAGCGGGTGACGCCCTTCGCCATTGACATCAATTTTGCTGAACATCGGGAACGTCACACCCCAGGTTGTCGCACAATACGTTTTAATTTCTTCTTCGCTGCCCGGCTCTTGCCCAAGAAACTGATTGCAGGGAAACCCCAGAACGTAGAAGCCCCGTTCACCCCACGCCTTCTGGATATTTTCTAATTGTTCATACTGTGGCGTGAGTCCACACTTTGAGGCCACGTTGACGATCAGCAGGACATTTCCGGCGTACTTATCCAGCGTCACCACCTGCCCATCAATTGTCGTAACTTCTGTATTTAATATCGTGTTTTGCATAGCATCTCCTGGTGTGAGGGTTTCAAATACCCGCTTCTAATCTTAGACGGTCTTTTCCAGACTAACGTCCGGCCTTTAACAGTAGCCAGATAAAGGCCGGTGCGCCCAGCGTGGCGGTCACCACGCCAATAGGTAACTCTGCTGAGGCAAGCGCGAGTCGGGCGACGACATCAGCCAACAGAAGCGCAATGGCACCTGCAAGCGCGCACCCTGGCAACAGTACGCGATGATCCGTTAGACCACACAGTCGTAAAATATGCGGGATCACCAGACCGATAAAGCCAATCGCGCCTGCCAGCGCTACGCTCACGCCCACCATCCAGCCGGTTGCCACGACCAGCAAATTTCTCCACAGCCACAGGGGCAACCCTAACTGGCGGGCAGAGGTTTCCCCCAGCGCCAGCATATTCATGGACTGAGACTGGCAGCATGTCCAGATTAATATGGGCATCAGTGCCACCATCAGCCAAGACTGGCTCCAGTCAACGCCACCAAATCCCCCCATCATCCAGTACATTAACTGGCGCAGATCAAAGGAAGTAGAAAAGTAGATGGCCCACGTCATCAGGGCGCTACAGATAATCCCCAACGCTACGCCAGCAAGCAGCAGACGGCTGGTGGACAGGTGTCGGCGGGCAAAGCGTAGAAGAATAAGGGTAATAACCAGCGCCCCCGCAATAGCGCACAACCCCAACGCCCAGTGCGGAAGAACCCCCTGGCCTAACAAAACAGCGGCAATAAGCCCGACCCCTGCACCGTTCGAAACACCCAATAGCCCCGGTTCTGCCAGCGGATTTTCGAACAGCGCCTGCATAACGGCACCGGATATCGCAAGTGCCGCCCCTACCAGCAAGACTGCAAGTGTACGTGGTAGTCGGATTTGCCAGACAAAGAGTTCGCCGCGCGGGGTTAGCCAGTCTCGTGGGAATATCCACTGCTCCCCGGCACACAGGCTCAGCAGTAACGTCAGCAGCATTAAAGCTGACAGGCTCAGGATCCAGCGCACGTTTTGACGCTGTTGTTGACGGGCAAATGTCAGCATGTTTTCCATTCAGCTGAAAAGGACGGAGGTTGATTTTACGGTGAGTCGCGGATGCTGCAAAGAAAAAAGGCCGCTAAGCGGCCTTTTTAGTTAGATCTGATTACTCATCTTTGGGCGAAGCGTTTTCGACCCGACTTTTTAACTTCTGTCCGGGTCTGAAGGTCACTACGCGCCGTGCTGTAATGGGAATATCCTCGCCCGTTTTCGGGTTACGTCCCGGGCGTTGATTCTTATCACGCAGATCGAAGTTACCAAAACCAGAGAGTTTTACCTGCTCACCGTTTTCCAGAGCGCGACGGATCTCTTCGAAAAACAGTTCGACCAGTTCTTTGGCATCCCGCTTGCTAAGCCCAAGCTTATCAAACAGATATTCTGACATTTCAGCTTTTGTAAGCGCCATAGGTTCAATCCCTCAATGATGCCTGGAATCGCTCTTTTAATGCCTCTACACATTTGGCAACGGTAGCGGCAATCTCCTCTTCTTCGAGTGTACGGCTGGTATCCTGAAGGATCAGGCTAATGGCGAGGCTCTTATACCCCTCCGCAACACCCTTACCACGGTACACGTCAAATAAGTTTACGCCAACTACCTGATTTACGCCAACTTTCTTACATTCGGATAAAATATCAGCAGCGGGAACGTTTTCAGCAACAACCACAGCGATGTCACGACGGTTTGCCGGGAAGCGTGAAATCTCGCGCGCCTGAGGTACGACGCGGTCTGCAAGCTTGTTCCACTCCACTTCAAACACCAGCGTACGACCGTTCAGGTCCAGCTTACGTTCCAGTTCCGGATGAACAACACCAATGAAACCAATGCGTTCCCCATGCAGATAAATGGCCGCAGACTGCCCTGGATGTAATGCCGGGTTCGCTTCCGCTTTGAACTGGACGTCATTAAGCTTACCGGTAAGATCAAGTACAGCTTCCAGATCGCCTTTCAAATCATAGAAATCAACGGTCTCTTTTGCCAGGTCCCAGTGTTCATCGTAACGGTTGCCACAAATCACACCTGCCAGCATCAGATCCTGACGAATGCCCAGATTCGCCTGGGTATCCGGAACAAAGCGCAGCCCACTTTCAAAAATGCGCACACGGCTCTGCTGACGGTTCTGGTTATACACCACCGTTGCCAGCAGCCCGGTCCACAGGGAAAGACGCATTGCCGACATTTCAACGGAAATTGGGCTTGGCAGCAGCAGCGCCTCTTCACCCGGGTGAATCAGTTGCTGAACTTTTGGGTCAACAAAGCTATAGGTAATAACTTCCTGGTAGCCTTTGTCATTGAGCATGGTTTTCACGCGTTTCAGCGACAGGTTCGCTTCACGATGCGAGCCCATAATCAGCCCTGCCTGAACCGGCTCGTCAGGAATGTTGTTGTAGCCATAAACGCGAGCCACTTCTTCAACCAGGTCTTCTTCAATTTCCATGTCGAAACGCCAGCTTGGCGCAACGGCTTTCCATTCATCCTGGCCTTCGGTAACTTCGCAGCCCAGGCGACGCAGAATATCGCTGACCTGATCATCAGCAATATGATGACCAATCAGGCGATCCAGCTTACTGCGGCGCAACGTAATGGTAGCTCTCTTCGGCAACGTGGCTTCGTTAGTCACATCGATAATCGGACCGGCTTCACCGCCACAGATATCGATTAGCAGACGCGTTGCACGCTCCATCGCTTTGTATTGCAGCGCTGGATCGACACCACGCTCGTAGCGGTGAGATGCATCGGTATGCAAGCCATGACGACGCGCACGGCCGGTAATCGACAGCGGGCTAAAGAATGCACATTCCAGCAGCACGTTCTGGGTTTCATCGCTCACGCCAGAATGTTCGCCACCAAAGATGCCGCCCATGGCCAGCGCTTTGTTATGGTCGGCAATCACCAGCGTATCGGCGTTCAGCTTCGCTTCAGTACCGTCCAGCAGTACCAGCGTTTCGCCTTCTTTCGCCATACGGACGACAATGCCGCCTTCAATGCGGTCTTTGTCAAAGGCGTGCATTGGCTGACCCAGTTCGAGCAGCACATAGTTGGTGACGTCAACCACAGCATCAATAGAACGAATTCCACAGCGACGCAGTTTTTCTTTCATCCACAGCGGCGTTGGCGCTTTCACGTTGATGCCTTTCACCACACGACCCAGGTAGCGCGGGCAAGCGTCTGCGGCTTCAACGTTAATCGGCAGGACATCGCTCACCGTTGCCGCAACTGGGGCCATTTCTGGCTCAACCAGCGGCGCTTTGTTCAGCACAGCAACATCACGGGCAACGCCAATAATGCCTAAGCAGTCGGCACGGTTTGGCGTGACGCTGATCTCGATGGTGTTATCATCCAGCTTCAGATATTCGCGGATGTCAGTGCCGATTGGCGCATCCGCTGGCAGCTCGATGATTCCGCTGTGATCGTCAGAAATACCCAGCTCAGAGAAAGAGCACAGCATGCCTTCAGACGGTTCGCCGCGCAGTTTAGCGGCCTTGATTTTGAAATCACCCGGCAGAACGGCACCGATGGTAGCAACCGCCACCTTCAATCCCTGACGGCAGTTTGGCGCGCCGCAGACGATGTCGAGCAGGCGCTCGCCGCCGACGTTAACTTTCGTCACGCGCAGTTTGTCCGCATTCGGGTGCTGGCCGCATTCAACCACTTCCCCCACGACCACACCGTGAAACTCACCAGCGACCGGTTCGACACCGTCAACTTCCAGACCTGCCATGGTGATTTGGTTCGACAACGCATCGCTGTCAATTGCCGGGTTAACCCACTCGCGTAACCACAGTTCACTGAATTTCATTATTTATCCTGCCTTTATTTAAACTGTTTGAGGAAACGCAGATCGTTTTCGAAGAATGAACGTAAATCCGTTACGCCGTAACGCAGCATGGTCAGACGTTCCATACCCATCCCAAACGCAAAGCCAGAATAGATTTCAGGATCGATACCCACATTGCGCAGTACATTCGGATGCACCATTCCACAGCCCAGCACTTCCAGCCATTTGCCGTTTTTACCCATAACGTCAACTTCAGCAGACGGTTCGGTGAACGGGAAGTAAGACGGGCGGAAACGAATTTGCAGGTCTTCTTCAAAGAAATTACGCAGGAAGTCGTGCAGCGTGCCCTTCAGGTTGGTGAAGCTGATGTTGGTGTCAACGATCAAACCTTCCATCTGATGGAACATCGGGGTGTGGGTCTGGTCGTAATCGTTACGATACACGCGACCCGGCGCAATGATGCGAATCGGCGGCTGTTGCTCTTTCATGGTACGGATTTGCACTCCAGACGTCTGAGTACGCAACAGACGGGTTGCGTCGAACCAGAAGGTGTCGTGATCCGCACGTGCTGGATGGTGGCCCGGAATGTTCAGCGCATCGAAGTTGTGATAGTCATCTTCGATTTCCGGGCCTGTCGCCACGGTAAAGCCCAGTTCGCCAAAGAAGCTTTCAATGCGGTCAATGGTGCGGGTGACCGGGTGCAGACCGCCATTTTCAATACGACGTCCTGGCAGGGAAATATCCAGCGTTTCTGCGGCGAGACGGGCATTCAGTGCGGCATTTTCGAGATCCGCTTTACGCGCATTCAGTGCTTGCTGTACCTGTTCTTTAGCTTCATTGATGACCGCGCCGGCTGCGGGGCGCTCTTCCGCTGGCAGCTCACGCAGGGTCGTCATCTGAAGGGTCAAGTGCCCTTTTTTGCCCAAATATTCGACGCGTACATTGTCTAACGCGGCAACATCTGACGCCTGGTTAATGGCTGCCTTCGCACTGGCAACCAGCTCTGCGAGATGTGACATGGTTTTCCTCATTATGTGGCGATATTCATAAGTCGCTCGGGTATACGCAAAATCATTCAGGTTGTATCAAGGCGGCAAGAGAGCGACAAATTCGTCTGGAACGAATTTGAACAGCCTGGGCTGCCTTCGTTGAGGGACACGGATGTCCCTCATTAATCCTCAGGAGCGTACATCAGTACGTGACTGGGGTGAGCGAATGCAACCAACACAGAGACAACCTGAAGGATGACGCGTATAAAAAAAGCCTCCACCAGGGAGGCTTTATGCGCTGTTTTTCGTTTCTTCTTTCACGCGCTAGCCTCCTGGACTCAGGTGCTAAAGTAAAAAAAGAAGCGGAAAATAGCAGCATACATGCTTGCGTTACCTTACAGGGTAAAAACAAAGAACCTTTATTGAAAAGGGTTACCGATAAATTGTCAACATTTTGACGGCACTACAATAAAAGAGAGGGAGCCAGGCTCCCTCTTTTCACTGGCTTAAGCCAGAGCTGCTTTCGCTTTTTCAACCAGAGCGGTGAACGCTACTTTGTCGAATACTGCGATGTCAGCCAGGATCTTACGGTCGATTTCAACAGAGGCTTTTTTCAGGCCGTTGATGAATTTGCTGTAAGAAATACCGTTCTGACGTGCTGCTGCGTTGATACGCGCAATCCACAGTTGACGGAACTGACGCTTACGTTGACGACGGTCACGGTAAGCATACTGACCTGCTTTGATAACTGCCTGGAAGGCAACGCGGTATACGCGAGAACGCGCACCGTAGTAGCCTTTGGCTTGTTTCAAAATTTTCTTGTGACGTGCACGAGCAATTACACCACGTTTTACGCGAGCCATGTGAGCTCTCCTGTATCTATATTCTTAGTAAAAAATTAAACGCTAACGGCTTATGCGTACGGCAGGCACGCGATTACCAGGCCCAGATCGCCTTTAGAAACAAGGCCTTTTGGACGCAGGTGACGTTTACGTTTAGTAGATTTTTTGGTCAGAATATGACGCAGGTTTGCGTGCTTACGCTTAAATCCACCACCACCGGTTTTTTTGAAGCGCTTAGCAGCACCGCGTACGGTCTTAATTTTTGGCATCTTAATAACTTCCACTTCGCATTGTTAATAAACGAAACATAGGCGAACAAAACCTGTGAAGCCCAAAGGCTCCACAGGCAATGCTACTTGAAGGCCTTACTGTTTCTTCTTAGGAGCAAGCACCATGATCATCTGGCGGCCTTCGATCTTCGTCGGGAAGGATTCGACCACTGCCAGATCAACCAGATCTTCTTTCACGCGATTAAGCACTTCCATACCGATCTGTTGGTGGGCCATTTCACGACCGCGAAAACGCAGCGTGATCTTGGCCTTATCGCCCTCTTCGAGAAAGCGAATCAGGCTGCGGAGTTTTACCTGATAGTCGCCTTCATCTGTACCAGGACGGAATTTAATTTCCTTAACCTGGATAACTTTTTGCTTTTTCTTCTGTTCCTTAGAAGACTTACTCTTTTCATAAAGGAACTTGCCGTAGTCCATAATACGACAAACTGGCGGTTCGGCGTTAGGGCTGATTTCAACTAAATCTACTCCAGCTTCTTCAGCCTTTTCGATTGCTTCTCTCAGACTCACAATACCCAGCTGCTCACCTTCCAGACCCGTTAAGCGAACTTCCTGGGCGCGAATCTCGCCATTGATACGATTCGGACGTGCCGTTTGAACTCGTTTTCCGCCTTTAATACCTTATTCCTCCAGTTGTTGAAGACTGCGGCTGCGAATCTCTTGTTGCAGCTTCTCGATCACTTCGTTTACGTCCAGACTGCCCAGGTCTTTACCACGGCGGGTGCGAACGGCAACTTTGCCAGCTTCCACCTCTTTATCACCGCAGACCAACATATAAGGGACACGACGTAACGTGTGCTCGCGGATTTTAAAGCCTATCTTCTCATTTCTCAAGTCTGCTTTTACACGAATGCCCGCATTTTGTAGTTTCTGCGTCAATTCGTTAACGTATTCAGACTGTGAATCGGTAATGTTCATGACCACGACCTGAACCGGCGCAAGCCAGGTTGGGAAGAAGCCAGCAAACTCTTCAGTCAGGATACCAATAAAGCGTTCCATAGACCCAAGAATTGCGCGGTGAATCATAACCGGTACCTGACGCTCGTTGTTTTCGCCCACATAAGAGGCGCTCAGACGAGACGGCAGCGAGAAGTCCAGCTGTACAGTACCGCACTGCCATGCACGATCGAGGCAGTCATACAGGGTAAATTCAATTTTCGGACCGTAGAACGCGCCTTCACCCAGTTGATATTCAAATGGGATATTATTTTCTTCCAGCGCGACGGCTAAGTCCGCCTCAGCACGATCCCACATTTCATCGCTGCCGATACGTTTTTCGGGGCGAGTGGAAAGTTTGACGACGATCTTCTCGAAGCCAAACGTGCTGTACATATCGTAGACCATACGGATACATGCGTTAACTTCATCGCGGATTTGCTCTTCTGTACAGAAGATATGCGCATCATCCTGAGTGAAGCCACGAACACGCATCAAGCCATGCAGCGCGCCTGACGGCTCGTTACGATGGCAGCTACCGAATTCCGCCATACGCAGCGGCAGATCGCGGTAGGATTTCAGGCCCTGATTGAAGATCTGCACGTGACCCGGGCAGTTCATCGGCTTGATGCAGTATTCACGGTTCTCAGACGAGGTCGTAAACATCGCATCTTTGTAGTTTTCCCAGTGCCCGGTTTTTTCCCAGAGCACGCGGTCCATCATGAAGGGGCCTTTCACTTCCTGATACTGGTACTCTTTGAGCTTGGAACGCACAAAGACTTCCAGTTCACGGAAGATAGTCCACCCGTCATTGTGCCAGAACACCATGCCCGGCGCTTCTTCCTGCATGTGGTACAGGTCAAGCTGCTTACCGATTTTACGGTGGTCACGCTTCGCCGCTTCTTCCAGGCGTTGCAAATAAGCATTTAGCGCTTTTTTATCCGCCCACGCCGTGCCGTAAATACGCTGCAACATCTTATTGTCGCTGTCGCCGCGCCAGTATGCGCCTGCGGTTTTCATCAGTTTGAAGTGATGGCAGAAGCGCATATTCGGTACGTGCGGTCCACGGCACATATCAATATATTCTTCATGATGATACAAGCCAGGCTTATCATCATGAGCAATGTTTTCATCAAGAATAGAAACCTTATAGGTCTCGCCGCGCTTCACGAACGTTTCACGCGCTTCGTGCCAGCTGACTTTTTTCTTAATGACGTCGTAATTCTTTTCAGCGAGCTCGTGCATCCGCTTCTCGAGCGCGTCGACATCTTCCTGGGTCAGTGTACGGTCAAGGTCAACATCATAATAAAAACCATTGTCGACAACCGGGCCAATCGCCATTTTGGTATTTGGCCAGAGCTGTTTGATCGCATGCCCTAATAGGTGTGCGCAGGAGTGACGAATAATCTCCAGCCCTTCTTCATCTTTTGCGGTGATTATTGACAGGGTCGCATCGTGCTCAATCAGGTCGGAAGCATCAACCAGCTCACCGTTAACACGGCCAGCGATGGTGGCTTTCGCCAGACCAGGACCAATGTCCAGAGCAACATCCATGGGGCTTACAGCGTGGTCGTAATGGCGTTGACTGCCATCAGGAAGAGTAATAACAGGCATGTTATGTCCTTATTTGCAGTGGTGACCCATACGCAAGATCACATACAAAGTTTCAATATTTAAAATTACCAAAAAGTAATAGGCTGATTCCCGCTTCACTCTGCGAAATATATCACTGGCCATCGTGTGATGACGCCGGACCTACACCTGCCTTTTGGTAAAACCGTCTGACAGTGTACACGGCATTCACTGAGGATCAAAGCCGCAAACTGCAAACGTGTATTAACGTAAATCATTACACTGAATGACCCGGGGTTTTGTTAAACTCGTAATAATTATCCGAAACACACAGGAAACCGCGATGCCGACAAATCGCTTTGCCAAAAAACACTGGAAGATGGTAGTGGTGCTGCTTGCCATCTGCGGAGCAATGCTGATGTTGCGCTGGGCAGCGATGATTTGGGGATAGGTCTGGCAAGAGTATATATTTTGATGACGCCAGGCCGGATAAGCGACCTGGCTTGCAATTACATCTTATAGCCCAGTGAAACCGTGGTGCGGCGATCGGTATGTTCCGGTGCCGTCGCAGGCGGTTCAGAGTTCCAGGTCACGTTATAAGCGACTTTCAAACCAAAATGTTCGTTGATATCAACATTAAGAGCCGTCTCGGAATTGACGGTGGTATCTTCAGCGCCAAAGACGGACACGCCCTGGTTAAATTTGGTGTTGTCAGTCAGCTGCCATGCGTAAGCCCCTGATGCATAACCCAGCGGCTGCGTTTCGTGTGTGCCGTCAGTGCGCTCGTCATAACGAACGCCAGGACCAAATTCAAAACGGAAGCTGTGCACCGGTCCGTTAAGGAACTGACGACCATAACCCGCCGTCGCCGTATCGCGCTCGTGATAACCGTTGTAGCGATCCGTCAGCCAACTCGCCTGACCGAACAGGTAATCGTAATCGGTCATGTTATAACGACTACGACCGCCGACCGCATATTTCTCCGAAGAGCGTTCGTCATTAGAAGAGGTATTGCTGGCATTTCCCCACAGCGACCATGCGGTGGCTTGCCCGTACCAGGTCATCGTCGAATCTGCGGTTAAGGAAGAACTTTTCGTGTTGCCTGACTGCGCCAGATAACCTGCGTTAAGGTTACCTTCGAAGGGCTTTTTCGCACTTGAGGGATCATCCATGACAGTAAAAACGGAATCATCGGCGGCTGCATACATTGACGCAAACACGCCCCCCGCCAGCAGAACTGCAGCGGGAACTGTCTTTAAGAGCTTCATTTATTAAGAGTCCGTACAACAAAAAAAGAGACCTTGATGGTCCCGGAAACTTTCTGCGGGATCAAAGACTAACGACCCAGGAAAGGTAACAAATTATAAAAAGGCTCGAATAACATAGCAATCAATTATTATTTCATTTTTTGAATAAGAGCGTTCTCAAAACAATAAAAAGTATATATATACTTAACGCAATTTAAATTAATAATATCCAATAAATCAGTTTGTTAATTACTTCACTTTCTGTTTATTCAGTGCCAGACTGAAGTTAGCCTAACAGGAGGTAAAGATGGTACGTATCTATACGTTAACACTTGCGCCCTCTCTCGATAGCGCAACAATCACCCCGCAAATCTATCCCGAAGGGAAATTGCGCTGCACCGCCCCGGTTTTTGAGCCGGGCGGCGGCGGTATTAATGTCGCTCGTGCAATTGCCCATCTCGGCGGTAAGGCAACGGCAATATTTCCTGTCGGTGGCGCGACGGGTGAACACCTGGTCTCCCTGCTTGCCGATGAAAATGTTCCGGTATCCACGGTTGAAGCAAAAGACTGGACCCGCCAGAATCTACACGTTCATGTCGAAGCGAGCGGTGAGCAGTATCGCTTTGTCATGCCTGGCGCCGCGCTGGATGATGACGAATTTCGCCAACTGGAAGAACAGGTTCTAGAAATTGAATCTGGCGCTATTCTGGTCATCAGCGGCAGCCTGCCACCCGGCGTGAAGGTCGAAAAATTAACCCAACTGATTACCGCCGCGCAGCACCAGGGCATTCGCTGCATTATCGACAGCTCCGGCGAGGCGCTTACCGCAGCTTTAGCCATTGGTAATATCGAACTGGTAAAACCAAACCAGAAAGAGCTCAGCGTACTTGTGAATCGTGAACTGACTCAGCCTGATGACGTGCGCAATGCGGCGCAAGAACTGGTCCGCAGCGGTAAAGCGCTTCGCGTGGTGGTTTCGCTCGGGCCTCAGGGGGCACTGGGCGTGGATAGCGAAACCTGTGTACAGGTGGTTCCGCCTCCGGTGAAAAGCCAGAGCACAGTAGGCGCAGGTGACAGCATGGTCGGCGCGATGACCCTCAAGCTTGCGGAAGGTGCCTCGCTGGAAGATATGGTTCGCTTCGGCGTCGCGGCAGGTAGCGCAGCAACCATTAACCAAGGCACGCGCCTGTGCTCCCACGAAGATACCCAAAAAATCTACGCTTACTTGTCCCAACAGTAACTTGCGCCCCCTTCTGTCGGAGGGGGAATTAACCCACAAAGCTGTCAGCATCAGGTTTCACCGTCTATTCTGAAAACTCATGAGTTTACAGAGAGGTGTAAAATGGCCAGTGGAGAAATCACCCGATATGTCGTATCCGTAAAATTTCACGAGCATTCATTAACTGAAATAAACGAGCTTAATAATCATCTCGCGCGCGCCGGTTTTGTTCTCACCCTCACGGATGATGACGGTCATGTGCATGAACTGGGAACGAACACGTTTGCGTTCATCAGCGCGCAGAGCGAAGATGAGGTCAAGGCGCTGGCGGCCGGACTGGCTGAAAGTGCTTTAGGTCAGGAACCAGACGTCACCGTGGTCACCTGGGAGACGTGGCAGAAAGACAGGCAATAAATGTCTTTTTTAGGATAACTCATCCACGATGTGCGTTAGTTCGTGTTTTTTAACTACATATTTGCGCTAACCTTATGATCTGGCAGACAACATGGGGAGAGACATCATGTGGCAGGCTATCAGTCGTCTTTTAAGCGAGCAATTGGGCGAAGGCGAAATCGAACTGCGTAACGAACTGCCTGGCGGAGAGATCCATGCCGCATGGCACTTGCGCTATGCCGGACGCGATTTCTTCGTTAAATGTGATGAAAGGGAACTCCTCCCTGGCTTCACGGCAGAAGCCGATCAGCTGGAACTGTTATCACGCAGCCGTACCGTCAACGTCCCCAAAGTCTGGGCGGTGGGGGCAGATCGAGATTACAGTTTTCTGGTGATGGATTTCCTCCCTCCCCGTCCGTTGGATGCGCATAACGCCTTCATTCTGGGTCAGCAACTGGCCCACCTGCATGGCTGGAGCGATCAGCCCCAGTTCGGGCTGGATTTCGATAACGCACTTTCCACCACGCCACAGCCGAATGCCTGGCAACGACGCTGGTCGACATTTTTTGCCGAACAGCGTATCGGCTGGCAACTGGAGCTTGCAGCAGAGAAAGGGATTGCCTTCGGTAATATTGACGCGATTGTTGAGCATGTCCAGCAGCGCCTTTCTTCACATCAACCGCAGCCGTCTTTGCTGCACGGTGATTTGTGGTCCGGAAACTGCGCATTAGGACCGGACGGCCCTTATCTTTTTGATCCCGCCTGTTATTGGGGAGACCGAGAGTGTGATCTGGCGATGCTGCCGCTGCATGCTGAGCAGCCCCCGCAGATTTATGACGGCTACCAGTCCGTCTCTCCGTTGCCCAATGATTTTCTCGAGAGACAACCCATCTATCAGCTGTACACGCTGCTTAACCGGGCAAGATTGTTTGGTGGACAGCATCTGGTGATTGCACAGAAAGCGATGGACAGGCTGTTGGCGGTATAACGATAGTGCCCGATGGCGCTAAGCTCATCGGGCATGCGGAACCGTTTGAATTGTTGGCCGGATAAGCCGCGAATTGCCTTCCGGCCACGGGTTCGCTTACACAAACCCCAGCAAAGAGAAGAACACGTAGCCAATAATGAGGGTAATCACCGGCAAAATGTAGAGAGGAAAGATCTGCAACAACAGCGTGTGATGTGGAACAATCACCCTCGCTTCGAGTGCCTCACGTGACAACCCTTCGCTGCCTTTCGCTTTTTCCAGAATCAGTTGGTCTTCAATGCCCTCACGCAAAAAACGCGCCTGACGACTCATTCTTGCCCCTGAATCCTGCATCGCCAGCCCGACAAAAATCAAAATGAAGATTATCCAGAACAAAATGTTCAGGCTATTTTGAAAATCCGGCGTCGGCGAGTTGTACCAGAAGATGTTCAAAAACGGCGTGTTGACCCGCATCATGTCGATCATCACATGCGTAAAATCGAGCATGACCGCATTAATTCCCTCCTGTTTTTCACTATGCGCATACATAAATTTCAAAACAGAAATGAGCGTGGAGAGTAGCGCGGGGATAAAAATCACCCAACCAAAAATCCTTTTTAATATTGCTATGCGTCCAGCTTGTTGATACGTCATGAGTTCCCCTTGATAAAGACGCGTCGTTTTGGCTTAAGTCTATCTGCTGATAACCGTTTTCGCCCGATCTTTAAAGGCGCTATGATACCCTCTATTTTATTCTGAATGCCGAATACCTTACATTTTAATGCTCAAAAGAGAGGTGGTAATGTCAACTCCGCGTCAAATTCTTGCTGCAATTTTTGATATGGACGGGCTGCTGATTGATTCAGAACCGTTGTGGGAACGTGCTGAACTGGATGTGCTGGCAAGTGTAGGCGTAGATATCTCCCGTCGCCACGAACTCCCGGATACACTGGGTCTGCGTATCGATATGGTTGTGGATTTGTGGTTCGCGCAACAGCCCTGGAACGGACCGAGCCGGCAGGAGATCGTTGATCGTGTTATTACCCGTGCGATCTCCCTCGTTGAAGAGACCCGCCCGCTGTTACCCGGCGTGCGTGAAGCCGTTGCGTTGTGTAAAGCACAGGGATTGAAGGTTGGCCTGGCCTCGGCCTCTCCGTTACATATGCTGGAGAAAGTGTTGACCATGTTTGATCTGCGCGACAGCTTTGATGCCCTCGCCTCGGCGGAGAAACTCCCGTACAGCAAACCGCATCCTCAGGTTTATCTGGACTGCGCGGCTAAACTGGGCGTTGACCCGTTAACCTGTGTGGCACTGGAGGACTCGGTAAATGGCATGATCGCCTCTAAAGCGGCACGGATGCGTTCCATTGTCGTCCCGGCAGAAGACGTCCGCCACGATCCGCGATTTGCCCTCGCCAACGTGAAACTCAACTCGTTGACCGAATTGACCCTCGCTGATCTTCTGGGCTAAACCGCCATGGGCAATGGCAGCATTGCCCATCATTTAAAATGAAACGGTGTTTTATTTTTTATTGAAATCCACATCATCCTCTTCTATCCTTTCTGCAGGGCATCAAACCGATAACAATGAATAGCCGAGGTAATTATGATTCTGGATGCGTTTCGTCTCACGGGTAAAGTCGCCATCGTCACCGGTTGCGATACCGGGCTCGGGCAAGGAATGGCGCTTGCGCTGGCTGAAGCGGGCTGCGACATCATTGGCGTTAATCGCAAAATTCCTCATGAAACGGCGGCGCAGGTCGAAGCTCTGGGGCGACGTTTTTTCGCTATTCAGGCCGATCTCAGCCAGCAAAGCGCCATCGAGCGTGTCGTCACCCAGAGCGTGGAAAAATTCGGCCGCATTGACGTACTGGTAAACAATGCCGGAACGATTCGTCGAGAAGATGCGCTCAGTTTTAGCGAAAAAGACTGGGACGAAGTGATGAACCTGAATCTCAAATCCGTTTTCTTTCTCTCGCAGGCCGTGGCACGCCAGTTCCTGCATCAGGGGAACGGAGGCAAAATCATCAATATCGCGTCAATGCTCTCATTTCAGGGTGGCATTCGCGTGCCTTCCTATACGGCGTCAAAAAGCGGCGTGCTCGGCATTACCCGCTTGCTGGCAAACGAATGGGCGCAGCACAAGATCAATGTCAACGCTATCGCCCCGGGCTACATGGCAACTAATAATACGCAACAACTCAGAGAAGATGCCGCGCGCAATCAAGAGATTGTCGAACGCATCCCCGCTGGTCGTTGGGGAACCCCACAAGATCTACAAGGACCGGTAGTATTCCTGGCCTCAGGCGCTTCCGATTACATCAATGGCTATACCATTGCCGTCGATGGCGGATGGTTAGCGCGATAAACGCGCATTATTGACAAAGAGTTACAACGTCACCACTTCCGCCTACTGTATAAAAATCCTATACTGTACGAATTAACAGTCTAGCGAGTTTTATCATGACGGCGGAAGGTCACCTCCTCTTTTCTATTGCCTGTGCGGTGTTTGCGAAAAACGCTGAGCTTACGCCCGTACTTGCGCAGGGTGACTGGTGGCATATCGTTCCTTCCGCGATCCTTACCTGTCTGTTGCCTGATATCGATCACCCCAAATCCTTCCTGGGGCAGCGATTAAAATGGGTTTCTAAGCCGATTGCCCGCGCGTTTGGCCATCGAGGATTCACCCATAGCCTGTTGGCTGTATTTGCACTGCTGGCGACGTTCTATCTTAAGGTACCAGAAAGCTGGTTTATCCCTGCCGATGCGTTGCAGGGTATGGTTGTGGGTTATCTGAGCCACATTGCGGCGGATATGTTAACTCCGGCAGGTGTCCCCTTGCTTTGGCCCTGCCGCTGGCGGTTTCGCCTGCCCATTCTTGTTCCACAGAAGGGGAACCAGCTTGAACGCTTTCTCTGTATGGCACTTTTTGCGTGGGCGGTGTGGATGCCACAAACCTTGCCCCAGAACAGTGCAATTCGCTGGTCATCCGATATGATCAATACGCTGCAATTGCAATTCAATCGCTTTATAAAGCACCAGATCGATTAGTTAATCGGCGTAATTGTCATTTTTGCTATAAGCAATTCCATTTGAATATAAGAGCGCCGTCACAGTTCTGGTAACCTTGCGCCATCAGTGTCGCTCCAGATAGCAACACGAATAATAAATCAGGAGAACGGGGATGAATTTTCCATTAATCGCGAACATTGTGGTGTTCGTTATTCTGCTGTTTGTGCTGGCGCAAGCCCGTCATAAACAATGGAGTCTGGCAAAGAAAGTACTGGTCGGTCTGGTGATGGGGGTGATCTTTGGTCTGGCCCTGCACACTATTTATGGTTCTGACAGTCAGGTACTGAAGGATTCCGTCCAGTGGTTCAATATCGTCGGCAACGGCTATGTGCAACTGCTGCAAATGATCGTCATGCCGCTGGTGTTCGCTTCGATTCTGAGCGCGGTCGCCCGTTTGCATAACGCCTCGCAGTTGGGGAAAATCAGCTTCCTGACCATTGGTACGCTGTTGTTCACGACCCTGATTGCTGCACTTGTCGGTGTTCTGGTCACCAATCTCTTTGGTCTGACGGCCGAAGGTCTGGTGCAAGGGGGCGCAGAAACAGCGCGTCTGAACGCAATTGAAACCAACTATGTTGGCAAAGTGGCCGATCTCAGCGTTCCGCAACTGGTGCTGTCGTTTGTGCCGAAAAACCCGTTTGCCGATCTGACCGGTGCCAATCCGACGTCAATTATCAGCGTTGTGATTTTCGCCGCCTTCCTCGGGGTTGCCGCCCTGAAGCTGCTGAAAGATGACGCCCCTAAAGGTGAACGCGTATTAACTGCTATCGATACCCTGCAAAGCTGGGTTATGAAGCTGGTTCGTCTGGTGATGCAACTTACGCCATACGGCGTGTTGGCGCTGATGACCAAAGTGGTGGCGGGTTCAAACCTGCAGGACATCATTAAGCTCGGTAGCTTTGTGATCGCCTCTTACCTGGGTCTGGGGATTATGTTTGTGGTACACGGCGTACTGCTGGGTGTTAACGGCGTGAGCCCGCTCAAGTACTTCCGCAAGGTATGGCCGGTGCTGACCTTTGCTTTCACCAGTCGTTCCAGCGCCGCGTCTATCCCGCTGAACGTTGAAGCGCAGACGCGTCGTCTGGGTGTGCCGGAATCGATAGCCAGCTTTGCCGCCTCTTTTGGCGCAACGATTGGTCAGAACGGCTGTGCGGGCCTGTACCCTGCCATGCTGGCAGTCATGGTCGCCCCTACCGTCGGGATTAACCCGTTAGATCCGGTGTGGATTGCTACCCTGGTGGGTATCGTCACCGTGAGCTCCGCTGGGGTTGCCGGCGTTGGTGGTGGCGCAACGTTCGCTGCGCTGATTGTTCTGCCGGCAATGGGCCTGCCGGTAACGCTGGTGGCGCTGTTGATCTCCGTCGAGCCGCTGATCGACATGGGACGTACCGCACTGAACGTGAGCGGTTCAATGACGGCAGGGACGCTTGCCAGTCAGTGGCTCAAGCAAACCGATAAAACCATTCTGGACAGCGAAGACGACGCCGAACTGGCACATCGTTAACACCCGTCCGAAGTGACATGCTAAATAAAAAAACCGCCTCGGCGGTTTTTTTATTTGAGCGTGGCGACATCGCTAATTAATCCGCGATCTCGTTTTCCTGGCGCACCTGATTTGCCCAACGTTGAGCGGACTCCGGCACGGTAAACGCAGGCGATCGCTGAAACGACTCCCCCATTAAGACGAACGCGACATACTTTCCGCGTAATATCCACACGTCACGAAAGGCGTCCATTTTTATTGCATGTTCCGGAGGCGCAGGTTCGACGCGAGGCACATAGCTAATAACCGGGCGATTTTGTTGGCGAAGAGGTTTCATCATTAAGGCTTCACTAAAGACAAATTCTAAAAATCAGAAAAACACTATATTAGCTGATTTTTCCCCTGCCCGTCCTGCTCTCGGCGTGCTCTTTCTGCCACAGACTGCCCGATCGGGCGAGTGTTATCCGGCGGATAACCAGTGATGGTCTATAGTTAGTGAGTTTTTGACAAAAAACATCGACCCTTTCAGCAATGGAAAATGGAGACGAGTTCAATGTCGCATAATGAAAAAAATGCCCATCCACATGCTTCGCCTGTTCATGATACCCGCGAATCACAACCCGGCCTGGACTCACTGGCACCCGAGGACGGCTCTCACCGCCCAACGCCTGAACCCACACCACCTGGTGCTCAGCCCACCGCGCCCGGCAGCCTGAAGGCGCCAGACACGGCGAATAAAAAGCTCAGTGCACTGGATAGCGTGCGCAAGGGTAGCGAAAACTTTGCGCTAACCACGAATCAGGGCGTTCGTATCGCGGACGATCAAAACTCACTGCGCGCAGGAAGTCGCGGGCCAACCCTGCTGGAGGATTTCATCCTGCGGGAGAAGATCACCCATTTTGACCATGAGCGCATTCCGGAAAGGATTGTTCACGCACGTGGCTCAGCGGCACACGGCTATTTCCAGCCGTATAAAGATCTGAGCGATATCACCAAAGCGGATTTCCTTTCCGATCCGGATAAGATCACCCCAGTGTTCGTCCGGTTCTCCACGGTTCAGGGCGGTGCAGGCTCAGCGGATACCGTGCGTGATATTCGCGGTTTTGCCACGAAGTTCTACACCGAAGAAGGCGTATTTGACCTGGTCGGTAATAACACGCCGGTCTTTTTTATACAGGATGCACATAAATTCCCTGATTTCGTTCATGCCGTAAAACCCGAGCCGCACTGGGCTCTGCCTCAGGGACAAAGCGCCCACGATACGTTCTGGGATTATGTGTCGCTCCAGCCTGAAACGCTGCATAACGTGATCTGGGCGATGTCAGACCGGGGTATTCCGCGTAGCTACCGCACCATGGAAGGCTTTGGCATCCATACCTTCCGGCTGATTAACGCCGAAGGCAAAGCGACGTTTGTCCGTTTTCACTGGAAACCGCTGGCCGGAAAAGCGTCACTGGTCTGGGACGAAGCGCAAAAGCTCACCGGTCGCGATCCGGACTTTCACCGTCGCGAACTGTGGGAAGCCATTGAAGCCGGTGATTTCCCGGAATATGAGCTAGGCTTCCAGCTCATCCCGGAAGAGGATGAGTTCAAATTCGATTTTGACCTTCTCGACCCTACCAAGCTGATTCCTGAAGAGCTGGTTCCGGTGCAGCGCGTCGGTAAAATGGTGCTCAACCGTAACCCCGATAACTTCTTCGCCGAAACCGAGCAGGCCGCCTTCCATCCGGGGCATATTGTACCGGGTCTGGATTTCACCAACGATCCCTTGCTACAGGGCCGTCTGTTCTCGTATACCGATACGCAGATCAGTCGTCTCGGCGGTCCTAACTTCCATGAAATCCCGATTAACCGTCCAACCTGCCCGTATCACAACTTCCAGCGTGACGGTATGCATCGCCAGGATATCGATACCAACCCGGCAAACTACGAACCCAACTCCATCAATGATAACTGGCCGCGTGAAACGCCGCCTGGCCCCAAACGTGGCGGATTCGAGACTTATCAGGAGCGTGTCGACGGTAACAAAATCCGTGAGCGTAGCCCCTCTTTTGGTGAATACTACGCCCACCCTCGTCTCTTCTGGCTAAGCCAGACGCCCGTTGAGCAACTGCATATCATTGATGCCTTTAGCTTTGAGTTAAGTAAGGTGGGTCGTGCTTATATTCGTGAGCGGGTGGTCGATCAACTTGCGCGGATAGATATTAATCTGGCACAGGCCGTGGGCAAAAATCTGGGGATCGAACTGACTCCTGAGCAAATGCAAATCGCGCCGCCTGCGGATGTAAGCGGAGTGAAAAAAGATCCTTCGCTGAGCCTGTACGCCATTCCCGATGGCGATATCAAAGGCCGTGTCGTCGCGATTTTGCTCAACGATAAAGTGAAGTCCGCCGATCTGCTGGCCATTCTACAAGCGTTAAAGGCAAAAGGCGTACATGCGAAGCTGCTCTATTCGCGAATGGGTGAAGTCGTGGCGGATGACGGTTCAGTACTGACCATTGCCGCCACCTTTGCTGGCGCTCCGTCGCTAACGGTGGATGCGGTGATTGTCCCTTGCGGCGATATTGCGGATATTGAAGACACCGGTGATGCCCGCTATTACCTGCTGGAAGCGTATAAACACCTTAAGCCCATTGCACTGGCCGGTGACGCCCGCCGCTTTAAAACCGTGCTAAACGTCGATAGTCAGGGCGAAGAAGGCATTGTGGAAGCAGACAGTGCTGACAGCCAGTTTATGGATCAGCTCTTTACGCTAATGATGGGTCACCGCGTCTGGTCACGCACCGGTAAAGTTCCTTTGGTGCCTGCCTGATTCGTCGGCCAGGGAAAAAATGCGGCGCAATTTTGCGCCGCAAACTCAGGAGTCACACATCAAGAAAACTGCCCAGGCGGTAACCACGCTCTGTAATCGCATTCCTTAGCGAATCAGAGGTCAGCACATCCAGTTCAGCCAAACGGGGGTAACAATAGGCGCTCTGGCGGATCGTGTTATCAACGAACGCCGGATGACACATGACTTCCAGTGAGGACTTGCCACGGTTTGCTGAGGCATCCAGTACGTTCAAAAATAACGCTTCAGAAATCTCTTCACCGTAAAACTCACTGCTGAAACCCTGCGAACTACGCAGAGTTTGCGGTAAATCCGTTGCGTTAAACACCGGTTGGCGATCGATTCGCAGCGCAACGCCGCGTTCAGCGGCAAATCTGGTCACAAGCGGGAAAATCTGCGGGATCATATGCACATGGTGGTGACTGTCCAGATGCGTAGGCTCCCGCCCAAACAGGTCGATGAAACGCTGATATTGACTTTCCAGTTCGCGAGAAATTTCATCCAGCGGCAGACTATTCTCTTCAGCCATCTGCCATATCCATTTCCCCAGACGCCCTTCGCGGGTCAGCCCTGGCATCTCAGTTAAGGGGTTCCCCAGCGTCAGGACAAAGTGCATCCCTACCGCCAGTTCTGGCACTTCCCGGCTTAACTGCGTCGCATGGTCAATAGCCTCACCATTAACCAGCGCCGTTGTAGAGGTCACCACGCCATAACGACAGGCTTCCACGATGCCGTAGTTTTGGCCCTTACTCAGGCCAAAATCGTCCGCGTTTACTATCAATAAGCGTTCCATACTCTACCTCGATTAGTGTTGCGTACCTTTAAGCTTTTCAATGCACTGAGCGAAGTTCGGCAACCACTTCTCATGCGCAAGGATCAGTTCACGCGCCAGGATTTCAGCATCGCGATCGGAATGCACCAACGGGCTCAGATTCAGTGCCAACAACACATCATTAAACTCACCGCTCAGCGCTGCGTTGCTTGCGGCCACTTCAAAGCCTTTAATGGTGTAGATCAGGCCCATCACTTTTTCGTCGAAATGGGTGATACGCGGGGTTGGCGTCGCGCCATCACGGCCCAGCGTACAGGTCATTTCGACCGCCCAGTCAGCAGGAATGTTGTCTACATGACCATGATGGGGAATGTTCACGTAGTGCTCGGTCTGCTTATCATTGAAGATGGCGTTAATGACTTCACAGGCCGCGTCGGAATAGTATGCACCACCGCGCTGTTCCAGTTCTTTCGGTTTCACGTTCAGATCCGGGTTCTTATACAGGTCGAACAGTTGTTTTTCGACCTTCTGCACCACCTGAGCGCGCGCGCCGCCTTTATAGTATTCACCCATTTCAATCGCCAGCATCTCTTTCTGCTTAAAGTAATACAGCAGATAAGAACACGGCAGCAGGTTCAGTGAACGAATCAGACCTTCGCTGAACGGCAGATCGAAAATGTTCTTCACGCCGGAGGCTTTAAGCTGACCAGAGGCTACGCCGTCCAGCAGTTCGGCGAAGCGGGATTTACCATTCACCAGCACATCTTTAATGAACACCATATGGTTGAGGCCAAACAGATCGATGGAAAGATCGTCGCTGTCGCTCAACTTCAGCACATCACCAATGAACATCTTCATGCCGACAGGAATGTTGCACACGCCAATAAAGCGCTTAAACCCGGTGTGACGATAAACCGCTTCGGTCACCATGCCGGCCGGGTTAGTAAAGTTAATCACCCAGGCGTTCGGACACAGTTCTTCGACGTCTTTGATAATGTCAAAAATCACCGGAATGGTTCGCAGTCCTTTAAACAGACCACCTGCCCCGTTGGTTTCCTGGCCCAGGTAGCCGTGGCTCAGCGGAATACGCTCATCCAGTTCACGGGCTTTCAGTTGACCTACACGCAGCTGTGTCGTGACAAAATCAGCATCCTTCAGCGCTTCGCGGCGGTCGAGGGTTTTGAACACCTTCATCGGCACACCGGCTTTATCGATCATTCGCTGGCAGAGATTATAAATAATATCCAGTTTCTCTTCGCCGCCCGCCACATCAACCAGCCACAATTCGGTTACCGGCAATTCGTGGTAACGCTTAATAAAGCCTTCAAGTAATTCCGGGGTATAGCTGCTACCGCCTCCAATGGTGACGACTTTTAATTTCTGGTTCATAATTTCTCCCTTCAGTGTTTTACACTGGCGTGAATTATGCTTGGCCCTGGTATCAGGTATAACCCGGCAGTCCCGGCGTTAATGGGCAAGCTTAAAAACCTGTTGTCTAAAATAATTACTGATTATATTGCGTTAGCTTTTTACGATAGCTATTTGGCGTAAATGACGTCATTTTTTTAAACGTTTTTATAAACAGACTTGGACTACTGTATCCTGCTTCATAAGCAATATCAGTGACAGAATAGTTGGTCATTTCTAACTGCTTTTTAGCAAAATTGATGCGAATTTCATTAATTAATTGCATCGGCGTTTTGCTGTAATAACGCTGCGTTGCGCGTGTCAGGTATTCCTGTGATTTTGCGGACAGGGCAACCATATTTTCCAGCGCATGCTCAGCAAACTGCCTTTTATCGTGCATGGCCTCGACAGTGGCCTTTAACCATTGCGGAATATCATCCAGAACCTGCTCCTCACGATAATGTCGCAGGCGGTTAATTATGTAGAAGGTGACCACTTCGACAAATTCTTCCAGCCCGGTATCGCGAAAGTTGAGTGAGGAGATTACCGTCTCGACATAGGTTAAAAAAGCGCTGTTGGTGCGATAGACCTGCGAGGCCACAAAGCAGTATGGCATTAACGGGCCGTAGTGCTGTTCAAAAAAACGTCTGCTGATCCCAACGTTCAAAATGCGCGTTGCGCCAAACTCGTAGAAGCTCTGATGATGCGAACCCAGCGGAACGAACACAAAGTCCCCACGCTCCAGCAGCACGCGTTTACCGTTGATTTCCTGATAATAGCGGCCGGTCAAAACCAGCGTAAACTCATAGTAATCATGCTGATGTAAACCGCAGGCGCTCTCCGTCTTGTTGTAGATAAAGACATGGAAATTCTTGCCATTAAACAACTGCTGCTCACGCGCAGTGGTAATTTCCGGTGCGATGGCCTGTAGTTGCATCATCAACTCCTTACTTACTCAGCTTCTCATGAAGCTCAATCAACTCTGTCACCAGTTCACGGGCCAGCATTGACGTCATCAGGTGATCCTGGGCATGAACCAGCACCAGGCTAACCTTCATTTTACCCTCGCCCTGATCGCCTTCAATCAGTTTTGTTTGTACCAGGTGCGCTTCGTTTAGTGCCAGGCGCGACTTATCCATCATCGCCTTCGCTGCCTCAAAATCACCCTGCTTCGCCTGCTTGAGCGCTGCATAAGCCAGACTGCGCGCCTGTCCTGAGTTGATAATCAGCCCCATGACCACTTCTTCAAGCTCTTCCGCTTCGGTCTGGGAATCCGTAATGTTGTCGAGATCCATCATATTCTTGCTCCTCTTTATCACCCGGCACGGGTTGCCCCATGCCGGGTTAAACTTAGAATTTCAGTGCGTTAGCGATGTCTTCTTCGCTCTCTTCTTTGTCGATCACGTTCTGCGCTTTGTTCGCCACCACCACGAATGGCAGGTAAATCAGCGTGGCGATCCCTAAGTTGAACAGTGCGACCAACAGCGCGGCGACGCTTCCGTTGGTATTAAAGAACGCCCCCAGACCGGTTGGCATTGTCCACGGCGCGATGTTGGTAATCGGCGGGATGATACCCAGATAGTAAGCAATCAGCGTGATGGCGGCCAGAATCGGCTGAACCAAAATGAACGGGATAAACATAACCGGGTTCATGATGATCGGCAGACCGAACAGAATCGGTTCGTTAATCTGGAAGATACCGGATGGCAGCGCCAGTTTTGCGACCTGACGATAATCCGCACGGCGGGATGCCAGGAAGATAGCAATAATCAAACCGAGGGTTGCACCGCTACCACCGAGGAAAATATAGGAGTCCAGCATCGGCTTCGCCCAGATGTGGAACGTTTTACCCGCGGCCAGCGCGGCATCAACAGAACCGTACTGCTGGTAGATGGCGATGTTTTCCAGTGCCCATGGCGTCATAATCCCGCTATCCAGCGCGGTCAGCGCCAGGGAACCGTGGATACCGAAGAACCACAGCAGCGGAACGAACAGGACATAGGCCCAACCCACAACGCTACCCAGAGAGGCCAGCGGTGTAGAAATGGTGTCCATGATGATCTGGTGGAAGTTTGTTCCCCAGTTGTTCAGCGCCCAACCGATGATCCCCATCACAGAAAGGATAATAAAGCCCGGAATTAACGCTGAGAATGAACGCGATACGGAGGCAGGGACACTGTCGGGTAATTTAATGACCCAATTGCGACGGATCACGAAGGTGAACATTTCCGCGACCACCAGACCGATAATAATACCGGAAATGATATTCGCGCCGCCCAACCAGTTCGCGCCGACGGCATAAGCCTCACCCACGCTGTAAGGGGTGACAGTCATAAACGCGGCTACGGATAAAAGTCCCGCTGCCAGGGAGTCAACTTTACGCTCCTCTGCCAGCGCCATCCCAATAAAGAAGGGAGCCATCAGAGACATAATACCCAGCGTACCGTTGTAGACGTTTCCGCCGATACCTTTAAAACTATTTAACGTTTCAATGGTAGAAGCATCGAGGCGAATACCCATGGAATAAAAAAATGACCCCTCCCCAAAGCTGAGGAAAACGTTATTTATTAATACAAACATGGCCCCTGCGAGGGTTAACGGCATTAAGCGAATAAAACCGTTTTTGATTGCATTAACGTGCGGCTGCTTTCCTATTTTGACAGCAAAAGGAAGGAGTACCTTTTCAAGTGAAGCAATGACGTTACTCATAGAAAAATACCCTTAAATACCGCAATGAATATTGCGGTGTAAGTAAATGAAATAACTCTTTGACGGGAAAAATTAAAATATTAATTCGCAGCGGCTTTTTTAATTGCTGCAACTGCAGCCTTAAGCACGCCTAAACCATCGACTTTGCCATACAACAGCGAGTCAATCACTTCTACAGGTTTGTCAGGTAACAAACGCTGAATTTCGGGCAACATATAAGCAATTTGCGGGCCTAATAAGACGACATCGGCTGTTGGGCCTTTTTCTCCGGCCAGTGTTTCTGGAAATGCTTCAATAATAACCGGCACTTCATATTTTTCAGCCTGCGCACGCATCTTCGAAACCAGCAAAGATGTAGACATGCCCGCAGAGCAAAACAGATAAATGTGTTTCTTTTCCATAAAAACGCTCCTCATGTGCGATTATCTGTTAACCAGACAGGCCGCAAGCTTCAACCTGCATCCGTGCACTGGACAACTTGCGTAACCGGAAGACTTAATTCTGTGTCTGAAACGAGTATACGGGATCGGACTCAGTGATGGTATTTCCTTGACCACCAAAATTGTCTCTCATTGACCTGGTGTTTTGACACCCTTCACACTTCGGGTAAATAATTCGCGGCAATAATTAAGATCATTCAGAAACAAAAAAACCGGCACAGTGGCCGGTTTCGGGAGCTGTTCAGGCAATAAACAGATATTACTGCTTAGCTGCCTGTGGGTCGGTGTCGTATTCAGCACAGCTCTGGTAGCCTGAGTTTATGACATGACCTGTATCATCCAGGGCGACAAAATAGGTTTCTGCTTTACCATCACGTTGACCCAGGATGTATGTCTGACAGGTACCGCGAGCGTGAACCATGCTCACTTCAGATGAAGGTTTCCCCGCAATCTGTGCAACCTGCGCCCGGCTCATGCCTTTTTTAACGTCTTTCACCACAGGTTGGACAAATTGATCTTTGGTACGGTCATACGCCGTACATCCTGCCAGCATAGTCAATACCGCCGCTGCACCCAGAATTCCTGCTATATTCTTGTTCATATATCGTCCTCTTGTTTATCAGCGTGTTATGTAAGTCTGGAATACAATATGACATTTTTCAAGTTGACGATTAGCAGACGATATATTTCATCAAATTCCGATCGGGCAGAAGGTTGTTGTTTTAACCATCACTTACCGCAGGGTGACTTGTCGTTTCCACAGCAAAGGGTTAGCTTTAACCCAGTCTGTTTTTATTCTTTTAATAGGAGGGGGTAAATGGCTCTGCAACAAGAGATCATCAAAGCGCTCGGCGCTAAACCGCACATTAATCCAGCGGAAGAGATCCGCCGCAGCGTGGATTTCCTCAAAGCCTATCTGCAACGGTATCCTTTCCTGAAAAGCCTTGTGCTGGGGATCAGCGGCGGGCAGGACTCTACGCTGGCGGGAAAACTTTGCCAGATGGCGATTAGCGAGCTGCGCGCAGAAACTGGCAATGATGCCCTGCAATTTATCGCAGTGCGCCTGCCTTATGGCGTGCAGTTCGACGAGCAGGACTGTCAGGATGCCCTTACGTTTATCCAGCCTGATCGGGTGCTCACCGTTAATATCAAAGGTTCAGTGCTGGCAAGCGAACAGGCGCTGCGCGAAGCTGGCATCGAGTTAAGTGATTTTGTGCGCGGCAATGAAAAAGCGCGCGAGCGCATGAAGGCCCAGTACAGTATCGCCGGAATGACCAGCGGCGTGGTGGTCGGCACTGACCATGCAGCAGAAGCTATTACCGGTTTCTTCACCAAATACGGCGACGGCGGCACCGACATTAACCCCCTGTTCCGCCTCAACAAGCGTCAGGGTAAGCAATTGCTGGCGGCGTTAGGTTGTCCGGAACATCTTTATAAGAAAGCACCCACCGCTGACCTGGAAGACGATCGCCCTTCTCTCCCCGATGAAGCCGCGCTCGGCGTCACCTATGAAAATATTGATGATTACCTGGAAGGTAAAGCGATCGATCCCGCCATCGCAAAAATCATTGAAGGGTGGTATCTGAAGACGGAGCATAAGCGTCGGCCTCCGATTACCGTGTTTGACGACTTCTGGAAGAAATAATTCCTCCTGTGCCGGATAACGCATCACGGCTTATCCGGCCAGTACCACGCATCTGCCTCTTTTTTGATCGACATCGCGCTGCTATACTGGATGAATAACCAGCATCTGGAGTCAACAGTGGTACGGCGTCAATCAGTTCCTCGTCTTGAGTTTGAAGCAGCGGCAATATACGAATACCCCGAACATCTTCGCCCTTTTCTGGAGTCGCTTCCCTCCGTTCCCGGCGTTTACCTTTTTCACAGCGAAAGCGAGGCAATGCCACTCTATATCGGTAAAAGCGTTAATCTGCGTAGTCGGGTATTATCGCACTTACGCTCCCCTGACGAAGCCGCCATGCTGCGCCAGTCCCGGCGGATATCCTGGATCTGTACGGCGGGTGAAATTGGTGCGTTATTGCTGGAAGCACGACTCATTAAAGAGCAACAGCCGCTGTTCAATAAGCGGCTGCGCCGAAATCGCCAGCTCTGCGCCCTGCAGGTGAATGGACAGCGTGTGCAGGTTGTTTATGCCCGCGACATTGATTTCTCTCATGCGCCAGATCTGTTTGGCCTTTTTGCCAACCGTCGCAGCGCCCTGGCAGCGTTACAATCTCTCGCAGATGAACAAAAGCTCTGTTACGGTTTGCTGGGGCTGGAACCCCTGAGCCGTGGACGCGCCTGCTTTCGTTCAGCATTGAATCGCTGCGCGGGTGCCTGTTGCGGCAAAGAGAGCCCGGAGGAACACCAGTTGCGCTTGCTGGCATCGCTTGAAAGGCTTCGCGTCGTTTGCTGGCCGTGGAAAAATGCCATTGCGCTTAAGGAGAGCCGTCCGGAAATGACCCAGTTCCATATTATCAATAACTGGTTCTGGCTGGGCGCGGTTGAAACCCTGGACGCGGCGGCGGCGCTGATGCGCACCCCCGCGGGGTTTGACCAGGACGGTTATAAAATTCTCTGCAAACCGCTCATCTCCGGGGCTTGTGAAATTATTGAGCTGAATGGGGAGAGTGACCGTGAAGCCAGGTGATTTCACTGAACAGCAGTTTCCCTTCAGGCTTGAGTAAACGTAGCGTGTGCTTACCATCATGCCAGCAAGCGCCCTGATCGGCGGTTAACACCTTTTCCCCCAGTTGCCAGGTACCGCTTATCACGAATACCACGCCGCCCCGCGAACCAAACGTGGTAAACGTGCGATCGGCGACCCTGACTTTGGCCTGACAGGCGTCGCGACGGGTCATAATATTGAAGTCCATCGACATCTGCCCTTCCGTCAGCGTCGCTTTCACCACACGCTCACCGGGAAAAGTGAACGGCTGATGCTTTTTCAGGGTATGGGTGAACGCGCCCTGGCTTTCGAGCGTGACTTCGCTTCCTTCCAGCAACGTAATCACGCGCTCAACGCCGGGGAAAAGTGAGAACTCACCGTTCCCGGCCAGCGAGGCAATGCTGGCGCGCCAGTCAAAATCCCGGGTCGCAGGGGGAAAACAACAAATTTCCCGTGTTTCACCAGCGCCATTGCGCCAGAGACTCACCGGCATTTTGCGAATATCAAAATAGTCCATTATCACTCCTGAGAGAAAGCGTGCGGCAAATTAGGGCACGGGATCGTTATCGGCAGCAGTGAGGATTTCCCTTAGGCAGTTGATATGAAAAAAAACCGCCGATCCTGTCCACCGCCTCCATCGAGAGGGTGAACAGGACCGGCGGTCTTCAATTTAGCCTAGCTAAGGATTACTCAGCAGGTTGAGCCATTTTATCCGTACGCGCCGCACGTTCTGTCAGACGCTTCTCAAAATTAGCATTAAATTGCTTTTTCTGCTCAGGGGTCAGAATGTTGTAGATCTTATTCTGTGTTTCCATGTGCGCCAGCATATTGGCTTTGCGCTGCTCTTCCATCTTCGCGATCTGCGCTTCCGCTTTGGCTTTATCGAAGCTGTCGCTGGCAATGATTTCGTGCATTGCGCGGCGTTCTTCTACCGGCGGACGTTTCATCTGGTCACGCTGGCCTTTCATGATTTCACGAATTTGCTGTTTCTGCGCATCAGTCAGATTCAGGTCTTTAAACATCATGTCATGATGCGGACCGAATTTGCCTTTATGTTGCATCATCGGTTTAGCGTCTGCCGGCGCTGCCGTCGTATCCGCTGCGTGGGCCAGATTCGCCGCGCCCAGTGCCAGGGTAGAAGCAACAAACAGTGCAGTTAATTTACGCATAATCTCTATCCTTCCTTTCAGTTATTTTTACGGCTTTACTGACCACTTATTCAGAAGTGCAGTGCCGTGTTGACGAGATTAACTTTAGCGGGTTATTCGTCAAAAAGTCAGAGCAACAGTAAAACAATGAAAGCGTAAAAAACAATTTTTCGCCAATTGTGGAGAAAATAAGAAATGATTAAGGAGAGTTGAAAGAAATAATGACAACATCATGATTTTGCAGAAATTATGAAGAACTATACCGCACCAGCGATTATAAATAAAGCAATTCACCAGGAATAATCCGTAATTATTTCCTGGCGCACAATATATAAACACTCCGCAGCGTGCAGTCTGCGGAGTGTTTATCAGGATATTTTTTCGAGCATTAATCCGGCACGAAGTCCCAGCGCCACGCCAGGATTAGGAAAGAGAACATATTCAACGTCATGGCTGACAATAAAACGTTCATCACCCTCTTCGGCCAACAGTGTCCCTTCTTTAAATGGCGTAAAGTTGAGTGTCTGGCTGTCCATATGGAGAACAAATGCCTCGCTGCGACGGGTGATTTGCGACGCCACACGGTAGCGAACAGGCGCTTGCGCGCAGGTGCCGGTCGTCGTTCCTGCCAGCAATTTGGCAAGGGCTTCTGCCGTGTCGGCAAACTGCCGCAGATCGTTCTGCCCGAAGGGTAGTGCTTTCCCCAACTCCAGCGTGCATGAGAGCGCGCCGAAATGCTCAGCGCTATAGTGGGTAAACGTCCCGGCAGGGGTCTGATGAAAAACCAACGCTTCAAGTCCTGCGACGCCAAGCCATGCCAGAAATGCTTCATCCCAGGGAATCGAACGCTGTGGCAACACGCCAAAGCGCAAATGGAGCGATCCCCGGATGGCGGTATGAAGATCCAGATGCCAGCGAATCGCCTCTTTACCATGGGAGTAAAACGCGTCGACACAGCGCTCAAGCTCTCTTGCACGCTGCGTTTCTCCGCTTTCAGCAAACTGCTGCCAGCGCCCGCCGAACATCCGGTTCATATCGCTATGGCAGTAACGTTTCCCCTCGGCCAACGCCTGGGGATTGCCGAGGATCACCAGCAGGCGCCAGCGTAACGCAATTGCACCCTGACTTAACGCAGCCAGCAGGTTACTGACAATTTCTACCGGTGCCGTTTCGTTGCCATGGATACCGGCTGAAATCACCAGTGCGCCAGTGACTGGCGCAGTTGGCATGAGTTCCAGCACACCCGGACAGGTCCAGCGCCAATGAAAGCCGTTGCCTTCCCCCTGGTCCACCACTGACGTTACCCCCGCCAGCGTGGCGGCAAGGAAATTATCCATGAGCGCCCCCAATCTGCTGGAATGGGTAAACCGACCCCAGCCGCAGCAGCCGCGTCAGGGCGTCCAGCGCTTCGCGCCCTTCGCGCAGTAGCTGCGGATCAGCTAAATCCGCCGCCGTTAAGCGATCCCGATAATAGCGATCCACCCAGTCGTTGAGCGAATTGAACAAGGTATCGTTCATCATCACCGCCGGATTCACCGCCTGGCGCTCCTCAACGGTTAATACCACGCGAAGACGCAGACAAGCCGGGCCACCGCCATTAGACATGCTTTCGCGCAGGTCAAACACCCGCATATCACGAACGGGGTTATCAGCTTCCAGCAGGTTGGTCAGATAGCGCCAGACGCCGGCATGTTCGCGGCACTCCTGCGGTAACACCAGCATCATTGAGCCATCTTCACGGCTGAGCAACTGACTGTTAAACAGATAGGTAGAGACAGCATCCGCAACTGAAACCTTAGCGGCAGGAACCACTATCGGAGTAAAGCCCGGAACGCGCGCGTGTAACTGGCTCAGTACCTCGTCCTGTTTTGCAAATGCCTGTTCGTGGCAAAACAGCACCTCGCGATTCGCCACCGCGATCACATCGTTATGAAAGACGCCCTGGTCGATAACATCCGGGTGCTGCTGCACAAACAGACACTGATGAGGATTCACCTGATTGAGGCGAGCCACCGCCTCACTGGCTTCACGCGTCTGACGCGCCGGATAACGCGAAGGTCGCGTTGTACCGCCCTCCTCGCGACCATAGACAAACAATTGCGTACCGGGTTCGCCGTACTCTCCGCCCAGACGGTTATGGTTCGCAGCACCTTCATCGCCGAGCATCGCCACCTGCGGGAGCGCGGAGTGAACGCTAAAATACCGTTCGTCGCGGAAAATCGCCCGCAGTAACGCTTCGGTAGTCGGCGCTTCCAGAGAACGGTGAAATTTGTTATTCAGGTTGGCGACCGTCAAGTGGACTTTGCCATCCAGCGTATCTGCCGACGGCGCTACCGTCGCGGCATTCGCCACCCACATGGGTGAGGCTGAACTGATGCTGGAGAGCCAGTGTGGCGCCTGACGCGCCACTTTCTCAATCACTTGCTCATCACTACCGCTAAAGCCCAGTTGACGAAGCGCCGGTATAAACGGCCGCTCGTGCGGCGGGATCACCGCTTGCGGGTAGCCGGCATCCGCCAGCGCTTTCATTTTCAGAAGCCCCTGCTTTGCCGCCAGACGCGGGTTCGAAACCTGATGGCGGTGGCGCGTCGACGCTTCATTACCAAATGACAGCCCCGCATAATGGTGCGTTAGCCCCACCAGCCCGTCAAAATTCACCTCGCGCGCTTTCATAGCGAACCCTCACGCGAAAAATCCAGTCCAGGGCTGAGCGTGCCCGGAAGCGTCAACGCCGCAGATTCCAGACTCGCCATCGGCCACGCACAATAGTCAGCGGCATACCACGCGCTGGCGCGGTGGTTCCCGGAGGCACCCACGCCGCCAAATGGCGCGGTACTGGCAGCGCCGGTTAATGGTTTGTTCCAGTTGACGATCCCCGCGCGCGCTTCGAGCAGAAGCTGGTCAAACTGCGCCCGAACCGGGGAAACCAGTCCGCATGACAGGCCATAACGGGTGTTGTTAGCCATAGCAATCGCGTCGTCAAAGCTGTCATAGCGCCAGACGCCCAGCAGTGGGCCAAAGACCTCTTCATCCGGAATATTTGCCACACCGGTCAGCTCAACGATCCCTGGCGATAGTAGCGACGTTCCCGCTGCAAGCAGTCGCGGCGCCAGCAGCGTGCGCCCCCCCAGCGACTCCAGGCGCTGCCAGGCATCCACAACATGCCGTGCCGCATGTTCAGAAATCAGGCCCCCCATAAACGGCTGCGGCTCCTCGTCCCAGCGCCCCGGCTGCAGACGTTGACTCACTTCAACCAGCCGAGCAAGAAATGCATCCCCCTGCGGCCCCTTTTTCACCAACAGACGACGTGCGCAGGTGCAGCGCTGCCCGGCAGTCACAAATGCCGACTGGATCGTCAGGTGAACAGCGCCATCGATATCCGCCGGATCTTCGATAATCAGCGGGTTGTTGCCGCCCATTTCCAGCGCGAGAATCTTCTCTGGCTGCCCGGCGAGCTGGCGATGCAACTGGTAACCCGTATTCGCACTACCGGTAAACAACAGGCCATCCAGATCCTCCAGCGCGCTTAGCGCCTGCCCGGTATCGCGCCCGCCCTGTACCAGATTCAGCACGCCGTGAGGCAGCCCGGCCTGCTCCCAGAGTTTCATCACCGCTTCGCCAATCCACGGTGTCAATTCGCTGGGTTTGAAGATAATGGTGTTGCCAGCCAGCAGCGCCGGTACGATATGTCCATTGGGCAGATGACCCGGAAAGTTGTATGGTCCGAATACCGCCAGTACGCCGTGCGGACGATGGCGAAGCGTCGCCGCCCCGTCAGGCAACTCACTTTGTTGTTCCCCGGTGCGCGCATGATAAGCCTTGATTGAAATGGCGACTTTGTTGATCATCGCCGTCACTTCCGTCGCCGCTTCCCAGCGCGGCTTGCCGGTTTCCCTGCCAATGAGGCTAGTCAACTGCGTTTTATGACTCTCCAGCAGTCCGGCGAAGGTTTCGACTATTGCCTGGCGTTCGCTGAAGGGACGTCGCGCCCAGTCGCGAAAGGCTGCTCGCGCGGCGCGTGCGGCCTCGGCCACCTGTGCGGGATCGGCATCGTGACCTTCCCACAGGACATCGCCTTTCACCGGGTCGGTTTTTACCCGTCGTTCACCCTGACCGGTCACCCAGTCACCGTTGATCCATAAAGTCATACTGTTTTCTCCTCAGCGCAAAGACGCACAAAACGGACGCGATCTCCGGCACGACATTTCAGGGCATCCAGTTGTGCTGCCGTTAACACCAGCCGTTGCGAATCCGGGTCAGCACGCACCAGCATGACGCGGAAGTTGTGATAGTTTTCATTCGCCACCAGACAGGCCGGGAAGTCGCCCGTCGCCGGCTGCCCTTCCGCGACCTCCACCAGTCGACTCTTGCGGATCGCCCGCACCCGGTCGATATCGCACTCCAGCGTCGGTCCACCGTCGAAGATGTCGATGTAGTTACGATAGCGGAAACCTTCTTTTTCCAGCACCGCGCGGGCTGGCGCGGTTTGCGGGTGCACTTCGCCGATCACCGCCTGCGCCTCTTCGGAGAGAAAATCGGTGTAGATCGGATGCTTAGGCATCAGCTCGGCAATAAAGGCTTTCTGTCCGGTGCCACAGAGAAAATCCGCCCGGGTAAACTCCATAGAGAAGAAGCGTTTGCCAAGACTTTGCCAGAACGGTGAATAGCCGTGCTCGTCGATGACGCCACGCATTTCCGCAACCACTTTTTCATTAAATTTGTCGCGAAACGCCGCCATAAACATGAAGCGCGACTTCGACAGCAGGTATCCGTTGCCCTCTTTGCGCCAGTCGGGGTCGAGAAATAACGTACATAATTCGCTGCTACCGGTGTGGTCGTTACTTAAGAAAAGCGTCGGCAGCGCGTTATACACGTTCAGCTCTTTTGAGGCATGAACCAGCGTCCCGACGCGATAGTTGTACCAGGGATCGTTCAGCCCCACCGCCACTTCAATAGCGCATATTCCGGCCACCGTGCCGGTTTGCGTATCTTCCAGCACGAAGACAAAACCCTGTTCACTTTTGGGCAGTTCGCCTTGCCAGGTTTTCAGCGAGCGCTCTATACGTGCGCTCAGCGTCGCTTCGTTGGCCGGAAGTGAGGTCAGCCCGCCACCGGTTTTGCTGGCCAGTTTCATCAGCGCGCTGATATCGGAACGTTCAATTGGACGGATGATCATCATGATGAACCTCCCGCTTTTACCTGTTCGCAAGCCAGCGCAAAGCGATCTAATCCGGTTGCCATCTCTTCCTGGGTGACGTTGAGCGCTGGCGCGAAGCGCACCACATTGCCACCCGCAATCAATACCATCACACCCGCTTTGGCGGCTTCTTGTGAAATCAGTTTGGCTTTTCCGGCATACTCATCATTCAGCACGCAGCCAATCAACAGGCCTAAGCCGCGAATTTCGCTGAAAAGCCCGCAACGGCTGTTAATGGCGTTCAGGCGCTCAACAAACCCGTCGTGACGCTGTTTCACGCTGTTCAACATTTCTGGCGTATTCACGATGTCCACCAGTTTTCCGGCCACGGCCGTTGCCAGCGGGTTACCGCCGTAGGTGGTGCCGTGCGTTCCGACCGTCATCACGCTGGCGCCTTTTTCACTCGCCAACAGCGCGCCAATCGGGAAGCCGCCGCCGAGCGCTTTCGCGGTAGTCAGGAGATCCGGAGTGACGCCATAGTGCATGTAGGCGTACAGTTCGCCGGTACGTCCAACGCCGGTTTGCACTTCATCAAAAATTAACAGCGCGTTATGGCGATCGCACAGTTCACGCAACCCCTGTAAAAAAGCCCTGGTCGCAGGGACAACGCCGCCTTCACCCTGCATCGGTTCAACGATCACCGCACAGGTGGTATCGTCAATCAGTGCGCTCGCGGAGTTCAGGTCGTTATAAACCGCATGGCGGATATCCGGGGGTAACGGCGCGAAGTCTTGTGAATAGGCAGGCTGCCCCCCTGCGCTGACGGTAAACAACGTGCGCCCGTGGAAGGCATTTTTGAAGGCCACAATGCCGCTTTTGTTGCTGCCAAAGTGGTCGTGCGCATATTTACGTGCCAGCTTCAGTGCGGCTTCGTTCGCTTCTGCCCCGGAGTTACAAAAGAAGACTCTGTCGGCAAAAGTCGCGTCGATCAGCTTTTTCGCCAGACGCAGCGCCGGCTCATTGGTATAACCGTTACCGGTGTGCCAGAATTTGCTCGCCTGGTCGTTCAGCACGTCCCGAAGCTCCGGGTGTGCATGGCCCAGGGCATTGACCGCAATGCCTCCCGCGAAGTCGATGTACTCTTTACCCTGCTGATCCCATAAGCGCGAACCTTCGCCACGAACCGGAATAAAAGGTGCCGGTGCATAAACAGGCATCATCCATTCATCAAAATTTTCACGCGTAATTGACAGAGACATAGCGACCTCATCGGTAAATAAGAAGTTATTTATATGTTAATAAAAAGTAGTGTTTGCGCTGTAAATGTAGATTGCACTCTTCGTGCCAGCCAGAAGAAAAAATGCATAAACGGGGTCGTGTTACGGAAAATCAACCAGTTACAGCACAGCAATATTCACTATTTGTGCATAAAAAGTGAATATGTTTGCGTATTTGAGGAGTTATTAGTGGAAAAACCGCAGTATTATGCAGAGGCCAAATATAATTCTGGAAATGTGATCGTATGCGAAATTTACAGGAAATTATTGCGCCATTTTGACGCAATCTGCCCTAAAAAAGGGCAAGCGTTGCCCCATCGTTATCACCACTAGCACACATTGTTGAAAACAACCGACAAGTGGCAGTCATTCCGCCTAAATTCTGCTACCATCCTTGCACTATTCACCTTGCACAGTGGCAGCGACTATGAAATTTGTCTCTTTTAATATCAACGGCCTGCGCGCCAGACCTCATCAACTGGAAGCCATTATTGAAAAACACCAACCGGATGTGATTGGCCTGCAGGAGACAAAAGTTCACGACGATATGTTTCCGCTGGAGGATGTCGCTAAACTCGGCTACAACGTGTTTTATCATGGACAGAAAGGCCACTATGGCGTTGCGCTGCTGACGAAAGAGACTCCCATCGCCGTTCGCCGTGGCTTCCCCAATGATGATGAAGAGGCCCAGCGTCGCATCATCATGGCGGAACTTCCCTCACCGCTTGGCAACCTGACCGTCATTAATGGCTATTTTCCACAGGGTGAAAGCCGTGACCATCCGCTTAAATTCCCGGCTAAAGAAACGTTTTATCAGAATTTACAGGATTATTTATCAACCGAACTGACCCGCGATAATCCGGTGTTAATCATGGGGGATATGAACATCAGTCCTACCGATCTGGATATCGGCATCGGGGAAGAGAACCGAAAACGCTGGCTGCGTACCGGCAAATGTTCGTTCCTGCCGGAAGAACGCGAATGGATGGACCGGCTCTTAAACTGGGGGTTGGTGGATACCTGGCGTCAGGCAAACCCGGAGAGTATGGATAAATTCTCATGGTTTGATTATCGCTCCAAAGGCTTTGATGATAACCGTGGCCTGCGTATCGATCTTCTGCTGGCGAGCAATCCGCTGGCGGAACGCTGTGTCGAAACCGGCATTGATTACGAAATTCGCAGCATGGAGAAACCGTCCGACCATGCGCCGGTCTGGGCGAAATTTAATCTCTGACCGCCCCGTGAACACCAGGAAAATCCTGTTCGCAGGTCTGTTATTACTTATTATCGTCGGGGTGGTCTGGTCTGTTCCCCCCGGCGTGTTGTCGCTTGAGTCAATCAAGCGCTATCAGCACACGCTGGCAGACTGGCAGCACCACTCGCCAATACTTTGCGCCGGCCTCTATTTTTTGCTTTATACCCTGGTGGCTTCGCTGTCGATTCCCGGGGCGGCACTGCTTACTCTCCTTGGCGGCGCGCTGTTTGGTCTGTGGCAGGGAACTCTGTTGGTTTCCTTTGCCTCCACGCTGGGGGCGACGCTGGCCATGCTGACCAGCCGTTATCTGTTGCGTGAGTGGGTTTCCCACCGCTTTAGTCGCCAGATGATAAAGGTCAATCAGGGAATGGTGCGCGACGGCACCTTTTACCTGTTTGCGCTCCGCCTGATGCCGCTGTTTCCGTTTGTCGTCGTCAATCTGCTGGCCGGGCTTACCGCCATTGGCGTGCAGCGTTACTGGTGGGTCAGCCAGTTGGGAATGTTGCCTGCCACGGTGGTTTACCTCAATGCCGGACGCCAGCTCAGTCAGTTAACCTCCGTTCATGACATTCTTTCACCCGCTATGCTGACGGCTTTCGCCCTGTTGGGGTTATTACCGCTCGTTTCTCGTTGGCTGGTGACGCGTTTTATAAAGGAGTAATTATGCGCCCGGGACTGTTACTCGCCGGCCTGCTGTTGACGGGTCAGGTACACGCCAGCGACAACTGGCAGCAGATAAAGAATGAGGCTTACGGTCAGACCGTCTGGTTCAATGCGTGGGGCGGCGATAACGCGGTCAACCAGTATCTTGACTGGGTGAGCAGCGAGATGAAAACCCACTACGCTATTGACCTGAAAATCGTGCGACTCGCGGATGCTGCCGATGCGGTGAAACGTATCCAGACTGAAGCTGCCGCCGGGCGCAAAACCGGCGGTTCGGTGGACTTGCTATGGGTCAATGGAGAAAACTTCCGCACGCTCAAAGAGGCCGGGCTGCTCAGCACCCACTGGGCGGAAACGCTGCCGAACTGGCGTTATGTCGATACGCAGAAACCCGTGCGCGAAGATTTCTCAATCCCGACCGAGGGTGCAGAGTCTCCCTGGGGCGGCGCGCAGTTAACGTTTATTGCCCGACGCGATGTAACGCCGCAGCCGCCCGAAGATCCCCAGTCGCTTCTGGCCTTTGCGAAGGCGCATCCGGGAACCGTGAGCTACCCGCGCCCGCCGGATTTTACCGGCACGGCGTTTCTGGAACAGTTGCTGATTTCGCTGACAAATCAGCCGAAGGCACTGAGTGTCGCGCCAGATACTGCCACCTTCAACAACATTACCGCACCGTTGTGGCAGTATCTCGACGCACTGCACCCCTATCTGTGGCGTGAAGGGAAAGATTTTCCGCCGTCTCCGGCGCGGATGGATACCCTGCTGGATGCCGGCACGCTGCGCCTCTCGCTAACGTTTAACCCGGCGCACGCTCAGCAAAAAGTCACTCGTGGCGAACTTCCCAAAAGCAGCTATAGCTTTGGCTTCAGCGAAGGCACAATCGGTAACGTCCATTTCGTGACAATTCCGGCGAACGCGCGCGCCCGTGCCGGTGCCAGGGTCGTGGCCAATTTTCTGATCTCCCCAGAAGCCCAGTTGCGTAAGGCCGATCCGGCGGTCTGGGGCGAACCCTCGGTTCTGGACCCGAAAAAACTGCCACCCTCTCAGCAGGCAGCATTAGCTGAGCGGATCCCGCAAGGACTGCCCGCCGTGTTGCCCGAACCCCATGCCGGCTGGGTTAACGCACTGGAACAAGAATGGCTGCGCCGCTACGGTACACGTTAATTCTGCTGGCATGGCTGGGTATGGCGCTCGTCTACCTGCCCCTGCTGCCCGCCGGCGTGTTACTGATTACTCCCGCACTGTCGCTGGATAACTGGCATGCGCTATTAACCGATCCGCAACTGCCCCAGGCGCTGCTGGCGACCGTGGTGTCCGTCGCTGTGGCGTCCGTTGGAGCGCTGTTCATTGCCCTGAGCATCGTCGTCGCGATCTGGCCGGGCGACCGCTGGTTAAAGCTCTGCGGCCGTCTTCCCTGGCTACTGGCGATCCCCCATGTTGCCTTTGTCACCGCCGTCCTGCTGCTGTTTGCCGAAGGAGGACTGTTCTGGCGCTTGGTGCCTTTTCTCTCAACGCCTATTGATCGTTGGGGCATAGGACTGGGGCTTACGCTGGCGGTGAAAGAGAGTGCCTTTGTGCTGTGGATTTTATCGGTACTGCTCAGTGAAAAGCGCCTGTCGCAGCAGGTCATTGTGCTGGATTCCCTCGGCTATAATCGCCGCCAGGCCCTCAACTTGCTGCTGTTGCCCTCGGTGGCCCCCGCACTGGGCGTGGTCATGTTGGCCGTTGTGGCATGGACGCTATCAGCGGTGGATGTCGCCCTTATTCTCGGTCCCGGTAATCCGCCCACGCTGGCGGTATTAAGCTGGCAATGGTTAAGCCAGGGTGACAGCCACCAACAGCATAAAGGCGCGCTGGCAAGCCTGCTATTAATGGTATTACTCGCGCTTTTCGCCCTTTTCGGCTATCTCTTCTGGCGCTTGTGGCGTCGAACCCTCCCCGCCGAAGGTGGCTTGCGACGCCCCATGGCACGGAACCTGACGGGCAATACTTTTACACTCACGCTGCCGCTCACCGGGATAATATGTCTTGTTCTGTTAGCCACCGTCGCGCAGCACGCTGCGCTCAATATCGAAGCGTTAAGCCGTAGCCTGTGGTTAGGCCTGACGTCAAGCCTGCTGGGGCTTGTCATCCTGTTGCTCTGGCTGGAATGGGGACCACAGCGCGGGCATCGCTGGGTCTGGCTACCGATCCTGCTTCCGGCGCTGCCGCTGGTGATGGGGCAATATGTCGTGGCGTTGCGTCTGGATCAGGACGGGCAACCCGCTACCCTCATCTGGGGTCATTTGCTGTGGGTGATCCCGTGGATGTTGTTCGTACTTAAACCCGCCTGGCAGCGTATTGATACGCGACTGGTGCTCATTGCCCAGACTCTGGGCTGGTCAGCGTTAAAAATTTTCGTTTACGTAAAATGTCCGCTGATGCTGCGCCCTGCGCTGGTGGCACTGGCGGTCGGCTTTTCAGTCAGCATCGCTCAATATATGCCTACGCTATGGCTGGGTGCGGGACGTTTCCCTACGTTGACGACTGAAGCCGTCGCGCTCAGTAGCGGCGGCAGCACTGGCGTGCTGGCGGCTCAGGCGCTGTGGCAACTGCTGTTACCGCTGTGTATGTTTATACTGACTGCGGCACTCTCATTCTGGATCGGCCGCGCCCGACAAGGACTGCGCTAATGCTCTCTGTACGCCATCTCTCACTGTCCCTGCCGCGAGCGCCGCTGACAGGTCCCCTCTCTTTTGATGTCGCAAAAAGTGACATTGTCACATTAATGGGGCCTTCCGGTTGCGGCAAATCGTCACTGCTCTCCTGGATGGTCGGCGCCCTTACCGCACCGCTGCGGGCGAGCGGTGAGCTTTGGCTGGACGCCCGGCGCATCGATACACTGCCCACCGCCAGCCGTCGGATCGGCATTTTGTTTCAGGACGCCCTGTTGTTTGATCATTTCAGTGTCGGGCAGAATTTATTACTGGCGCTTCCTGCTTCCCTGCAGGGGGCTGCACGGCATGATGCAGTGCAGCATGCGCTCGAACGTGCAGGCATGGGGGACTTCGCCTCCCGCGATCCCGCAACGTTATCTGGAGGACAGCGGGCGCGAATTGCCCTGCTCCGCGCGCTGCTTAGCCAACCTCAGGCGCTATTGTTAGACGAACCGTTCAGCCGCCTCGATGCCGAGCGCCGCGATGATTTTCGCCAGTGGGTCTTTGCCGAGGTTCGTCGACTCCACATTCCCGTGGTGCAGGTGACTCACGACGCGCAGGATGTCCCTCCGGGAGGAAGCGTCATTCAACTGGCAGTAACACAATGAAAATGCGCGCATACTGCGTCAACGCAATGTTTTTCCCGGAACTGAGGAACACAATGTTGCCCTCTTATTTCAACGTCGGGCAATTCGATGAAACGTGTTTCTCAAATGACCGCGCTGGCACTGGCTTTAGGGCTCGCTTGCGCTTCTTCATGGGCTGCTGAAATGGCGCAGACGCTCAACTTCAACCAGCTGATGCAAAATAAAGGGACGGCGATAGATACTCGCCCAAGCGCTTTTTATAACGGCTGGCCACAGGCACTTAACGGCCCTTCCGGACATGAACCCTCTGCCCTCAATCTTTCCGCAAGCTGGCTCGACAAGATGAGCGATGAGCAACTCGCTGCCTGGATCGATGCGCATCAACTGAAGGCCGATTCTGCCGTCGCGCTTTATGGTAGCGACAGCGATGTTCAGGTCGTCACATCCCGTCTGCAAAAAGCCGGACTGAAACAAATTTCGCTGCTTAGCGATGCGCTTACCGATCCTGCCCGTCTGCAAAGGATGGCGCATTTCGAGCAACTGGTTTATCCGCAGTGGCTGCATGACCTTCAGCAGGGCAAAGCGGTTACCGCGAAACCCTCAGGAGAGTGGAAAGTCATTGAAGCCGCCTGGGGCGCGCCGAAATTTTATCTGCTCAGCCATATTCCGGGGGCGGATTATATCGACACCAACGAAGTTGAAAGCGAACCGCTGTGGAACAAAGTTTCTGACGACACGTTGAAAGCAATGCTGGCGAAACACGGTATCCGCCATGACACCACCGTCATCCTTTACGGACGCGATGTTTACGCGGCGGCGCGTGTCGCGCAGATCATGCTGTATGCCGGGGTGAAAGATGTCCGCCTTCTCGATGGCGGCTGGCAGGCCTGGTCCGATTCGGGTTTGCCTGTTGAACGAGGCACCGCGCCGAATGTTAAACCGGCCCCGGAATTCGGCGTGCCCCTCCCGGCGCAGCCACAGCTGATGCTGAATACAGAACAGGCGCGCGGTTTACTGCATCGTCAGGATGCTTCACTGGTGAGCATCCGTTCCTGGCCTGAGTTTATCGGCACCACCAGCGGATACAGCTATATCAAGCCCAAAGGCGAGATCGCAGGTGCACGCTGGGGCCATGCAGGCAGCGATTCAACGCATATGGAAGATTTCCATAACCCGGATGGAACGATGCGCAGTGCGGATGATATCGCTGCGATGTGGAAGCAGTGGAACATATTGCCAGACCAGCAGGTAGCATTCTATTGCGGCACCGGCTGGCGAGCGTCAGAAACGTTCATGTATGCCAGAGCGATGGGCTGGAAAAATGTCGCTGTCTACGACGGCGGCTGGTACGAATGGAGCAGTAATCCGAAGAACCCTGTCGCCACCGGTGAACGCGGTCCAGAAAGCAGCAGGTAAGGCGTAACCGTCATCCGGTAATCCGGTGCCTGATGGCACTACGCTTATCAGGCCTACAGGCACTCTGCAGGCCTGATACACACCGCGTCATCCAGAAACATGTTTCAGCGTCAGATACCCGCTCCAGACACGGGTGAAGGTCGTCATCCAACATAGCGCGCCGAATATCCATGCCAGTACGGCAAAATGTGACGGAAACAGACACCCGAGGACAAACAGTAAGATTGTCTCCGTGCCCTCGGTTAATCCGCCCAGGTAATAAAACGACTTGTGGGCATATCCAGGATTATCAATCTGATGCTTTGCTGCCAGCGCCGCAAAAGCCAAAAAGCTGCTACCGGTGCCGATGAAAGCAAACAGCAACCAGCCGCCTGCCAGCGCGTTTTGTTGAGGATCCGCCAGAATAAAACCAAACGGTACCAGCGCGTAAAACAGAAAATCGAGCGAAATATCGAGAAATCCTCCGGCGTCGGTCAACCCTCTGCGCCGCGCCAGCGCGCCGTCCAGACCATCCAGCAGGCGGTTAATCACGATGGCAATCAACGCCGCCAGATACCACCCCAGCGCCAGAAACGGCAGTGCCAGGACGCCAACAGCAAACCCCAACAGCGTGAGTCCGTCAGGGGTTATCCCCGGCTTATCGAATTTTTCGGCACAACGATGGAGCAACGGTTTCAGCCGCGGATGCAAATGTCTGTCAAGCACGTGGCACTCCTTTGAGGCTGTCACACAGCCCCTGGGAGGGAATATCCAGCGCCGCGTTAAAGCGTGCAGACAGATTCTGAAACGCCAGCAGCGCCGTCATTTCGCTAATCACCTCATCGGTAAAATGCTGCTTCATCAGTTCTTTTAGCGCGTCTTCTACGTTCGGCGGCGTGGCAGTCACGGCGTCAGCATAGGCCAGCGCGACGCGTTCCTCTTCGGTAAAAAGCGTAGAATTCTGCCATTCCGCCACTGCCAGCACTTTCTCCATCGCCCCGCAACGTTCGGCCAGGCGCAAACTGTTGGCATCCACACAAAACGCGCAGTGACAAACCTGTGAGACACGCGTCATCAGCAGCGCCCGCAGCACCGGACTCAGGCGCGCGCGCTTACGTTCCAGATACCCAACAAACAGCGCAACCAGCCAGAAAAGTCCCGGCATCCGTCCCCACCAGCGCGTGGGATGTAGCACTTCGCCGTAATGTTTTTTCTGGGTTGCGGCGAGGGGTTTAAGACTGGCTGGAATGTGGCTTAGTGGCTTTACCCACGGTTGCGGATCGTTCAAAGGAGACTCCCGTGACTTCAGGTCAAAACAGTGACCATAGTATGTCACTTTTCCTTACTTAACATTGACGCTCCGCATTTACGCTTTCACGCGCCGCCAGACCAGCGGATTGGTGCTTAGCGCTTTTTCATCGCGCTGGCACTGCAACAGTACGCCCTCGGCTTTGATGACCGCGCCTTCGGAATAATTTTGATCCTGATAAATGCAGCACTGATTACAGGGCTGCGCGCGCTGCCCGCTGGAGCTGAAGACTTCCGGCGGCACGTTAACGTCCACTTCCGGACGAATGTTCTGGTTGGCCAGCGTAGTAAACGAGAGCGAGGCCAGCACGGCGGTCATGATGAAATAACGCATGGAATTTCCTTATCTTTTTAAGATTACCCTCAGTATAACGGCATTCTGTCTGACAAATTTAAGACTTCTCTATCATCGTTTTTAATTATGACTACCGCCTCGTTATTAATTTGCTTAGCAGCATCATTTTTTCCTTGCGTCCCGTCACATTCCTGGTGGTATAGTCAAAATCTGCAAACACTTATCTAAAACACAAAAATACAACCATATTCATCTACAAGAGGCGTTTAAATCTATGGATCAGGCATGCTCTCTGGAATCATTTCTCAACCATGTACAAAAGCGCGACCCGCATCAGACGGAGTTCGCGCAAGCTGTTCGTGAAGTTATGACCACCTTATGGCCATTTATCGAGCAGAACCCGCGTTATCGTCAAATGTCTCTACTTGAACGGCTGGTTGAGCCAGAGCGCGTGATTCAGTTCCGCGTCGTGTGGCTGGACGATCGCAATCAGGTCCAGGTTAACCGCGCCTGGCGCGTGCAGTTCAACTCAGCCATTGGCCCGTACAAAGGCGGTATGCGTTTCCATCCGTCGGTCAATCTCTCGATCCTGAAGTTCCTTGGCTTTGAGCAAACCTTTAAAAACGCCCTGACAACTCTGCCGATGGGCGGGGGTAAAGGCGGTAGCGATTTCGATCCTAAAGGCAAGAGCGAAGGCGAAGTTATGCGTTTCTGTCAGGCGCTAATGACCGAACTTTACCGTCATCTGGGGCCGGATACCGATGTTCCTGCAGGTGATATCGGCGTGGGCGGTCGTGAAGTCGGCTTTATGGCGGGGATGATGCGTAAGCTCTCCAACAACAGCGGCTGCGTATTTACCGGTAAAGGCCTCTCCTTTGGTGGCAGCCTGATCCGCCCTGAAGCCACGGGCTACGGACTGGTCTATTTCACCGAAGCGATGTTGAAACGTCATGGTCTGAGCTTCGAAGGGATGCGCGTCGCCATTTCTGGTTCTGGTAACGTGGCGCAGTTTGCTATCGAAAAAGCGATGGAATTTGGTGCGCGCGTGGTCACTGCCTCTGACTCCAGCGGCACGGTGGTTGATGAAACCGGCTTTACGAAAGAAAAACTGGCGCGCCTGTGCGAAATCAAAGCCAGCCGCGACGGTCGTGTCGCTGATTATGCTCGCGAATTCGGTCTGACCTATCTGGAAGGCAAACAGCCGTGGTCAGTGCCGGTAGATATCGCCCTGCCGTGCGCAACCCAGAACGAACTTGACGTCGATGCCGCCCGCACGCTGATCGCTAACGGCGTGAAGGCCGTTGCGGAAGGGGCAAATATGCCTACCACTATCGAAGCAACCGATCTGTTCCTGGAAGCCGGTGTGTTGTTTGCGCCGGGTAAAGCCGCGAATGCCGGTGGTGTTGCGACCTCGGGTCTTGAGATGGCGCAGAACGCCGCACGTCTCAGCTGGAAGGCAGAGAAAGTGGATGCGCGTCTGCACCACATCATGCTGGATATTCACCACGCCTGCGTGGAGTATGGCGGCGAAAGCAAGCAAACCAACTACGTGCGCGGCGCGAATATTGCGGGCTTCGTGAAAGTCGCCGACGCAATGTTTGGTCAGGGTGTGATTTGATTCGTCGGCCGGATAATGCCTGATGGCGCTACGCTTATCAGGCTTATGAAATCTACAGGCCCGCCTCTGCTGATGGCGGGCTTTTTTTCGCCGTTCGCTTACGCGGCGCGGCTTTTTTCTTCTCACCGCCACTGCTGGCTGCCCCGGGTGCGACAATCCCCCGGAAGCGGCGCACAGGCGTGGACTTTGCCTGATCAATCAACTGATACAGCGTTCCCACCAGCGGTTGCATAAAATCCTGATAGCGACACTGCTTCTCGCTGATTTGTGTCAGAATCGACTCCCAGTGGGCAGTCATATCCGGGCGCGTTGCCATCTCCGGCAGGGAATGAAACAGCGCTTTCCCGGCATCGGTTGAATGAATGTAGCGCCCTTTTTTGACCAGAAAACCGCGTTTGAACAACAACTCAATAATCCCCGCGCGGGTGGCCTCGGTACCCAGACCGTCGGTAGCACGGAGGATCTTCTTCAGATCTTTATCCTGTACGAAGCGGGCAATACCTGTCATTGCGGAAAGCAGCGTTGCATCAGTAAAATGGCGCGGCGGTTGAGTCTGGCGCTCGACCACTTCCCCCTTTTCGCACAACAATTCATCCTCTTTCGCCACCACCGGCAACGGCGTACCGTCGTTCTCTTCATCGCGCTCTTTATTGCCGAGCAGCGTGCGCCATCCGGCTTCAGCAAGGAATCGCGCTTTGGCGATGAATTTTCCTTTGGCAATGTCGAGTTCAATGACGCACTTGCGGAAAACCGCATCCGGGCAGAACTGCATTAGATACTGACGGGCGATCAGGTTATACACCTTTGCCTCGTTCTCGGTCAGATGGACCGAAGAACTGCGTGCGGTGGGGATGATCGCATGGTGCGCATCGACCTTTTTGTCGTCCCAGCAGCGATTACGGGTATCGGGGTTCACCACCGCATGCGGCAGCAGGTCTGCCGCATGGACGCTGATGGCGTTGAGTACCGCATGACGGCCAGCAAAATGCTCTTCCGGCAGATAGCGGCAGTCGGAACGTGGGTAAGTGATCAGTTTGTGGGTTTCGTACAGCTTTTGGCAGATATCGAGCACGTTTTGCGCGCTCAGGCCAAAGCGTTTCGCGGCGTCAATCTGCAGTGCCGAGAGCGAAAACGGCAGCGGTGCGGATTCTGATTCCCGTTTATCGTTATAGCTGGTGACAATCGCCGGCTGGCCGTTGATCCGGTTGACCACGTGCTCCGCCAGCGGTCGATGCAACAACCGCCCCTCTTCATCCTGATACGGCTCGCAGGCTTCGCTCGGCTGCCAGATTGCCGTGAAGCGTTCATCCGCAGGCGTCACGATGTGGGCTTTAACTTCAAAGAAATCTTTCGCAATGAAGTTTTCGATTTCTTCATCACGACGGACCACCAGTCCCAGCACTGGCGTTTGTACGCGACCGACCGAGAGCACCCCCTGGTAACCCGCGTTACGACCGAGGATTGTGTAGGCGCGGGTCATATTAATGCCATACAGCCAGTCGGCACGGGCGCGCGCCAATGCCGACACGCACAGTGGGACGAATTCATTATTAGAGCGTAAACGCTCAATGGCGCGTTCAACGGCCTGCGGGTTAAGGTCGTTAATTAAACAGCGCTGTACCTGCTGACGTTTTTCCGGTGCCAGTTGCAGATAGTCCAGCACCTCATCCACCAGCAGTTGCCCTTCGCGATCGGGGTCTCCTGCATGGATGACCTCACTGGCCTCGTGCAGGAAACGCTTAATAACGTTGAGCTGTTTGGTGACAGAAGGACGCGGTTGTAATTGCCATTTTTCGGGGACGATCGGGAGATCCGCCAGGTTCCAGCGCGCATAGCGGCTGTCATAGGCATCAGGCTGCGCCTGCTCCAGCAGGTGACCGATACACCAGGTCACGACCTGACCGTTCCCGCATTCGATAAAGCCATCACCTTTGCGATGCGGCTTAGGCAGCACATCAGCTATCGCGCGGGCAAGGCTCGGCTTTTCGGCAATAAACAACCGCATTGGATTAACGGATCTCTACCATGGCGCGGCCGCCACGGGCTTCAACCAGCTCACCAATGGCCGTCAGGTCAATACCGAACTCAGCGGCCGTGGCTTTCACCTCAGCTTCCGCTTCTGGCATAACGGCCAGGAGCAGCCCGCCGGACGTTTGCGGATCGCACAGTAAATCGCGCACTTCTGACGGCATTTCTCCCATCAGATGACCATAGCTGGCGAAGTTGCGTCCGGTCCCCCCCGGCACGGCACCCTGCTTAATATACTCTTCAACGCCAGGCAGTTTGGGGATGTCCTGATAGTTAATCTGTGCCTGCACGCCTGCGCCCTGGCACATTTCGCTGAGATGACCGAGCAGACCAAAGCCGGTCACATCGGTCATCGCTTTTACGCCTTCAATATTCGCAAACGATGCGCCAGCAATGTTCATCCGGCACATCACTTCCGTCGCCAGTCCCTGATGCTCCGGCTTGAGCAGCGATTTTTTCTCGGCAGTGGTGAGAACGCCAATGCCCAGCGGTTTAGTCAGGAACAGTTTGCAACCGGCCTGCGCGGTGCTGTTTTTCTTCACTCGCTCAGTCGGCACAATGCCGGTCACGGCGAGGCCAAAGATCGGCTCCGGCGCGTCAATGGAATGACCGCCCGCCAGCGCAATCCCCGCCTGACGGCAGGCAAAACGCCCGCCTTCGGTCACTTCGCGAGCGATTTCCGGCGAGAGCGTGTTTATCGGCCAGCCCAGAATGGCGATCGCCATTATCGGTTTACCGCCCATCGCGAAGATATCGCTGATGGCATTGGTTGCCGCAATGCGTCCGAAATCAAACGGATTATCGACAATCGGCATAAAGAAGTCGGTGGTACTGATAACGCTGGTACCGTTGCCAAGATCGTATACCGCCGCGTCGTCGCGGGTCTCATTTCCCACAAGCAGGTTCGGGTCGACAAACTTCGCCTGCTCGCTGTGCAGGATGGTTTCCAGCACTTTAGGGGAAATTTTACAACCGCAACCAGCTCCGTGGCTGTATTGCGTTAAACGAATAGCATGCTCGCTCATGGACATCTCCTGTCATTGCAATCCGGCTATGGTAACGCTCATTCTGTGAAGTGGTAAGAGAGAGTGTCTGAATTCCGGCGCACTTGCTCAGAATCCAGACAGTTTTGCGGATTAATCTAAAATTTGCTGACGAATGGCGTCGGATCCGGCACGTTAATGGTGGTAGAGGCTTTCAGCTGCGGCGTTCCCAGATAGAGAAAACCGACGATTTTGTCCTGCGGGCGGCAGTCAAATGCCTCCCGAACCTCCGGGCTCTCCGTCAGTGCGCCACTGCGCCAGATACCGCCGAACCCCTGGGCAATCGCCGCCATTTGCATTGCCATCACCGCGCAGCCCGCAGACATCTCTTGTTCCCAGACGGGGACTTTGGGATTTTCTTCGCATTTCGCCACCACGGTGATGATCAGCGGTGCGCGAAATGGTGCGCTTCGGGCTTTCTCTATCGCCTGTTCGTCGCTTCCTGCCGCAATCGCCCCTTTTTGCAGGACGGTGCTGAAGCGCTCGCGGCCTTCGCCTTCAATAACAAAAAAATGCCAGGGTTGCAGAGCCTTATGGTCAGGCGCACGCATACCTGCGCGCAGGATATTTTGTAATTGCTCACCGGCAGGTGCGGGTTCCGCCAAGCGTGATGCGCTACGACGGTTAATCAGTAATTCAAGTGCATCCATTTCCTTAACTCCCGTGATGATGAATATTCACAAAATTAACACGAGAGCAGAATTTGTTACAGCGCAGACAGTGATTCCTGCTGACAAGTGCCAGCGGGGTCATTAGGATAACCTCATCTCATACGCCTTAACCGGCGTATCATTTGTAACGGTTGGGAGAAGACATGCGAACCCTGTGGCGATTCATTGCCGGTTTTTTTAAATGGACGTGGCGACTGCTTAATTTTGTCCGCGAGATGGTGCTGAACCTGTTTTTTATCTTCCTGATCCTGGTGGGTGTAGGGATCTGGATGCAGGTCAGCAGCAGCACCAGTGAACAAGCCGGGCGCGGTGCACTGCTGTTGGACATTTCCGGGGTGATCGTCGATAAGCCGTCCAGTACGCATCGTCTGGGCGCGATAGGCCGCCAGTTGTTCGGCGCCAGCTCCGATCGCTTACAGGAAAACTCCCTGTTCGACATCGTGAATACTATCCGTCAGGCCAAAGACGATCGCAACATTACCGGCATCGTGATGGATTTGAAAAACTTTGCCGGCGCCGATCAGCCGTCAATGCAGTATATCGGTAAAGCGCTGCGTGAATTCCGCGACAGCGGCAAGCCGGTTTATGCTGTCGGCGATAACTTCAGTCAGGGTCAATATTATCTGGCCAGCTTCGCTAACAAGATCTGGCTCTCGCCGCAGGGTTCTGTCGATATTCACGGTTTCGCCACCAACGGACTGTACTACAAGTCTCTGCTGGATAAGCTGAAAGTCTCTACCCACGTCTTCCGCGTCGGCACCTATAAATCTGCCGTGGAACCGTTTATTCGTGACGATATGTCACCGGCAGCCCGTGAAGCGGACAACCGCTGGATTGGCGAACTGTGGCAGAACTATCTCAATACCGTGGCAGCGAACCGTCAGGTCCCCGCACAACAGGTCTTCCCTGGGGCGCAGGGCGTACTGGATGCGTTGACGAAAGTGGATGGCGACACCGCGCAGTATGCGCTTAACAGCAAGCTTGTGGATGCCCTGCTTTCCAGCGCTGAAGTGGAAAAAGCGCTGACCAAACAGTTTGGCTGGAGTAAGACAGAGAATAATTATCGGGCGATCAGTTACTATGATTATTCGCTGAATCCGCCAGCAGACACCGGCGGTTCGATCGGCGTCGTCTTTGCTAATGGCGCGATCATGGACGGCGAAGAGACGCCGGGGAACGTCGGCGGCGATACGACCGCGTCGCAAATTCGTGAAGCGCGTCTGGATCCGAAAGTGAAGGCCATTGTACTGCGCGTGAATAGCCCTGGCGGAAGCGTGACGGCATCTGAAGTGATTCGTTCCGAGCTTGCTGCAGCAAGAGCAGCGGGTAAACCAGTGGTGGTTTCGATGGGCGGAATGGCGGCGTCTGGTGGCTACTGGATCTCCACGCCAGCCAGTTACATTGTGGCAAACCCCAGCACCCTCACCGGTTCCATCGGCATTTTTGGCGTTATCAATACCGTCGAGAACAGCCTGGATTCGATTGGCGTTCATACTGACGGCGTCGCGACGTCCCCGCTGGCTGACATTTCAGTGACCAAAGCCTTGCCGCCGGAAGTCCAGCAAATGATGCAATTAAGCATTGAGAATGGCTATAAACGTTTTATCACGCTGGTAGCCGACGCGCGCAAGTCAACGCCTGAGCAGGTAGACAAAATTGCCCAAGGTCACGTCTGGACCGGGCAGGACGCCAAAGCGAATGGTCTGGTCGACAGCCTCGGCGACTTTGACGATGCGGTTGCCAAAGCCGCTGAACTGGCGAAACTCAAACAGTGGCATATCGATTATTATCAGGCTGAGCCCGATTTCTTCGATATGGTGATGGACAGCATGAGCGGCTCTGTTCGTGCGATGCTGCCCCAAGCGATTCAGGCCATGCTTCCGGCACCGCTGGCCTCTGCGGCCAGCGCCGTTAAAGCAGAAAGCGATAAGCTCGCCGCGTTTAACGATCCGCAAAATCGTTATGCGTTTTGCCTGACCTGCGCTAACGTGCGCTGATCTGTCAATGCCGGTTGGCGGCGATGTCTTATCCGGCCTATCTTCTACCCGTAGGCCGGATAAGTTATTTACATCGCCATCCGGCAAGAGTGACCTCTCCCCCTCAAACACTGAAAATGACCATGCAGAAGAAATCAATTTACGTTGCCTATACTGGCGGTACCATTGGTATGCAGCGTTCTGAACAAGGTTACATCCCGGTTTCGGGCCACCTCCAGCGCCAGCTGGCGCTGATGCCTGAATTCCATCGCCCGGAAATGCCGGACTTTACTATTCATGAATATGCGCCATTAATGGATTCATCCGATATGACGCCGCAGGACTGGCAGCATATTGCCGATGACATCAGGGCCCATTACGATGAATATGATGGTTTCGTGATCCTCCACGGCACCGACACCATGGCGTTTACCGCCTCTGCCCTGTCTTTTATGCTGGAGAATCTGGGAAAGCCGGTCATTGTGACAGGGTCACAAATCCCGTTAGCTGAGCTTCGCTCTGACGGTCAAATCAACTTGCTGAATGCGCTGTACGTTGCGGCTAATTACCCCATCAACGAAGTGACTTTGTTCTTCAACAACCGTCTGTTTCGCGGCAACCGCACCACCAAAGCACACGCTGATGGCTTTGATGCCTTTGCCTCGCCGAACCTCCCGCCGCTGCTGGAGGCCGGGATCCACATTCGCCGCTTAGGTACGTCGCCAGCGCCCACGGGCAAAGGTGAACTGACGGTTCATCCAATTACCCCCCAGCCCATTGGCGTGGTCACGATTTACCCGGGGATCTCTGCTGACGTGGTGCGTAACTTCCTGCGCCAGCCGGTCAAGGCGCTGATTCTGCGTTCCTACGGCGTCGGCAACGCGCCGCAGAATAAAGAGTTCCTTAATGAACTGAGCGAAGCCAGCAAACGCGGTATCGTGGTGATCAACCTGACCCAGTGCATGTCCGGCAAAGTGAATATGGGCGGTTATGCCACCGGTAACGCGCTGGCACATGCAGGCGTCATCGGCGGCGCAGATATGACCGTCGAGGCTACGCTGACCAAGCTCCACTACCTGCTGAGCAAAGGGCTCGATACCGATGCCATTCGCAATGCAATGACGCAAAACCTGCGCGGTGAACTCACCCCCGATGATTAAGGAGTTTTACATGGCAAATCGCGCGCTCTTGCTGGTCGATTTACAAAATGATTTCTGCGCCGGTGGCGCTCTGGCCGTCCCTGAGGGCGACAGTACGGTGGATATCGCTAACCGGCTGATAACCTGGTGCCAGTCACGTGGGGACGTGGCGATCGCCAGCCAGGACTGGCATCCGGCTAACCACGGCAGCTTTGCCCGTCAGCATCAGGTTGAGCCTTACACTCAGGGGCAGCTTGACGGCCTGCCGCAAACGTTCTGGCCCGAGCACTGCGTACAACATAGCGAGGGCGCTGCGCTGCATCCGTTGCTCAATCAAAAGGCGCTGGCGGCAACTTTCCACAAAGGCGAGAATCCTTTGGTGGATAGCTATAGCGCCTTTTTTGATAACGGACGGCGGCAGAAAACCAACCTCGACGACTGGCTACGCACGCATAGCATCACTGAGCTCATCATCATGGGGCTGGCGACAGACTACTGCGTGAAGTTCACGGTGCTTGATGCCCTCCAGTTGGGATATTCCGTGAGCGTCATTACCGACGGCTGTCGCGGCGTGAATATTGAACCGCAGGATAGTGCTCAGGCGTTTATGGACATGGCGGCTGCGGGTGCAACGCTGTACACGCTGGCTGACTGGGAAGAGACGCAGCCGTAGTACCGCCATCCGGTTCACCATGCAGGCCGGATAAGGCGCTTGCGCCGCCATCCGGCAGGTAAAATCTCGTTTGCGCTTAGTCACATAAAGTGAACTTTATCGCAGCGGCAACCGCTTACCAATGCTACTCTTTGATGGTTGTTTTTTCGCCACGCCATTTCCGTGGCGTGTTTACTTTTTTTAATGTCAAAGAGGATCCGCTATGAAACTTTTGCCTTTACTGGCAGCTTTACCCCTGCTCTGCGCTTCTGTGGCTTCCGCCAGCTCAATGATGTCCGTCGGTTATTTTAACGGGGGCGGTGATGTCACTGCCGGGCCAGGCGGCGATATCAACAAACTCGACGTTCGTCAGATAACCCACCTGAACTATTCATTTGGGCTGATTTACAACGATGAAAAAGATGAGACAAACGACGCGCTGAAGGACCCGGCAAAACTGCACCAGATTTGGCTGTCGCCGAAGGTGCAATCCGATCTCGCTCTTCTTCCCGTCCTGCGCAAACAAAACCCAAATCTTAAAGTCCTGCTGTCTGTTGGCGGCTGGGGCGCACGCGGCTTCTCCGGTGCGGCAGCAACACCTGAAACGCGAGCCGTGTTTATCCAGTCCGCTCAGGCGATTGTCGCAAAATACGATCTGGACGGTATCGACCTGGACTGGGAATATCCGGTTAACGGTGCCTGGGGACTGGTTGCCAGTCAGCCTGCCGACCGCGATAACTTCACGCTGCTGCTGAAAGAACTACGCCAGGCGTTTGGCAACAAAAAACTGGTGACCATTGCCGTCGGGGCAAATGCCGAAAGCCCGAAAAGTTGGGTGGATGTTAAAGCCATTGCGCCGTTGCTGGATTACATCAACCTGATGACGTACGACATGGCCTACGGTACGCAGTATTTCAACGCTAACCTTTATGACTCTAAAGCCTGGCCGACCGTCGCCGCAGCCGATAAGTACAGCGTCGATTTTGTGGTGAATAACTACCTTTCTGCCGGCCTTAAACCTCAGCAGATGAATCTGGGCATTGGCTTCTATGGCCGGGTACCTAAGCGCTCTGTTGAGCCGGGTATCGACTGGAGTAAGCCAGATGCGCAGAAAAACCCGGTCACCCAGCCCTACTTTGGTGAACAGGAAGTGAGTCTGTTTAAATCTCTGGGGATAGACCTGAAAAAAGATACCTATGTGAAATACAACGACATTGTTAAAACGTTCCTCAACGATCCGCAGAAACGCTTTACCGAACACTGGGACGATCAGGCTAAAGTACCGTGGCTGTCGGTTCAGTCAGCAGACGGTAAGTCCCTGTTTGCGCTCTCTTATGAAAACCCGCGCTCGGTGGCGATCAAAGCGGACTACATTAAGAAACGGGGGCTGGCTGGCGCCATGTTCTGGGAGTACGGCGCGGATGATGACAACCAGCTCGCCAAACAGCTGGCGGATTCGCTCGGTATTAAACACTAATCCCCACTCTCGCCCCATGTTACCGCATGGGGCGTAACGTCACGGTGCCCCGCGCTTCACAATCGGTTATGATAGTCCCATCCGCTGCGACAACGCTGGCGCAGCTTTTCATTTTCTCCTGAAGGCATGAGGCTTTATGGCTTTTATCCCCAAAAACTACGCCCGTCTGGAAGTCGGTTACCGTGAAAAAGCGCTGAAACTTTTCCCCTGGGTCTGTGGGCGCTGTTCTCGTGAGTTTGTCTATTCTAATCTGCGAGAATTAACGGTGCATCATATCGACCACGATCATTCGAACAATCCGGAAGACGGAAGCAACTGGGAGATGCTGTGCCTGTACTGCCACGATCACGAGCACTCCAAATACACGGAGGCCGATCAGTATGGTTCCACCGTGGTGGCGGGGGAAGATGCGCAGAAGAGCGTCGGCGAGGCAAAATACAATCCGTTTGCCGATCTGAAGGCGATGATGAATAAAAAATAGTCACACCTTCCACGCCCGGCGGGTTTACGCGGACCGGGCGTGCGGCACAATTCAGGATTTAAACGTCGCTATCGGTTTCGGTACAATGCCGAAATCTTCTTTCAGTTGCTGCTTGCTTTTCATTACCATCTGACCGTTAGTATCGATGGTCATATGCTGCGCGTCGTGGTTATTGCGGGCCTGCCACAACATAACCAGTTGCATACTGTTCTCTTTTTGCTCCGCCGTTAGCGCCACGCCATCCGGCCATTTTCCCAACTCAACCGCCGTTGACAAACGCTGATACACTTCCGGCGTCATGTTGTTAATAATTTCATCAAAATTCATGATGAGTCCGCTCCTTTGGAATAATTTGCTGAATCGTTTTTTCAACCTTTCGTTCTTTCGCCGCTTTCATCGTCGGTAAAGCTTAATGATGCTGAATTGACGCAGTAGCGCTCACCCGTAGGTTGCGGACCATCCGGGAAGACGTGCCCCAGATGAGCATCACAGTTGCCGCAGCGAATTTCGATCCGCTGCATACCATGCGAAAAGTCTTTCAGGTAGCGGATCGACTCCTCGCTGACAGGCTCGTAGAAGCTCGGCCAGCCGCAGCCGGAGTCGTATTTCGTTTGGGCGTTAAACAGCGGCGCGTCGCAGATCAGGCAGTGGTACACACCATCTCGCTTGTTATGCAGCAACTGGCCGGTAAATGGCGGTTCCGTGCCGTGATTTTGGGTCACATAAAACTGCATTTCGGTAAGATTTTTTTTCAGATCTTCAGCAGAAGGTTTATTCGCCATTTTGCTCACATCTCGCTTTTAGAACACTCACATTGCGTGACCGATTCTAACAAAACATTAACACCTCAGTATGAACTTTTGTTCTAAACTTGAGTGTTGAGAAATTGCAGCGCGTGAATCGTGACCAAAATCACATTTTTATCTCAGTTGCACTTTAAAATTCGGGTCGCCGCCCCCATGTGGTTTCAAGCCCAATGGAAGAGTGAGGCGAGTCAGCTGTCTAAAGCTTGTGCTGAGGATTGATTTGTCGCAATGATTGACACGATTCCGCTTGACGCTGCGTAAGGTTTTTGTAATTTTACAGGCAACCTTTTATTCACTAACAAATAGCTGGTGGAATATATGACTATCAAAGTAGGTATCAACGGTTTTGGCCGCATCGGTCGCATTGTTTTCCGTGCTGCTCAGAAACGCTCTGACATTGAGATCGTTGCAATCAACGACCTGTTAGACGCTGAATACATGGCTTACATGCTGAAATACGACTCCACTCACGGCCGTTTCGACGGTACCGTTGAAGTGAAAGACGGTCATCTGATCGTTAACGGTAAAAAAATCCGTGTTACCGCTGAACGCGATCCGGCTAACCTGAAATGGGACGAAGTTGGTGTTGACGTTGTTGCTGAAGCGACCGGTATCTTCCTGACTGACGAAACCGCTCGTAAGCACATCACTGCTGGCGCGAAAAAAGTGGTTCTGACTGGTCCTTCCAAAGACAACACCCCGATGTTTGTTAAAGGCGCTAACTTTGACAAATACGAAGGCCAGGACATCGTTTCCAACGCATCCTGCACCACCAACTGCCTGGCTCCGCTGGCAAAAGTTATCAACGACAACTTCGGCATCATCGAAGGTCTGATGACTACCGTTCACGCAACCACCGCTACTCAGAAAACCGTTGACGGCCCGTCTCACAAAGACTGGCGCGGCGGCCGCGGCGCAGCTCAGAACATCATCCCGTCCTCTACCGGTGCTGCTAAAGCTGTAGGTAAAGTACTGCCAGAACTGAACGGCAAACTGACCGGTATGGCGTTCCGTGTTCCTACTCCGAACGTATCCGTTGTTGACCTGACCGTTCGTCTGGAAAAAGCGGCTTCTTACGAAGACATTAAGAAAGCAATCAAAGCTGCTTCCGAAGGCCCGATGAAAGGCGTTCTGGGTTACACCGAAGACGACGTTGTATCTACCGATTTCAACGGCGAAGTTTGCACTTCAGTGTTCGATGCTAAAGCAGGTATCGCTCTGAACGACAACTTCGTGAAACTGGTATCCTGGTACGATAACGAAACCGGTTACTCCAACAAGGTACTGGATCTGATTGCTCACATCTCCAAATAAGTTGAGATGAGACAGTAATCTGTAAGAGCGACTATGGTCGCTCTTTTTTTTGCCTGAAGATACCCGTCATACTTCGAGTTGCAGGTGTGTTGGCTACGCTCTCTCACCCGAATCACTTACTATAGTAAGCTCATCGGGGTTCGTTCACTTGCCGCCGTCCTGCAACCCGAATTATTTAGGGTTAAAAAGGAATGCGTAATGATTAATAAAATTTTTGCACTTCCGGTAATCGAACATATTACCCCTGCTATCTCCCGTCGCCAGCTTGATGAGCTGGAACTGATCGTCGTCGACCACCCTCAGGTCAAAGCCTCTTTCGCCTTACAGGGCGCGCACCTGCTCTCCTGGAAACCCGCCGGAGAAGCTGAAGTCCTGTGGTTGAGTAATAATACCCCGTTTAAAAATGGCGTGGCGCTGCGCGGAGGCGTTCCCGTCTGCTGGCCGTGGTTCGGCCCGGCGGCGCAGCAGGGTCTGCCCTCCCACGGTTTTGCCCGTAATTTGCCGTGGTCACTGAAAGCGCAAAGCGGTGACGACAACGGCGTCGCTTTGACGTTTGAACTGCAAAGCAGTGAGGCCACGCGTAAATACTGGCCGCACGAGTTCACCCTGCTTGCCCACTTTAAGATTGGCAAAACCTGTGAAATCGAACTGGAAGCACACGGTGATTTTGAAACGACCTCTGCCCTGCACACTTACTTTAACGTCGGTGATATTGCGGCGGTGAAAGTCAGCGGACTGGGCGAACGCTTCATTGATAAAGTGAACGATGCCAAAGAAGATGTCCTGGCAGACGGCATCCAGGCATTCCCGGATCGAACCGACCGCCTGTACCTGAACCCTGAAACGCACAGCGTTATTCATGATGCTGCGTTGAACCGTGATATCGATGTTGAACACCATTATCATCTCAACGTCGTGGGCTGGAACCCAGGTCCAGCGCTCTCTGTTAGCATGGGTGACATGCCGGATGATGGCTATAAGACGTTTGTGTGCGTCGAAACGGCTTACGCGACTGAACCGCAAAAAACCACCGCCGCGCAACCTTCTCGCCTTGCGCAAACCATTCGCGTAGCGAAGCGCTAATGTTTTGTTGGCCGGATAAGATGCGTTCGCATCGCCATCCGGCAAACATGCCCTGATAGCGGCTTGCGCCTTATCAGGCCTACGAAAACGACGAGAATTTTCACACCATATCCAGCGCCGTTTTACCTTTTGGCGCTGGATACGCTTTTTCTAATGCGGCAATTTCATCGGCTGCAAGTGTCACTGTCAGCGCCGCCGCATTTTCCTGTACATGCGCGATGCTTGCCGCTTTCGGAATGGCCATTACGCCCTGATGACTGATTACCCACGCCAGCAAAATTTGCGCCGCGCTGGCCCTGTGTGCGTGAGCAATCTCATTGACGACAGGATAGTTGAGCAAACCGCTGCGTAGCCGCCCGGCCTGCGCCAGGGGACTGTAGGCCATTACGGGGAGCTGGTGTTGCTGACACCACGGCAGCAGGTCATATTCAATACCGCGCGACGCCAGATGATAAAGTACCTGATTTGTCGCGCACTGCCTGCCGCCCGCAACCTGCCACAGCGCCTGCATGTCGTCATAATCGAGGTTAGACACCCCCCAGCGGCGGATTTTACCCTGGGCGATCAGTTTCTCCATCGCCTCCACGGTTTCCGTATACGAATAATTGCCTGACCAGTGTAATAAGTAGAGATCCAGATAATCGGTATTCAGACGCCGCAGGCTCGCCTCACAGGCGGAGATAGCCTTTTGCCCGCCCGCATTCCACGGATAGACCTTTGAGACCAGAAAAACGCGGTCACGCAAGCCCACCAGCGCTTCACCAACCACCTCTTCCGCACCACCCTCGGCGTACATTTCCGCGGTATCGATAAGTGTTAGCCCCTGATCCACCCCGGCACGCAGTGCGGACACTTCCGCCTTGCGGTGACTCGCACGCTCGCCCATATACCAGGTTCCCTGTCCAATAGCGGGAACCGCGACCTGTCCCGAAAAGACAATCTGTTTATCTGTCATCCTGTCCTCCAACGTTACGCACTACCGTAAAAGAAAACAGGGCCCAAAGGCCCTGTTTTGATGCATAAATTGTACTGTGAAGATGCACAATCAGAATTTGTAGGTGATCCCGGTGGAAATCAGGCCCGTCCAGGATTTGTCCACCATCGGGCTGTCGGTAATTTCATCCGACAGACGGCTGTAACGCGCCGTACCGTAAACGCTCCAGTCCCCGAGGAAGTTATAGTTGGCCGTCAACTCAAGGTATGGACTCCAGCTATCGTTCGGGTTATAGCCGCGCAGACCGCTCTGTGCCGATTCCTTACGTGAAACGCCATAGTAGTACTCGTTCTGGTTTTCACTGTTCCATTCCACACCCACGCCCGGCGTTAACGTCAGACCACCGTTGGTGTAGCGATACAGCCACGCCAGATCCCAGATAATCCCATTGCTGTTATCCAGCGTATCACCCGCCAGCGTTGTGCGCAGAAAACCGTAATCCGTATTGTGAACGTAAGTCAGGCCCGCCATCACGGTGCTCTTACGTTTGTCCAGACGGCGCAATTGAGCATCGTCGCTGTCGCCCGGTTTGAAATACAGCGGGGACCAGTACGCGGTGATCGACAGCTTATCCGCAGTGTCATTCCAAAGATAGTAGCCGCCGCCCAGACCGCGGAACCAGAAGCTGTCGCTCTCGTAGGTCACCACCGGAACGGGATAAACGTCGGTGTCATAGTCTTTATATGGGTGTTCAACCACACCCACACCTGCGCCCAGTGTCAGGTTGCTTTCAGCGTGAGCGACAGAAGCTGTCGTTGCGATAAAGACGCCAAGTGTCAGAAGTTTGAGTTTGGTCACAATCCATAATTCCTTTTCAAATGTTTAACGGCAAAAGTGTAACCGTCATCCGGTTACAACCCAACTTTTTTACAAATCCAGGTTGCATCCACGCTATCACTGTATAAAAACGGTACGATCGCGCGGTCGGCGGGATAACTCTGATTGCCATTAAGAATTTTACAAAAATAAAAGCGTTAATATCGTCGTTTTCCCGAGCATTCAGGAAACTTTGGCATTATTGGGTTGGAGGCATTACTTTCCAACTGCGCGCTAATCGACCGTAGTTTACGCCAGGTAAAATGACCGACTCCTACATTGAAGTCTGGAAAAAGTTACATCAGAAATTGTTGAGTACGGGTACATTATAAGCGTCATTCTTCCGTGACCATCGAGTTGCGGAAGCGCTTTCTCTGCCTGTAAAAATTTACCAAGATTTGAGTCAGGTCAGATATTGGTATATTCCCACGCGCAACCCCTCCAGTTCGAATAAAATCACCCGCAAAAGCAACATACTTAGATTTTCATGCTGACTTAGCGTTTATTTTTGAATATTGATCTGCCCAAACATTTCCGCCTAAAACTTGTAAATTCATTGAAACACGCTCATAACAAATAGGACGGAATCGCGTTTTATCAATCATGTAGTACACGCTAAAAGTGACTTTTGGAGCAAGTCCCTAAAATGTTCCCATAGATTACAATAGGACGGCATACCATGAATATATTCGATCACTATCGCCAGCGCTATGAAGCTGCCAAGGACGAAGAGTTCACACTGCAGGAATTTCTTGCCACCTGCCGGCAAGATCGCAGTGCCTATGCCAATGCGGCAGAGCGTCTATTGATGGCTATTGGTGAGCCTGTCATGGTCGATACTGCCCAGGAACCCCGACTTTCTCGCCTCTTTTCTAACCGGGTCATTGCACGTTACCCCGCGTTTGAAGAGTTCTACGGCATGGAAGAAGCCATTGAGCAAATTGTCTCCTATCTGAAGCATGCCGCTCAGGGACTTGAAGAGAAAAAACAAATTCTGTATCTGTTGGGCCCGGTCGGTGGCGGTAAGTCGTCGCTGGCTGAGCGGTTGAAGTCACTCATGCAGCTTGTACCTATTTACGTACTCAGCGCTAACGGAGAACGCAGCCCGGTTAACGATCATCCACTGTGCCTGTTCAACCCGCAGGAAGACGCAAAAATTCTCGAAAAAGAGTATGGGATCCCCTCCCGTTATCTCGGCACCATTATGTCGCCCTGGGCGGCAAAACGGCTGCACGAATTTGGTGGCGATATCACCAAATTCCGCGTGGTCAAAGTCTGGCCGTCGATCCTTGAACAGATCGCTATTGCGAAGACCGAGCCGGGCGATGAGAACAACCAGGATATCTCTGCGCTGGTGGGGAAAGTGGATATCCGTAAACTTGAGCACCACGCTCAGAACGATCCGGACGCCTATGGCTATTCCGGAGCGCTGTGCCGCGCCAACCAGGGGATCATGGAATTCGTTGAGATGTTTAAAGCGCCGATTAAAGTGCTCCATCCGCTGCTGACGGCAACTCAGGAAGGGAACTATAACGGCACTGAAGGCATCTCCGCCCTGCCGTTTAACGGAATTATTCTCGCCCACTCGAACGAGTCAGAATGGGTGACCTTCCGTAACAACAAAAACAACGAAGCCTTCCTCGACCGTGTTTATATCGTGAAGGTGCCTTACTGCCTGCGCATTTCTGAAGAGATCAAAATTTACGAGAAATTGCTGAACCACAGCGAGTTGACCCATGCGCCCTGCGCACCGGGAACACTGGAAACGCTGGCACGATTCTCGATCCTTTCCCGCCTGAAAGACCCGGAAAACTCGAGCATCTATTCCAAAATGCGTGTCTATGACGGCGAGAGCCTGAAAGACACCGATCCGAAAGCGAAGTCGTATCAGGAATACCGCGATTATTCAGGGGTTGATGAAGGGATGAACGGTCTGTCGACGCGCTTTGCGTTTAAGATCCTCTCCCGCGTCTTCAACTTTGATCATGTGGAAGTGGCGGCAAACCCGGTTCATCTGTTCTATGTCCTTGAGCAGCAAATCGAGCGCGAGCAGTTCCCACAGGAACAGTCTGAACGCTATCTCGAATTTCTGAAAGGCTATCTGATTCCGAAATACGCTGAATTTATTGGTAAGGAGATCCAGACCGCGTACCTCGAATCGTATTCGGAATACGGCCAGAACATTTTCGACCGCTATGTCACCTATGCGGATTTCTGGATTCAGGATCAGGAGTATCGCGATCCGGATACTGGACAGTTGTTCGATCGTGAATCGCTGAACGCGGAGCTGGAGAAAATCGAAAAACCGGCGGGGATCAGTAATCCAAAAGATTTCCGTAACGAAATCGTTAACTTTGTTCTGCGTGCCAGAGCGAATAACAGCGGACGCAATCCGAACTGGACCAGCTACGAAAAACTGCGCACGGTCATTGAGAAGAAGATGTTCTCGAATACCGAAGAGTTACTGCCAGTGATTTCGTTTAATGCCAAAACCTCAACCGATGAGCAGAAAAAGCACGATGATTTTGTCGACCGCATGATGGAGAAAGGCTATACCCGCAAACAGGTTCGCCTACTGTGTGAATGGTATTTGCGTGTGCGTAAATCGTCATGACAGCATAAATGACCCGGAAGATGTTATCCGTTTACCGGGCCAATAGTTCGTCTGTACGCAAAATCATTCAAGGTGTATCAAGGCGGCAAATAAGTGAATCCCCAGGAGCGTACACAAGTACGTGACTGGGGTGAGCGAATGCAGCTAACGCCGAGATAACTTGCAGGATGAAGCGTAAAGTTGGCAAATGCAGTACGGGGGGCATATGACCTGGTTCATAGACCGACGACTTAACGGCAAAAATAAGAGCACGGTGAATCGCCAGCGCTTCTTACGCCGTTATAAAGCGCAAATCAAACAGTCGATCTCCGAGGCCATTAATAAGCGTTCGGTGACCGATGTAGACAGCGGCGAGTCCGTTTCCATTCCCACGGAAGATATTAGCGAACCGATGTTCCATCAGGGGCGTGGCGGCCTTCGCCATCGCGTACATCCCGGCAACGATCATTTCGTGCAGAATGACCGCATTGAACGCCCTCAGGGCAACGGCGGTGGTTCCGGCAGCGGACAAGGCCAGGCCAGCCCGGACGGTGAAGGCCAGGATGAGTTCGTCTTCCAGATATCTAAAGATGAATATCTTGACCTGCTGTTCGAAGATTTAGCACTGCCGAATTTGAAGCAAAATCAGCAGCGACAGCTAACGGAGTATAAAACCCACCGCGCCGGTTATACCTCCAATGGGGTTCCGGCCAACATCAGCGTGGTACGTTCGCTACAAAATTCGCTGGCGCGGCGCACAGCAATGACCGCAGGCAAACGCCGTGAACTCCGGGCGCTGGAAGAAGATCTTGATATCATCAGTAAAAGCGAGCCAGCGCAGCTGCTGGAAGAGGAACGACTGCGCAAAGAGATCGCTGAACTGCGGGCTAAAATCGAACGCGTGCCGTTTATTGATACCTTCGATTTACGCTACAAGAATTATGAAAAACGTCCGGACCCTTCCAGTCAGGCGGTAATGTTCTGCCTGATGGACGTCTCCGGTTCAATGGATCAGTCCACCAAAGATATGGCGAAGCGCTTTTATATTCTGCTGTATCTGTTTTTGAGCCGGACCTATAAGAACGTTGAGGTCGTTTATATCCGCCACCATACTCAGGCGAAAGAAGTGGATGAGCATGAGTTCTTTTATTCGCAGGAAACCGGGGGCACTATTGTCTCCAGCGCCCTGAAGTTAATGGATGAAGTGGTGAAAGAGCGTTACGATCCTGCGCAGTGGAATATTTACGCAGCACAGGCGTCGGATGGCGATAACTGGGCGGATGATTCTCCACTGTGTCATGAAATACTGGCGAAAAATCTGCTGCCGGTGGTGCGTTATTATAGCTATATCGAAATTACCCGCCGCGCGCATCAGACGCTTTGGCGTGAATATGAACATTTGCAGGCGACCTTTGAGAATTTCGCGATGCAGCATATTCGCGATCAGGATGATATTTATCCGGTATTCCGCGAGCTTTTTCACAAACAAAATGCGACCAGTAATAGCTAATCATTGCCCAGCCAGGCCTCCCCTGGCTGGTTATTTTTCGTCCTAAGGCATTGATCGTCTTGTGGTCTATAGGTTGAATCTGAGCCGTGTGATAAAATGGATCATCTGATCTGGAGGATTGTTTTTCACCATGAAATTGCCTCATAAAGCGCTCAGGCTCTTTATTTCTGCAAGTGTTGTCCTGTTGACGTCTTCTTTTTTAATTTATGAATTGATTTCCAGTCATAAGGCCATGAGTGCCTATATGCGCTATATCATCGAAAAAGCAGACTCCTCTTTTCTGTATGAGAAATATCAGAACCAGGGGATTGCCGCGCATTTAATGCGCACCTTTGCCGTCCCCGCACGTCCCGTGTCGGCAGAGCAACGTGACGAAATATGCCGGGCCTTTGGTCACGTGAATAGCGTCTATGGGCTTAATCTCATCCGCCATAATTATTCCGCGCTCAGCGGTACGCTGCAAACTCCCTCGAATAATTGTGACGCTATCGTCAGTGACATTTTACTGTTACCTGCTTTTGATCGGGCGGTGGTGGTTAACCGCGATCAGGCGGACTACGGTAAAGGATTAGCAGCCTCCGCGCAGAATTTTCGGTATTACCTCGACCTGCAGCATCATTATATTTATTTCTCTGCGCTGATTAATACCCATCAGTTTGCCATGCACCACTGGACGTTTTTGCAGCAAGGTCTGCTGGGCATTCACAAGGCGGATATCGATGGTTTATTTACGGGACACACCGCCCTTTCCAGCATTTATCAGGACGATCGCACCGAACTGAACGTGATGAGCTTTTTAACCCCGGTTTATCTGGAGGGGAAGTTAAAAGGTATGGTGATGGTCGACATCAATAAGCAGAATTTGCAGAATATTGTTTATACCCACGATCGCCCACAGGTCTGGCGTTATCTGGATGCCCGCCTGACGGATACCCATTCCGATAAGACCATTATTATTCACGAAAGTGAGAACGATCTTTTCCCCTACGTAAATTATGTCCGCGACCTTCCCGGCGGACTCCACGTCGAACTCTCACTCGATATTCTCTATTTTTTCGTCTCCTCATGGAAAATTTTCGTCTTCTTTTTGCTGGCAACCGCCCTGCTACTCAATATGGTCAGATTGCATTTTCGCCTCTACCACAATGTCACACAGGAAAATATTAGCGATGCGATGACCGGTTTGTACAACCGAAAAATATTAACGCCCACCCTCGAACAACGGTTACAACGACTGGTGAAGTCAGGAACTCCAGTAACCTTTATCGCGATTGACCTGGATAAGCTTAAAACCATTAATGATACATTGGGTCATCAGGAGGGCGATCTGGCAATCACGCTGTTGGCTCAGGCGATTGAGGCGTCGATCCGCAAAAGTGATTACGCGATCCGTCTCGGTGGTGATGAATTCTGTGTCATTCTGGTTGATGCGACGCCAGAGATGGCATCGCAACTGCCAGCCCGCATCGCCAGCCATCTCATTACCACCGCCCCGGAAAAACATCTGCGTTTTTCTTCTGGCAGTTACACAATGCAGCCAGAGGATACGCTGCATGATGCCTATAAAGCCTCTGACGAGCAGCTTTATTTTAATAAGCAGCAGAATCAATTGCGTTCATGTTAGGCTTGAAGCGTTATTTTTTCGCACAAAAAGGAGTGCAGGATGAGCGAAGTGACGACGGGCGTGATGACCCATCAACGTTTACTGGATTTATTGGCTCTGGAAGGTGCTCGCTTTCGCGTCATCAGCCATGAGGCGGTGGGCAAGTGTGAGGCGGTTTCCGAAATTCGCGGGACGGCGTTGGGCCAGGGGGCGAAAGCGCTGGTCTGCAAAGTGAAAGGAAACGGCGTGAACCAGCATGTTCTGGCGATTTTACCCGCCGACCAGCAGGCCGATCTCTCCCGCCTTGCCACCTTCCTCGGCGGCTTACGCGCTTCTCTTGCCAGTCCGGCAGAGGTTGATGCGCTTACGGGCTGCGTATTTGGTGCTATTCCGCCCTTTAGTTTTCACCCACAGTTGAAGCTTGTCGCAGACCCGCTGTTGTTCGAGCGCTACAGCGAAATCGCCTTTAACGCCGGGGTTCTTGATAAGTCGATCATCCTTAATACCGATGATTATCTGCGCATCGCACAGCCTGAACAGGTCGAATTTCGCCGCACCGCCTGAAGGCTCAGCTTCCGCGTTCTAAAATCAGAACGGAAATCACCAGCACTGCGGCGATAGCCAAAAAGGATGAGGTTATTATCAGCGTTTCAATAAACAGGTGATCGTTCATAGTAACATCTCGTGCCAGAAGATTTTATTGGCTTACGAGGTATTGATAGCTGACGAAGATGGCACTCTGATGACAATCGACCGCAGTTCACTTATTTTTCCCACTGTACATTTGCCTGAAATGCACATTTGAGACTAAAAAAGTCTGTTCGCCTCTGCGTTTGGGCGTAGAGTAAACAGGCTTAACTTTTTTTGGCAAGGAAACCACAATGTTTGATGTCACTCTGCTGATCCTGCTGGGACTGGCGGCTTTAGGCTTTGTCAGCCATAACACGACGGTCGCTGTGTCTATTCTGGTGCTGATTATCGTCCGCGTGACACCGCTGAATACTTTTTTCCCGTGGATTGAAAAACAAGGACTGACCATCGGGATTATTATCCTGACCATTGGGGTGATGGCCCCTATCGCCAGTGGTACGCTGCCCCCTTCTACGCTCATCCATTCGTTTCTTAACTGGAAATCACTGGTAGCGATTGCGATTGGCGTGGTGGTTTCCTGGCTCGGGGGGCGCGGCGTTACGCTGATGGGGAGTCAACCGCAGTTGGTTGCCGGTTTACTGGTTGGTACGGTGTTGGGCGTTGCATTGTTTCGCGGGGTGCCCGTCGGACCGCTTATCGCCGCAGGGCTGGTTTCGCTTATTGTGGGTAAGCAGTAGAAGGATCGGGGCAGGCTTTTAACCCTGCCCGTGTGGTTATCCGCGTGCTGCGCGCAGCATTGCCTGAACCAACGGAACCGGTTTACCCTCCAGCGCACCGCGCTCATGCTGGAACAACGTAGCGACAAAGAAAGGATGCGTGACCAGTTCTACGGCGCGAATATCGCCGTTTTCATCCCAGCCGGTAACCCGTAAATCGCCACGTTCCAGTTCAGCGGCAAAAGCATCCGCAATCCCGTAGCTGCAATGGTAGCCTTCGGTAATCGTGGGCTGTCCATACGCTTTCGCAATCAGCGTATTGGGACGCAGTTCAATAGCATCGGTTTTTTCCACCAGTGAACAGGCTAGCGGAGCGATCACCATCCGGCCGGAAGTGTCAGTTTCCGCATGTGCCGCATCCGTCCAGCCCAACACATTGCGCGCATATTCAAGGATCGCATGCTGAAAACCACCGCAGGTGCCGAGGAAAGGAATGCCGTTTTCGCGCGCATAGCGGATAGCGAGTAGCGCACCTTCGGTATTTTTATACGGACTGCCTGGTACTACCCAAAGGGTGTCGTATCCCACCAGATCTTCAGCACTGTTGATTTCGGTCGTCGCTAGCCAGTCATAGTCGGCAATTAAGTCCAGAACGGCTGCCGCATCATCAATAGCCAGAGGAATTGCCTGATGAGCTGCGACTCCGGCGTTGTAATCACCCACCAGTGCAATCCGCAGCGTATCTTTTACAGGGGATTTTTCCATGGAGAATTCCTGACGTCAGAGCAATGAATTAATGAAATATAAACGACTTAAGCCTACCGATCTTTTCCTGCTGTCACAATACCTTAATTTTGGGGTGGTTAAGTGCACAGTGCTATAGTAGTTGCTCTTCTGCTCAACGGTTTTTAACGCAATGAAAAGTAGAATTCTGGTTAGCGCTTGTCTGATGGGATATAACGTTCGTTATAACGGCAGCCATAAAGCGCAGTTGATGGCGACGCTTGCCGCTTTGCAGGATGAAAATCGTCTGGTCATTCACTGCCCGGAATTGGCTGCCGGCTTACCGACGCCGCGCCCGTCGGCGGAGATCGTTGGTGGCTCCGGCGAAGATGTGATGCAAGCTTGCGCCAGCGTGTGTGATGACTCAGGTCAGGATGTTACCGCACATTATCAGTTGGCGGCCTGGCTTGCCCTTCGTGCAGCGCAGGATGCCGGGTGTGAAGCTGCGCTATTAACTGACGGAAGCCCCACCTGTGGTTGCCAGACGATTTATGACGGCACCTTCAGCGGTCATCGTCATTCAGGCATGGGCGTTGCTGCCGCACTGTTAAGCCAACAGGGTATCCGCGTGTTTTCCGACCAGCAGCTCGATGCCTTTTTGGCCTGGATTGAGGAGAAAGACAGACATGAAAATTCACTGTAAACGCGTCTATGATCCGGCTGAAAATGATGATGGCTACCGGGTGCTCGTTGACCGGCTCTGGCCGCGTGGCATTAAGAAAAGCGATCTGCGCCTTGATGAATGGGCAAAAACCCTTAGCCCTTCCACTGAATTACGTAAAGCCTTTCACGCTGAAACGCTCGATTTTAATCATTTTTCCGAACTGTATCGCGCTGAGTTGGCCCAACAGCCCCTGGAAGGTAAACGCCTGTTAGGTATCGCTCGCCAACAGCCGCTAACCCTGTTGTATGCGGCAAAAGATACCCGGCAAAATCACGCCCTCGTTCTGGCGGACTGGCTTTCTGAACTCAACGACTAGCGGCCTTCTTTAATCACGACCGATTATCGCGTCGATAGCACACGCGTTCTGAACATAAAAACGTGCGCGTAAAACTCCTTTTGCCCTACATTAAGCCCTGCTATCCTTGCACCTCTTTGCATAATTCAGACAGGTGATCGCATGAGACTGGGTATTATTTTTCCCGTCGTCATTTTCATTACGGCCGTTATTTTTCTGGCCTGGTTTTTTATTGGCGGTTATGCCGCGCCCGGCGCATAAAGATGAAGAAAACAACGCTGATTATGATTGCTGTGGCCATTGTGGTCATGGCCGGAACCGGATTAGGTTGGTGGTAACCGGGGTTCCAGAATGACAAAGGCTACCTTGCGGTAGCCTTTGGTCAAGAATGCGCAGTGATTTAGCTTTTGATCTTTCTGTAGATCACCAGAACGACAATCGCGCCAATAACCGCGACGGCGAAACTGCCAAAGTTAAATCCATCTACTTTGCCAAAGCCAAAGAACGTACTAATCAATCCTCCGACAAAGGCACCGACGATCCCCAGAATGATCGTCACAAAAAATCCGCCACCATCCTTACCAGGCATGATCCACTTCGCCAGAATACCGGCAATAAGACCAAAAATAACCCATGAAATCCAGCCCATGTTTTCCTCACTTATTTTCTTAAGTTAGCGGTTCGTTTGTTGTTACCAAAAACAGCATAGCTTATAGGACGGATTTTTTGTGATTAATATCACTTATTTTCAGATTGTTCGTTCTCTTACGCGTGTCAGGCTTGCACATCCAGATGATAAAGATTATCTTTCTCACTATTGAATAGTTGAGTAAATGACTCAGGTATTCAATACGACATTGCTCACATTGCTTCCAGTATTCTTGCCCGCCTCCGTGCGGGCTTTTTTTATCGGCGTTTACCAGCCGCAAACATCGTGCTCGTTTTCCGTGTCGTATGAACGTACCGTATTCACCAGATCTTTTACCACCTCAGCGGCTACCTCTGGTACCAGTAAGGTCATGGGGGCTTCGGTTTCATAATCGACAGAAACGCCATTGCTGTTATTCGTCACTGTGACAGTATAGGTTGCTTTGCTCATGATTATTTTTTCCCGGTATGAATGACTTTTCGCTGATTCGCGCTTTCCAGCAGAACCTCCGGCGCAACGAAAAAGTCGATATTAAAATAAGTGTCATCCGTCATCACTTCGATGTTGTGCCACTTCTCCGGTGGAAAAACAGCAAACTGCCCCGCCTCGATGATCATCTCTTTTTCCGCTTCCGGGCTGTGCTCATTCGCATATCCGAGATATTTGACCGCCCCCTGCATTACCGATAAACGGGGATAAACTCCCGGTCGGGTACCTTTATCAAGATGGCGTTCGAAAATTCCGGCGGGCGCTGTTTCTTTATTCCAGAACGGTGTGGCGCGTGTATGAATGTAATTTTGTGGGATCTGAAGCATTTTTTTCCCTCTTCCAGTCGGTATGAAGCGATCGTGATTAAACCGCTGTTTCAGGAAAGGTTACGCTTCGTAACTGGCATTTTAAATACCATTTATTGGTTACAGGCCCGCGGTTAGACGGGCCATTCACATTATGATTGTAACGTTGCCAGGCGAGCGGCAAAGCCAACGAAAATCAGGCCGATTAACGAGTTCCCAACTTTTGCCAGTTTCTTTTTGGTTCGAATGTATTGAGTCACAAACGCGCCAGAAATAATCAGGAAGCTCAGATAGAAGAAGCTCACGACTTCAAGGGTGGTCGCCAGGATGAAAAACGAGACGCCGGCATGCGTTGCATTCACATCAATGAACTGCACAAAAAACGAGACATAAAAAAGAATGGCTTTTGGATTGGTCAGACTCAGCACCAGCGCGCGTTTAAATATTGCGCCAGAAGGTACAGAGCCTTCTGTTGACTCGCGCCCTTTCGCTTTCAGCGTGGCATACAAGATCTTCGCGCCAAGATAAAGCAGGTAGAACGCGCCGAGATAGCGGACAATATTAAACAGGACCGGGGTCGTCTGAATCAGAGTCGCCACACCGGCATAGGCCAGAAACATCAGCACGGCATCGCCGATAAATACACCGCTTGCCGCAAGATAGCCGCCCTTCATCCCGCTTCCGACGCTGCTTTTCAGCACAAATAGTGTATTCGGCCCCGGCACCAGTACAATAAAAATCGCTCCAACCAAATAGGTCCAATAATTCAGAACGCCATACTCTGCAAACACGTTAACCTCTTCCTGAAATCACATAAAAACGCTTAACTGCGAAACAATATGCTAACGAATGCACCTGCCGATGGAAAGGGAAATCCCTTCACGTAACGGCTTGTGTTGACTGATTATTTACCTCACCACCAGCAGATCCGAAAACCGCGTGGTATAGCGCGGTGAGAGCATCTCCCTTTTCATCACCCACTGTTGCTGCGTCCCCTGGCCTGCAAAATAGAGCGTTCCCTTCCCCCCTTTTGCATTAAGACTATCCAGCACGTTCATCAAATTCTCACTCTTGGGGCGCGGTGCATTGTCATCAAACAGATTGAGCTGCGCCACACCCTGACTGAAAAAATCACCCAGCATCACGCCAGCCTTCTGATACCGATGTCCATCGCGCCAGATGGCATCCAGGCAGCGTATGGCCGCGTTAATGATGTCCCGACTGTCCTGCGTGGGTGTGAGCAGTTTTACCGAGCCATAATTGCCATAGTATTTTTCATGGGTATCAAACGGGCTGGTTTTAATGAAAGCGGAGATATGCCGGCAGTACTGATGTTCTGCCCGCAATTTTTCCGCCGCCCGCGAGGCATAGCTACAAATCGCCTGGCGCATTTGCTCATAATGGCAAACGCGGTCGCCAAACGAGCGGGAACAGATAATCTCCTGCTTAGCCGCAGAGAATTCCTCAAGGGCCAGGCACGGTTCCCCCCGCAACTCCCGCACCGTTCTTTCCAGGACGACGCTGAAATTCTTCCTGATGAAGCGAATATCCGTCTCCGCCAGTTGCAGTACATTGGTGATCCCCATCGCTTCCAGCTTTTTGGCAATACGCCGCCCGATCCCCCAGACTTCGCTGACCGGCATCAGCGCCATCAGTTTTCTCTGACGATCAACGTTTGATAGATCCACCACGCCGCCCGTCTGCGTCCATTTTTTGGCCGCATGGTTCGCTAATTTGGCTAACGTTTTGGTCGGCGCAATGCCGACGCCGACGGTCAGATGCGTGCGCTGCAACAGCGTCGCGCGAATCTCTTTCCCGAACTCCGTCAGGTCCCGACAGTGGCGAACCCCGGTCAGATCGCAAAACGCTTCATCAATACTATAAATTTCCACACGCGGGGTGAGTTCTTCCAGAATGGTCATCACCCGATGCGACATATCCGCGTACAGCTCATAATTGCTGCTAAAGCAGGTCACGCCGTGGCGGCGAAGCTGCTCTTTCTGCTTAAACCAGGGGTCGCCCATGTTCACAAAGGGTTTTGCTTCTGCCGAACGCGCAATCACGCAGCCATCGTTGTATCTGAATGTGACTAACAGTTAGTATTAGGTAACATTATGATTTTTAATAATATTTAATTACTAACTTTTTATAACCTTTTTACCATGTGCTATCGTTAAGTTAACGGGGTCAGTTTGGATATCGAAAATTATTGTACGTTAAGGTTAATTTTTGTTCAGCCCATCATCAATGGTGCGCTTGTGCCTCAGCTCCGTAAAGCAGCCGTCTGCCAGATACAGAACCCGGTCTGCAGAGGCTATGGTTTCCGGGCGATGGGCTATCAGCAGGACAGGAAGCCCCAGCTGACGTAGTGTCTGGCTTATCTGAATTTCACTTTCAACATCAAGATGGCTGGTCGCTTCATCCAGTAATAAAAATCCCGGTTTCTTGTACAAAGCCCTGGCCAGCAGAATGCGTTGTTTTTGCCCTCCGGAAAGCCCTCCACCGGTTTCACCAATCAGCGTCTGATACCCCATCGGCATAGACATGATATCGCTGTCGATAAGTGCCAGTCTGGCGCACTGGATCATTCGTTCATGATTGCGGTCTCCACTGAAAAAAATGATGTTATCTGCAATGGAGCCCCTGAAAAGATGGTCATCCTGCAGTACGGTACCGATTCGCTGACGTACCTGAAAATAATCCGGGTGGGTATGCGGTATGCCAAATGCCCTGATTGTTCCCTCATCCGGGATGTGGATCCCCAGGATAAGCTTCACCAGTGTCGATTTCCCGCATCCGGATTGACCGGTAATGGCCATCACCTCGCCAGGATGGAGTGTCAGCGACACCCCGCGGAGTATCGGTTTATTCCCTCCCTTGTGGCTGAAGGTTATATGCTCAAGGGATAAAGGAACACGGGCACCGTCGGCCACATCCCCCCGGAATACGGACGGGAAGACAGAAGTATCATTGTCTTCCTGAGCGGGTTGTTGCTGATAGTCTTCTGTCGGGGTCAGCACAATGTCAGCCAGGCGTTCGTTGTAGATATCAAGCATACGCCAGGAAAAATACTTATCGGTCAGGCTGCTGATACTGGATGAAAAACGCATCTGGTAGGACAAATAAGCAACCAGCATGCCGACGGTGAAGGTACCGTTCAGTACTTCCCCGGCACCTTTCCACAAAATAATCGCTGATACCACGCTGCCGGTCAGGGTGTGTGCAATGTCATAGCACATCAGCTGACGGCTCTGTCGCAGCTGCGTATTCCTGCGAACAATGTTGAGGTTCAGCCAGGCGGCCTCACGGTGCGCTGTCACGCCGTTAATTCTCAGGCTCAGAATACCGTTGAGGGTTTCAAGAAAATGCCCGGACTCCCTGGCACCTGCGTCCCAGGCATCTTCTGCCGACTGTCGAAGGGACGGATACCACAACGCCCTCAGCACACCGTAGATAATGGCTGCCAGTACGGCTATCAGCGTCATTTCCGGACTGTACAGCAGCATCATACAGAGCGCAGTTATCACGAGCAACACGTCCAGAATACCTTCCAGTACCTGCGTGGTCAGCGCCTCCTGGATGGTATCCACGGCCTCAAAACGGGCATTGATACTTCCCTTACTGCGCGCATCAAACCAGCCCAGCGGGAGACGCACCAGATGATGGAAAACCCGGGCTGTCCACTGCATGTTAAAATTGACGGACAGAGTTATACTGGCCCACTGGCGTGCCAGCGACAGCAGCATCTGGGTCATTGACAGCAGCAGCAGGGCAATGATTATAACGGTCAGGAGACTTCGATCGGCGGCAACCAGCACTTCATCAATTACCAGCTGGTTGAGAAGTGGACTACTCAGCGTCAGGATTTCCAGCGCCAGGGCAAAAATGATGATGCGCGACATCGCGGCCAGCAGCCCGGGTGTCCTGCCTGTCAGTTGGCGCAGGCGAATTTTTTTTCTTTCATCCCGGGCGGTAAAATCACTGGCCGGCGTCAACTCCAGCGCGACACCGGTGAAATGTTTTCCTGCATCCTGCAGGGAGAGCGTTATCTTCCCTTTGTCCGGGTCGTGGATAACCAGCCTGCTCCCGCGAACTTTATAAAGCACGACGAAATGGTTCATGTTCCAGTGGAGAATGCACGGGAGAGAAAGGGATTTCAGGTCTTCCGGCTCCAGCCGGACGGCCCGGGAGGACAACCGGATACCGGCTGCACACTCTATCAGCCTCTGCAGGGTCATCCCCTGTGTGCTGATACTGAAACGTTCGCGCAGGGTGGGTAAATCTGTCTGCAGACCATGCCAGCAGGCCATCATGACCAGACATGCCAGACCACATTCCGCAGACTCTGTCTGCCGGATGAGGGGGAGCTGTTTTCTCCCGGTCCATTTAAGGGTATCCATTACAGTTTTCCTTTCAGGCTCCAGAGTGGCTCGGTCAGCCACTCCCACAAATGGCGGGTATCCAGGCTGACATCCCCCTCAAGGGTCATGCCGGGGCGCAGGGGTTCCTGTTTTCCATAAGCCAGAATGAAGGTATTCTCAGGTTCGACGATGACGCGGTAGTGCCCTTCATTCTCTTTCCAGGTCACAGGGGATACGGAGAGTAAATCCGAAGGGGTCAGCGTTGTACGGCTTATCTCTCGGATAGTCCCGTACTGAACGCCAAACTTCTGATAGGGGAATGCGGCGAACCGAAGTGCAACACGCTGCCCCGGCTGAATAAAACCGGCATTCTGACTGGTGGCATAGAGTTCTATCTGCAGACGAGCATTGTCGGGAACCAGAGTCATGACCGGTTCAGATGCCCTGACAGACTGTCCCTGTCTGATCAGCACGGCAGCAACGGTTCCGGATACCGGTGACGTCAGCGTAAAGTTCTCCTGTCCGGCCAGTTCGTCCTGCTGTTGCCTGATCCCCTGCAACTGCCTGTCCAGCTCAGCTTTACGGCTTTCCCCCTGAACGATGAGATGGTTAAGATCTTCTTCAGCAGCCTCCATTGCAGTGTGTAGTTGCAGAAGCCCCTGACGCTGATCCTCAACGTTTTGCAGTGACGTAGAAACGTCAATTTGCTTCTGCTGGTATTCGATATCTGATACGTAATGCGTTCCAGCCAGTTTTTTATAGCGCTCCATGACGGACACGGCCAGCGTGGCCTGATGCCCGGCAAGCGACAGGCGCAGCTCTGCACTTTTAATCTGTGGTTTCAGGGAGGCAATTCGCTGTAGTATGGCCTGCTGCTGCTGACTGTTGTCACGCAATTCCAGAGTCTGCTGGGAAGACAGCATGGCATACTGAGTCTTCAGGGACATGCTCATGGCTGCCAGTGTACCTGTGCCCTGCCCGTTGTAATGCTCGCCGCTGATATGGTAAACAGGCTCACCGGCAGCTACGTGCTGACCTTCTGAAACAGTCTGTCGGGTGACGTATCCGGCATATTGCGGTGTGATTTTCACCAGTCCTGATGAAGGCATCACTATACCTGTAAGATGAGCCTTGCGGGTATAACTACCATAATAAACGAATAATGAGACGCTCAGAAATATAAGTAATGTAGCAACGGCGCATACTGACATGCCAAATGACGCGGGTAAGACAATATCTCCGTACTCTGTATCACTGTTATGTTCTAATGCTTCCTCCCTGAATATACTCATGGTTATAAAATATTTTGAATATTTAATAATATAACAAAGGTATTCATGCCTGAATGTATTAACATAGGATAAAAAAGGGATCTGCTTTTAATTCTGACCCCTAATAACAGCATAGATACAACAAAAAGGACTGATTGATCCAGAACATTATAATACTGAAAGTGCATCAGAGAGAAAAACAAAGATGTTATCACACAGGGAATGATAATGTTTTCCTTGAAAATTGAACGCAGAAATCCAAAGGCACAGGCTCTGTATACGATCTCCTCATAGTAGGGTACGACCAGTGTCATCACTAAAACTGTTATCCAGTTTATCTGTGATGGTTCGTAATGATATAAATAGTCTCTGTAGCAGTAAACAGCTAACTGTATCAGAATAATTATAAGGAATGACAGGGCTGAAAATTTAACTGTAGCTGAGTCTGTTCTTATTTTTATTCTACACTCAGGAAATTCCTTTAGGTAAAATAAGTAAACAAGAGTTGAAATTAGAATCTCTGTAATGAACACAATGAAAAATGCAATATCCAGTCCAACATAACGCAGTGTAAAGGTTGGCGATAATGTTACAATAGTTGATATAATAACCACTGCAAGAAAAATAATAGCGCTGTATTTACTATATCTAAACTGGCTCGAACGTTCATCCATTACAAAACATCACTTTATGAAGGTTATTATTTTTGCTAAAACTATATCTGTAAATTTAGCAGTGGAAAACAAGGTGATCAATGTAATTACTATTTTTGAAAATTCCTCAGGCAACGAAAACCATGACAAATCAATAATGGAGGAACCACTTAATAGCGCAAAACCCAGTAATAAACTTAATATAAAAGACAATAATTTAATAAACACTGCAGTATCCTCCGTTGATACTTACTTATCGACTACAGGTACCACCGACGTTACTTCCTGAACAATTACTGGAACCAGCTCTGTTTCCGCCTCCGTTACCATTTCCTCCACCGGAGAGACACTGGCCGATAACTGCCCCACCAATAGTTCCTCTGGTCATTCCTACAGGACCACCTTTAATGGCACCACCAACCATTCCACTAAAGACAGCATTAGCACATTTAACTGTGCTCGGGTCACTGTAAATGTGTGTCGGTGCATTTCGTCCCAGTGAGTTACGGGCTCCGGTGTTACGACTACGACTTCCGCCTCCTTCATAATTACTGTTTGCGTTGCCACCACTGACTAATGCAATTTCATCAAAACTCAATTCTCTGATATTTGACATAAAAATCCCTCTTATAAATTTTAACATAAAGTGCTGTTTCACTATTACATGACCAAAATGTATGCACAAAGTGAATTTATGTAAATAAATGTAAATTTATTATCATGTGTTATTGAATGGAACTTGCATTATTTATTACTTATTGATTTAAAATCTAACTTATCTCGATGATATGCCTGGATTCGGCAAACCTGTGAAGTGCTGTAGCCTGTTGCTTCTGCCGTTTCACGGATGCTCAGTTTCTTGACCTCCCGGTAGTACAGAACTTTCTGATGTCGTTCCTGATCAGCCTGTTTGCCTCGATATTTCCCCAGTATATGGGCCCGTTCAATTCCCTGTTTTTGCCGCTGGCGGCGGCTCAGCCAGTCCTTATGCGACATCGCAGCCATCAGGTCGATAAGCATATTATTGATAGCTGTTATCACTGCGCAGGTGATTGGGTCAGTCTGTGAAGGGTCTTTATCTGACAGCGCCTGCCATGACGTGGGGACATCCAGGCTGACAATCCGCAGCTCATGTTGTTCTATCTGCTTTTTCAGCGTCATCCAGTCGCTGTTACTCAGACGGGTCAGGCGGTCTATCTGCTCGACCAGCAAAATATCACTGTGGTGACTGTCCATCAGTAAGCGTCCCAGTTCCGGGCGGTCAAGTTTTGTTCCGCTGATGTTCTCCCGGTAGTAACTGGCTATTTTATAGCCTCGTTCCTGAACGAACTGCTCCAGCATCTCTTTTGCCCGATCGGCGAACTGATCTTCCGTCGATGCCCTTAAATAAGCTCTGATGAACATTTTTTCACCGTGTTATCGCATTTAGGTTATTGCATTTAATCTATCGCATATAGGTTATTTCATTCATGATGTGCCGTCACGTTTTAGTTATAGCGTCAGGGTGTACCCTTATGCGATAAGCATTTTTGTTAAAAATACCGCACAGAATAATTTATGAAGGAAACTATATGGCAAGGAGGCAGATTCTTTCTCTGTCGGAAAGAGAATCATTACTGGCATTACCGGACGATGAGTTAACGCTGACACGAATGGCCTATTTCAGTGAACATGATCTGGCGCTTATCAGTGCTCACCGTAAACCCGCCAGCCGTTTTGGTTTTGCTGTCCTTCTTTGCTATCTGAAAAATGTCGGCTTTGCACCGGATAAAAAAATCCCACCCTCTGATATGCTGCTGAAGCATATCGCCAGCAGGCTAAAACTTACCGGGGATCTCTGGCCTGCTTACCTTTCCGGCAGGGAAACCACGCGACGCGAACATTTAACCGAACTGTACCGCTACCTTGGCGTAAAATCGTTCACCGGCAAAATACAGCAGGACTGTATTACACACCTGCTGCCGATGGCGACGCGCACCGATAAAGGTATTCTTCTGGCCGAAGAACTGCTGGTCTGGCTCCGGAAGAACAACGTGATAATCCCCGCGATTGATGTCGTGGAGCGTACCTGTGCGGAGGCCATGGCTGGCGGCGATGAAATCGTATTTCAGACCCTGAATGCCCCGTTAACTCCGGCTCACAGGGATGCCCTGGATCGTTTACTTGAGTCCTCAGATAATAAGTCTTCCAGACTGACATGGCTTCTGCAACCGCCGGGTAAAATCAATGGTAAGAACGTGCTGCAACACCTTGATCGGCTCAGTAGCATTGAATTGCTGGCATTACCTGAAGGTATAGATCGTACCATTCACCAGAACCGGTTGCTGAAACTGGCGCGGGAAGGCCGAAAGATGAGCAGCCGGGATTTGACCCGATTTTCAGCAGCCCGGCGTCATGCGATCCTGGTGTGCGTGCTGGAAGAAGCCAGAGCCACACTGACAGATGAAGTGATTGAGCTGCATGAACGCATGCTGAACAGCCTGTTCAGCAAAGCCAAAAGAACACAGGCTGAGCGCCTTCAGCAGACCGGAAAGCTGATCCAGTCAAAACTGAGGCAGTACATAGATATCGGCCAGGCACTGTTTGAAGCTCGTGATTCCGGTGGCGATCCATGGCTCGCAATAGAAAACATACTGCCATGGCCTGAATTTGTCGCCAGTCTGGAAGAAACGCGCCATCTCGCCAGAAAAAATAATTTTGATCCGCTGCATATTATTACTGAGAAATACAGCACATTACGGAAATATGCCCCGCGCATGTTGTCTGCTTTACAGTTAGTCGCCACCCCGGCAGCGCAACCTCTGGCTGATGCGCTGGTTGTGATCCAGGATATGTACCGGAAGCAGTCACGTAAAGTTCCGGCGACAGCGCCGCTTGAGTTTGTCCCTGAAAGCTGGCGCAAGGTGGTGATTACACCTGCGGGTATTGACCGGCAGTACTATGAATTTTGTGCGCTCAGCGAGCTTAAGGGGGCATTGCGCTCCGGAGACATCTGGGTTAAAGGCTCACGCCGCTACAAAAACTTTGATGATTACCTCATTCCCGAAAAGGACTTTGACAAACTCACACCGGCGCTGCCCCTGCCCGTATCAGCTGATAATCATGAGTACATTACCAGCCGTATGACTCTGCTTCAGTCCAGACTTGAAGAGGTCAATGCCATGGCAGCCCTTGGTGAACTGCCCGATGTGGAAATATCTGACAGGGGAGTAAAAGTCTCTCCGCTGGATAACTGCGTCCCGGTGCAGGTTTCACCGCTGGCAGAGCTGGTTTACAGCATGCTACCGCGCCCTAAAATCACGGAAATTCTCGATGAGGTAAACAGCTGGACGACGTTTACCCGACATTTTTCGCATATAAAAAACGACATTACCCGTCCCGATACCCGCCTGCTCCTCACCACCATCCTTGCGGATGGCATCAATCTTGGTCTGACCAAAATGGCGGAAGCCTGTCCCGGAAGCACCAAATCATCACTGGAAGATATCCAGGCATGGTACATCCGCGACGAAACCTATTCAGCCGCCCTCGCAGAGCTGGTAAACGCGCAGGGGAAAAGACCACTGGCGGCATTCTGGGGAGACGGGACAACGTCATCATCAGACGGACAAAATTTCAGAACAGGCAGCTCTGGCCGCTACGCAGGGCAGGTTAACCCGAAATACGGGCAGGAGCCTGGACGTCAGTTTTACACCCATATTTCGGATCAATACAGCCCGTTTTACACCTGCATAATCAGTCGGGTCAGGGATTCAACCCATGTTCTCGATGGCCTGCTATACCACGAAAGCGACCTGGAAATCAGAGAGCATTACACCGATACCGCAGGTTTCACCGATCATGTCTTTGCCCTGATGCATCTGCTGGGGTTTGCGTTCTGTCCGCGAATCAGGGATCTCCACGACAAAAAGCTGTTTATCAAAGGGAAAGCGGACCAGTACCCGGCGCTTCAGTCACTGATATCAACGACCAGCCTGAATCTGAAAGAGATCGAAATTCACTGGCGTGAAGTACTGCGTCTGGCGACCTCGATAAAGCAGGGAACCGTGACAGCATCTCTGATGCTGAAAAAACTAGCGAGCTACCCCAAGCAAAACGGACTTGCCAAAGCACTGAGAGAAATTGGGCGCATTGAGCGAACGCTATTTATGCTTGACTGGTTCCGCGATCCTGCATTGCGTCGGCGAGTACAGGCGGGGCTGAATAAAGGTGAGGCACGTAACGCACTGGCGCGGGCGGTATTTATGCACCGGCTGGGAGAAATCAGGGACAGAAAGCCTGAAAATCAGAGCTATCGCGCCAGTGGACTGACGCTTCTGACGGCTGCGATCTCGCTGTGGAATACTGTGTATATGGAAAGGGCGATCGATGCCCTGAAGCGTAAAGGACTAAAGATCAACGAACAACTGCTGTCGCATTTGTCGCCGTTAGGCTGGGAGCACATCAATCTGACAGGTGATTATATCTGGAAAAGCAACCGGATACCGGCTTCCGGTAAGTTTCGTCGGTTGAGACCAGCTAAAGTCGGAAGGTCAAAAAACAGCCTTAACGTACAATAATTTTCGATATCCAAACTGACCCCTTAACGGGCCTTAGAGGTTAACAAGGTGAGAAGTTACTACCAATAAGCTAACCTCTTACGATAAATGCTCAGTTTCAGCTGCTCATTTTCATCTAATTTTACTATCATACTTTTTAATTTTATTCCCCTCGGACATAGGAGTTCATTTATTTTTTCCTAAATCCTAGTGGCTAGTGCGGAATTAGAAAATGCGTGTTTAAAAGATCCTAATTTACTATAAAATGTATTAATGGTTATGTATGCGTATTTACATTGTCATGTTAATTTCTATCACTCATTACTCTGTGCGATAAAATTAAATCTCCTATGCGTAAATTGCATTATCCTTTCATGTAAAATACTACACAATATAATTTATACTGTTTGATGAGCGTGCTCTTTTCTCTAAAGAAATTGAAAACCTCAATGCGGCATTAATAAAAATGCTAACACACTTCCCAAGCTTTTATAGATTATAAAAAATCAAACTGCCTCTTTTACTTTATAGAATTGCACACCATCAGGCATGGTTAATTGTGATGGGGTAAATATAAGGGAGTTATCCATTTGTATATCAATACTATATATATCATTGTGGATATTCAAGTGATTAATAGATTTGGATAGTGTTTCAAGTAAAATTTGCACATCTAAGCGCCAGTGAGTAATTATAATTTCAATTACTGATAAGTGCTCAGTATCTTTTCTTAATTCATTCATTAAATTTTTATGAGTTCCACTTATCAATTTATTCAGGTTCTCAGCTGCCGTAATATAATCGCAGTAAAAATCCTCAGACTTCTTAAAGTTTAATATCCACTGACCACTATTTTGATTCCACAAAACAGTAACTGGATCAGTAATATCACATTTATCAAATTTTTTTCTGTCAGAAGCACTGATACCGAAAGTACTATAGAGCCCTTTCAATCCTCCAAAATATTTCTTGTTTAGCATTTTGTTTCCATTGTTACCTTCCACCTCACCTACAAAAGCGAAGCGTTGATATCCATCAGTTATTTCTATATATAAATCAGAATCTTCAATCATAAGGGTATATATATCCTTTCCAGTGATATCAAATGGGAGTGTTATTATTCCTTGTTTGTTTTTCGTTTTACTTGGAAGTAAAAACTCTACATTCCTTGTATTGTGTTTTAACTGACATCTATGTCGCAGATAATCACTACCCGTTTTGCTAATGCTGAAATATTTGATGGGGAATTTTGTAATATCGTGGTCTTCAAGTATGGAGTCGCACAATTGCATGAAAGCATCCCAACCTTCCTCTGAACGAAGAAATTCCGCCATAAGATATTCAAACCCATGATTTTTAATTGAACCAATCATATTTGAAAAAAATGAATGCTCAATTATTTGTCCTTTATATGACTCGAGGCTCTTTAAATTTGGATTCCATGGGTGGGTTAGTGTTTTTTGGTGTGTGATTGTAGCGATAATCGAGTAGTAAAACATCGACCAATAAGACTTCTTATCAACTAATTTATTGGACGCTATCGGTGTAACTATTTTAGGTGTTGACATGTTTTTTCCCTTTAGCTCTTTTCATTGTCAGTGATTTGATTACTTCTGTTTTTCACCTAAACACAGTTATTTTCCCGTCTTACTGCGATGAGAATAGTCCATGTGTCTTATAGAACATTCAAACTTAGTTTCCAGTTACATTCATTAACTCATTAACTCATTAACTCACTAACTCACTAACTCATTAACTCATTAACTCATTAACTCATTAACTCATTAACTCATTAACTTAAATTATTATAATTCACTTCATCACACAAAAACCACTCCAAATTTCAACGTTTCCTCGAAACGTTCATAGGAGCCCTTTCTATGAAGTGTTCGTACACGCCAGAAGTAAAACGATCGCATATCCTGGTCTGGCAAATCGGTTAGCTCTCGATAGGCTTTACCTTTAGAAACAAGAGCCGTACCGCAGTTTCCATCGAAATGCATCGGGCGAACTGGTCCCCAGCCCGCATTCCAGTAATACAGGTTGGCGACAACCCCATTATCTGATTTCACCTCCAATTGCCCGTGATGAGGAACGATCTCGATTAGCTCATGGCCAGGCATAGTGGGCAATAAAAGTCGTCCTGGATACAGATCATGTTGCAGGTAACCCAAACGGTCCATACCGAGCGGCATAGCTAGAGGCCAAGCCCTACTCCCACTGTCCACGACAGAGTAAAGGACTGGCGACATCAAGACGGTCGTCGTATTTAGCGGCTCTGGAGCATAACTCTGAAGCATTTGTCCGTTACTCCAAAAGTCTTTTAGGTACTCGGCTAAACTCTCATCCTTGATGCAACCGCCTACCACCTGACTCCAGCGGACGACCGATACCTCTACACAGCGCTCAGTTGAAATTACGATGGGCGACATGAAGGCTATCAACTCGTCTCTGGGACTTTCGATTGAGGCTTGTTCAATTAGATTGCGTACAGCTGCACCTATTGTCTCGTGGTCACCATCGAAATCAGTCACGCAGGGAAACCAAGACGGACGTCGAGGTCTGAGCAACGCAAGAGTTGGGTGTACAGGTAATGCCAGCAGAGTCATTTTTTCCGCCAATTCTGAAGGCATGCTCCCGAACTCTTCAGCAACCGACAATGTGCGGAGATAGGCGGAGATCATCCGTATGGCAGCCCTGGAAGAGATGTGACCGATGAACCCGTCGCCAAGTGGTCTCACAAAATGCCAGTGATCTCCCTGAAAAGGAGCATCTGGATAGACATTGCTGTTTACTGACCACTCGAACGCCATCTGACTGACAAATGGGAAGCCGCTATCATGCTCAAGGTTAACCATTGTGGTGTGAAAAATCCGTGGGAGATCCGCTCCTTGAACACCGTTAAAATCCTGTGGAATAGCGAAGCTCTCAGTCACCTCTTCCAGACCGGTTATAGGAGTCTCAGTCTGTAGGCCAAAGCTTTCCAGCAATAGATTTGAGAGAATGGACGGTTTAGGAATGCTTTGCGCCAATTTCTGGCTCGCCTTGTAACGATGCATCTGCACCGCTATCCAGAATACGTAAAGTACCTCCACCACTTCGGCCTCAAGCTTACGAGAGCTCAGAAACCTAAGTAACGCAGCCTCCGTTGTAGCTTTCGATGCTGATTCACCCAACCGGGCGGCAAGTTCTTGCATGGTCCACCACCTTGTAGCGGTTGATGGCCAGCCGAGTCTGGCGATTAGAATACTTAGGTCGTCCATCATTTTCCCATTGTCATCGAAGCATCAAGTTCTGTTGCCCAACGTGGGCGTTCCAGAGGCAGGGTTCGGGTATCTTCACGCACGCAGTTGACCATCATTTCGGCAAACTTCACGGCATCTGCTACGCGTTTTTGTTGCACATAGAAATAGACCATCAGCTCTGTCGGCGCTACACGCTGCAGCTCGGGCTCTCCGAACCAGCTGTAGGTAGTAACATCAACAAACTCATCGCAACGGCTCGGGAAGTACTTCACTACCATGTCAAACCTTTTACAGGTATCTTCCTCTCTCTCCACAAAACTCATCCACCCGCCATTTCGAATCTGCGCCTGGACAAGATATTTCCACGCCGCTTTCGAGCCGCTCAGCCTACGTTTGGTCTCAAAGGCAAGGTCAGACAGATCGAAGATGCCCTTTTGCCGCCCCTCGTCTGACTGCAGCAAACCATCCAGAGCCGCGAGTAAGCGTTTACCCTGCCCAGCGCGATCCCAGTGCTCATACCAAGCACGAAGCACTCTCTTCTTTTCGTTGTAGCTTGTTGACAGACTTACCAGCAACTGATCAAGTTCCTCTGGCGCAAAGGTGGTTACATCGCCAGTGTACGGATTGCTGTCGTTATCGTTGCTAGACGACCCAGTGCCTTGCAGCACACCAATGTCCCAGCCGACATGCTCCCTAAGAACACCTAGCTGCCCTGCGGCACCATCCTCACCATCGCGTTCAAGCTGTATTAACTCGTTCTGAACGTCGGGATGAACTCCCGTACGCATAAGTGCATCCAGCGGCCAGCCATCTCTGACGCCCTGTTGCACATATATCCGCAGACTGTTCTCTGCATGCGACCATTCACCTGCGTGCGTGTGTTCCTCGTATTTTACGACCAAAGCCATCGGGCTGAGTTTTGCCAGCAGATGGTCCGCAACTTCAAGCAGGTGCCTAGTGCCTTTTCCGTCTGTGTAGTCCAGCACGTGATGGATTTGTGGCGAAAGCAGACTGAGTAGTCGTCGAGCATCATCTGGTGCTGCATCTACAAGGTAGCCAATAGCATCGACCGTGTTACTCAACGTGGGATCTTTACGATGTCCATAGCCGGTCGTTAGCTCCCAGACCTGTTTACAAAGCTCTTGTGCGCTGACATTTAATCCATGAGCCAAAGCGATGCCGCATAACTGCAGAGGCGTCTGCAGATGCACGCTAGTCTCTTCGCGGATATCTGCATCCAGCATGACGCGTTGAGAATGGACGAAAGCTGCGGCCGCCTCATCACTCATCCTTGTCAGTAATCCTGCTGCGTACTGAGTGCGGAAGGATGCACTGTCAAACCACTCGGATGTGGCTGCCGCTGTCAGGGTTGACTCAGTAAGTGCCACATCGTCACGATTGAAGAGCAGGCAGCTTCCAAGTCGAATGTCGCAGGCAACACGATGCAATCCAGCCCGGAAGTCCTCTGCCGCTGCACTCGCGCTGTGACTCTGCCTAAAATGCCTGAACTTGCACGGTTTGAGGAGATTGAATAGCTCATGAAAATCCACAAATTCCCCTTGCCACCAACGCTCTGCAACCTGGGCTGCAATCTCTGAGAGAGCATCAAGGAAGTGACTGATGTTATCCCTTTCCTCGTAACTGGGTGCTCGTACGAACTCGAAGGCGATTTGATCCTCAGCTTTCATGCACAGGCTCAGGTGCACACTGCTGAAGAACCAATGGTGTACCAGCGTATTTAGATTGTCTTTATGCTCGTAGTAGTTTCCCTTGAGCCACTCGACTGGAATAGCCTCATCTAATGGCTTCGAAGTCCGCTTATAGGCCGCTTCCATCGCTGCAAGAAAGGGAGTTCGCATCAGCTTGCTGAAGTCATCGCGGTCGACGATACTTACTCCGGCCGTTGCAGCAGCACGAACGCAGAAGTCACTTAGAACACTCGTGTCCACATCAGGCTGTAGCGAAACAGCCGCTTCCATCAAGTCATCCAGATAACCATCCTCAACCAGCATTCGGGCTCTGGGCATCCATACTATTTGGCTGCTTTCTCGGACTAACTGGGTAAAAGCCTCTGGGGTCGCCCCGATAGCACTAAGACGTGTGAACGCATCGACCAGAAACTGGAGTTCGTCACCCCCCGCGTTAGTTGAATATCGATTGGAGAAGCGGTTAAGGCCTCTAAAACGACGCAGGGTCTCCTCACCGCAGGTCTCGGCCAGTACAGTTTGTCCACGTGCTTGCAAGGCTAAGCCGAGAGCTGCCACGTCCAAAATATCTGTCTCGTGTCGCGAGGCTATAGCCTCTTGAACAACCCCCTCATTGGCTGTCAGCGTCAGGGTAAATGACACAAGCCGGGCTATGTCGTCGCTCTGCATCTGAAATTCGCTGCCGCCAACCACCCGGGACTGCAGGTGTGCGAGCCGATATGCGTCTGCAAATGCGTTGGTCTCCAGAGCTGCGACCAGTGCCTCAGATAGCAGCGTGTCAAAGAGCGATTCTGGATAGCCCTCCTCTAAACGAAGCATGATCCAGTCACGAGTTAGCCCAGTAATGAGATTCTCAGGATTACCCAACCTTGCCTGAACCGTCCAGAGCCAGTTAACGCGAAGAGAAGGTGGCGCCTCAGTTTCCAGCCAGATCGCCACCGCTGGTATCAGGTTTTTGATACGCTCGCCGTAGTCAGAGGTCGAGCGTACAAAAACCGCCAGACTCTCATGGAAGACCTTCAGACCAGCAGCCGATGAGTGCAGCAGATGTTCCACCTTGGCGACATCTGGCGGCGCAGCGCCCTGCTTAGCGGAGATCTCCAGAAAAGCAGCTTTGGGCCAAAAGAAGGGAAATGCACATACCAATCGCAGCGTGTCTTTGAGACTTGGTGGCAGCTCTTCCCACAACGATGCGTAGTAGAACTTTGCCTCTTTGGTCATGTCACCCTGTAGCCGCTCAATATTCCAGCTATCCACGTCTCGTCCTGCGTGCTCAAGCTCAGCCATGGCATAGATGACGTGCAGCGGGTGGCCGTTGGTCTTATTGCGAAGTGCGGTCGCAGCTTCCTGTAGCTGGCGTTCTATCTGATCTTCATCGTTGAACCGGATCAAGAGCCTGCCTTCGTCAACCACCTTGTGAAGGTAGGACAGGACGGCGTTCTCGGACATCGCCGGCAATGTTCGCCAACTAGCCTTAGGTGCAACTGACAAGAGGTCCCTAGGCAGTTGAGTGTCGTCGACCGGCTGTGTGCCTACCAACAGAACCATGTTATCCGGGCAGGGAATAATCTGGGAGAACACATCGTCCAGCGGCCGTTTATCAGCGCTGTTAATGCGCCAGACATGGTCTAGGCCGTCCAGAACCAGCACGAACGGCTTGCCCTTAGTCTTGTAGTAGGTTGCGCACGCTTCGAGGAGGCCCCGCAGGTCACGACCAGGCGCATCAACTTCCGGATGTAACCGTTTGACTTGCGCCTCGAGCGATTGCTCAACCACGTAGCTGTTCACACGGTCTCGTCCCCGCTCGGTCATCGAGAGGAAGTAGTGGTGCCGTACCGTGGGAACCCCTGATTCAGCAAGCACTTCGCACATCGCGCTCAAGTATGTGCTCTTCCCACGACCAGGCGGCCCTGTGAGCACGATTGTCTGCCCGGCCCCGGCAACCGTGTCACGTACGAATTCACGGTGGAACGTCTCGTCAGGCACCTCATATCCGAGAGGCACAACAAAATCTTCCGGCAGTGGGGCCGGCGGTATTGCCCGCAGAATAGTGCGGACTTGCTCCAGAGAAATCCACCCTTCTGGCGGCGGAAAGTTTTTCTGAATCGACCAGTTCAAGGCGACGTTTTTTAAGTTCGCAACTCCCTCTGGTGTGCCGTGAAAGCGCAATCGCGCATCGATCTCGTGTTCAAGTGATTCGAAGCTCTTATCGCTGTGAACAATCTGCAACTGCTTGAAAAATAATTCACATTTCTTTTCGTCGCCGAGTTCAGCGATAACCTCTAATCGCCGTGGCTCTGGAACTTTGGATAAATCGATTTTTCCATCAGTCAGGCAAGACTCAATGTCGGCATCTGGCCGGCGATTGGTCTTCAACGATAGCTCTCCGACGCGAGCAGAATCCAATTTAACAAAAGCATCAAACCACTTACGCAACATCGACCTCGATCGTGCTGTCTTTCCGGTCCTCTCCAACATCCACGCCCAATTCAGGGGGTGCTCGGCAGGATTAGGTGTATATTTCACCTGCTGGAGGTCAACGAGATGGTTAGGGCGTTCGGCGACGATGTCATCCAGCCCGGTCGGAGCAACAGCCTCGTCGTCACACTCAAACTTCACTCGGGTATAGCGTGTCGGCGCATCTAGCCAGTCACACAGCAGTTTCAGCCCCTGCCTGTTCTGATAGACATAGCCTGCAGCAGTGATCGCAGTATTTTTGATTTCTTCAGACATTAAAGGGCCACCTGTGTTCTGGATACTTGACCAACGCTCTCGTAGCTGGCCCGCTCCCTGTTTCTGAATGGACAGGACTCCGATTCAGGGGCACGTTTTTCAGATATTTGAACTGGCAACTAAAAATTGCATGACGGTTATGCAGAATACTTTATTTTATGATGTACTTATCGCATATGCACGTCCAATTCCTGTGAATGAACTCGGTGGGAGCTGGTTCTTCATCGAAGAGCAAGGAATCGGCGTGACTTACTGTCAGAGTGCTACGGTTTCGCTGAACTGGGTTTAAGTCAGGCAACAAAACTATATTAGATACCACACAACTAAATTAACAGACACTTCAAGCACTTTCAGGAATCGCTTCACAAGTTTCTTGATCCTTAGCCGCTTTCAGCAATACTGTATATAAATACAGTGCCATAGGATCAACATCATGCTTTTCACCCGACCAACTGAGATTTCTCCCCCGCTCATACTTCCTCTCTTTTCTGAGAAAGTGCCCTGCGGCTTTCCGAGCCCTGCGCAGGACTATGTTGAGGACAGACTGGATCTCAATAAATTGCTGATAAGACACCCGAGTGCCACTTACTTCATAAAAGTTAGCGGGGAGTCTATGCATGACGCCGGTATCAGCGATGGGGATCTTTTAGTGGTTGATCGCTCACTTCCGGCCATACATGGCGATATTGTTATTGCTGCTGTGTCAGGTGAGTTTACCGTCAAAGAACTTCGTACTCATCCTTATCTACAGCTAGTACCTCACAACCATAATTATTCTTCGATTTCATTTCAAAATGCAGATGAATTAGAAATATTTGGGGTGGTGATTTTTAGTATTAAGGCGCATAAATAAACATGTTTGCTCTCGTAGATGTAAATAGTTTTTATACTTCTTGTGAAACTCTTTTTCGGCCAGACTTGCAGGGGAAGCCTGTTGTCGTGGTTTCCAATAACGACGGCTGTATTATTTCTCGTTCAACTGAAGCGAAATCCCTCGGTATAAAAATGGGTGAACCTTTTTTCAAAATAAAAAACAATACATATAGTTCCAGGATTCATGTATTTAGTTCTAATTATGCACTTTATTCCGATCTAAGTGAGCGAGTTATGCAGACGCTAACTGCAATATCTCCTTCGATCGAAGTTTATTCAATAGATGAAGCCTTCGTTAATTTATCTGGGGTGATAAACTGCATGCCATTAAGTGATTTCGGTCATGAAATGAAAAACAAAGTATTTAAAAATACAGGTTTAACTGTAGGAATTGGTATTGCACAAACAAAAACATTAGCAAAGCTAGCTAACCATGCAGCCAAGAAATGGCGTGGCACTGGTGGTGTTGTCGATTTATCTAATATTGATCGGCAGCGTAGGCTAATGGCACTTACCTCTGTTGAGGATGTGTGGGGTGTTGGTCGAAGAATTAGTAAGAAACTTAACTCCATGGGTATTAATACAGCACTTGATCTGGCTGAAAGCTCATTGTGGATAATAAGAAAGCATTTTAATGTCGTGCTTGAAAGGACCGTCCGAGAACTTCGTGGTGAGCAATGCCTTGAACTAGAAGAGTTTTCACCAACAAAACAACAGATCATCTGTAGTAGATCTTTTGGCCACCGTATAACTCAGTACTCAGATATGCATCAGGCCATTTGTGCTTACGCCGAACGCGCAGCGGAAAAACTGCGTGGCGAGCGTCAGTTTTGTCGTTTCGTTAGCGTTTTTGTTCGTACAAGCCCACATGCAGATAACGAAATATACTATGGAAATCAAGCTTCCGTAAAACTATTGATACCATCGAATGATACACGTGACATTATAAACGCTGCTACGAACGCCCTAAGGAGGGTATGGATTGATGGTCATCGATATATGAAGGCTGGTGTTATGCTTGCTGATTTTTTTAGTAATGGAGTGGCTCAGTTAAATTTATTTGACGATAATTCCCAACGAAGAAACAGCGCTGCATTAATGGGGGCTATAGACAAACTGAATAAGTCAGGGAAAGGGAAGGTTTGGTTTGCAGGTCAGGGGTTCGAAAAATCATGGACTATGAAACGTGAGATGTTGTCTCCCGCTTACACAACCCGATATTCAGACTTGCCAGTGGCAAGGTGAAATTATTTTGAACTGAAGCCCTGATGGAGATTTATATTATAGGCGTAAAGATAAGCTATATTAAAATGCATTTTCCTACTGTAGGGGGGTGGATGTCTAACGTGGCAATGATAGTTGGTAGTGCTTCTGCTGGGTTATCAACTTGGCACCAAGTATGAATCTGACCTGCTCCCCGTTGATTAACACACCGCGATGTTAGTAATGTCTTCATAAGCCACATGAGGACATCCCCATGAAGAAGTGTTTTTCCGACGGACAGATCATCAGTATTCTCCGCGAGGCTGAAGCCGGGATTTCTGCCCGTGAACTCTGCCGTAAAGCACGCCATTTCCTACACCACCTTTTACACCTGACGCAAGAAGTATGGCGGTATGGCGGTGCGGTTAAGAGCCTGAAGTCCTTCAGCTTAATCACTAGCGTGTGTACTGCCTTTATCATCTCAGCGGGCTGGGCGTAAAACGCAGACGATGTCGTAAAGGACTGGCAACGGAACGTCTGCCGCGGCTCCGCTCGGCAGAGCCCAACCTGACCTGGTCGATGGATTTCGTCATGTACGCGCTGGCCACCGGCCGCACGATAAAGTGCCTGACCTGCGTGGACGACTTCACGAAGGAGTGTCTGACTGTAAGTATCCTGGTAAAACGAACCATTCACTTTTAGATATCTTCCGACATACTGATTATATCCCCTTAGGAGATCACTATACGTAAGATCCGATTCACTGAGCACCAGATCATCGCCGTGCTGAAGTCCGTCGAAGCCGGACGAACCATCACAGATGTGTGCCGTGAGGCCGCGATATCCGAAGCCAGCTATTACAACTGGAAGGCGAAATATGACGGGGTGGAAGCGGCCGATATAAAAAAAATCAAAGTTCTGGAAGACGAGAACCGGAGGCTTAAACAGATGTTTGCTGATCTCACCCTTGAGTGCCGGGCACTTAAGACGTCATCGAAAAAAAGATTTAAAACCAGCGATAAAACGTGAACTCGTTAGCTATCTGACGGCATAATTTGTCATGAGTTTACGCCAGAGCTGCTGGACGTTATCGCTGAGCAGGACAGTGTAGTTTTATCAGCCTGTTACCCGGCGTGATGAACCGGTGATTCATGCGCTGACTGAGCTGGCAGAACGCTATCCGCGCGACGGTTTTAGGTTTTAAGAAACTGTTCCAGCTGCTGCGCAGGCAGGGCAATACCTAGAACCATAAACGTGTTCACCGGATTTACTGTCCGCTGAAACTGAATTTTCGCCGCAAGGGAAAGCAGCGTCTGACGGTGAGAACCCCAGCAGTGCTGGCGACACCTGAAGCACTCAATCAGTGCTGGTCCATCGATTTTATGCATGACGCGCTGACATGTGGTAAATGCTTCCGGACATTTAATGTGGTGGATGATTTAAACTGTGAGACTCTGGCGATAGAAATTGCTCTGAATACCCCGGTACAACGTGTTGTGCGGGTGCTGGACAGAATCGTGGTAACCCGTGGCTATCCGCTAAAGATGCGAATGTATAACGTGCCGGAACTGATATCACAGGCACTTGCGCAGTGGGCTGAAAAGCATAGTGTGGTGCTGGAGTTTATTAAGCCGGGTAAACCGATACAGAACGCCTTTTTACAATTTCACAGCTAGCTTTGGAGAAATAATGAACGGTATATTTTATAACAACACAATTACTACCCTACCGGGATGGGCTGAGCCTTTACATTTATCTCAGCCAATCGGTTACGCATATGAAACTGCAACCCACTTTGTGCATTTATATGGTAAAGACCATGGGTTGAATGTAATTTCTGTTGGCTTAACAGTAATTGAGAAAAAAAATGGCACTCTAGTTGATTGGGTACAACGAGTATTTGGCGCTCAAAATATCCAACCATTATCTTTGCCTATTGGTGATACTGTTGAGAATCTTTGGCGTCCTTCACTTTATTACTCTAACGATATTCAGATAGCCTTAAATATCGATCCATATGAGCAGCGTTCAGCAGAGCAGGCGTTGCGTGTACTTGTCGAAAAACTTGATGATATTCTCCTCTATGTGGAACCTAGTCAAAGTGGTTTAGCTTCTTATGGGCATAAAAGTAGAGAGTTACTAATACTTGCGTGTACAGAGGTTGAAAATCTATGGACTTCAATTTTCCAAAAAGCAGGAATCCCCCCTTCAAACAGCCGAATGTACACAACTCAAGACTATGTAAAACTGTTGCCTAAAGCTGGATTGAACGAATTTGAAATAACGTTTAAAAACTACAATGGATTACGTACTTTTCAACCATATGCAAATTGGAATACGCAGCAACCTACTCAGTCTTTAAGCTGGTATCACGCATACAATAAAACTAAACATGATCGAAATGCATCATTTAATGAAGCAACCTTAGAAAATGTGATGGACGCAACTTCAGGGGTTATAGCTATGTTTTGTGCGAAGTTTGGTCCTTTTTCACTGATACATGATAATAATGCTCTATCTTCTCTTATGAATCAGCATTTTCACATTAATCTTAAGGATAGTGACCATTCAACGTACTATGTTCCTAAGATAAATTTACCAGTAAACACAAGAAATGACTTGTTCTTATATGATTGTTATCGAGAGGGGCACAATGAACAGTGGAATGTTCAACCACTAGTGCTATAAGAAAAACTAACAAGACGTTGGTTCCCTTTAAATAGTGAGAGGATTTATGGCAAGAATGACCGCTCCCAATATTAGATACAACCTTCAGTTAGCGATGTCGGTTTGTCTACCTTCTAATGGTCCATTTGTAAATAATGAGACCTGATAGCAGGGAATGTGTTCAAAGAATTTGTAAATACGCAATAGTTAGAGATAAGATAGGCGAAGCGTCCCGCCTTCGGGTTGCTACTTACCAAAAATACCAAAGCGGGGTGCTACCCCCGCTTTTTTTGTTTCTGAGCATTCCTCTGCTACCGATATGAGCCCCGCAAAAATATTGATCACAGGGCTAGATCAAAGACGGTTCCAGTGTGGATGGCTTCCACTTCAAAAAGATCAAGTTGGCGTATGTGATCCTCGGCCTGCTCAGGATTAGCGGTAAACAGAACAACCGCCAGGTCTTTTAACGCCCTTGTGCAACTCACATAGAAAAGCCGCCGCGTTCGATCCATGGTTGTTTCTTCACCGGCATCCATATGTTTCTGGTCGTTATCTGAGAGAGCCTCAAGACCGAGGTATTTTTCGTATGAGAATTGGAAATGGTTGCTTTCGGCGTCATCCAGTACGACAAGTACCCTATCAAACTCAGCACCTTTGATGCCTTGCTGAGTCCAAAAGGGAGAACGTTCCGAAATATAGGTATGGTATGGCAAAAGCTGGCTTGCGGGGCAGGCAAGGAAAGCATCCATTGAGGCCATTTCCTTGTCAGTTTCACCCTCTTCTTGAACATCGTCGTCATTGTTCTCCCCTGCTTCTGGCTCAGGCTGAACAGGAAGAACTGCATTTGGATCCAGATACGATACCAATCGAGGGTCAAGGACTAGTAAATCGGAGGAATTTACTTGTTTTAGAAGATCGCCGATTGTTGCTCCGGAATGTCCCGCTATGCCCGCTGTGATTGAAGCAACAAGTTCGCCAAGTACCTTAAGGCGTTCCGCCACGCTCGCTCCTCCAAGAGACTCTTTATCAAGAAGAAGTGAATACTCTCGAATCAAGCGCATCACTTCAAGTTGTTGACCATTGGTATGAGCAATAGCAATCGGGATCAAAAACTTTACACACGATGAAATAGGCCATGCAGACCCGTCTAAAAAACCATCTTTGAACGCTGATGGGGCTTTAGAGTTAAGTGCAGTGTAGAGGTCCCCAAACCCTAAACGCCTTGCTGCCATCTGGTGAACAATGACAAGAAGCTTTACTCGCGCCTGATCATTATCATCTGATCGCCAGTAGTCGTCACCTGTTCGTGTTGCCATCCATTCACGTACACGAACGAGATTGGCATCCCGTGTTTCGTCAGCAGGCAAAATAAAAAGGTGTGCGGAACCCTCTGGGGTGGGAATGATACCTTCTGGACCTAGACGTTGACCAGGGGTCTGAACGAGGTCATCACCACCACGACGAATGGCATTCGCGAGGTTTAAAACCTTAGTTGAACACCGGAAATTTTCAGGTTTCGGAATGTCAATCCAAGTAGACTCTGCTTCGACTTGTCCGGTTCCTGTGACATATATCCGTTGCATCGGATCGCCGAAGAAACCAAGGCAGAATGTGACCCCGGGTTCACGCTCAACGGCCTTCAAAGCTTGCACGACTGCAGGAGTTGTGTCTTGGCTCTCGTCTACAAAGACGAATGGAAACTGGCGTGCGAGAAGGCTTCGAAAGAGAGAGCGTTCGGAAATAAGGTAGGAGACCAGTTTCAGAATGTCGTCATGACCAAGAATACCCTTTGCGTAGTTGCTACCTGTTCCGTATCGAAAACCTTTTACTGTAGCTATCCGCTCCGACTGGCGACGGAGGCGCTCCAAATCTCGGGCGTCCTTATCCTTCGTCCGCTGTTGGACTCTGGGACCATAGGTTGCGCATTTTTCTTCAAGCACATCAATTTTTTCCATGATGCGCCCAGACACCCAGATGCGAATATCGTTCTGGAAAGGCTTAGCTAACAGCCACATAAAACTGTGGATCGTTGAGACATGAACCAGAGGATCACTACCGACGTCCCTCCAAATCTCTCCAGCAGCAATCTCGGTATAAGTAATACAGGCAATGCGCTGCCGGGTCCTCTTGAGCTTATCGCCGTGTATTTGGATGGCCGATGCCAAGCCTTTAATCAGTGACGTAGTTTTTCCTGAACCAGCGCCGGCCTTCATGATGAAGCTACGTGGTGGAACGTTGCTAAGGCAGTTCCGCAAGTCTATGTCGGCCTGGGTGTCTGGCTTATTTGCTCGACTACTCATTGCTCACCTCCCGTCACAACATCTTCTTCGGCGATAAGTTCAGGTAGCACGGTTTCGAGTTCGAGCCGTATTTCGTCTTTCAGCCAGACAAGTCCATCACGGATATAAACCGGCACATGCCATGCTTCCTCATCTTCGGTGAGAACTGCAAGCGCAAACTTTGTTTTATCGAAACTCTTTCGCGAAACCTTTTGATGAAGGCCTTCGGCAAGAGCTGCTGGACTAATGGGCTCTCCTTTCACAATTAAACCTAAAGGCTTTCTCGCTATGGCTTGGGACCAGTTCGGGTTTTCGAGGCCGAAATCCTCTTCAAGCGTACGCCCGCATAAGATTTCGGTGGCTCCGTTCCAGGTAATAGCCCGCTCAGTCTGATAGGCAACGCGAACCTTTGCATCGTTTTCGAATACGTGAGTTTTGTCCGCTTCAGATGCATTACGCAGTTCTTCGATTGTGAGCTTCCCAGGAAGCCATTTGATAAGAGTTTGGTTCGAGGTTGCAGCGTTCGGTGTACTTGGTAAGCAGGCTGTGCCATATTTCTTCTTAGGTGCAGGAACCATCGATTCACCGTCTGGATCTTGCTCATTGCCTTGGGCCAGGTCCGCTGGATCGTCTTCCGCGTCGGTTGGAATATCAAATTCTTCGAGTTCTTCGTCCTCCTCAGCACCCTCAATCGCCTGAGCTTTAAGAGCAACACTATCAATATCAGTAATGATCAGTGTGGTCAGACCGAGAAACTCAATGAGTGACTGGAAACGGTGTCCAAAGGCCCCACCAACCTCTAAGACACATAAGCAAGCTGAGCGGAGAGTCTTCGCGCTCTTTCTAATCATGACAGGGAGGAGCAATCTCTCAACGTTACCTTCAACGAGAATAGCCGCATCTGAAAAAAATAGATCACAATGTGTCAGCTTCAGATATCGTTCTAAAAAATCACGATCATTCGGTTGAGATTGGTAAAACGCCGATAGATTGAGGACTTCTGTCACCTGTTCTGTACCAGTTTTTTTGCGTCGGAAATAGCGAATCGGCTTGAATCCTCGCTCGTAAAGGATGTGCGGCGAGTGAGTCGTGATAACCATCTGACTACCAAAAATGCTTCCGTCGTCTCCCTCTATGTTCAGAAGTTCAAGAATATTGCGGATGAAGACCTGTTGGAGCTGAGCGTGTAGATGAGCCTCCGGTTCCTCCACAAAAAGCAGATGCAATGGAGGTCGATTATCCATCGCTGCCCATCTTGCTTGGGAGTCTAAAATTTCTACAACCATGTAGATTAAATTTTTGAATCCAAGCCCATTATAACTGTCAGGAAGAGTGGCGGTCTCTTCTCCATCTCCGATCTGATAATGAACCCGTGCATCCTGGTTCATTACGTGAGCGGGGTCTAATGCTGACATTATTTTCAGTCGCGGATTATTGACGCCCGGATAGCCAAGCCTGGCAAGCCGATCCAGCATCGGCTTGAATACGCCATCCAAATGAAGGTTGAGCGCTTGCTCAGAGTCGAATAGTGCCTTAAGGGCTACATGATCGTCTTGTCTTTGATTAAGGTTGCGTTTGTAGAAGCGGCTTAAACGCTTTGACAAGTCTTCTGATCTTCCCCCAGCTTCTGGATTAGGATCTGCAAGATGTCGTTGCGCACCCAGATTATCGATATGAATAAGTGATTTTAAAATTGTTCCGCCGCCTGGTTCTCCACTTAATTCATCTGGAACATAATTTCCAATCTCTTGGAAGGTCGTCTCATCAAATCGTGTGCGATCTAAGATGAAGTAGCGCAACTCATATTCGCTCTTGAGTTCGCGCTGAAGATAGTCCGTCATGGATCGAGGCCATGGTGTATATTGCGAATCTTGTGGCAGTTCCGCTGTCTGTGCAGCCCCTCTGGCTTTAGCTTCCTGGAAGTTTTGAATGAGGTTAATAGAGTTTTTCGCGGTCAGGGAAACTCTAATGCCGACCTTAGTGCCTTCCCATGCTGTACTAGGAAGCAATGGAATGACGAGATAGAGATCTGCTGCCGCGACCTCGAACCAAAGATCGAGATCTATACTCGGAAGTGAGAATCCCTCGGGTATTGGATCAGCTAAATTGATATTTCCCGCTTCATCAAAACGTTTCCAACATGGGGAACTAAAATCGTAGAGGCTAAAACGATCCCTCCCTCCCGTGATGAACGCATGAATCGCTTGAGTCGCTGAGGTTTTTCCGCTGTTATTCGATCCTACGAATATTGATATATCGTCAGCCAGCTCAATATGAGCATCCTGTAGACGTCGGTAGTTCTTAAGGCGATACGAGTGAAGATGCACGAAAAATCCTCCGTTGATTTTTTAAATTTACAGCAAAACATGTTACTGATATATATCCGTATTATCTTTTAAAACTCTGCAGCTTAAAGCCCGTTGCCTCACATTCCCGAGGAGAGATATCACTAGACTGCAATATATCCGATGACAACCACTAATTACGGGATTTGGAAGAAATGGAAACAACCCCCCTATTACCTGCTGTCTTCAACTCGTCCATTTCGAACAACAGGCGTTGATTTACAGAAGCAATTCGAGCCAGCTCGTCTAAAAGTTGGTCATTCTCTGCACGGAGCACCCGGTTCCTCTCCTTTTCAACCATCAGCGCCTGATGTTTCGAATCTCGCTGGGCGCGAACTGACTTACCCATGAGGAGGCGGATTTTCTCCGCCACCGCTGGGTAGGTGTTATGAATGAGTCCAGGTGTAACGCCCGCTATTCGGGCAACCAAAGCGATGGAAATCTTTTCGTTACCTTCGACAAGGTCATTAATGACTTTATCAAGAACATCTAGTGTGTTTGACCGCGAACGGACAAGAGTCTGCCGCTTAATGGACTTCATCGCCATTCCCAGCCTCGTCAATATTGCCATTGATAGGAGACAGACCTAAGCTCGTGATGACATCTAATGCAACCTGTAAATCGCGCTCTGCCCGCTGTCTTACAGCAGGCCCAGCATCTTCGATGTTGAGCAACTCCTGCTGTTGACAGTATATGTCCTGCCACGTATCCGCGAAAAGCTCATCAATCACCGCGTTTTTGCATGTTGGGCAGCGTGTTGCCTCGTATAATCCGGCTCCGCCACAACCTCGCTCTGTTGCAATACACCAGCCGTGTCCAGTCGCACGAATGTTTGCATGTGGGACGGTTTGGGCAAGCAATGCGGCCCTGTCTTTGATTGGAATAGCTCGCATCTTGACGATTTTTTCACCTGCGCCACCTGCTAAAGGCTGTTCATCGAGCCATGATTCGATCAAATCAATTTTGTATTCTGTCATCTGCTGTAAGATTTCATCAAAAAGTGCCAAGTCTTGCTGCGGGTTAGACGCATACAGTTGGGTCATGCTCATGCTGCTGTGTTTAAACTGCCACTTGAGAAAAATAAGCGAAGTTCTTCCCATACGGGACTCCACAAAGCACCTTGCATATGTTCTTCTGCATTGATGTGTCTTTAACGGCCAATCACTTCCAGCAGCTTTAGCTAAACGGCCAAATGCAACATTAGAACCTTGGCCGCTAAGCGCTTCAACGTGGTAGCCTTCCTTAATTTTTCCTCCTTGGCTGTTTCGTCCCAGAAATAGTTTCTTCGAATCCTTTCGAGCTTTTTCGAGCCTAAGAATGTGTTCGGTTGAATTCGAACAATTCTGATTTTTTGCAAGCAACCTAATCTCTTGCTCCAACTCCTTTCTGATAGGTACGGAATATCTTGCCAAAAGATTTAGTGCTTCAAATGTCAGTTCCGGCACAAGATACTCGACTAGCCCTTTGCCTGTTTTATGCTCGATTGTAGCTACCCAGTAAAAGGTGATGCCATTCTTTAACTCCTTACGCCAAGCACCGACCTCAATTCCAATAGCCTCGTCATTGCGCATACCGCTAGTGATTGAAACTATATATAGTACAGCGTCTCTACAACGAATTGACATCTGTTCATCGCTAGGATGATATCCAATGCCACAGACAGCCAACTCAGCCTTCATATCTTGGACAATTTTTTCACAATAATTGAAGATTTTGGATTGTTCATCCGAAGGAATGATATCCGTTCGCCCAACGTTTTTATTTTCTGCATCTAACCCTTTTATATTGGCAATCCCGCAAATACGCCACAATGTTGAACTCCCCCAAGGATAATTTTTGAGGGGGAACATCATATCGGTAGAGAATACCCAGAGAAAATCAATAATCCGTAATCGGCCATACAGCGGAAGAGGCCTTAATTTCAACTCACTTTTGCAATAATGAACGTAATTGCTGATATGGATTGGAATGATCTCTGCAAAACTTGAAACGCCCAAATTATTTAGCCAGCGAATAAAAGGTATCACGCTGGCAACAGCAAAAGTAGTGATACCCCGTGCGATAGGTGGTTTAGACCCAGGCATTCCTCTCTTAAACCAAGCATAAGCAACAGCTTTACTGTCATCAATGAGCGCCCGAGGCATGCTCATATCCCAGTTGATAAATTTATAAGAATGAGAAACGTTTGCCTGATCAAAAAACGGGCGTAGATCCCACTGCGAATCGCCAAACCGACTAAGAACCAGCGTTTCACCATCTTCATTAACAATAGCACTGATGACGATTGCATCCCGCTCTGCAGAACTTAGTCCATTAGCTGTAGCTGGCTGGGAGATGAGGACATCATATGCCTGCAACATGGCACTAACGCTTCTTGTGCTCATATTTCACCTCCTAGTTTTTTCTTCATGAACTCGATCTTTTTACTCCAGAACAAGTGTGGAGAGGATTCAGCTTTAGTCTTTGCTTGCAGGACCAACGCAAGATCGAACTTTCGGGAGGTGAAATCATCTATCAACTGAATAAAATTAAACTGCCGCCTGCGCCATGCGTCCCACTCATCAGTAAGAAAGTATTTTATTTCGGCATATAAGAATTGTTGGTAGCTGAACAGCCGGTATAAATCCTCCAAAGTTCCTACAATTGCATAGCTAGGACAAGCAAGACAGTGAATGAACTCAGAACAATGATTGATGCCATCCATAGGCGCCAGACTGCCATAAAGACTGTCTTTGCAACCGCCTGATGGGGTCGGTGTAATGGTGGTGCCACGAAGTTTATCAGGGAAAGTCTCACCAATGAAAACCGCGCTCTCAGTCTTGATTTCATCGTTTATTTTCAAATAGTGATTATCTGCAACTTGTGGGGTATGTCCCATGATCGAAGACACTTCGATGATGTCCCCACCACTCAGTTTCCATAGGCGGCTTTCCATTGTTTTCCGCAGACGACTAAGAGTGACATTCAGTCTATTTCCTTGATCATCTTGGAGTGAATGACGCTTACAAATACTTTTGCTACACACGTATAAAGCACCGGGATTAAGAGCAACAATTTTGTTCTCACCCCCAGGCTGTCCTGAGCGATATAACCATATATATGAACGAATCTCATCTGATGCCAGCTCCACAAGCGGTTTACTGATTGCAAGCGCCTTATTCAAGACTGCAACCCCATCAAGTGGAATGGAGCTATATTGATCCAGTAGATTTGTTTGACGTATTGTTTTGTTCTGCGCACCTTTGCCACGACGCTTGAGAGTGTTAATTAGTTTGAGATTTGGCAGAAAAGGATGTGGTGTTATAGCGTCTCTCTCCATCTCTAATAATGACGTTGTATTAAGGCCGGACCTTGCAGCCGTGATTAGCAACAGCACTGTCATTTTCTCAGCTTCATTACCAAGAAACGTGCCTTTATAGATATCAATAAAATCGCATTTTAATGCACTAAGCAACCTTTGCATCTCTCTCATGGTAAACGGATCTGCATCTTTTGTATTTTTCGCATTATTGGGGAACGGATTAGGCGGTAGGAGATCGTCAAGAACGTTTGCTATAAACCCATAATCCGCCAGAATAATAATTAGTGATTTGAAGCTTGTATAAAAATTCTTGGCCGTCGAGCCGTTTGGGTATTTGATTTTTAGCCAGGATATATAACGTTCCATGTCTCGTTTTGTCAGATCACTTGGCGTAGCAGGTGGTGATTCAATTAGATTTGCGCTTAAAAACTTCATAAAGTTTCTCAATCCTGTGACCGAATAACCAATTAAAGTGGCGACAGAAAAATTCCCTCCTTGTAATAATGCTCTGATAACATGAATGCTTTGAATTGCCCAAGCGTCGAAACCCAGACCTAGGTATTGAGAATGATCAATCTGCCTATGGTTTCTCGGGTTTCTTGGCAAGTCAATTTTGATATTTTCAACGGCAGGTTCTAAATTTTTAGTGCCTGGTTGCAGATCTGCCTTATAGTTCTTTTGCTGAGCCAATATATTTACCTCAGTCGTGATTAAGAGAGGTGGTCATAAACATCATGTCAATTTCATCTTCATACGCAAGTACGGATTGAGCTTCCAGTTGATTGATAAGATGCAAATAGATCATCGTTGTTTGAACATCTGAATGGCCCAGCCGATCTCTTACATACATTAGTGGCTCACCTTCAAATTCTTTAGTTTTTCGAAGGGCAAGCAAAGTATAAGTTCCATAGGTGTGACGCAGCATATGGGCACGCACATAGAAACCGCACTTACGTTCGTAGGACTTCATAATGTCTACGACAGCATCTTTTGAGTATTGCTTTCCTTCATTTGTCAGTAATAATGCGGTAACACTTCCATCACCCCTAGAATTACGCATCTGCCGTTGATGAAGGGAATAAGACCACATGTCTTCCATTAGCGACCAAGGCACATCAATGATTCTGGGTCGGTCATACTTAATTTGCATATCTGAAGGCTCAAGAGCAACGCTTATCATCTGCCCACGGCGCAGCCCATTCTTCAACCTGGGATTAAACACATATTTGAGAGGAAAAGACCTGGCTTCACAGGAGCGAAGTCCAGTTCGTACCATGAGGTGAAACAGTATCTGATGGCTTGGATCGGCATCTAAGGCAAGGCATACTTTGACTTGTTCTTTGGTCAAAAATTTCATTAGACGCTTTCGCTCGCGGAGCATTATTGAAATTTTACTTCTTTCTTTCCCAGGCCGAGTTACATGGCTTAAAAGACCTGAGTGGGGAACAATATGAGTTTTTTTCTCACGAAAAGGCAGCACCTTTATTAGGTTGTTCAGCTTCGCCCACCGATAAAATCTCACAATCAACGCCAGACGGTTGTTAACAGTACGCGGATTAAGCGCTAGTTCGCCGATTGACCAATCTCTGTATCTCGAAAGAACGCTAAGGCCGTGAGCTGGGGTTTCATCGTTCCAGGCTAGCGCATTGGCTTCCAGGAAAGCGAAGTAGTCATACAAACGCCGACCGTATGCTTCCCAGGTCAGAGTGCTTAGTGATTCACCTGACTCGATGAGGATGTGCCAAAGAAAGGATTGTGCTGGTTGAACTGGCCACCCATCTGCTCCAATCAGTAATGGAAAGCCTTCGAAGGAGCGGTTAGCCAGAGTCAAATCTTGAGTTGCAAATACAAGCCTCATGTCACGCCCACGCCATCAAGAATAAGATGATGTGAACAGCATAGGATTAACTAACGTTTCTCACCACTCAGATCGTTATTTGACAGCACGGCAACCGGTTTTCCTTTGAGATCCGGGCGGAATACCGTCTCGCAGGAAGCATAAAAGGAATTAACATCCACCAGAGCAAACATCGTTATTTTATCGTTTTGATAATGCGCGTAACGACGCCGAAAATATCCAGCGTATCTTCACTGCTCACCCGGATGGGTGAATACGCGCTGTTCATTGGGTTTAACTGGATAGAGGGCCGTAGCTGCAACTGTTTGACCGTGAATTCGCCTTCGACCGCCGCGATCACAATATCGCCATGGCTCGCCTGATAAGTGCTATCCACCACCAGCAGATCGCCATCATCAATACCCGCGTCTATCATCGAATCTCCGGCGGCTCTGACGAAATAAGTTGCGCTGGGGTGCTGAATAAGCAATTCGTTAAGATCGATGCGCTGCTCAACATAGTCCTGCGCCGGTGAGGGAAAGCCGCACGGCACAATGTCGGAAAACAGTGGTATCGCCACAATCTGGCGCAAATCTGCGGGGCTGTAGAACATCATAATCACACATCCATATATTTACTGTATTTATATACAGTAGTTTTAAAAGAAAGTGAGATCAAGCGGGGAAAACGGCGCTGGCTTACGCTTTGCGCGCAGCATATTGATTTTATTTATCCCAATGGGGGAAAAAATATTGAGTGGAGAAATCGAATGCTGATAAAAGCAGCAAAGTGTTATTCACAGGTCGGTAACTGTTCGACGATCGCCGCTTTCGCATAGTGGACAAAACGTTCGGTGGCGGACATTGCTTCCGTCCAGTCGACGGTGTCCAGCCCCAGGTAGTCACGCTGCGCCGCCTGCAGCAGCGCAGCGTGTTCATCGGGAAGCTGTGGAAGGAGCCATTCTGCCGCCGCATCTTTCGCGGTAAATTCTCCCGTCACCGCGCTGTACCAGATACGCGCGAGGGTCAGAATGATATTTCGCTCATCTCCCCGTAAATCACCCGGCGCCTGCCATAGTTCAAGCGTCTGGCGGAAGGTCTGCACAAGGTCGCGTTGAGGCACAGGTTCAAACAGCGTATCGGCACGCTCGCCCACGACGGCAACGCTGGCATTGCGCACATGCGTCAGTAATATCGCCAGATCGCAGTCCGGCTGCGCGGGCTCATAAATCCCGGAACGAATATCCTCACGCAGCCACTCGCCAAACTGCATCTCTCGTTGCGGTGGAAAGCGCCAGGGCGCTACGACGGCATAAACAACCACCGTGACCTCTAGCGCCCGCCAGCACGTCGACGTGCCTGGCGAGGCTGATAGCGGAAGTATTTCCTCCATCAGCGCTTTTCGCTGCTCTGGCGTCAGCGGCTGGTGCGTGGTGACCAGAAGATCAATATCGCTCCAGGGCTTCAGCCCGCCTTCCACAGCAGAGCCGTAAAGGTGAATCGCCAACAGATTGCGCCCCAGGATCCGGCTGATAACAGCGCAGGCGGTATTTACTTGCTTCTGAATGCTGGCGGGTATAAGCATCAGGCGATCATTTTCAGACAGGCATCAGCGCAGGCGTTACAGGCACGGGCGCAGTTCTGGCAATGGTCGTGTTCGTGTTTCGTACATTCCTGCGCACAGGCTTTGCACAAATCCGCACACAAACGACAGACCTGGCTGAGATGATCGCTACCCAGCGCCATAAACTGCGCTGCCAGACGGCATATTGCCGCGCATTGAGTATCCAGGCGAAGGCAGTTCTTCATCATCGCAATATCGGCCTCTTCCAGACATGCCGCGGCACACCGATCGCACGCCGTCGCGCATGCGTAACACAGATCGATACATTCTTGATTCTCTGTTTGCATAACTCACTCCTTATTTCATTAAGGTAAGTAGATAAGTCTGCACAGGATGAGTGATATCGCCAGTTAACAGTGGATTTCATTCTTCTGATGATTGTTGATCATAACTTTGATCTGGTCATTATTCATTCAATCATAAATCCGATATGATTAAGATGTTAATAAAAAACAGGAGGTAATGATTATGTATCGTTCCGTTCTGGTTCCTATTGATGTCACAGAAGTCGATTTGACGCGTCAGCTCATTCCTCAAGTCGAAGCTCATGCTAAAACCGCGCAAGTCCATTTTCTGGCAGTTATCCCCTCCGTCCCCTTTTATGCTTCTCTCGGACTCGCCTATTCGGGGGAGTTTCCGGATAAGAATGGAATAAAGGAAAAAGCTTTAGAGAAGCTGGATGAGATAGTACAGCAATTTAATATCCCTGAAGGCAGAGTCCAGAAACATATTGTCTATGGCCCTCCGAAGGATCAGATCCTGAAGCTGGCTGATTCGCTCAGTGCCGATCTGATTATTATTGCCTCGCACCGACCGGGTTTCTCGACCTACCTGCTGGGTTCTACCGCATCGGCCGTTGTCCGCCACGCGCAATGCCCGGTTTTAGTCGTTCGTTGACCAACGTACCTGTGCCGGATAAAGCGTTTGCGCCGCCATCCGGCAAAAGGTAAACACGTTTAAAACGGGGGCCTGCGGGCTCCCGTTGATTATGCTTTCACATCCATCACGGGAACGCGTGTTATCGCGCAACGAAGAGATGCGCCTGCCTGAAACGCCCAATACAAGGTAAAATGGAAAGCAACCTTACATATCCACTGTTTTATGACCAGGGCGTTTAAAAATGTTGAAAAAATGGTTTCACCAGACTGCATTTCTCACTGCCGCTGTTATGCCCTTTTTGCTTGGCAGTACGCCACTGCGGGCACAGGCGCCAGCGGATCTCCAACAGGTTCAACAAAAGCTTACGGCATTAGAAAAACAATCCGGTGGCCGACTGGGCGTTGCGCTCATTAATACTGCCGATGACTCGCTGACCCTTTATCGGGGGGATGAGCGCTTTGCCATGTGCAGCACCGGTAAAGTGATCGCCGCCGCTGCGGTGTTGAAACAAAGCGAAAGTGATAACTCGGTTTTGCAGCGGAAAATGACCATCAGCCAGGCCGATCTGACGAACTGGAATCCAGTCACAGAAAAACATGTCAATAAAGAGATGACATTAGCTGAGCTAAGCGCTGCCGCCCTGCAATACAGCGATAATACCGCGATGAAGAAACTGATTACGCATCTTGGCGGTACGGATAATGTCACCGCTTTTGCCCGCACCCTGGGTGATGCCACGTTTCGCCTGGACCGCAAAGAGCCTGAACTGAATAGCGCCATTCCGGGAGATGATCGCGATACGACTACCCCACTGGCTATGGCGAAAAGCCTGCGTAACCTGACGCTGGGCAATGCATTAGCGCCGACACAGCGCGCACAGCTTGTGGCCTGGCTGAAAGGCAATACCACTGGTGCCCAAAGCATTCGTGCCGGGTTACCTGCCAACTGGATCGTAGGCGATAAAACGGGTGCGGGAGATTATGGAACAACCAACGACGTCGCGGTGATCTGGCCAGAAGGCCGTGCGCCTTTAATTCTGGTGACCTACTTTACCCAGCCCCAACAGAAGGCCAAAAGTCGCAAAGATATACTGGCCGCTGCCGCAAAGGTCGTGACGGAACATCTCTAAGTAGATAGGGTTGTGTAACATTTATGTCGGGTGGCGGCTACGCCTTACCCGACCTACACGTTTGGTCATCGCAATAAAAAAGCCCGGACTCACGTCCGGGCTCTGAAATTTGGGCCGCCATCGAGGCCTCGAACCCCGTTCCCTACAACAAAAGTCGTTCGCTCTTCCAGATGAGCTAATGGCGGTTAGACGATCGCTACTGCAGGATTGAGAATTTACTCATCAGCAGGATCGGGACGGGATAATACATAACTCAAATAGACCACGCAATAGGTATGGGTTATTTGAATATATCATTGCCGTTCGTTTGTTCAATATTCATGCAGAATATATGTCCCCCAAGAAATTACACACAGTTATTGCGTGGTTATTAATAACGAACCTCTAAAATATAAACATTTCTTTTTCAGAATCTTCATCTTGTCACTACATTTGGTTTGAGTAAGATTCGTTTTAAACTAAACTTTCATTCAGTCTGCGATCTCTAGCGACCAAAAACAATTATGCTACTGGTTGAAATACGACCAGCACTTATCACCTGCAATTTTTGTAAAGGAAGGAACATGTACGTCCTGGCGTTGGTTGCCTCGCTTTCTGGCGACTACATAAAAAGTGATATTATTGGTGCATACACTGACCTGAAGCAGTGCGAGGTGGTATCGGAAACTTATTCCTCCAGAGCAAAGTGTTTTTATCTTGATCCTAAAAAGGGGTTACAGGACGTTAATTCCCCTGCACTTTCTCCTTCACCGGAATAATTAAAGTAGCATAACAAACGGGAACCTAAGGGCTCCCGTTCTTGTTTAACCTGGCATCTGGGTTACAGGTCACGGTCTTCGCGGCAATTGCGCTTTCCATCCTTTTAACAATCAGGGATAGCACTCCGATCACGTTAGTCTGAACTACAAAACCATTTTGTGGGTAATCCTGAAACCGCCATAACACGCCAGCGTCCGCTTTTGGCACAGAGCAGACGGGAACGCAGCGCTGGCACATCTCTCTCATTAAGGTTTCTTTCTGGAACGGAAGGCGGCTACTTTCATGCGGTTGCCGCAGGTTGCCATGCTGCACCAGCGTCGGCGATGAGATTTACTCAGATCGTGGAACAGCAAAATGCAGTCATGAGCTTCACACTGGCGCACGTATTCGAACTTATCGCTGGTAACCAGATTGATTAGAGCATCGGCAATCGGCCAAAGAAGACCAGACGGGCATCCGGCGCTTTGATAAACCGCAACCCGGAATTGTTGCGTGTCGCCATCCCATTCAAGCTTCCTGATAGGGCGACCCACTTCAAGTACCCGATTGATTACCGCCAGATTTACCGGAACTCTGTTCATGGCAGCGTTCACAACATTCCTTGCAGTTTCGCGAAGTTCACGAGCCTCAGTAAGCAACCCACGTGGGATCTGCTGATCCTTAAGGTCAGTCAATAGCCCGACTCTTATCAACCAACTTGCAACACTTTGATCATCGATAAAACAGTCATGACGTTTACCCTCAACTACATACTCAGTGTTAATGAAATCGAGGGCCAGGTTATCACCCAGTAACGGGGCGTCAGAATAAGTGTTTTCAGAACTCATGATTTTATGTAACCCATAAATTTTATTTGACAGGTTACCAAAAATTTACGTAACCTGCAAATCGACACTATAAAGGTTACACGAGGTTATCATGACTGCTTCAAAATCAATCTCCGCCATGGCACTTGCAGACTCTTCGTTTGATGGCACGGTCGCCAGTCCGGTTTATTACCGCTATGAACAGGTGGATAACGTGAAGATTTTCTACCGCGAGGCTGGTAATCCAGAGGCACCAACAATCTTGCTGCTTCACGGCTTTGCAGCTTCATCATTCATGTTCCGCGACCTAATACCCGCTCTTGCCGAGAGCTATCACGTTATTGCGCCCGATCTGCCAGCGTTCGGTTTTACTGAAGCCCCTGCAAGAGATGAGTATTCCTATACTTTCAACCAACTGGCGAAAACCATTGAGCATTTCACCGTTCAGCTTAAGCTCAACACCTACGCACTTATGGTGCATGACTACGGTGCCCCGGTAGGCTGGCGTCTCGCTGTCTCGCATCCCGAGCGTGTGACCGCCATCATCTCCCAGAATGGCAACGCTTATGAGGAAGGACTGGGGGAAAGCTGGGCGCCTATTCAACGATACTGGCACGAACCCACAGAGCAGAACCGGAAAGCCCTACATGACTTCCCGACACCGGCCTCAATTAAATGGCAATATCTTGAAGGCGTTGCCGACACGAGTTCGGTTTCGCCAGATGGTTATACCCTGGAAGGACTGCAAATCTCGCGGCCGGGCAATGCGGATATTCAACTCGATTTGGTGCTGGATTACGCCTCAAATGTGGCCATGTATCCTTTATTCCAGAAGTATTTCCGAGAGTATCAGCCACCGCTGCTGGCGGTTTGGGGGAAGAACGATCCATTTTTCCTGCCAGCAGGCGCGCTGGCATGGAAACGTGACCTTCCTGATGCGGACATTCGCTTCTATGATACTGGGCACTTCGCGCTGGAAACCCATGGCAGGGAGATCGTTCCTGTTATCAGCGAGTTTCTGAAAAAGAATGTTGTGTAAAGAGGACGCCGGGAACCTTGCTGAGACTCTGGCGCAGAGGGGCTGATTCCCCAAAGGTATTCCTGCCCAGTAACATCTGTCAGGAATGCCTTTACCCACTTCCGATTCGAGCCGAAAGCAGAATATACTGCAACGTCCGCGCCTGGCACGAAGCGGATCGCCAGCCCCACTATCAGGTCTGCCATATTGAACAGCAGACCTGATGTCCGAACAACATCCCGAGCGTTCTACCGCAACTGTATTTTACCCACCAGGTAAGTCGTTGCCTTTCCGCCAATACAGACACGACCTCCGGCTTGCTGACAGCGCAATTCCCCACCACGCTCAGCACCCTGATGCGCCAGCATTTGTGTCTTCTTCAGTTTTTCCGCCCAGTATGGAATGAGCATGCTGTGTGCTGAACCTGTGACGGGATCTTCCGCGACAGCTTCTCCCGGACAGAAGAAACGGCTGACAAAATCATATTCCCCTTCCCCCGGTGCTGTGATGCAAACCATTTTGCCCAGAGGCAGCATGGCATTAATATCCGGGCGAACTGCGTCTACCTGCCGTTGATTCTCCAGTACCACCATGTAATCACGCGCCACGCGCACTTCTTTGCATTCAGTAATACCCAACGCTTCCAGCAGTAATGACGGCGGCGTGACGGACTCAGTTTTCCAGGCAGGAAAATCAAGTGTCAGCCATTCGCCGTTGCGTGTCACCGTTAGCGGGCCGACAAACCGGGTATCAAAATGGATAACCGCGTCCGGATAATCAAGATACTCAAAGATGACGTGAGCAGCAGCCAGCGTGGCATGTCCACACAAATTGATTTCCCCTTGCGTGGTGAACCAGCGCAACTCAAAACCCTTTTCGGTCGGGACAAAATAAGCGGTTTCTGACTGGTTATGCTGTTTAGACATTTTCAACAATGTCTCATCGGGCAACCATTCTGTAAGCGGACAAACAGCCGCAGCATTACCACCAAAAGTGGAGGTGGTAAAAGCATCTATCATGTAAAAATCGATTTGTCGCATTACGAAACCTCTGCATCGCACCCGGAATAGCGCTTACCTTACCATGCCAGCAACGTATTTTTTTGAGTAATTTCAACACCCGCAGAAAGCGCCTGCCGCCAATTCATACTGGCGTGAGCGGCTGTTGTTTCTGCTTTGCATGTCATTCCAGTAACGCATTAAGGTCCCCAAAAAAACGGGAACCCTTCGGCTCCCGTTCTTTCAGGTACTTCACAAGAAAGAGATGATAAATCATGTGTGTTCTCACGAATTATCAATGGCTTAACCAAATGTTTCGTACATGATTTTTTATTTCAAACTAATAAATTCAAATGGTTACCACTAATATAAAATCTCAAAGGTAAAATTTTACTGTCGAGAAGGTTCGTTGTGAGCGAGGAGCGGACATCTGGCTTTTCGCTCAGATGCCAAAACGTACCAGTGGTACCTAAACCTGGCGTTTTTCTGCCCATTTAAGGATTGCATCGAGAGCTGGACACAGTGCTTGCCCCCAATCAGTGAGTCGATATTCAACTTTCGGTGGTACCTGCGGGTAAACCATGCGCGATACAATGCCATCGGCTTCCAGCTGTCTCAGCTGTTGTGCCAACATTTTTTGCGAAATTCCGGGAATCAGTTTTTCAAAATTAGAATAGCGTTGCACCTTTCCGTCAAAAAGATGAAACAGGATAATCAGCTTCCAGCGACCTTCCAGCAGTCGCAGGACTTGCTCCACACCGTTTGCGGCAGATTCCGGGCTATATAACTTACTCATAGATCAGTCACTCACTTTTTAGTGCGTACTTGTCAATTTCACAGTCTATGTTAAAAATTCTCGTACTGTAAATAACGGGATCATAAAGCCATGTCACTATCACTTCCGAACGCTATTTCAAAATATTTTACCATCAGTAATGGTGCCGATATTGTCGACATTAAGCACTGCTTTACGACTGATGCGATTGTGCTTGATGAAGGCAAAACCTATCAAGGGCATGAGGCAATCGAAGCGTGGCAACGTACCGCTCAGTCTGAATTTGACTACAGCGTAGAGCCCATTGAAGTTTTCACCGAAGGAGATCGGGTAATAGTCACATCTAACGTTGTTGGTAATTTTCCCGGCAGCCCAGTAGTACTCAAACATGCTTTCGGTCTGGTTGATGACAAAATTCGCATTCTGGAGATTGTATGATGCTGACGGATCTTGATTTTCAGGGTAAACGCGTGCTCGTTACCGCAGGTACCAAAGGGATCGGCAAAGCAGTTGTCACGCTGTTAAAGCAGTTGGGGGCCACGGTGTTAACTACCGCACGTCACATTCCCACGGAATCTATTGCAGACGCATTCGTTGCGGCAGATTTGACCACAATCAAAGGGTGCGACTTAGTCGTTGAAGCCGTTCATAAGCAACTGGGCGGTGTCGATATCATCGTGCACATAGCTGGCGGTTCTACCGCTCCAGGCGGTGGTTTTGCAGCGCTGGGTGAAGATGAATGGCAACAGGAACTCAATCTTAACCTGTTGCCTGCGGTACGCTTAGATCGTGCCTTGCTGCCAGGGATGCTAACTCAGCAGGACGGAGTCATTATTCACGTCACCTCTATTCAGCGTGAGCTACCGTTACCGGAATCGACCACGGGTTATGCGGCGGCAAAAGCGGCGTTATCGGCGTATAGCAAAAGCCTGTCGAAAGAAGTATCCCCTATGGGGATTCGGGTAGTTCGTGTTGCGCCAGGTTGGGTAGAAACCGAAGCATCGGTAGCATTAGCAGAACGACTGGCACAGCAGGCAGGAACGGACTATGAGGGTGGTAAGCAAATCATTATGAAGGCACTCGGTGGTATTCCGCTAGGTCGCCCCTCAAAGCCCATCGAAGTGGCGAACCTCATCGTCTTCCTGGCCTCGTCCTGTGCTGCCACTATCACGGGTACGGAATATGTTATAGATGGCGGCACTATTCCGACAGTTTAGTTATGCATTACTAATCGGCTCTCTTTTTGTCACCATCATAGGGTTTGCACTATTTGGTTTCATTTTTTCACTTCAGCAACTGCAGTAATATGACCGTCACCCTTGTTGCATACCATCCATGAAAAATAAAAACCCGCTCAGGGCGGGTTTTTATTTTTCACATTCACTTATCTGCTCAGGTCGGTGCCGTCATCGCTATCGCAAGCGTCTGTGTTATTATCGGCAATTAAAGCGCGACAACGTTTCCGGCAGCCGGACCTTTGGCGCCATTCTCAATCGAGAACTCAACCTTCTGGCCTTCATCGAGCGTTTTATAATCATTGCTCTGAATGGCAGAGAAATGAACAAAAACATCTTTGCTGCCGTCATCTGGCGTAATGAAACCGAAACCTTTGTCAGAGTTAAACCATTTTACTAAACCAGTCATTTTATTCGACATAGATACTTCCTTTATTTTTTTGAGCCACATTTTGTGGCGAACATGGCCTGCTTGCAGATGAGGACTTATTGGGCACTTAGGAGGAGGCTCATGCAGAAGAGTATCTGAAGATAACGCTTGAAATGAGGACTGCTTTACTAAAACTGCTTTCATAAGGTCTGTATGCCAAACCGATGATGCATAATGGACTCATACGAGTTGATAAGCAAGATTAATTTTGTCAGTAATCCGTTGGGAAAATTTACAATTCAAAGGGATGAGTAATCTTAAAAGCCCTGACCATTGCAGCCAGGGCTTTTAAGGTACTACAGACTTCAGATTTAACATTAATGGACTTAATAAAGTGATACTGCTATTTATACTGCTTTCAAATGTACCCGTTCACTACAGATAAAATTGGGCATTAATACCAAAACACCTCCCTCTATTTATCTCGTCACACACTGCCTACGCTTTTAAAAACTAAACGCGGCAACTTAAACAAGCACATCACCCATAGCGACATATACTCTTTGATGCGTTGCCCGTTGCTGATACAGTTAACATCAAAAAAAACGAAACCGTCAGCATTAAAAAAACAAACAAGGCCTTACATCGTCGCTCTAACACTACCATTTTGCGAACCAGCACAATCACTACGAGGCCTGTAAAGCAAAATGGCTTACCCAAGAACTGCTTTCTATTCACTCACTTACTAACCACTTTCATTGTGCTGCTGAGTATTAATTAACGTATTTGAGATGTGAGGTCAATACTGTTTTTTTAAACATGTTTTTATTAACAGATAGAGTGACTATGCTGCATCCCGCTACTCATTGTACCGATCAACAACGAATGTCCTCTATTGACAGAGAACAGACTTTCAATATTAACGAGCGCCCACCAGAAATAATAAAAAACTGAGGAATGCCTAATGGGAACCTGGCAGCAGAACTGCCATCTGACCGACCAACCTACCCCATACTACCAAGAGGTTTTGATAACCGTTAGCAGCCTAACAAAAAAACAACGGGAGCGTTACGCTCCCGTTAATAGATCAAACAATTATCGCTATCACATATTCGCGATGATCGCGTCACCAAACTCTGAACATTTCAGCAGCTTAGCGCCTTCCATCAGACGTTCGAAGTCATAGGTTACGGTCTTCGCGGCAATCGCGCCTTCCATACCTTTAACAATCAGGTCTGCGGCTTCGAACCACTGCATGTGGCGCAGCAGTAGATAGATGGTTCAAATATAATAATATGACAAATAACAAAAAATTATAGATTTACTGAAAAAATACTGACTTTTAACTTTCTCATAACTTATTGATTATCAATATATGTTTTTAGGTTTTGATAATCTTTATTAGAGGGTAAAACAACTGTCGGTACCTGTTAGACTCTTCGCAATAAAAGAATTTTAAATCATGCGTGTTATTGATGTTCATCTGATATATTCATGATTATTTAGCTATTAATACGCTATTAAATTATAAGAGTTATCAATCTGTTAGGATTCACAATAATTCATGTGGGCGAAAATTTTTTCGAACTTAGGAACGATTTTCGAGACCGTTCCAATCTATATAAAACTCAAAACTTACTTTCGAAATTGAGAAAATTATTAATTGTTAATTGTTTGCACTCAATTTTTTCAGCGAGTTATGTAAATCATCTATTTCATTTCTCATCATTTTTAAAAGTATTGCGTTATGACTAGAGACATTCCCCATGTGAATTGATGTCAGATCACCAGATAATTATCTTTAATGAACCTTCTGCGTATGTAGAATACCAAATTCCTACTTTGAGTAGTAACCAGCGTTGGCGCATAAGGCTCAAAAGCAATTAATCGTGCAAGTTCTCAATTTGGGAGCCAACAATACGTGGTATATTATAGGCACAATCAAGCAGATTGGGCAAGTAAACAAAGCAAGAATCTCATTTATTCTTTCGACCAATAACAAATGCGATTCCCTGAAATGTTAGTGTAAACAAAGTAGGGTTAGCTCTCAAAGCCCAAAGAGTCCTGAGGTTAACCCAACCATATTTAATAGTTATCATTGAGCGAACACTGAAATGAGTTGTTCAATGCTATCTTCAATTTTAGAAAATGTTTCAGCAATATTGTCATCATCATCATCTAGATCTGGGTCCCCTTGCCATTCATCTTCATCGCTAACAATCCCTTGAGCTACGTTGTATGTGTGAACTGAAAGTTTCTCAAGTCTAAAAAAAGCGTAGCTAAATTTCCCCTTGGCACTATTATTCAGAATATCATATTTCACTATGATATCCCTGCCTTTTTGGTTGTGGATATATGATATATGATCTTCAAATACATCAACATTTGGATGTATAAATAAATAGCCATCCTTATGATAGGGAGTATGTTCATCATTAAAAATACCTGATAAAAAATCAATACGCCTTCCCTTTATTTTCATATTACATCTTTTACATGATGCTGCCAAATTATTCGAATCAAACATTCTTTTAGCGTACTTATGTTTTGGAAGTATATGTTCGATATCTATTACAAAATTAAATTCACCATGAAAACTTCGCAGACAATAACAGCAAACGTTTTTTTGCCGCTTTTTTAATTCTTCTTTAATCTTTACTTTTAAGTCCTTTATTTTTTCGTCACTCCATGATAAATGGCCTTTTAAAATACATTCGCTTATTATTTCTTTGTCTTCGCAAGTATAAAAATCCATTTCACAACCTCTTTTCCTGTAATTTTAAAAGAAGTTCAATTATACTTTCTATAAAACTGATCTGTCGCGAATCATTAGATGCATTCTTCATGTCTTCTAGTAGATTATTTGCTTTTTCAAACGAAATTTTTTCTAATGTGAATCTCTTTAACAACGACTCACAATATTCTGAAAGATATCTATTTTTTGGAGTTAAGATGCCAAAGTAATCATAGTATATCTCTTCAATATTTAACCCCTGAGAAGAGTCTATATATTTTAACTCACCTTCATTAACTGTCGCTATCTTAATATTTGCATTATCAATATTGTTTGGTATAGCTATGAAAGGTGAGTGTGTAGCAATATAAATGTCAACCTCTCTCTCTCCAATGAAACCTATTATATTTTGTATATATTCTCTTTGCCATTTTGGATGCAGGCTATTTTCTGGTTCGTCAATTAATATTAATTTATTGTTATTATCATCACCAACTCCAGTGATGAATTTCATTATAAAAAGACCTATGGCAAGCATATATAACTCACCTGAACTGGCTTGCGACAAAGGGAATTCCATCTCATTTTTCTTTAAAAAAAATCTCGTACTAAAAAGATCATCCTCTATCTTTGTTTTTTCTTTTATAATTTCACTTCTAATTAAATGTCTACTGTATTTATCTATACCATCATTACTCATCTTGTTTATTTCAAAATGGTGTTCTTTTTGTATATAATCAGAATATTCATTACTTACTGTTTTAGTTATTTTTTTTTGATTAAACGTTGCGCCTATCGAACTCTCTGTTGATATTTTACGCATTATGATTTCATTATTAATATCTATTTTTATTGTGTAGTTTGGCTTTTGCATTATACGGATAAGTGGTTCAAAACCAAGATATTCAAGTATATTTAATGCTTTAACAACGTTAAAAGGGGTTATTATTTTATTGAACTCCCCGTATAAAAATGATTCATAGTTATCTGTTTGCGCGTGTGTGCTAGATATTAAATACTGTTTTATTTTTTTAGACTGAATCTTGGGGAATTTATTGATTAAGGAGTTTGATATCACTGCAATATAGCTATTATTTTTCTCAGCCTCAAATATTTTTAATAAACTTCTAGTCTTTCCCTTCCCATTCTCGCCTAAAATTATGGTTATATTTTTCATCGTTATCTCTTTTCGCACTATGATTTAGATTTTACTTTATAAGGAATAGTAGTTTCAAGACACCAACATATTATATAATTTTATTTCCAGTTGTTAAAGCACCGATTTAAAATTTAGAGTCATAAAGTTAAGTTAGTCCGATTCAGGCACATAGCAGCCTTTAAGACAGTAGCGCTCGGTCATGGGGGCGGAGGTTCAAATTCTCTCGTGCCGACCAAAATACTCCTTAAGAACCAGCCTTTTACGGCTGGTTCTTTTATGACTGAAATTTGTACGGAGTGAAACTGAGGTGAAATGGGGGAATTACTCCGTCGTAAGTCGCCCCGGAAAAACCGGAACAGCCACTCGCATATCCTCTTGTATACTTTCAGTCTAACTGACTGGAGGTTTCATATGTGTGGACGCTTTACACAAGCACAGACCCGCGAAGAATACCTGGCATATCTGGCCAATGAAGCCAACCGCAATATCGCTTATGACCCTGAACCTATAGGCCGGTACAACGTGGCGCCAGGTACCAAAGTTCTGCTGCTCAGTGAACGCGACGAGCAACTGCATCTGGATCCGGTATTATGGGGATATGCGCCCGGATGGTGGGATAAACAAACGCTGATTAATGCACGGGTTGAGACTGCTGCAGCCGATAAAGGTCTGGTAGACATTCACGACCGTCGCCCTCTCGTTCTGTCACCAGAAGCAGCGCGAGAATGGATGCGGCAGAATGTTGGTGGGAAGGAAGCCGGAGAGATAGCAGTCGACGGGGCTGTACCGGTCAACAAATTTATCTGGCACGCAGTGACCCGCGCCGTGGGCAATGTCAAAAATCAGGGGCCGGAGTTAATTCAATCAACTAATTATGCGTGCTAATAATAAATGAACTTTATTAATTTTATAAAAAAATACCTACCAAGTTCTATATCGAATACTACGGACAGCAGTCCATACGTAGTACATTGCTATAATTGCAAATTATCACACACAGGCAATGTTACATGAAAGTTAAATATCTATATGGAAAATATGCACATCTTTCATATTTAATAAATGGAAAATCTGGTATACGTTTTAGTGATCTGAGTCACTACTCTCGACTAGAAAATGAGAAAATGCGAGATGATGAGATGAACAAATTATTCATCCCGAGACGAGAAGATATTTTCATAGAAATAAATGGCATGAGAATTCCTCCCAATGACCTTGCGAGCGATCCAACGATCAGTGTAACGCCAAGACATTGCTTTTGTCTCTGCATGAGTAGCAAATGCAATGATATTGAGCTATATCAATCATTTAAAGCAGATACTTGTATAGCCTTTGATGTCGACGAATTAGAGCGCCGTTTATCAATTGCATCAGAAAAATTTGAAGGCACCTTTATTATTAGCGGCGACATTACATACTATGATCAAAAAACGTTAAATGGGTTAGGTCAAACCGCTGAAAAACTTGTTTTTTATAAACCTGATTTCTTTTCACACGAATCAGAGTATAGAATTGCATGGTTCTACCCTCTTAACAAATCAGGTTTTTTATCTAAAGGAAAAACCATTCCTTTTAGATTAAAAAATGAATCATCTCATCTCACTTTTTTCCACCTAAACAAAACAATTATTACTGACTGTATTATTGAGATTTATAGAAACGACTAGCTCATCTAACAATTAATAGATCGGAGTATCTTGTCGTGTAGCGAGGGGAAAGCATTTCTCGCTTTATCGCCCATTGCTGCTGGGTGCCCTTGACCTTCCCCCTGAAAACAGTACCAGTCTAAACTGAAGTCTCCGGTCTTTCTTTCACCTCACAGAGAGGCACACTGCCATGAAAAAGACCCGTTATACCGAAGAACAGATTGCGTTTGCGCTGAAACAGGCCGAAACCGGCACCCGCGTCGGGGAAGTCTGCAGAAAGATGGGCATTTCTGAGGCCACTTTTTACAACTGGAAGAAAAAATTTGCCGGTCTGGGTGTGACGGAACTGCGGCGTCTGCGGCAACTGGAGGATGAAAACCAGCGGCTGAAGAAACTGGTGGCTGACCTGAGTCTGGACAAGGAGATGCTGCAGGAGGTACTGAAGCAAAAGTTCTGAGGCCGGCTCAGAAGCGCCAGGCGGTGCATTTCCTGCGTGAGGCATATCGTATCAGCGTCCGTCGGGGATGCGGGTTGCTGATGCAGAGCAGAACTGTCTACCACTGGCAGAGTCGGCGTGACGATCGGGCAATAACCCAGCGCATCAGGGAAATTGCGGAAACACGAATACGCTATGGCTGTCCGCGCATTCACGTCCTGCTGCGACGAGAAGGCTGGCTAATTAACTATAAGAAAACACACCGGATTTACTGTCTGGAAGGCCTGAATCTGCGCAGGAAACGTCCCCGCAGACATATCAGTGCGGCACACCGGCAGCAGCGTCCGACCCTGACGCACATCGATCAGTGCTGGAGTATGGATTTCGTGTCGGATAGTCTGTTTAACGGACGGCGCTTCCGGGCGCTGACTGTAGTGGATAATTTTAGTCGGGAATGTCTGGCGATCCATGCCGGAAAATCATTGAAGGGTGAGGATGTGGTCCGCGTAATGGAAGCGCTGCGGGTGTTGGATAAGCGTCTGCCGGTACGTATACAGACGGATAACGGCAGCGAATTTATCTCGAAGAGTCTGGATAAATGGGCGTATGAACACGGTGTCATGATGGACTTCTCCCGCCCCGGAAAACCGACAGATAACCCGTTTATTGAATCGTTTAACGGCAGCCTGCGTGATGAATGCCTGAACATCCACTGGTTTCTGTCGCTGGAAGATGCGCAGGACAAACTCGACAACTGGCGCAGGGAATACAATCATGAGAGAACGCATTCATCATTAAATGACATGACTCCGGCGGAATTCATCCGAAGTCTCCGGAAAGACGAAGAACTCTGATTTAGCACTGCACTGAATTTGGACCAGGGTCAGAAAGACGAAGAACTCTGATTTAGCACTGCACTGAATTTGGACCAGGGTCAGAAAGACGAAGAACTCTGATTTAGCACTGCACTGAATTTGGACCAGGGTCAGAAAGACGAAGAACTCTGATTTAGCACTGCACTGAATTTGGACCAGGGTCAAAAGACGAAGAACTCTGATTTAGCACTGCACTGAATTTGGACCAGGGTCAATTTGGCCGGGATCTCAAAAAATGCCTGGAACTAAAACGGGTCTATTTACAAGTACACTGATGGGACTATCTAAATCGCTTGCAATGGGATTTGCAAAGAAAAAAATCAAAGACCTTACAGGCCTGGATATTGAGTAATGTGCATTTTAACCCGCCAAAAGCGTTTTTTGTCCTGCGCAATATTGAGAAGTGATCTGTAACTCATTAATCAATACAGGGCAGACCAGCGCTTGGGGAGAAGGTCCGCTCTGAGCGAGAAGCGGACCTAAAGCCGCTACGTAATGAACGACGAGAAAGATAGGATGGCGGTATGAATTTAAATAGTAAAGTTGATGGTAAAAACTTTAACAAGGACACCGGAAAGAACTATTATGATCAACTTATTATAGGCTAATACTAAGAGGCACGATTTATTTTAAATCGCGCCGAATGCCATTGGTTACCCTAGAGGAAATATAGATTTCTCAAGTTCAATGTATGTATCAGAGGTATTCATAATACATTCAGATATTTTTAACTTGAAGACTTCTGAGTTCAAGTTTGTTTTTATTCCGCAAAAATTTCTAAAGTAATTTGAAAGCTCTTTCACACTGTCATCGTTAATGTTTTTAACCATTTTATCATACTCAACTTCGTCGAGGGTGAGCTCGTTTTTATTGCAATAACTCATCAAAGAATCTTTACTGAATAGATAGTTTTCTATTTCCCAGCGATTTAGCATCCGGTGATTTTTAGGGTTGGTATCGAGATATATTTCTCTTTCCCTAGATGAAATGCAGCGACCAGAACCAGAGTCCCTGTCTTTTAAAACAAGCACTTCTAAATGTGGTAGAGCTTTAGATAAGATTGCTATCGCTATCTCACTTCTTTGATCAAGCTCAGTATTCCCACCACTTGAAACAAATAATGTATCAGGGTATTTCTCATTGAAAATATTATTATAAACCTTTGCATCTAAGCCTCTCTCCATCCCACCCCGACCAGGGCTATCACGCCCTTCGCAGTAGACGATTCGTTTCGGGCTTAATAGATGAACAAGATCATCCAGTGCAACACTGAAAATTTTTCGCCACATGTCAGAATTTTTCTGAATAGGTGTTATATTTTTAACTTCAGCAGCGAGATTGTAACTCTCCTCAAAATATATTATTTGGCATTCTTCTTTGAATTCATCCTGCAGAGCACGCATAAAACCGATACTATGAGTTGTTAACCAAATTTGACAATCCTGGCCAATGAGCCTATTTATTTCAATAAGTAGTTTTTTTTGAATGGAAGTATTGATATGTAACTCAGGCTCATCTAAAAGATAGATGGTATCGTTATATTCATCTTGTCTCAAATATAAATCAAGGAGTATATCAATAACTTCTTTCTCTCCAGAAGATAACACATTAAATGAAAACGGTTTAGGATGATCGTCTTTTCTAAAATAAATCATCCCTTGAGAACTCTCTATGTTTCCGAGATTATCAATCTCGAGATTCAAGCAGTTTTTTATTGAGCGATTTAAATCTCCTATAATTTTGTCTTTAGCTTCGCTAGGTTTGCAATCTTCATCATGCATGTATTTATTAAGTTTGATATTTAGCCTGCGATAGTTTTGTTCCATTTTATCGTCAAGGTCTGCCGCTGTAGATGCTCCGTAGTTATTTAAATATATTTCTCCAACGGCTCTACTTTCCTTTACGTCTAAATTTGAATTGTATCTGTAAGGACTCCGGAAGGAAAATAAAGTATTTTCCTTACCTCTCCTGCGATTTCTAACTTCGGAATAAGTACCGCTGGTAAATTCAATGTTGATGCTTTGATAACCAAAAGAGGGATCATTGTTCATAGAGTGATAAAAGTAATCTCTTTGATTTTTATTACCCAAACGGTTATGCGCATTATGATGAAAAAGGAGACCATCTAAAACACTGCTTTTTCCGCATCCGTTGGGCCCTACCAACGCTACGATTCTAGAAGGGTTTTCACCTAAATCGATGGTTAAGTCGTGAAAGCGCTTGTATCCATTGAATAGTCTTAATTTTTTTATCCGCATAGTTTAGTTCATCCATTATAAATTAAGATGTTAGAAGTCAGATTATCAATAAATGAGGCCACAAAGTCGTTATTTTTTCAGATCTATATGATCTCCACCATAAAATATCTGTTACTACCTGCATAGTATCAGGAACTGCATGCTGATTATAAAATCAACATTATGCAGGTTAGGTCCGCTCACAGCACAGAATGGATCTAAATATTAACAAGCACCCACCAGAAATAATAAAAAGCTGAGGAATACCTAATGGTAACTGGGCAGTGGAGCTGCCATCTGATCGACAAACCTGCCCCAAACTACCTGGAGGTTTTGATAACTAGTTTTGATAAAATTTTGATAACCGTTAGCAGCCTAACAAAAAACAACGGGAGCGTTACGCTCCCGTTAATAGATTTAACAATTGTCGCTATTACATATTCGCGATGATCGCGTCACCAAACTCTGAACATTTCAGCAGCTTAGCGCCTTCCATCAGACGTTCGAAGTCATAGGTCACGGTCTTCGCGGCAATCGCGCCTTCCATACCTTTAACAATCAGATCTGCGGCTTCGAACCACTGCATGTGGCGCAGCATCATCTCAGCGGAAAGAATGATAGAGCCCGGGTTGACTTTGTCCTGGCCGGCATACTTCGGCGCAGTGCCGTGAGTGGCTTCGAACAGCGCACATTCGTCACCAATGTTGGCGCCGGGTGCGATACCGATACCACCGACCTGTGCTGCGAGCGCATCAGAGATGTAATCACCGTTCAGGTTCATACAGGCGATAACATCGTATTCCGCCGGACGCAGCAGGATCTGCTGCAGGAACGCATCGGCAATCACGTCTTTAACAACGATGTCTTTACCGGTGTTCGGGTTTTTAATTTTCAGCCATGGGCCACCGTCAATCAGCTCACCGCCGAATTCGTCACGCGCTAACTGGTAACCCCAGTCTTTAAACGCGCCTTCGGTGAACTTCATGATGTTGCCTTTGTGAACCAGGGTCAAAGAGTCGCGGTCGTTGGTGATTGCGTATTCGATCGCCGCACGCACCAGACGCTTGGTCCCTTCTTCCGAACACGGCTTGATACCAATGCCACAGTGCTCAGGGAAGCGAATTTTCTTCACGCCCATCTCTTCACGCAGGAATTTAATCACTTTTTCTGCGTCAGCAGAGTCCGCTTTCCATTCGATACCCGCGTAGATGTCTTCTGAGTTTTCACGGAAGATAACCATATCGGTCAGTTCCGGCTGTTTAACCGGGCTTGGCGTACCCTGGTAGTAACGAACAGGACGCAGACAGACGTACAGGTCAAGTTCCTGGCGCAGTGCAACGTTCAGGGAGCGAATACCGCCACCGACTGGGGTTGTCAGCGGGCCTTTAATAGCCACACGGTAGTCACGAATCAGATCCAGAGTTTCAGGGGGCAGCCAGACGTCCTGACCGTAAACCTGGGTGGATTTCTCACCGGTGTAAATTTCCATCCAGGAGATTTTACGCTCGCCTTTATAGGCTTTCTCGACAGCGGCATCGACCACTTTGAGCATTGCAGGGGTTACATCAACACCGATACCATCGCCTTCAATAAACGGGATAATCGGATTCTCAGGAACGTTGAGTTTGCCGTTTTGCAGGGTGATCTTCTTACCTTCCGCCGGAACAACTACTTTGCTTTCCATTCACCTCTCCTTCGAGCGCTTCTGGTTTGCTCGTCTGTCATCGCGCTGCATGTGCATTGGCGTCCTGCTGCACGACTGCGTTAGAGCAATTTTTTGTTAATGTTTTGTAATGAGCGTGTCAATACTACCCTAATGTTTGCCGCCATGAAAGACACTCGTTGTTAGGCTATAATGCGGCAATTGATAAGGTCTGAAAATAGTATGCAAAAAACTTCATTTAGAAATCACCGGGTTGAGCGATTCAGCCAGCGACAAGTCTCTAAGCGTCGGAAAGAAAACCAGCCAAAACGCGTGGTTTTGTTCAATAAACCTTACGATGTTTTGCCACAATTTACTGACGAGGCGGGACGCAAAACGTTAAAAGATTTTATCCCCGTGCAGGGGGTTTATGCGGCGGGTCGTCTCGACAGAGACAGCGAAGGGCTTCTGGTACTCACCAATGACGGTGCACTGCAGGCGCGGTTGACGCAGCCGGGCAAACGCACCGGGAAAATTTACTACGTGCAGGTGGAAGGCGAACCTGGGACTGAGGCGCTGGAGGCACTGCGCAATGGCGTGACGCTGAACGATGGTCCCACCCTGCCCGCCGGAATTGAACACGTTGTCGAACCCGACTGGCTCTGGCCGCGAAATCCACCGATCCGCGAGCGTAAAAGCATCCCCACCGCCTGGCTGAAGGTGACCTTATATGAAGGACGAAACCGTCAGGTGCGCCGAATGACCGCTCACGTTGGGCTACCGACGCTGCGACTGATTCGCTATGCGATGGGGGATTATACTCTGGAGAATCTTGCCAACGGTGAATGGCGGGACGTCACTGATGAGAATAAAGGATAAATCATGTTTAAGCCCCACGTCACGGTCGCCTGTATTGTTCATGCGGAAGACAAATTCTTAGTCGTTGAGGAAACCATTAACGGTAAAGTTCTGTGGAACCAGCCTGCCGGACATCTGGAAGCCGACGAGACGTTAGTACAGGCCGCCGCGCGCGAGTTATGGGAAGAGACGGGAATTCACGCACAGCCTCAGCACTTTATCCGGATGCACCAGTGGATCGCACCCGATAAGACGCCGTTTTTGCGTTTTCTGTTTTCCCTAGAACTTGCCAATATGTGCGAGACTGAACCTCATGACAGCGATATTGATTGCTGCCGTTGGGTCAGTGCGGAGGAGATTCTTTCCGAGCCTAACCTGCGCTCGCCGCTGGTTGCCGAAAGCATCCGCTGTTACCAGCGCGGGCAGCGTTACCCGCTGGCGATGATAGGCGAATTTAACTGGCCGTTTACAGAGGGTGTCAACTAAAAGGGGTGCGTGATAGAATACGCCGCCTTGAAGTTCAATGTCGTGAGTATTCCAATGTCAGAAAGCCCAAAAAAAGTGATCGTCGGTATGTCCGGCGGTGTCGATTCCTCCGTTTCCGCCTGGCTGTTGCAACAACAGGGTTATCAGGTAGAAGGCCTGTTCATGAAGAACTGGGAAGAGGACGACGGCGAGGAATATTGTACCGCAGCGGCCGATCTGGCCGATGCGCAGGCCGTGTGCGACAAGCTCGGCATTGAACTGCACACCGTCAACTTTGCCGCTGAATACTGGGATAACGTCTTCGAACTGTTCCTGGAAGAGTACAAAGCGGGACGCACGCCGAACCCCGATATTCTGTGTAACAAAGAAATCAAATTTAAGGCCTTCCTGGAATTCGCCGCCGAAGACCTGGGGGCAGACTATATCGCCACCGGTCACTATGTTCGCCGTGCGGATGTTGACGGCAAAAGTCGCCTGCTGCGCGGACTCGATGGCAATAAAGACCAGAGCTACTTCCTCTATACGCTGGGGCATGAGCAGATCGCCCAGAGCCTGTTCCCGGTTGGCGAACTGGAAAAACCCCAGGTCCGTAAAATCGCCGAAGACCTTGGGCTGGTCACCGCGAAGAAAAAAGACTCCACTGGTATTTGCTTCATCGGCGAGCGTAAATTCCGCGAATTCCTTGGTCGTTATCTGCCTGCACAACCGGGCAAAATTCTCACTGTCGATGGCGAAGAGATTGGTCAACACCAGGGGCTGATGTACCACACGCTGGGCCAGCGTAAAGGTCTGGGGATTGGCGGCACCAAAGAAGGCACCGAGGATCCGTGGTACGTGGTGGATAAAGACGTTGAGAATAACATTCTGATCGTCGCCCAGGGTCATGAGCACCCGCGACTGATGTCCGTTGGCTTGATTGCCCAACAACTGCACTGGGTCGATCGCGAACCGTTCACTGGCACAATGCGCTGCACGGTGAAAACGCGTTATCGCCAGACCGACATTCCTTGCACCGTTAAGGCGCTGGATGATGAGCGCATTGAAGTGATTTTTGATGAGCCGGTTGCAGCGGTTACACCGGGTCAATCAGCAGTGTTTTACGATGGCGAAGTGTGCCTCGGCGGCGGTATCATCGAACAGCGCCTGCCTCTGCCGGTTTAATTTTTATTTCACAAATACATACAAGGAAGCAGTGAACGTGGCAAAAAATTATTATGACATCACCCTCGCACTGGCAGGTATTTGCCAGTCGGCACGCCTGGTGCAACAGCTTGCGCACCAGGGGCACTGTGATGCCGATGCGCTCCACGTCTCACTGAACAGCGTCATTGATATGAACCCCAGCTCAACGCTGGGGGTGTACGGCGGCAGCGAGGCCAATCTGCGCCTCGGTCTGGAAACGCTGCTCGGCGTTCTGAACGCCAGCAGCCGTCAGGGTCTGAATGCAGAACTGACACGCTATACGCTGAGCCTGATGGTGCTGGAGCGTAAGCTCTCCGCCGCTAAAGGTGCCCTCGACACGCTGGGCGACCGGATCAACGGCCTGCAACGCCAGCTCGACCACTTTGATCTGCAATCAGAAACGCTGATGAGCGCGATGGCTGGCATTTATGTTGATGTCATCAGTCCGCTGGGTCCGCGTATTCAGGTGACCGGTTCCCCTGCCGTACTACAGAGTCCGCAGGTGCAGGCGAAAGTCCGCGCCTCCCTTCTCGCTGGCATTCGTGCTGCCGTACTCTGGCACCAGGTCGGCGGTGGGCGTCTGCAACTGATGTTTTCTCGTAATCGCCTGACGACTCAGGCAAAACAAATTCTTGCTCATTTAACCCCGGAGTTGTGATCTATGGAATTATCCTCACTGACCGCCGTTTCCCCTGTCGACGGACGCTACGGCGATAAAGTCAGCGCGCTGCGCGGGATTTTCAGCGAATACGGTTTGCTGAAATTCCGCGTACAGGTAGAAGTACGCTGGCTGCAAAAACTGGCCGCGCACGCAGCGATCAAGGAAGTTCCTGCTTTTGCTGCCGACGCAATCGGTTTCCTTGATACTATCGTCGCCAACTTCAATGAAGAAGACGCCGCGCGTATCAAGACTATCGAGCGGACCACCAACCACGACGTCAAAGCCGTCGAATATTTCCTGAAAGAAAAAGTGGCAGGCGTTCCACAACTGCATGCAGTTTCCGAATTTATCCACTTCGCCTGCACCTCGGAAGACATTAACAACCTGTCTCACGCGCTGATGCTGAAAACCGCTCGCGATGAAGTGATTCTGCCGTACTGGCGTCAGGTAATTGATGCTGTGAAAGATCTCTCGGTTCAGTACCGCGATATTCCCCTGCTCTCCCGTACCCACGGCCAGCCGGCAACGCCGTCGACCATGGGTAAAGAGATGGCGAACGTGGCCTACCGCATGGAGCGTCAGTTCCGCCAGCTCAACCAGGTGGAGATCCTCGGTAAAATCAACGGCGCGGTGGGCAACTATAACGCGCACATCGCCGCCTATCCCGAAGTGGACTGGCATCAGTTCAGCGAAGAGTTCGTCACTTCGCTGGGTATCCAGTGGAACCCGTATACCACGCAGATTGAACCGCACGACTACATTGCGGAACTGTTTGACTGCATCGCACGCTTTAACACCATTCTGATCGACTTCGATCGCGACGTCTGGGGTTACATTGCGCTGAACCACTTTAAGCAGAAAACCATCGCCGGTGAAATTGGCTCCTCAACCATGCCGCACAAGGTCAACCCAATCGACTTTGAAAACTCGGAAGGCAACCTGGGTCTGTCTAACGCCGTGCTACAACACCTGGCAAGCAAACTGCCGGTTTCTCGCTGGCAGCGCGACCTGACCGACTCCACCGTCCTGCGAAATCTGGGCGTGGGTATCGGCTACGCGCTGATCGCTTATCAGTCCACGCTGAAAGGCGTGAGCAAACTGGAAGTGAACCGCGATCGCCTGCTGGACGAACTGGACCACAACTGGGAAGTACTGGCCGAACCAATCCAGACCGTGATGCGTCGTTATGGCATTGAAAAGCCGTACGAAAAACTGAAAGAACTGACCCGTGGCAAGCGCGTTGACGCTGAGGGTATGAAGCAGTTTATCGACGGTCTGGCGCTGCCTGAAGAGGAAAAAACGCGTCTGAAGGCCATGACGCCGGCCAACTACATTGGTCGCGCCATCACCATGGTTGATGAACTGAAGTAATTGTCTTTGTGCCGGATGGCGATGCGAAAGCATCTTATCCGGCCGACGCTCCACTCTCCAGTTGGAGCTCCTCCGGCTTCCTCCCCACGGTTTATTAAATGTTTATCCCCGCCACAACATAATCAGCGTTACACTGTTCATACCGTTAATTTAGGGAGGAAAGAGGATGCGCGTACTGGTTGTTGAGGATAATGCGTTATTACGCCACCATCTAAAAGTTCAGCTTCAGGATGCCGGGCATCAGGTGGACGATGCTGAAGATGCCAAAGAGGCTGACTACTACCTTAACGAGCACCTGCCCGATATTGCCATCGTCGATTTAGGTCTTCCGGATGAAGATGGTCTTTCGCTGATCCGTCGCTGGCGAAGTCATGATGTTTCTCTCCCGATCCTGGTACTGACCGCGCGTGAAGGCTGGCAGGATAAAGTGGAAGTGCTCAGTGCAGGTGCGGATGACTATGTTACCAAACCGTTCCATATCGAAGAAGTGGCAGCACGCATGCAGGCGCTGATGCGTCGTAACAGCGGGCATGCTTCGCAAATTATTTCACTTCCACCCTTCCAGATCGATCTCTCTCGCCGCGAGCTGTCGGTCAATAGTGAGGTCATTAAGCTGACCGCATTTGAGTACACCATCATGGAAACGCTGATCCGCAATAACGGCAAGGTGGTAAGCAAGGACTCATTGATGCTACAGCTTTATCCGGACGCCGAACTGCGTGAAAGCCATACCATTGATGTTCTGATGGGCCGTCTGCGCAAGAAAATTCAGGCACAGTATCCTGATGAGGTGATCACCACCGTGCGTGGCCAGGGCTATCTTTTCGAACTTCGCAATGAATAAACTGTTGCGTCATCTTTTTCCGCTCTCGCTGCGCCTGCGCTTTCTGCTGGCGACCGCGGCCGTGGTGCTGGTGCTCTCGCTGTCCTACGGCATGGTTGCGCTCGTCGGTTATAGCGTCAGCTTTGATAAGACCACGTTTCGCCTGCTGCGCGGAGAGAGCAATCTGTTCTATACCCTCGCAACATGGGATGACAATAAAATCCACGTTGAGCTGCCAGAAAATCTCGACAGGCAAAGCCCCACGATGGCGCTGATTTATGATGAAAACGGCAAGCTGCTGTGGGCACAACGCAATATTCCGTGGCTGGTTAAGCTCATCCAACCCGACTGGCTTAAAAGTAACGGCTTCCATGAAATTGAGGCCGATGTCGATGCCACCAGCGCACTGATCAACGCCGATCATTCCGTTCAGGAAAAGCTGAAAGAGGTCAGGGAGGAAGATAACGACGCGGAAATGACCCACTCTGTTGCGGTCAATGTCTACCCTGCCACCTCCCGAATGCCGCAACTGACCATTGTGGTTATCGATATTATTCCCATCGAGCTAAAGCGCTCATACATGGTCTGGAACTGGTTTATCTATGTGCTGGCCGCCAACCTGCTGTTGGTCATTCCTTTGCTCTGGGTAGCTGCCTGGTGGAGTCTGCGTCCTATTGAGGCGCTGTCGCGCGAAGTGCGGGAACTGGAAGAACATCACCGGGAACAACTTAACCCCACAACCACACGCGAATTGACCAGTCTGGTGCGCAACCTGAACCGTCTGCTCAAAAGCGAACGCGAGCGCTATGACAAATACCGCACTACCCTGACCGACCTCACTCACAGCCTGAAGACCCCGCTGGCCGTTTTGCAAAGTACGCTACGTTCGATGCGCAGTGAAAAAATGAGCGTCAGCGAGGCCGAGCCGGTGATGCTGGAACAAATCAGCCGCATTTCTCAGCAGATTGGCTACTACCTGCATCGCGCCAGTATGCGCGGCGGCGTGTTACTGAGCCGTGAACTGCATCCTGTCGCCCCCTTACTGGATAACCTCACGTCGGCGCTCAATAAGGTTTATCAGCGCAAAGGGGTGAATATCACGCTTGATATTTCACCGGAGATCAGCTTTGTTGGAGAGAAGAACGACTTTGTCGAAGTGATGGGTAACGTGCTGGATAATGCCTGCAAATATAGTCTGGAGTTTGTTGAAATTTCAGCCCGCCAGACGGATGACTATCTGTACGTTGTGGTGGAAGATGACGGTCCGGGTATCCCACACAGTAAACGCGATATGATTTTTGACCGGGGCCAACGTATTGATACTCTGCGACCCGGGCAAGGCGTCGGTCTGGCGGTTGCGCGTGAAATTGCGGAACAATATGACGGTCAGATAATCGCCAGCGACAGCCCGCTCGGCGGTGCGCGAATGGAGGTTATTTTTGGTCATCAGCAGCCGGGTCAAAAAGCCGAATAACCCGCGAAGGAATAAATGTGGATCAACGGCACGCATCTGGTTAAGCATCCGTTATAATCGGTGACAGATACCTGCCCCAGCCTGTGGAAGCTCATTATGGAATATCAATTAACACTTAACTGGCCCGAATTTCTTGAACGTCACTGGCAGAAACGCCCGGTGGTGTTAAAACGCGGCTTTAATAACTTCATCGATCCCATCTCCCCTGACGAACTGGCAGGCCTGGCGATGGAAAGCGAAGTCGACAGCCGTCTGGTTAGCCATCAGGATGGCAAATGGCAGGTGAGCCACGGTCCATTTGAAAGCTATGACCATCTCGGTGAGAACAACTGGTCGTTACTGGTTCAGGCCGTTAACCACTGGCATGAACCCACCGCAGCGCTGATGCGCCCTTTCCGCACCCTGCCAGACTGGCGTATTGACGACCTGATGATCTCGTTCTCTGTCCCCGGCGGCGGCGTTGGTCCGCATCTGGATCAGTATGATGTGTTTATCATTCAGGGAACCGGCCGTCGTCGCTGGCGCGTAGGGGAAAAGTTGCAAATGAAGCAGCACTGCCCACACCCCGACCTGTTACAGGTTGATCCTTTTGAAGCGATCATTGATGAAGAACTGGAGCCGGGTGATATTCTTTATATCCCGCCGGGATTCCCGCACGAAGGCTATGCGCTGGAAAACGCGATGAACTACTCGGTGGGTTTTCGTGCGCCGAATACCCGCGAGCTGATAAGCGGCTTTGCCGATTACGTTCTGCAACGTGAGTTAGGCAGCACCTATTACAGCGACCCGGATCTGCCTGCCCGCGAGCATCCTGCGGACGTTCTGCCGCAGGAAATAGACAAAATGCGCGCCATGATGCTCGATCTGATTAATCAGCCGGAACACTTTAAGCAGTGGTTTGGCGAATTTGTTTCGCAGTCTCGTCACGAACTGGATATTGCCCCGCCGGAGCCGCCGTATCAGCCTGATGAAATCTACGATGCACTAAAACAGGGGGACGTACTGGTCCGTCTGGGCGGCTTGCGGGTACTGCGCGTGGGCGATGACGTGTATGCCAACGGTGAGAAAATTGACTCCCCACACCGCCCGGCGTTGGAAGCGCTCGCCAGCCATATCGTACTGACTGCCGAGAACTTCGGCGATGCTCTGGAAGATCCGTCGTTCCTCGCGATGCTGGCCGCACTGGTCAACAGCGGGTACTGGTTCTTCGAAGGGTAAATCATTGCCGGATGGCGTAAAGCCAGATGGCGCCGCTATCGCACCTTATCAGGCCTACGGGGTTGAGACTTTGTAGGCCGGATAAGCGAAGCGCCATCCGGCAATCAGCCATCCAGCGCTCACAACGTTACTGCCGTTTCGCTGTCAATTCCGCTATACGCACAATCACATGCACCGCTTTTTCCATCCCTTCCAGCGTCACAAATTCATGTTTGCCATGGTAATTGTAGCCGCCGGTAAACAGGTTCGGGCACGGTAACCCCATAAACGAGAGTTGCGCACCGTCAGTGCCGCCGCGAATCGGTTTCATGTCCGGTTCGATATCACAGTCGCGCATCGCCTGCTGTGCGATATCAAGAATATGCGGATGCTCGACCACTTTTTCATGCATGTTGTAATAGCTGTCTTCAATGACGAGTTCAATATAGCAATCCGGATGTAGACCTTTACCGACCTTTTTGGCGATCTCCATCATCTTCCGTTTGCGCGCCTCGAACTGTTTGCGGTCAAAATCGCGAATGATGTAGTGCATATCAGCACGGTCAACGCTGCCTTTCATGCTTGCCAGGTGATAAAAACCTTCGTAACCATCGGTGGTCTCCGGACTTTCATCCGCCGGAACCTCGGCGTGAATGCGCGTCGCCAGCGTCAGCGCATTGACCATCACCCCTTTTGCGGTACCGGGATGCACGTTATTACCCACGATCTTGATATTGACCGACGCCGCGTTGAAGTTTTCAAACTCCAGCTCACCCACGCCGCCGCCGTCAACGGTGTAAGCCCATTTCGCATCAAACGCCGCGACATCAAAATGCTTCGCGCCTTTACCCACCTCTTCATCAGGCGTAAAAGCCACGCGGATATCGCCATGGGGGATATTTTTTTGCTGTAAAACAGCCAGCGCGGTCATGATCTCCGCGATACCGGCTTTATCATCAGCCCCCAACAGCGTTTTGCCGTCGGTGGTAATCAGCGTTTGCCCCAGCAGTTGATGCAGCACCGGGAACATCACCGGCGACAGAACCTCGTCACCAATGCCCAGTGCGATATCGCCGCCGCGATAGTTCTCAACGATCTGCGGGTTAACGTTCTTACCGCTAAAATCCGGTGAGGTATCCACATGAGAAATAAAGCCAATTGCAGGGATGTCGCCAGGAATATTGGCCGGCAGCGTCGCCATTAACGTCCCTTTATCGCTTAACGTCACATTGACCAGCCCCATGTCTTCGAGCTGTTGTTTGAGCAAATTTAATAATTTCCACTGTCCCTCGGTACTCGGGACCTGTCTTACCCCCGCCTTCGATTGGGTATCCAGCGAAACGTAGTGTAAGAAACGCTCAAGTAATTTATCCATGCAGTCACCCTCACTATTTGTGACAACATTATCAGGAAGCCACAAAAGACAAATATTGCGTCAGGTCATTTTATCCCCGCAAACGAGAATATTTCTCTTCAGACCCCTACTGAATATAGGGGTAAGTCAGTAATTGGCAACAAGGTTTGGCGATTACAACGGTTTGCCGTAGAATTACCGCCCTTATTAAGAGTCACCAAGGTGGTTAACCACAAACCCCGCATCGGTCAGCCATCCGCTGCGTCTACATGGGACAGAGTAAAAAATTGAATAAACAACCGCGTTCGCTTTCTCCGCTGGTACGTTTGTCGGGAATTAGCAAAAGCTTCGATGGCAAAAACGTCATATCCAACCTGGATTTGACAATTAATAATGGCGAATTCCTCACGCTTCTTGGCCCTTCCGGCTGCGGTAAAACAACGGTTCTTCGCCTGATTGCAGGTCTGGAAACGGTGAATACCGGCCACATTATGCTGGATAACCAGGACATCACGCATGTTCCGGCGGAAAACCGCTATGTGAACACCGTCTTTCAAAGCTATGCGTTATTCCCCCACATGACCGTATTTGAAAATGTGGCGTTCGGCTTACGCATGCAAAAAACCCCAGCGGCAGACATCGCCCCTCGAGTGGATGAGGCGCTGCGTATGGTGCAACTGGAAGAGTTCGCCCAGCGTAAACCGCACCAACTCTCCGGTGGCCAACAGCAACGTGTCGCCATTGCCCGTGCGGTGGTCAATAAACCGCGTTTACTGCTGCTTGATGAGTCCCTTTCGGCGCTGGATTATAAGCTGCGCAAGCAGATGCAGAACGAGCTGAAAGCGCTACAGCGTAAACTCGGTATCACTTTCGTGTTCGTGACGCATGACCAGGAAGAAGCGCTGACCATGTCCGATCGCATTGTGGTGATGCGCGATGGCAAAATTGAGCAGGACGGCACGCCGCGTGAAATTTACGAAGAGCCGAAGAACCTGTTTGTTGCTGGTTTCATTGGTGAAATCAATATGTTCAACGCCACCGTCATCGAACGGCTGGATGAACAGCGCGTACGTGCTAACGTAGAGGGCCGTGAATGCAATATCTACGTCAACTTTGCCGTTGAGCCAGGGCAAAGCCTTAACGTGCTGTTGCGTCCGGAAGATCTTCGCGTTGAAGAGATCAACGACGACAACCACATCGAAGGGCTGATCGGCTATGTTCGCGAACGTAACTACAAAGGCATGACCCTGGAATCGGTCGTTGAACTGGAAAATGGCAAAATGGTCATGGTCAGCGAATTCTTCAACGAAGATGACCCGGACTTTGACCACTCTCTCGATCAAAAAATGGCCATTAATTGGGTAGAAAGCTGGGAGGTCGTACTGGCTGATGAAGAACACAAGTAAATTCCAGAATGTAGTGATTGTCACTATCGTGGGTTGGCTTGTGCTGTTTGTCTTTCTGCCCAACCTGATGATCATTGGCACCAGCTTTTTGACCCGCGACGACGCAAGCTTCGTCAAAATGGTCTTTACGCTGGAAAACTACACACGGCTACTCGATCCGCTCTATTTCGAGGTGCTGCTGCACTCACTGAATATGGCGCTGATCGCCACCCTTGCCTGTCTCGTGCTCGGCTACCCGTTTGCCTGGTTTTTAGCAAAACTACCGCAGAAAATACGCCCGCTGCTGCTGTTTCTGCTGATCGTTCCCTTCTGGACTAACTCGTTGATCCGCATTTATGGGCTGAAAATTTTCCTCAGCACCAAAGGCTATCTGAACGAGTTCCTGCTGTGGCTGGGGGTTATCGACACGCCGATCCGCATCATGTTTACGCCGAGCGCGGTTATTATCGGTCTGGTATATATCCTTCTGCCCTTTATGGTGATGCCGCTTTATTCCAGCATTGAGAAACTCGATAAACCGCTGCTGGAAGCAGCGAAAGATCTGGGGGCCAGCAAACTGCAGACCTTTATCCGGATTATCATTCCGCTGACCATGCCGGGCATTATTGCAGGCTGTCTGCTGGTGATGTTACCTGCAATGGGACTGTTTTATGTTTCCGACCTCATGGGCGGGGCAAAAAACCTGTTGATCGGTAACGTGATTAAAGTCCAGTTCCTGAATATTCGCGACTGGCCGTTTGGCGCGGCCACCAGTATTACGCTGACCATTGTGATGGGGCTAATGCTGCTGGTGTACTGGCGTGCGTCCCGACTGCTGAATAAGAAGGTGGAACTCGAATGATCGGTCGACTGTTCAGAGGCGGTTTTATGACCGCAATCTATGCGTATCTGTATATTCCCATCATTATATTGATCGTGAATTCCTTTAACAGTTCGCGCTTTGGTATCAACTGGCAAGGCTTTACCACAAAATGGTATGGCCTGCTGATGAACAACGACAGCTTGCTCCAGGCAGCCCAGCACTCGCTGACGATGGCGATTTTCTCGGCGACGTTTGCTACGCTGATTGGCTCGCTGACGGCAGTGGCGCTGTATCGCTACCGTTTTCGCGGTAAACCGTTCGTCAGTGGCATGCTGTTTGTGGTGATGATGTCGCCGGATATCGTTTTGGCGATTTCGCTGCTGGTGCTGTTTATGCTGCTCGGCATTCAGCTTGGTTTCTGGTCGCTGCTGTTTTCGCATATTACATTTTGCCTGCCTTTCGTGGTGGTAACCGTGTATTCGCGTCTGAAAGGGTTTGACGTGCGGATGCTGGAAGCAGCGAAAGATCTGGGGGCCAGCGAACTCACCATTTTGCGCAAAATTATTCTACCGCTGGCAATGCCTGCGGTCGCCGCCGGCTGGTTACTGAGTTTCACCCTGTCGATGGACGACGTGGTGGTGTCTTCGTTCGTGACCGGGCCGGGTTATGAAATTCTACCGTTGAAAATCTACTCAATGGTGAAAGTCGGCGTTTCGCCTGAGGTGAACGCGCTGGCGACTATTCTGTTAGTTCTGTCGCTGGTTATGGTAATTGCCAGCCAGTTAATTGCACGTGATAAAACCAAGGGCCGTTAAGGTCCGTTACTCAGGGGACGTTAAAGATGAAAAAATGGTCACGCCACCTGCTCGCCGCGAGCGCTCTCGTTATGGGAATGAGCGCGGCACACGCAGACGACAGTAAAACGCTCTATTTCTACAACTGGACAGAATACGTTCCGCCAGGACTGCTGGAACAGTTCACCAAAGAGACGGGGATCAAGGTGATTTATTCGACCTATGAGTCGAATGAAACTATGTACGCCAAGCTCAAGACCTACAAAGACGGCGCGTATGACCTTGTGGTGCCTTCCACCTACTACGTCGACAAGATGCGCAAAGAAGGGATGATTCAGAAGATCGACAAGTCGACGTTAACCAACTTCCACAACCTCGACCCTGAAATGCTCAATAAGCCGTTTGACCCAAATAACGATTATTCCATTCCGTATATCTGGGGTGCGACAGCGATTGGCGTGAACAGCGATGCTATCGATCCGAAATCCGTGACGAGCTGGGCAGATCTGTGGAAGCCGGAATACAAAGGCAGCCTGCTGCTCACCGACGATGCGCGCGAAGTGTTCCAGATGGCACTGCGTAAGCTGGGCTACTCCGGTAACACTACCGATCCGAAAGAGATTGAAGCTGCCTACAACGAGCTTAAAAAGCTGATGCCAAACGTCGCCGCGTTTAACTCTGATAACCCGGCGAATCCGTATATGGAAGGCGAAGTAAACCTGGGCATGGTGTGGAACGGTTCTGCATTCGTGGCACGTCAGGCAGGTACGCCGCTTGACGTCATCTGGCCTAAAGAGGGCGGGATCTTCTGGATGGACAGCCTCTCGATTCCGGCAAATGCGAAAAACAAGGAAGGTGCGCTGAAACTGATTAATTTCCTGCTGCGCCCGGATGTGGCAAAAGAAGTGGCGGAAACCATCGGCTACCCGACGCCAAACCTGGCGGCGCGCAAGCTGTTAAGCCCGGAAGTGGCTAATGATAAAACTCTCTACCCGGATGCAGAAACCATCAGCAAAGGGGAATGGCAGAATGATGTCGGTTCCGCCAGTACGATTTACGAAGAGTATTATCAGAAGCTGAAAGCAGGACGCTGATTCTTCTTTTGAATGGTGCCCGATGGCGCTTCGCTTATCGGGCCTACAAAGCTCGTCTGTTTGTAGTTTCCAGGCCGGATGAGGCATTCGCCGCTATCCGGCACAATAAATCACAATCCCTTCAATAACTTCTCAACAAACTCTGGTACCACCTGACTTGCCGGGCCGTAATATTTCTCAGCAAACTCATTGCCGACCTGACTCGGTTCCAGGTTTAGCTCAACCGTATGCGCGCCGTGCAGCCTGGCTTCGTGGACAAAACCCGCTGCTGGATAGACGTGTCCGGAAGTGCCAATCGCGATAAAGACATCCGCCATTGCCAGTGCCATATAGATTTCATCCATGCCGAGCGGCATTTCCCCGAACCACACCACGTGCGGACGTAATGGTGCAGGAAACTGGCAGCAGTGGCACTTATCTTCCGGCGTCACGTCTCCGGTCCATTCCAGAATTTGCCCACTCTGAGAACAGCGGACCTTCAGCAGTTCGCCGTGCATATGAATAACGTTGTGGTTACCGGCGCGCTCATGCAGATTATCGATATTCTGTGTGACCAGCATAAAACGGTCACCGAGCGCCTCTTCCAGTTTTGCCAGCGCAAGATGCGCCGGATTCGGCTGGATTTCAGGTTGCTGTAACTGCCGGCGGCGCGCGTTATAGAACGATTGCACCAGCGCCGGATTACGTGCAAAGCCTTCCGGCGTCGCTACATCTTCAACCCGATGCTCTTCCCACAGCCCATCGGCCGCACGAAAGGTACGAATACCAGATTCGGCAGATATTCCTGCTCCTGTCAGTACCAGGACTCTTGGATTTTCCATTACTTCAGGCACCACTCTGTCTCTGAAAAAGATCCGCTGACGCAGGCGTTCGCGCAGATGGCGTTTATTTTTACGAAACCGACTTAACCGATGACCCCGACGCGACAGCATAGCAACCTCTTTTGATTAATCGGTAAGGTGTAAAAAGGCCGCACCGCGCATTCCACCCGCGTCACCATGACGCGCGCGCTCAATACGTGGCACCCGGGCAACGGGTAGCAGGTGACGCGGCAATCTGTCCGCCAGTTGGCGAGTGATTGCTGTGAAGTTCGACAGCCCACCGCCAATAACGACCAGATCAGGATCGACAATCGTCAGGATATTACCCAGACATACCGCCAGCAAATCCAGATAGCGCTCAACGTGCGCCTGCGCCTGTTCATCACCCTGCTCCCACAACGCGATAATTTCCGGGGCCTCTAACGGTTGATGATAGTAATGCTGATACAGCCACGCAAATCCGCGTCCGGAAAGGTAATTTTCGATACAGCCGAGTTGCCCACAACCGCAGCGCCGTAAAGGGAAATCAAGTCCCATCAGCGTCAGCGCATCAACCGGCAGGCGCATATGGCCAAATTCCCCGGTGATGTAACTTTTGCCGATAATGGGTTTGCCGTTGAGGATCAGGCCCCCGCCAACCCCAGTACCGAGGATTAACCCCATCACCAGTGGATACTGAGTGAATTCATCATCCCAGGCTTCCGAAAGCGCGAAACAGTTGGCATCGTTATCAAGGCGCACATCGCGATCGAGACGTTTGCTCAGGTCAGCACGCAGCGGTTTTCCACTGGCGGCAGGTACATTCGCGGCGTAGAGCGTGCCGTCTTCCGTCTCCGGCATTCCCGGAATACCAATTCCGACAGAGCCTTTGACACCAAACCGTTGGTCAGCTTCCGCCACCAGTTCACAAACGGCATCTAAGAAGGCGTCATAACCGTCACGCGGTGTAGGGATGCGCTTTTCCCACTGTAATTTCCGCTCGTTATCAAAGACGCCTAACGCGATTTTTGTTCCGCCGATATCGAATCCGTAATACATGACCGCTCCTTATTATTTTTACTGACCGCTCAGCACTCTCGCAGGGTCAATGTTGCTGGCACGACGCGCCGGGTACCAACTCGCCAGCAGACTCAGCAGCAGTGCTGTAACCAGCACATAAATCACATCCAGCCAGTGCAATTCGGATGGCAGGAAGTCGATAAAATAGATATCGCCGGACAGGAACTGATGGCCGATCAGTTTCTCGATGCCGTTAATAATCGGTGTCAGCTGTAGCGAAACGACCACACCAATGACGACGCCGATCAGGCTACCCAGCAGCCCCGCCAGCAAACCGTACCAGACGAAAATGGCGCGAATAAGGCCATCTTTGGCACCCAGCGTTCTTAATACCGCAATATCACCGCTCTTGTCTTTTACCGCCATCACTAATGTTGAAACGATGTTAAAACAGGCAACGCCAATCACCAGCACCATTGCGAGATACATAATGGCGCGGATCATCTGGATATCGCGATACATATAGCCATAGGTGCCAATCCAGCTTTTGATATAGACATAGCTGTTGGTTACTTCACCCGCATCACGGACCAGTTTGTTAGCGTTAAAAACGTCGTTGACCTTCAGCGCAATGCCGGAAACCGTGTCGTTCATGTCCAGATACTGTTGTGCATCTGCCATTGGGATCATCGCAAAGCTGTGATCAAGCTGACCACTCAGTTGCAAAATACCAGCAACGTGAAGACGGATGCGTTTCGGCTGCATCAGTTTGTGGTCAGCACTGGCGTTCGGGATCATGATGGACACCCAATCGCCCTGATTGACCTTCAGCGCATCGGCAACGCCTTTACCGATAATAATCTGCTGTTCACCGGCCCTGAAGCCCTCCCAGGCGTGGTTCTGCACAAACGAAGGCAGCGCGCTCAGACGCTGCTCCTGCTGCGGATCGACACCTTTTACCTGAATAGCGCGCAGGTTCGCCCCACTCTCCACTAGGCCAGTAAAGTTGATATACGGTGCAGCGGCGACAATACCAGGCACCTTCTGCACTTTTTCCAGCGCTTCCGACCAGTTTGTCCACGGCTGATTTACCGCTTCAATTTCGCCATGCGGCACCACCGCCAGAATGCGGTTGTTGAGTTCCCGTTCAAAGCCGTTCATCGCGCTTAAGCCAACAATCAATACCGCCACGCCCAGCGCAATGCCAATGGTCGAGATCACTGAAATCAGCGACACCATGCCGCCGCGTCTGCGCCCCCGGCTAAAGCGCAGACCAATTAATAATGATAAAGGCGACGCCATTACTGCGCCCCCATCAGGCTTAACTCTGCCGTCAGGCGTCCGTCACGCATTTCCAGTTGGCGGCTCATGCGCTTCGCCAGCTGCAGATCGTGAGTCACCACCAGGAAGGCAGTGCCCTGTGAACGGTTTAATTCCCCCAGAAGCTGAAAAATACTGTCGGCATTACGCGCATCCAGATTACCGGTGGGTTCATCCGCGAGCACCAGTCGCGGGTTATTGACCAGCGCACGGGCAATGGCCACGCGCTGACGCTCACCGCCAGACAGTTCAGACGGACGATGATTCGCACGGTGATCCAGCCCGACCGCTTTAAGCATTTCACGCGCCCGCGCGGTGATTTCAGCAGGCTTTTGCTTACCAATCAGCAGTGGCATCGCCACGTTTTCCAGCGCGGTAAAATCCGGCAGCAGGTGGTGGAACTGATAAATAAAGCCGAGCTTCTGGTTACGCAGTTCCGCCTTCGCCGCCGAGGAGAGTTTGCTCATCGGTTGTCCGCTGAAAATCACATCGCCGGAGGTCGGGGTATCCAGTCCGCCTAACAGGTGCAGCAAGGTACTTTTACCGGAGCCGGAACTGCCGACAATCGCCATCATCTCGCCTTCACCCACGCTGAAGCTAACATCATGCAGCACGTCGGTCTGCACGGAGCCTTCCTGATAGCGTTTGCACAGTTTGTCGCATTGCAACAGGATCTTATTCATAACGTAAAGCCTCAGCGGGTTGTGTGGCGGCAGCGCGCCAGGAAGGATAAAGCGTAGAAAGCAAAGCGATTGCCATCGCCACCAGCGCAATCACAATGACCTGGAGCGGGTCAATCGCGACCGGTAACGCGGCACCGTCCAGTAGCACACCGATGATCGGCATCAGGTTATTCAACTGGCTGGCCAGTAGCGCGCCCAATGCTGCCCCCAGCAGCGCGCCAATAATTCCGGCGCTGGCACCCTGAACCATAAAGACCATCATGATCTGACGCGGCGTCAGCCCCTGCGTTTGCAAAATCGCCACTTCTCCCTGCTTCTCCATGACCATCAAGCCCAGCGAGGTAATAATATTGAATGCGGCGACCGCCACAATCAGGCTGAGCAGTAGCCCCATCATGTTCTTTTCCATGCGCACAGCCTGGAATAGCTCGCCTTTACGCTCGCGCCAGTCCTGCCATTTTGTGCCTTCCGGCAGTGTCTGCTGGCTTAGCGTATCTACCTTCAGTGGCTCGTTAAGCCATAAACGCCAGCCGGTTATGTTGCCTGCCGGGTAGCGCATTAACCGCGAGGCATCCTGAATATTGGTCAGCATCTGGTAGCCGTCGACTTCACTGTTTGCCGCAAAAGTACCGATCACGGTAAACAGACGCTGGCTTGGCAGGCGTCCCATTGGCGTAAACTGACTGGCAGAAGGCACCATCACGCGGATTTGATCGCCACGATTAACGCCAAGTTGCCCCGCCAGCTGTTCGCCGAGGATGACATTATACTTGCCTGGCTGAAGATCGGTTTGCTTCACATTGACCAGATACGGTGTTAGCGGATCTTTTTGCGCCGGGTCAATCCCCAGCATGACCCCCACCGCCACGCTGCGCGCGCTTTGCAGCACGACATCGCCCGTGGTCAGCGGAGCAATACGATTCACACCGTTAAGCTTCACGGCGTTCGCCGGCAACTGCTGTGGATTCAGTGAACCTTGCTCAGACGCAAGAATGGCCTGTGGCATCAGTCCCAGGATGTTATTTTGCAGCTCACGCTCAAAACCGTTCATCACCGACAAAACCGTGACCAGCGCCATCACCCCAAGGGTAATGCCAATGGTGGAAAGCCAGGAGACAAAGCGACCGAAGCGATCTGCTGCACGCCCACGCATGTAGCGCAGGCCGATGAATAGAGCGACAGGTTGATACATGTAATCCGTCTGGTTGCTGTTAGCAAAGTCACGAGTATATAAGCGAAAGCGGAATGGGTAAACGCCTGAACCGTAAGTGTTCGTCAGCGTCACATATGAATTGGAACAACGCATCGATTTATGAAATACATGTCTTAGCGTGTCTGCATCCGCTCTTGATCGTGATTAAAAAAACAGAAAGCAGAATGTTTTGCTTATGAGGAACGATCACGGATAATAAACAGCATTGCTTATCAGACGTATGCGAAAGACAACCAAATGCCTGAACAACAACGTTACACGCTGCCTGTGAAAGCGGGCGAGCAGCGCCAGTTGGGTGAATTGACCGGCGCGGCCTGCGCCACGCTGGTGGCGGAGATTGCCGAGCAGCATCAGGGGCCCGTCGTACTCGTTGCCCCCGATATGCAAAACGCACTGCGCCTGCATGACGAAATTCGTCAGTTTACCGACCAGATGGTCATGAGCCTCGCCGACTGGGAAACGCTGCCTTACGACAGTTTCTCCCCGCATCAGGAAATTATCTCCTCGCGACTCTCGACCCTGTATCAACTGCCCTCCATGCAGCGCGGCGTACTCATCGTGCCGGTTAACACCCTGATGCAGCGCGTCTGTCCTCATAGCTACCTGCACGGCCACGCGCTGGTCATGAAAAAAGGCCAGCGTTTGTCCCGTGACGCACTGCGCACGCAGCTCGACAGCGCAGGCTATCGACACGTTGATCAGGTGATGGAGCACGGCGAATACGCCACCCGTGGCGCACTGCTGGACCTGTACCCAATGGGCAGTGAGCAGCCCTATCGACTGGATTTCTTCGATGATGAAATTGACAGCCTGCGTCTGTTTGATGCCGACACGCAGCGCACGCTGGAAGAAGTCGACGAAATTAATCTGCTGCCGGCTCATGAGTTCCCAACCGACAAAACGGCAATCGAACTGTTTCGCAGTCAGTGGCGTGATACCTTTGAGGTCAAGCGCGACGCTGAACATATTTATCAACAGGTCAGCAAAGGTACGCTGCCGGCGGGGATTGAATACTGGCAGCCGCTGTTTTTCAGCGAGCCGCTACCCCCACTGTTTAGCTACTTCCCGCAAAAGACGCTGCTGGTTAACACCGGTGACCTGGAAACCAGCGCCGAGCGTTTCCAGGCCGACACTCTGGCGCGCTTCGAAAACCGTGGCGTTGATCCGATGCGTCCACTGCTGCCGCCGGAGTCGCTCTGGTTACGCGTTGATGAACTCTTTGCTGAACTGAAACGCTGGCCGCGCGTACAGTTGAAAACCGACCATCTGCCCAGCAAAGCGGCAAACCAAAACTTAGGTTTCCAGACGCTGCCGGATCTGGCGGTACAGGCACAGCAAAAAGCGCCGCTGGATGCCCTGCGTAAGTTCCTCGAGTCCTTCACGGGTCCGGTGGTTTTCTCGGTGGAAAGTGAAGGTCGTCGGGAAGCCCTGGGCGAACTGCTCGCCCGCATCAAAATCGCGCCGAAGCGCATTTTACGCCTTGATGAAGCGATTGGTTCCGGACGCTATCTGATGATTGGCTCCGCCGAGCACGGATTTATCGACAGCAAGCGTAATCTGGCGCTGATCTGCGAAAGCGATCTGCTTGGCGAACGCGTGGCGCGCCGCCGTCAGGATTCTCGTCGCACCATTAATCCAGATACCCTGATTCGCAATCTGGCGGAGCTGCACCCGGGCCAGCCGGTCGTGCATCTCGAACATGGCGTCGGGCGCTATGCCGGAATGACGACGCTGGAGGCCGGCGGGATCACTGCCGAGTATTTAATGCTCACCTACGCCAACGACGCCAAACTGTACGTCCCGGTCTCCTCTCTGCATTTAATCAGCCGTTACGCTGGCGGCGCTGAAGAAAACGCGCCGCTGCACAAACTCGGCGGCGACGCCTGGTCTCGCGCCCGGCAAAAAGCGGCAGAAAAAGTCCGTGATGTCGCGGCTGAACTGCTGGATATCTACGCCCAACGCGCGGCCAAAGAGGGCTTCGCCTTTAAACACGATCGCGAACAGTATCAACTGTTCTGCGACAGCTTCCCCTTTGAAACCACGCCGGATCAGGCGCAGGCCATTAATGCCGTTCTCAGCGATATGTGTCAGCCGCTGGCGATGGACCGTCTGGTCTGCGGCGATGTAGGCTTCGGTAAAACCGAAGTCGCGATGCGCGCTGCTTTTCTTGCGGTCGAAAACCATAAACAGGTTGCGGTACTGGTGCCGACCACCCTGCTCGCCCAACAGCATTTTGACAACTTCCGTGACCGTTTCGCCAACTGGCCGGTACGCATTGAAATGCTCTCTCGCTTCCGCAGTGCCAAAGAGCAGGCTCAGATCCTGGAACAGGTTGCCGAAGGAAAAATCGATATTCTGATCGGTACACACAAGCTGCTGCAAAGTGACGTGAAGCTGAAAGATCTCGGCTTACTGATCGTCGATGAAGAACACCGTTTCGGTGTGCGCCATAAAGAGCGCATTAAAGCGATGCGCGCCGATGTGGACATCCTGACGCTGACCGCGACGCCAATTCCACGCACGTTGAATATGGCGATGAGCGGGATGCGCGACCTGTCGATCATCGCCACACCACCCGCCCGTCGTCTGGCTGTGAAAACCTTTGTCCGTGAGTATGACAACCTGGTGGTGCGCGAGGCGATTCTGCGTGAAGTGCTGCGTGGCGGTCAGGTGTACTATCTCTACAACGACGTGGAGAACATCCAGAAAGCCGCAGACCGTCTGGCGGAGCTGGTGCCGGAGGCGCGCATCGCCATTGGTCACGGGCAGATGCGCGAGCGGGAACTGGAACGCGTAATGAACGACTTCCACCATCAGCGTTTCAACGTGCTGGTGTGCACCACCATTATCGAAACCGGTATTGATATTCCCACCGCCAACACGATTATTATCGAGCGCGCGGACCATTTCGGGCTGGCGCAGTTGCATCAGCTACGCGGACGCGTGGGGCGTTCCCACCATCAGGCCTATGCGTGGCTGCTTACGCCGCATCCAAAAGCAATGACCACCGACGCGCAGAAACGTCTGGAAGCCATTGCCTCGCTGGAGGATTTGGGCGCGGGCTTTGCGCTGGCAACTCACGATCTGGAGATACGCGGCGCGGGCGAACTGCTCGGCGAAGATCAGAGCGGGCAGATGGAAACCATCGGCTTCTCGCTGTATATGGAGCTACTGGAAAACGCCGTCGATGCCCTTAAGGCCGGACGTGAACCGTCGCTGGAAGATCTCACCAGCCAGCAAACAGAAGTCGAACTGCGGATGCCGTCGCTGCTGCCGGATGATTACATTCCGGATGTCAACACCCGCCTGTCGTTCTATAAGCGCATTGCCAGTGCGAAAAGCGAGAACGAACTGGAAGAGATCAAAGTCGAACTGATTGACCGCTTCGGCCTGCTGCCCGATCCGGCGCGAAACCTGCTGGATATCGCTCGTCTGCGTCAACAGGCCCAGAAGCTCGGCATTCGGAAGCTGGAAGGCAACGAGAAAGGCGGTGCTATCGAATTCGCCGAGAAAAACCATGTCAATCCGACCTGGCTTATCGGGCTTTTGCAAAAACAGCCTCAGCACTTCCGCCTTGACGGCCCGACCCGCCTGAAGTTCATCCAGGATCTGGCAGAACGCAAAACGCGGATGGAATGGGTGCGGCAGTTTATGGCGCAACTGGAAGAAAACGCGGTGGCGTAGTTTATTTTATAGCCGGATGGCGGCTACGCCTTATCCGGCCTACACATTATTGTTTCTCCGTAGGCCCGGTAAGCGTCATCGCTACCGGGCAACGCGGCGAGATATTTACATCTCTTTGCACTTCCCTTGCATTTAAAGACAGACCGCCCGTCCATAATTATCATCGACTCTATTTATAACAATAACCCTTTGATTTGTGATGATAATGAATACTCTGCGACTCACCCGCTGGCTGGCATTTTTCACGTTTGCCGCCGCAATGACAATTGCGCTTCCCGCACAGGCAAACAGCTGGCCGCTTCCTCCCGCTGGCAGCAAACTGGTTGGGGAAAATAAATACCACGTTGTCGAAAACGATGGCGGATCGCTGGAAGCTATCGCTAAAAAGTACAATGTTGGTTTTCTGGCACTGCTTCAGGCAAACCCGGGCGTAGATCCATATGTACCCAGACCGGGCAGCGTATTGACGATCCCGTTGCAAACGCTGTTACCGGATGCGCCGCGCGAAGGCATCGTGATTAACCTCGCCGAGCTGCGTCTGTATTACTACCCACCGGGGAAAAATTCAGTGACGGTTTACCCTATTGGCATTGGTCAGTTAGGGGGCGATACGCTAACGCCTACCATGGTCACCACCGTATCGGATAAACGCGCGAATCCTACCTGGACCCCAACGGCGAATATTCGCGCACGGTATAAAGCCCAGGGAATCGATCTTCCTGCTGTCGTCCCTGCGGGGCCGGATAACCCGATGGGGCATCACGCTATTCGCTTAGCTGCCTACGGCGGCGTTTACCTGCTGCACGGCACCAACGCCGATTTCGGCATTGGCATGCGCGTCAGCTCCGGCTGTATCCGCCTGCGCGATGGTGATATTGAGACACTGTTTAGCCAGGTGAAGCCAGGCACAAAGGTGAATATTATCAATACGCCGATCAAAGCGTCGGTTGAACCGGGCGGCGTGCGTCTGGTCGAAGTTCACCAGCCGTTGTCAAAAAATATTGATGATGACCCGCAGGTTCTCCCTATTGTGTTAAACAGCACGCTTCAGGCTTTTAAAGATGCCGCGCAGACCGATGCGGCATTGATGCAGCACGTGATGGACGTTCGTTCAGGGATGCCGGTGGACGTGACTCGTCACCCGGATAACAGCCCTAAAACGCTGTAAATATCGAATGTAAAAAAGCCCCGCTGAATGCGCTTCAGCGGGGCTTTTTTTATGCAGTCAGTGGCATTGATGAGGGAAGTTAGCGCCTGCTGCTTATTTATAAATTACGGCAGTACCGTGCAGATTGTTCGGACCGGTAACGGAAGTGATGCGGAAGGATTTAGCACCCATTTCATCGGCTTTTTGTGCCAGTTCATCTTGTAATGAACTGAGGTTAGTCCCTGCATTAGCAGAGATAGTGCCGACTTTTTGCTGACCCGCAGGCGTCGCCTGAACTTCAACAGCAGCGAAGCTTGCGAATGACAGAGAACTCAGAACAGCAGCAGCGATGAGGGTTTTTACGTTTTTCATGATGATGACCTTGTGCAGATGAATGGGCGTCGCAAGCAATTACTTAACGATCGATAGGTAAATGATAGATGTGATCCATGTCACACGTCAATATTTTTTTATAACGATCGTTAAATAAAATAAAAAACGTCGAACTTTCAGATGACTACAACGAAAATTTTTTCTTCTGAATGCGCTGGAGACTGAGCGGGTTTATTTTTATAATGGTTGTTCATTAAACCCATTAAGGTACAACGGCATCATGACAACGGAATCGACAGCTTGCGTCAAAAAAAGCCGTGGCCGACCAAAAGTGTTCGACAGGGAAGCCGCGCTTGATAAGGCCATGAAACTCTTCTGGCAGCATGGTTATGAAGCGACATCGCTTTCTGATCTTGTTGAGGCGACGGGCGCTAAGGCACCGACGCTGTATGCAGAATTCACCAATAAAGAGGGGCTATTCCGTGCGGTGCTGGATCGCTATGTCTCGCGCTTTGCCGCCCGCCACGAAGCTCAGCTTTTGTGTGAGGAAAAAAGCGTTGAGTCTGCACTGGAGGATTATTTCACTGCGGTAGCCACCTGTTTTACCAGCAAGGATACGCCAGCGGGCTGTTTTATGATCAACACCTCTGCGACTCTTGGCGCCGCGTCAAATGATATCGCCAATGCGCTGAAGTCACGTCACGCTCTGCAAGAACAGACCTTGATTCAGTTTTTGCGTAAGCGACAAGAGCGAGGCGAGATCCCGGCACACTGCAATGTGCAAAGCCTGGCGCAGTATCTGAACTGCATTTTGCAGGGTATGTCTATCAGCGCCCGTGAAGGGGCGACGTGTGAAACACTGATGCAGATTATCCGCACCACCCTGCGCCTGTGGCCGGAACTCCTCAAAGCCTGATCGCCTAACCCACCCGGAGGCCCTGTCTCCGGGTTTTTCTCCTGTCTATTTCCTTATAATTTTTAGTGTTATCACCCGCTTAGATCTAATTTATCCTAAAAATATATTGATAATAGCAATTATTATCAGCAATATTCGCATTTGATTTTTACATCTGTTTCACAATGTAACAGCCGGAACCTGCCCGGTATTCATCACGTTTTAAAAGGGAATGCGAATGAACAAGCGTCTTTGGGTGCTCAACCCAATTCTGTTAGCCCTCGCCCTGCCCGTCGCGGCGGCAGAGACAGAAGAAGAAAACATCGTCGTTAGCGCCAACCGCAGCCAGAAAACGGTAGCGGACATGGCGCAAACCACCTGGGTTATTGAAGGCCAGGAAATTGAGCAACAGGTTCAGGGCGGTAAAGAATTTAAAGACGTGCTGGCACAACTCATCCCAGGCATTGACGTCAGCAGTCAGGGGCGTACAAACTACGGGATGAATATGCGCGGCCGGGCAATAGTGGTGCTCATTGACGGTGTCCGCCTCAACTCATCTCGTACCGACAGTCGCCAGCTTGATTCCATTGATCCTTTTAATATTGCCCATATTGAAGTCATTTCTGGGGCAACAGCGCTCTATGGCGGCGGTAGTACCGGCGGCTTAATCAACATTGTCACCAAAAAAGGTCAGCCAGACCGCCAGGTGGAGCTTGAGCTTGGAGGGAAATCTGGCTTTAACAACAGCAACGATCGCGATGAGCGTGTGGCGGCAGCGGTGAGCGGCGGAACGGATCGTGCATCCGGTCGAATGTCGGTGGCGTATCAGCGCTTTGGCGGCTGGTACGATGGAAATGGCGACGCACTGATGCTCGACAACACGCAAACCGGGCTACAGCACTCCGATCGTCTGGACGTGATGGGCACGGGCACCATCGACATTGATGAAAATCGCCAGCTACAACTGGTCAGCCAATATTATAAAAGCCAGGGCGATGAAGATTACGGCCTATACCTGGGCGAAAATATGTCAGCTGTCACCGGTAATGGCACTGCCATTACCCGCAGCGGGCTGAGTTCTGACCGCATTCCGGGTACGGAGCGTCATCTGATTAGCCTGCAATATTCCGACGCCGACTTTTTTGGTCAGAACCTGGTAAGTCAGATTTACTACCGCGATGAGTCTCTGAAATTTTACCCCTTCCCCGCCCTGAGCAAAGGTAAGGTAACCAGCTTCTCCGCTTCGCAGCAGGATACCGATCAGTACGGCGCCAAAATCACCCTCAACAGCCAACTGATGGAAAACTGGGAGCTGACGTGGGGCATTGATGCGGACCACGAAACCTTCGATTCCAACCAGGAGTTCTTTGATCTGGCGTGGTCAATCCCTTCCGGCGGCATGGACAACCGTACCGCTTATACCACCGGACGATATCCCGGCTACAGCATCACTAACTTTGCGCCATTCCTGCAAAGCAGTTACGACATTAATGATATCTTCACCCTGAGCGGCGGTGTGCGCTATCAGTGGACCGAAAACCGGGTTGATGATTTCGTCGGCTACACGCAGCAACAGGGGATCGCCAATGGTCTGGCCCGCTCTGCCGATGAAATTCCCGGCGGGAAAGCGGATTACGACAACTTCCTGTTCAATGCCGGCCTTCTTGCGCATCTGACCGATCGCCAGCAGGCATGGTTTAACTTCTCTCAGGGCGTCGAACTGCCAGACCCGGGGAAATATTACGGTAATGGCACCTATGAACTTGTAGGCGATCATTATCAGCTTCAGCGTAGCGTTAACGTCGCCGACTCGCGTCTGGAAGGCATTAAGGTCAACTCTTATGAACTGGGCTGGCGCTATACCGGCGATAATCTGCGCACACAGCTGGCGGCATACTATTCAACGTCTGATAAATCCATTGTCATTAACCGCAGCGACATGACAATTCGCGTAGAGCCTGACGATCGCCGGATTTATGGCATTGAAGGCGCGGCGGACTATTTCATTCCTGACAGCGACTGGAGTCTTGGCGCGAACTTTAACGTGCTGAAGTCGGAAGTGAAGCAGAACGGGAAATGGGAAAAATGGGATGTGACGTTAGCCTCGCCATCGAAAGCCACCGCCTGGGTGGGTTGGGCTCCAGAGCCGTGGTCCTTACGCGTGCAGACACAGCAATCTTTTGATCTTAGTGATGCCAGCGGCAATGAGTTGGACGGTTACAATACTGTCGACTTTATCGGCAGCTACCAGCTTCCCTTGGGCAAGCTGACGTTCAGTGTTGAGAACCTGCTGGATGAAGATTACACCACGCTGTGGGGACAGCGCGCTCCGCTGCTTTACAGCCCAACCTATGGCAGCCCGTCGCAATATGAGTACAAAGGCCGCGGGCGTACCTTCGGATTAAACTACGCCTTAACCTTCTGATAAAAAAAGCCCCTCAGCCTGAGCGATTGAGGGGCTAACGTGCAGAGTACAGCTTTTTATACTTTGTTATTCAGGATTAACTGGCCGTTATTATCCAACGGAATTTGTGTGCCAGGATCTTTATCCATGCGGATTTTGCCCTGCTGGTCACCTATTTTGTAAGTGACGTCATAACCGAGCATTTTTTCCGACTTGTCATAGACGGTTTTACAGCGCTGCTGCGTAGAGGTGTAGGTATCGCTTTCCTGCATGGAGCCCTGGATCTGATTACCTGCATATCCGCCCCCCAACGCCCCGACGACAGTGGCGACATCTTTACCACGTCCACCGCCAAACTGATGACCAATCACGCCCCCCGCCACCGCACCGAGTACTGACCCGGCAATACGGTTTTCATCCTGTACGGGTTTACGATGGGTTACCGTCACATTGCGGCACTCCTGACGCGGCGTTTTTACCGTCTCTTTGATCGGAGTTGCGGAAACGACTTGCGCATACTGCGGGCCACGTTCGAAAACATTCAGACTGGCTACTGCTGCCACGCCCAGCGCAGCCGCTACGCCAATGCCCATACCCGCCAACATTGATTTATTCACGGGAGATCCTCCTTCTTTGCTATTAGTAACAATATTGCAACTAAAGCAAGATGAAGCCCATCAGAAAGCGGATGAAAATATCGTAGAACAACGTTGAAACCGGATGATTCAGAGAACTCTGACGAGCAAGATTTAATCCGGCCTACAAACACAATGCCGTAGGCCGGATAAGCAAAATGCCATCCGGCAATGCGAAGCGAGATTAGTGCAGCTTCAGACGCGGACGTATAACGCGGTTAATGCTGCCGACCAGCATCATCAGCCCGGTTTTAAAATAGCCGTGCAGCGCGATTTGGTGCATACGATAGAGAGAAATATAGACAAAGCGGGCTATGCGCCCTTCAATCATCATCGATCCCTTCGTCAGATTCCCCATCAGACTGCCGACGGTCGAGAAATTGGAGAGCGAAACCAACGAGCCGTGATCTTTGTACTGATACGCCTTCAGCGGCTTGCCGTTCATTTGCGCCAGAATATTGTTCATCGCACAGGTTGCCATCTGATGGGCCGCCTGGGCCCGCGGTGGAACGAAGCCCCCTTCCGGACGCGCGCAGGAAGCGCAGTCGCCGATAGCGTAAACGTCAGGATCGCGCGTCGTTTGCAGCGTCGGTTCCACTACAAGTTGATTAATGCGGTTTGTTTCCAGACCACCAATGTCTTTCATAAAGTCCGGCGCTTTAATCCCGGCGGCCCAGACCATCAGATCAGCCTCAATATACTCGCCATCTTTCGTGTGGAGACCGCCCGCATCTGCACTGGTCACCATTGTCTGGGTCAGAACGCGCACACCAAGCTTGGTCAACTCATTATGCGCCGCCCCTGAAATACGGGGTGGTAGCGCAGGCAAAATGCGCTCGCCCGCTTCCACCAGCGTCACGTTCAGCGCTTCGTTAGTCAGCCCTTTGTAGCCGTAGCTGTGCAGTTGCTTCACCGCGTTATGCAGTTCCGCAGAAAGCTCAACGCCCGTCGCACCACCGCCGACAATCGCGATATTCACCTTGCCTTCCGCGCCAAGGTTAGCGGAATACTTCAGGAACAGATTTAACATTTCCTGGTGGAAACGGCGTGCCTGATGGGGGTTATCAAGGAAGATGCAATGCTCTTTCACGCCTGGGGTGTTGAAATCATTGGATGTACTGCCCAACGCCATCACCAGCGTGTCGTAAGCGATTTTACGCTCCGGGACCAGCAGTTCACCTTTCTCATCGCGCAGTTCCGCAATGGTGATCGTTTTGGCTTCACGGTCGATATCCATCACCGATCCCAACTGGAACTGGAAACCGTGATTACGGGCATGCGCAAGATAGCTCAGCGCATCAACGCCTTCGTCCAGTGAACCGGTTGCCACTTCGTGCAGCAAGGGTTTCCACAAGTGGCTGTGATTTCTGTCCACCAGCGTGATTTTCGCTTTCTTCTTGCGCCCCAGTTTGTGGCCTAATTGCGTCGCCATTTCCAGCCCGCCAGCACCACCGCCGACAATCACGATCTTTTTCAATGGTGTAGTCAACGTGACCCCCTTAAAAATATTAACCAATTGTTAATTAAAAGTTATTGACATAGCCTTTATTTAACAACAAGTTACGACAATGAAAATGTTCTTCGAGATTGAGAATAACACATGCGGTGCATTGGTCATACCAAAATTGATATGCATCAAGTTTTGCTGCTGAAAAGATAGACAACTCTGGAGTGAAGTACAAAAAAACCAGCCCTAAGGCTGGTTCTGTCGTGCATATAATTGCCGAAAATATTAGCCCATCGTTTTGAAGGCCTTGATGCGCTGCAGGTGCGGTGAGATATTTTTAAACTTATGCGTCTGATCTTCATCCCAGACGATCTCATAAAAATGATGTAACTCTTCAGCCGAACGCTGGCTGTTTAGCGCTTCATCATGCCGCGAGAGGATCACCAGGCAGCGGTCGCGGTTTTTCTCGCGAAAGTTAGTTACGCATTTGGTGGCAATATCCGCATACTCTTCAGGACGGTCAATTTTGCCCTCCATGTTCTCGTACGGGAACAAATTCGGGTTAAATACCACCTGGCGGATATCACATAAAAAACCAATCCGCTCTGCCCAGTATCCCCCCAGACCAACGCCACAGATCAGCGGACGCTCGTCCACGTTGAGCTGCAACATTTTATCCACTTCCTTCAGCAGATGCTGCATGTCATGCTTCGGATGGCGCGTGCTGTAGCTGACCAGCCTGACGTCCGGGTCAATAAACTGTAGCTGCAAAACTTTCTCGTGGTTTCCCGGACTGTTTGAGTCAAAACCGTGTAGATAGATAATCATCGCATCCCCACCAAACGTGTGTTAATGACCTGCTTTCTCTTCCTGCCAGCGTTCATGTAACTGGTTGAGTTGCGCGCTGACCGTTTTCCAGCGAGCCGAATCCATCAGTTCCTGACGCGAAAATGAACCTTTATGATACAAACGTGTAACACGCTCTGCATTGATCGGCGACAGATTATCTAACACACTGACCGCCCCTTTACGATTATTGCAGACCAGGATCATATCGCAACCTGCATCCAGCGAGGCTTGTCCACGCTCGGCATAACTGCCCATAATAGCCGCGCCTTCCATCGACAGGTCGTCAGAGAAAATGACCCCTTCAAATCCCAGCTCGTTACGCAGCACGGTTTTCAGCCAGTGAGCCGAACCGCTGGCCGGGCGCGGATCCACATCGCTGTAAATCACATGCGCAGGCATGATGGCATCAAGTTTGTTGTCGGTAATCAGCGAACGGAACACCGCCATGTCTTTCGCCCGAATTTCTGCTTCAGGGCGCGGATCGGTCGGCGTCTCTTTATGTGAATCGGCGGTTACCGCACCATGTCCCGGAAAATGTTTACCCGTCGTTTTCATGCCTGCGGCATGCATACCGTCAATGAAGCGGGTCGCCATTGCCAGCGCTTTGGTGGGATCAGCATGATACGAGCGTTCGCCAATCGCGGTGCAAATATGGCCAACATCCAGTACCGGAGCAAAACTGATATCGATATCCATCGCGATCATTTCGCTGGCCATTAGCCATCCGGCTTCCTCTGCCAGTTTGCCGCCTTCTTCCAGACCATACAGCGCGGCGAAAGACTGGGCGGCAGGTAGGCGAGTAAACCCATCGCGGAAACGTTGTACACGCCCCCCTTCCTGATCTACTGCGACGACCAGATGATTACGCGATGCCGCGCGGATCTGGCGCACCAGTTCGCGCAACTGCTCAGGGTCGTGATAATTACGGGTAAACAGGATCAACCCCCCCACCAGCGGATGGGCCAGGATCTCACGTTCTTCCGCATCCAGCTCAAACCCTTCGACATCCAACATTACTGGACCCACACTGCTCTCCTTAATCCTTTGCTAACAGTTGCCGCCAGGTTGTGTCGGCCAACTGGATAAATTGTAGTTCGCCGGTCTGTTGCCAGCGGTATTCAAACCAACCGGCCTTCAGCATCTGTACCCATGGATACCAGCGTCGGACCTGTTGCCATAAAATTTCGGGTGCTATACGTGCACGCGTCGCATACGCCGTCACCAGTCGTCGGTGCTGTGCGATATCGTCCACCCACACCGCCGCCAGCTCAAGCGCTATATCGCCATCTCCGGCGTATTCCCAGTCGATCAACCGCAATCCTGCTCGCGTATGAACCACATTAGCGGCATGTACGTCCATATGCAGTGGCGCAAGCCGTAACGGTTGCGGCTCGCGCGCCTTGCGCAGCCGTTTTAAAAGCCTCAACCAGCCCGGCGTTCTCCGCGCCGGATCGCACTTCTGCCAGTATTGCTCAAGCAATGGCAGTAGCACTACCCGCCAGCCATACTGCGGTTGCTGATGAAGATGATACAGTAAGCCCGCCAGTTCGTCGGTATCCGGCAAGCTGGATTTTACCTCTCCCGACAGATAGTCCACCGCCATCCAGCCCGGAATATAAAAACGCGGCTTCGGCGCCAGAGAGTCAGGTAATCGCGATAAGGCATGATACTGCCGTAAAAAATGGAATTCGGGCGCATCAGGGTCGTGATGACGACGAAGAACCAAACTCTGGGTTGGACTTGCGATGATCGTACTCCCGCCGCTCAGGCCTGGCTGGCCATTGGCGGCGGGATGAAACTGCGGAAAGTAGCGCGACATCACCGCGTCGCGCGTTGGGATGTTATTGCTGCTGAACGGCACCTTTACCTGACCAGATTATCTCGCCAGTCTGGACCAGCATTAATTGCATTTGCAGCGAAGGCGCATTGACGTTGCCGGAGGCGCTGGAATAAAGCACATAGTGCGCCCCAACGTTACGGGCAATACCTATCGCCTTACTGCGCGTCCCCAGGCTATCCTGCGGCGATAGACCTAACTGCTGCTTCGCCATCGATAACTGCTGCGCAGATACCAGGGTAAATTTGCCATTATTCGCCAAAGCGCTACGCAGCGTTTCGGTCGCTTCGCCCGCATTCAGTGAACCGTTAGTCCGGTTGTTAACGCTGTCTACCAACAGCACGCTTCCTGAGGTTACCCCGTCGGCCTGCAACATTTTTCCGACCATCGGCTGCATAGCACCATTCCAGTCATAGTGACGAACGCGCGGTGCCGGGGCCGCCGTTTGGTCTTCATGTTCAATCGGGCCTGGCTGGCCAGGGATTGACGGGACGGAAGGTACGACCGGCACCGGTTCCTGCGGTTGCGCAGGCTGCTCCGGTGTAGGTTTGACTTCATCAACGGGCGCAGGTTCACGCTGCGCCACACAACCGGAAAGGAATAACGCCAGCGCAGCCATTAAGGCATAGCGGCTCATGTTTATCTTCAAGTTTCACCCCTTACAAATAAAGATAAAGTCTGACTTTATGCGCCCCGAGATAATTGGCGCTGCCATACAGCGTGACCGACGAATGCGCCGGAATCGTCACACTGCGCGGCGCTTCCAGTGGGTGCATCTCTAACCCTCTGGCGTCATACCAGTAAAAGCGATAATGAACGGTAACGGGCGCTTGCCTTTCGTTATACAGCGTTGAGGACGCAGAGGGCTGAATATCCGATGTCGTCAGCGTTGGCGGCGCTGCAGTAACACCTGCTGCCAGTAGCGTTGATTCCATCACCAGAGACTGTTCATCGCTCACCGGGATTTCCGGATGCGAGCGGCACCCGGAAAGCACGAGCAAGCACAGTGATAGCGCAATGCATCCTCGCATCATCATTACAGACCTTTATGCGCCAGCATCGGCCCCAAAACCCGGCCGCCCAGCAGGTGCATATGAATGTGATAGACCTCTTGTCCACCATGACGATTGGTATTCATGATCAAGCGATAGCCGTCCTGGGCAATCCCCTCTTGCTCGGCAATTTTTGCCGCCACAGTGATCATTCGCCCCAACGCTTGCTCATGTTCGGCGGTGACGTCATTGACGGTCGGGATCAGGATATTAGGGACAATCAGGATATGGGTGGGTGCCTGGGGCGAAATATCCCGGAATGCAGTGACCAGTTCGTCCTGGTAAACGATATCCGACGGGATTTCACGGCGAATAATCTTGCTGAATATAGTCTCTTCTGCCACGACGTTTTCCTTTTTTAAAATTTGCCATGCGTTGGGTCATGCTACGCTGAGCCATACTGCGAGTATAGAGTATGATCGACTTAAACCTGCTCTTTCAACCTTAACCTCCGATTTTTTAAGCAAAAACACCACTCACGCCACCGATAATCGCCGCTTTCGCCCACTGGCACCGCAAAAAAATGTGAAACCGGTTTTCATAAACCCATTTACGTCTGTTTACATGTTGAATATGAATGCGTATATTTCGCATTTGCATTTATATGCGCGTTTGTTGGCCAGAAAATAAAAAGGTTCATCGCTATTTCATTACCGGCGTGAACGCATAATTCTTCAACTATTAAGGGCTTTCTCATGTCTTTCAACACACACAACAGGGACGAACAGCGTTATCCTGCCCCCATTCCGTCATTGCTGGCCGTAAGTATCGCAATGGCATTGCTGCCTTCCTTAACATTTGCTGCAGTACCTACTGAAGAAACTGTCATTGTTGAGGGGTCTGTACAAGCCGACTCAGCGGAAAGTGACAAGCAGGATTACAGCATCAAAACCACCACTGCCGGGACTAAAATGGCGATGGCCCAGCGCGATATTCCACAATCCGTGAGTATCATCAGCGAGCAGCGCATGAACGACCAGACCCTGCAAACGCTGGGTGACGTGATGGACAACACGTTGGGGATCAGCAAAAGCCAGGCTGACTCTGACCGTACCAGCTATTACTCTCGCGGTTTTCAGATTGATAACTATATGGTCGACGGCATTCCGACCTATTTTGAATCACGCTGGAATCTGGGTGATGCCCTTTCAGACACTGCCCTGTTTGAACGCGTGGAAGTGGTTCGGGGCGCAAACGGTCTGATGACCGGTACTGGCAACCCGTCGGCATCCATAAATATGATCCGCAAACACGCCACTGCACGCGAATTCACCGGCGATGTGTCAGCAGAGTATGGCAGCTGGAATAAACAGCGTTACGTAATGGATATGCAAAGCCCGCTCACCGCAGACGGCAACGTCCGCGCACGCATTGTAGCGGGTTATCAAAATAACGATTCATGGCTGGATCGCTACAATAGTGAAAAAACATTCTTTTCTGGCATTGTAGACGCCGATCTCGGCGAAACTACCCGTCTTTCTGCCGGTTACGAGTATCAGCAGATTGATATCAATAGCCCTACGTGGGGTGGTCTGCCGCGCTGGAACACTGACGGTAGCAAAAACAGCTACGACCGTGCCAGCAGCGCTGCGCCGGACTGGGCGTACAACGATAAAGAGATCAACAAAGTCTTTGTCACACTTAACCAGCGTTTTGCCGATACCTGGCAGGTAACACTGAACGCAACCCACTCAGAGGTCGAGTTTGACAGCAAGATGATGTATATCGATGCGCTGGTTAATAAGGACACGGGTGCGCTGGTCAGTCCCTATGGCGAAAGTTATCCGCCTGTCGGGGGTACAGGCTGGAACAGCGGCAAGCGTAAGATTGATGCCGTGGATCTCTTTGCCGACGGCGGCTATGACCTGTTTGGTCGCCAACATAACCTGATGTTCGGCGGCAGTTACAGTAAGCAAAACAACCGCTACTTCAGCTCATGGGCGAACGTGCAACCGGATGAAACGGCCCGTTTCGACTACTTTGGCGGCAACTTCCCGGAAACTGACTGGGCACCACAATCGCTGGCTCAGGACGATACCACACACATGAAATCGCTGTATGCCGCAACCCGTATCTCGTTGGCCGATCCCTTGCACCTGATTTTGGGTGCCCGTTATACGAACTGGCGTGTAGATACATTGACTTACAGTATGGAGAAGAATCACACCACGCCGTATGCCGGACTGGTTTACGACATTGATGAAAACTGGTCGACTTACGCCAGTTATACCTCCATCTTCCAGCCGCAGAACAACCGCGATAGCGCCGGGAAGTATCTCTCGCCCGTCACAGGTAATAATTATGAATTGGGGTTGAAGTCAGACTGGATGAACAGCCGACTGACGACCACCCTTTCTGTGTTCCGCATCGAACAGGATAACGTTGCTCAGTCTACGGGTGTCCCTATCGCGGGCAGTAACGGTGACATAGCCTATAAAGCCGTGGATGGTACCGTCAGCAAAGGGGTGGAATTTGAACTCAACGGCGCGATTACGGACAACTGGCAAATGACCTTTGGCGCGACGCGCTATCTGGCAGAGGACAACGAAGGGAATGCGGTGAATCCTTATCTCCCGCGCACCACAGTCAAACTGTTCACCCGCTACCGCTTGCCAGCATTGCCAGACCTGACCGTCGGTGGTGGCGTTAACTGGCAGAATCGCGTTTACAGCGATACCGTTACGCCGTATGGCACCTTCCGCGCCGAACAGGGCAGCTATGCGCTGGTTGATTTGTTCACACGCTATCAAGTGACTAAAAACTTCGCCGTCCAGGGCAACATTAATAATCTGTTCGACAAGACCTACGATACCAATGTCGAAGGCTCAATCGTTTATGGCGAGCCGCGGAACGTGAGCATCACAGCAAGTTATCAGTTCTGATGACGGTGTCCGGCATCGGGCATCCCAATCAATAAAAAAGGCAGCCATTCGGCTGCCTTAATTCTCCCCAACATCTACTGCTTAGTTGCTGCGGATGTACTCATCCATCTCGGTTTTCAGGTTATCGGATTTAGTACCGAAAATTGCCTGAACACCAGAGCCTGCAACAACTACGCCTGCCGCACCCAGTTTCTTCAGGCCAGCCTGATCCACTTTCGCAACGTCAGCAACGCTGACACGCAGACGAGTAATACATGCGTCGAGGTTAGTGATGTTTTCTTTACCACCGAATGCCGCAACCAGGGCCGGAGCCATTTCGCTGGTTTCGCCAGCTTTTGCGTCATCCGTTGCATCTTCACGACCCGGAGTCTTCAGATCCAGCGCTTTAATCAGCACGCGGAAGATGGTGTAGTAAACGATCGCGTAACCCGCACCGACAATTGGGAACAGCCACAATTTGCTGCTGTTACCAGACAGAACGATAAAGTCGATCAGACCGTGGGAGAATGACGTACCGTCACGCATACCCAGCAGGATACAGATCGGGAATGCCAGACCTGCCAGAATTGCGTGAATAATGTACAGGATCGGCGCAACAAACATGAAGGAGAACTCGATCGGCTCGGTGATACCGGTCAGGAACGAGGTCAACGCTGCGGAGATCATGATACCGCCCACTTTTGCACGGTTCTCTGGTTTAGCAGAGTGCCAAATTGCAATTGCAGCAGCCGGCAGACCGTACATTTTGAACAGGAAGCCGCCAGACAGCATACCCGCAGTCGGGTCGCCCGCCATATAACGCGGAATGTCACCGTGGAACACCTGACCTGCTGCGTTGGTGTATTCACCAATCTGCATCTGGAAAGGAACGTTCCAGATGTGGTGCAGACCAAACGGCACCAGGCAGCGTTCAATGAAGCCGTAGATACCGAACGCTACAACCGGGTTCTGATAAGCAGCCCACTGAGAGAAGGTCTGGATAGCAGTACCAATAGGTGGCCATACGAAGGACAGAACCACACCGGTAAAGATAGCCGCCAGGCCAGAGATAATCGGAACAAAACGCTTGCCCGCAAAGAAGCCCAGATACTCAGGCAGCTTGATACGATAGAAGCGGTTGAACATGTACGCGGCAATCGCACCCGAGATGATACCGCCGAGAACCCCGGTATCCGCCAGGTGTTTCGCAGCAATCTCTTCAGCCGGTAAGTGCAGAACCAACGGAGCAACCACAGCCATGGTTTTAACCATGATACCGTAAGCCACTACGGCGGCCAGCGCCGATACGCCGTCGTTATTGGTGAAGCCCAGAGCAACACCGATCGCGAAGATCAGAGGCATGTTGGCAAAAACAGAACCGCCTGCTTCTGCCATGACATGAGAAACTACGGCTGGCAGCCAGCTGAAGTTAGCAGAACCGACGCCAAGCAGGATACCTGCGATAGGCAGTACGGATACTGGCAGCATCAGCGATTTACCGACCTTTTGCAGGTTAGCAAATGCATTCTTAAACATAATTGAGAGTGCTCCTGAGTATTTGTGCTTTTTACGCTTACACGCATGGGCTCGGGGGGAGGACCGCGCCGTGAACAGGGTATCTAAGTACCCTTTATTTATTACACAGAGTAAAATAATTCAGAAAACTTTTATTTGACGGCTATCACGTTTCAACTTTTGGTCATTCAACAAGTTGTACAATTTGACAGAAATCGTTGCCGAATATGTCAAATTGGTCATTCACCGCCCACTTTGTGGCGGTGAACTTTACTCGTTTTGATTATTAATTACGAGCTTTAAAAAAACTCGATTACCAGGCTGATTGCAGGCGGGAAGCGTCGATATGGAACAGGCTGGCGAAGTTATCGGTGGTGATCTGCGCCAGTTCTTCAACGGCAACACCTTTCAATACAGCCATATATTCCGCAACGTCACGGACCATCGCAGGCTGGTTCTCTTTGCCACGGTGCGGTACCGGTGCAAGATAAGGAGAATCTGTCTCAACCAGCAGACGGTCCAAAGGAACATAACGTGCGGCATCGCGCAGTTGTTCTGCATTACGGAAGGTCACAATTCCGGAAAAGGAGATATAAAACCCTAAATCCAGCAGCTTTCCTGCCGTTTCTCTGTCCTCTGTAAAACAGTGTAGTACGCCGCCACAATCCGTCACGTTTTCCTGGCGAAGAATTGCCAGGGTGTCTGCGCGGGCATCACGGGTATGCACGATAACCGGCTTATTGAGCTCGCGGCCTATCTGTATGTGGTGAATAAACGATTCCTGTTGACGCGTTTTCGTTTCCGGCGTGTAAAAATAGTCCAGCCCCGTTTCTCCCATAGCCACCACGCCTTCGTCAGCGGCCAGACGACGCAGCTCTTCCACATCATAAGGCTCATCCTGATTTAACGGGTGGACGCCGCAGGAAAAAACCACGTTATCGCGCTGGCCCACCAGGGTGCGCATTTCGCGATAGCCTGGTAGCGTGGTCGCTACCGCCAGGCAAAATTTCACGTCCCGTGCGGCGGCTTTTGCCAGCACATCATCCACGTCCTTATGCAGAGATTGATAATCCAGGCCATCAAGATGGCAGTGCGAGTCGACTAAAAACATAATGTCTCTCTTAAAGATGGGGAACAGGCAATACGGTGCCTGGTTGCAGGTAATGCTCAATTTGAAGAAGCAGATCGGTTAAAACCAGCTCGCGATTGAGGCCGGTCACATTCAGTATTTGTTCACGGCACTGGCAGATATCACGCAATATCGCCTGGATACAGGCCGATGAAAGCTGATTCGCGATCGTTGCAACAATCGGTCCGGCATCGACATTCGTCTGGTGCGTTGCGCCGTGCTGATGCTTAAGCGCATCCACCATCAGTGTTGCCAACCAGTGCAGCCGAACGGGTGCCTGGTCGTGATTGAGCACGGTTAATAAAGCATACCAGTCCCGTGAAGAAAGGCTGGTCGACAGCGCCTGGCATAAGGCCTCTCGCTGCGCCCAGCTCTCTGACGCAAGTAGCGACTGCGCCGCCCCTGGCGAACCGGCACTCAGGCGCAGCGCGCAGAGCATAGCCTCTTGTGACGCCGTCACTTCTCGCGTAAGCCAGGCCAACGCGTACTGTTCTGACGGTGGAGCAAGATGATGCAAACGGCATCGACTGCGCAACGTCGCCAGCAGACGCGCAGGTTCCTGGCTGGCAAGGAAGAACCAGGTTTCGGCAGGCGGCTCTTCCAGCGTTTTGAGCAGAGCATTGGCTGCAGCCTCCGTCAGCAGAGCCGCATTCGGGATCCAGACGACCTTCGCCCCGCCGAGACGCGCGCGCTCATAAAGTTTCTCACTCACCTCGCGCACCGCATCAATGCCTAACATACTTTTCCCTTTCTCCGGGAAGAGTGAGTAGTAGTCCGGATGGGTTCCCGCCTGCATCAACTGGCAGCCACGGCAGTGTCCGCAGCTTTTAGAACCGTCTGGTTGCTGGCACAGCAAATAGCGGCAGAGCGCATAAATTAGCGCGTCATCGCCCATCTCCGGCAGTGCCTGAATCAGTAGCGCATGGTGACCCCTTCCCTCCTGATAGCTCGCTACCAGTTTTTCGAAGTCCGGTCGTAACCATGGGTACCATTTCATGCGTCCTGCTCCCTGACCCACGCAGTAATCGTTGCGCGGATATCGTTCATAACGGCGTCCAGTGGCTGAGTCGCATCAATAGTGCGGATGCTGGGGTCCTGTGCCGCCAGTTCAAGATAGCGGGCGCGAGTGCGATTAAAGAAATCAAAGGATTCCTGTTCGATACGATCCAGTTCCCCGCGCGCGCGCGCGCGCTTAAGCCCGACTTCCGGCGTGACATCAAGGTAAAGGGTCAGATTCGGGCGGAAATCGCCAAGAACGGCGTCACGCAGCGTCGCCAGCATATGTTGATCGACACCACGTCCTCCGCCCTGATACGCCTGGGTCGAAAGATCGTGTCTGTCACCAATTACCCAACTGCCCTTTGCCAGCGCGGGTTTGATTACCGTTTCGACCAACTGGACACGCGCGGCGTAGAACATCAGCACTTCCGCTTTTACCGAAATGACTTCATCACCAACCGATTGGATATCCAACACCAGGCTACGCAGTTTTTCTGCAAGCTGTGTGCCTCCCGGTTCGCGGGTAAACACCATGTCGCGAATGCCGAGGCTCTCAAGCGTCTCAACCACGACATTGCGCGCGGTTGTTTTTCCGGCGCCTTCCAGCCCCTCGATGACAATATAGTTACTGCGCATTTTTTTCCTTAAGCACTTTCAGATAATCCTGCACGGATCGGTTATGGCCGACAAGATTTGTATTAAACGTATGACCGCCTTTACCGTCGGCCACAAAATAGAGGTACGGCGTTTTAGCCGGATGCGCTGCCGCTTTCAGCGAAGCCTCGCCCGGCATGGCAATCGGTCCCGGTGGCAGCCCCGATATGGTGTAGGTGTTATAGGGCGTTGGCGTTTCCAGATCCACACGAGAGATCTTGCCATTATAGCGCTCCCCCATGCCGTAAATCACCGTAGGATCGGTTTGCAGGCGCATGCCCACGCGCAGGCGGTTGATAAACACCGACGCGACACGATCGCGTTCGCTCGCCACCGCCGTCTCTTTTTCAATAATAGAGGCCATCGTCACCAATTGATTCTGATCTTTATAAGGAAGTCCTTCGGCACGCCCTTTCCAGATCTCCTCAACCGCTTTGACCATCTTTTGGTTGGCGCGTTTAAGCAAAGCGACGTCAGTGGTATTGGCGGTATACATCCAGGTATCAGGCCAGAACCAACCTTCAAGTGACGCAGACTCACTCAGGTCGAGCGCTTTGGCAACGCTTTCGTAACTATCATCGCTAAGCGTATGTTTGATATACGGTGCATCGCGCAACTGCTTGAGATAATCGCTCAGGCGCATTCCTTCCACCAGACGCAGCGGGAACTGCGCTTCCTTACCGCTCTCCAGCAGTTGCAGCATTTCCCGCACGGTCATGCCCGGCGTTAAGCGATAGGTACCCGCCTTAAAGTGGGAAAGCTCTGGTTCAATGCGCAACAGCCACTGGAAAACCCGTGGCCGATTAATGACCTTATCATTATGCAATTGCGTGCCTAATGCCAGACGGCCGGTGCCCGGTTTGAGCGTAAAAATCGCCTCTTCTTTGATCAAAATTTTACTGTCCGCCAGATGTCGGACTTTCCACACGCCCACGCCAGCAGCGATGCCCAGCACAACGAACAATAAAAAGACAACGCGTAACAATTTTTTCATGACTAATTCGATTGCTCACACAATGGGGCCAAAAATTCAAACAATGCGCGAGAAGACAAAGAGTGAGCTTCGTAAGCTCGCACAGGCACAATCGGCATCAGCGCATTACAGACCACTATTTCGTCCGCGTGATGCAATTCTTCTTCACCGGCATGCGTTTCGACAACCCGAAAAGACGATTGTGCCAACTGGCGTAAACAGAATTGTCGCATTATGCCATTCACTCCGGCCTGACCGAGATGTGGGGTATAAACCACATTATCTTTTCGCCAGAACAAATTAGCCGCACAGCATTCCGTAACCCAGCCCTCGCTGTCAAGAACCAGCGCCTCGTCTGCGTCCGTCTGTTCAAGGTGAGCGCGAATCAAAACCTGCTCAAGACGATTAAGATGCTTTATTCCAGCAAGATGCGGGTTGCGTCCCAGACGAACCGGGCTTAATGCCAGAGTGATACCCTGCTCGCGCCAGCGGCCATAGTGTTCCGGTAAGGGAGAAACGGAGAGAATTCGGGTGGATGCATGGCAATTCGCGGCGCTATATCCGCGCCCACCGCTGCCACGAGTGAGAATCACTTTCAGCACACCTCGCGGATGCTCCTGAGCCAGCCGGTTCATTTCCTGCTCAAGTTCATCCCATAAATCAAAGGGGATCAGCAACCGGTCACAGGCATCTTTTAAACGGTGAAGATGTGCCGCCAGGAGACAGACCCTGCCGTCAGCAATACGGGCCGTGGTAAAGCAGCCATCACCGAACTGTATTGCCCGGTCGCTCGCGTCGAGATACGCCTGTTCACAGCCATTAATCAAAAACATAGTGGCTCCTTATTCACCGTTTAATAGTGTCGCAGGATGAATAGTGCAGGACAAGGGAAGAAAACGGAATAAAAAAGGCCCGGCAAGCGGGCCTTTTAACAACCAGGCGGAACGTCAGTTAGATCTTTTTAAAGATCAGTGAACCGTTCGTGCCACCGAAGCCGAAGGAGTTGCACAGGGCATACTCCACCCCACTCACCTGGCGCGCTTCGTGCGGAACGAAGTCCAGGTCACAACCTTCATCCGGGTTATCCAGGTTGATGGTTGGCGGAATAGCCTGATCGCGCAGCGCGAGAATAGAGAAGATTGACTCTACCGCGCCAGCAGCGCCTAACAAGTGACCAGTCATGGATTTGGTTGAGCTCACCATCACGCGGCTTGCCGCATCACCAAAGACGGATTTCACCGCCTGGGTTTCCGCTTTATCACCGGCCGGCGTTGAGGTGCCGTGGGCATTGACATAGCCAATCTGAGCAGGTTCAAGCGCCGCATCACGCAGTGCGTTGACCATCGCCAGCGCAGCGCCTGCGCCGTTTTCCGGCGGTGACGTCATGTGATAAGCGTCACTACTCATTCCGAAGCCAACGACTTCAGCATAGATTTTTGCGCCACGTGCTTTTGCATGTTCGTACTCTTCAAGTACGACCATCCCGGCACCATCGCCGAGCACAAAGCCATCACGCTCTTTATCCCACGGACGGCTGGCCGCTTGTGGGTTATCGTTGCGTGTAGACAGCGCACGTGCTGCACCAAAACCACCCACGCCCAGCGGCGTACTGGCTTTTTCAGCACCACCTGCCACCATTGCGTCTGCATCGCCATAGGCGATGATACGTGCTGCATGGCCGATGTTATGTACGCCTGAGGTACAGGCAGTCGCGATCGAGATGCTTGGCCCACGCAGGCCGTACATGATGGTCAGGTGACCTGCCACCATGTTAACAATCGTCGACGGAACGAAGAACGGGCTGATTTTACGCGGTCCACCGTTCACTAAAGACGTGTGGTTTTCCTCGATCAGTCCAAGACCACCAATACCGGAGCCAATCGCGGCACCAATACGGGATGCGTTCTCTTCCGTAATTTCAAGACCAGAATCCTGCATGGCCTGAACGCCAGCGACAATTCCATATTGAATGAAGGCATCCATCTTGCGCTGTTCTTTACGCGAGATGATGTCATCACAGTTAAAATCCTTTACTAAGCCAGCAAATTTCGTTGCATAGGCGCTAGTATCGAAATGGTCGATCAGGCTGATGCCACTCTGACCGGCAAGGAGAGCTTTCCAGGTAGACTCTACGGTATTGCCGACAGGAGACAACATGCCCAGTCCGGTCACAACTACACGACGCTTAGACACGGTTGTCCTCCAGGGAGGGAAAAATAAACGATTCTAGTGGGACAAAAAGATAAAACTCAGGCGGTCGAATGACCGCCTGGAGATGTTCACTTACGCCTGGTGGCCGTTGATATAATCAATGGCAGCCTGAACGGTGGTGATTTTCTCAGCTTCTTCGTCCGGAATCTCAGTATCAAACTCTTCTTCCAGAGCCATTACCAGCTCAACGGTGTCAAGAGAATCTGCGCCCAGGTCTTCAACAAAAGAGGCATTGTTGGTAACTTCTTCCTGCTTAACGCCCAGCTGCTCGCCGATAATTTTCTTAACGCGTTCTTCGATAGTGCTCATACTCTTAAATTTCCTATCAAAACTCGCTTTCGCGATGGTTTTCGTAGTGTATAAAATGTTGAAAAATTTGCAACTAAATCCCGGCAGGTCTTACCACGATTTTACGTTATTTTGAGGCCATTCGCCCAGATAACGCAAATTTTTTTCTACACAACATCATTCTGGCCGCCAAAGCTGCCGGAATGAATTGCGTAACGTGGTTAAACCATATACATCCCGCCATTGACGTGCAAAGTCTCACCTGTGATGTAACTTGCTTCGTCAGAAGCTAAAAATGCAACCGCACTGGCGATTTCGTTCGGAGAGCCTAAGCGCCCCGCAGGTACTGCCGCCAGCGTACCCGCACGCTGCTCATCCGTCAGCGCACGCGTCATGTCCGTTTCAATAAAACCCGGAGCAACAACGTTTACAGTAATACCGCGGGACGCAACTTCACGTGCCAGCGATTTACTGAAGCCGATCAGACCTGCTTTCGCCGCAGCGTAGTTAGTCTGACCCGCATTTCCCATGGTACCAACCACAGAACCGACAGTGATAATACGTCCATGACGCTTTTTCATCATAGCGCGCATTACCGCTTTTGACAGGCGGTAAACGGATGAAAGATTGGTTTCGAGAATATCGTTCCACTCATCATCTTTCATTCGCATTAACAGATTATCACGAGTGATACCGGCATTATTGACCAGGATATCGACTTCGCCAAATTCTGCGCGAATTTTTTCCAGGACGGATTCAATAGATGCAGGATCAGTCACATTCAACATCAGACCTTTCCCGTTCGCACCTAAGTAATCGCTAATGGCCTGAGCGCCATTTTCGCTGGTAGCTGTACCGATAACGGTCGCGCCACGGGCAACGAGCGTTTCAGCAATGGCACGGCCAATACCGCGACTTGCACCGGTAACCAGCGCAACTTTTCCTTCAAAACTCATGGTGTTCCTCTTTTATTGCTCAAGCGCCGCAGACATCGCCGCCGGCTCGTTCAGAGCCGAGGCAGTCAGGGTATCCACAATGCGTTTCGTCAGGCCAGTGAGGACTTTACCTGGGCCCACTTCATAAAGATGTTCGACACCTTGTGCCGCCATAAATTCGACGCTCTTCGTCCACTGTACCGGACTGTACAGTTGGCGTACCAGTGCGTCGCGGATCGCCGCTGCGTCAGTTTCACACTTCACATCAACGTTGTTGATAACCGGTACAGACGGGGCGTTAAAAGTAATTTTTGCTAATTCAACGGCCAGTTTTTCCGCTGCGGGTTTCATCAACGCACAGTGGGACGGGACGCTGACAGGCAGCGGCAGCGCACGTTTTGCGCCAGCAGCTTTGCACGCGGCACCAGCACGTTCAACGGCCTCTTTGTGTCCGGCAATAACCACCTGCCCCGGCGAGTTAAAGTTCACCGGAGAAACCACCTGACCTTCCGCCGCTTCTTCACAGGCTTTTGCAATGGAAGCGTCATCCAGACCGATGATAGCCGACATTCCGCCGGTGCCTTCCGGAACGGCTTCCTGCATGAATTTACCACGCATTTCGACCAGACGTACTGCATCAGCAAAATTCATGACGCCGGCACAGACCAGCGCAGAGTATTCACCCAGGCTATGGCCTGCCATAAGTGCAGGCGCTTTGCCGCCCTGCTGTTGCCACACGCGGAACAGGGCCACAGACGCGGCTAACAGTACCGGCTGGGTCTGCCAGGTTTTATTCAGTTCTTCAGCCGGCCCCTGCTGCGTCAGCGCCCACAGGTCATAACCCAGCGCCGCAGAAGCTTCAGCAAAGGTTTCTTCAACAACAGGATAATTCGCGGCCATATCCGCCAGCATCCCGACGGTCTGAGAACCCTGTCCAGGGAATACAAATGCAAATTGCGTCATGTTTAAATCCTTATACTAGAAACGAACCAGCGCGGAGCCCCAGGTGAAACCACCGCCAAAGGCTTCAAGCAGCACAAGCTGCCCGGCTTTAATTCGGCCGTCACGCACGGCTTCATCCAGTGCGCACGGTACAGAAGCTGCCGACGTATTGCCGTGTCTGTCCAGGGTGACAACGACGTTGTCCATCGACATCCCCAGCTTTTTAGCCGTTGCGCTGATAATGCGCAGGTTAGCCTGGTGAGGCACCAGCCAGTCAAGCGCTGAGCGGTCCAGATTATTGGCTTCCAGCGTCTCATCAACAATGTGCGCGAGTTCCGTCACTGCCACTTTGAACACTTCGTTGCCAGCCATCGTCAGGTGAATGGAGTTTTCCGGATTCACGCGATCGGCATTCGGCAGCGTCAGCAATTCACCATAGCTACCGTCAGCGTGTAAATGCGTAGAGATAATGCCCGGCTCTTCGGATGCGCTCAGTACAGCGGCCCCGGCACCGTCGCCAAAAATAATAATCGTCCCGCGATCGGTCGGATCGCAGGTGCGCGCCAGCACGTCAGAACCAATCACCAGCGCATGTTTAACAGCGCCGGATTTAACGTACATATCCGCCACGCTTAACGCGTAGGTAAAGCCAGCGCAGGCCGCGGCGACGTCAAACGCCGGGCAACCTTTAACGCCCAGCATGCTCTGGATCTGGCACGCTGCGCTAGGGAAAGCATGTGTTGCTGAGGTGGTTGCTACCACAATCAAGCCAATCTGATCGCTGGAAATACCCGCCATTTCGAGCGCGCGTTGTGCAGCGATGAAGCCCATCGTCGAAACGGTTTCATTTGGCGCTGCAATATGGCGTTCACGGATACCTGTACGGGTGACAATCCACTCGTCAGACGTATCGACCATTTTTTCCAGATCGGCGTTAGTCCGCACCTGTTCAGGCAGATAGCTGCCAGTACCAATAATCTTCGTATACATGTACGCTCAGTCACTTTTCGGTTATATACCGCGAATCACAAACTACACAGAGGCCGGAGGCCACCCAGACACACTTTATCAGTGTGGCTGTGATGTGTCGCCATTGCCAGCATCCAGCAGCGTGAATCCAGCTGGGTATACAGATTCCAGGCGAGCGGCAATTCGCTGAGGAACTTGTCGCTGCACCGCCTGCACTGCCTGTTCAATCGCGACGGTAAAGGCTCGCTGATTGGCCGCACCATGACTTTTTATCACCGTGCCGCGCAATCCTAACAGACAGGCGCCGTTATACTGGTCGGGGTTGAGGTGACTGAATCGCCTCGTCAGGCTTTTTTGTAACCAACGTTTTAATATCAGCAGCCACCACGACCGTTTTTTCCCCTCACCCTGAGTCTTCAGCAGTGAAAGAAACATTCTGACAACCCCTTCCATCGTCTTTAATGTGACATTACCGGTAAAACCGTCACATACCAGTACATCCGTTTTCCCTGTCAACAGTTCATTGGCTTCAAGATAGCCGATGTAATTGACGGAAGGGATTGCTTTTAACACCGCAGAGGCATCCCGAATACTGTTAAGCCCCTTGGTTTCTTCTTCGCCGATATTGAGCAGCGCCACGCGAGGATTGGTAATACCCACCACCTCTTCCGCGAGAACCGACCCCATAATCGCAAACTGCACCAGCATTGTGCTGTCACAGTCAACGTTGGCGCCCAAATCAAGAACCACCGTTTTTCCTTTTTGCTGGTGCGGCAATACCGTCACCAGCGCAGGACGCTCAATACCGTCCAACGGCTTGAGCAGCAATTTCGCCAGCCCCATCAACGCTCCGGTATTTCCGGCACTGACACAGGCTTGTGCTCGCCCTTCTTTCACGAGTTCCAGCGCGACGCGCATTGAGCTACCGCGACTGGTGCGGATAGCCTGCGAAGGCCTGGCATCACTGGCGATAACTGACTGTGCAGGGATAATCTGCAGACGGGAACGTTGTTCAAAGTCAGCTTTAGCAAGTAATGGCGTGATTGTATCGGGATCCCCGACTAAAAGAAGTGTGAGTTGTGAATTAGAGTTCAGTGCCTGCAGTGCTGCAGGCACTGTCACGGAAGGGCCAAAATCTCCCCCCATGACATCTAACGCCAGGGTTAGACGTGTCAAGGTTTCTTCGCCGCCTGGTTTGGTCATTCCCCGTATAAACGGGGAAATTCCTCACTAAGCTTCATCACGCAAAAGCGTGATTACTTAGCGATGACCTTGCGGCCACGGTAGTAACCGTCGGCAGTGATGTGGTGACGCAGGTGTTTTTCACCAGAAGTTTTGTCTACAGACAGGCTGGTGACTGCGGTCAGCGCGTCATGGGAACGACGCATGCCACGTTTGGAACGGGTTGGTTTATTCTGTTGTACGGCCATGGACCTTACTCCTCAATTACGGTTTATCCCTGCTTTCGTAGGGAGCACCTATTACTTACGCTTTAAGCTGGCTAATACGGCAAATGGGTTTGGTTTTTGCGCTTCATCAGGCAGTTCCCCAAAGACCATGTCCGCCTCGGACACTTCACAGTGTTCAGAATCATGCACCGGAACTACCGGCAAGGAGAGGATGATTTCATCTTCAACCATTGCCAGCAGATCGATTTCACCGAATTCGTTAACCTCAATCGGTTCATACGCTTCCGGGAGTGCTTCAGCCTGTTCGTCAGAACGAACCGGACTGAAACAATACGTTGTGTGAACATGATGCGTAAACGGCTTCCCGCAACGCTGGCATGCGAGCGTTACCGTCACCTTCGCGTCACCGGTTATTACCGCGAGGCGTTGGTTATCGATAGCGAACGACATGGAGCATTCCACATCAGTGTCCACACTGACTACAGAATCGGCGACGCGCTCTACCAGATCAGAAGTATAGATACCTTCATAATCGAGGCGTTTTTGAGCCGTACGAACCGGATCAAGAGTCAGGGGTAATTTTACCTTTTGCATAGGGCGCGCATATTAACTTTGTAACGTCATAGAGTCAAAGAAAAAGGCAGCCTACGGTTGCCTTTTGCCAATAATTCGCACACATTGCGGCGTGTAGTTTAAAATGACCTGCGTCGATACGCTATATCTGGTGATAAAAATATGCCAAAACTGATTCTTGCTTCCACTTCCCCCTGGCGACGCGCCCTGCTGGAAAAGCTCGCTATTCCCTTTGAATGCGCCGCACCGGAAGTTGATGAAACGCCGATGCCGGGTGAGTCTCCGCGCCATCTGGTGTTGCGTCTGGCGCAGGAAAAGGCACAGTCGCTGGCACAACGCTTTCCGGCGCACCTTATTATTGGTTCCGATCAGGTCTGCGTGCTGGATGGCGAGATCACAGGCAAACCCTTAACCGAAGAGAGAGCCTGTCAGCAGTTAAGCAAAGCCAGCGGTAATATCATTACTTTCTATACCGGTCTGGCATTGTATAACTCCGCGACGGGGCATTTGCAAACGGAAGCGGAACCGTTCGACGTCCACTTTCGCCACCTCAGCGAAACAGAAATTGAAGACTACGTGCGCAAAGAGCGTCCACTGCACTGTGCCGGTAGTTTTAAAAGCGAAGGGCTGGGGATTGCGCTCTTTGAGCGTTTAGAGGGTCGCGACCCCAATACGCTGATTGGTCTGCCGCTGATTGCGCTGTGTCAGATGCTGCGACGGGAAGAGATGAATCCGCTGCTGGTGTAGCCGCAGCGTCAGGCCTGTAGGCCGGATAAGCGCAGGGCCATCCGGCAAGCAGACGGATGGCCCTGCTATCAAGATGGCTTACGCAACACCTGAAGACAATGTTTCAACTGTTCGTCCATCGGCGCTTCAATGCGCAGCACCTCTCCCGTTCCAGGATGCGTAAACTTAAGCGCCGCCGCATGCAAAAACAGGCGCGATAACCCGGTTCCCGCCAGTTGCTTATCAAATTCCCGGTCACCATAGCGATCGTCAAAGGCGATAGGATGCCCGGCATATTGAGTGTGAACGCGAATCTGATGGGTTCTCCCGGTCACCGGGCTACAGCGAACCAGTGTGGCAAAAGCATAACGCTCTTCCACCTTAAATCGCGTCTCCGACGGCTTCCCTTCCTGGTTCACACGCACAATACGCTCACCGCTTTGCAGAATATTCTTTAACAGCGGTGCCTGTACGTTTTTCACATGCGACTGCCACTGCCCCCGCACCAGCGCCAGGTAATCCTTTTGCATCCCTTTTTCACGCAGTTGTTCATGCAGTGAACGCAGCGCCGAACGCTTTTTAGCGACCAACAGCACGCCAGAGGTGTCACGATCAAGACGATGCACCAGTTCAAGGAAGCGCGCCTCTGGGCGCAACGCACGCAGACCTTCAATCACGCCAAAGCTTAAACCACTGCCGCCGTGTACTGCAGTCCCCGAAGGTTTATTCAGCACCAGGATATGGTCGTCTTCATAAAGGATGACGTCAGCCAGCGCCGCCACCTTTTGCAGATGAGGCGAAACGGCCTCTTCCTCGCGTTCAGCAACGCGCACCGGCGGAATACGGATTTCATCGCCAGCAACCAGCTTATATTCCGGTTTAATACGCTTTTTATTCACCCGCACTTCGCCTTTACGCAAAATGCGATAAATCATGCTTTTCGGTACGCCTTTCAGTTGGGTACGCAAAAAGTTGTCGATGCGTTGCCCCGCTTCGTCAGCAGTAATGGCAACAATTTTTACGGATGGAGTCTCTGTTTTCATGGGGGCCGATTCTAAATAGCCATACGGATTAGCGCCACTCATTTTTCTATGCTTATATTTATCTTTATCACCCACGACGAACATCCGTGATTGTTGATTTGGTGGTTATTAAACCAATCATCGCTCAGAAGTGAAAAAACTGTGAGTAAGCGGGTGATAAATGGTAAAAGTCAACTTGCTATAACGCGGTGAGCAGTGGAATAATGTCACCGCTTCCGTGTCGAATCTTGTTTAAGCAAGGAATTTTACGGAAAGACATATTTTGTCCGAGCGATCATCCACGCAGCAATGGCGTAAGACGTATTGATCTTTCAGACAGTTAGCGGGCTGCGGGTTGCAGTCCTTACCGGTAGATTGGATCTTCTCTGGAGAGTAATACCCAGGCGGTCCCCCTGATAATTGCGCTGTGTTTCCGTATGAAATACAGGCAACCGACACTCTGCGCCTCTTTGAGCTGACGATAACCGTGAGGTTGGCGACGCGAATAGACACGAGGCCATCGGTTCATACCCGGAAAGGCATTACTCTGCCCGCAGCTTAGTCGTCAATGTAAGAATAATGAGTAAGTTACGATGAAAAGAATGTTAATCAACGCAACTCAGCAGGAAGAGTTGCGTGTTGCCCTTGTAGATGGGCAGCGTCTGTACGATCTGGATATTGAAAGTCCTGGACACGAGCAGAAAAAAGCGAACATCTATAAAGGCAAAATTACCCGTATCGAACCGAGTCTGGAAGCTGCTTTTGTTGACTACGGCGCTGAACGTCACGGTTTCCTCCCGTTAAAAGAAATTGCCCGCGAATATTTTCCCGCAAACTATAACGCTCATGGTCGCCCCAACATCAAAGATGTGTTGCGTGAAGGCCAGGAAGTTATTGTCCAGATTGATAAAGAAGAACGCGGCAATAAAGGCGCTGCGCTGACCACCTTTATCAGCCTGGCGGGGAGTTATCTGGTACTGATGCCAAACAACCCGCGTGCGGGCGGTATCTCTCGTCGTATCGAAGGCGACGATCGCACCGAACTGAAAGAAGCGCTGGCAAGCCTGGAACTGCCTGATGGCATGGGGCTTATCGTGCGTACCGCTGGCGTGGGTAAATCCGCCGAAGCGCTGCAGTGGGATTTAAGCTTCCGCCTGAAACACTGGGAAGCCATTCAGAAAGCCGCGGAAAGCCGCCCTGCTCCGTTCCTGATCCACCAGGAAAGCAACGTGATTGTGCGCGCCTTCCGCGACTATCTGCGTCAGGACATTGGTGAAATTCTGATTGATAACCCGAAAGTGCTTGAACTGGCTCGCCAGCACATTGCCGCATTGGGTCGTCCGGACTTCAGCAGCAAAATCAAACTGTACACCGGTGAAATCCCGCTGTTCAGCCACTACCAGATCGAATCGCAGATTGAATCCGCCTTCCAGCGTGAAGTGCGTCTGCCCTCCGGTGGCTCTATTGTTATCGACAGCACCGAAGCGTTAACCGCTATCGACATCAACTCCGCTCGCGCTACCCGCGGCGGCGATATCGAAGAAACGGCATTTAACACCAACCTGGAAGCCGCCGACGAAATTGCGCGCCAGCTGCGTCTGCGTGACCTCGGTGGTCTGATTGTTATCGACTTCATCGACATGACGCCGGTACGCCATCAGCGCGCCGTGGAGAACCGTCTGCGTGAAGCGGTACGTCAGGATCGTGCGCGCATCCAAATCAGCCATATTTCTCGCTTCGGCCTGCTGGAAATGTCCCGTCAGCGCCTGAGCCCATCGCTGGGTGAATCCAGCCACCACGTCTGCCCACGCTGTAGCGGTACCGGCACCGTGCGTGATAACGAATCGCTGTCCCTGTCTATTCTGCGCCTGATCGAAGAAGAAGCGCTGAAAGAGAATACCCAGGAAGTCCACGCGATTGTTCCTGTGCCAATTGCCTCTTATCTGCTCAACGAAAAACGTACCGCAGTGAATGCCATTGAAACGCGTCAGGATGGCGTTCGTTGTGTCATCGTTCCTAACGATCAGATGGAAACGCCGCATTACTCCGTACTGCGTGTGCGTAAAGGCGAAGAGACGCCAACGCTGAGCTACATGCTGCCGAAGCTGCATGAAGAAGCGATGGCGCTGCCGTCTGAAGAAGAATACGCAGAGCGTAAACGTCCGGAGCAACCGGCTCTGGCCACCTTTGCAATGCCAGAAGTGCCGCCAGCGCCTACGCCTGCCGAGCCTGTCGTTAAGGCCGCTGAACCTAAATCTGTTGTGGTCCCTGCCGCGCCAGCCGAGCCGGGTCTGTTAAGCCGTTTCTTCAGCGCGCTAAAAGCCCTGTTTAGCGGCAGCGAAGAAACCAAACCGGTTGAGCAACCGGCACCAAAAGCCGAAGAAAAGCAGGAGCGTCAGCAGGATCGCCGTAAGCGTCAGAACAACCGTCGCGACCGCAATGAACGTGGCGATCGTCGTGACAACCGCGATAATCGTGGTGACCGTGGCGACCGTTCTGAAAGCGGTGAAAATCGTGACGAGAACCGTCGTAACCGTCGTCAGTCGCAGCAGAATGCCGAAAATCGTGACAACCGTCAGCCGTCTGCCGAAGTCGCTGACAAAGCGAAATCAGGTGACGAGCAGCAACAGCCGCGTCGTGAGCGCAACCGTCGTCGCAGTGACGACAAACGTCAGGCTCAGCAGGAAGTTAAAGCTCTGACTCTCGACGAGCAGCAGCCGACGCAGGAAACGGAACAGGAAGAACGCGTTCGTCAGCCTCAGCAGCGTCGTAAACAGCGTCAGCTGAACCAGAAGGTTCGTTACAATGACAATGCTGTTGAAACTGAAGTAGTCGCCACCGCAGCCAACGAAGATCAGGTTGCGGAACCGGTTGTCGCACCAAGCGCACCGGCACAGAGCACCGAGCTGGTGAAAATCCCACTGCCGGCCGTGACCGAAGCTGCGCCTGAGCAGGAAGAAAATACCGAAGCGCGTGACGCTGCAGGTATGCCGCGTCGCTCTCGCCGCTCACCGCGTCATCTGCGCGTCAGTGGACAGCGTCGTCGTCGTTACCGTGACGAGCGTTACCCGCTTCAGTCACCGATGCCGTTAACCGTGGCGTGCGCATCACCAGAACTGGCCTCCGGCAAAGCGTGGATCCGCTACCCGGTTGCCCGTCCGCTTGACGTACAGCCAGAAGAACAGCGCGAGCAGGCGGTGGAGCAGGTTCAGATTCAACCAGTAGTGACTGAGCCTCAAGCGATTGTCGCTGCGGTAGAAGTGGTCGAGCCCGTTGCTGAAATCGTCGCACAAGCACCTGCACAAACCGAAGCAGTGGTCGAAACCACGCATCCGGAAGTGATTGCGACTCCTGTTGACGAGCAGCCTCAGGTTATCGCCGAAGCGGATGTCCCGGTTGCTGAGGAAGTGACCACTCAGGCTGAGCCAGTAGCGGAAACGCCGGAAGTCGCGCCAGTAGCCGAAGAAAAGGCAGACGTGGTCGTCGTGGAGCCGGAAGTGGTTGCCGAGCCAGTTGCGGTAGAGCAACCTGCTGACGTTCAGACAGCGGAAATTCAGCCCGCTGTTGAAGACCAGTCTGAAACCGTCGTCCCGGTAACACAGACTGTGGTTGAAGAGACTAAGGTGGAAGCTCAGGTAGAAGAAGTCGCTAAAGTCGAAGAGTCTGTTGTTACGACAGTTGCTGATGATGCTGCTATTCACAGCCATGCAACCGCACCAATGACTCGCGCGCCTGCGCCGGATTACGTACCGGAAGCGCCGCGTCACAGCGACTGGCAGCGCCCTGATTTTGCCTTCGAAGGCAAAGGTGCCGCTGGTGGTCACAGCGCAACGCATCATGCGTCCGCAGGACCGACTCGCCCTCAGCCTGTCGAGTAACATCAGTAAGCGGAAAAGCCGACCTTAGGGTCGGCTTTTTTATTTCTCCTCGGGGCGTCGCATTCCCGCCAGTTCTGGCATCACCTTTTTCATAAGCTCAAGAAACTTGCGCAAGCGTGTGGGATAATATCGCGCCCATGGATACACCAGATGCACCGGCAGTGGTGCAGCCTGCCAGTCAGCCACCAGTTCAATCAGCCTTCCTTGTGCAACATCTTCGGCTACCGTCCAACTGGAAACCACTGAGACCCCCAGACCTGCCAGCGCGGCATTTCGCGCCACATAAATACTGTCTGTGCTCAGGCGCGGCGCGATGGGAATAGTGACCGGCTCGCGACTGAGTCGATGCGTCAGCGAGACGTTATACTGATAAAAGGTATTAAGCGCTATCCAGGGAAGGGCTGAAAGCTGTTCAGGCTGAATGATGTGCGGGTAGTTTTCCAGTAGTCCAGGCGTCGCTACTACGCTGCGTGGAACCTCTGCGAGCAGCACGGTCACCGTAGCCGGGTCTACTTCCGCACCGACCCGAATAGCGCAATCGATATTGTCGCCAAGAAAATCAACCTTCTTATCGTTAAGCATCCATTCGACCGACAGGTTCGGATAGCGCTGCAAAAACTCCAGCAACGGCGCGAGAAGCTGTTGTTGGCCGAAAGCATGGGGTGCCCGAACGCGTAACGTGCCGACCGGCTCATCTTCAGTGACGTTCAGGCCATCTTCCAGCGCCAGCCAGGCATCGATGATGTGTTTAGCATGCTCGTAGCAGCGCTCACCATCATCCGTCAGCTTCATTGCATGCGTGGTTCTCAGAACCAGCTTAACGCCCAGCATCGCCTCCAGCGACTGCAAACGACGACTGATGGTTGCCTGGGTGGTAGCCAACTGTCTGGCTGCCGCTGAGAGTGAGCCAGCCTCGACGATTCGGACAAATGTCCGCATCAGCTCCACCCTGTCTATACGCTCATTCTTTAACATAATTCATATGCTCATACGCCCTATGTATATCTGTTTTACCACTTCGCCCGCTACCAGACTACGGCCCGTCAGCAAAAAATAGACTCACACCTGTGATTGAGGACCATGTAATGAACACACCATCTCGTTGGCTAATTTTTGTTCTGGCGCTGGGCGCGGGATTTAGCGTTGCCGCGATCTATTATGCACAGCCACTGTTACCGTTAATGGGGCAGGATTTACGCCTCAGTTTGACTGGCATGGGACTGGTACCGACGCTCACGCAGGCAGGCTATGCGTTGGGAATTCTGTTTTTACTGCCGCTTGGTGACCGCTACGACCGCCGGAAACTGATCCTGACGAAAAGCGCGGCGCTTGCCCTGCTCCTCCTTGCCTGTAGCTTCTGCGGACAACTGCATTCCCTGCTTGTCATCAGTCTGTTATTAGGGATGGCCGCAACAATGGCGCAGGACATCGTCCCTGCAGCAGCTATCCTGGCACCAGAAGGCAAACAGGGGAAAACAGTGGGTACCGTTATGACCGGGCTTTTGCTTGGCATACTGCTTTCACGTACTGTGAGCGGCTTTATCGGTGAAACCTTTGGCTGGCGGGAGATGTACCAGCTTGCAGCCATCAGCGTTGCATTAACAGGCGGTCTGCTGTGGAAAGTGCTGCCCCCCTTTGCCGTGCATTCCACATTGAGTTATCCCTCCCTGATGGTGACCATGGCACATTTATGGCAACGTTACCCCGTTCTGCGCCGTGCCGCACTGGCACAGGGTTTCCTCTCGGTTGCCTTCAGCGCCTTTTGGTCTACGCTTGCGATCATGCTTTCCGACCATTACCAGATGGGCAGTGCAGCAGCGGGGGCGTTCGGTATCGCGGGTGCCGCGGGTGCGCTTGCCGCACCGCTGGCAGGTCATCTGGCGGACAGAGTTGGCGCACAAAAGGTCACGCAACTGGGTGCCCTGCTGGTGACCATCTCTTTTGCGCTGATGTTCCTGCTCCCTGTGTTACCCGTGCAGGGGCAATGGCTGTTGATTGCATTCTCTGCGGTTGGGTTTGATCTTGGGCTGCAATCCAGCCTGGTGGCACATCAGAACCTGGTTTATAGCCTGGAGCCACAGGCCAGGGGACGTCTTAACGCTCTGCTGTTCACGGTGGTATTTATCGGGATGGCACTGGGTTCGGTACTGGGAAGTCAGGTCTATATGCTGGCAAACTGGAACGGCGTCGTCACGTTGGCCACCCTCAGTGGGTTCATTGCGCTGACCATCAGGCGTCTCGGCAAACGCCAGCCAGTAACGCAACCGGCGAAAGTGTAACGAATAAAAAAATACCCGCTCCGGGGTGAAGTGGAGCGGGTAGAAATAAACATATCCAGTTTCATGATATGTTTAAAACGGTGACATTAGCGGTTGAGCTGGAACAGCGACATCCCCTGCATGTCTGAGAATGCTTTATAAGATGCCTGCAGCGCCGCCTGTTGCATGACGTAGGAGGAAATGGCTGCGTTCCAGTCCACATCCACCAGGTTACTCATTTGTTGCGTTTGACCCAGCGCGCGGTCACTTCCCAGAGCGTCAAGGGTGCTCAGTTCACTTAACTGGGTTCCCAGTTCAGCACGCACACTCAGCACATTGTTCAGCGAGTTCTTCAGACCACGGGTGGTTTTATCAATCGTTTCCTTCGCCTGTGCTTTCAGCGTCTCATCATCGGCAACCGGCGTTTTCAGTGCGTCAATCGCCGTGTCGAGCATTTTGAACAGACTGGTTTCAGAGGGATCTCCATTCGGTTCCGGGATCGCATTACTGGTGATCGCGTTGAAAATCTTATCGCCCGTGTGCCCAATGACCATTGTGCGGGAAGCATCAACCTGCTGAGTAATACTTTCTGTCCCACCGCTGTAAGCACCGTCAGCCTGGGCAAACGGCGGCGTTTCGGTTTTATAACCGGCAAAAATAAAGCGGTTGTTACCGTCGGTGCTGTTCGCCAGGTTCATCAGCTGATCGCGGATACCCTGCAAATCGGTTGCCAGTGATGCACGGTCGTCGTCACTTAACGTACCGTTACCCGCGTAAACGATTTTCTCCTGCGCGTTTTGGATGGCGGTTGTCACCTGGCTCAGGACGTTTTCTTCCAGTGACACTTTCTGCGTTGCAAAGGTACGCGCCAGCGCATACTGGCTGTTTTGCGCTTGCGCCTGCGAAAGCACAATAGCCTGTGAGGCAGCAATCGGATCGTCAGACGGATTAAGCACACGCTTACCCGTTGACATCTGCTCGCCATACCTCATCCATTCCGCCTGAGAGTTAGTGATACCACGCATATTCTGCTGGTACATCATTTGGGTACTAATACGCATGATTGACCGCTCCCTTAGCGAATATTCAGCAGTGCATCAAAGATCGAACTGGCGGTTTGCAACACCTGGGCATTCGCCAGGTAGTACTGCTGAAAGCGTTGCAGGTTGCCATACTCTTCATCCAGGTTGACGCCAGAAATGGACTGTTGTTCTTTCGTCAACTGTAGCGCTACGTTGTTTTGCGTGGTGCTGCTGGTTTTCAACGTTGACGTCCGGCTGCCGACATCACTCACTAATGTGGCATAGGCATCGTTAAACGATTTGGTGCCGCCAACGGTGGTGCCTTTGCTTTGCAGATCCAACAACGCCTGGCCGTTACGGTTATCGCTTTCGCCTGCCGTACTGTCTTTCGCCATCGCAATTTGCGTTTCGTTGGTCACCAGCACGCCCATATTGATGATGGCGTCACTGACTGGCTTAAGGGTAAAACTGTCGTTCTTCGCGGCGCCGGTACCCACCGTCACTTCCAGTCCGTCAAACGCCAGTACCCCACCCGTCTCTGTGGCTTCAAAGCGGGTGTTATCGGCTAGACGGGTGATCTGCCATTTTGCGCCATCGTAGACCATTTTATAGTCTGTGGCCTGCACCGCAGCGCTGTCAGTTACCGAAGCGCTCACCGTCGCGGTTCCTGTATTTTTGCTATTGACCAGCACGACCGGCTCACCGACGCTGAAGAAATCCATACCCGGATTGCCCTTCGCATCAAAACCGGCGTTATGCTGATCGTTGAACGCATCAGCAAATGCCCGCGCGAGTTGTCCCAGTGTATTTCGGGTTTGATCCAGCTCCTGACTACGGAACGTCAACAGCCCGCCAAGGGAACCGGTGGTGAGCAGTTTTTCAGGAATTTCGATATTGCCTGCCAGCGCATCGACGTAGGCAACGGTGGTGCGCGAAGGGTCAGCGCTCGAAGAGACGGCTGCCACCTGACGAGCGTTACTGCCCTGCACCAGCGAATAACCATTCGCCATAGTAATGTTGTAAGTGTGGCCATCCTGCACGCTTACTTCCACACCGACAATTTTATTCAGTTCACTGACCAGCTGATCGCGCTGGTCCAGCAAATCGTTGGGGGACGCCCCGCCACCTACACCCGTCAGCCGCGAGATCTGATCGTTCAGGCTGGCAATCTGCTTGCTGTAGTTATTGATCTGCTCAACGCTGGCAGAAATTGCCGTGTTAACCTGTTTATCCTGATCGCGCAGATACTGATCGGTCGTTTTAAACTGATTGACCAGACCATTAGCTTTACCAATCAGCGTCTGGCGTGCAGCCGGATCTTCCGCATTACTCACCAGCGTTTGCAGGCTGGTAAAGAAATCCTGAAGCGTAGTGGAAACGGAGCTGGTTTTGCTGGACAGCAGGTTATCGACTTTCGACATCTGCTCGTAGCGCGTCGTCAGACCGCTGCTCTGGTTCTGCGCGGCACGTAACTGGTTCGTAATGAAAGCGTCGTATTCGCGCTGTACACCCGATACGTAAACCCCATTGCCCACCCAACCGCCAGCACCCAGTGTGCTACCCGCCTGTGCCATAAGGGTGGTTTGTCGGGTATATCCCGCAACGTTGTAGCTGGAAATATTATTACTGGCAGTATTCAGCGCCGCCTGGGCCGCACTCAGCCCGCTCATGGCGTTGTTAATCAAGCTGGACATGGAGATTCCTTTTTTTACATCAGTTACCCATTATTATCGGCAGCAGGTCGCGGGACTTGAGCCATTTAGAACAGATTGTCGAGTTGACTACTGTAGGCATTACTCACTTTTTCGCTCATCGACTTGAGCTGTTGAATCATGCTGGTTAATTTACGCGCATAGTTGGGATCGGTGGCGTAACCGGCATTCTGCAAGGCCTGTGCCCCCTGTTCGGCGGTGACGGCGTTCGTGACGGCAGCATAGCGCGGGTTGCGGGTCAGCAGTCCCACATAGTCTGACAGTGCCTCCAGATACGAGCTGTAGACGCGGAACTTGGCCTTCACTTTCTTCGCTTCGCCGTTTTCAAACTCAGTGGTAGTGATTTCCGTCACGGGTCCTTTCCAGTTACCAGACGCTTTCACCCCAAACAGGTTGAAGCTCGGCTCACCGTTTTCACGGCGAATCTGCCGCTGCCCCCAGCCTGACTCCAGTGCGGCCTGCGCAAGAATAAGATGATGCGGCACGCCGCTTTGCTCACTGGCGAGTCGCGCCGGAAGGGAGAGTTGCGCAAGGAAGTCTTTGCTATCGCCAGAAAGCGGTTCGTCGAAATTTTCCGGGTTTTTCGGCATGGCTTTGCGCACCAGCTGCGTCAGCGCCTGGTTTTGATAGCTGGTCACCGTTTCCAGTGAGAACTTCATCGGCACCTGCGGCGCCTCCTCCGTCGGCTGCGCCTGCCCCTGCGTCATTTGCTTAACCATCATTTCCGCCAGCCCTAATCCTTTGCCGGCGGTCATCTGTTGGGCAATCTGCTGATCGTACATGCTGGTATACAGACGCGTCTGATCGCTGCTGAAGATGCCATCTTTTGGCAGCGATTCCCGCATACTCTTCAGCATCATCTGTACGAACATACCTTCAACCTGGCGGGCCACCGGACGGAGATTCGCCGCCGGATCCTGACCCGCTTTGGATTTCAGTTCATTAAGGGACTGCGCGTCCCATGCCGCACTGGCCAGCAGTTTGCTGTCACCGATCATCAGATAATTTCCACTTTGGCGCGTAAGCACCCTGCACTTTGCATGGATTGCAGGATCGACATCAGTTCCATGGGCGTCGCCCCCAGCGCATTCAGCGCGCGCACCACATTGTTCAGGTTGGCGCTGGAACGCACGCTTTGCAGCGAGCCACCGCTCTGGCGGAGATCGATCTGCGTTTGCGGCGTTACTACCGTCTGCCCACCGCCAAACGGCGTATCCGGCTGGCTAACGTTAGCCTGACGATTCACTGTCACAGACAGGTTCCCCTGCGCCACGGCGCAGCTATCAAGCGTCACTTCCCGGTTCATCACCACAGAACCTGTGCGCGAGTTGATGACCACTTTTGCATCCTGCGGCGTGACGTTTACTTCCATATTCTGGATATCCGCCAGCAGGCGAACCTGAGAGCTGTTACCGCTGGGGACGCGAATCTGCACGGTGCGGGCGTCGAGCGCCGTTGCATTTCCGTAGCCACGGCCGCGGTTGATGGTGTCCGCAATCTGCTGTGCCAGCGTAAAGTCTTCGGTGTTCAGTTGCAGATTCAGGGTATTGCCGGTGCCAAACTGACTCGGAAGTTCACGCTCAATAATCGCGCCATTGGTGATACGTCCGCCGTTAAGCTGGTTCACCTGTACGCTGCTGCCGCCGGCAGACGCTCCTGCGCCGCCCACCAGAATGTTCCCTTGCGCCAGGGCATAAACCTGACTATCAACACCTTTCAACGGCGTCATTAGCAGGGTGCCGCCGCGCAGGCTTTTGGCATTACCCATTGACGAGACGACGACATCAATAGCCTGTCCCTGACGCCCAAAAGCCGGGAAACTGGCGGTAACCATGACCGCAGCCACGTTCTTCAACTGCATGTTTGTGCCGGTCGGCACGGTAATGCCTAGCTGAGAGAGCATGTTATTCAGGGTTTGCGTGGTAAACGGGGTCTGAGTGGTCTGGTCACCCGTGCCATCCAACCCCACTACCAGACCGTAGCCAATCAGCGAGTTTTCGCGAACGCCCTGAACGCTGGTCAGATCGCGAATGCGATCGGCATGGGCCAGCGTGGTTGCCAGAACCAAAACCAGACCAACAAGAGATTTAAACATGGTAGACCTCGCTTACATCGGCGACAGGTTAAGGAAGAAACGCTGGAGCCAGCCCATATTTTGCGCTTCGTTAATGTAGCCGTTACCGACATATTCAATGCGTGCGTCCGCCACCTGTGTTGACGGAACGGAGTTGCTGCCGCTGATGGTTCGCGGGTTCACCACCCCAGAGAAGCGGATGAATTCAGTACCCTGATTGATGGCGATCTGTTTTTCACCCACAACATGTAAGTTGCCATTCACCAGCACCTGATCGACGGTCACCGTCAGCGTGCCGCTAAAGGTGTTACTGGCATTCGCCCCGCCTTTACCGTTAAAGGTGTTACCGCCGGAAGCTTCTACGTCCGCTCGCGCGTTGCCAAATAAGCCTTCCAGATAGCGAGGCACGGTATCAAAGCCAAAGTTTGTTTTACCGTCGCGGCTGGCGTTAGCCGAAGAACTCTTGCTCGCGTTGACGTTTTCCTGCAATACAATGGTCAGCGTATCGCCGATATTCCGTGGTCGGCGATCTTCAAACAATGGCTGATAACCGTAATTGATCGGCTGCGCGGACTGGAAGATGGATCCATTTGCCACAGGCGTCGGGCCGGGAACGGGCTGTGCCGTCGTCGCACCCTGCACGAGCGGAGTGGAAGGGATCAAGGCGCATCCTGAAAGCGAAACCACCAGCAGGGCCATAATCGGATAAGCGTGCACAGCGTTTTTTTGCATTGCCTTTATCTTCTGAATCAGGGGACCGGTGAGACGCACGCCTCACCGGACAACACCTTAGAGTTGCGTCAATTTCTGCAGCATCTGATCGGTCGTGGATACCGCTTTGCTGTTAATTTCGTAAGCACGTTGAACCTGAATCATGTTGACCAACTCTTCCGCAACGTTAACGTTGGAGGTTTCAACATAGCCCTGGTAAAGCAGACCCGCACCGTTTAGCCCCGGCGTGCTCTCGTTTGGCGCACCGGATGATTGCGTTTCGGTGTAGAGGTTCTCACCAATGCTTTCCAGACCGGTATCGTTCATAAACGTGGTCAGGTTAAGCTGGCCTACCTGAACCGGTGCCGCCTGCCCCTGTTGGGTCACGCTCACAATACCGTCACGACCGATGGTAATGCTCAGCGCGTTAGCCGGAATGGTGATCGCAGGCTGAACCTGGAAACCACCCGCCGTGACCAACTGACCGTTCTGATCGACCTGGAAGGAACCATCGCGGGTATAAGCAGAGGTCCCGTCCGGCAGCATCACCTGGAAGAAACCCTGGCCTTTAATCGCCACGTCTTTACTGTTGTTGGTCTGTGACAGGTTGCCCTGGCTGTGCAGACGCTCGGTTGCGACCGGACGCACGCCGGTACCAATTTGCAGGCCCGACGGCAGCGTGGTTTGCTCAGATGACTGGGCGCCCGGTTGGCGGATCGTCTGATAAAGCAGATCTTCAAAGACCGCACGCTGGCGCTTGAAACCGTTAGTGCTGACGTTTGCCAGGTTGTTGGCAATCACATCCATATTGGTTTGTTGCGCATCCAGGCCGGTTTTAGCAATCCATAATGAACTGATCATAAAGTGTCCTGTATTAACTCATCGACAGCAGTTGGTTAGCACGGCTGGCATTGTCATCAACGCTGCTGATAACCTTCATCTGCATCTCAAAACGTCGGGCGCTGGCAATCATGTCGCTCATGGCAGACACCGCATTCACGTTACTGCCTTCAAGTACGCCAGACATGACGCGGATGGTTGGGTCAGCCTGGAGAACCGGCCCTCGGGTTGCCTGTGCCGCTGCGCTAAGGCGGAAGAGACCGTCATCGCCACGCTGCACTTCATTACCTTCAGCTTTCACCAGTTTCAGACGTCCTACCGGTGCGACCGTATTGGCCGGGTCGCCCGGATTGAGCGCCGAAATCGTCCCGTCGGCAGCGATAGTAATTTCCGAACCTTCCGGCACCGCGATCGGCCCGGCTTCACCAATCACCGGATGCCCCTGAATCGTCAGTTGTCCGGTGGGATCGACCTGAATGCTGCCGTTGCGGGTATACCCTTCGCTACCGTCCGCGGTCTGCACCGCCAGCCAGCCATCCTGTTGCAGCGCCACATCCAGCGGGCGCGAGGTGTAATCCATCTGGCCAGGCGTCATGTCGGCACCCGGCGTAGAGGCAACCACCAGGGTACGCGTTGGCAAGGTCAGACCTTCAACGGGAACCGCGCGCAGCGCGTTCAGCTGCGCACGAAAGCCCGGCGTTGAGGCGTTTGCCAGATTGCTTGCCGTCACCGCCTGTTGGTTCAGCGTCTGACTTGCCGCCCCCATGGCGGTATAGATTGCGTGATCCATTAAGCTATCCCGTCAGGCGCTTAGCGCAGGTTAACCAGCGTGTTGAGGATCTGATCCTGGGTCTTGATTGTCTGCGCGTTCGACTGATAGTTACGCTGTGCGACAATCATGTTCACCAGTTCTTTACTCAAATCCACGTTAGAGGATTCCAGCGCGCCGTTGGTCAACTTACCGAAGTTGCCCGTACCCGCCGTCCCCAGCAGCTCAACGCCGGAGGCCTGCGTGGCCGCCCAGACGTTATCGCCCTGTGAAGCCAGACCTTCATTGTTCGCGAAGTTTGCCAGTACGATTTGCCCCAACAGCTGCTTCTGTTCGTTGGAGTAGTTGCCGACCACGGTGCCGTCATCGTTAATCTGATAGCTGACCAGATCGCCCGGCTTGTAACCGTTTTGGGTAGTGCCGATCACGCTGTTCGCACCAGTATTCTGCTGCATGGAGTTTTGTAGGCTCAGGGTCAGTACCGCCGGAACCGCGCCATTGACGACACCAGAGGTGATCTGGAACGATGGTGAGGCGTTCGGCTTACCGTTCAGTGTCCAGGTAGACGGGTCACCCGGAGTAGCCGGCGGCACTTCGGTATAACCCGTTACGCTGGCCAATGTTCCGTTCTGGTCAAATTTCATCTGTGCGGATTTCACCAGCGGCGCGTTGGCAACGCTGGAGTCCTGAGTCCAGATATCCCAGGTGTTATCACCGGTTTTGACATAGAACAGGTTGATATCGTGCTGGTTACCCTGGCTATCAAAGACGGTCAACGGCGCACGTTTGTTATAGCTGTCAGCATCCGTAGGTGAAAACGTCGCGTTCGTCGGGATTTTGTCCGAGGAGTTCAGGTTGATCTGCATTGCCGCCGTGTCGGTACTTTTTGCCGCCATCAGGGTATTCGGAATGCTGATCGCACTTGGGTTTGCCCCCTGCTGAATGGTCGGCGGCGTACCGGTGGCCGGATAGCCCGTCAGTTGCATACCCTGCATGTTGACCAGAAAACGGTTCTCATCCAGTTTAAACTGGCCGTTACGGCTGTAAAAAACAGAGCCGTTACTGTCCACCAGGCGGAAGAACCCGTTCTGGCTGATGGCAACATCGAGGCCACGTCCGGTGTTAGTGGTGGTACCGTCGGTGAAGTCCTGGGTAATACCCGCAACTTTTACCCCCAACCCGACTTTGGAACCCGCAAACATATCCGCAAAGGATGCAGTGCCAGATTTAAAACCATAGGTGGCGGAGTTGGCGATGTTGTTACCGATGACATCGAGGTTGGTCGCGGCGGCATTCAGACCGCTAACCGCTTGTGAAAAGGCCATGATTACTCCTGATAAATGTGAAGGCTTAGATTATCTGCCGAACTTCGTCGAGGGTGGTCGTTCCATTGGTGCCCAAGTCGAGAAGATTGCCGCCGTTACTGCGGATAACCCCCTGCACCAGCGCGAACTGCAGAGGTTGCGCCACCAGTTGAGTACTGCTCTTGCTGGCGGTAATCGCCACGTTATAGGAACCATTCGGTGCGGACGTGCCGTCGGTCATCGTGCCATCCCAGGTAAAGGCGTGGACACCCGCTTTCAATGCGCCAATTTCAATGGTCCGTACCACCTTGCCGTCTTTATCGGTAATCGTGGCGGTGACTTTATCGGCTGGCTGCTGGAGCTCAACGCCAAACGGCGTCGTCGTGATCGTGGCCCCTTCTTCGGTGCCTTTACCCGCAAGAATGGTCGTGCCCGGGATCATTACGCCATGACCAATCAACGCGCTGGCCTGCATGGACTGCGCGTTATTGATCTGGCCGGAGATAGAGCCCAGCGTGGTGTTAAGCTTTTCAACCCCGCTGACAGTGCTGATCTGCGCCAACTGGGTGGTCAGTTCATTATTCTGCATCGGGTTGGTCGGATCCTGATTCTTCAACTGCGCCACCAGCAGCGTCAAAAAGCTGCTCTGTAAATCGGCCGAGTTGCTCCCTGACAGAGAGCTGCCGCCGCCGGTGCCGGGCACACCTGAGTTGGTTGGATCGTTAACATTAACGGCAATTGACATAGCAGTCTCCTTTACTGACCGAGCGTCAGCGTCTTAAGCATCATGCTTTTAACGGTGTTGAGAACTTCAACGTTCGCCTGGTAGCTGCGGGAAGCGGACATGGTGTTAACCATCTCGCCAACCACATCCACGTTGGGCATCTTCACGTAGCCGTTCGCATCGGCCAGCGGATTCCCCGGTTCGTAAACCAGTTTGTCCGGTGCCTGGCTCTCAATGACATTAGCGACCTTTACACCACCGGTTGCCGCGCCGGGCACTGCATCAACCTGAAAGACGACCTGCTTAGCACGATAGGGCTGACCATCCGGCCCGGTGACGCTGTCGGCGTTCGCCAGGTTACTGGCTGCCACGTTCAGACGCTGGGACTGCGCCGTTAATGCCGAACCGGCAATATCAAAAATGTTCAGTAGCGCCACGGATTAGTTTCCTCCCTGTAGCACGCTCATCATGCCTTTAATTTGTCCACTCAACGCCGTCAGGCTCGTTTGGTATTTCAGACTGTTGTCTGCGAACTGTGTCCGCTCCCGGTCCATATCGACGGTATTACCATCAAGGGACGGTTGGTCTGGAATACGGTAAAGGAGATCCATTGAAGGCGATGAGAAGGTCTTAGCGGGAATATGCTGTGCTGAGGTCAACGTCAACGAGACGCCGCTGGTTTCTTCCCGTCCACGCACCATGACTTTTTTTAATTCACTGGCAAAATCCATGTCGCGTGCCTGATACCCCGGCGTATCGGCGTTAGCAATATTGGCTGCCAGGACTTCCTGCCGTTGGGCACGAAGATTCAGCGCTTCCTGTTGAAAACGTAAAGCGGCGTCGAGCTTATCGAGCATATCTTCTCCGCAAGTGACAAAATTCAGCCAACAGCTTAAATCCCATTACGCGCGCGTGATCGCCAGAATAAGCGCAAAATGCGTCGCTATTTATTGCGTTGATGGTCGCGTCACACAGGTAAAATCCTGCCATTGCTTAATCAACGGGGGTGACAATGCAAACGCTCATTCGTGGAATCGCCATACTGGCGCTGCTGTTCAGTCCCCTGTCCCACGCCCAGGATCTCAACGCACTGCTGAATGACTGGTTTGCCCAGCGTCTGGCGGGGTTCAGCGATGAAGTTGTGGTGACCATCCGTACCGCGCCAAACCTGCTTCCACACTGCGAGACGCCCACGCTGAGCGTGACGGGCAGCGCGAAATTGTGGGGCAACGTCAATGTGCTGGCGCGCTGTAACAATGAAAAGCGCTATATTCAGGTTAACGTTCAGGCGACAGGTCATTATGTTGTGGCGGCGGTTCCGGTTGCGCGCGGTGGTACCCTGAGTCAGGCCAGCGTGACGCTTAAACGTGGTCGACTGGACCAGCTCCCCCCGCGCACTATTCTGGATATTAATCAGGTACAGGACGCGGTGAGTCTGCGCGATCTGGCCCCCGGGCAGCCGGTTCAGCTCAATATGCTCCGTCAGGCATGGCGCATCAAAGCAGGTCAGCGAGTGCAGGTCGTAGCGACCGGCGATGGGTTTAGCGTGAATGCGGAAGGTAAGGCGTTAAATAACGCCGCAGTGGCGCAAAATGTGCGAGTGAGGATGTTATCGGGTCAGGTTGTCAGCGGTATTGTTGACCCTGATGGGAATATTCTTATTAATCTATAATAGGCTAAAGATTCTGTAGCGACTGCCGATAGGTAAATCAACAAATGATGAACGCTGATCGCTACAGCCCAGCCCCTCAATGAGGATTAAAAAATGAGCATTGACCGGACCTCACCTTTGAAACCCGTTAGCACCGTCCAGTCGCGTGAAACCAACGATGCGCCAGTACAAAAAGCGCTTAAGGAAAAAACCTCTGCGGCCACCAGCACCAGCGTGACCTTGAGTGATGCCCAGGCAAAATTGATGCAGCCGGGCACCAGCGACATTAATACCAGCCGCGTCGAAGCGCTGAAAACAGCCATTCGTAACGGTGAGCTGAAGATGGACACGGGGAAAATCGCCGATGCGTTGATCCGTGAGACCCAGAGCTACCTGCAGAGTAACTAATGGTATGACCAGCCTGTCAGAAGTACTTGAACATATGCTGTCTGTTCTCGATGACCTGAAGAAGGTGATGGATGCTGAACAGCAGCAGCTTTCTGTTGGTCATATCAATGGCAGCCAGTTGCAGCGTATTACAGAAGAAAAAAGCTCGCTGCTGGCGACGCTTGATTATCTGGAGCAGAAGCGACGTGCTGAGCAAAATGCTCAGCACCCGGGCAATGACGATAATGCCGAACGCTGGCAGTCAATAACCCATAAAACGCAGCACCTGCGCGATCTGAATCAACACAACGGCTGGTTGCTGGAAAGTCAGATTGAGCGTAATCAACAGGCGCTGAATGTGCTGAAGCCCTATCAGGAACCGTCGCTCTATGGCGCTAACGGTCAGACCTCAACCGCCCATCGCGGTGGTAAAAAATTCTCGATTTGATGTTGTAGGCCGGATAAGGCGAAACGCCGCCATCCGGCACTGCACTGAAATTATACCGTACGGCGTGCAAACTCTTTCACTTTAAAGCCCATCACCGCTAATGCAGCAAAGTAGGCGGCAATCCCCGCGACCACGACAGCCATCAGGCGTAGCAGACGCCACGGCATCGTCCCCTGCGACCACTCGGGCATAATGTGCAGCATTCCGACCAGCACCGCTGACATCACCAGCACGGCAATTACCAGACGACTCAGAAAGCCCATCCAGCCTGGTTGCGGGGTGAATATTTTCTGTTTGCGCAACTGCCAGTACAGTAAAGACGCATTCAGACAGGCCGCCAGACCGATCGACAGCGCCAGGCCGGCATGTTTCAGCGGAACAATAAACGCAAGGTTCATTAACTGAGTCAAAATCAGCGTCACGATGGCAATGCGTACCGGTGTTTTAATGTCCTGCCGCGAGTAAAACCCGGGTGCCAGCACCTTAACGACGATCAACCCCATCAACCCCACCGAATAGGCAATCAGGGCCTGCTGGGTCATCAGCGCGTCAAAGGCGTTAAATTTACCGTACTGGAACAGTGAAACGGTCAACGGGCCAGAGAGTATCCCCAGCGCCACCGCACTCGGTAATGCCAACAGAAAACAGAGACGCAGTCCCCAGTCCATCAAACGGCAATATTCATCATGATTTCCGCTGGCAAAACTTTTCGACAGCGACGGCAGCAGAATGGTGCCCAGCGCCACGCCAAGGACCCCGGATGGGAACTCCATCAGACGGTCGGCATAGTACATCCATGAAACGGACCCCGAAGCGAGAAAAGAGGCAAAAATGGTGTTGATGATCAGCGAGATCTGACTGACCGAAACACCCAGGATCGCCGGGCCCATCTGTTTCACGACGCGCATTGCTCCCGCATCGCGGAAGTTAATGCGCGGCAATACCAGCATACCGATTTTCTTCAGATGCGGGAGTTGATACACCAGTTGCAGCACGCCGCCGACGGTGACCGCCCATGCCAGCGCCAGTACCGGCGGGTTAAAATACGGGGCGGCAAACAGCGCAAAGCCAATCATGCTGATATTCAGAAACGTCGGCGCAAAGGCTGGAATGGAAAAGCGGTTCCAGGTATTGAGAATCGCCCCAACCAGCGAGGCCAGCGAGATCAGCAGGATATAGGGAAAAGTAATTTGCAGCAGTTTAGTGGTCAGGGCAAATTTGTCGGCGGTATCGGCAAAACCTGGTGCCGTCACCATAATCACCCACGGTGCGGCCAGCATCCCGGCCACCGTCACGACCGCCAACGCCAGCGTCAGCAAGCCCGAAACATACGCAACAAACACGCGGGTAGCATCTTCACCCTGCTTACTTTTGTACTCAGCCAGAATGGGCACAAAGGCCTGGGAAAACGCCCCTTCCGCGAAGATACGCCGCAAGAGGTTAGGTAATTTAAACGCCACAAAAAAGGCATCGGTCGCCATCCCTGCGCCAAAAATTCTGGCGACAATAGCGTCACGCGCAAAACCGAGCACGCGTGAAAACATCGTCATTGAGCTGACGGCCGCCAGCGATTTTAATAAATTCATGTTTTGAGCGGTGTAATTTTAAGTGGGCATATAGTACCTGGATTACGGTGAATTACTACCGCCAGATGTTACAGGTAATTATTCGCTCATCGCCTCGCGCCACAGCTTTTCCACCACGCGCTGGGCGAGAATAGCTTGCTCCCCCGCCGTTTCCGGAACCGTCTGATTTTGCACACATTCAATGAAATGGCGCGCACAGCCGGTAAATCCACGTTGCTCCAGCGTAGTTTGCCAACCGGGAATAGGTTTGACGATCACACCCTGACCCCGCTCTTCTCGCCATTCGCGCATATCGGTGACGTCAATGAGCCCGCCGTCCGTCACGGCCTGCACCCATTCACGCTGGCTTCCCGCCCGCCGATGCATACTGGTGGTGATTTGCAGCTGATCTGCCGCGAAATGGTGCTCAGCATAGAGCATCTCGCCAGACTCATTGGTTAACAGCGTTCCGCTACTCAGCTTCGCTTTACCGCCTGCCAGCCATAATGCGGTATCGACCACATGCAGATAATCATCCAGCAGCGTAAAGCGCAGATCGTGCGGGCCTACGCTGTCGGTCCGGTGCTTATCCATGCGCACGGATGCCGCGCTACTCAGCGAGTTTTTCAGTTCCCGATACAGCGGCGCGAAGCGACGGTTGAAGCCGACCATAAGGGTGAGCTTTTTCTTGGCCGCCAGTTCCACCAGCCGTTCCGCGTCAGCTAAATTCTCCGCCAGCGGTTTATCGACGCAGACATGGACGCCCGCATTAAGCAATTCGCTTACCACGGCATAATGCGACGCGGTACTGGAATGAACAAATACAGCGTCACAATCAGCAGCCAGAGTCGCAAGAGAACTGGCGCAGGGAATGCGCCAGCTTTCGCAGATCCGCTCCGCTTTTTCACGCGAGGGCGACCAGGCGCCCTGAAGCGTCCAGTCGCCGGAGGTTCCCAGTACCGGCAGCCAGGCTTTTTGCGCAATGCCGCCCAGACCGACCACACCGATGCGTAATTTTTCCACGTTAATCTCCCAGATGCGCCAGCAATGAGTCGAGTCGCTGCTTTAACTCGGCCACCTCGTTTTCCAGCGCCTCGACCCGTGCCGATAAATCACCCGAAGCCATTTGCGGCGCGGTGGCTAACATCGCCTGTTCATCCACTTCGCCACAAAACAGATGCATGTAGCGGCTCTCACGTTTGCCCGGCTCGCGGGCCAGACGCACCACATACGGGCCGTCCTCGCGCGTCGCCAGCCGCTCGAGCGTGGACTCCACTTCGGCCATATCGCTGAATTCATGCATCCGCGCGGCGCGGGTGCGCAATTCGCCTGGCGTCTGCGCGCCGCGCAGTAACAGCGTGGTCACCACCGCCACTTCCGCACTCGTTAACTTCAGGTCGCCAAACTCTGAATTACAGAAGCGCTGTTCATATTTAGTGACGCGATTACCAAACCCGCTCACCGTGCGCAAGAAATGGCGCTTAACCAGGTTATCGAGTTGCTCTTGTACCTCATGCTCCGACAAATTCATGACCGGTTCACGGTTAGTTTTCTGGTTGCAGGCGGTCACAACGCCGTTTACGGAGAGCGGATACTGCTCCGGTGTCGTGACCTGCTTTTCCAGCAGGCAACCAATCACGCGGGCTTCAGTGGCGGTTAATTCATATTTCATAGTGTTTTCCTCACCGACCAGGGGTCCATTCCGTTGTCGTTAACGCCGTCAGCACGTGATCGCGCCACTGCCCGTCAATCAACAGGTAATCTTTCGCGTAACCCTCTTTTTCAAAACCGAGTCGCGCCAGTAAATCGCCGCTGCGTTTATTGTGCGGCATATAGTTCGCCATAATGCGATGAATATGCTGAGTGCGTTGCATATAGCGGATGGCGGCGCTTAGCGCTTCAAACATCAGCCCCTGACCTTGCCATTTTTGCGCAATGGAATAGCCCAGATAGCAGGCATGAAACGATCCGCGCACAACGTTAGAAAAGTTCGCGACACCGATAACCTCTTTTTCATCCGGATCGAGCAGCGCGAAATAGAAGGCGGTACCTTGTTTATGGAATTCACCGATCATACTCAACCGGGCCTGCCAGCCAGAAGGATAGCAGTGGCTTTCATCACGAATCGGCTCCCAGGGTTTTAAGAAATGACGATTTTCTGCGTAATAGTCTGCCAGACGCCAGGCATCACGCTCATGCACTAAACGCACCACCAGCCGGTCGGTCGTTAAGCGCACTTTCGGCACGTTACTGCGGTAGCCAAACATTTATATTCTTACTCCTTCCCGAATCGCCGTTACACCCTGATAACGTAGAGCCTATCCCACCAGGCGTAATTGTTGAAGCCAGTTTGGGGTCGGCTCTTACTATACCTGCGCAAAACCGCCCTTTGAAAAGCCCAAATTGCCAATATTTGAATTATTCCTGGATTTTGATGAAAACTCTCTATCAAGACGGACTTTTGATAAAAAAATATTGTTTCGTATAGGGTGGGCAAAAAGGAAGCAAAGCCGCAGAATAGAAGTCACTTCGCTTTTAATACTCTCAATAATTTGAGCGCAGCCACGCTCTCTGCTGCCCGAAGTATGACGAGTGTTTCCCGGGAGGGGAAATGTCGCGTGTCTCGCAGGCCAGGAACCTGGGTAAATATTTCCTGCTCATCGATAATATGCTGGTGGTATTGGGCTTCTTCGTTGTTTTCCCGCTGATCTCCATTCGCTTCGTCGACCAAATGGGTTGGGCTGCCGTGATGGTCGGGATAGCGCTCGGCCTGCGACAGTTCATTCAGCAAGGGCTGGGGATATTTGGCGGCGCCATTGCCGACCGCTTCGGGGCGAAACCCATGATTGTCACCGGCATGCTGATGCGCGCCGCCGGCTTTGCCACGATGGGCATCGCCCAGGATCCCTGGCTGCTGTGGTTCTCCTGTTTCCTCTCTGGCCTGGGCGGAACGCTGTTTGACCCGCCGCGCTCTGCGTTGGTGGTTAAGCTGATTCGTCCGGAACAGCGCGGTCGTTTTTTCTCATTACTCATGATGCAGGACAGCGCGGGCGCGGTCATTGGCGCGCTGTTGGGCAGTTGGTTGCTACAGTACGATTTCCGTCTGGTCTGTGCGACAGGCGCGGTCCTGTTTGTGTTATGCGCCGCCTTTAATGCCTGGCTGCTGCCAGCGTGGAAACTCTCTACCGTGCGCATCCCGGTTCGCGAAGGGATGAGCCGCGTACTCAGCGATAAACGCTTTGTCACCTATGTCCTGACGCTGGCCGGGTATTACATGCTGGCGGTGCAGGTCATGTTGATGCTGCCGATTATGGTGAATGACATCGCCGGTACTCCCAGCGCGGTAAAATGGATGTATGCGATTGAAGCCTGTCTTTCACTGACGCTGCTCTACCCCATCGCCCGCTGGAGTGAAAAACGCTTTCGCCTTGAACATCGACTGATGGCCGGTTTGCTGCTGATGTCCCTGAGTATGTTACCCGTCGGTCTGGTGAGCAATTTGCAGCAGCTTTTCACCCTGATCTGTACGTTTTACGTTGGCTCAATCATTGCCGAGCCTGCGCGTGAAACGCTGAGTGCGTCACTGTCTGATGCCCGTGCGCGCGGTAGCTATATGGGCTTTAGCCGTCTGGGACTCGCCATTGGCGGCGCGATTGGCTATATCGGAGGCGGCTGGCTGTTTGATATGGGTAAACTGCTCCAGCAGCCGGAACTGCCGTGGATGATGTTGGGGATCATTGGCCTTATCACTTTTCTGGCGCTTGGCTGGCAGTTTAGCCACAGGCGTACCCCGCGCGGTATGCTCGAACCCGGTGCCTGATTCGCTGTTTTCGGTTTTTTCCGCTGGTGTCCTTAGTGCTGGTGACGCATGCTGCTTTATGTCAGGATTACGCTATTGGCATCATGTTGAGGAAGCTCATGAAGAAGATATTTTTTGCCGCCGCGCTGGTTGTTGGCGGCCTGTTAGTTGGCTGTAACCAACTCACACAGTACACGGTCAGTGAACAGGAAATTAATCAGGCGCTTGAAAAGCACAATAATTTTGCCAAAGACATCGGCCTGCCTGGCGTTGCCGACGCGCACATTGTTTTAACCAATCTCGCAAGTCAAATTGGTCGGGAAGAGCCAAATAAAGTGACGCTCACTGGCGACGCGAATCTGGATATGAACTCTCTGTTTGGCAGTCAGAAGGCGACCCTGAAGCTGAAACTGAAAGCGCTTCCGGTCTTTAACAAAGAAAAAGGGGCCATTTTCCTGCAGGAAATGGAAGTCGTTGATGCCACCGTAACGCCAGAAAAAATGCAGGGGATTCTGCAAACACTGATGCCCTATTTAAATCAGTCTCTTCGGAACTATTTTAACCAGCAGCCTGCTTACATCCTGCGAGAAGACAGCAGTAAGGGTGAAGCCATGGCGAAGAAACTGGCCAAAGGTATCGAGGTAAAACCGGGCGAAATTATCATCCCGTTCGTCGATTAACTCCCCAGGGCGCATCAGCGCCCTTTTTTTCGTGCAAAGGAAAACGTTTACGCTTATCCTTTGTTTCCGGCAAAAATGACATCCTCAGCCGGAGCATATTGATGACTGCACCATCCCAGGTTTTAAAGATCCGCCGCCCAGACGACTGGCACCTTCACCTTCGCGATGGCGATATGTTGCAAACCGTTGTGCCCTATACCAGTGAAATTTACGCCCGGGCAATTGTAATGCCGAACCTGGCGCCACCTGTCACCACCGTTGATGCGGCCATGGCTTATCGTCAGCGTATACTTGCCGCTGTCCCGACCGGACATACCTTCACCCCGCTAATGACCTGCTACCTCACGGACACGCTGGATCCTGATGAGCTGGAACGAGGCTTCCGTGAAGGCGTCTTCACGGCGGCAAAACTCTACCCTGCCAATGCGACGACCAACTCCAGCCACGGAGTCACGTCTGTCGATGCCATCATGCCAGTGCTTGAGCGCATGGAAAAACTCGGTATGCCACTGCTGGTTCACGGTGAAGTCACCCATGCGGAAATCGATATTTTTGACCGCGAAGCGCGTTTTATTGAGACGGTCATGGAGCCTTTGCGCCGCCGTCTGCCCGCACTGAAAGTGGTGTTTGAGCACATCACCACCAAAGATGCCGCAGAGTACGTTCGCGACGGTAACGAACTGTTGGCGGCGACGATTACGCCACAACATCTGATGTTTAACCGTAACCACATGCTGGTCGGTGGGATCCGCCCTCATCTTTACTGTCTGCCGATTCTGAAACGCAACGTGCATCAGCAGGCGTTACGTGAACTGGTCGCCAGCGGCTTTGAGCGTGTATTCCTTGGCACCGATTCCGCCCCGCACGCCAGACATCGCAAAGAGTCCAGCTGTGGCTGTGCGGGCTGCTTTAACGCGCCAACGGCGCTGGCAAGCTACGCAACCGTATTTGAAGAGATGAACGCACTGGCTCATTTTGAAGCATTTTGTTCCCTGAACGGCCCTCGCTTCTACGGTTTGCCGGTGAACGAGTCATTCGTTGAACTGATCCGCGAAGAGCAGAGCGTTCCGGAGCACATTACGATCGCCGGCGACACACTCGTGCCGTTCCTCGCTGGCGAAACGGTACGCTGGTCCATCAAAAAGTAAAAAAAATACAGGCACCTGTTGTAACCTGGTTTGTTTAACTGTATAAATAACCAGTACATTCAACAGGGGGCCTTTATGCGTATTGAAGTCACTATTGCTAAAACTTCGCCTTTGCCTGCTGGCGCGATTGACGCACTGGCGGGCGAACTCTCCCGTCGTATCACCCATCATTTTCCGGATAATGACGGCAACGTTACCGTTCGTTATGCTGCGGCTAATAATTTGTCCGTCATTGGCGCGACTAAAGAAGATAAAGAACGAATCAGCGAGATTCTCCAGGAAACCTGGGAAAGCGCTGATGACTGGTTCATAAAAGAATAAAAATATGCTGTGCCGTGATGTTTTTTTGCCGGGTCGCCCCGGCTTTTTTTAAATGGTTGTTATTCCCGCTTTGCTTATATTTTCACCGCCCCAACAAAATATTTGTATGACTTAATCGAAAAGCATGAATGAGTTGCTGCTTAATTGTTCATAAAAATCTTAATTAGCAGAAATTTGTGCTATTCCCCCTTTAAATTTTCAGTGAATACCTTTATTTATTGATATACTGAAAATGCTTCAGATAAAAATGCATTGAACCTCGAAAACCGTTGTCTTGTAACACGAATTAGGGGGCATGATGGAAAAGAATAATGAAGTCATTCAGACTCATCCGCTTGTGGGATGGGACATCAGCACTGTAGACAGCTATGATGCGCTGATGCTGCGTTTGCACTACCAGACACCTAATCGTCCTGAAACGGATGGCACTGAAATTGGGCAAACGCTCTGGTTAACCACCGATGTTGCCAGACAATTTATTTCGATATTAGAAGCAGGCATCGCTAAAATTGAATCCGGCGATTACCAGGTAAATGAATACCGTCGTCATTAATGTGATGGTTAATCTCACCATAAAGGCACCGATTAGGTGCCTTTACCATTTCTGGGTTGTATATCTCACTTCACTTATTTACTCTGTTTTCATCGCGATAGCAGAGAGAATCCAATGAAATACGACTTAATCATAATTGGCAGCGGTTCCGTAGGCGCGGCCGCAGGTTATTATGCCACGCGTGCCGGTTTGAACGTATTGATGACCGATGCGCATATGCCGCCGCATCAGCAAGGTAGCCACCACGGTGACACGCGATTAATCCGTCACGCTTATGGCGAAGGTGAGAAATACGTTCCACTGGTGCTGCGAGCCCAGGCGCTTTGGGATGAACTCTCCACCCACAACGACGACCCGATTTTCATTCGTTCCGGCGTGCTCAATCTTGGACCTGCCAACTCTGCTTTCCTGGCGAATGTGCAGCAAAGCGCAACGCAATGGCAGCTGAGCGTTGAGCAACTGGATGCCGCTGCCATTATGGCTCGCTGGCCGGAAATTCGCGTACCCGATGATTACCTGGGGCTGTTTGAAGCCGATTCCGGTTTTTTGCGCAGCGAACTGGCTATCAAAACGTGGATCCGTCTTGCTGAAGAAGCGGGATGCGCACAGCTCTTCAATTGTCCGGTCACGGCGATTCGTCACGACACGGATGGCATTACCATTGAAACCGCTGATGGCGAATACAGCGCGAAAAAAGCGCTGATTAGCGCCGGCACCTGGGTTCAGACGCTGGTACCGGAATTACCCGTCCAACCCGTGCGTAAAGTTTTCGCCTGGTACCAGGCAGATGGACGTTACAGCGTTAAGAATAACTTCCCCGCGTTTACCGGCGAACTGCCAAACGGCGATCAGTATTACGGCTTTCCGGCGGAAAATGATGAGCTGAAGATCGGGAAGCATAGTGGTGGGCAGGTTATCCACTCCGCGGAAGAACGTAAGCCGTTTGCCAGCATTGCCAGCGACGGTTCCGAAGCCTTCCCGTTCCTGCGCAGCGTGCTTCCGGGGATCGGCTGCTGCCTGCACGGCGCGGCGTGTACGTATGACAACTCGCCGGATGAAGATTTTATCATCGACACCCTGCCTGGCCACGATAACACCCTGATCGTCACCGGACTCAGCGGTCACGGCTTTAAGTTTGCTTCGGTGCTGGGAGAGATTGCCGCCGACTTTGCGCAAGGAAAGCCACCCGCATTTGATCTGTCGCCGTTCCGGCTTTCCCGTTTTCATTCTTAATGAAAAAATGGCCTCGTGATGAGGCCATTACTTTGTCGCCAGGTTGGTGGCCGCTATTCGGTGGGATCCGGGATCCCCAGCTTGGTATTCAACCGTCCGCGTGATTTATTGAAAATCTTGTTACCGTTCTCACGTCCGGCACGGCGGCGACGCTGCTCTTCTTCTGGCAGGGTGCTCTCCTCGCAGCAAACTTCGCTACAGCAGCCCTTGAATTTTTCTGCGCACGCCGGGCACTGGATAAACAGCAGATGGCAGCCGTCGTTTTTGCAGTTAGTATGGCTGTCGCACGGTGCGCCGCACTGGTGGCAATGCGCTATCACTTCCCCGGAGATTCGCTCCCCCATCCGCTCATCAAAGACAAAGTTTTTCCCGATGAAGCGTACCGGTAACCCCTGCTCGCGAGCTTTACGCGCATACTCGATAATTCCGCCTTCAATGTGCCAGACCTTATTAAAGCCGTTATGCTTCATCCAGGCGCTGGCCTTTTCGCAGCGTATACCGCCGGTGCAGTACATGACAATCTTCTTGTCACGATGCTCTTGCATCATTTCTACCGCTTTTGGCAACTGCTCGCGGAACGTATCCGCCGGAATTTCCAGCGCATTCTCGAAGTGCCCGACTTCATACTCATAGTGGTTACGCATATCAATGAAGACGGCGTCCGGATCGTCAAGCATGGCATTCACTTCTGCCGCTTTCAGATAGTCGCCCACGTTGCTGGCGTCAAAACTCGGATCGTCAATGCCGTCGGCGACGATACGCTCACGCACCTTCATGCGCAAGACCCAGAAGGATTTCCCGTCATCATCCAGTGCGATGTTCAGCCGCAGTCCGTCAAGCGCCGGGTCAAACGCATACAGTTGAGTACGAAACGCGTCGACATGACTTTGTGGCACGCTGATTTGAGCATTGATGCCCTCATGCGCGAGGTAAACGCGACCAAAGACGTTGAGTGAGAAAAACAGCTGGTAAAGTTCATCGCGGGTTTGCTGTGGGTTAGCGATCGTGAAATATTTATAGAACGAAATCGTGGTGCGTGGCTCAGTTTCCGCTAGCATACGGGCCTTGAGCGCGTCATTCGAAATGCGGTTGTGTAACACTGGCATGGTGTACGTATCCTGCAAAGGGTGAAAATAGAAAATCGGGCGGCATCATATAGCAATCCCTGCCAATTTACATCCACACATTTTGCGCTACATTTCATCTTTCATGGAAAAAAAATCAATAACAATCGTTCTCTTTTTCGCCAACCTGTAGCCACAAATTTTTGCCAGGGGCAAAAAAGTGCGACAATACAGATATTTCTCGTTTGAAGATTTTTAACAGGACAGAAATGACGAATTTACCCAAGTTCTCCGCAGCGTTACTGCATCCACGGTATTGGTTAACCTGGCTCGGTATCGGCGCACTTTGGTTGGTCGTGCAGTTACCCTACCCGGTTATCTATCGCCTGGGCCATATCATGGGTCATCTGGCGCTGCGTCTGATGAAACGGCGTACGCAAATTACTCATCGTAACCTTGAGCTGTGCTTCCCGCAGATGAGCGCGCAGGAACGCCACAATCTGGTAGTCAAAAATTTTGAATCCGTTGGGATGGGGTTGCTGGAAACAGGCATGGCGTGGTTCTGGTCCGATCGCCGAATCTCCCGCTGGACGGAAGTCATTGGCATGGAGCATATTCGCGATGTGCAGGCACAGCAGCGCGGTATTTTACTGGTCGGCTTGCATTTCCTCACGCTGGAACTGGGCGCAAGGCTGTTTGGCTTGCAGGAGCCAGGCATCGGCGTCTATCGCCCGAACGATAACCCGCTGCTGGACTGGCTTCAGACATGGGGCCGTATGCGTTCAAATAAGTCGATGCTGGACCGAAAAGATCTGAAAGGCATGATCAAAGCGCTGAAAAAAGGTGAAGTGGTCTGGTATGCGCCCGATCATGACTATGGTCCGCGCTCCAGCGTATTTGTGCCGCTGTTTGCCGTAGAGCAGGCCGCCACCACATCCGGTACCTGGATGCTATCCCGTATGTCCAATGCCTGTCTGGTGCCCTTTGTTCCCAGGCGCAAACCGGACGGCAAAGGTTACCAGTTGATCATGCTGCCGCCAGAATGCTCTCCTCCGCTGGACGACGCCGAGACAACGGCCGCCTGGATGAATAAGATCGTTGAAAAGTGCATCATGATGGCCCCCGAACAATACATGTGGCTGCACCGCCGTTTCAAAACGCGTCCTGAAGGTGTGCCTTCACGCTACTGACCCTTCTCTTTTGCAGCTCTTTACGGGCTGCGTCCCCGCCTGTTTTAGCGATAAAAGCTCTCCGCATTGCAGCCTTCCCGTTAGGGGCGCATACTTAATGTGCTTAATTTTTATTCTTTTTTTGCCTTAAAGCGCCAACAGCGCGCCATACTGCGGATCGCTATGTCACTGTCTGATACACCTATCAACTGGAAACGTAACCTCGCCGTCGCCTGGCTCGGCTGTTTCTTAACCGGCGCGGCTTTTAGTCTGGTAATGCCTTTTCTACCACTTTATGTCGAACAACTCGGCGTAACGGGGCATGGCGCATTGAATATGTGGTCCGGCCTGGTATTTAGCATCACGTTTTTATTTTCCGCGATCGCTTCACCGTTTTGGGGCGGGCTTGCCGATCGGAAAGGCAGAAAAATTATGCTGCTGCGCTCGGCGCTGGGTATGGCGATCGTCATGCTGTTGATGGGCGTGGCGCAGAATATCTGGCATTTGTTGATTCTCCGCGCGCTGCTGGGCTTACTCGGTGGGTTTATTCCCAATGCGAACGCGCTGATCGCCACTCAGGTTCCCCGCAATAAGAGCGGCTGGGCGCTGGGCACCCTTTCCACAGGCGGCGTCAGTGGCGCCTTGTTGGGCCCGCTCGCCGGCGGTTTGCTGGCTGACCAGTATGGGCTGCGTCCCGTTTTCTTCATCACCGCCGTTGTGCTGTTGATCTGCTTCATATTAACGCTTTGTTTAATTCGTGAGAAATTTCAGCCCATCAGCAAAAAAGAGATGCTCCATATACGCGAAGTTATCACCTCGCTTAAAAACCCAAAACTGGTGCTGAGTCTGTTTATTACCACCATGATTATTCAGGTTGCGACCGGTTCCATCGCGCCAATCCTGACGCTGTATGTACGGGAGCTGGCGGGTAATGTCAGCAATATTGCGTTTATTAGCGGCATGATTGCTTCCGTTCCCGGCGTTGCGGCGCTGCTCAGTGCGCCAAGATTGGGTAAGCTCGGCGATCGCATAGGCCCGGAGAAAATCCTGATTGCCGCGCTGATCGTCTCGGTTCTGCTGCTGATCCCGATGTCCTTTGTCCAGACGCCCTGGCAACTGGCCGTTCTGCGCTTTTTACTGGGGGCCGCCGACGGCGCCCTGCTCCCGGCCGTACAAACCCTGCTGGTCTATAATTCCTCCAACCAAATTGCCGGACGTATCTTCAGCTACAACCAGTCGTTTCGCGATATCGGTAACGTCACCGGTCCCTTAATGGGCGCGGCGATATCCGCCAACTACGGCTTTCGGGCGGTATTTATGGTTACGGCGGGAGTGGTGTTATTCAACGCGATCTATTCATGGATAAGCATACGCCGACGGGCCACCGCGCGGGTAAAGGGATAATTTTTTAGCATTAATACTTGCAACACCAGAGAATCAACTATTCTTTCCCTGATTACCTCATCAAATCAAAGGGAGACTCTGATGACCATGTACGCCACGCTGGAAGAAGCCATTGACGCCGCCCGTGAAGAATTCCTGGCGGACAACCCAGGGCTCGAGCAGGAAGATGCCAATGTACAACAACTCAATGTGCAAAAATATGTGTTACAGGATGGCGACATCATGTGGCAGGTGGAGTTTTTTGCTGACGAGGGGGAAGAAGGCGAGTGTCTGCCCATGCTCAGCGGTGAAGCTGCACAAAGCGTTTTTGACGGTGATTACGATGAGATAGAGATCCGCCAGGAATGGCAGGAAGAGAACACGCTACATGAATGGGACGAAGGGGAATTCCAGCTTGAGCCACCGCTGGACACCGAAGAGGGGCAAGCGGCTGCCGACGAATGGGATGAGCGGTAAACGGTACACGTAGCGCCCGTAGGCCGGATAAGGCATTAACGCCGCTATCCGGCTACTTGCCCGGTGGCGCTAACGCTTACCGGGCCTACGGGAACTCCCCTTACTTTTTCTGCAACGCCAGCGGATTGAGGTTAACACCCTGATAGTAGTTAACCCACGACGAATACTTCTCAGGCGAACTCCATACCCGATAGTGTAAACGCACCATAGTCACCGGATCGCTAAGCAGTACCAGACGGCGGTCGCGATTCAGTTTTTCCGGCGTTTCGTTCAGCGCCTGCTCGACGTGACGGTCACGCGCAATTTCCAGCACCTGGCTGGCGCGGTGACGTGCGGTCGCCATTGCCGTTGCCAGCGCGTTAAACGACGGATTAAACACCGCATGCATAAAGCCATCTTCCAGGGAGCGTTCACGGTTCATCACCAGGTACTTATCAGTATCGACCAGCACCTGCGGCGGCGAATACTCTTCCGGGATCAAGAACAGCTTCCAGCGCTTAGTGCGCAACCCCACTGTTGAACGGCTGGAAATCACCGACACAAACGGCGACAGGATCAGCGAGAAAACGATCGGTGCCAGCCAGAAGAGGAAGCGCAGATCCAGCCAGGCCATGCCAACCGCCCATACCAGACCAAGCAGTAGTTGCGAGCCATGGCGCATAAACGCTTCTCCCCACGGCGTGGAGTCATCATCACGCTGCGGCGAATTCCACACTACTTCCCAACCCAGGAACGCGCTGACCACAAACACGGTATGGAACAGCATACGAACCGGCGCCAGTAAAACGGAGAACAGCACTTCCAGTAGCAGAGACAACGTTACACGGAAGAAGCCGCCATATTCTTTCGTCCCTTTACACCAGATAAGCAGGATACTCAGCAGTTTCGGCAGGAACAGCAGTACCATTGTCGATGCAAACAGCGCAATCGCCAGTTCCGGACGCCACTGCGGCCACACCGGGAATAATTGTCGCGGTTGCAGGAAGTATTGCGGTTCAGTCAAGGCATGCACCACCTGCAACGCCGTCGAAAGTGCAAGGAACATAAACCACAGCGGCGCTGAGAGATAAGACATTACACCCGTCAGGAACACGGCGCGGTGAACCGGGTGCATCCCTTTAACCAGGAACAGACGGAAGTTCATCAGGTTACCGTGACACCAGCGACGGTCACGCTTCAGTTCGTCCAGCAGGTTTGGCGGTAACTCTTCATAAGAGCCAGGCAGATCGTAAGCAATCCACACGCCCCACCCCGCACGGCGCATCAGCGCGGCTTCCACAAAGTCATGGGAGAGAATGGAACCGGCGAAAGAGCCTTCACCTGGCAGCGGTGCCAACGCACAGTGTTCGATAAAGGGCTTCACGCGGATAATTGCGTTGTGCCCCCAGTAGTGCGATTCGCCAAGCTGCCAGAAGTGCAAACCTGCGGTGAACAGCGGCCCGTAGACGCGCGTCGCAAACTGTTGGCAACGGGCGTACAGCGTATCCATACCGGATGCCTTCGGCGATGACTGGATAATCCCCGCATTCGGGTTCGCTTCCATCAGACGCACCAGACCGCTCAGGCAGTCGCCGGTCATCACGGAGTCGGCGTCCAGCACGACCATGTAGCTATACTGGCTGCCCCAGCGGCGGCAGAAGTCGTCGATGTTGCCGCTTTTACGCTTCACACGACGGCGACGGCGGCGGTAAAAAATCTGCCCTTCGCCCTGTACTTCGGCGATCAGTTCCATCCACGCTTTTTGTTCGGCTACGCAGATGTCCGGATTGTAGCTATCGCTGAGGATATAGACATCGAAATGTTCACCGTTTCCGGTCGCCTTAACCGATTCCCACGTTGCACGCAGTCCGGCAAAGACGCGGTCAACGTCCTCGTTACAGATAGGCATGATCAAGGCAGTACGATGCTCAGGATTCAACGGTTCGTCACCGACCGTTGACGCCGAGATGCTGTACTTATCGCGACCAATCAGCAGTTGCAGGAAACCCATCAGCGCAGTCCAGAACCCGGCGGACACCCAGCAGAACAGCACGGCGAAAAGGATCAGAATGCCGGTCTGCAGCATATAAGGCAGCAGTTGCATGAAGGAAACCCACAGATCCTGTCCAACCATGTCCGCAGGGTTGATCAGCGCCCAGCCTTGATACGGAAGAATGGTCTTCATGTACCAGGTGGCAACGACCGTCTGCGCCAGGGTCAGCAGCAACAGCGTATAGCGGCGGAGCGTCCCGACGGTACGCCATTTCTGTTCATTTTCTTGCTCTTCTTTGGTCAGACGAGAGAGATAGCGTGGAGTGACATCCCGCCCACGCAGACGATCCCAGAAACGCCCTACCGGGTTGGTTCGCCACGGATCGGGAAACATAGAAGAGCGTTTGGCTTTCGGCATCGCCTGAAGCTGGTCACGCCCTTCGTCATCTTTGATAAGTTGTCCTTGCGCCAGCGCGTTCGGCCAGGCTTGTTCAAGACGCGCTTTAACAGACCCCTGCGGTGAATCGTCTTCTCGCGAGTAACGGCGATGCTCGGCATCCAGCGCTTCATGCACCGCACGGATGTCAGTTTTCGGCAGTGCCGCTTTCTCGATATCCGAAAGCGGCAATGCGTCAATGTACTCAGTTGTCTTATTCATTGGCAGGTAACTGGTAGCTCCAGGTTTCACTTAGCGGCTTATCAGCATTGACTAATGCAGCACGCATTTCAGTGGTTTTCTTGGCGTCTTTCACTTTCACGCGCAATGTCAGACGCCAGCCCTTAGTCACCGGGTTATAGCGGACTGCACTTTCCACAATCTCACCATTATCGCCAATGCTGGTTTGCGCGGTCACCGGCGTGTCCTGCGGTAATTTTTTCATGTCTGCGCCGGTAAAATCGACGACAAAAGCAATGGTACCGTCAGGCTGGCGGATGAGATTGGACTGCTTAACATCGCCAGTTGAACGGCGCGTCTGCTGCACCCATGCGTTATCCGGCGCATGCAGTTTGTCTTCATCGCGGCTGAACGTCAGGGCATACTTAAAGTTCATCTCTTTGCCCGGCTCAGGCAACTGATCCGGCGTCCAGTAAGCCACGATGTTATCGTTGGTTTCATCGTTGGTTGGAATTTCAACCAGTTCAATTTTGCCCTTGCCCCACTCGCCTTTCGGCGTGATCCAGGCGCTTGGGCGCAGGTCATAGCGATCGTCTAAATCCTCAAAGCGAGAGAACTGACGGCCACGCTGCAGCAAACCAAACCCTTGTGGGTTTTCCATCGCAAAACTGCTTACCGCAAGGTGTTTCGGGTTATTCAGCGGACGCCAAATCCACTCGCCATTACCGGCGTGAATGGACAGGCCATTGGAATCATGCAGTTCAGGACGATAGTTGGTCGCCGGCGAAGGCTGGTTTGGCCCAAACAGGAACATACTGGTTAACGGCGCAACGCCCAGTTTGCCGACTTTATCGCGCAGATAGACTTTTGACTGTACGTCTACCACGGTGTCACGGCCAGGCATAATCACAAAACGATACGCGCCGGTGGCACGCGGAGAGTCGAGCAATGCGTAGATAGTCAGGCGCTTGTCTGTCGGTTTTGGACGTTCAATCCAGAACTCACGGAAGCGGGGGAATTCTTCGCCAGAGGGCAGCGCGGTATCAATCGCCAGACCACGCGCCGAAAGCCCGTAGACCTGACCAGCACCCAGTACGCGGAAGTAGCTCGCGCCAAGCATGCTGACGATTTCATCGTTTTTATCTTTACTGTTGATGGGGTACAACACTTTAAAACCGGCGAAACCAAGATCTTTTACCGTGTCTTTGTCATGCTGAACGTCGCCGAAATTGAAGTAATCCGGGCTGTACTTAATTCTTTTAACCGCTGTTGCGGTCACTTCATTGATTTTGACCGGCGTGTCGAAATACATACCCTGGTGGTAGAATTCGAGCTTAAATGGGGTCTTGATATTGCTCCAGTAAGCCTTGTCGCGATTAAACTGGATCTGCTGATAGTCCGCATATTTCATATCGCGGAAAACGGAGGGCAAGTTGCTTTTAGGCGCCTCATAGCCTTTACCGGCTAAAGATTGAGCTTGTTTGGCGACGTCATCGATGGTGAAAGCCCAACCAGACGAGGCATACAGCGTTAACATGACTGCTGCACCCAACCAACGCATTTTCATCATTTGTAGTTTATGTTTCATAATTAGTAAGCACTTCCCCCTTTGTGTGCTTATATCGATCCGATCTATTTTAAAGGATAATCAGGCATTACGACAACTGAATCCCGGCATTGTTCTGCTCGCTGGCTCATGGATTAAGCACCTTTTCAGAGCTGTTTTCACTTTGCGTGCTTATCCTGGAGACAGGTTGTCGTACTTCGTGTAGGGTTGCCACCGAATGTAACTATTATTCGCCTTAGGGATAAGACGAATAGTCCGAGAAACTGAGAACACGACCATAGCTATGAATCCCGTACCCGCGCAGCGTGAATATTTTCTTGACTCCATCCGCGCCTGGCTGATGTTGTTGGGTATCCCCTTCCATATCTCGTTGATCTATTCAGGTCATACCTGGCATGTCAACAGCGCCGAACCATCATGGTGGCTCACTCTTTTTAACGATTTTATTCATGCGTTTCGTATGCAGGTCTTTTTCGTTATTTCGGGTTATTTTTCGTACATGTTATTTCTGCGTTACCCGTTAAAACGGTGGTGGAAAGTGCGTGTCGAACGCGTGGGAATTCCCATGCTGACGGCGATCCCGCTGTTGACGTTACCGCAATTTATTATGCTGCAATATGTCAAAGGAAAAGCGGACAGTTGGCATACCCTTTCTCTTTATGACAAGTACAATGCGCTGGCCTGGGAACTCATTTCTCACTTGTGGTTTTTACTGGTTCTCGTGGTATTAACGACGGTGAGTCTGGCGGTATTTAGCTGGATGAAAAATAACCTGCAAAAATCCAGCGGCGCTTTTTCGATGCGCAAGCTAACGTTCATCTTTTTCTTACTTGGTATTGTCTATGCGATAATAAGGCGCACCATTTTTATGGTTTATCCGCCTATTCTCAGCAATGGGTTATTCAATTTTGTCGTCATGCAGACGCTGTTTTATATCCCCTTTTTTTTACTGGGTGCGCTGGCATTTATCTCTCCGCAGCTCAAAGCGCTGTTCACGACGCCGTCACGAGGATGCACGCTGGCTGCGGCGCTGGCCTTTATTGCCTATCTGGTAAACCAACGCTACGGCAGTGGCGATGCCTGGATGTACGAAACAGAATATGTCATCACCATGGTCATGGGATTATGGATGGTCAACGTGGTCTTTTCGCTGGGCCACCGTTTATTGAATTTCCAGTCTGCGCGCGTCACCTATTTTGTTAACGCGTCGTTATTTATTTACCTGGTGCATCATCCATTGACGCTATTTTTCGGTGCCTATATTACGCCGCATATAGCATCAAACCTGCTGGGCTTTTTGTGTGGGCTCGTTTTTGTTGTGGGTATCGCCGTGGTACTGTACGAAATACATTTACGTATTCCGCTACTTAAATTCTTATTTTCAGGTAAACCCGCCGTGGCGCAAAATAAAAGTAACCGCGTGACCGGCTAAATCTGGCTCTCCCCGTTACAATAACCATTCGACGGGCAGTATTGTCGCCAGCCGTACCAGAACCCGCTTCCAGAATCCTGTCGCGGGTTCTTTTTTGAGAATCACCTCGTTACCCTGCTGTCGGTCAACCCAGTTGATCCTTCCCCAACGATCCAGTCGCAATTGCCAGGCAGCATCGCGCTGACTCTGCGTGAAGCGCTTGTGAATCAAGGTCGCGAGGGTTTCACTCTCAATCACAAACCCCATCTCTGTATTCAGCATTGTGGAACGCGGATCAAAATTGAGCGAACCAATAAACACTTTTCGACCATCAATGCTGAAGGTTTTCGCATGCAGACTGGAACCTGAATTCCCGGTCAGCCCTCGGTCATGAAGTACCCTGTCATGCTCCTGTGTCGGCTTTAGCTCATAAAGCTCAACCCCGTAACGTAACAGTTTTTTCCGCCAGCGCGCGTAGCCTGCATGCACGACGGCAACATCATTCGCGGCTAAGGAATTGGTCAAAATCGCTATTTTGACGCCTTTTCTGACCAGTTGCAGCAGTTGCGCCACGCCTGCACGCGTCGGGACAAAGTACGCGGAAATGATGTCTATACGCTCACCAGGCGACCCCATGACATCAAACAAGCGCTGAGGCAGCAAGGAATGGCGCGGAACCTTTCCCTCGCCTTTGGAGGGATCGTCACTAAGAAGCCGCGTGCGCGCCCAGATGAGCGGTAACGCACCGCTTTCGAGATGAGACATGAACTGGCTGGTTTGCAACTTATGCAAATACCGCCGCGTAATGTCCGTGTTATACCAGGACTCCGGCAATTCTATTCTCTCGGTGATTTCTTCCTCAGAGAGCGCCAGTACTGATTTCAGCGTCGATACTGAATCACAGCACCAGTAGCGTTCAAAATCATCGGCAACATCTTTCACCACGGGGCCAACGGCCATCACGTCCAGGTCGGAAAACAACGGTTCTTCACCTGCACCAAAGTAGGCATCGCCGATATTGCGCCCGCCCACCAGCGTCACCACGCCGTCGGCGGTAAAGCTTTTATTATGCATACGGCGGTTGAGACGGGCAAAGTCGGTCAGATAACCGAGCGCCCGCAGCATGCGAAACGAGAAAGGGTTAAATAACCGCACTTCAATGTTTGGATGCGCATCCAGCATTTTCAGCGTGTCATCCAGACCCGGCGTATTGTTATCGTCCAGCAGCAGACGCACATGCACTCCCCGCTTTGCCGCCGCCAGAAGGACTGCAAACAACAGTCGTCCGGACATATCCTCTTCCCAGATGTAATACTGCACATCAAGCGTGGTTTCTGCCATTTCCGCTAATAGATAGCGAGCGGCAAAGGCATCCAGGCTATCATCCAGCGCGAGGATACCGCACTCATTCGGATGGTTTTCACACAGGGGAACGATGGCGCGAGCAAGCCGGGTCAACTCATTCATCGCCTTGCTGGGTAAGTAGTCTCTGATAAAGCTGGGCTGTTTCTTCGTCATAACAGACAAAGTATACCTGCTCAGGCAAAACGCGACGGGTAATGAATTCCGAAACCGTTTTAACCGCAATCTCGGCAGCGGCGGCGCGAGGATAACCATACACACCGGTACTGATTGCGGGAAAGGCTATCGATTGATAGCCATTCGCCAGCGCCAGGTTAAGGCTGTTGCGGTAGGCGTCCTGCAACAGCTGATCTTCGTTGTGATCGCCGCCACGCCAGACCGGGCCCACGGCATGGATCACCGCCCGTGCGGACAGTCGGCCTGCGGCGGTAATCACCGCATGCCCTGGCGGGCATTCTCCCTGTAGCTGCCTGACTTGCTTACAAGCTTCCAGCAACGCCGGTCCCGCCGCACGGTGGATAGCGCCATCGACACCGCCGCCCCCTAATAATGAGGAATTTGCCGCATTGACGATGACATCAACGTCAACGGTGGTGATATCCCCCTTGATAACGTGCATACGCGTTTTCATAAAACCTCCTTGCCACACTGAATCTTTCAAGTGTACAGCAGGGTTTCGCATGAAATCGCGCTTTTCGTTATTCCCTACCCCTGCCATTTTTAGCGGTAATCGATACTCACGACGGCTAACGTTTGCTGCTTATCAAGATAACGCATGTTAACTGTCGCAATTTGTTTAAAGCGTTGTGGTGAGTGAAGCAATGTTTGTGGGGAATAATAGTGCGTATCTAACTGCCCCTGACGTTCGCATGACATGGTAAAGCGCTTTTCTACACGACTGACCTCACAGGGAGATTCAACAACTTGCCCCGTGAAATGAATAACACCCCGCTGACCTTCCGCACCCGCTATTGCGGTGGAAGAAAAAAGGGACAATAAACAGAAGGGGAAAACCACTTTATTGAACGCAGCAGATGCCAGCATAGGTATTTCCTCAAAGAAGAGTCATCCCTTACAGTTAAGATGATGATGCTGACGTTGGCCATTGCTGAGACAAATGCAGCGATTGACCGTCAGAAACGGTGACTACAATAGTGACGGAGTCTTGCGGAGAAATATTAAGACTTAGCGTAGTCAAATCAATAGGCTGATTGGCCGGTAGCGAAAGCGTTCTTTTTTGTTGCGATCGACTTTGTCCGGCTATGCCATCGCGGAGCGCGATAATTTGCACCTGGCAAACACAGGGTTGCATTAACGTGACTTGAGGAATAATGGTGAACATCTCGCCTTGCTGGGTTGTATTAAAGGTTATCTGATTAGAAAGCGCCGCAAGAAGTAATAACGTGTGCATACCGTCCTCCCGAAAAAAAACAGGGCTTTCGCCCTGTTTAATTTCAGCACATAAACTGAATTAGTACTGGTTAGCCGTGGCGTTGTTGCCGAAACCAACCTGATGTACCAGAACGCTGGAGTCAGAAGCAGTCTGGTTAACCAGAGCGCCGTTGTTTCCACCGTATTGGCTTACAGTAATATCAGAGTTTTTGCCGTTCCATTGGTCGATGGTGGCGTTGTTTCTGAAGCCATTCTGAGTCAGATCGATAGTGCTGTTATCAGAACCCTGACCAACGTCAGCGCCGTTACCGAACCCGTTCTGATGAATAGTGGTATCAGATTTACGAGCGTCGCTTTGCAGCGCAAGTGCAGAGTTATTCACCCCAGACTGGTAAATACTCAGCGTGGATTCAGCACCGGTATTATTACCGCCACCGCCGTGATTACCGCCGCCGCCACCCCATTGTGGAACGGAACCAGCCAGAGCACTGCCAGAAACCACGATTGCTGCAAATGCTGCCACTTGTAAAAGTTTCATGGTAAACCCCCATCGGATTGATTTAAAAGTCGCGAAAAACATTAACGTTGAATAACGCGAATTGCCATTTGCGACTGTCTCTGCACTACAACTGCTGTTTTTTGCGTACCGTACTGAGTAATATTTTCTTTATTTCCAGAACCTTTCTGGATAATCATCGCAGTATTACCGTAATTACTTTGCGATATACTGGCATCATTGCCATTGCCTGTCTGCGCAATATAAGCAAAGTTATAAGCTCCTGATTGGTCAACTTTAGCCCGGTTACTTCCACCATCTTGCGAAACAACCGCCTTAAGTCTCGAACCATCCTGGCGTGTATTTGCACTATTATTAGTGCCGACTTGACCAATTATGGCTGCCTGATTAAATGAAGACTTGCTTAATTCATTTACCGCAAAGTTATATTCCGATCTCGCCAGATCATAACTTGACGCGGTTGCAATCCCAGGCGCACCCAGTACTGTTAACATCATAAATAACATTCTGTTTTTCATGTTGTCACCCTGGACCTGGTCGTACACGGGTAAATAATATTTTTCAAGCTGCTTGTTAACGCGATTCGTAATTTGTTAACGCTGCGTAACGTTAAAGAGTATGTCTGCGGAAACATTTTAAATAACTCACCCAGCAGTTGTATTTTTAAAGTATCACTCACACCAAAGTACTAATTAACGGATATCTCTTCTTCTATTGCCCTTTAATTTAATTTTTAGGGCTGGTGCTGAATTAATTGATTTTACGCCTACTAATCTGCTGTCCCGTGTCGATTTTACGGACAACGTCAACACTGCTGGATGGGTAAGATGAATAACTCGTGACAAACATCGTCTTTTCTTAGAAAAAAATGAGCACAAGAGTGAAAGGAAGAAACAATGAAATTTCATCACTGAATCATAACGCATCATTTTATGATAAAACCCATTAGTTACAGACAATTATATTAATTTGTATGATTTTTTAAATCTATGCAAATACGGGAAGATGTACAACTTTATTATCATTTTAAAAGCTAAAATCACCCGATAGTTAACAAATTAATATATATTTTTACATTTGGTTACAAGTTTAACACTTGCTTTAAGGTTTGTAATGGCTAGATTGAAAACAGTTGTAGTTCATTTGTATTAATATTTTCACCCTTTTGGGTTGTTTCTAATTCTTTACACAGCAGTGCAACATCTGTCAGTACTTCTGGTGTCTTTATTTTCTAAAGACAACTGTCAGATGTGCGACTAAAAAAGTGGGGTTTCATCATGTTTAATGAAGTCCATAGTATTCATGGTCATACATTATTGTTGATCACTAAACCGTCCCTGCAAGCAACGGCATTATTGCAGCACTTAAAACAATCTCTGGCGCTTACCGGAAAATTGCATAATATTCAACGTTCTCTGGATGATATCGCCTCTGGTTGCATTGTTTTAGTGGATATGATGGAAGCGGATAAAAAAATCATCCATTACTGGCAAGATAATTTAAGTCGGAAAAACAATAATATCAAAACGTTATTGTTAAATACACCCGACGACTATCCTTATCGTGATATTGAAAACTGGCCACATATCAATGGCGTTTTTTACGTCGCTGATGACGAAGAACATGTTGTTAACGGGCTGCAAGGGATCATGCGGGGAGAATGCTACTTTTCTCAGAAACTGGCCAGCTACCTTATCACTCATTCGGGTAATTACCGTTACAACAGTACCGAGTCGGCTCTGCTCACCCATCGTGAAAAAGAGATCCTCAATAAGCTGCGTATTGGCGCCTCTAATATCGAAATCGCACGCTCACTGTTTATTAGTGAAAATACGGTCAAAACACATCTTTATAATTTTTTCAAAAAGATAGCTGTTAAAAACCGTACGCAAGCGGTTTCATGGGCAAACGATAACCTCAGGCGATAACGCCATGAAACGCTATATGACCTGGCTTGTAGCAACACATCTGTTGTTTGCTACGGGGAACGTGCAGGCAGTGGAAGTCGAAGTACCGGGGTTATTAACTGACCATACTGTTTCTTCTGTGGGACACGATTTTTATCGTGCCTTTAGCGACAAATGGGAAAGCGAGTACACCGGCAACCTGACCATAAATGAAAGACCCAGTGCGCGTTGGGGTAGTTGGATCACCATAACGGTTAATCAGGACGTTATATTCCAAACCTTTTTATTCCCAACGAAAAGAGACTTCGAAAGAACTGTTGTCTTCGCCCTGGCAGAAACAGAGGATGCGCTTAACCGTCGGCAAATAGATAAGACACTATTGAGTACCGGCGATTTGGCACATGACGAATTCTAATAAGTAATTTTGTCCGGAGGCTGTAATGCGTGTCAAACATGCAATCGTGGCGCTTATGCTTATTTCCCCCTTAAGCTGGGCAGGTAATATGACATTCCAGTTCCTAAATCCAAACTTTGGGGGTAACCCAAATAATGGTGCATTCTTGCTAAACAGCGCTCAGGCGCAAAACTCGTATAAAGACCCCAGTTACGATGACGATTTTGGTATTGAAACGCCTTCCGCCCTGGATAATTTTACTCAGGCTATTCAGTCACAACTGTTAGGCGGACTGTTGACCAATATTAATACGGGTAAACCCGGCAGGATGGTCACCAATGATTTCATTGTTGATATTACCAATCGGGATGGGCAGCTGCAGCTAAACGTCACGGACAGAAAAACGGGAAAAACATCGACAATCGAAGTGTCGGGTTTACAGACAAATTCAACCGATTTTTAAGTACCCGCAAAATAAGGATCATATCATGCAGCGCTTATTTATTTTAATCGCCGTTATATTATTGAGCGGGTGCTTAACCGCCCCCCCAAAACAAGCCGCCAAGCCGACATTAATGCCGCGTGCGCAAAGCTATAAAGATTTAACACATTTGCCGATGCCGACAGGCAAAATCTTTGTTTCGGTCTATAACATTCAGGATGAAACGGGGCAGTTCAAACCATATCCGGCCAGTAACTTCTCCACTGCCGTACCACAAAGTGCGACGGCCATGCTGGTGACTGCGCTGAAGGACTCCCGCTGGTTTGTTCCTCTGGAACGACAGGGCCTGCAAAACCTGTTAAACGAACGCAAAATCATTCGCGCTGCGCAGGAGAACGGTACCGTCGCCATTAACAACCGTATTCCATTAGAGTCGCTAACAGCAGCGAACATTATGATAGAAGGTTCGATTATTGGTTACGAAAGTAATGTGAAATCTGGAGGGGCAGGCGCCCGCTACTTTGGCATTGGGGCGGACACGCAGTATCAGTTGGATCAGATTGCGGTCAACCTGCGCGTCGTCAACGTTAGCACGGGTGAGATCCTTTCTTCGGTGAATACCAGCAAAACGATTCTCTCATATGAAGTCCAGGCTGGGGTCTTCCGCTTCATTGATTACCAGCGTTTACTGGAAGGGGAAATCGGCTATACCTCAAATGAACCGGTTATGCTGTGTCTGATGTCCGCCATTGAAACTGGCGTTATTTTCCTGATTAACGATGGTATCGATCGCGGGTTGTGGGATTTGCAGAACAAAGCTGAACGTCAGAATGACATCCTGGTGAAATACCGTCACCTGTCGGTGCCGCCAGAGTCCTGAGTCCGATCATAAAAAAAGCGTGAGGTTGTCCTCACGCTTTTTTATTTACTGGTTACCGCGCGTGTACTTTGCCTTTCACGCCGTGACGCCAGCCAGAGGCCACTGCTTTTCATGGCATAACCAAAGAGCAGACCCATGGCCAGCGAAGGCAATACCAGTTTCCAGTCACCCTGCCCGGCAAATGTTGCGCATGCGCCAATGAAGGTGCCGGGTACGAACGACAGTAGCACCTGCTTCGCCTGAATACACATCAGGAATGCGACAAAGCCCGTTATCACATAGCCTACGATTTCCAGATGCGGTGTCAGCGCGCTGCCATGAATTATCACTAGCGCCCATACGAGGCCGCTTAACAGCGTCGAGGCGGAAATAGCCAGCCCCTTCAGCCCACCCTGTGGGCACGCGAAATAGGCCGTACAGCCAAGAAATCCCGCCCAACTCAGTAAGCCAAGAGAAACAGCCACCCATCCCCAAATCCCAGAGAGAATGCCTGTCGTAATTGCAATTGAAAGAAGTATGTTCATGCCGCGCATGATAACAGAATGGCGCAACATGAATGAGATCACGCACACATTTTGTGCAAGTTATAATTCTTGTTGCATTTATAAGTGACGTGAATCACACTTATTCGTCAGTATCTTCTTCTAACTCATCCCACATAGCGCCTATGGCGTCACGTGTTATTGCGGCCATTGTCCGCCAGAAGGGCGTCGTCGCATGGGCCTCAACTTTACCCAGAAACGTGCCGCACCACGGCAGCAGGTATTCCGCAAACAGCGTTTCCAGCGCTTCACTTTCATCTTCAGCTGACTGATCTTCCAGCCATGACGCCGCTAGAAGCAGGGTTCCAATGTGATCAGCAGGCGTGTCGGCAAGCGGCATCCCACGGGAGGAAAGAAATGCGCGAACATCCGCTTCCTTTGCCCCGTCGACCCAACTACTGCGATACGGAGACACAGCGCACTCTTCTCCAACGAACAGCGCATTGTAATCAGCAGCCAACTGAGCCATGTCGCAACTTTTTTGCAAACGGGCTAAGAGCTCATCCTGCTCCAGCGGCCAGTTCGCCGACAGTTTGCCTTCGCGAATCAGGGTAAAAAGCGGAACCAGCAGCGGATCCTGCGGTTGGCGGTAATACAGTGACCCCAGCACGCGGCAGAGGATAGAAAACTCGTTCATCAATTTAGTCCAGCTTGTTATGTTTATAGTTCTGCAAATTCAGGGATGGGCGCCATTCCGCGCATTTCCAGGAAATTCAGTAACCGTTTCGGCGTTACGTTTAAAATACGCTCTTCCGGGAAGTTGACCGCATCAAGGATTTTACGGCACTCACTAAAATCCCCCATCGTAAAGGCGGTATGCGAATCCGACCCCAACGCAACCCAGCCGCCGGCATCGCGCACCGCAGCCGCTACTGCGCGACAATTGGCTTCGCTGCCTTTTCGGGAATGAAGGAAAGAGGAGTTGTTAATCTCAAGCGCGACCTGATATTTCGCCGCAGCCTGGGCGATGGCGGTGATGTCGACAGGATATTTTGGATTTCCAGGGTGGCTAATAATATGTACGACACCACTGGCCATTGTCGCAATCATCGCCTTCGTGTTGGTGGCTTCATCCTGAGGGGCAAAAACCGGCTCATGGAAACCGGCAATGATCAGATCCAGCGAGGTGAGCATTTGACCCGTACAGTCAATTTCACCTTCGATATTTTTGATATTTGCCTCGATGCCGCGCAGGATCCCTACCCCATCGACCACACGCGGCCAGATACGCATATTTATGAAATGCCAGTGATGCGGCGCATCGGCCATGTCCGGACCATGATCGGTAATGGCGAACAATTTCAATCCCTGACGTTTGGCCTGGGTGATGTAATCGCTCAGAGTACTGTAGGCGTGGGTGCTGGCGACGGTATGCATATGCAGGTCAACGGGATACATATTTCTCTCCTGAAGTCATTTGCCACAAGGATAGCAGGAATCGCCAGCGTTTTTTAGTCGAAACCCAACGTTACCGACCCGGCCTCAGTAGCCGCGCTCACGATCCACCTGGCCAGTCACCGCATCACCCTTTTCAAGCTGGGCAATGGTCCGTGAAATGTACTCCACGGCTTCTGCAGGGCGCGTTACGGCAGCAATATGCGGCGTCATCGCTACGCGCGGATGTTTCCACAAGGGGCTATCCACGGGTAATGGCTCACGGCTAAAGACATCCAGCATTGCGCCCTTCAGCTTGTGGCTATTCAACGCGGCCAACAGGTCGTCTTCATTAACATGAACACCCCGCGCCAGGTTCAACAAATACGCGCCGTCCTGAAGTTGATTGAGCAATTCGCTGTTGATGATGCCAACCGTTTCGGCGGTATTGGGCAGGAGATTAATAAGGACTCGCGTCTGGCTAAGGAATTCACCCAGTTCTTCCTGACCCGCAAAGCTTTCGACGCCCGGATACGCTTTGCGACTGCGGCTCCAACAGCGCAGTGGGAATCCCCAGGTTTGCAGACTCTCAGCCACCTTACCGCCCAGAACACCCGCCCCCATAATACCGATGGTAAACTCCTCGCGTGAGTACTCCGCCAGCGGCTGCCATTGACACGCATTTTTAAGTGCCTGGTAATCATCAAAACGGCGGAACCAGTGCAGCACCTGACTTACGGCGTATTCCTGCATTTGTAAGCCCATTCCGGTATCTTCCAGGCGAAAGAGAGGAATCGACATATCGAGCATATTGGGGTGGGCTTTGAGTTTGCTGAGGATCGAATCCACACCCGCGCCGAGGGCAAAGACCGCTGTCAGTTTCCGCCCTTCCAGCATTTCTACCGGTGGGTGCCAGACGAGCGCATAATCTGCCGGATCGTTATCGCCCTGCTTCCACTCGCGGACTTTGGCGGTGGGGATGGCCTTTTCCAGGGCTTTGATCCACCATGAAGTATCGAATGTAGGGTGATAGAAAATGATATCCATAAAGACTCCTGCGTGTTGTTGTGCGGTGCTTGCCGCACTTATTGTCATCGTTTTCAAGGGGATTACCAGCATAACAAAATCACCGCCGCTGGTAAAAAAAGCAGTTTCCGCTTAATTAATCTCCAGGTTGATGGAAGATTGTGTAAACGAATGATTTTTTCGAAAAGTTAATTGACGCAGGCGGCGTATTTCCCTAAATTAGCGCCCGTTCCAGCAGTTCAGGAACAACAATATGGTGAGGTGTCCGAGTGGCTGAAGGAGCACGCCTGGAAAGTGTGTATACGGCAACGTATCGGGGGTTCGAATCCCCCCCTCACCGCCATATTTCAGATGAGAGCCGGTACTTATGTATCGGCTCTTTTCTTTTATATTCTCCCTGAGGGGGGATGAGAACACCCGAGCGTAAGCCCGGTAAGCGACAGTGTCACCGGGCAATTTGCCGGATGGCGGCTCCGCCTTATCCGGCCTACAAACCCACACACGCCCCGACCGTAGGCCCGGTAAGCGACAGCGCCACCGGGCAATGTGCCGGATGGTGGCTCCGCCTTATTCGGCCTACAAACCCACACACGCCCTGACGGCAAATCTATCCCCAAAAAACAAAGCCCGGTTTCCCGGGCTCTGAACGCACACAACCTTTAACTATAAGCATGCAGCGTTCGCTGGCACAACGCCGAGCGAACGCAATCGTCTTTGCCGAAGCGGACAATGCCTATCATCTCATCTTCTTTAAAGCGCGCCAGCGCATCGCTTAATCCTGACTGAACGTGGGCGGGTAAATCGCACTGAGTAATATCCCCATTCACAATCACCGTCACGTTCTCCCCGAGGCGAGTTAAAAACATCTTCATCTGCGCAGCAGTGACATTCTGAGCCTCGTCAAGAATAACCACCGCATTTTCAAATGTACGTCCGCGCATATAAGCGAACGGCGCGATTTCCACCTTACCGATTTCAGGTCGCAGGCAATATTGCATAAAAGATGCGCCCAACCGCTTGACTAGCACGTCATAGACCGGCCGGAAATACGGAGCAAATTTCTCCGATATATCGCCAGGCAAGAAGCCGAGATCCTCATCAGCCTGCAAAACTGGACGGGTAACGATGATCCTTTCAACATCTTTATGTATCAGAGCCTCTGCTGCTTTTGCCGCACTGATCCAGGTTTTCCCGCACCCGGCTTCGCCCGTCGCGAAAATCAGCTGTTTACTCTCGATAGCATTCAGGTAGTGCGATTGAGCTTCATTACGCGCCATGATTGGTGTGGTGTCGCGACTGTCACGCGCCATACCAATTGCTTCTACGCCACTCATCTGCACAAGCGAGGTGACCGACTCTTCTTCACGTTGTTTATGACTGCGTGAATCCCGTCTCAGCACACGTTTGGCTTCACGACGAGCTTTGATCACTGCTTTTTGTCTTCCCATGGATAGCACCTTGAGTTGTTGGTATTCATCACACGCGCCGTTACCAGCGCGATTATGCGCACAAACATCTGAGGGTTGGCTTCCTTGTAAGCCATAGCTTGCTTGTTGAAGAGACGCCACATGCGGCTACGCGCACCGTATACGGCGTCGGTAACTGGGGAAAAAGAAGGAGGTGTCAGGAATTTAGCGGTGACGAAATGACTATCGGAGGAAGGAATTCCGAGTAAGGTACGGCTTAGGCTTTGATTAACATGTCCAGTACAGGACCTTACCATCCGCGATCTCCATAGTGAATGAGCATCACTGCCGGGAACTACCGCTACTCTGTATAAATACAACAGAAATCACCATTAATGCAACATTGCATTTACTATATTTTAACTATTGAATCTCTTTTTGCTTAGCTCAGTCTCTTACAAAAACATGACTAAATTATTTCAATGTATGAATCCTAAAAAAATCCCCATCGCAGGATGGGGATTGGCATCAGGCTTCCAGCAGCGTCTGCCCCAGATAGCGATCGGCAGTTTTTACCCCCGGCAGCGCAAAGAAATAGCCGCCGCCGATAGGCTTCACATATTCTTCCAGCGCTTCGCCGTTCAGGCGTTTTTGCACAGTCAGAAAACCTTTTTCCAGATCATGCTGGTAGCAGACGAACAGCAGCCCCATATCCAGTTGGCCGGAGTTGGTGACACCAAGCGAATAGCTATACCCCCGGCGCATCATCAGGTTTGACTGTGTTTCTGGCGTGCGCGGGTTCGCCAGACGGATATGACTATCCAGCGCAATGACGTTACCTTCCGGATCGTTGGCGTAATCCGGCACGTCGTGTTCGTTGTGCATCCCCAACGGTGCGCCGGTCTGCTTATCGCGGCCAAAAATGGTCTGTTGTTCTTTTAGCGGCGTTCGGTCCCAAAACTCAACGCGGAACTGGATCAACCGCACGGCCTGATAACTTCCCCCCGTTGCCCAGGCGGGTTCCCCCTGCTCCGCGGTGACCCAAACCACTTCCTGCATCAGCTTCGCGTCGTGACTGTCAGGATTAGCCGTGCCGTCTTTGAAGCCGAGCAGATTCACCGGTGTCTCTTTACCTTTACTACGGGCAGCATGGTCAGAAATAAACCCTTCCCGCTTCCAGCGAACGCTGAGCAAGTCTGGCGTGTGTTTAATGATATCGCGAAGCGCATGAATCACCGTGTCCTGCGTATTGGCGCAAATCTGTAATAGTAGATCGCCATGACATAAGGCTGCATCGAGCGAGTCATTGGGAAAACGAACCATTCTTTGCAGCTTCTTTGGCAACTGCGCGGCTAAGCCAAAGCGCGCGTCAAACAGCGAATGCCCCACCGAGAGTGTCATCGTCAGGTTATCCGGCGCAATGAAGGCACCGAGGATCCCGGAGTCCATCGGCGGCAAACGTGGGTTCGGCGTTTCTGGTGCCGGTCCGCCGGAGGTCAAAAAGGCGATTCGCTGTGTCAGCAGGCGAAACAAACGTTCGAGATCGGCTTTATCACTGGCCAGTACGTCAAACGCCACCAGCATCATTGAGGCTTGTTGAGGTGTCAGGATCCCCGCCTGATGCGCGCCATAAAAGGGCTGCGTTTCGCTTCGTGCATCTGGCGATAAGGTCCCCGGCGCGCTTTGCGGCGTTTGCGCATGCGCGACCGGACATCCCCCCGTCAGGGCCAGCGCGCCACCGAGCGCCCCCATACCTTTTAACAAACGTCGGCGTGACGGTTCGCTCACGCCGTTCTTATCATCGTCTTGCATAGCTTAATCCAGACCCAGAACGCCGCGTAATTGTGCGAGATCTTCTGCCAGTGTGGTGATCGGGCCTTTCAGTGCGTTACGGTCAGCATCAGTCAGTTTGTCGTAGGCTTCAAAACCCTCTTTGGTACGGTATTTAGCCAGAATGGTATCGACTTTTTTGAAGTTAGCATCGACCTTCGCCAGCAGCTCAGCATTCGATTTCTGTAACTGTGGACGCAGCAGATTCACAATCTTTTGCGCACCGTCGACGTTAGCCTGGAAATCCCATAGATCGGTGCGGCTGTAGCGTTCTTCCTCACCACTGATTTTGGTCGCCGCGACTTCTTCAATCAACGCCGCTGCGCCACCCACCACTTTTGACGGCGGGAAAGCCAGTTCGCTAATGCGTTTTTGCAGATCCAGCACGTCGGTATTCAACTGGTCGGCATACTTTTCCGCCCCTTTAATGTTGTTGTCGCCAAACAGTGCCTTTTCAAGACGATGGAAACCGGTAAATTTCGGATCGGCGGCCTTTTGCTCGTAATCATCTTCACGGGCATCGATGCTACCGTCGAGGTCGGAGAAGAGTTCGGCAATCGGTTCGATACGCTCATAGTGCTGACGTGTTGGCGCATACAGAGTCTTCGCTTTTTCAATGTCACCGGCCTTGATCGCATCTGTAAAGGCTTTGGTTCCGGTCACCAGTTGTGCGGTTTCTTCTGTCACATACGCCTTATATTCGGTAATTGCCGAGCCCAGGCTCAGCAGCGCATCGCTCTGGGCGGCGTCCGCCGTCGCGCTACCTTTAACGATCAGTTTCCCTTTCGGGTTGGTCAGCAGGCCGCAGGTCATGTCGTATTCACCAGGCTGCAAATTAGCAGTCATTTTCTGGCTAAAACCCGGAGCAATGTTTTCACGCTCTTCAACGACCATCACGCCTTTGAGAATTTCCCATTCCAGCGCCTTTTGGCTGTGGTTCTGAATAATGAACTGCGTCTTGCCCGCATTCACCGTGATGTTCATCGGCTCGCATTGTTTATCGGTCACGGTCACTTTGACCTGCGGAACATCAGCGGCCTGGGTGGTAAAAGCGGAGGCAAACAGCGCAGCCATGCCAAGCTGGAGCGCACTACGGCGGAAGTTATACGTCATGACTAATCCTTTAAATAAGTATGTTGTAACTAACCAAATATCTGCGTCGCCCAGCGTTAAGGCGCTGTTCGGGACGCCGTTGTACCTGCGCGCGACGGCATCGCAAAAAGCGCTAATGCCGGAACCAGATAGATAAACCAGACCGCGACCTCACTGACGCTCGGCGCTTCCTGATAACCGAAAATGCCTTCCATTAGCGTGCCAAACAGCGAGTGCGTGGAGAGAATTGCACTCATATCGAACGCGATGTCCTGAAAGTGGTTCCACAAGCCGGCCTCATGGAAGGCGCGAATCGCCCCCGCCGCCAGACCCGCAGCCACCAGCAGAATAAACAGGCTGGTCCATTTGAAAAATGCAGCGAGATTAAGACGAATACCGCCCCAATAAAGCAGGAAGCCGAGCACAACCGCCGTTGCCAGTCCCAGCAGTGCGCCTACTGGCGGCCAGATCCCAACGTCTTGTTGAAATGCGGCGAGCAGGAAAAAGACAGACTCCAGCCCTTCACGGGAAACGGCAAAAAAAACCATCATGATCAGCGCCCAGCCGTGGTTATTGCCACGCTGTAATGCATTATCAACGGCCTGCTCCAGTTGAACCTTCACGTTGCGGGACACTTTACGCATCCAGAACACCATCCAGGTCAGAACCACGACGGCAATAACCGCCACGATACCTTCGAACAGCTCCTGTTGTTTCTGCGGAAATTCACCAGTGGTTTCATTAATAAATATCCCGAGCGCCAGACACAGTGCCGCAGCGAGGAGAACGCCAACCCACATCACACCAATCCAACGCCCGCGTTGGGTGCGCTTCAGGTAACTGGCAATCAGGCTGACAATCAGTGCGGCTTCCAGCCCTTCACGCAACATAATGAGAAACGGAACAAACATGCCAAAGGTCCTTAAGCGTTATTCTTAGTCAATTGATGCAAAGAAAGGTAAATTACAGTGATAGTGATTATCATTACGGCAAGAGAAAACTCAAGCAGAATGTAGTGAGAATGATGTCAGAATGTAAAAACTTATCACGGTAAGGGTTTTTATGGCGGGCAGAGATTTTCATCCATAAAAAAGCCCGCACGCGGCGGGCCTGATGAGAACAGAGTGGGAGGTATTAACCTTCCTGGAGACGCGACGGTGGCGCAGAATGATAATGCGCATCGGCCTCAGCAAAACGCTGCTGCATCGTGGCAGACGGCGCTTTACCCAACAAACTGAAGACCACAATCCCGATGCTGCCAAAGATAAAGCCTGGGATAATTTCGTACAGTCCCAGCCAGCCAAATTGCTTCCAGATGATGACGGTCAACGCGCCGATAATCATTCCGGCCAGCGCGCCGTTGCGGGTCATGCGTGACCACATGACAGAGAACAGAACCACCGGACCAAACGCAGCGCCAAAGCCGGCCCACGCATAGCTGACCAGACCCAACACGCGGTTTTCCGGATTTGCAGCCAGCGCAATCGCCACCAGCGCAACCGCCAGTACCATGAAACGCCCTACCCATACCAACTCTTGCTGACTGGCACCTTTGCGCAGGAAGGCTTTGTACAGATCTTCAGTAATGGCGCTGGAGCACACCAGCAACTGGCAGCTCAGCGTCGACATGACGGCGGCCAGAATGGCAGACAGCAGGATGCCGGCAATCCACGGGTTAAACAGGATTTGCGCCAGCTCGATAAATACGCGCTCGGAGTTCTGATTAACCGAAGCAGCGAGCGTCGGGTGTGTTGAGAAATAAGCGATACCAAAGAAGCCAACGGCACAGGCACCCGCCAGACACAGGATCATCCAGGTCATGCTGATGCGACGCGCATGGACGATGCTGTGATGTGAATCTGCCGCCATAAAGCGCGCCAGAATATGTGGCTGACCGAAGTAGCCCAGTCCCCAGCCCATCAGGGAAATAATGGCGACAAAGTTCAGCCCCTTGAGCATGTCTACGTTCTCAATGCTCTTTTGCTTGATCACTTCCAGCGAGTCGCCAAAGCCACCCACGCTGATGATCACCATAACAGGCGTGAGGATCAGTGCAAAAATCATCAGGCTGGCCTGCACAGTGTCCGTCCAGCTCACCGCGAGGAACCCGCCAATGAAGGTATAAATAATCGTTGCGGCGGCACCAGCCCACAGTGCTGTTTCGTAGCTCATGCCAAAGGTACTTTCAAACAGACGCGCGCCTGCCACGATTCCCGATGCGCAATAGATAGTAAAGAACAGCAGAATAACCAGCGCGGAGATTATACGCAGCACCCGGCTTTTATCTTCAAAACGACCGGTGAAATAGTCCGGCAGCGTCAGAGCATTGTTATTGTGCTCGGTATGTACGCGAAGGCGTCCGGCAACCAGCTTCCAGTTGATCCACGCCCCCAGCGTCAGGCCAATGGCAATCCAGCTTTCCGAAACACCGGACAGAAAAATGGCGCCCGGTAAGCCCATCAGCAACCAGCCGCTCATATCAGAAGCCCCGGCAGACAACGCCGTCACAAACGGCCCCAGGCTGCGCCCACCCAAAATGTAGTCATCAAAGTTTTTGGTTGAACGCCAGGCGATAAACCCAATCAGTATCATGCCAAAAATATAGATACAGAACGTCACCAGCATCGGTGTGCTAATTGCCATTAAGACTCTCCAGATTCTCTGTTTTATTACTCTGCCGGAACGTGGCAAAGCGTGTTGTATTTTCCAGGCGACCGTATCCTGCCGGATGCGCGGATTATTCACAATCGATTTAACACATCATTTACATCAAAACTTAACGCAGATGAACACTATTTTCTGGCAGGTTGCACTCTCTCACATTTTTGCCGGTTGCACCTTTAAAAAGTGTTAAGTGCCGCAGAGAAAATAATAGCGTTATGACTTTTCCTGGGGTCATTGTTTTTTCTTTTATTAACATTTCATTCATTTTTAAGCTTGCTATGCAGGTCACATTTAACGTGGTTGCACAAAGTTGCAACATAGTAGATATTTCTCGATAACTATCAGCAGGACCTTATTGAATAACAGGAGCAGAAGTCATGGGAACCACCACGATGGGGGTTAAACTGGATGACGCCACGCGCGAGCGTATTAAGTCAGCGGCTACGCGAATTGACCGTACCCCGCACTGGCTCATTAAACAGGCAATCTTTAATTATCTGGAAAAGCTGGAACAAGATGACGTCCTGCCTGAACTGCCCGCGCTGCTGGCAGGTGCTGCTAATGAAGGCGATGAACCAGGGTTGCCGCAGGAGGAAAGCCATCAGCCTTTCCTTGATTTTGCCGAACAGATCCTGCCGCAGTCAGTCTCTCGTGCTGCTATTACCGCAGCATATCGCCGTTCAGAAACCGATGCTGTTTCGATGCTAATGGAACAGGCTCGCCTGCCACAGCCGGTGGCTGAACAGGCGCACAAGCTGGCGTATCAGTTAGCAGAAAAATTACGTAACCAGAAAACGGCTTCCGGTCGTGCGGGCATGGTCCAGAGCCTGTTGCAGGAGTTTTCCCTCTCCTCACAGGAAGGCGTCGCCCTGATGTGTCTGGCCGAAGCGCTGCTGCGTATCCCGGATAAAGCCACGCGCGATGCGTTAATCCGCGACAAAATCAGCAACGGCAACTGGCAGTCACATATTGGTCGTAGCCCGTCGCTGTTTGTTAACGCAGCAACCTGGGGGCTGCTGTTTACCGGCAAACTGGTGTCGACCCATAACGAAGCCAACCTGTCGCGTTCCCTGAACCGTATTATCGGTAAGAGCGGTGAACCGCTGATCCGCAAAGGCGTGGATATGGCAATGCGTCTGATGGGCGAACAGTTCGTCACCGGTGAAACCATCGCTGAAGCGTTGGCAAACGCCCGCAAGCTGGAAGAGAAAGGCTTCCGCTACTCTTACGACATGTTAGGCGAAGCCGCCCTGACCGCAGCCGACGCCCAGGCCTATATGGTTTCCTACCAGCAGGCGATTCATGCGATTGGCAAAGCCTCCAATGGGCGTGGCATCTATGAAGGCCCAGGCATCTCCATCAAGCTTTCCGCCTTGCACCCGCGTTACAGCCGCGCGCAGTATGACCGGGTGATGGAGGAACTCTATCCGCGCCTGAAATCCCTGACCCTGCTGGCTCGTCAGTATGATGTGGGCATTAACATCGACGCCGAAGAGGCCGACCGTCTTGAGATCTCTCTCGATCTACTGGAAAAACTGTGCTTTGAACCTGAACTGGCGGGTTGGAACGGTATTGGTTTCGTGATTCAGGCGTATCAGAAACGCTGCCCATTCGTCATTGACTACCTGATTGACCTTGCAACGCGCAGCCGTCGTCGTCTGATGATTCGTCTGGTGAAAGGCGCTTACTGGGACAGCGAAATCAAACGCGCCCAGATGGACGGTCTGGAAGGCTATCCGGTTTACACCCGCAAGGTCTACACCGACGTTTCCTATCTCGCCTGCGCGAAGAAACTGCTCGCCGTGCCAAACCTGATCTACCCGCAGTTTGCGACCCATAACGCCCATACTCTGGCCGCGATTTATCAACTGGCGGGACAGAACTACTACCCGGGCCAGTATGAGTTCCAGTGCCTGCACGGCATGGGTGAACCGCTGTACGAGCAAGTCACCGGTAAAGTGGCAGATGGTAAACTTAACCGCCCTTGCCGCATTTATGCTCCGGTAGGAACCCATGAAACGCTGCTGGCGTATCTGGTGCGTCGTCTGCTGGAAAACGGCGCTAACACCTCATTTGTTAACCGCATCGCGGATACTACCCTGCCGCTGGATGAACTGGTGGCCGACCCGGTTGAAGCCGTTGAAAAACTGGCACTGCAGGAAGGACAAACCGGTCTGCCGCATCCGAAAATTGCCCTGCCGCGCGATCTGTACGGTAAAGGTCGGGACAACTCTGCCGGGTTGGATCTCGCTAACGAACATCGCCTCGCCTCGCTCTCCTCTGCCCTGCTGAACAGCGCCCTGCAAAAATGGCGGGCACTGCCGATGCTGGAACAGGGCGTTGCCGAAGGTGAGATGAGCCCGGTCATTAACCCGGCAGAACCGAAAGACATTGTCGGTTTTGCGCGTGAAGCAACCGAAGCAGAAGTGGAACTGGCGCTGCAAAGCGCAGTGAATAATGCGCCGATCTGGTTCGCCACCCCACCAGAAGAACGCGCGGCAATTCTGCACCGTGCTGCCGTACTGATGGAAGGCCAGATGCAGCAGCTTATCGGCATTCTGGTGCGTGAAGCAGGTAAAACCTTTAGTAACGCCATCGCCGAAGTGCGTGAAGCGGTCGATTTCCTGCATTATTACGCAGGCCAGGTTCGCGATGACTTTGATAATGAAACGCACCGTCCACTCGGTCCAGTGGTGTGCATCAGCCCATGGAACTTCCCGCTGGCAATCTTCACCGGGCAAATTGCCGCCGCGCTTGCCGCTGGCAACAGCGTACTGGCAAAACCGGCAGAACAGACGCCGCTGATTGCCGCTCAGGGGATCGCAATCCTGCTGGAAGCCGGCGTACCGCCGGGCGTGGTACAACTGCTACCGGGTCGTGGTGAAACGGTGGGTGCGCAGTTAACCTCCGATAACCGCGTACGTGGCGTAATGTTTACCGGTTCAACTGAAGTGGCGACGCTGTTGCAACGTAATATCGCTACCCGTCTTGATGCTCAGGGTCGTCCTGTCCCGCTGATTGCCGAAACCGGTGGGATGAACGCGATGATCGTTGACTCCTCTGCCCTCACCGAACAGGTGGTTGTGGATGTGCTGGCTTCTGCGTTTGACAGTGCCGGTCAGCGCTGTTCCGCCCTGCGCGTCCTTTGCTTGCAGGATGATATCGCTGACCATACGCTGAAAATGCTGCGTGGCGCGATGGCGGAATGCCGGATGGGTAACCCTGGACGCCTGACCACCGATATCGGACCGGTGATCGACAACGAAGCGAAGGCCAACATTGAGCGCCATATTCAGGCAATGCGCGCGAAAGGTCGCACCGTGTTCCAGGCCGTGCGTGAAAACAGCGACGATGCCCGTGAATGGCAGAGCGGTACTTTTGTCGCCCCGACGCTGATCGAGCTGGAAAGCTTTGATGAATTGCAAAAAGAGGTGTTCGGCCCGGTTCTGCACGTAGTGCGCTACAACCGTAGCGAGCTTGACGCGCTGATTAAACAGATTAATGCCTCTGGCTATGGTCTGACGCTGGGTGTTCATACCCGCATTGATGAAACCATTGCGCAGGTCACCGGTTCTGCACACGTTGGTAACTTGTACGTTAACCGCAATATGGTGGGTGCCGTTGTCGGCGTGCAGCCGTTCGGCGGAGAAGGACTTTCAGGAACTGGGCCGAAAGCCGGTGGGCCGCTTTATCTCTACCGCCTGCTGGCTAACCGTCCGGAAGATGCATTGGCAACGACCCTGGCGCGTCAGGATGCCGAGTATCCTGTCGACGCACAGTTGAAAGCCGCATTGATCCAGCCGCTGGAAGCGTTAAGTGAATGGGCGGCAGACCGACCTGCTCTGCGCCAGCTGTGCCAGCAGTATGGCGAACTGGCGCAGGCGGGTACCCAACGCCTGTTGCCGGGTCCCACCGGCGAGCGCAACACCTGGACGCTGCTACCGCGTGAACGCGTTCTGTGTGTCGCAGACAATGAACAGGATGCGCTGGTGCAACTGGCTGCCGTACTGTCGGTTGGTAGTCAGATTCTGTGGTCAGATGATGCTTTCCATCGCGAGCTGGCAAAACGTCTACCTGCTGCCGTTTCCGGTCGTATTCAATTTGCCAAATCCGATAGCCTGACCTCGCAGCCGTTCGACGCGGTCATTTTCCACGGCGATTCCGATCAGCTCCGGGCGCTGTGTGAAGCGGTCGCTGCCCGCGAAGGTGCGATTATTTCGGTGCAAGGGTTTGCCCATGGGGAGAGCAATATCCTGCTGGAGCGTCTGTATATTGAACGTTCTCTGAGCGTCAACACAGCGGCTGCCGGAGGTAACGCAAGTCTGATGACAATTGGCTAAAGCTATGCTTAATTAAGGCTCCGGAAAATGCCCGGTGGCGCTTGCGCTTACCGGGCCTATTTTTATCTTTAAGGGCGTCGGTAATTTTTTGGAGCCAGAGGAACATGAATCGAATTTTACTTACCTGCGCAGCACTGCTGCTCAGCAGTCAGGCGCTGGCCGATGATTGCGCCAATGCCAGCACGCAAATAGAAATGAATTCCTGCGCCGCTGCGCAATATCAGGCAATCGATAAAAAGCTGAACGAAACCTTCCAGAACGCGCTGAAACGCGCAGAGGCCCCGCAGCGTGAACTACTGAAAAAAGCGCAGGTAGCCTGGATAGCCGTGCGCGACGCGGACTGCGCTTTGATCAGTTCTGGCACCGAAGGCGGTAGTATCCAGCCGATGATCGCCAGTCAGTGTCTCGCCGATAAAACGGCCGAGCGCGAAGCGTTTCTTGCCTCATTATTGCAATGTGAAGAAGGCGATCTGAGTTGCCCGCTGCCGCCCGCAGGCTAACGGACGCAGATCCCCTCAATGATCATGCGCTGAACGTTTTCAACCGTTTGGTTAAAAAAGGTTTCATCATGCAGCGTTGCGCCCGTCACCGCCTCCACCTGTGGGGCGAAGTCGGCGTAATGCTGCGTGGAGGCCCAAATCATGAAGATCAGATGATGCGGGTCAACAGGCGCCAGCTTGCCACTTTTCACCCATCCGGCAATCAGCGCTGATTTTTCATCTATTAATGCTTTTAAATCTCCCGTCAACTCGCCCATCAGCAGCGGCGCGCCTGCCAGCATCTCCATGCAGAAAAGGCGTGAAGCCTGCGGGTAGTCGCGAGAGACTTCCAGTTTCAGGCGGATGTATTCCTCAATCGCCACCAGCGGGGCAAAATCTTCGCGAAATGCTTTTAAGGGTGCCAGCCAGATAGCCAGAATCTGGCGCAACACGGCGACATAAAGCGCCTCTTTTGACGGGTAGTAGTAAAGTAGATTGGTTTTGGACACTCCAGCCTGCTCGGCAATTTGCTCAATGCGCGCGCCGTGGATCCCATATTGCGAAAAGGCATTTAATGCGGCGGCTAATATGGCCTGTCGCTTCGCGCTGACGGCCAGCGACCGTTTCCCCGTTTTTTTCTCAGCACGTTGAACCATGCCCCTCTCCTTGCTCTGCACCCGGATATTAATTCACATGATGAATCTGGAAATGGCGCATAGTCTGCGTGGGGTTTTCATTCTGTTCAACCTTACAGGCAAAAAAAACCGCCGGATTATCCGGCGGCGTCACCTTCATAAAGCAGAAATTTCTGCAACATGAGGTTTTCAGGAGCCTGTCACCTGCCGCTAACTATCGCGGTTACCGTGACTGTTTTTGCCCCCTTTTTTACCTGCTTCAGAGGCGCGTTGCGGGTCATTTTTGAAATTGCCCCCGCTATGTTGGCCACCTTTACGACCTGCTTCTGATGCTCTTTCACGGTCTTCTGCAAAATTACCGGAACCGCCACGATGGTTTGCCATTACTGACCTCCGTCATTGGTTAGACATCATATTGCATAGGTTCTGAGGATTGACTCCTCAAGCGGCAGATGGCTGATGCCAGGAACATCACCGCGTGAAATTAAGCTTAGGCAATACAGGCAGATCGGTCTGAATCTCGTAATATTCTGCAACAGCTTAAACCTGATAGCGTAAATAATCGCCCCGCTTAATCAATAAGCCACTCTTATGATTGATGAAATTTTGCGCATGAAATATGTTTCATTTTGCTACAAGCGACCGCTAATTGAAAATTGTTATAAATCAAATAAATGGTCGGGATGTTTGCACTCTGACTATCACGTCATATCTTTAAAGAGAGGTAGCGAATCGCTACGGATACGATTAACCCGAGGAGTAGGACAATGGCAAAAGTTCTGGTGCTTTATTATTCCATGTACGGACACATTGAAACGATGGCGCATGCTGTAGCAGAAGGAGCAAGCAAAGTGGATGGTGCAGATGTCATCGTGAAGCGTGTACCGGAAACGATGCAACCTGAAATCTTCGCCAGGGCCGGGGGGAAAACGCAAAATGCCCCCGTCGCCACCCCGCAGGAACTGGCCGATTATGATGCCATTATTTTTGGTACCCCTACGCGCTTTGGCAATATGTCCGGCCAGATGCGTACCTTCCTGGATCAGACGGGCGGGCTGTGGGCCTCTGGGGCGCTGTACGGCAAACTCGCCAGCGTCTTTAGTTCTACGGGTACGGGCGGCGGCCAGGAGCAAACCATTACCTCGACATGGACTACACTTGCCCATCATGGGATGGTGATCGTGCCTATTGGATATGCCGCACAAGAACTGTTTGACGTATCACAGGTACGCGGCGGTACCCCGTACGGTGCAACCACTATTGCTGGCGGAGACGGCTCGCGTCAGCCAAGCCAGGAAGAACTGTCTATCGCACGTTATCAGGGCGAATATGTCGCTGGTCTGGCAGTTAAACTCAACGGCTGAACTTCAACAGGAGGGTAATAATGCCAACTCAAGAAGCGAAAGCTCATCGCGTCGGCGAATGGGCGAGTCTGCGTAATACATCACCGGAAATCGCCGAAGCCATATTTGAAGTTGCCGGATATGACGAGAAACTGGCAGAGAAAATTTGGGAAGAAGGTAGCGACGAAGTGTTAATCAAAGCCTTTAGTAAAACCGATAAAGATTCGCTGTTCTGGGGCGAACAAACCATCGAACGTAAAAACGTCTAGTCCGCTTATTCCCCCGCTTACGCGGGGGACCCTGCGTTTTATTTTACCGCCTCATTGAGTACGCTATCGAATTGATCCACCGGGCAAAAGCCGTTTGCATCAATCGGGCATCCTTTCAGCTCCAGCGTCACGCGCTGTGCCGGGGATTTCAGCGTCAGAACGTCGGCGTTACGTAACTGTTCTGAACTCTGATACACATATTCAATTTTCATCAGATCGCGATTCGCCTTGCTGTCATGCCAGCGCTGGAAGAGAATTTTACCGCCAATCGGCGTGCGCTCGTTCTGGTCATGCAGTTGATACGGTTTAAAATCCAGCGCCGTCAGCAATGACGCGATATTGGAGTCATGCCCCACTAGCACGGTGATTTTCGGTGCGTTGGTCCGCTCGGTGACCAGGACTTTATCGATATACTTAACCAGCGGATGCGCGACATTGCGGGCAACTTCCGGCGAGGTAAACAGGCTGTCCTGATAGCCATTTTTCAGCTTCGACAACACCTTCCACTGCATTTCGGATTTGATTTCACCCCAGGCGACCTGATCCATCGGGAAGCCTTCGTAGTACTGTAGCGTGAAGGCATCAACCAGAGAGTTACCGACTTTCAGCGGGCCCGACACGCCCGGCTCCTGCTGATATTTCGCGCTGAAAGTATCTTTTTCGCCAGTTAGCGAACACAGCTGTTTTTCCTTACACGATGGCGAGTTTTTGTAATCTGTTATCTGCTCCAGCAGCTTGTAGCTTTCATCCAGTTGCAGACGGCTGCGCTCTTTTTCCATCGCCTGGACCGCTTTCTCGCTGAAAGTTGCTGAGTCATCGGTGATCACCGGATTAAATGTCGGGTCCATTGTGCCCATCTTTTCCTGATGATGGACCGGGACATCGCAACCGGGGAATGCGCCAGTGATAAAGAACTGCGCGGTGGCGACCGTCCGTTGCAAACTATTTGCATAAGCGTAAACGGTGTCCGGCGCCGGGCACTCGCCCGACTTCACCATCCCCTGGGACGCCAGCCATTCGCGTAGATATTGCCCCATATAGACTTCCAGTACTCCGCCTTTGGTGGTGAGTTGCCCGCCAGGCACATCCCATTCAGGCCACTTATTAGGTGTGGATTGTTCCAGTACGCTGCCATTGTTCGCCAACGGCGCGCGTAAGTTATGGCGACTCATCATCAGCACCTGCTGGAGCTGGTAGCCTTCTGGTGTCGTCTGCGCCTGCGCGGTTGATGACAATATTACAACCCCTGCCACGGCGGCGGCGATTATTGTTTTCTTCATCCTTTTAGCCCCTTGTTGTTATTCACGCGTCTTAAGTGTGACAGATAAATGACATATTTCCGGGAACGCTTCCGCAAAATTGCCCATAAGTGAGGAGAGACGGTTGGCATACATCATTGACAGGGATAACCTACACTTACCGGAGTCACCTTTTCAGGGATTACTTCAGTCTGTATTGATTAAACCGAGAGAACGCTATGGAATTAAAGGATTATTACGCCATTATGGGCGTAAAGCCGACGGACGATCTCAAGACTATCAAGACCGCTTACCGCCGACTGGCCCGAAAATATCACCCCGACGTGAGCAAAGAATCTGATGCCGAAGCCCGATTCAAAGAGATTGCCGAAGCCTGGGAAGTGCTGAGCGATAAACAGCGACGTGCCGAATACGATCAGCTCTGGCAGCATCGCAACGACCCAGAGTTCAACCGTGCTTTTCACCAGAGTGAAGGCCAAAGCTATAATGCCGAGGACTTTGACGATATTTTTTCCTCTATTTTTGGTCAGCATGCCCGGCAGTCGCGGCAGCGACATGCCAGCCGCGGCCATGACATCGAAATTGAGGTCGCCGTTTTTCTGGAAGAAACCCTCGAAGAACACAGCCGGACCATCAGCTATAACCTCCCCGTCTACAATGCATTTGGTATGTTAGAACGCGAAATACCAAAAACGCTAAACGTGAAGATCCCAGTGGGTGTGGGCAACGGTCAGCGCATTCGCCTGAAGGGTCAAGGCACACCCGGCGAAAACGGCGGGCCAAACGGTGATTTGTGGTTGGTGATCCACATCGCTCCACATCCCTTGTTTGATGTCATTAATCAGGATCTCGAAATTGTCGTTCCCGTCGCGCCGTGGGAAGCTGCGCTGGGGGCGAAGATCCCCGTTCCAACGCTGAAAGAGCGCATTCTTGTGACAATTCCTCCTGGTGCCCAGGCAGGACAGCGGCTACGCGTTAAAGGTAAGGGGCTGGTGAGCAAAAAGCAGACCGGCGATTTATACGTCGTAATTAAAATTGTGATGCCGCCTAAACCGGATGACGCCACGGCAGCGCTGTGGACACAATTAGCTGAGGCGCAGCCTGGGTTTGATCCGCGCAAAGACTGGGGGAGAGCATAATGGCTAACGTCACCATCACCTTTACGGTAACTGAATTTTGCCTGCACACCGGCGTAACGGAAGAAGATCTCAGCGAAATCGTGGGGCTGGGCGTCATCGAACCCGATGTAGCGCCGGACGACCGTTGGCTGTTTGACGATCGCGCCGTCTCGATCGTCAAACGCGCCCTGCGACTACGCCAGGAACTGGCACTCGACTGGCCAGGGATCGCTGTCGCGCTCACGCTACTGGAAGAAAACAGTCGACTACGCCAGGAAAATCATCTGCTGCGTATGCGTCTTTCGCGTTTCATCGCACATCCATAATCAATGGGCAGCGCAAGCTGCCCTTTTATCAGCCAATGATATAAATCAACGCCAGGGTGAGAAAATACGCCTAGAGTAGTGGTATTTAAAATGCCACTTTATGGAAAAACTGGCCATGAGCGATAAAAGAAGAACGCGCTGGCAGCGTCGCCCGGGAACAACGGGTGGCAAACTCCCCTGGAATGACTGGCGCAATGCCTCGACCTGGCGCAGAGCCACCCAGTTATTATTGCTCGCGATTAATATTTATATTGGCATAACGTTTTACTACTGGGTTCGATTTTACGAAACTGGCGGCGCGACGCTGTATCTTCCGCGCCCTGGTGGTATTGAGGGTTGGCTACCCATCGCAGGTTTAATGAATATTCGCTATACGCTGGAAACGGGATTGCTTCCCCCTCTCCATGCCCCGGCGATGCTGTTACTGACCGCGTTTATGCTCATAAGCCTGCTGCTGAAAAAATCGTTCTGCTCATGGTTATGCCCTATCGGCACACTCTCTGAACTGATAGCCGACATCGGGAAGAAACTTTTTGGCCACAACTTTCGGGTTCCCCGCTGGCTGGATATTCCTTTACGCGGTCTGAAATATTTACTGCTCAGTTTTTTCCTTTATATTTCCCTGTCGATGCCAGCACAGGGTATTCAGTATTTCCTGATGTCAGCCTACGGCATTATTATTGATGTCAAAATGCTCGATTTCTTTCGTCACACTGGCACAATCACGCTGTTAAGCGTCGCGCTATTGGTGGTCGTCAGTTTATTTATTCGCAACGCCTGGTGCCGCTATTTATGCCCCTATGGTGCCCTGCTTGGCCTGCTATCCTTGCTCTCTCCGGTTAAAATTCGCCGTAACGCACAGACCTGTATTGATTGCGGAAAATGTGCGCAAAACTGCCCTTCACGTATTCCGGTGGACCGATTGATTCAGGTCCGGAGCGTGGAATGTACAGGCTGTATGACCTGCGTGGAATCCTGCCCTGTCGCCTCAACGCTGAGTTTTTCGCTGAAAACGCCGACGGGCAGTGCCGATAAAAACCGGTGGGCGTTATCCGGCATGACAATGACGCTGCTGGTGTTGGGGATCCTGTTTACGATGGTCGCACTGGCTATGCTGTTGGGCGTCTGGGAAAGCCCGGTGCCAGAACATCTCTGGTACCGGCTGATTCCGGAAGCAAGAATGATAAGCCATTAAGCATGAGGGCCTCTGGTGTTTCAGGGGCCCTTTTTGCTATCTCATTCGCGATTTTCAGGCGTGTCGTCGGCGATACCGTCTTCAATAAAGTCTTTATCAATTTCCTCGGTATTACCGGCGTGATCGCGACCGGAGAGGATATTCCAGCAGGCAATAAACAGCGCAGCGACGAGCGGTCCAATGACAAAACCGTTCAGACCGTATATTTCCATTCCGCCCAGCGTGGTAATCAGGATCAGGTAATCGGGCATTTTTGTATCTTTTCCGACCAGAAGCGGGCGCAGGATATTATCCACCAGTCCGACCACCAGGACGAAGAACCCAACAATAAACAATCCTTGCCAGAGTTGGTGCGTTGCAAACAAAAAGATGGCTGCCGGCACCCAGATAATAGCGGAGCCCACTGCCGGGATCAGCGACAAAAACGCCATCAGCGCGCCCCACAAAATGCTGCCCTCAATACCGACGACGTAAAAGGCGATCCCGCCTAACGTCCCCTGTACGATCGCAACCACAATATTGCCTTTGACCGTCGCCCGGGAGACCGCCGCAAATTTGGCAAAAAGGTGCTGCTTGACGAAATCCGACATCGGCAAGGAGTCAAGTATCTGGCGAACCAGGAAAGGTCCGTCTTTCAGCAGGAAAAAGAGTAAGTACAGCATCACACCGAAGCTAACGGCGAAACCAAAGGTGCCTTTGCCAATCAGAAATGCGCTACCCGCCAGCGATTGACCGCCTTTTAATGCCACCTCAGACAGTTTTTGCTGAATTTTAGCGGCGCTATCGAGATCGTAACCGGCAAGAAATTCACGCGCCCATTCCGGCATGTGGGCTAATAAGCTCGCCACCACTTCCGGAAACTCCGCGTTATTGTTCTGTAACTTCACGTAAACCGTATTCAGTTCAACGGCGAGCGAAGAGAAAACCAGCGTTAATGGGATAAACACTATCAGGCAAATAATGCCGAGGGTGAGCAGCGAGGCCAGTCCATTTCGTTCCCCCAGCGCCGTCCTGAGCTTATTTTTAACCGGATAAAAAATCACGGTTAAAATCGCCGCCCACAAAATGGCCGAAAAATAGGGTGACAGCACATCGAAAAAAAACCATGTCACCATGGCCAGCAGGAAGAGGAAGAAACCTTTTGTCAGTCCATTTACGTGCATCAGCGGATCCTGTTAACAAAGAAACTCTGTGGACTATAGGACTGAATGCGGATTTTACAAAGTCGAAGAGGCTGAAAAGCGGAGAAAAAGACAAAAGAAAAAGGGGTTAGCATTAAGCTAACCCCTTATCTTTATCTGGCGGAAGCGCAGAGATTCGAACTCTGGAACCCTTTCGGGTCGCCGGTTTTCAAGACCGGTGCCTTCAACCGCTCGGCCACACTTCCGGAATGAGGCGCACTATAAACATCCCGATGCGTCGTGTAAAGCCCGAATGTGTTCGTTTGCCTGAAAAACAGCCAAAATAGTGTTAATAGCCTGAAATAACAACAGAATGACCAATTTATCAGCATGTTTACCCTGTTCACATCGTCTTCGGAGCAGCGAAGGTTTAAATATGACTAAAATCAAATGAGTAAAGATGGGTAAAACCGCTGTGTACCAGAGACATTTTTTCATTATCCTCCATCATTAATTACATCTGTCATATGCATAAGAGAGTGACTCATGGATCGTATTGTTAGTTCTACTCATGACCGTACATCGCTACTTAGCACCCACAAAGTGCTGCGCAATACCTATTTCCTGCTGAGTCTGACGCTGGCGTTTTCCGCTATCACAGCCACAGCCAGTACTGTGCTCATGCTGCCGTCTCCTGGGTTGATTCTTACGCTGGTGGGTATGTATGGCCTGATGTTCCTGACCTATAAAACAGCGGACAAGCCGGTCGGCATTCTTTCTGCGTTTGCCTTTACTGGTTTCCTGGGCTACATCCTGGGACCCATCCTGAACGCCTATCTCTCTGCCGGAATGGGTGATGTGATCGCCCTGGCTCTGGGCGGAACTGCTCTGGTGTTCTTTAGCTGCTCCGCTTACGTTCTGACGACCCGTAAGGATATGTCCTTCCTCGGCGGTATGCTGATGGCAGGTATTGTGGTCGTACTGATCGGTATGGTTGCGAATATTTTCCTGCAACTGCCAGCGTTACATTTGGCGATCAGCGCGGTGTTTATCCTGATTTCTTCTGGCGCAATCCTGTTTGAAACCAGCAATATTATCCGTGGCGGTGAAACCAACTACATCCGTGCAACGGTTAGCCTCTATGTTTCGCTGTACAATATCTTTGTCAGCCTGCTGAGCATTCTGGGCTTCGCCAGCCGCGATTAACAACAACGCGGCAAGATAACGAACCCCGCTTATGCGGGGTTTTGTTTTTTGGTAAACTGCCAACCGTCTGAATAACGCAGTGAAGAATTATGTTGATTTTTGAAGGTAACGAAATCGCCACCGATAACGACGGCTATTTAAAAGACACCACCCAATGGAGCGAACCGCTGGCCGTGGTCATTGCTGAAAACGAAGGCATTACGCTCTCCCCTGAACACTGGGAAGTGGTGCGCTTTGTGCGGGAGTTTTATCTGGAATTTAATACTTCTCCGGCGATCCGTATGCTGGTTAAGGCAATGGCCAATAAGTTTGGCGAAGAAAAAGGCAACAGCCGCTATCTGTACCGTCTGTTTCCGAAAGGCCCAGCCAAACAGGCCACTAAAATTGCTGGCCTGCCTAAACCGGTGAAATGCATTTAATAACGGATACTGAATCCCGTTAACTCTTCGCGAGGACGGTGTGGCTCGCTCAGAACTCTGTCAACGCGAGCAGAGCTTGGCCCACCGTTTTTCAGCCACTTCATTAATTTCTCAACTTGTTCCGCCTCGCCGCTGGCAACAACCTCAACGCTCCCATCGTCCATATTTTTCGCATACCCCGTTAAGCCCAGTTTCCGCGCTTCGTGCTGCGTCGTATAACGAAACCCAACGCCCTGAACCCGACCATGAACCCAGGCGATGATGCAGACTTTTGCCATGACTTCCTCCTTTTCTCTTATCCAGGCGCGTTGCAAATCCGCGCGAAACTCAGGACAATGGCGCCCATTTCTTAGATACAACAGAGCAGTAAATTATGAGTGTACGTTTAGTGTTAGCCAAAGGGCGGGAAAAATCATTACTTCGCCGCCATCCGTGGGTCTTTTCCGGTGCCGTCACCCGCATGGAAGGGAAAGCCAGCCTCGGTGAAACCATCGATATCGTTGATCATCAGGGTAAATGGTTAGCCCGTGGTGCGTATTCGCCTGCATCACAAATCCGCGCACGCGTCTGGACGTTCGACAAAACTGAATCTGTCGATATCGCTTTCTTCACCCGTCGTCTCCAGCAGGCGCAGCAGTGGCGTGACTGGCTTGCAAAAAAAGACGGTCTGGATAGCTACCGTCTTATTGCGGGTGAATCCGACGGTCTGCCTGGCGTGACCATTGACCGTTTCGGTAAGTTCCTTGTGCTGCAACTGCTTAGCGCCGGAGCTGAATATCAACGTGCCGCGCTAATTAGCGCACTGACAACGCTCTACCCTGACTGCGCGATTTACGATCGTAGCGATGTCGCTGTTCGCAAGAAAGAAGGTTTGGAACTGACCCAGGGGCCGGTCACGGGCGAGTTGCCTCCTGCTCTGCTGCCTATCGAAGAACACGGGATGAAGCTGCTGGTGGATATTCAGGGCGGGCATAAAACCGGCTATTACCTCGACCAACGTGACAGCCGTTTGGCTACGCGCCGCTATGTGGAAAATAAGCGGGTATTGAACTGCTTCTCCTATACCGGTGGCTTTGCCGTTTCCGCACTGATGGGCGGCTGCCAGCAGGTGGTCAGCGTAGATACGTCTCAGGACGCGCTGGATATCGCCAGACAGAACGTTGAGCTTAACAAGCTGGATCTGAGTAAAGCTGAATTTGTACGCGATGATGTTTTCAAGTTGCTGCGTCGCTACCGAGACGAAGGTGAGAAATTCGACGTGATTGTGATGGATCCGCCGAAATTCGTTGAAAACAAAAGCCAGCTGATGGGCGCCTGCCGGGGATACAAAGATATCAACATGCTGGCGATTCAACTGCTGAATCCGGGCGGGATCCTGCTGACATTCTCTTGTTCCGGCCTGATGACGACGGATTTATTTCAGAAAATCATCGCAGATGCCGCAATAGATGCTGGTCGTGATGTACAATTTATAGAGCAGTTCCGTCAGGCCGCCGATCATCCGGTGATCGCTCCCTACCCGGAAGGGCTGTATCTTAAAGGGTTTGCCTGTCGCGTCATGTAACTTGAAAAGTGGAATTCGACCCTCATATATAGAGCATTGAATCCCCGGGAGGTGACTATGATTGCCAGCAAATTCGGTATCGGCCAACAGGTCCGCCATTCCCTGTTAGGTTATCTCGGAGTGGTCGTGGATATCGACCCGGTCTATTCGCTCGAAGAACCGTCCCCCGACGAACTGGCGGTGAATGACGAGCTTCGTGCCGCTCCGTGGTACCACGTGGTGATGGAAGATGATGACGGCCAGCCAGTCCATACTTATCTGGCTGAAGCACAGCTAAGCAGCGAAACGCAGGACGAACATCCGGAACAACCGTCCATGGATGAGCTTGCGCAAACCATCCGTAAACAGTTGCAGGCGCCACGCCTGCGTAACTGAGTTTTAATTTTGCTTATGCCCGATAGCGTTTTGCTTATCGGGCCAGCACTTCTCTTTTACTTCGCCAGCCCCAGACGAGGGATCTCAATCGCCGGGCAGCGATCCATCACCACCGTTAACCCCGCCTCACGCGCCAGCACAGCAGCCTGTTCATTAATGACGCCCAGTTGCAGCCAAAGTGTTTTCGCGCCGATGGCAATGGCTTCCTGCGCCACGCCCCATGCCGCTTCTGAGTTGCGAAAGACATCAACCATATCCACCTTTTCCGGCACTTCTGCCAGCGTGGCATAACCTGGCTGACCGAGCAGCGTTTTCCCAGCCACTTTCGGGGATACCGGGATGACGTGATACCCCTGGTCGAGCAAATATTTCATTACCCGGTAGCTTGGCCGGTCAGGTTTATCACTTGCACCCACGAGTGCAATCGTCCGGGTGGACGTCAAAATGTCGACAATATCGCTCTCTTTCATCATCATCCTCCAGTCTGTTTTGCAAAGTGTACGACAATCCTGACAACCCAACCATCTCTCCCACCCGTAAGTATGAGAGCAAAAATCCAAAATATGTCTATATGTTAGTAAACGTGTTAATCGAAAAAAAATGACACATTTTATTTGGGTGGTATTTGGACAGGAGAACCTTATGAAAACCGGCACTGTGACGCTGTTGATTGCCGTATGTTTGCCGGTAACTGTTTTCGCCACGAGTCTTCGCTTGTCCAATGATATTGATCTGCTGGTGTTGGATGGAAAAAAAGTTTCCAGCTCCCTTCTGCGCGGTGCAGACAGCATTGAACTGGATAACGGACCACATCAGGTGGTCTTTCGTGTTGAAAAAACCATCCGTTTCTCCAGTCATGAGGAGCGGCTCTATATTTCGCCGCCGCTGGTGATCAGTTTTGATACCCAGCGTGTCGGGCAGGTTAACTTTCATCTTCCTCGTCTGGAAAGCGAGCGCGAAACCAGCCATTTTGATGCCGCCCCACGACTGGAACTTCTTGATGGCGACGCTATGCCAATTCCCGTGCGACTGGACATTCTGGCGATTACCTCAAAAGCCAGAATCATTGATTATGAAGCTGAAACCGAGCGCTACAATAAAGCGGCAAAACGGGCGTCACTGCCGCAGTTTGCCACGAAGATGGCCGATGACAGCCCCCTGCTCTCCGGTGTTTCTGAGCTCGATACTATCCCTCCGCAATCTCAGACGCTGACTGAACAGCGTCTGAAGTACTGGTTCCGTCAGGCAGACCCTAAAACCCGCAGCAATTTTTTGCAGTGGGTGGAGAAACAGCCGTCTTCCTGATATTTCGGACTGTGCTGCATTTTTTTCGTCTTTCTCTTGCGGCGTCAGTCGCTTCCAGTACTCTGTAGCAAAGACAACGACGGAAATGAACTATGGAACTCACTACTCGCACTCTACCGGCGCGTAAGCATATTGCGCTGGTTGCCCACGACCACTGTAAACAAATGCTGATGAGCTGGGTGGAACGCCACCAGCCGCTACTCGAAAAACATGTTCTGTATGCAACCGGGACGACCGGAAACCTTATTCAACGAGCCACGGGAATGGACGTGAACGCTATGTTGAGCGGCCCAATGGGCGGCGATCAGCAGGTCGGTGCGTTAATTTCTGAAGGGAAAATCGATGTTCTGATTTTTTTCTGGGATCCGTTGAATGCAGTTCCGCATGACCCGGACGTTAAAGCCCTGCTGCGTCTGGCGACCGTGTGGAATATCCCGGTCGCCACAAACGTCTCTACGGCGGATTTCATCATTCAGTCACCGCATTTTAATGACAATGTGGATATTCTGATTCCGGATTATCAGCGTTATCTTGCAGAACGTCTGAAATAAGAGGATACAGGCGACGCTGTCGCCTGTTTTTAAGGTTTTCTCGCTACCGGCACGTCCAGTTGTTTGAGCGCATCCACAAAGCGTGACGGGTTTTCTTTGTTATACAACACCCAGACCCGATGCCGCGCCCGGGTGAGCGCAACATAAAACAACCGCCGCTCTTCTGCATCCGGAAAATTCTCTACTTCAGGTAGAAGTCCTTCTTCCATAATAGATTCCCGCGCCGGCGCCGGGAAACCATCGCTCCCCTCCTGTAACCCAGCAATAATCACATAGTCAGCCTGCTGACCTTTGCTGGCGTGTATGGTCATAAAATCAAGCTGAAGCCTTGGCCAACGAGTGGATGCTTTTTCGAGGCTGGCCGGTTTTAAATGATGATAACGCGCCAGCACCAGAATACGTTCATCGGCCTTCGCATAGCCGGAAAGCTTATCCAGCAAAGCGTCCAGTTGTTTTTCATCCAACAGCGTGACCGCGTGCTTATCGCCGGATCTCAGGCTATTAAGCGGTTTTCTGAGCTGATGCGGGTTTTGCTGAATAAACCGGTTGGCGACCTCACCAATGCGCGTGTTAAAGCGGTAGGTCGTATCCAGGTCACAACGATCGCCGTCACCAAAGGTCTGGTGAAACGCGGTTGTTAACGAGAGCTGCGCACCACTGAAACGATAAATAGCCTGCCAGTCATCGCCGACGGCAAACAGTGTAGTGTGGCTGTTTTGCTTGCGCAGCGCCGCTAGCAGCGCTGCCCGCTGCGGCGAAATGTCCTGGAATTCATCGACAAGAATATGCTTCCAGGGGCTGATAAAGCGCCCTTTTTCCAGGATCACAATGGCCTGATGAATAAGGCCGGAAAAATCGACCGCATTCTCGGCTTTAAGCGCACCTTTCCACGCTTTCAGTAAGGGAGCCATCAGCTTAATACGTTTGCTAAACAGATCGCGGATCTCTTCTGGCGCGTTGGCAATCATTTCAGCCTGAGCGCCGCCATGCATTCGCATCAGGCTGACCCAGCGTTCGAGACGCGGTGCCAGACGCCGCTGGAGCTTCTCGTCATCCCAGAAATTACCTTCCGGCACCGTCCATTGCAGTTCGTCTTCCAGCCACTGCCGCCACCCTTTCGCCTGGGCTTTCTTTTCACAACACTGTTGACGCCAGGCACTGATAAACAGCTTATTTCTGGCTGCGGTATCATTTTCAAGGCGGCTGATAGTCGGCACTTTTTTACTGCCTTGCTGAATAATATGGAGCGCTAAGGCATGAAACGTTCTCGCCGTAATCTCCTCCGTATGCAGACGCTCGCGGATACGCTCGTCCATCTCCTGCGCCGCTTTGCGTCCAAATGCCAGCAGCAAAATTTGCTCAGCAGCAGCCTCGCCGCGCGCCAATAGCCAGCCAGCACGAGCCACCAGCACCGAGGTTTTACCACTCCCCGCGCCTGCCAGCACCAGCAATGATTGCTCGCCATTGACCACGGCTCTTGCCTGAGCCGGGTTGAGCGGAGAAGACTCCACCTGCTGGAAGAATTCCGCATACTGCGTCAACATGGTGTCAGTATAGGTCTGATTATGCTGTAACCGACAGGCATCGATATCCTTTAACCATGCCTGACACTGCTTTAGCGCTTCCCGACAGTTATCAAACTCTTCAAGACGATTAACCGGTAGCGGCAAGGCGGCAAAGGCGCGCAGGATCTGCTGCTGAAGCCCTTTGGTTTGATCGCGCGTTAGCCACGCGTTTTGCCCGGTACGCGAGGCAATAAGGTCCAGTTGTTCCTGAAGCACACCCGCCGCCACTTCACTCATTTCCTGGCTCCACTGCTGCCAGCGGGTATTCAGGTGGTGATGAAAGCGCTGCGTCTCGACCCATTCTGTACCGTGCAGGCGCACCACTTTGTCATCCGGCAGTACAAACTCCAGCTCTCCCCAAACCAGGCCGCGCTTACAATGAATTGCCAGTAACTGATTGAATGGAATAAGATATTCATGGCGCTCGCCTGAAACTTTTATGCCGGCATTAAGAATGACGGCCCGATCGTAAGGATGTTGTGCCAGACGTTTACCCAGAGAAGTTGCTTTCAGTTCCATGACTCAGCCGATCCAGACAAAGAGTATTTCTTCTCAGTGTAACCGCCAGAGAATACGTGCTCCAGTCCAAAAAAACGTTACAATTGCAGCAATCACAGAAAACCGGAATTCATCGAGGGTTTATGCGTACTGTTCTGAATATTTTGAATTTTGTGCTGGGTGGTTTTGCGACTACGCTGGCCTGGCTACTGGCGACCTTAGTGAGCATCGTCCTTATTTTCACTTTGCCATTGACCCGCTCATGCTGGGAAATCACTAAATTATCCCTGCTGCCTTATGGTAATGAAGCGGTGCATGTTGATGAACTGAATCCCGAGGGCAAAAGTGCGTTAATGAATACGGGCGGCACGCTGTTGAACATTTTCTGGTTTATTTTCTTCGGCTGGTGGTTATGCCTGATGCATATTGTTTCGGGTATTGCCCAATGCATCACGATTATTGGCATTCCTGTCGGTATCGCTAACTTCAAAATTGCCGCTATTGCGCTTTGGCCTGTGGGTCGTCGGGTGGTTTCCGTCGAGATGGCGCAGGCAGCACGTGAAGCAAATGCCCGCCGCCGATTTATGTAATCAGGACCGAATACCGTTATGTTAAGTCCCCTGCTCCGTCGCTACACCTGGAACAGCACCTGGCTGTACTATGTGCGTATATTTATCGCGCTTTGTGGGACCACCGCACTTCCGTGGTGGCTGGGTGACGTCAAGCTCACCATTCCGTTGACATTAGGGATGGTTGCCGCCGCCCTGACTGATCTGGACGATCGTCTCGCAGGGCGCTTACGCAATCTGATCATCACCCTTATCTGCTTTTTTATCGCTTCCGCCTCGGTAGAATTGCTGTTTCCCTACCCCTGGCTTTTTGCTCTCGGCCTGACGCTTTCTACCAGTGGGTTCATCCTGCTCGGCGGTCTTGGGCAACGGTATGCCACGATTGCGTTTGGTGCGTTACTGATTGCCATTTACACCATGCTCGGAACGTCGCTTTATGCACTGTGGTATCAACAACCGCTTCTGCTGCTGGCCGGAGCCATTTGGTACAACGGGCTTACGCTTACCGGGCATCTGCTGTTCCCCATTCGCCCGCTTCAGGACAACCTGGCGCGCAGCTATGAGCAACTCGCACACTATCTTGAACTCAAATCGCGGCTGTTTGATCCGGATATAGAAGATGAAAGCCAGGCGCCGCTTTACGATCTCGCGCTGGCGAATGGGCAACTCATGGCCACGCTGAACCAGACCAAGGTTTCACTCCTTTCGCGTCTGCGCGGCGACCGTGGACAGCGGGGTACGCGACGTACCCTGCACTATTACTTCGTGGCGCAGGACATTCACGAGCGGGCAAGCTCTTCGCATATTCAGTATCAGACGCTGCGCGAGCATTTTCGGCACAGCGATGTGATGTTTCGCTTCCAGCGGCTGATGTCGATGCAGGGCCAGGCATGTCTGAAACTGTCACGCTGTATTTTGCTGCGTACGCCCTATCAGCACGATCCTCATTTTGAACGCGCCTTTACCCATCTTGATGCTGCGCTTGAGAGAATGCGAGCCAGTGGGGCTTGCGCAGATTTACTTAAAACACTGGGTTTTTTGCTGGCAAATTTACGGGCTATCGATGCGCAGTTGGCTACCATTGAATCCGAACAGGCGCAGGCCCTGCCGCGAAACGATTCGGAGGATCAACTGGCGGATGACAGCCCGCATGGTTTTAGTGATATCTGGCTGCGACTGAGTCGTAACTTCACGCCGGAATCAGCGCTCTTTCGCCATGCGGTAAGAATGTCATTGGTGCTGTGCGTCGGCTACGCAATCATCCAGATAACCGGGATGCATCACGGTTATTGGATCCTGCTGACAAGCCTGTTTGTCTGCCAGCCAAACTACAACGCTACGCGGCACCGTCTGGCGCTAAGGATCATCGGTACGCTGCTCGGGGTAGCCATTGGAATCCCCATTTTATGGTTTGTTCCGTCGCTGGAAGGCCAGCTGATTTTATTGGTGATCACCGGGGTGCTGTTTTTCGCGTTTCGTAATGTTCAGTATGCCCATGCCACCATGTTTATTACCCTGCTGGTGCTGCTTTGCTTTAATTTGCTTGGCGAAGGTTTCGAAGTCGCCCTGCCGCGCGTGATTGACACGCTGATTGGTTGCGCTATCGCCTGGGCTGCAGTCAGTTTTATCTGGCCTGACTGGCGTTTTCGTAATCTTCCTCGCGTATTGCAGAGGGCGACAGATGCCAACTGCCGCTATCTGGACGCCATTCTTGAGCAATACCATCAGGGACGTGACAATCGACTGGCATACCGCATTGCTCGCCGGGATGCGCATAATCGCGATGCCGAACTGGCTTCCGTGGTGTCGAATATGTCCAGCGAACCCGATGTCACCGCTCAAACTCGTGAAGCCGCATTTCGACTGCTCTGCCTCAACCATACGTTTACCAGCTATATTTCTGCGCTGGGCGCACATCGCGAAAAACTCAGCAATCCGGATGTACTGGCGTTGTTAGACGATGCCGTATGTTATGTCGATGATGCGCTTCACCATCTTCCCGCCGATGAACAACGTGTACAGGAGGCGCTGTCAGCGTTGAAACTGCGTATCCAGCAGCTTGAACCCCGCCCCGACAGCAAAGAACCGCTCGTTATTCAGCAGGTTGGCTTGTTGGTTGCCCTGCTTCCAGAGATCGGCAGGCTCCAGCACGTCATCACAGAATCTTCACCTGAAAAACCGGGTCTTGCGAAAGCGATTTGACCCACTCAGCAAGCTCCTAGCGGCGCAACGCCGGGAGCGCCGCCTCATGGGTACCATTAATCGCGCCTTCGAGGATGTAGAGAACTTTTTCGGTAATCGATTTATTTGCCTGTCGAAGCCGTAACCAACACATTTTCGCGCCCAGTATTTTCAAAGTACGAACATCGTTAATTCCGGCTTCATTTAGCAAGCTCTCCAGATGAAATGTCATGTTGGGGAGGTCTTTTAGTCGGTGCCGCGAGCCACGACTATGCTTTTCCATCTTTGCCGCATCGAGTGAATATTGGGATAGCTCGATCAACTGCGGCTGATCGCACCACAGCTTTTCGTCGACCTGATAATAGTTAAGCATGACCGGACGTCCACGCTTCATCAATGTCAACCAGACAGGTCTATGCTTCACACAGTACAGTACACTTTGCTCACAAGCACGAAGGTAAAGCTCCCCTTTATCGACCATGGCAAATACCGTCTCTTCGATTGTCAGACTGTAGCTACCGAAGAGCGACCGGTAGCGGATCGTCCCCAGTGAAGATAAATATTCCTGTGATTTATAGATCCTTTCATAGGAGTGTACTTTCATAAAATTCCCTTTTAAATCATAAACTAAATAAATGATTTGCCGTCACGGATCCGTTAAAGACGAACATAGGCAAGTTATTCCTATGGGGCAAGTTGTATTTCGTTATTACCGCTACATCGAATAAAAATTGCGAGTCTGTTTCCGAAAATAAAGTTGATCTTTCACTACGGCAGGGTTACTGTACATACATACAGTAACTCACAGGGCTGGATTGATTATGTACACTTCAGGCTATGCAAATCGTTCTTCGTCATTCTCTTCCACATCAAGCAGCATTGCGCGCGTCTCATCAGAGAACGCTACCGCCGGGCTTATCAGTGAAGTGGTCTATCGCGAAGACCAGCCCATGATGACGCAGTTACTGTTGTTACCGCTTCTGCAACAGTTAGGGCAACAGTCTCGCTGGCAGCTTTGGCTGACCCCGCAGCAAAAGTTGAGCCGCGAATGGGTGCAGTCTGCCGGGTTGCCATTAACGAAGGTGATGCAGATTAATCAACTCGCACCCTGCGATACGCTTGAATCCATGGTTCGCGCGTTACGAACAGGAAACTACAGCGTGGTGATTGGTTGGCTGGCAGAAGAGTTAACCGAGGAAGAGCATGCTGAGCTGGTAAAAGCCGCCGATGAAGGTAGCGCGATGGGTTTTATCATGCGTCCTGTTAGCGCACATGCTCATGCCACGAGACACCAGACTGGGCTAAAAATTCATTCGAATTTGTATCATTGAGTAAAATTAGGAATTATCCTGGAATTATTTTTCGCCTCACAGTGATGCATTGAGGCTCAACGAGTTTTTCCGAAGAACGCTTGTCAGAAGCGGTCTGCGAGAAGTTTGCCGGATAATTCCGATGCGGCGAATGTTAAATATTATGTATACAAGCTTTTTTTTTTCATATGCCTGACAGACTTCACACTTGTAAGTTTTCAACTACGTTGTAGACTTTACATCGCCAGGGGTGCTCGGTGTAAGCCGCAGATATCGGTAGAGTAACTATTGAACAAGTCCCCCGGTGAAGGATTTAACCGTGTTATCTCGTTGGAGATATTCATGGCGTATTTTGGATGATAACGAGGCGCAAAAAATGAAAAAGACAGCTATCGCGATTGCAGTGGCACTGGCTGGTTTCGCTACCGTAGCGCAGGCCGCTCCGAAAGATAACACCTGGTACACTGGTGCTAAACTGGGCTGGTCCCAGTACCATGACACTGGTTTCATTCCTAACAATGGTCCGACCCACGAAAACCAACTGGGTGCAGGTGCTTTTGGTGGTTACCAGGTTAACCCGTATGTTGGCTTTGAAATGGGTTACGACTGGTTAGGTCGTATGCCGTACAAAGGCGACAACATCAATGGCGCTTTCAAAGCTCAGGGCGTTCAGCTGACCGCTAAACTGGGTTACCCAATCACTGACGATCTGGACATCTACACTCGTCTGGGTGGTATGGTTTGGCGTGCAGACACCAAGGCTAACGTTCCTGGTGGCGCATCCTTTAAAGACCACGACACTGGCGTATCTCCAGTATTCGCTGGTGGTGTTGAGTGGGCAGTTACCCGCGACATCGCTACCCGTCTGGAATACCAGTGGACCAACAACATCGGTGACGCTAACACCATCGGTACTCGCCCAGACAACGGTCTGCTGAGTGTTGGTGTTTCTTACCGTTTCGGCCAGCAGGAAGAAGCTGCTCCGATCGCTCCGGCTCCGGCTCCGGCTCCAGAAGTACAGACCAAGCACTTCACTCTGAAGTCTGACGTTCTGTTCAACTTCAACAAAGCCACTCTGAAACCAGAAGGCCAGCAGGCTCTGGATCAGATGTACAGCCAGCTGAGCAACCTGGATCCGAAAGACGGTTCCGTAGTGGTTCTGGGCTTCACTGACCGCATCGGTTCTGACGCTTACAACCAGGGTCTGTCTGAGAAACGTGCTCAGTCTGTTGTTGATTACCTGATCTCTAAAGGTATCCCGGCTGACAAAATCTCTGCACGTGGCATGGGCGAATCCAACCCGGTTACCGGTAGCACCTGTGACAACGTGAAAGCTCGCGCTGCACTGATCGACTGCCTGGCTCCGGATCGTCGCGTTGAGATCGAAGTTAAAGGTATCAAAGACGTTGTAACTCAGCCGCAGGCTTAAGTTCCCGTCTAATAAAAAACCCCGCGATGCGGGGTTTTTTTTCGTCTGTATATACCGCCAAAGATGAGAGGACGAAAAAGAACTACTCCTTCCCAAGCAATGCCTGCAAATCCTGCTTCAGCGAAGACATCTTGTTGGCATATTTTTCTTTATTCTCAGCGTCTTCAATCAGCTGCACGATCGTTTCTGACAGCGTTTTTCCGCGCCGCTGTGCCAGTCCTGCCAGACGCTGCCAGACAATGAATTCGAGATCGATAGACTTCTTGCGGGTATGCTGATGCTCAGCATTAAAGTGCCGCTTGCGTCTTGCGCGTATCGTTTGTTTCATCCGGTTTTGTAGCGCCGGATTCATATGTTCTTCAATCCAGACGTTAACCCGGACCGGTTCATTTTCGAGCGTGAGTAATAAATCCACGACTTCCTGGGCCGCACTGGCTTCCACATAGCGGGTGATCAATTCACCTTCGCGATGCTTCTTTACCAGATACTTCCACTTCCAACCGCTTTCAAGATTCTCAAGTTGTTGATATTTCATAGCGATCTCAATGTTACCGTGTCACTACTATCAGAATATCAGCTTTTTCGATAACTGAAGAAAATAATCTTCAGCCTGTGAGCAACCCGGCACCCTTCTAATCGTTTACACACGCATTACAGGTGTTAAGCGAGGCTGGTTACGGTATAATTGCGTCTTTTACAACAGACTAAAAAACAGCGACTTTGACCATTACGAAACTTGCATGGCGTGATCTGGTTCCTGATACCGAAAGCTTTCAGGAAATATTTGCACAGCCACACGTTACTGACGAAAACAACACCTTACTCAGTGATACTCAACCCCGTCTGCAATTTGCTCTTGAGCAACTGTTGCAGCCCAGGGCGTCGTCTCCCTTTATGCTGGCCAAAGCCCCAGAGGAGCTTGAGTATCTCACGCTTCTTGCCGAAGCCGCCCGTGGTCTGCACCATGATGCGGGTCAACTGACAGGAGGGCACTACGAGGTTTCCGGTCATACAATCCGCTATCGCGATGCAGAACGTCCCGAAGATAATTTTGCAACCTCAACGCAGGTTGTCATCGCTGACTGGGTAGAGGCTGAACAACTGTTTGGCTGCCTGCGTCAGTTTAACGGTGACATTACGCTTCAGCCAGGCCTGGTTCATCAGGCAAATGGTGGCGTGCTGGTCATCTCATTGCGCACCCTTTTGGCCCAACCGCTGCTGTGGATGCGTCTGAAAGCGATTGTCAGCCGCGAACGCTTCGACTGGGTGGCCTTTGATGAATCCCGCCCCCTGCCCGTTACCGTACCGTCCATGCCGCTGAAAATGAAAGTGTTGCTGGTAGGCGAACGTGAGTCGCTGGCTGATTTTCAGGAGATGGAGCCGGAATTAGCGGAACAGGCAATCTACAGTGAGTTCGAGGATAACCTACAGATTGTTGACGCTGAATCCATGACGCAATGGTGTCAATGGGTCACCTGGACTGCGCAGCGCAACCATCTTCCGATTCCCGCGGCTGACGCCTGGGAGATTCTGGTACGGGAGGCTGTTCGCTATACCGGCGAACAGGATACGCTTCCGCTTAACCCTTTATGGATCATCAGACAGTTCACGGAAGTGGCATCGCTTTGTGAAGGCGAGATTTGCACCGGTGAACAGCTAAGCCTGATGCTTGCCCAGCGGGAGTGGCGAGAAGGCTTTCTCGCCGAGCGTATGCAGGATGAGATCCTCCAGGAACAGATCCTCATCGAAACCGAAGGTGAACGTATCGGACAGATTAATGCCCTGTCTGTCATTGAATTCCCTGGACACCCGCGCGCCTTTGGCGAACCGTCACGGATTAGCTGTGTGGTACACATTGGCGATGGTGAATTTACCGATATTGAGCGAAAAGCTGAACTTGGCGGTAATATTCATGCCAAGGGAATGATGATCATGCAGGCATTCCTGATGTCGGAACTGCAGCTTGAGCAGCAAATTCCCTTCTCAGCGTCGTTAACGTTTGAGCAGTCTTACAGCGAAGTCGATGGTGACAGCGCGTCAATGGCTGAACTGTGCGCCTTAATCAGTGCGCTGGCGGATGTTCCAGTGAATCAAAGTATCGCCATTACCGGTTCCGTCGATCAGTTTGGGCGGGCTCAGCCTGTTGGCGGGTTGAATGAGAAGATTGAAGGTTTCTTCGCGATTTGCCAGCAGCGTGAGTTGACCGGTAAGCAAGGTGTGATTATCCCTGCGGCCAACGTCAGGCATCTCAGCCTGCATTCCACCCTGCTCCAGGCCGTTCAAGAAGAGAAATTCACTATCTGGGCGGTGGAAGACGTTACCGACGCGCTGCCGCTTCTGTTAAATCTGCTGTGGGATGGTGAAGGACAGACTACGCTGATGCAAACTATCCAGGAACGTATCGCTCAGGCGACGCAACAGGATGGACGTCACCGTTTTCCATGGCCGTTACGCTGGCTAAATTGGTTTATCCCAAACTGATCGGAGTTGTTCAGCGTACACGTGTTAGCTATCCTGCGTGCTTCAATAAAATAAGGCTTACAGAGAACATGGTAGATAAACGCGAATCCTATACAAAAGAAGACCTTCTTGCCTCTGGTCGCGGTGAGCTGTTTGGCGCTAAAGGCCCTCAACTGCCTGCCCCGAACATGCTAATGATGGACCGTGTCGTCAAAATGACGGAAACCGGCGGCAATTTCGACAAAGGTTATGTTGAAGCAGAGCTGGATATTAATCCGGATCTCTGGTTCTTCGGCTGCCACTTCATCGGCGATCCAGTAATGCCGGGCTGTCTGGGTCTGGACGCAATGTGGCAACTGGTTGGGTTCTATCTCGGCTGGCTTGGCGGCGAAGGTAAAGGCCGCGCGCTGGGTGTAGGCGAAGTGAAATTTACCGGTCAGGTTCTGCCAAGCGCAAAAAAAGTGACCTACCGTATCCACTTCAAGCGTATCGTTAATCGCCGCCTGATTATGGGGCTGGCAGACGGTGAAGTTCTGGTTGATGGTCGACTGATCTATACCGCTAACGATCTGAAAGTGGGTCTGTTCCAGGACACCTCTGCGTTCTAAGCATGCATTCGATGGATTGCCATTGGGCAGTTTACCGCAGGTCTGAAAGGCGAAACCTCCGCACTGCGGAGGTTTCTTTTTCTAAAGAGACAGAATCAGGCCATTACCACCCTGTCAGCCATGGCTTCTCGCCAGCCTCCCAGCCAGTAAGACCTCTGATTCAGCGTCTGATAAGGACACATTTCTTTCGGACGTCCGGCAATGCCGGCCTGATAACCACGTTGATGTGCCCGTTCCAGGCGATCTCGTTTTTGTCTCTTCATGCCTCGTTTCCCTCATACTTTTATCTGGTGGAAAAGAAAACAGTGATTAGCAAATGTGCAATCACACTAAACGAATACCGCTAAACCCCATTTCCGTCAATGCGCAAAATTCACACCAATGTCATATTTGTGAGCTACTGAATAAGTCAGTTGTACAAAAAATGTGAGCAGGAACAACTTCCTGATTCCCCTTTGGGATAAAAAAAACCGCTTCGAGCACAACGCTGGAAGCGGTCTTATTTACAAAAATTTATACTATGGAATGCGTTTTAGCTCCTGGGCTATCGCGGCGGCTTCCTGGCTCCAGACGGTCGCCAGCACCTTCACCATCTCATCGTAGCCATCCCTGGTCTGTACGGCTTCGATATGGAATGGGCGCTTGATTAACTGTCCCTGATGGTTAAGCAGCCACTCACCGCTCACAATCACTTTGCCATCATAACGGCCATGGAATCCGGTCACTGTGACATTCAGCGTGTCCTGCACGCTGCCTAAGGGCTGAGACGCAACTACCCAGCCCGGAAGTTGGCTGCTGAGGTTGGCCACCAGCGTATTCCGCAGCTGTTGATCTAACGGACTGGCCCACAGGTTATTATTGGCAATAACATACTGAACATCGCTGGTCTGATACACCACGCCGTTGCCTGCCAGATAATCCGGAACCACAATCTGCTCTACCCACAGCAGGCGGTTCCCCTGACTTGCCGTACTTTGCATGCCGCCCTGCGCAACGGGAAGCTGATAATAGCTCTTGTTATCTCCGCTGGAGCTACAAGATGTCAACCAGAACGCCATCGCTACCACTAGCCACTTTTTCATTATTTCGCCCTCTTCGGCTCTGGATCTTTCTTGTCCTTCGCTTCAAATACCAGCGCGTTGCTCTTCTCATTCAGCGTCTTCAGCACCGGTTGCAGTTCACGGAGCACCTGATCAAGACGCTGCATATCTGCCACCATCTTGTTATAAGCGGCTGAACCTGGCTGGAAGCCCTGCATACTGCGGTTGAGCTCGCGCAAGGTGCTCTGCATATCTGCCGGAAGATCCTGCATCGACTGACTGGAAGTAATCTTGTTCATGTTATCCAGTGTCGTTTGCAGATGTTTCATCGTGCGCTGGCTTTCGGACAAGGTATTGGTCGCCTGCTCAATCATCGGATTCAGCGGCAAGCTATTGATTTTATCCAGTGCTTCGACCAGACGCTGCTGAATTTGCGCCAGTCCGCCACTCACCGTCGGAATGATCTCATAACCGCCAAACTCGAGCAGCCCGCTGATCGGCGGCTCTTTCGGATAGAAGTCGAGGTCTACATACAGCGCCCCGGTAACGAGGTTACCGGTTTTCAGTGACGCCCGCAGTCCACGTCTCAGCAGTTCCGTCAGATGCTGGCCAACGTCGGCATTTTCTCCCAATTGCGCTTTCAGACGCTCAGGTTCAATTCGTACCAGCACTGGAATGCGATAATCATTGTTAAATACCTGACGCATGCCAGGCGAGAAGAACGGGACTTTGCTCACCGTCCCCAGACGAATGCCGCGGAATTCCACCGGTGCGCCAGGCTGTAATCCACGGATCGAATCCTTAAAGAACATCAGATAGTCGATATGGTCGGTATACAGCGAGTCCTGGATGCTTCTCTGATCGTCATACAGGTTGAAGGCGGTTTTTTCCGCCACAGGTTGCCCCAGATCAAGCCCTTCCGGAACGTCGAAGCTAACGCCGCCGCCAAAAAGCGTAGAAAGCGAGCCCATTTCGACACGCATCCCCGCCGAGGTGAGATCGACCGCAATTCCACTGTCCTTCCAGAAACGAACGTTACTGGTCACCAGGCGATCGTTAGGCGCATTGATAAACAGTTGATAGCTAATAGCGCGTTTCTGCGCGTCAAAGGTGCTTGTTTCAACAGACCCCACGCGATAGCCACGGAACAATACCGGATCGCCAGGGCTTAGCTGACCGGCTTTTTTACTATCCAGAATAACGCGAATACCTTTAGCGTCAGGCGGCGCCAGCGGCGGTGAGTCCAGGAGCTGGTAATCATTTTCTTTACCGCCTTTATTCCCGGGCTGCAGTTCAATGTAGGCACCGGACAACAGCGTACCGAGGCCGCTGATCCCTTCCCGCCCCACCTGCGGTTTCACCACCCAGAACACGGAGTCTTTATGGAGCAGTTTTTCCATACCCGAGTGCAAACGCGCCTTAATTTCTACGTGCGTCAGATCGTCTGTCAGGGTCGCACTTTCCACCACCCCAACATCCACGCTGCGACTTTTAATGGTGGTTTTCCCACCCTCAATGCCCTCTGCATTGGTGGTGATCAGGGTGACTACCGGCCCCTGATGACTGTAATGGTAAAAAAGTACCCATGCCCCAATGAGCGCGGTGACGATGGGAAATATCCACACGGGTGACCAGTTTTTTACTTTCTGCACTTTGGCTTCCCCACTTTTCGATTCCATGTTGTCAGGACTCCTCATGTTCTGGTTCACGGTCCCACGACAGACGGGGATCAAATGTCATCGCAGAAAACATTGTCATAATGACGACTAGAGCAAACATTAACGCACCCATTGCAGGATAAATATTCATTAATCCTCCCATACGCACCAGTGCGGAGAGGACGGCGATAACAAAGACATCGATCATTGACCAGCGGCCGACAAATTCCACCACCTCATAAATCAGGTGCATGCGCTCACTGTCACGCTTGCCATGCCCTTTGGCATCCCAGCACAGCCAGGCGATAGCGATCATTTTCAGGGTTGGCACCATGATACTGGCGATAAAAATGACCGCCGCTACCGGATAAGAGCCTTCACTCCAGATCAAAACGACCCCTTCCAGAATGGTAGAGGGCATCTTTGAACCCAGTAAATCGGTGATCATGATGGGCAGGATATTAGCCGGAAGATAAAGCATGATTGACGTAAACAGCAGCGCCAGCGTCCATTGCAGGCTGTTCTTTCGCCGCACATAGCCTTTCGTCTCGCAGCGGGGACAAACAAGCTGGTCAGCCGGAAGAATCGCCGTACAGCAGGGGCAGGAACGCAGTCCTTGTCTGATACCGGGAATACCGGGCTTTAGAGACTGCTCAATGACGGGCATCGGTGCAATGTCATCCCACAGCCACCGCCGATCAACACACTGAAACGCGCGCAGTTGCAAAAAACAAAAGAAACACCAGGGAATGAAGCTGCTGCCGACGCCAATATCGCCATAGGCCATCAGCTTAACGAAACTCACCAGCACGCCGGCGAGAAAGATTTCCGCCATGCCCCAGCTTTTTAATTGAAAAAGTACACGCGCCAGTTGAGATTTTAACCGTAACGGCAATTGCACCCGATTCACCAGGAGCAGAATAGTGACCAGGCAAAACGCGGGAACCAACTGAACGAAAAGTAAAAAGAAAGTGCCCAGGCTGGCATAGTCTTCAGAAAAGAGGACGCTGGGGATCTCCATCAGCGTCACTTCACTTCGCACCCCGGCAACATTCATATTGACGAAGGGAAACAGATTCGACAAAAGCATCATGAATAACGCAACTAATGCATATGCAGTGGGACGCTGCCTCGGCGCGTCCCACTCTGTCGTCAACGTTGTGCCACATCTCGGACATACCGCTTTCTGTCCATGCTCCAGGTGAGGCAACGCCACCAGCATGTCACACTGCGAGCACAAAATGTGCTTTGCGGCATGATGATGTTCGCACATAGGTGCTCCTTAATTACGCGCCATTCTTCAAAGCTTCAAGATACTCCCAGCGCTCAAAGGCTTGCTCAAGTTCCTGTTCCGCTTTCGTTAAGTCGCCCAAAACCTGCTGCGTATGTTCATGAGGCTGGCTGAAAAAGGTCGCATCGGCAACCTGCGCCTGCAGTGCTTCCAGTTTTGCTTCCAGCTCTTCAAGTTGTTGCGGTAACTGTTCCAGTTCGCGCTGCAGTTTATAGCTTAGTTTGCTACTACCACGTTTTACAATTTCTGCTTTTGGCGCAATGCCTTCCTCGGTTTTTTTCGCCGCAGGTTGAATAAACGCCAGATGCTGCTCCTGTTGACCACGCGCATCGTGGTAACCGCCGACATAACGGCCAATTTTACCGCCGCCTTCAAAAATCCAGCACTCGGTTACGGTGTTATCCACAAACTGACGATCGTGGCTTACCAGTAACACGGTCCCCTGATAGCTGTCGATCAGCTCTTCCAGGAGTTCCAGCGTCTCCACATCCAAATCGTTGGTCGGTTCGTCGAGGATCAACAGATTGCTAGGCTTCAGAAACAGTCGCGCCAGCAACAGACGATTTCGCTCCCCGCCAGACAGCGCACGCACGGGCGTCATGGCACGTTTGGGATGGAACAGGAAGTCCTGCAGGTAACCCAGCACATGGCGCGGTTTACCATTGACCATCACTTCCTGCTTCCCTTCCGCCAGGTTATCCATCACCGTTCTGTCAGGGTCTAGCTCAGCGCGGTGCTGATCAAAATAGGCCACTTCCAGCTTCGTACCGACGTGGATACGCCCGCTATCTGCCTGTAACTGACCTAACATTAGTTTCAGCAGCGTAGTTTTGCCACAGCCGTTAGGGCCAATTAGCGCGATTTTGTCGCCTCGCTGTACCTGGGCGGAAAAATCTTTAACCAGTTGTTTACCATCAACCTGGTAATCGACGTTTTCCATCTCAAACACAATCTTGCCAGAGCGGGTCGCTTCCTCGACCTGCATCTTTGCGGTGCCCATCACTTCCCGACGCTCGCTACGCTCACGACGCATGGCTTTCAGGGCGCGAACGCGGCCTTCGTTGCGGGTGCGACGTGCCTTAATCCCCTGACGGATCCAGACCTCTTCCTGGGCAAGTTTGCGATCAAACTCGGCGTTTTGCAGGTCTTCCACGCGCAGCGCTTCTTCCTTCTCCAGCAGATACTGATCATAGTTACCCGGATAGGTCACCAGCTTACCGCGATCGAGATCGACAATGCGGGTCGCCATATTGCGGATAAATGAACGGTCGTGGGAGATAAAAATGATTGTGCCGTTAAAGGACTTCAGGAACCCTTCCAGCCAGTCAATCGTTTCAATATCCAGGTGGTTAGTCGGTTCATCAAGCAACAGGACACGCGGATTACTCACCAACGCGCGGCCCAGCGCCGCTTTACGTAGCCAGCCACCAGAAAGGGAAGAAAGCGCCACATTCGGATCGAGTCCCAGTTGCGCCAGCACTTCATTAATGCGGTTTTCCAGTTGCCACAGATTGTGGTGGTCGAGTTGTTCCTGAACCTTCGCCAGTTCGTTCAGGTTTCTGTCGCTCGGGTCAGTCATTACCAGGCGCGAGATATCGTGATAGCGCTTAAGGTATTCCGCCTGCTCTTCGATGCCTTCGGCAACAAAGTCGTAAACGGTACCTTCGACATTACGCGGCGGATCCTGCTGCAAACGCGCAACAATCAGATCCTGCTCATAAATAATGCGACCGTCATCCAGCCCTTGCTCACGGTTGAGGATTTTCATCAGCGTCGATTTACCGGCGCCGTTACGGCCAACCAGACAGACGCGTTCGTTATCTTCGATATGCAGTTCTGCATTATCGAGAAGCGGCGCGTCGCTGAACGACAGCCATGCGCCATGCATACTGATTAATGACATTTACTTATCCTTTCAGGCTGCGGTAATCAGCCAGCAGTTGTGGATCTGACGGTTACGGGCAAAGTCCTGAGAAAGCGTTTTTTGAGTGATTTCTTGTGCTTTTAGTCCCAGTGACGCCAGACCGTCAAGATCCATACGGAATCCACGTTTATTGTTGGAGAACATGATCGTGCCACCTTTACGCAGCAGGCGTTTCAGATCTTTCATCAGCGCCAAATGATCGCGCTGAACGTCAAAAGCATCTTCCATACGTTTTGAGTTGGAGAACGTTGGCGGATCGATAAAAATAAGATCGAACTGTTCGTTGCTTTCGCGCAGCCAGGCCAGGCAATCCGCCTGAATCAGACGATGCGCTCGTCCACTTAACCCATTCAGACGCAGGTTTCGTTCCGCCCACTCCAGATAGGTGCGCGACATGTCGACCGTGGTGGTGCTACGCGCCCCACCCAGCCCCGCATGCACGCTGGCGCTGCCGGTGTAGGAGAACAGGTTGAGGAAATCTTTGCCGTTGCTCATTTGCCCCAGCATCCGGCGCGCGATGCGGTGGTCGAGGAACAGACCGGTATCGAGATAATCGGTCAGGTTCACCCACAGGCGAGCGTTGTATTCGCCCACTTCAATGAATTCCCCCTTCTCATTCATCTTCTGATACTGGTTTTTGCCCTTTTGCCGCTCACGGGTCTTCAGCACCAGTTTGTTCGGCGCGATTTCCAGTACCGCCAGCGTTGCTGCAATGATGTCGAACAGGCGCTGGCGCGCTTTTTGCGCATCCACGGTTTTCGGCGGCGCGTATTCCTGAATGACCACCCAGTCAGCATAGCGGTCTACTGCTACGTTGTATTCCGGCAGATCGGCATCGTACAGGCGGTAGCATTCGATCCCTTCCTGACGCGCCCATTTCTCCAGCTTTTTGATGTTTTTGCGCAGGCGGTTGGCGTAATCTTCCGCCACCGTCGCGGGTTTGCTGTCAGCGGTGGTTTCAGCCACATGATAGTTTTTCTGTACGCAATCCAGCGGGCCGTTTTTGGCTTTAAACTGTTTATCTGCGCGCAGTTGCAGACTGCTCAATAGATCCGGCGATGCGCTGAACAGTGACAGATTCCAGCCGCCAAACTGATTCTTCATGTTACGTCCCAGCAAACTGTGCAGCGCAATCAGCGCCGGTTCACTGTCAAGACGTTCACCATAAGGTGGGTTGCTGATCACCGTGCCGTACGGCCCTTTCGGCAGTGGATTGCTCAACTGTGCGACGTCTTTCACTTCAAAACTGATCAGCTCGCCAATGCCTGCGCGACGGGCGTTGCTGCGCGCACGTTCAATGACACGCGCATCGCTGTCAGAGCCGTAAAAGCGTGAGGTGTAGTCGGCCAGACCTTTACGCGCACGGGTTTGCGCTTCGGCTTTCACTTCCTGCCAGATAGCCTCATCATGCTGCGCCCAGCCGCTAAAGCCCCAGCGTCCACGGTGTAATCCCGGTGCGCGATCGGTCGCCCACATCGCCGCCTCAATCAGCAGCGTACCCGAGCCACACATTGGGTCGAGCAGCGGCGTCCCTGGCTGCCAGCCGGAACGCATCACGATTGCTGCCGCCAGCGTCTCTTTAATTGGTGCCAGACCGGTACGGTCACGATAACCACGCAGGTGCAGGCCGTCACCGCTTAAATCAAGCGCAATGCTGGCCGTATCTTTATTCAACCAGACGTTCACACGAATGTCCGGCGATTCGCGATCCACGTTCGGGCGCGGAAGATTTTTGCGGGTGAAGCTGTCCACAATGGCGTCTTTGACCTTCAGGGCGCCGTACTGACTGTTACGAATGGTGTCGTTGAGGCCGCTAAAATGCACCGCAAACGTCGCCCCAGGATTGAACATCTCTGTCCAGTCAATCGCCATTACGCCCAGATAGAGGTCTAAGTCGCTGTAAACCTTACACTCACCTAACGGCATAATAATACGCGAGGCCAGGCGGCTCCACATCAGGCTCTGGTAAACAAGCCGGGTGTCGCCTTTGAAATGGACACCACCCTGAACGACCTGGCACTCTAACGCACCCAGATTTTCCAGTTCAGTTTTTAACAGCTCTTCCAGCCCACGGGCCGTACTGGCAAACAGAGAATTCATATCGTCACTTATACTCTAAGAAAATTGCTGCGCATTATAGCGAATCTCGTGCACATGTCATAAAGTTGAGGGCTTATTTTAAATCGAAGGAATGTGCGATGTTGACGTTAACCAGGCTTTTCATTCATCCCGTCAAATCAATGCGCGGCATTGGCTTGACTCACGCTCTGGCAGACGTCAGCGGTCTGGCTTTTGATCGTATTTTTATGCTCACCGAACTGGACGGGACATTCATCACTGCCCGCCAGTTTCCGCAGATGGTCCGCTTTACCCCTTCCCCTTTCCAGGATGGGTTGCATTTAACCGCACCGGACGGCAGCAGCGCCGTGGTCCGTTTTGCTGACTTCGCCGCTCAGGATGCGCCGACTGAAGTCTGGGGCAACCACTTCACCGCGCGAATTGCGCCTGATGCCATTAACCAGTGGCTCAGTGGTTTCTTCTCCCGTAGCGTTCAGTTACGCTGGGTGGGCCCGCAGCTCACCCGGCGGGTAAAGCGTCATGCTGCCGTTCCTCTCTCCTTTGCCGATGGTTATCCGTATCTGTTAGTTAACGAGGCCTCGTTGCGTGATGTGCAGCAGCGTTGTCCGGCCAGCGTCCAGGTTGAGCAGTTCCGTCCGAACATCGTGGTTTCCGGTGCGCAGGCATGGGAAGAGGATAACTGGAAAGTGCTGCGCATCGGCGAGGTTATTTTTGACGTCGCGAAACCGTGCAGCCGCTGTATTTTTACCACCGTCAGCCCGGAGAAAGGGGTTAAGCACCCTTCAGGTGAGCCATTAGCCACACTGCAATCCTTCCGTACCGCACAGGACAACGGCGACGTCGATTTTGGTCAGAACCTGATTGCACGCAACAGTGGCGTCATTCGCGTTGGCGACAAGGTTGAAATTTTAAAGACCGGACCGGCCCGGGTTTATGGCGCCACGGCAGCAGATGATACCGTCCCATCCGGACAACAGCCCGACGCGAAAGTGACTATCGACTGGCAAGGGCAGACATTCAGCGGCAACAATCAGCAGGTCCTGCTGGAGCAACTGGAGAATCAGGGGATCCGTGTACCGTATTCTTGTCGGGCGGGAATTTGTGGCTGCTGTCGGATTACACTACTGGAAGGCGAAGTAAACCCACTGAAGAAATCAGCGCTGGGTGATGACGGTACCATTCTGAGCTGTAGCTGCGTGCCAAAAACGGCCATTAAGCTTTCGCTTTAAACCGCCTGTTCGAGTCTGAAGCTGTCAACGTGTAATTGCGGCTTCAGTCGGTCATTCATGACTTTAATGGCATCGCCAAGCTGCATGGTGCGCCCGGCCACGACAACACCCGGCTGCGCTAACAGGCACAACGCGGCGTTTTCGCCCGGTTCTACCACCAGCAGACTGATCTGCTCTTGCGTATCGCTCAGCCAGACACAGGCGGCATCGCCAGTCGAAGGTGCCCAGTTTTCACCGTGGGCGACAAAATGCCAGCTTTTCGGCATTTGCGGTTTCAGATAGCGAATCGCGACCAGCGCATTGAGCACCAGTTCTGCTTTCTGCTCTTTAGACAGACCGAGATCACGACATTTTTCTTCAAACGAGAAGTAAAGCGCCGCGTCATCAACGCAGAAACCGCTTGGAGAGAAGGCATCGGGAGTGAGCATTTTGCGAGCAAAACGCGAGCGAAATAACATGCCATTGGCTAAATCGAGCATCATTCGGTCATGCTCTTCGTCATAATACCAGCGCCAGTTATCGTCAGGTTTAATTCGCATTGTTTTCTCTCCTCTCCATCGTCATGTTGCGAAATTGTCCTTTTTCGCCGCTTCGTTTATTGCCTTAATAAGCTAAGCTCAAAATGTTTAAATAAGCAACAGTGAGAGAATATAAAACAACCAGAGGCGGAAATAAACCCCCGGTTGTCTGATATTCTGATAAAGAAGGTTAAAAAATCAAATATGCGTCAGGATTTCTTTAATCAACGGCGGGCCTTTAAAAATAAAGCCAGAATAAATTTGGACGAGGGTAGCTCCGGCAGCCATCTTCTCGCGTGCAGCAATGAGGGAGTCGATACCGCCCACGCCAATTATCGGCAACTGACCATTTAATTCCTGAGACAGACGACGAATAATCTCGGTGCTTTTTAATTGCAATGGACGGCCACTTAATCCCCCCATTTGATCGCAATTTTTCATTCCCTGAACAAGGGAACGATCTAACGTCGTATTGGTTGCAATTACGCCATCTATATTATGGCGAACTAAACTATCGGCAACCTGGATCAGTTCTTCTTCTGAAAGATCCGGTGCGATCTTCACGGCGATCGGAACATATTTCTGGTGGATCGTTTGCAGGTCGTTTTGTTTATTTTTTATCGCGCTTAACAAATCATCCAGCGCCTCACCATATTGCAGTGAACGTAATCCCGGCGTATTAGGTGAGGATATATTAATCGCGATATATCCCGCATAGGCATAGATTTTTTCCATACAAATCAAATAGTCATCTTTACCCTGCTCGACCGGCGTATCTTTATTTTTGCCGATATTAATGCCAAGCACGCCGTCATAATGCGCCTTTTTGACATTTTCAACCAGGTTGTCCACCCCATGGTTATTAAAGCCCATACGGTTGATCAACCCTTCGGCATCCACCAGGCGGAAGAGGCGCGGCTTGTCGTTACCCGGCTGTGGACGAGGCGTAACGGTGCCGATCTCGATCGAACCAAAACCCATCGCGCCAAGGGCATCAATGCACTCACCGTCTTTGTCCAGACCCGCTGCCAGACCGAGGGGGTTTTTAAAGGTTAATCCCATACAGGTAACCGGTTTTGCCGGCACGTTCTGGCGGATCAGCGCTTCAAATGGCGTCCCTGAGACACGGCGTAATTGTTGAAAAGTAAATTCATGAGCGCGCTCTGGATCGAGCTGGAAAAGGGCTTTACGAACGAAGGGGTAGTACATGAACTCTCCTGGATTCCCGGTAGCAAACCGGGGGCGTATTATGGGTGATATCACACAAAAAGGGAATTGACCTGCGGCAATAAAAAGCAAACGTTTCCCTTTAGTCTGCGGTTTTATGCATTTTTCAGCTTTTCTATACCGCATAAATCATTTCGATTCGCCAGACTCCTCTGTCAGACTGCCCAAATTGTTATCAATGTTAAATAAATACGAACTTTTGGTTATAAGAGGAGAATGGAACCATGCGCGTGATTACTCTCGCGGGAAGCCCTCGCTTTCCCTCCCGCTCCAGTTCGTTACTGGAATACGCCCGGGAAAAGTTGAGTCGCCAACAGATTGAGGTTTACCACTGGAACCTGCATAACTTCGAACCTGAAGATCTACTCTATGCCCGTTTTGACAGCCCGGCATTGAAGACACTAGTCGGACAACTTAAGGAAGCCGATGGTCTGATCGTCGCCACGCCAGTGTATAAAGCGGCTTACTCAGGTGCGCTAAAAACCCTGCTCGACCTGCTTCCGGAACGCGCGCTGGAGGGAAAAGTCGTGCTGCCCTTAGCCACTGGCGGCACCGTCGCCCATCTGCTCGCCGTTGATTACGCCCTGAAACCGGTGCTTAGCGCCCTCAAGGCGCAGGAGATTTTGCATGGCGTGTTTGCTGACAACTCTCAGGTGATTGATTACCAGCACAAGCCGCATTTCACCCCGAATTTGCAGTTGCGCCTTGATAACGCGCTGGAAACCTTCTGGCAGGCACTGCATCGCCGTGACGTTCCGGCCCCTGAATTCCATATTCCTCAAGGAGTTGTCCATGCTTAATTTCCTGAAACGACGCACACCATGGCTCGCGCTGACGGGGTTACTCACGCTTTCAGGTCTGGCGCAGGCGACGGAATCCGCCCCGGATGCGCTACGCATTGGTTTTCAGAAAGGCAGTATCAGCCTGGTTCTGGCCAAAAGCCATCAACTGTTGGAAAAGCGCTATCCGCAAACCAAAATCTCCTGGATTGAATTTCCGGCTGGGCCACAGATGCTGGAGGCACTCAACGTAGGAAGTATCGATATCGGCAGTACCGGTGATATCCCGCCGATTTTTGCCCAGGCCGCAGGTGCCGATCTGGTATACATCGGTGTTGAACCTCCGAAGCCAAAAGCTGAAGTGATTCTGGTTGCGGAAAACAGCCCAATCAAAACCGTTGCCGACCTCAAAGGCCATAAAGTCGCCTTCCAAAAAGGCTCCAGCGCGCATAATTTACTGCTGCGCGCGCTGCAACAGGCCGGGCTGAAATTTACTGATATCCAGCCGACATATCTGACCCCAGCGGATGCCCGCGCCGCTTTCCAGCAGGGTAACGTCGATGCCTGGGCTATCTGGGATCCGTATTACTCTGCCGCACTGTTGCAGGGAGGTGTGCGCGTCCTGAAAGATGGTACTGACCTTAAGCAGACCGGTTCATTTTATCTCGCCGCCCGTCCCTATGCGGAAAAAAATGGTGCCTTTATTCAGAACATACTGGGGATCTTCAGCGAGGCGGATGCCCTGACCATCAGCCAACGCACGCAGAGCATTACGCTGCTGGCGAAAACCATGGGATTGCCAGAGCCGGTCATTGCCTCGTATCTCGATCACCGTCCGCCAACCTCTATTTCTCCGGTAAGTCCCTCCGTCGCGGCGTTACAGCAACAAACCGCCGATCTGTTTTATGAAAATCGGCTGGTACCGAAAAAAATCGATATCCGTCAACGCATCTGGCAGCCTGGTCAACAAGAAGGAAAACAATTATGAGCCTGAATATGTTCTGGTTTTTACCCACTCACGGTGATGGACACTATCTGGGAACCGAAGAGGGATCCCGTCCGGTTGATCAGGGGTATTTGCAGCAAATTGCTCAGACGGTGGATCGCCTCGGCTTTACCGGCGTGCTGATCCCCACCGGACGCTCTTGCGAGGATGCGTGGCTGGTGGCGGCATCGATGCTCCCGGTGACGCAACGCCTGAAATTTCTGGTGGCTTTGCGCCCCAGCGTCACCTCCCCCACCGTCGCTGCACGTCAGGCTGCCACCCTGGACCGCCTTTCGAATGGTCGGGCGTTGTTTAACCTGGTGACCGGTAGCGATCCGCAAGAACTTGCGGGTGATGGCGTCTTTCTCGATCACACTGAACGTTACGAAGCCTCTGCGGAATTCACCGAGGTCTGGCGTCGTCTGTTAAAGGGCGAAGCCGTTGATTTCAACGGGAAGCATATACACGTTCGCGGAGCCAAACTGTTCTTCCCACCGATACAACAGCCGCATCCTCCGCTCTACTTTGGCGGTTCATCTGATGTCGCGCAGGATCTGGCCGCCGAACAGGTCGACCTCTACCTGACCTGGGGCGAACCACCCGCCCTGGTGAAAGAGAAGATCGAACAGGTTCGAGCGAAAGCCGCCGCGCGCGGGCGCAAAATTCGCTTCGGTATTCGCCTGCACGTCATTGTGCGCGAAACCAATGAAGAAGCCTGGCAGGCTGCAGATCGACTGATTGCCCATCTGGACGACGAGACGATCGCCAAAGCACAGGCGGCGTTTGCCCGCACCGATTCTGTAGGCCAGCACCGCATGGCGGCATTGCACAACGGCAAACGTGACAAGCTGGAGATCAGTCCTAATTTGTGGGCAGGTGTCGGTCTGGTACGTGGCGGTGCGGGTACTGCACTGGTTGGCGATGGCCCAACAGTTGCCGCGCGCATCAATGAATATGCTGCTCTCGGCATCGACAGCTTTGTGCTCTCCGGTTATCCGCACCTGGAAGAAGCCTGGAAAGTGGGCGAATTGTTATTCCCCCATCTGGATGTTGCGATCCCTGAAATTCCACAGCCGCAGCGCCTGCACCAGCAGGGAGAAGCTGTCGCGAACGAATATATTCCGCGTAAAATCGCACAAAGTTAAAGAATACGATCATGGCAACGTCAACCAATAAATGGTTGCTGCGCGTTGCCCCCTGGTTTTTACCGGTGGGCATCGTGGCACTCTGGCAACTCGCCTCCTCTGTGGGCTGGCTTTCCGGGCGCATTTTGCCCTCGCCGGAAGGCGTGGTTATCGCCTTCTGGACGCTCTCCGCCAGCGGTGAACTCTGGCAGCATCTGGCAATTAGCTCCTGGCGCGCACTGATCGGCTTTTCGATTGGTGGCTCCATCGGTCTGACCCTGGGCTTGATCAGCGGTTTGTCTCGCTGGGGCGAACGCCTGCTGGATACCTCGGTGCAGATGCTGCGTAATGTACCGCATCTGGCCCTGATCCCGCTGGTCATTTTGTGGTTTGGCATCGATGAAAGCGCGAAGATCTTCCTGGTCGCACTGGGCACACTCTTTCCGATCTATATCAACACCTGGCATGGGATCCGCAATATCGATCGCGGTCTGGTCGAAATGGCGCGCAGCTATGGACTGTCAGGTTTTCGGCTGTTTGTCCATGTGATCCTGCCCGGCGCTCTGCCTTCCATTATGGTCGGCGTGCGTTTTGCTCTGGGGCTCATGTGGCTGACGCTGATCGTCGCAGAAACCATCTCTGCCAATTCCGGCATCGGCTATCTGGCTATGAATGCCAGGGAATTCCTGCAAACGGATATCGTTGTCGTCGCCATTATTCTTTACGCCCTGCTCGGCAAGTTAGCCGATGTGAGCGCGCAGCTGCTGGAACGCGTCTGGCTACGCTGGAACCCGGCTTACCATGTGAAGGAGGCCACTGTATGAATACCGCCCGTCTGAATCAAGGTACGCCGCTACTGCTGAATGCGGTAACCAAAAAATATGCGAATAACACCGTACTGAACCAACTCGATCTGCATATCCCTGCCGGGCAGTTCGTTGCCGTGGTGGGACGCAGCGGTGGGGGCAAGAGCACCCTGCTACGCCTGCTGGCGGGGTTAGAATCCCCCACGGCGGGCGAGCTGCTGGCAGGAACGACGCCACTGGCTGAGATTCAGGATGACACGCGAATGATGTTCCAGGATGCCCGACTGCTGCCGTGGAAATCGGTCATCGATAATGTTGGACTCGGGCTAAAAGGCCATTGGCGGGACGCCGCACGTCAGGCGCTCGCCGCGGTTGGGCTGGAAAACCGGGCCGCGGAGTGGCCTGCGGCTCTTTCTGGCGGACAAAAGCAGCGTGTGGCGCTGGCGCGCGCGCTTATTCATCGGCCAGGTTTACTGCTGTTGGATGAACCGCTCGGCGCGCTGGATGCGTTAACACGCCTGGAGATGCAGGACCTGATCGTTTCACTGTGGCAGGAACATGGCTTTACCGTCCTGCTGGTGACACACGACGTCAGTGAAGCCGTGGCAATGGCAGACCGCGTGCTGCTGATCGAAGAAGGCAAAATCGGCCTTGATTTGACGGTGGATATCGCACGCCCCCGCCGTCTGGGATCGGTGCGGTTAGCAGAACTGGAAGCAGAAGTATTGAATCGGGTCATGAAGCGAGGAGAAACGGAGCAGCCGATCCGTCGACATGGATGAAGGATTGTGCAGTTGTAGGCCGGATAAGACGCGAAAGCGTCGCCATCCGGCAAAAACGCCCGGTGGCGCTTGCGCTTACCGGGCCTACAAAACCACAGAGCAATGTATCAGGCTAACGCTTTTGTGATCTTCTCAAACAGATCGCCAGAAAGATTCTCCAGCCCTTTCAACTGCTCCAGCGCCGCACGCATTTTTTCCTGACGTTTAGCATCGTAGCGCTTCAGGCGAATCAGCGGCTCAATCAGACGTGACGCCACCTGCGGGTTACGGCTGTTAAGCTCGGTCAGCATCTCCACCATAAACTGATAACCGCTGCCATCCTCGGCATGGAAAGCCGTCGGGTTACTGCCCGCAAACGCGCCGATCAGCGAACGGACCCGGTTCGGGTTGCTCATACTAAAGGAGCGGTGTTTCAGCAGTCCGCGCACCGTTTCCAGTACGTTATCCGCCGGGCTGGTGGATTGCAGAATAAACCATTTATCCATGACTAGACCGTCCTGATGCCACTTATCGTCATACTCCTGCATCAATACGTCACGGCACGGTAACTGCGCTGCAACGGCGGCAGACAGCGCCGCCAGGGCGTCGGTCATGTTGTTGGCTTCGCGGTACTGCTTGCTTACCAGCATATCGGCCAGTTGCGTTTCACCAAATGCCAGGAAGCGCAGGCAGGCATTACGCAGGGTACGCTTGCCGATATCCGCGTGTTCGACGCGATACTCGTCCAGACGATTGGCGTTGTAGATAGCAAGGAATTCATCGGCCAGTTCGGTCGCCAGAGTACGGGTCAGGGCTTCACGAACTTCAGCAATCGCCAGCGGGTCGATAATCTCGAACAACTCCGCGATTTCATTCACCGATGGCAGCGTCAGAATTTCCGCCGCCAGCGCCGGATCAATCTTCTCATCGAGCAGCACCGCACGGAATGCATCAGCAACATGAGCAGGCAGAGAGAGCGGTTGCCCCTGCTGATGACGCGCCACGTTCAGCTTGATATACGTCGCCAACAGGCTTTGCGCCGCGTCCCAACGTGAGAAGTCGTTACGCGCATGGCGCATCAGGAACGTCAGTTGTTGATCGCTCCACTTATATTCCAGTTTCACCGGGGCGGAGAATTCGCACAGCAAGGCGGGCACCGGCTGGAAATAGACGTTATCAAAGACGAACGTCTGTTCCGCCTGCGTCACATTCAGCACTGAATTCACCGGATGCCCCCCTTTTTGCAACGGGATCACCTTGCCTTCGTTGTCGTACAACTCAATGGCAAACGGAATATGCAGCGGCTGTTTTTCTGCCTGATCCGCGGTTGCCGGGGTACGCTGGCTGATGGTCAACGTGTACTGCTCGGTTTCCGGGTTGTAGTCATCTTTCACTGTAACCACTGGTGTACCGGACTGGCTGTACCAACGGCGGAAATGTGAAAGATCGACGTTGGAGGCATCTTCCATCGCCTGTACGAAATCATCACAGGTTGCCGCACTACCGTCGTGACGCTCGAAATATAGCTGCATCCCTTTCTGGAAGTTCTCTTCGCCCAGCAGGGTGTGAATCATACGGATCACTTCTGCGCCTTTCTCGTAAACGGTCAGGGTGTAGAAGTTATTCATCTCGATGACCATATCCGGACGGATAGGGTGCGCCATTGGGCTGGCGTCTTCGGCAAACTGCAATCCGCGCATGGTGCGCACGTTGTTGATTCGGTTAACTGCACGCGAGCCAAGATCGGAGCTGAACTCCTGATCGCGGAACACGGTGAGACCTTCTTTCAGGCTCAACTGGAACCAGTCGCGACAGGTGACGCGGTTTCCGGTCCAGTTGTGAAAATATTCGTGTCCGATGACCCGCTCGATGTCGAGATAGTCTTTATCAGTGGCGGTATCGGTGCGGGCCAGCACGTATTTGGAGTTAAAGATATTAAGCCCTTTATTCTCCATCGCGCCCATATTGAAGAAGTCGACGGCGACGATCATATAGATGTCGAGATCGTATTCCAGGCCGAAACGTTCCTCGTCCCACTTCATGGAATTTTGCAGGGAGGTCATGGCCCACGGCGCGCGGTCGAGGTTGCCACGATCAACGTACAGTTCAAGCGCAACTTCACGGCCAGAACGGGTGGTAAAGGTATCGCGCAGCACGTCGAAATCACCGGCCACCAACGCAAACAGGTAGCACGGTTTCGGGAACGGATCCTGCCACTGTACCCAGTGACGTCCATTGTCCAGTTCACCCTCTCCCACACGGTTGCCGTTAGAGAGCAGGAACGGATATTTCGTTTTGTCGGCGATAATTTTGGTCGTAAAACGCGCCAGCACATCCGGGCGGTCGAGATACCAGGTAATATGACGGAAACCTTCGGCTTCACACTGGGTACATAAGGCATCGCCAGACTGATACAGCCCTTCAAGCGCCGTATTGGCTGACGGGCTGATCTCATTCACGATGCGCAACGAGAATCGCTCTGGCAGGTCGCTGATGATCAACACGCCCTCTTCTTCTTTATAGGACGTCCACGGCTTATCGTTAACATGGAGGGAAACGAGCGTTAGCGCCTCGCCATTCAACGTCAGCGGGGCATCTGATGCGCCATGACGAACAGCCTGGCTCACTGCTGTGACCACGGTTTTTTCAGCATCCAGGTCAAAGGTCAAGTCAATATCAGTAATCTGGTAATCCGGCGCGCGATAGTCGTGGCGGTATTTGGCTTGTGGCTGTTGTGTCATAAAAAACCTTTAGCATCTTTTGAAGAGTCTCGACTTCAGTCTATTCCTGTTGCGTAAATCACGCTACGCAGAATGTTCATCTTTTCAGGCACAAACACCCTTTTTGCTACATTTTTATAACACGGGGCACGAAATGCACTCGACCCCACATTAAGCTTATGGTGTGATCGGGGTTCAATAAATCGCTAAACAGGGTATACTCCAGCGGTTTTCTTAGTTGTTTATTGTACTAAACGCTCCCTGAGAGGATGCTACTGCGCACCTATGACACAATTCGCTTCTCCTGTTCTGCACTCGTTGCTGGATACAGACGCTTATAAGTTGCATATGCAGCAAGCGGTTTTTCACCACTACTATGATGTGCAGGTAGCGGCGGAATTTCGTTGCCGTGGCGACGATCTGCTGGGAATTTATGCTGATACCATCCGCGAGCAGGTCAACGCGATGCAGCATCTGCGACTTCAGGAAGAGGAGTTTAAATGGCTCTCCGGCCTGCCCTTCTTCAAAACGGATTACCTGAACTGGCTGCGTGATTTCCGCTATAACCCGCAGCAGGTTTCTGTCGTTAATGACAACGGTAAACTCAATATCCGTTTAACCGGCCCGTGGCGCGAAGTCATTATGTGGGAAGTCCCACTGCTGGCGGTGATCAGCGAACTGGTTCACCGTTACCGTTCACCGGAAGCCGGCGTTGCGCAAGCACTCGATACGCTGGAGCGCAAGCTAGTCGATTTCTCTGCCTTAACGGCCGATCTCGATATGTCCCGCTTCCACCTGATGGACTTCGGTACCCGCCGTCGTTTTTCCCGCGACGTGCAGCAGGCTATCGTTCAACGCCTTCAACAAGAGCCGTGGTTCGTTGGCACCAGCAATTACGATCTTGCTCGCCGTCTGTCGCTGACGCCAATGGGAACCCAGGCGCACGAGTGGTTCCAGGCTCACCAACAAATCAGTCCGGATCTGGCCACCAGTCAGCGCGCTGCGCTGGCCGCATGGTTGAAAGAGTATCCGAATCAACTTGGCATCGCCCTCACCGACTGCATCACAATGGATGCATTTCTGCGCGATTTTGGCGCTGAATTTGCCACCCGTTATCAGGGATTACGCCACGATTCCGGCGATCCTGTTGAATGGGGCGAAAAGGCTATCGCTCACTATGAAAAGTTGGGCATTGATCCGCAAAGCAAAACGCTGGTTTTCTCCGATAATCTCGATCTGAACAAAGCGATTGACCTCTACCGCCACTTCTCCTCACGCGTTCAGCTCAGTTTCGGGATCGGTACACGTCTGACTTGCGATATTCCTCAGGTGAAGCCGCTGAATATTGTGATCAAGCTGGTGGAGTGCAACGGCAAACCGGTTGCCAAACTTTCTGACAGCCCCGGCAAAACGATCTGTCACGATAAAGCCTTCGTCCGCGCTTTACGTAAAGCGTTTGATCTCCCGCATATTCAAAAAGCCAGCTAATCAGTTCAGGGAGCCGCTTCGGCTCCCTTTTCACAATTAATTCCGAAATCTTTCTGTTTGCTAACGAATTCTGCTTGTCTGATTGCAGATGCCAGGTAACATAGGAATACTCCCTCATTCGGAGGGATACGTGTTTATATATCGGACTATTAACAGAGAGAATATTATGAGCGTTGTGCCTGTAGCCGACGTACTCCAGGGCCGCGTAGCCGTTGACAGCGAAGTCACCGTGCGCGGATGGGTACGTACCCGCCGAGATTCAAAAGCTGGCATCTCCTTCCTCGCCGTTTATGACGGTTCCTGCTTTGATCCTGTACAGGCCGTCATTAATAATTCTCTGCCCAATTACAATGAAGAAGTACTGCGCCTGACGACCGGCTGCTCCGTCATCGTTACGGGTAAGGTTGTTGCCTCTCCGGGGCAAGGCCAGAATTTTGAAATTCAGGCGACGAATGTCGACGTCACCGGCTGGGTGGACGATCCTGATACTTACCCGATGGCGGCAAAACGTCACAGCATTGAATACCTGCGTGAAGTTGCGCACCTGCGTCCGCGCACCAACATGATTGGTGCCGTCGCACGTGTTCGTCATACGCTGGCACAGGCGCTGCATCGTTTCTTCGATGAACAGGGTTACTTCTGGGTTTCGACGCCGCTGATTACCGCCTCCGATACCGAAGGTGCTGGCGAGATGTTCCGCGTTTCGACGCTGGATCTGGAAAACCTGCCGCGTAACGACCAGGGCAAAGTGGACTTCGACAAAGACTTCTTTGGTAAAGAGTCTTTCCTGACCGTTTCCGGACAGTTAAACGGCGAAACCTATGCCTGCGCGTTATCCAAGGTTTATACCTTTGGACCGACGTTCCGTGCTGAAAATTCCAACACCAGTCGTCACCTGGCGGAGTTCTGGATGCTGGAACCGGAAGTCGCCTTTGCCAGCCTGAACGATATTGCCGGTCTGGCGGAAGCGATGCTCAAATATGCCTTCAAGGCAGTGCTGACAGAACGCGCCGACGATATGAAGTTCTTTGCGGAGCGTGTGGACAAAGAAGCGATCAGTCGTCTGGAACGCTTTATTGAGTCCGACTTTGCTCAGGTGGACTACACCGATGCTGTAGCCATTCTTGAAGAGTGCATTAAGAACGGTAGAAAATTCGAGAACCCGGTTTACTGGGGTGTGGACCTCTCCTCTGAGCATGAGCGTTATCTGGCAGAAGAACACTTCAAAGCCCCGGTGGTAGTGAAAAACTATCCGAAGGATATTAAAGCGTTCTATATGCGCCTGAACGAAGACGGTAAAACCGTCGCGGCAATGGACGTGCTGGCGCCGGGCATTGGTGAGATCATCGGTGGCTCTCAGCGTGAAGAGCGTCTGGACGTTCTGGATGCGCGTATGCTGGAGATGGGTCTGAACAAAGAAGATTACTGGTGGTATCGCGACCTGCGCCGCTACGGTACTGTGCCGCACTCTGGTTTCGGCCTCGGCTTTGAGCGTCTGATCGCCTATGTTACCGGTGTTCAAAACGTTCGTGACGTGATCCCGTTCCCACGCACCCCGCGTAACGCCACTTTCTAATAGCGTTTCGCTCAAAGGCCAGCTCTGCTGGCCTTTTTTACGCTCTCATTTGTCAGTTTTTGTGAGCAGAAAGTAAAGCACCCTTCACTCATTTCCCAAAGATTTTTAGCTCTGTTACGTAGTATTACTGCGAAACATTTCTGCACAAAAAATAACCCACTCTTTTCTTGTGGATTAGCATTTTCTGATCCATTAGCACATTTTTCACACAAATAAATGGCTTTCCAGACGTCTGGAAGCAAATTTCGGCACGATCTGGTGCGCCTGATTTCTGTACTCCTTTTTTCACTTATTTAAATTAAAGATAAGAAAATCATATAAATAGATATGACTTTAGGAGTTTTTAGTCAGAATGGGGTTGAAATTTGAAGTCGTTCACAAAGTTCCATAAATGTAATATTTGGTTACACATTTTTTCTTTTTGAAACCAAATCTTTATCTTTGTAGCATTTTCGCAGTAGCGAAACGTTAGTTTGAATGGAAAGATGCCTATCAGACACATAAAGACACCAAACTCTCATCAATAGTTCCGTAAATTTTTATTGACAGAATTTATTGACGGCAGTGGCAGGTGTCATAAAAAAACCAATGAGGGTAATAAATAATGATGAAGCGCAATATTCTGGCAGTGGTTATCCCTGCCCTGCTGGTAGCTGGTGCAGCTAACGCTGCAGAAATCTATAACAAAGACGGCAACAAACTCGACCTGTACGGTAAAGCTGTTGGTCTGCATTATTTTTCTGACAACGCTGGTAACGACGGCGATCAGACTTACGCCCGTCTTGGTTTCAAAGGGGAAACTCAGATCAATTCCGACCTGACCGGTTACGGCCAGTGGGAATACAACTTCGCGGGTAACAACTCCGAAGGCGGTTCTGACGCTCAGAACAACAACAAAACGCGTCTGGCTTTCGCTGGTCTGAAATTTGGCGACGCGGGTTCTTTCGACTACGGTCGTAACTACGGCGTAGTTTATGACGCACTGGGCTACACCGATATGCTGCCAGAATTCGGCGGTGATACTGCGTACAGCGATAACTTCTTCGTGGGTCGTGTTGGCGGCGTTGCAACTTACCGCAACTCCAACTTCTTCGGTCTGGTTGACGGCCTGAGCTTCGCAGCACAGTACCTGGGTAAAAACGAGCGTGAAGGTAACATCGGTCGTTCTAACGGTGACGGCTTCGGCGGTTCTGTTAGCTACGAAATGGATGGCTTCGGTATCGTGGGTGCATACGGCGCCGCTGACCGTACCGACGATCAGGTTGCTTCTGTACGTGGTCACGGTGAAAAAGCTGAGCAGTGGGCTACCGGTCTGAAATACGACGCGAACAACATCTACCTGGCAGCTAACTACGGTGAAACCCGTAACGCTACCCGTATCGAAGATGGTTTCGCGAACAAAACTCAGGACTTCTTCGTTGTTGCTCAGTACCAGTTCGATTTCGGTCTGCGTCCGTCCATCTCCTACAACAAATCTAAAGCGAAAGACGTAGAAGGTGTGGGTGATGAGGATCTGGTGAACTACATCGAAGTAGGCGCAACCTACTACTTCAACAAAAACATGTCCACCTATGTTGACTATCAGATCAACCAGATCGATTCTGACAACAAACTGGGCGTGAACGACGACGACACCGTTGCTGTGGGTATCGTTTACCAGTTCTAATAGCAGACCCCTTTGCTAAATGCCTAAAAAACAGGACTTCGGTCCTGTTTTTTTTTGCCTGTCAGCGTAATCTTGCGACTTCACAAATCCTTCAGAGTTTTCATCAGTAACGGTTGGCATTTTGTAAATCTACCGTTAACCTGATAGCGGAATTCCCTTCTGTAACCACAATGGAACCTCGTCATGTTTGAGAACATTACCGCCGCCCCTGCCGACCCAATTCTGGGCCTGGCCGATCTGTTTCGTGCTGATGACCGCCCCGGGAAAATCAACCTTGGAATCGGTGTATATAAAGATGAAACTGGCAAAACGCCGGTGCTTACCAGCGTAAAAAAAGCCGAGCAGTATCTCCTCGAAAATGAAACAACGAAAAATTACCTCGGCATTGACGGTATTCCTGAATTTGGCCGTTGCACACAGGAACTGCTGTTCGGTAAAGGCAGCGTGCTGGTTAACGACAAGCGCGCACGCACGGCGCAAACCCCAGGCGGTACTGGCGCATTGCGCGTTGCTGCCGATTTCCTGGCGAAAAACACATCGGCAAAACGCGTGTGGGTGAGCAATCCGAGCTGGCCGAACCACAAGAGCGTGTTTAATTCCGCCGGTCTGGAAGTGCGCGAATATGCCTATTACGACGCTGAAAGCCACTCTCTGGACTTCGACGCGCTGCTAAATAGCCTGAGCGAAGCCCAGGCTGGGGATGTGGTGCTGTTCCACGGTTGCTGCCATAACCCAACCGGGATCGACCCTACGCTAGAGCAATGGCAAACGCTGGCGCAACTTTCTGTAGAAAAAGGCTGGCTGCCGCTGTTTGATTTCGCGTACCAGGGCTTTGCCCGTGGTCTGGAAGAAGATGCAGAAGGTCTGCGCGCCTTTGCCGCACTGCACAAAGAGCTGATCGTCGCGAGCTCTTACTCGAAGAACTTTGGCCTGTACAACGAGCGTGTAGGTGCCTGTACGCTCGTTGCGGCTGACGCTGAAACCGTAGACCGCGCCTTCAGCCAGATGAAGTCCGTCATTCGTGCTAACTATTCCAACCCGCCAGCACACGGCGCTTCTGTGGTGGCGACTATTCTCAGCAACGACGCGCTGCGCGCGATTTGGGAGCAGGAACTGACCGACATGCGCCAGCGCATTCAGCGTATGCGTCTGCTGTTTGTGAATACCTTGCAAGAGAAAGGTGCGAATCGCGATTTCAGCTTCATCATCAAACAAAACGGCATGTTCTCTTTCAGCGGCCTGACCAAAGAACAGGTGCTGCGTCTGCGTGAAGAGTTTGGCGTTTACGCCGTGGCCTCTGGCCGCGTCAACGTTGCCGGAATGACGCCGGATAACATGGCGCCGCTGTGCGAAGCCATCGTCGCAGTACTGTAAAATAAAAAAGCCGGGTAGCGATAGCGCCTACCCGGCTTATAACATTCTTACTTTCAGATCTGTCGGATGGCGGCGTATTGCCTTATCCAGCCTACGGTCAGCGCCATCAAGAACCTCTACGCTTACCAGACTGGCATTTCATCCTGCAGGAACGGGTTGTGCACCCGCTCATAGCCCAGCGTCGACATCGGGCCATGACCCGGAATAAACGTCACGTCATCACCCAGCGGCAGCAGCTTACGTTTGATCGAATCAATCAACTGATTATGGTCGCCACGCGGGAAATCACTGCGCCCAACTCCGCCTTTAAAAATCACATCGCCGGAAATCAGCAGTTTCGATTGATCATCAAAAAACACTACGTGCCCTGGCGTGTGGCCCGGACAATGAAGTACCTGTAAAGCGACATTCCCGACGCTGACGCTGTCCCCTTCGTTGAGCCAACGATCGGGCGTCAGAGGCTGACACTCATCAAGGCCAAACATGCGACTCTGGGCAGGCAGGCCCTGGAGCCAGAACTCATCCTCTTTTTCCGGACCGATAACGGGTACACCGTAATGGGCTGCCAGTTCCGCCGCCGCACCAACGTGATCGAGATGTCCGTGGGTGAGGAGAATTTGCATCAGCGTCACGCCGCTGGCTTCAACTTCCTGTTTGATGGTTTCCGCATCGCCGCCGGGATCGACAAGCGCTGCCAGACGGGTTTGTTCACACCAGATCAAAGAACAGTTCTGGGAGAAGGCGGTGACCGGAATAATACGATAGTTCATACTGCCCCTGTTTCGTTAATCACCAGTGCCGCAACGGCCCGGTGTCAATATGCACAAAGTTACTGCGTGGGTAGTATCCTACACCACCTGCGCGCATAGATAACGCAGCTTTGCGGATATTGCTCAACGAAATACCTTCAATATGAAAATCCATGGCCTGGCCTTTGGTGTGATAGCTTTGCTTCGCTACCCCACGGCTGTGCGCACGCAGTTCGTTATTCGTCACGGGTGAGCGGTAGCCAGAAATCAACTGCACGGGTTTGCGGGTCCCCAACAGCCCTTGCAGACGAAAGAGTTGGTCAAAGAGTCCTGGGTCGATGGACTTCACCTTATTCGCGCGATAGTCACGGAAAAAATGGTTAAGTTTGGCTAATTCATCCTGAATATAAGCTCTGCCATCAAAAAATTCCGCTTTGATTGACTCCCCGGTATGCAGGTTATTGAGGGTCAAAATACGCGGACGCGGGGTGGAGAGTGTGGCAAACGCAGGTGCAGGTAAGATGGCGGCACCGAGTGCAACGCCACCTAACGCCAGCAGTTTGCGGCGATTAGCGTCAAAGTTGTCCATGGTATTAAGGTCTACAAGTCAATGTTATCGTCTATATGCTACAGCGCACGTAGGGCACCTTAACTGGCAAAAAAGCTGCCGTCAAGGTGGCCTAACCCCAGCAATGGCGGGGCCTCCAGACAAGCACCCCGTTTTTGCTATTTATTACGACAACATATTTATCAGAACTTCTTCATTTATCTGATTAATTGTTCTGCTTTTACCACAATTTGTGCACTGGATCGCGCTGTGAGATCGTAATTGTAAATATCTGTACGATACTGGGTCCGGCCATCCGCGCCGACAAAGGCTGTCAGATAGTAGAGGTTTACCGGTATCGTCTGGCGGATATTGACGTAGCGGGTATCACCCTGCCTGAGGGCATCCGATATTCGCGTATCGTTCCAGCCCGCGTCCTGGAGCAACATATTTGCAAGCTCAGACGCTTTATTTACCCGTACGCAGCCAGAGCTTAGCGCACGAGTATCTTTCTGAAACAAACCGTGATTAGGCGTGTCATGCAAATAAATGGCGTCTGAGCTTGGCATATTGAATTTATACCGACCCAGAGAGTTATGTGCACCTGGCGCCTGCTGGAAACGGAACGGCAGATTTGACGGTGTAATCGTGGACCAGTCAATTTGCCATGGGTCAAGCGCTTCCCGGCTATTCCAGCCACGCATGACGGTATAACCATGGCGTTCCAGATAGCCAGGATCATTCCACAGTTTCGGCAGGATGTCCTTGCGTGCCAGCGTCGGCGGGACGTTCCACGGCGGGTTCACGACAACATTATTGAGCGCGCTGCTCATCATGGGCGTTTTTCGGTCCGGTCGACCGACAATCACTCGCGAAGCCAGAACCTCATTTCCGTTCTGGTAGTAGACCAGCGAATACGCCGGAATATTCACCATGATCCCGGTGGTAAGTTCGCCCGGAAGCAGACGCAAACGCTGGATGTTAAGCGCCAAAACCCCTGCCCGCTGAGCCGGTGTCACATTCAGCCAGTTACGGGTCGCCGGTCCAATGGCCCCATCAGCGCCCAGACCTTGCCAGCTCTGGAAGCGTTTAACTGCCTCAACCAACTCTTTGTCATAGGCGGCACGAATGGCTGGCGTTTCATCTCCCGGTAAGGCAATGTCTGGCTCGCCTTCAAGCATCCCGGTGCGCTGTAAAATTTCACGCAGCGCCGGCACGTCGTTACTCCATTGCCCCGGTCTGAGCGTTACCTTACTGGCGATTTGTGGCCAAGGGCGCGAATCTTCTACCAGTTTGACGAGCGACGCATGCATCGCCGCATACTGAGGATGCTGCGGCGCAAGTTGGCTAATAAACGCAGGCAGTTGACCATTGTCCAGCGCGACCTGCCACTGGTTAATCACTGACAGCGGCGGCGTGGTCAGCGCATACGGCTTACTGCTGTAGAGCCAGCGATTGCCTTTTACCGGAATGTTGGCGATGAAATGGAGATACCCCATCATCGCGTCAGACAGCACCAGTTCGCGCGACAGTCCCGTCACTGAAGGGTCAGTCAGGAGTGACACCCAGGTCGTGAACTGCGGCTGGAACCCCGCAATTGCCACTTCTGCTAACTGCTGCTGGAATGCCTTAACCGCGTCACGATTTTCCCACATGGGTTTCATGTCACGTGCGGCATACAGCAGTTCCAGTTGGTTCATATAAACGGGGGTGTAGCCGGATGGCAGTTGCGACTGTAACGCAGCGCGGGCCTTCTCTGCCGCGCCTTCGGGGAGCTGTTGCACTCCCGCCATAACTGCAGTCGCGACGGATTGCGTTTGTGGCTGAGCCAGGTTTTGCTCACTGACGACAGCCGGGCTGTCGCCGGGAATAACTTCAGGCTCATCTGCCTGAACACTGAAAAGCGGACCGAATGCTACGGCCAGGCATATACTCATTGCCGACAGCCGACGACCACCAAATTTATTAAGCAACATCCCTTGCCCTCTGGTTACATTACAACGTGCTCACATTTACCGGAGCTTTCTTTCATTATAGAAAGGCTGATATGTGATTGCCTAACCTAATGTAAAGAAGATTAAAGAAAATGCATCTTAAATAATGTATTTCAGAATTAAATAAGGCGGCAATCCTGCCGCCCTGAGTGGTTTACCCCGCTTCTGACGGGGCATCTGCGGTGCCGGGAAGCGGCTCAGCAAGCTGCGGCGCAAAGCCGCGCAGCCCAACGACATGAACGTGTTCCGTGTTCTGGAAGACTTTACGCACCAGTTTGTAAGTGGTGCCCTTCTCCGGACTGATATTTTCTGGCGCTGCGATGATAAGCTGCATCTGCAAACGTTCACACAGTTCGAATAAGGTCGCAATAGAGCGCGCATCCAGACGTGCCGCTTCATCGAGGAACAGCAGACGACACGGCGAAATGTCTTTGCCGCGCAGACGGCGCGCTTCATCTTCCCAACTCTGGACAACCATGACCAGGATTGACATCCCGGTACCGATCGCTTCACCGGTTGACAGCGCACCAGATTCCGCACGCAGCCAGCCATCGGAACCACGGTTAACTTCGACTTCCATTTCCAGATAGTTACGGTAATCCAGCAACTCCTCACCGATGGTCTGCGGCGTACGCTGCCCCATATCAATTTGCGGGTTCAGACGTTGATACAGCTTCGCCAGCGCTTCCGAGAAGGTCAGTCGGTTACTGTTGAACAGATCCTGATGCTGCTCGTGCTGTTCAGAAAGCACTTCCAACAACGTGGCATGGCTCTCACGCACATTCACATTCAGACGCACGCTATTCACCTGGCCGAACGAGACGCTCTGCAAACCCTGGTTGAGCTGACGAATACGATTCTGCTCGCGCTGAATCGTCTTGCGAATGATATTCGCGACGCTACGGGAGCTGATCGCCAGCTTCTGTTCACGGGAGGTCAGCTCTTCGGTCAGACGTCCCAGTTCAATTTCCATCTGTTCGATGGCTTCAACCGGATCGTCGGTACGGATAATATCCTGACGGATTCGTTCACGCAGATGCTGATAGACTGCAACGAAGAACTGGATTTTGCGTTCGGGACGTTTCGGATCTTCAGACATGCGCAGAACGTCGCGCAGATGTTCGTTATCCGCCACCGCCAGACGCAGCGCACCAAGCGCTTTATCCGACATGGAGCGCAAATCATCCCCGGAGAGATACGCCAGTTCGCGACGGTGCAGACGACGCTCAACGCCATTATCTTTCACCATCCGCATGACGGCGCACCAGCCCGCTTTCGCTGTCACCACCTGCTCGCGCATTTCAAAATAATCACGCTCAAGCTTGCGCAGTTTGCGCGTCAGGTTATCCATTTCCGCTTCGCAGAAGGTCAACGCTTTTTCGAGCTGATTACGCCGTGCGCGGTTATTGCTCAGTTGTGCATGCAATTCATCGCGACGAATACGCGCGCGCTCTTCGGCACCGCTATCGGCACGCACGCCGATATCCTGTAATTCACGCTGCAAATCATTAAGCAGCTCTTTTTTGGTGTCATACGAGCTTTTCAGCGACGCCATGACCTGATTGTACTGGCTTAATTGCGCAGCATGACCACGTAAGGCCTCACGGGCGCGCGTACGTTCAGCTTCCGCGTGTTCCAGACGTTCGCGCAGCTTTTCATTCAAATCGCTGTTGCCGCTGAGCATTTCTGCGGAATCAGAGTAACCAAAATGCGCGCGACGCTGAACCACTTCGGTGAGCGCAAACGCCTGTTGGCGAGCTTCACGCTGGGTCTGCTGGGAATAGGCATAATCTTCTTTAAGCTGTTCAAACTGCTCAGGATCGCTTTGCAGTACTGAAACTACCGGTTCCAGTTTCGCGAGTTGGTTACCGTACTGCTGAACAAAGCGCGCGGCCTCCTGAGCTTCATCCAGACGCTCGCGGATCTCTTCCACGCGATCGGCCAGGCTGTCGTCTGCCAACAACGTCAGACGCGGCAACAGGCGGTTGAGTGCTGAAACGCCCTCTTTCGCCTGCTCGTACTGGAGACGCTGCTGCTGGTTATCATTTTCATGGTTGGTCAGCGCACGCTCCAACTCAACGCGTCGGCTATTAAGCTGACGAATTTCGGCTTCCGGGTCGGCGTCAAACGCCACCGCGAGATGGCTACCGATAAAGCGGCTGAACGCCTGATGCAGACGCTGAGTTTTTTGAACGTCAAAGGAGAGCGTGGCAAAACGCTCAGACAGCCCTTCACGCTCTGCATGCAGGTTTTCGATACGGTTTTCACGCGCCGCGCGGCCAAACAGCGGTACGGACGGGAAACGCGAATAGCGCCACTGACGATCGGCAGTCTTCACCACCACCGCTTTTTCCAGTTCGTCGACATTGTAAACGCTGTCATCGAACGACTGCGGATCCCCTTCGATCAGATATAAATCTTCCGGGCAATCCGTCAGGCCTTCCAGTTGATCGGCGACCAGCGAGAGATCCGGCACCACAATGGCATGACGTGACGGACCGTATAACGCGGAGAAGTACGGTGCGTCGTCAAGGCTGACGTCGTCATAGATTTCAGACAGCAACACGCCGCCAAAACGCTCCGCCAGCGCGTTCAGGCGCGGATCTTCAGAACCGCCAGGCTGGCTTAAACGCTCGATCTCTTCATCGACCGCATTTTTCCGCGCGCCAACTTCATCACGTTCAACAATCGCTTCGCGCTCGCGCTCAAGCAGCTGTTGCAGATATTCGGTCACTTCCTGACTGGAGGTAAACTCTTCACCGCACTGCTCGCTGAGCTGGCTCAGACTGTTCTGCGCTGCGAGCCATACCGGCGCACGCTGCATTAAATGCTGAATGCGGGACTGGAGCTGTTCCTGCTCCTGGCGCAGCGCCATACGCTGTTCATGCGCATTTGACACGCTGTCAGAGAGCGAGGCAATACGAGCTTCCAGCTCATGATGCAGGGCTTCCAGCTCATCAATATCGAAATTTTTCCCCTGGCGTTTGCAGAATTCCGCCAGCAGTCGTTCGGCTTCCTGTTGCTCATGGAGACGCTGTTCCAGTTCGCTCAGACGCATCCGCAAAGGCTGCACCTGTTCTGCCAGGTGACGCTGATTCACCCCGTCACGCAGCAGTTCACGCGCCACTTCCCAGGCTTCATTACGCGCCAGCGGACCGTTGATCGCCACCACCAGCTGATATGCCTGTTCAAACTGGCTGTGCGCAGTCTGCGCGACGCTCATTTTCTGTTCCAGTGAAAGCAGTTTTTCAGTTGCTACTTGCTCTTTCGCCTGGAAGGTTTCCAGCCATTCCGCCGCGCTGTCTGCGGTGAGATCCGGCAGATGGCACAGCGCTTTGGCGCGTTCTAACGCGGTAATCGCCTGGTTGTACTGAATGGCGCGGGTCTGCTGAACGTCCAGCGCCTGCTGGTAGTCAGCAAGCTGGCTCTTCAGCTCATCCACTTCCAGCTCAGCCGCTTCAGCCCGCGCTTCGTTCTCTTCCTGACGATCGGCGGCTTCTGCCACCACTTCGTTTTGCTCTTCCAGACGGATCTGCAATTCATCGAGATCCGCTTCATAGCGTTCAATTTTTTCCTGCTGGCGGAGCGCGGTTTGCACCAGGTTCAGGTGATCGCTGGCAGCCTGGTAATCGGCTTCAAGATCGCCCTCGGCACCGTTGTGTTCACCCAATTCACGCGCCATGTCAACATGCTTATACTGCTCTGCCGCCAGTTGCTTACGTGATGCGTGCAGTTCACGACGGTACTCCAGCGCTTTATCCAGATGGATCCGTCGTTCATTCGCATGCCGCATGTAGTCTGCCGCCACGTAGTTAGTGGCTTCGCTAATCAGATGCTTAAACAGATCGCGATCGGACTGGGTAACGCGAATGGCTTCCAGCGTCAGGCGGTTTTCACGCAGCGCGGCTTCCATGTCCTGGAATGCCTTGCGCACACCGCTGTTTTCCGGCAGCAGATAGTCACGCAGAGAACGGGTAATTGCACTGGAAATCCCGCCGTACAGCGAGGCCTCAATCAGTCGATAGAACTTACTACGGTCAGAAGCGGTGCGCAGACGACGAGCAATGATGCCTAAGTCAAACATCAGGGAGTGGTAATCAGTGATGGAGTTAAATTGCTTAAACTGCACCCCTTCCATCTCGTCGAGCTTCTCTTTTAACTCGGTAAGCGGCAAGACACGCGCCTGACGTTCATTAAGCGCTTCAGTGACCAGTTGTGTCGGCTGAACCGACATTGGCAAGCCCTGAATGGCAAAAGGTTTGATATCAACTTTTCGGTCACGCCCTGCGACCTGCTGCAGACGTACACCAACCACCACGCGCTGATGGCGTGAGTTGATGGTATCGAGCATCGAATAACAGACGCCAGCTTTTAGCTTACCGTGCAGGCCTTTATCACGTGAACCACTGGTGGCCCCCGCTTCGGTCGTGTTACGGAAGTGCAGAAGCGTTAAGTCCGGAATAAGCGCCGTAACAAATGCCGCCATTGTCGTGGATTTACCCGCCCCGTTCCCCCCGGAGAGCGTGGTGACCAGTTCATCAAGGTCAAAAGTACGGGCAAAAAAACCGTTCCAGTTAATCAGCGTAAGTGAGCGAAATTTACCGCGTTCAATCATTATTCTTCTTCTCCACTGTCCGCCTGATTATCGTCGCTCTCATCATTGAGCTGTAGATGGTTTTCGATTGGCATCGCTTCACCATCACGGATCAAGCGGCGCTGCGCTTCTCGCGGATCGTCACCGCTACGTACGTCCGCGCCAAAGCGGAATACCGATTCCGTAATGCGGAATTTGCTGCTGTCATGTCCCATAAACCACACCATGCCTAAGCGGCGCAGGCGGTTTAAAGATGAACGCATTTTTTCCTGGAGTTTTTGACGGTCCACATCGGAGCCGGTCGAACGGTTATTCACCAGTTTCAACAGTTTGGCTTCGTCGGCCAGCGTCAGAAGTTCGTCATACAGCTCCTGCTGAGTAAAAATCCCCTCGTTCGCCAGTCGCTCGGGACTGAGATAGAGATAACAGAGGATTTTGCCCACCATCATGTCCAGTTCGGACAGGACGGAACGCGGAATGAGCGTCGTTGAACGCGGACGCAGGTAGAAAAACCCTTCCGGCGCACGAATTAACTCCACGTTATAGCGACTATAAAACTCTTCCAGGTAATCCTGGAAATCCATTAAAAAGGCATGATTATCCAGCTCATCCAGGCCAACATGGCGACCTGAGCGTAATGCGCTATCCAGCGCCGGAAATAACGGATTCGCCAGCGCCTGCGCCAGCTTAACCGGCATCACTTGTTCAATATTTGTCAATGACATGCGCCTGTACCTTGGCTCCGTAATCATTAATCGGCTGCCATTTGGCTGGCAGTCCGGTGAAATCTGCTTGCGCTACGCCAAGACGTACCGCCTGATCGATAACAACACGCGCAACGTCAAAGTGGCGCGCACGCGGGTATTGCGCCAGATATTCGCGCACTACCAGGCCGAGATCCAGAGGTGCCTGCCGGGATTTATAGATGACCAACTGCTCTTCGATGATCGCCGCCAGTTGTTCACGGATCTCGTTAAACTCTTCGTACTCTAAATCCGGCGGAAGTTCCCCGGTAACCTCTTCATCGCGTAACGCCATCTCTTCGTCGCGCATATCCAGCAGACGGTCGGCGTTGGCGTATGTCAGTGCCCATGGTTCATCGAAGTAGGTCTGCACCGACTGACGCAGACGCTGGGCAAAGACGCGGTTTTTATCCATGTCGATCGCGGTACGGATAAATTTGTGCACATGGCGGTCGTAACCGATCCACAGGTCGATCGATTGCTGGCCCCAGCTAATAATACGATCGAGCTTACTTTGCAGATCGAACACCAGACGATCGACAAAATGCAGATCGTCGTGAGCGAGCGTCGCGTCCTGAATTCGTAACAGGTGCGCCTGAAGCTTATCGCCAGCCGCTTCCAGGGTATCCTGCAGTTCACGCAGGGTGCCGGAAGTTTCAGAAAGCAACATTTCACAGCTTGAAATCGCGGCACGCCAGTCTTTATTCAGCAGTTGGGCAATGTCATCTTTTACCTGCTGCTGCTGCTCATCCATAATGCGCTGCGTGAGATCGATACTGTCGAAAATCTCCGCCACCGAATATTTCAGCGGTGCGTAGACATTGCGGTGCCAGTGGAATTCATCGCCACCTTCGTCAGCCGCATCCGCTGCGCGTTTCAGTTCGCCAGCGACAATGGAAAGTTGCATCGACAAACGCAGCGTAGAAAATTCACGCTGACGGATATAGTAATCGGTAATGCCTATGCCAAGCGGCGTCAGACGATAAATAGCGTTACCTTCGGCCAGTTCACTGGTAAAGCGGTTCAGCAGACGTTGACGAACCATATCGTTGATCGCATTGTTTGCGCGCACGCCGATGGTTTCGCTGGTTTGCTCAAACGCATCACTGACATGGCGGAATGCATCCACCAGTTCACCTTCACTCATCTCGCCGTCCAGGCGTTCGCCGTTCAGCGTGGCAACCGCCAGCAGAAACGACAGTCGGTCCACCGGCAGCGTGAGAGAGAAGTCATTTTTTCTGGCCCAGGCAACCAGTTCGGGGACTGTCTGGGAAAATTCACTCATAAATTATCCTTCCATCTGCGGTTTACGTGCAGTGACGTGAATATAGCGACCCAGGCTGATATACGGCTCAAGACGACAATACCGCGATTCTAATTCAAGTAGCATCTCATAACATTCACGTTGCTGATGTTTTTCACGCAGATAGTCGTGAAACACACGCACCCCGGTTTTCCCGGTTATCTGCCAGCCAATCTGTTCCAGCCACTGGTAAACCTGATTTGGCTCTCGTGGGTAGTCAGGCGACAATGTCCGTTTCTTACGTTTCGGCATCCCTACCTGCACGTAGTCAAAGTTTCCCGCCACCATGTTGTGCATCAACAGGCCGTTGGCATTGTAGAACATTAACGACAGCGCACCGCCGGGACGCAATACCGACCACAGGGTTTCTAACACGCCAACCGGCTCTGCCACCCACTCCAGCACAGCGTGAAACAATATCAGATCAACGGGGCTTTCCAAATGCGAAGCAACGTCCTGAGCGGCGCATTGTATAAAATGCATGTTCTCGCTCACACCTTTTGCCTCTGCCGCCTGCTTCGCACGGTCAATCATTTCAGCGGATAGATCGCACAGCGTCACGTGATGACCGCGCTCCGCCATTTTGATCGCCGTCTGTCCTTCACCGCCACCGGCATCCAGTACGCGTAATTTCTGCGTTCCAGACTCCGCCAGCAAGAGGTCAAGATCCTGCCACAGAATCGCTTGTCTAAGCTGACCTTTGGTCGTGCCGTAAATATTACGGGAAAACTTTTCAGCAATGTCATCAAAATTGCGATCCCGCATTGGTCTCTCCACAGGCTGGACTAGGGCTTCTCTGATAAAACCGCTATTTTGTCACACCCGCGCAGAGAATGAACCTGTCTGGTGTAATATCCTGATTATTCTCTTGCTGTATGGTTAAAAAAGGAACCAAAAAGGATGCTTTTTACGCTCAAGAAAGTGATTGGCGGTATGCTGCTGCCGCTTCCTTTTCTGTTGCTCGTCATCGGCGTGGGCCTCTTATTGTTGTGGTTCAGCCGCTTTCAGAAAACCGGGCGAGTTTTTATCAGCCTGGGATGGCTGGCCTTGCTGCTACTTAGTGTGCAGCCTGTCGCCGATCGTCTGCTACGTCCCATTGAAGACACTTATCCCACCTGGCAGGGATCGCAGAAAATAGAATACATCGTGGTGCTGGGTGGCGGGTATACCTGGAATCCGCAGTGGGCGCCCGGCTCCAACCTGATTAACAACAGTTTGCCGCGACTTAATGAAGGCATTCGTCTGTGGCGCGCGAATCCGGGGTCGAAACTGATCTTTACCGGTGGCAAAGCCCAGACCAATCCGGTGAGTGCAGCAGAAGTGGGCGCGCGGGTGGCGGAATCACTGGGCGTACCCAGAGACGACATCATTACGCTTGATCAACCCAAAGATACGGAAGAAGAAGCCGCCGCCGTGAAGCAGGCGATCGGACAGTCTCCTTTCCTGTTAGTCACCTCAGCGTCGCATTTACCCAGAGCGATGATTTTCTTTCAGCATGCCGGGCTGAACCCTCTGCCAGCACCGGCGAACCAACTGGCTATCGATTCGCCGTTAAATCCCTGGGAGCGCGTGATCCCGTCCCCTTTCTGGCTAATGCATAGCGATCGCGTAGGTTATGAGACGCTGGGACGCACCTGGCAGTGGCTGAAAGGGATATCAGGCGAGCCAGGGGAGGAGTGATTTTGCCGCGAGGTCGAAGTGGTCACGGTTGAAACGCCCGGTATTCACCAGTTGCGCCACTTCGTCCCATAACACATACAACCAACGCCGCCAGATGAATGACTCCGCCACTGGCGCGCGTTGCAGATAATGCCAGAGCAAACTTTCCGCCAGCGCATTATCCACCAGCCGAAACAGTTCATATTCTCTGGGAGCCCAGAGCATGACGCCAGGCCCAACCATAGCCAGAAGCTGATCGCTTCGGGGATCTTTTAACATGCTACGGAGGCTGAAATTGCCGTGAATCAGTACCGCATTGTCGTAAAACCCGTCAAACAACGCGGGCAGACATTCACGCGTGCGAAATAGGATCCGTTTATCCTGCATCGTCAGCCCCGTATTGTTGAACTGATTTAGCGTCGTCCACAGAACTTCAACGCGTTGCCGATACCAGGAAGGCCAGATATTCTCCTGGGTATTATCTACCGCGCCGACACATCCCCGACTATCCTGACGGTGCCAGGCCAGCAAACCTTCCACAATTTGATCTTTTAACTGCTCCCAGCGTTCTGGCGTCCGGGCCGGAGCCTCAACCGGGACACCGCGCATACGCTCCAGTAGCAGAACATCCGGCCCTGGATGCTCTTCATGAGTCATTACACCGTAGATTACCGGCATACGTACCGTGCCGCTGCGTGCCAGCATGGTGGTTTTCCATGCAAGCTGTTGAGCAATACCTGGCGCAGTAAAGCTTTGCGCCATCAATGGCATCGGATGGCCATTGCTGTCATAGAGCGACCACAGTGCCGTATCGACCTTCTCATTCACACACTCTATACGGCTGAGTTTTTCACCCAGTAAATGACTTAATTCGGCACGCAGCTGTTCCATTCAGATTACCCTCATAAAAGCTACTGCTTTTATAATGAGCGCCACAAAGGCAGATGTCACCCGAATCAGATCAATTCCAGGAAAGAAAAAGCGAGGGAAATCGTAACGGTACGACACACCGCGCAAATCAATGCGGTGTGTCGTGAGATGAATTAACGCATTTCAGCGCGAACGCGCTCAAGATCTTCGGCTGTATCAACGCCGGTACCCGGAACAGCTTTTGCTACAGCCACGTGGATTTTTTCGCCGTACCACAGCACCCGAAGTTGCTCCAGCATTTCGATGTTTTCCAGCGGGCTTGGCTGCCAGTTCACATAGCGGCGAATAAAGCCAGCGCGATAGCCGTAAATACCCAGATGACGCAGGAAATTGTCTCCTACAGTTTCCAGACTTTTAGCGAAGCGGTCGCGATCCCAAGGAATTGTCGCTCTGGAGAAATAGAGCGCATAACCTTCAGCATCCAGTACGACCTTCACCACGTTAGGGTTGAACGCATCTTCAGCACCATGTACCGGCACCGCAAGTGTCGCCATTCCGACCTGACGCTGCGCCAGGTTTTCCGCGACCTGGCGGATAATCACCGCCGGGATCATCGGTTCATCGCCCTGTACGTTAACAATCACCGTGTCATCGCTAAAGCCGCACTTTTCCAGCACTTCTGCCAGACGCTCAGTGCCGGACTGGTGATCGGCACGCGTCATACAGACTTCACCACCCGCAGCTTCGACGGCACGCGCCACATCTTCGTGATCGGTCGCTACGATGATGCGCTCAGCCCCGGATTCGCGCGCGCGCTCCAGGACATGCACAATCATCGGTTTGCCATTAATATCCAGCAAAGGCTTGCCGGGCAGGCGCGTAGAGGCATAGCGCGCAGGAATAATCACGACAAAACTCATGATTTACGCTCGTCAGCAGTCAAAGTGCGCGCTTCGGTTTCCAGTAATACGGGAATCCCTTCGCGCAGGGGAAATGCAAGGTTATCCGGTTTGCAAATCAGCTCTTGTTTTTCCTGGTTATACCAGAGTTTCCCGTTACAAACCGGGCAGGCAATGATTTCAAGCAGACGATGATCCATAGTTCCTCCAGATGGATCGGACAGTGAATGGGTAAATCTTAACATAATCATTTTATGACGCTGCGCAAATTTCCCAACCCCGGCGACATTCCGTAAACATCCCATCCGGACAGTATCCCAGCGTCACGCGTGTTGCCTGTTGCCAACGGGCAAAATCGGTGATCGCCTGCTGAAGACCTTTTTGTATCTGGGTGCCGGGTTTTACCCCTTCCTGGAGATACAGCGCAATGATCTCTAACTCACCGTTTTTACGGTGCATTTTGGCATCCATACGCCCAACCAATCGCCCGCGGTACAGCAACGGCAGGACAAAATAGCCATACTGACGCTTCGGCGCTGGGGTGTAGCATTCCAGTCGGTAACTGAAATCAAACAGTTGTTCCGCCCGTTTACGATCCCAGACTACCGGGTCAAAGGGTGACAGCACTGCGCTATGGGTTGCCGTTAGCTTCCCCGCCAGCGCTTGCTCAAGCAGTGGCAACAGGTCGACATGCAGCCACAGGGTACCGAGCTTCTCAACCTCAACGGGCAGGATGTGTCCTTGCTCTGCGCGAATATCGCGCCAGCTTTGCAATTCAGGACGCTTCAGGCGGTAGTAATCGGCCAGCCACTGTTCGCGAAAAATACCTAAACTGCGCGCGCTATTATCCAGCATAGTGATTTCTGCCTCTGCGCGTGACAGCAGATCGCGTTCATCGTCCCAGTGAGGCATGACGCGATGCGTAAGGTCATAGACGCGCTGGAAATTACGTCGCTCAACTACCATCACTTTCCCGGCGGTAAATAAACCTTCGAGGTGCTGTTTATGTGGCTTCCACTCCCACCAGCCGCTACTTCCCTTACGTGGATGTTCGAAATCCGCCGATCGTACTGGGCCGTTTTGCTGAATATGCTGCACAAGCTGTTCAATTTCCTGCGCATGCTCTTTCATCCACGCGGCTTTGTATTTCCAGCCCATCTTTTCCGGGGCCAGCATACGATGGCGAACCAGCGAAAAGTCACTTCGTGGCAAGTAACAGGCTTCGTGAGCCCAGTACTCCATCAGTTCCCCCCGCGCCAGCGCAGCATCCAACCACTGTTGAGGATATTCCCCCAGACGGCTAAACAGCACCAGATAAGGACTACGTGCAACGATATTGATAGTGTCGATCTGCAATAGCGACATGCGGGAGATGGTCGTAAGGATATCTGCAGGCTGCGCACGACGACGCGGTTTATTTAATAACCCCTGGGCAGCAAGGTGAAGGTGACGGGCGTTCGTCAGGGAGAGTTCAGGCAACGACATTCATGACTCCATCATTCATTCGCTGCCGTGATATCAGGCTTTCAACGCGTCAGCGAGACCAGTTTAGCAAGTAATGCCTCAGGCTCTGTCCCTGACAGATGGGCATCGACAGGGAGATACCACCAGTTATCTTCTGCAAATGAGCGACATTTAACGGCGTCTTTTTCCGTCATGATCAGCGTTTGCCCGTGATGTAGCAATGCGCGGACATCCTCCTGAGTGAGCGCCTGGTGATCCGCCAGCGGTACACATTTTTGCGGATGTACGCCGCAGGCTTCAAGGGTGGCAAAAAAACGCGGAGGATGACCAATTCCGGCCATCGCCACCACATTTTGCAGGTGCTTAACGCTGCAACGCTCGCCAGTCCGTAAATTAACGGCCTGCCCGGGCTCCAGGCGCATCGGGATTTCCCCGGCCTGCGGTACACCACCGTTAACAATCACTGCGTCCACTGTCGCCAGACGCCCGGCACGTTCACGCATCGGCCCCGCAGGCAACCACCAGCCGTTACCGAAGCGCCTGACGCCATCAACTACCACAATCTCGATATCACGTGCCAGTTGATAGTGCTGTAGGCCATCATCAGTGACAATAATTTGCACATCATAGCTGTCAAGGATTGCCCTGACCGCGTCAGCACGTACAGGGGATACCGCCACCGGTACACCTGTGCGCCGATAAATCAGGACCGGTTCATCGCCAGCCTCAGCGGTAGTCGTATCCGGGTTCAGTAGCAACGGATACGACGCGGCTTTTCCACCATAACCACGGGAGACAACACCAACGCGTATACCCCGTTGTTGCAATTGCTCCACCAGCCAGATGACGACTGGGGTTTTTCCGTTACCGCCCGCGGTCAGATTGCCGACCACCACCACCGGAACCGGGGCTCGCCATGTGCGTTTTAAGCCAAGACGATAGCACAGGCGGATCGCGCTGCTCACCAGACCATACAGCCAGGAGAGTGGCAACAATAGTCGCCACAGGGGCGATTCACCGGACCAGATGCGTGCGATCATTGGCCAAATTGCATTTTATGTAGTTGCGCGTAGACACCGCGATGTTCCAGCAGCGCCTGGTGGGTACCGCGTTCCACGATCAGCCCATCTTCCACAACCACAATCTCATCCGCCTGTTCAATGGTTGAGAGGCGGTGTGCAATCACCAGAGACGTACGGTTTTTCTGCAACTCGTCCAGCGCTGCTTGTATAGCGCGTTCAGATTCCGTATCAAGCGCAGACGTTGCTTCGTCAAGAATCAGGATCGGACTATTGCGCAGCAGTGCACGCGCGATGGCAATACGTTGGCGTTGTCCGCCGGACAGCAGCACACCGTTTTCGCCAATGACCGTATCAAGACCATCATCCATCTTATTGATAAAGTCCATGGCATAAGCCATGCGGGCAGCTTCTTCGATTTGCTCGCGGGTATATTGCTCATTGCGAGCGTAGGCGATGTTATTCGCTACGGTGTCGTTGAACAGATGCACATTCTGGGAAACCAGCGCAACCTGGTTACGCAACGAGGCCAGGGTATATTCACGCAGATCGTGACCATCCATCAGGATTTGACCGCCATTAACATCATAGAAGCGGGTAATGAGGCTTGCGATGGTCGATTTACCAGACCCTGAACGGCCAACCAGCGCAACGGTTTTCCCTGCTGGAATATTCAGGTTGATATTGCGCAGCGCCGGCACTTCACGCCCCGGATAGGTAAAGGTCACATCACGGAATTCCAGATCGCCGGTAGCGCGCTCAATCACGCGTTTACCTTCATCCTTCTCCTGTTCACTATCAAGAATGGCAAACAGCGTCTGGCAGGCGGCCATACCGCGCTGGAACTGCGCGTTGACGTTGGTCAGTGACTTCAGCGGACGCATCAGGGCAATCATAGAAGAGAAGACCACGGTGATAGTACCCGCTGTCAGGCTTTCCATAACGCTTGGGAAGCTCGCGGCATACAGCACAAACGCCAGCGCCAGAGAGGCAATGAGCTGAATGATCGGGTCAGAGATCGAAGACGCAGAAACCATCTTCATTCCCTGCAAACGCATTTTGTTGCTGACCTTATCAAAGCGTTTGGTTTCGACTTCCTGACCGCCAAAGATCAGCACCTCTTTGTGCCCTTTCAGCATTTGCTCAGCACTGGTCGTCACCTGCCCCATCGTGTTCTGCATATTTTTGCTGATCGCGCGGAAGCGTTTGGAGACAACACGAATCGCAATCGACACGATAGGCGCCAGTACAACCAGGATTATCGACAACTGCCAGCTGTAGTAAAACATCATGATGAACAGGCCGATAATCGACGCCCCTTCACGCACAACGGTAATCAGCGCGCCGGAAGAGGATGAGGCGACCTGTTCTGAATCGTAGGTGATACGTGAAAGCAGTGTCCCTGTGGACTGCTTATCAAAGAAAGAGACAGGCATTCCCATCATATGACCAAACAGACGACGACGCATGGTCATGACGACCTTTCCCGATACCCAGGAAATGCAGTAGCTCGAAATATAGCTAGTGATACCGCGTAAGATCATTAGCCCAATAACCACCAGTGGCATCCAAAGCAGCACTGAGCGATCCGTTTTACCAAAACCATCATCCAGTAACGGTTTGAGGAGCGATAACATGAAGGTATCGCTGGCCGCGTTGAGGATTAACGCTATACCCGCCACGATCAGACCCGATTTGAAAGGCGCAATGGTTGGCCACAGTCGGCGAAACGTCTGCCACGTAGAGAGATCTTTATCGTTATGCATTCACAAAACCAGCATTTGTTGAAATAGCCGCATATTCTACCCGTTATCGTCTGACACGCCAAACCACTGATGATACCAACGCGGTAAAATTTGCTCCCGTAGGCTGCTGACTTGCCAGCCTTGTGCAGAAAAATCCAGGCTAATCTGTCCCTGATGAGGGGTATCAAGCCAGCTATATCCCTGTTGCTGATAGCGTTGTTTAACCTTCCATGAAGGCAATCGCCAGGCGTTGTAGCGCGATGCGGAGGCCAATGCCACCTTCCCCCCGATGCGTTGAATCAATGCGAGAGAGGAAGATGTGTTACTCCCATGATGCGGAACCTGAAGCATCGTAGCTGAGACTTGCTCCCAGTAATAGCTCAGCATTTTTTGTTCCGCCGGGGACTCTATATCGCCCGTGAGCAGAATACTGTGCTTACCATCATCAATCTTAACCACGCAGGAATGGTTATTCCCCTTTTCATGGCCCACATTTAACGGCCAGTGCGCACTGAACGCTAATCCCTGCCATTGCCAGCGTTCGCCACGGCGACAAGGCAAATGCCCTTTCCAGCCCAGCGGACTGCGGACCCAAAGCGCAGGCCAGACGTTCAGCAAAGAGTTTAGCCCACCACGATGATCCAGATGCTCGTGACTGAGAATAATGCCTTCCGGCTGTAAATTATGCCAACGCAGCCAGGGAATAATAATTTGCTGGGCGCTATCGCCTTCTGGCCAGGCAAGCCCGGTATCGTAAAGAATCGCTTTCCCATTACGCGCCACGACCATCGCTAATCCCTGGCCGACATCGAGCATATGCACCTGCCAGGCATCACTACGCACCGGACTGAACATCGGCCAGCTTAGGAGGACCAGCAAAGTCAGGCAGGTACCCGGCACGGTTCTCCACGCATTGAAGCGCCAGCCGATCAGGAACAGCCAGGGGGAAAAAACCAACCATTGCCAGCGCGCATCTATATTGACCCAGCCCTGCGGCAGGCCTCCCAACGCCCAAAATAACGCTGCGAGCGAGCGGTCCGCCAGCCACCAGAGTCCGCTTTCGAGCATTATGGGGCCTGTAAGATGAACAGCCATCCCGGCAAGAATGAGCGGCACACTGACAAACGTGACCAACGGCACGGCAAACAGATTCGCCAGAAATGAGGTCAGACTCAGTCCGTGAAATAAGGAAATTTGCAGCGGCAGCAATAATAGCGTAATGCCCAACTGCAGATGAGCCAGTTCACACAGCACTCGCCCAGCACGCGGCAGTGGGCACACCGGACACGGAAACCACTGGTACCAAAACAGCAATGCCGCAACCGCAAAAGCCGACAGCCACAGACTTTGCGAGAGCATCGCCATGGGATCGACCAGTACTATCGCCGCAAGACAGCAGCACCAGACGGACCATCCGCTCCACTGTCGACCGCTTAATTTCAGCGCTCCCCAGACCATCAATGCCACGACAGTGCGTAACGCCGGTGGCTGCAAGCCGGTCAGCCAGGCATAAAACGCCGCGCAGGCAAGCCCGCCGATTAGCGGATGCTGCCAGCGGATCCAGCGGATTGGCAAGAAAAACTGGACGCCGCGGATCAGGGCGGCCGCAAGCAGCGCCGCAAAGGCAATATGTAACCCGGAAATCGCCATTAAGTGCGATGTACCGGTATCACGCATGATGTCCTTCACTTCTTTTGTTACGCCTAAACGCTCCCCCATCCCTAGCCCTAAAATGACCTGCCGCCAGGTGTAACTCTCCAGCGATGAAGTCAATGAGGCGAGATAGCGGGCCCGGAGGCTACATTCACGCTTGATGACGTTTGCCTCGACAACGTGCCCCGTCAGCGGCAGATGCTGCGCGAGAGCATAACGCTGAGTATCGAATCCCCCTTCATTTAATTGCCCATGGACAGCCCGCAACTTTAGCGTCATCGCCCAGCGCTGCCCGGCACAGGTTGCAATGGGGAGATATTGGTCGTACAAGACAACCCCCACCGCAGGAAAAAGCCGACGACCTTTGATATGGGTTATCTGTCCATAGTGTCTCGTCGCGTTATCTGTCCCGGTAATTTTCACAATGGCTTCCTGCGTTGTCGCAGTTAGCGTATTTCCTGCCCACAGTGACTGTTTTGCCGCCATGACGCCCCATAAGAAAAACAAGAGGGTGAGCCCAGCGTAATGAAACACTTTCTTAGGGCAGAGGCTCAACAGGCAGGCCAGGGCAAACAAGCCCACAATGCACAGGGTGTCAGGGAGGACTGATAAGATTACCAGTGGAAGAATACCGCATAGCGCGCACAAACTGACCGTCGTTAATTTCATGGACACCTCCGTGTTGGCAGAAGTGTGCAACGTTTAACGGTGACTGTCTGGTGCCGCTTTGTCGTTTTTCGGCCACGATTCCGCTGTTTTTATCATGATGCAGTAAAGGCCAAAAGGGGATGCGAGCAGGATTCCAGAACGGAATGGCAGAAATGAAAAAAGCACCCTAAAGGTGCTTTTTCTGTGGTCACGTTTATACAAACTTAACCATAAATATTGGCGCGATCGCGCAGTTCTTTACCCGGCTTAAAGTGTGGAACATATTTTCCTTCGAGCTCAACTTTATCGCCAGTCTTCGGGTTACGCCCGGTTCGTGGTGCGCGGTAGTGCAATGAAAAGCTGCCGAAACCGCGGATCTCAATACGCTCGCCCTGCGCGAGAGTCGAGGCCATATGCTCCAGCATCTCTTTGACTGCATCTTCAACCGCTTTAGCGGGAATATGAGATTGCTGGGTTGCAAGTCTTTCAATCAATTCTGACTTGGTCATGATTCCTCCGGTTCCTGTATGGCGTGTACGCTACTGCTGTCACATTGATTAAGGGCGGCCGTAGCCGCCCTTTGTCATTGATTACAGAATGAATTCTATAATCTGTCAAGTAATCTCCTCTCACTTCGGGATGAAACATCCCGAAGTATCAAAGAATTACTCGCCTTTAGCTGCTTTGAAAGCTTCAGCCATTGCGTTGTTGGAGAAGTTTGCATCTTCCTGTTTGTTAACAGTCGCGATTGCATCTTTCTCATCAGCTTCGTCTTTTGCACGAACAGACAGGCTGATAGCACGGTTCTTACGGTCAACACCGGTGAACTTAGCTTCAACGTCGTCGCCAACGCTCAGAACCAGAGTTGCATCTTCAACGCGGTCACGTGAAGCTTCGGAAGCGCGCAGGTAACCTTCAACGCCGTCAGCCAGTTCTACGGTTGCGCCTTTCGCGTCAACTGCAGTCACTTTACCGTTTACGATTGCGCCTTTCTTGTTCAGTGCAACCCAGTTGTTGAACGGATCTTCTGCGAGCTGTTTAACGCCCAGGGAGATACGTTCACGCTCTGCGTCAACCTGCAGAACAACTGCAGCGATTTCGTCGCCTTTTTTGTATTCACGAACTGCTTCTTCGCCTGCAACGTTCCAGGAGATGTCAGACAGGTGAACCAGGCCATCGATGCCGCCGTCCAGGCCGATGAAGATACCGAAGTCAGTGATAGACTTGATTTTACCTTCAACACGGTCGCCCTTGTTGTGGGTTTCCGCGAACTGCTGCCATGGGTTGTTTTTGCACTGTTTCAGGCCCAGGGAGATACGACGACGTTCTTCGTCGATATCCAGAACCATAACTTCCACTACATCGCCAACGTTAACAACTTTGGACGGGTGGATGTTTTTGTTGGTCCAATCCATTTCGGAAACGTGAACCAGGCCTTCAACGCCTTCTTCGATTTCAACGAAGCAGCCGTAGTCGGTCAGGTTGGTCACGCGACCAGTCAGTTTGGTACCTTCCGGATAACGCTTAGCGATAGCTACCCACGGATCTTCGCCCAGCTGTTTCAGGCCCAGAGATACACGAGTACGTTCGCGGTCGAACTTCAGCACTTTAACAGTGATTTCGTCGCCAACGTTTACGATTTCGCTCGGATGCTTAACGCGTTTCCATGCCATATCGGTGATGTGCAGCAGGCCGTCAACGCCACCCAGATCAACGAATGCACCGTAGTCAGTGAGGTTCTTAACGATACCTTTAACTTCCATGCCTTCCTGCAGGTTTTCCAGCAGCTGATCGCGCTCTGCGCTGTTTTCGGATTCGATCACGGCACGACGAGAAACAACAACGTTGTTGCGTTTCTGATCCAGCTTGATGACTTTGAACTCAAGCTCTTTGCCTTCCAGGTGCAGCGTGTCGCGCACCGGACGAACGTCTACCAGTGAACCTGGCAGGAACGCACGAATACCGTTCAGCTCAACAGTGAAGCCACCTTTAACTTTGCCGTTGATAACACCAACTACAGTTTCAGCGTCTTCGTAAGCTTTTTCCAGCGTGATCCAAGCTTCGTGACGTTTAGCTTTCTCACGGGACAGCAGGGTTTCACCGAAGCCGTCTTCTACTGCATCAAGAGCAACGTCAACTTCGTCACCAACCTGGATTTCCAGTTCGCCCTGGGCGTTTTTGAACTGCTCAGCCGGAATGGCGGACTCAGATTTCAGACCGGCGTCAACCAGTACTACGTCTTTGTCGATAGCAACAACAACACCGCGAACGATGGAACCCGGGCGGGTTTCGATTTCTTTTAAGGATTCTTCAAACAGTTGAGCAAAAGATTCAGTCATGTTTAATCTTCAGGTTTCATATTTAACGTCCACCTGGCTCCATGCCGGATGGGGTTGTTTAACATACCCGTTGTCAATCCATTGCAACGGGGGTACTGCAAATTCGGTCGCGATTACGCGAGTGCCAGTTTTTGGCGCGCGTATTGTAGCGCTTTTTCAATCACTTGCTCAATAGTTAAACTGGTTGAATCCAGCACTAATGCATCTTCTGCGGGAACAAGTGGGGCGACGGCGCGGTTACGATCGCGGTCATCGCGCTCTTTTATCTCGGATAAAAGGCGATCAAAGTTAACACTAAACCCCTTATCCTGCAACTGAAGCATGCGGCGTTGAGCGCGTTCTTCAGAAGAAGCATCAAGGAAAATTTTCACCGGCGCGTCCGGGAATACCACCGTTCCCATATCGCGTCCATCAGCGATCAGGCCCGGCGCTTCGCGGAAGGCGCGTTGCCGACGCAGCAGCGCCTCACGAACGCGGGGAAACGCGGCGACCTGAGAGGCGGCATTAGCCACTTCCTGAGTGCGAATTTCACCGCTCACATCTTCCCCTTCCAGAATCACTTCCAAAGTGCCGTTGGTTGAGACAAAGCGAACATCCAGATGGGTAGCCAACGGGACCAGCGCATCTTCAGAGGCGACATCGACATGATGATGTAACGCCGCCAGCGCCAGCACTCGATAGATTGCACCCGAATCCAGCAGATGCCATTGCAACGCTTCCGCCATTGCCTTGCACAAGGTGCCTTTTCCTGCACCGCTTGGGCCATCAATGGTAATCACCGGGGCAATTGCCGTCATCTTTATCTCCTTAAACAGGCGTACTGTGAACATAAACGCCGCGCATTATACGCGCCAACGCCCACAATCGTTAATGCTGTGTGCAAAAACCAGTATTGTCTGTATTCAGATGAAGAATAATTGCGCAATTATAGCGGGCTGGGGGAAAACCAGCCCGGAAGATGACAATGTTTTACTTTTTATCCGCGGCGATACGATCGCGCATATGCTGGGCGCGGTCGGAGGATGTAGGGTGTGAGTCCATCAGCGATTTAGCGTGACCGGCATCCATGGTAGCGAACTTATCAAACGCGCTGACCAGGCCCTGGGTATTAATTCCGCGTTTTTTCAGCAGGTCGTAGGAGAAATCATCGGCATCAGATTCCTGACTGCGGGAGAAAGAAGAGTTGATCACCCCTTCCGCCAGATCGCCCAGTTGCGACTGAGAAAGCTGAGATGCCACGCCGCTTGTTGCGGAGATAGCGTCACGCGCCGCGAGCGTCGCATACGCCGTTTGCATCGCCTTACGCGAATGACCCAGAGATACGTGCCCCAGTTCGTGACCCAATACACCTTCAATTTCGTTATCTGTCATCAGGTCCATCAGACCGGAATAGACGCGCACGCAGCCATTGGCCATTGCCCAGGCGTTAATATCGCTGGTCATATAAACCTTATAGTTCACCGGCGTGCCGTCGATATTATTACCCAGCGCTTTGGCAATTTTATTCAGGCGTTTGGTATATTTGCTTTTTGATGTCGCCAGTTTATTTTCACTGTCCATCTGTTTACAGGAGTTGTCAGACAGCGATTTGACATCGGCATCAGAAAGGGTAGCGGCTTTATAGGCAGCCATACCGGAACTGGCCAGTAGATCGCCATTTACACCATTTTTGCAACCTGCCAGCAGCGTTGCAGAAATCGCGAGGGCCAGCAGCACTGATTTATTTCTCATATTAATCTTCCGTTGATAACCATAATAAAATTTTATAAATCAAAGGGTTAAATCAGCGGAAAATTAGCATTCGTTGTAATAAGAAAAAAGTACGGATTCGGACATGTGTGCGCCAGTCGGTTGACTGGCGCACTGGAGAAATCAGGCTGGGGTGCTAATACGCGCCAATTGTTCGAAATAATCCGGGAACGTTTTCGCCGTACATTTCGGGTCGAGAATCGTCACAGGCGTGGCGGACAGTGCCACCAGCGAGAAACACATCGCCATGCGGTGATCGTTATAAGTGCCAATTTCGGCAAAGTTTAACTGTGCTGGCGGCGTGATGCGAATAAAATCATGTCCCTCTTCCACTTCAGCGCCAACCTTACGTAACTCCGTCGCCATCGCAAACAGGCGATCGGTTTCTTTAACCCGCCAGTTATAGATATTCCGCAGCGTGGTCGTGCCTTTGGCAAACAGCGCCGCTGTGGCAATGGTCATCGCCGCATCGGGAATATGGTTCATATCCATATCGATAGCGTTGAGTTCACCACGCGTGCAGGCGATAAAATCGTCGCCCCAGGTAACGGTCGCGCCCATTTTTTCCAGTACATCGGCAAAACGAATATCACCCTGCATGCTGTGGCGACCAATGCCGGTGACTTTCACTGTACCGCCTTTAATGGCCCCGGCGGCAAGGAAATAGGATGCCGAGGAAGCATCGCCTTCCACCAGGTAAACACCCGGTGACAGGTACTGCTGGCGACCTTTGACCAGAAAACGCTGGTAGTTCTGGTTTTCAATTTCAACCCCAAAGGTGTTCATCAAATTGAGGGTGATATCGATATACGGTTTCGACACCAGGTCACCTTTAATGCTGATGACAGTGTCCTGCGGGGCCAACGGCGCGGCCATCAGCAGCGCGGTGAGGAATTGACTGGAGACGCTGCCGTCCACCTCAACCTGACCGCCGCTAAAACCACCACGCAAACGAAGCGGTGGGTAGTTTTCCGTTTCCAGATACTCGATTTGTGCCCCGCCCTGACGCAAAGCATCCACCAGATGGCCAATCGGGCGCTCTTTCATTCGCGGTTCACCGGTTAGCACGATATCGTTAGTACCAAGACACAGCGCAGCGGCCAGCGGGCGCATCGCGGTTCCGGCATTCCCCAGAAACAATTCTAACGCGCCTTCACTGTGCAGAACGCCGCCGTTGCCCACGATCTCGCATCGGGTGCGGTCCGCAGAAAGGGTGTAATCGATCCCTAACGTGCTCAGGGCATTGAGCATATGACGAACGTCATCGCTGTCCAGCAGGTTAGTGAGCACCGTGGTGCCATGCGCTAATGCAGCCAGTAGCAGTGCGCGATTGGAGACACTCTTTGAGCCTGGCAGATTAATAGTGCCATCGACCCGCGCAATGGGTTGTAACGTCAGGGATTCCATGAAACTTAACTCTCAAAAGCAGAAATAAAAACCCCACAGACAACGCTGTGGGGATGAATATAAAAAGCAGATTAACCGCGACGGCGTTCGAAATCGATCATGAAATCAGCCAGCGTCTGGACGCCTTCCAGCGGCATCGCGTTATAAATAGAGGCGCGCATTCCACCCACGACGCGGTGACCTTTCAGGGCATGTAAACCTGCGGCAAAGGACTCCTCCAGGAAGAGTTTATCCAGCGCGCTGTCAGCCAACTGGAACGGTACGTTCATCCGCGAACGGTTCGCTTTCGCCACATCGTTACGGTAGAAATCACTGTTATCAATCACGCTATACAGCAGTTCTGATTTTTGCTGATTGATTTGATTCATTGCTGCAACGCCACCCTGCTCTTTCAGCCACTTAAACACGAGACCAGAGAGATACCAGGCAAAGGTAGGCGGCGTGTTAAACATCGAATCGTTACTGTCGAGGATGGTGTAATCGAGGATCGACGGGCACGCGACGTTTGCTTTCCCCAGCAAGTCTTCACGCACAATGACAATGGTCAACCCGGCCGGGCCAATATTTTTCTGCGCGCCAGCGTAAATAATACCGTAGCGGGAAACATCCAACGGTGCCGATAAAATGGTTGAGGAGAAGTCCGCCGTGACGACGACATCGGAACCAAAATTCGGCGTTTCACTAATTGCGATGCCGTCAATGGTTTCATTCGGGCAGTAGTGCATATAGGCCGCGTTGTCCGACAACTGCCACTCGCTCATTGGCTTAACGCCACGCAGTCCGTCAACGGTGACTTTGGCATCGATCACATTTGGGGTGCAGTATTTCTTCGCTTCTTTAACCGCGCTGGCTGCCCAGTAACCTGCGTCAACATAGTCAGCAGTGGTTTTGTCACCCAGGATATTGAGCGGAATAGCGGAAAACTGACCACGGCCACCGCCGTGACAGAACAAGACTTTGTAGTTGGAGGGGATGCTGAGGAGATCGCGAAAATCCTGCTCCGCTTCCTCTGCGACCTGGATGAATTCTTTACCGCGATGGCTCACTTCCATGACGGAGGTACCAAGACCGTTCCAGTCACGAAGATCCTTTTGAGCCAGTTTAAGTACGTCTGCCGGTAACATTGCCGGACCTGAACTAAAATTAAAGACCTGAGCCATTTCCCCTCACCACGCTGCGTTATTATTCCCTTAACATCTTATCGTTTGCGCAGCACGCAACAACAGACATTAGGTATACGTTATTCCTGTGAATATCGGTTTTATCATTCAGTGACACGCGCCGCAATGGGTAAAACGGGTTGGGGTAAAAATGAGCGGTCGCTCACACAACAGATTCTATGGTGTTGACCGCCCTGTTCCGACATTTATTGCTGTCAGACGATCCGTTTCGCCCGACTGGCCTTCGACCATTCTGAATTTTTACAGCGCGGACAAATCAGGCTTTCACCGGCGCCCAGTGTCACTACATCGCTACACCGCACGCAGGCATAATCTCCCGGTTCCGGCATCACCTTAAAGCGCTGGGTACAATATGCCGGCAGAATGTTCAGTCCAGGTTTCACATCCTTATCCTCAAAGAAATACACGCTTATTTGCCCGTTGGTTTCGAGAATCGCCAGGCGGACCTGGCCAAGCTGTTCGACGCCGCTGAGCCGAAGCTCCATAAAGAACTCAAATTCAGTCATGTTGGCGCTGTTGAGTTTTGACCACGCCAGTTCACCATCTTCAATGATGACGACGGGTTTGCCTTCAAACAGATCCTCCAGCGTTTCGCTGCGCGACATGAGCCACATCACCAGCCGATACAGCATCGCGAGGGTGATAAACACCACCAGCACAGGCAACAGTGGAACGTCGTCATAAAAGGCGACATCACCAGCGGCAGAGCCCAGCGTCAGGATAATGAGTACCTCAAACAACGACATCTGGCGCACACCGCGTCTGCCGGTAATTTTCAGAAACAGAAAAACCAATATGAAGGTGTAAAGACTGCGCACGGCGACTTCCGCCAGAAACTCCATAGGGACTTTATCGAGTGCCATCCGTTGTAAATCAAATGCTTTCATTTTTATGCTCTTAACCAGTTTCACTGTTTAAAAGCATAGCCAAAACTTTTATTTACGCCGCGTCGGTAGCGGCGATAGCGTCAGTCACATAAAACCCGTATCATTGCGCGCTTTCCGTACGACAAAAGTGATTTTCATGACGCAAACATTTATTCCCGGCAAAGACGCCGCACTGGAAGACTCCATCGCTCGCTTCCAGCAAAAACTGCTCGACCTTGGTTTTCAGATTGAGGAAGCCTCCTGGCTGAACCCAGTGCCAAACGTCTGGTCCGTGCATATTCGCGATAAAGAGTGCGCGCTGTGTTTCACCAACGGCAAAGGCGCAACTAAAAAAGCCGCGCTGGCCTCTGCGCTCGGCGAATATTTTGAGCGTTTGTCGACCAACTACTTCTTCGCCGATTTCTGGTTGGGCGAAACCATCGCCAATGGTCCGTTCGTCCACTACCCGAACGAGAAATGGTTCCCGCTGAACGACAGTGACGATGTGCCTGAAGGTCTGCTGGATGCGCGCCTGCGCGCTTTCTACGACCCGGAAAACGAACTGACGGGCAGCATGTTGATTGATCTCCAGTCCGGCAATGAAGAGCGCGGCGTTTGTGGCCTGCCGTTTACCCGTCAGTCGGATAACCAGACCGTTTATATTCCCATGAATATTATCGGCAACCTGTACGTCTCTAACGGCATGTCCGCCGGTAACACGCGCAATGAAGCACGCGTTCAGGGGCTGTCTGAAGTGTTCGAACGTTACGTGAAAAACCGTATTATCGCAGAGAGCATCAGCCTGCCGGAAATTCCGACCGAGGTGCTTGCACGCTACCCGTCCGTTGTTGAGTCCATTGCAAAGCTGGAATCGGAAGGATTCCCTATCTTTGCTTATGATGGCTCGCTGGGCGGCAAATATCCGGTAATTTGCGTGGTGTTATTCAATCCGGCTAACGGCACCTGCTTTGCCTCTTTCGGCGCGCATCCTGATTTTGGCGTCGCGCTGGAACGTACCGTCACCGAATTGCTGCAAGGACGCGGTCTTAAAGATCTGGACGTCTTTACGCCACCAACCTTCGATGACGAAGAAGTTGCTGAACATACCAATCTGGAAACCCACTTTATTGATTCCAGCGGTCTGATCTCCTGGGATCTGTTCAAGCAAGATGCCGATTACGCCTTTGCAGACTGGAACTTCTCAGGCACCACGGAAGAAGAATTTGCCACGCTGATGGCTATCTTCAACGCCGAAGATAAAGAAGTCTACATTGCTGACTATGAACACCTCAGCGTCTACGCCTGCCGCATCATTGTGCCAGGGATGTCTGATATCTATCCTGCCGAAGATTTGTGGTTGGCAAATAACAGCATGGGTAGCCACCTGCGTGAAACCCTGCTCGCGCTGCCTGGTAGCGACTGGGATAAAGAAGATTATCTCAATCTGATCGAGCAACTTGATGAAGAAGGATTTGACGACTTCACTCGTGTGCGTGAATTGCTGGGTCTGGCAACCGGCACGGATAACGGCTGGTATACCCTGCGCATTGGTGAACTGAAAGCGATGCTGGCCCTGGCGGGCGGCGATCTGGATCAGGCGCTGATCTGGACGGAATGGACGATGGAGTTCAATGCATCAATATTTAGCGCTGAACGTGCGAACTATTATCGTTGCCTGCAAACGCTGCTGCTCCTGTCGCAGGAAGAAGAACGCGAACCGCTGCAATACCTGAATGCGTTTGTACGCATGTATGGCGCGGATGCGGTGGAAGCGGCAAGCGCGGCATTGAGCGGTGAGGCACCGTTCTATGGTCTGCAACCCGTCGACCTCGACCTGCATGCGTTCGCCTCTCATCAGTCTCTGCTGAAGGCTTATGAAAAACTTCAGCGTGCGAAAGCTGCATATTGGTCAAAATAAAAACAATTAGCTTGCATATTGTAGGCTTATAGAATTGTCTGAGCTATATTACGGGGCGCTTTAGGTGCCCCGTTTTATTTATTTTTGCATCAATAAAAATAAATGTAATAACTCGGTTAAATATTGGTAACCTTTATTACAAGAATTAATCTGTATTTGTTAATTCTTTTATCGATTACTACATAGTAATTAACCGCTCAAACGCTCAGGTAAGGAAAATTTTCAACTCATTTGCTAAATTTTAAAATTTATTTTTATCATCATTATCAATAAATTACGCCGTTATCGCATAAAAACCATGCGTATTGCGGGCCTATAAGCCAGGCGAGATATGATCTACATCAATTTCTCATCTATAATGCTTTGTTAGTATCTCGTCGCCGACTTAATAAAGAGAGAGTTAGTGTGAAAGCTGACAACCCTTTTGATCTTATTCTTCCTGCTGCAATGGCCAAAGTGGCCGAAGAAGCAGGTGTCTATAAAGCAACGAAACATCCGCTTAAGACTTTCTATCTGGCAATTACTGCCGGTATGTTCATTTCTATCGCTTTCGTTTTCTATATCACTGCAACGACCGGCACGGGAACGATGCCCTTTGGTATGGCAAAACTGGTAGGCGGTATCTGCTTCTCTCTGGGGTTGATTCTTTGCGTCATCTGCGGCGCCGATCTCTTCACTTCAACCGTGCTGATTGTTGTCGCGAAGGCCAGTGGACGTATCACCTGGGGCCAACTGGCGAAGAACTGGCTCAACGTCTATTTTGGTAACCTGGTAGGTTGCCTGCTCTTTGTGCTTTTGATGTGGCTTTCTGGCGAATACATGGTTGCGAATGGTCAATGGGGAATGAATGTTCTGCAAACGGCCGACCATAAAATGCACCATACTTTTGTTGAAGCCGTCGCTCTCGGCATCCTTGCAAACCTGATGGTCTGCCTGGCCGTATGGATGAGCTATTCAGGCCGTAGCCTGATGGATAAAGCTTTCATCATGGTTTTACCGGTAGCTATGTTTGTCGCCAGCGGTTTTGAGCACAGTATCGCTAATATGTTTATGATCCCGATGGGTATCATAATCCGTGATTTCGCCACCCCGGAATTCTGGACCGCCGTAGGTTCAGCACCGGAACAATTTTCTCACCTGACCGTGATGAACTTCATCACTGATAATCTGATTCCGGTTACGATCGGCAACATTATCGGCGGCGGTTTACTGGTTGGGTTGACATACTGGGTCATTTACCTGCGTGGCAACGATCATCATTAATTTGATGCCAGTTTCACGTAGTAAATAAAAAATCCACTTAAGAAGGTAGGTGTTACATGTCCGAGCTTAATGAAAAGTTAGCCACAGCCTGGGAAGGTTTTACCAAAGGTGACTGGCAGAATGAAGTAAACGTCCGTGACTTCATTCAGAAAAACTACACTCCATATGAGGGTGACGAATCCTTCCTGGCTGGCGCGACTGACGCGACCACCAAGCTGTGGGACAGCGTAATGGAAGGCGTTAAACTGGAAAACCGCACTCACGCGCCAGTTGATTTTGACACCTCTGTTGCTTCCACCATCACTTCTCACGATGCTGGCTACATCAACAAAGCCCTTGAGAAAATCGTTGGTCTGCAGACTGAAGCACCACTGAAACGCGCAATCATTCCGTTCGGTGGTATCAAAATGGTTGAAGGTTCCTGCAAAGCGTACAATCGCGAACTGGATCCGATGCTGAAAAAAATCTTCACCGAATATCGTAAAACCCACAACCAGGGTGTATTCGATGTTTATACCAAAGACATTCTGAACTGCCGTAAATCTGGCGTTCTGACTGGTCTGCCAGATGCGTATGGCCGTGGTCGTATCATCGGTGACTACCGTCGCGTTGCGCTGTACGGTATCGACTTCCTGATGAAAGACAAATACGCTCAGTTCGTGTCTCTGCAGTCCGATCTGGAAAATGGCGTAAACCTGGAAGCGACTATCCGTCTGCGTGAAGAAATTGCAGAACAGCACCGCGCTCTGGGTCAGATCAAAGAGATGGCGGCTAAATACGGCTGCGATATCTCTGGTCCGGCAACCAACGCTCAGGAAGCTATCCAGTGGACTTACTTCGGCTACCTGGCTGCGGTTAAGTCTCAGAACGGTGCAGCAATGTCCTTCGGTCGTGTCTCCACCTTCCTGGATGCGTACATCGAACGTGACCTGAAAGCAGGCAAAATCACTGAACAAGATGCTCAGGAAATGATTGACCACCTGGTCATGAAACTGCGTATGGTTCGCTTCCTGCGTACCCCAGAATATGATGAACTGTTCTCTGGTGACCCGATCTGGGCAACTGAATCTATCGGCGGTATGGGCGTTGACGGCCGTACTCTGGTAACCAAAAACAGCTTCCGCTTCCTGAACACCCTGTACACCATGGGTCCTTCTCCGGAGCCGAACATCACCGTTCTGTGGTCTGAAAAACTGCCTCTGAACTTCAAGAAATTCGCCGCTAAAGTGTCCATCGACACCTCTTCTCTGCAATACGAGAACGATGACCTGATGCGTCCGGACTTCAACAACGACGACTACGCTATCGCTTGCTGCGTAAGCCCGATGGTTGTTGGTAAACAAATGCAGTTCTTCGGTGCGCGTGCAAACCTGGCGAAAACCATGCTGTACGCTATCAACGGCGGCGTTGATGAAAAACTGAAAATGCAGGTTGGTCCTAAGTCTGAGCCGATCAAAGGCGATCTTCTGAACTTTGACGAAGTGATGGAGCGTATGGATCACTTCATGGACTGGCTGGCTAAGCAGTATGTCACCGCACTGAACATCATCCACTACATGCACGACAAGTACAGCTACGAAGCTTCGTTGATGGCGCTGCACGACCGTGACGTTATCCGCACCATGGCGTGTGGTATCGCTGGTCTGTCCGTTGCGGCTGACTCCCTGTCTGCAATCAAATATGCGAAAGTTAAACCGATTCGTGACGAAGACGGTCTGGCTATCGACTTCGAAATCGAAGGCGAATATCCGCAGTTTGGTAACAACGACGCTCGTGTTGATGACCTGGCGGTTGACCTGGTAGAACGTTTCATGAAGAAAATTCAGAAACTCAAAACCTACCGTGACGCTATCCCGACTCAGTCTGTTCTGACCATCACCTCTAACGTTGTGTATGGTAAGAAAACGGGTAACACCCCAGACGGTCGTCGTGCTGGCGCGCCGTTCGGACCTGGTGCTAACCCGATGCACGGTCGTGACCAGAAAGGTGCTGTTGCCTCTCTGACCTCCGTGGCTAAACTGCCGTTTGCTTACGCGAAAGATGGTATCTCTTACACCTTCTCTATCGTTCCAAACGCGCTGGGTAAAGACGACGAAGTCCGTAAAACTAACCTCGCGGGTCTGATGGATGGTTACTTCCATCACGAAGCGTCCATTGAAGGTGGTCAGCACCTGAACGTGAACGTCATGAACCGTGAAATGCTGCTGGATGCGATGGAACACCCTGAGAAATATCCTCAGCTGACCATTCGTGTATCTGGTTACGCAGTACGTTTTAACTCCCTGACTAAAGAACAGCAGCAGGACGTTATTACTCGTACCTTCACTCAGACCATGTAATTCCTTGTCTGACTGAAACAGCGTACAATAAAGGCTCCACGTAAGTGGGGCCTTTTTAGCAAATAGCCCACCCTCGCAGCCTGGTTTGTCAGCTATCTATACTTAGGGTATCTGCCAAAACAGACTCGACACAGCCCATGAGCTGTGCGCATACAACAGGCCCCGGATGGGCCACATCTGGAGAAACACCGCAATGTCAGTTATTGGTCGCATTCACTCCTTTGAATCCTGTGGCACCGTTGATGGGCCAGGTATCCGCTTTATCACCTTTTTCCAGGGCTGCCTGATGCGCTGCCTGTACTGTCACAACCGCGACACATGGGATACGCACGGCGGCAAAGAAGTTACCGTTGACGAACTGATGAAAGAGGTCGTGACCTACCGCCACTTTATGAACGCGTCTGGCGGCGGCGTGACGGCATCAGGTGGTGAGGCGATCCTGCAAGCAGAATTTGTGCGTGACTGGTTCCGCGCCTGTAAAAAAGAAGGGATCCACACCTGCCTGGACACCAACGGTTTCGTCCGTCGTTACGACCCGGTCATTGACGAACTGCTGGAAGTGACCGACCTAGTGATGCTCGACCTGAAGCAAATGAACGATGAGATCCACCAGAACCTGGTCGGCGTTTCTAACCACCGCACGCTGGAGTTCGCCCGTTATCTGGCCAATAAAGATATTAACGTCTGGATCCGCTACGTTGTGGTGCCGGGCTGGTCAGACGATGACGACTCCGCGCATCGCCTCGGCGAGTTTACCCGCGATATGGGCAACGTGGAAAAAATCGAACTGCTGCCGTATCACGAGCTGGGCAAACACAAATGGGTGGCCATGGGCGAAGAGTACAAGCTGGACGGCGTTAAACCACCGAAGAAAGAAACCATGGAGCGCGTGAAAGGCATTCTCGAGCAATATGGTCATAAAGTGATGTATTAATTTTAACGGTGGGTAATTCTCTTCATTACCCACCGCTTATCTTCTTAGCGCCCTCTTCTCGCCAGCAGCGGGAATATCAATCCTAATCCCACCAGTACAAACGGCGTGACGATATTCAGCGTAAGCTGGAACGTCCATTCCGGCGTGAACGCCTCCATTTTCGGGAAGATACCGGTCAAACAGGCAAACGCGGTAAAGGCAAAGCACCAGATACCCACGGTGAGCGCCAGCGGACGATTTCGAATAAACACATATTCCGGCTTATATTTCTGCGCAAGACGAATGACTGCAATGAACGCGACAAACACCCACAAATAGCGCAGCGGCATCACGACTGAGTTAAGGTTCAGCAGCCATTTGTACAAATTGTTCATATCCCCGATGCCAAGCGTAGGCAGCATAATCAAAATAGCCACCAGCACCAGCGTCAGGAGATACCCGTTGACCGGGGTTCCGGAAGCGTTGGTCCGGCAGAGGCGTTGTGGAATATATTTACTGTCGGCATCACCCAGTAAAACTTTCAGCGGGGCGTCGATGGAGAAGACCAGCGCGGCAACCTGACCCAATGTGTTGGCAATCGCGTAAATAACCATCAGGGAATTGCCCATATGGTAATATTCACCTAATTTCTGAAAGGCGTAATATTGCCCGTTGGTCATTAAGTCATCGGGAATATTCCTGGAATCAAACATCATACCCATCGCCAACGATCCCAGAATGGCACATACGGCAACCATAACCGCCAGGAACAACATTCCCTTTGGAAATTCCCTTCCTGGATTACGCGTCTGATTCACATACGGAGAGATCTTTTCAGCACCGCCAACGGCAAATACCAGCATGGATATCGTCGTAATATATGTGAAATCAAAATGGGGAATAAACGTTTCCCATGTGATATTTGTCGTCGCGATTTCAACATCAGTAATGGCCGGTGCCGTAACTGCCATGACCACATACAGAATCGACATCACGAACATGGCGATCCCCGCAACCGAACCGACAATCTTCAGGGATTTCATCCCACGCGACGCAACCCACATAAAGAAGACAAACAGCACCAGGGTGAGTCCTTGCAGCGCCACCACCGTATACTCTTTGATTAGCGAGCCGTCACCTTTGAGTGCCCATCCCAGCGCGATTAAAATCGCCTGCGGCTTCTGCGCCAGATAGGGAATATGGACAACCCAATAGGTCCATGCGGCAAGATAGGCCAGCCCCGGCCCCATCGTATGTTTGATCCAGGTACTGACGCCACCCTTGCCATCTTTAAACGTCGACCCTAACTGACCGACGATCAGCGCATAGGGAATAAAGTAGAGGGCAAAAATAAAGACCCATGAAAAAACGACCACCAGCCCCTGGTTGGCATAGTTATTCACTACGTTGCCGAAACCCCAGACCGTGATAAATGACATCAGTGCGATGTTGTACCACCGCAACTGCTTCTCCTGTTCACCCGCCATAATGCAATCCTTCGTAAACGCTATTTTGATTAATATTAAATTAGGCGAAGAATTATGCGGGGTAAAAGACAAAAGGGATATTGGAGGAGTGAAAAATTCTAACCTTCTGCACATTTTATTTGCAGACAAGCAGTATATATTATCACAATTCAATTATTTACTGGCATATATACACAAACAGTATGCACTATCCAAGGCTTGCATACTGTTTGTACTGTATTAAATATGAGCAACCGGATCCGGTGTTTGCCCTGCATTGCGCAGCAACATCAGTAAATAAATAAACGAAACGCTGGCAATCATAATAAAAAGGAGATTATCAGAATAATTCTGCATCAACATTGCGGTGAACGAAGGACCCAGCAGACTGCCGACGGTATAGCTTAGCAACAGCGCCTGATTCATGGCGACGAGTTGGTGATGCTCAACCTTTTCGCAGGCCCAGGCCATGGCTACCGGATAGAGCGTAAAACCCGCCGCACCAAGGATAAACAGCGCGGGTGCCATTGCGGCCTGGCTTAACATCGCCATGCTACCAAGGATGACCACGAACACCTGGACGCGCAGCACCAGCAGGCGACCAAATTTGTCTGCCAGACGGCCAATTGGCCATTGCCCAAGTATCCCCGCGCTGACCAGCACCGCCATCCAGAAACCAATACTGGCGTTACTCATCCCCTGGTGGTTGAGGTACAGCGGCATCAGGCCATACAGCGACCCCAGAACAATGCCTGAAATGATGCAGCCATTCACACCCAGCCGCGCCTGACGCAGTTTCAGCATGGCGGTAATCGGCGTCGTATTTTGTACTTCCGCTTGCTGATTAAGGATGCGTGTAAAGAGAAGAGGTAAAATCCCGGCCAGAACCATTCCCGTGACCCACGGCAGAACGCTCATTAATTCCGTCGATACTTTACTAACCAGCAGTTGACCGAGGAATGTCCCGACGTAATAGACCATCATATAGGCGGCCAGCAGTCGCCCACGGTTGCGCGAAGTACCGCTGCACATCAGCGCACTTTCAACAACGACCCAAATCATCGCGCAGCCCACGCCTGCAATGAAACGCCAGGCCATCCAACTCCAGAACCCCACCATGACGCCGAGCCCAACGCAGCCAGCGGCAAAAATCAGCGACGCCAGATAGTAACTGCGGTTAAACCCAAGGCGTTTAATTAAATACCCCGTCAGCAGTGTTCCCACCAGGTTGCCGGTAAAATAGGACGAACTGATGACACCCACCTGCCAGGTGGGCAGATTCTCTCTGGCGAGCCATAACGGAACGAGCGTATTTAACACTGCGATCGCCAGGGTCAACAACAAGAGGCCAGACAGCAAAAGCATGACAGGCCGGGTATAGGTGGACATGAGTATAAACCGTGAGGAAGTTCAAATTTCACGCGCATCATGCCACCAACAAAAACATTGTCAATCGGCTGAAACCGCCGCGCGGCGCCCCCTTTCTCCCTTCGATTCAATTTTTTGATTAAGAAACACTTTCATAAGTACCAGGGCTCGTTCAGGTCACTGTTTTTATTGATTTACCGCAACAGAGTTGCGTTTCGTTTAGTCGAAAAATCTCATAGTTCCGGCAGCATTATTTTTCCGTTCTATGCTTTGAGTGACGCTTCTATATCGGAAGGGTCTTAAGCGCATAGCTGATATACAAAAGGAGAAGAGTATGACCAGGCCTTATGTTCGTCTCGATAAAAATGATGCCGCCGTGCTTTTGGTGGACCATCAGGCAGGACTCCTTTCATTGGTCAGAGATATCGACCCTGACAAATTTAAAAACAACGTGCTCGCACTGGGCGATTTAGCAAAGTATTTCAATCTCCCCACCATTCTTACTACCAGTTTTGAAACCGGTCCAAACGGCCCGTTGGTTCCCGAACTGAAAGCACAGTTTCCTGACGCCCCCTACATTGCGCGTCCGGGTAATATCAACGCCTGGGATAACGAAGACTTCGTCAACGCCGTTAAAGCCACCGGGAAAAAACAACTGATTATTGCGGGCGTTGTCACTGAGGTATGCGTGGCATTCCCTGCTCTGTCTGCCATTGAGGAAGGTTTTGACGTTTTTGTGGTGACCGACGCTTCCGGTACATTCAATGAAATTACCCGTCATTCAGCGTGGGATCGGATGTCACAAGCGGGTGCGCAGTTGATGACATGGTTTGGCGTGGCGTGTGAACTTCACCGCGACTGGCGTAATGACATTGAAGGGCTGGCGACGCTCTTCTCCAACCACATTCCTGATTACCGTAACCTGATGACCAGCTACGACACATTAACCAAACAGAAATAAAAACCGGGGCGAAAGCCCCGGAATGAGTATGTGCCTGATGGCGGTTCGCTTATCAGGCCTACGAACCATCCGGCATATTGCGGATTAACTCGCTACCGCCACGCCCACGGTCATATGCAGGCCGTAGAACACGCCGCGCCCAATCAGTTCTCCCACCAGCATGAGAATGAACGCCACTGAAAGCAGCGGAACCGCAGGCTGATAGCCTTTAAGCTGGGGCACAATCCAGCAGCACAGTGCCGCCGCCAGCACCACGATACGCCACGCCATCAGTGAGCCATAGTCAGGCACCAGCGTAGACGCCTGTTGGATTGAACTGTGAATGGTCGCCAGTTCAGCCCCCTGCATCACAGACATTACCGCACTGACCATCAGCGCCAACAGCGAAACAGCAGGCAACAGGCGCATCGCCCAGCCATCCACGCCCGCTAAACGCAGAAGCAGATAACCCAGCAACGGTCCCGCCATAAACAGCGTCAGGAAGAAGCCCACCGGCGTCCAGATGCTATACCAGGTGGGCACTGTATCAATGCTGTTATATACGCGCACCATCATCCAGACGAAGAGCACGCCCAGAATCATGGTCAGCGCCAGCCACAGAGTGCGCAGCGACGGTGTCATTTTTTTAAGCACGCACAGTAACCAGCCGATCCCGCCAATGGCGAAGAAAATGGAACCGCTGGCAATTTCATTACTTAACGCTGAAGAACCGACCCGGTTTAGCGAGTTAAATGCCCGCATCGGTGATCCCAGATGCAGCATAGACGCGATAAAGCCGATGCCCATCAGAACCCACAGAGCGAACATGCCGTTTATCACGCGCTGCTGCGCGTCGCTGCGAAGTTCGCCTTTCATCAGCGCCAGTGCCAGAACGATAAAGCCCCCAACGACACATTGCCCGAAGATCGTGAAGATCATCAGCGGCCATTCATGCCATCCACTTCCCATCTTACACCTCCTTCGGGTTTGCCAGATAACCCGTGGTATCACCCGTTGGGCGACTGTTATCATTAGGTTTTATAACAATGCACGGTTTGGTGAAATGCGCCCCCGGTAGCGGAGCAACAGCCGCCAGTTCACCATGCGTTTTGCGTAATTCATCGATGGGTCCGAAGTCCAGTGCACGCAGCGGACAGGACTCCACACAAATCGGTTTCTTACCGTCCGCTACCCGCTCATGACAGCCGTCGCATTTGGTCATATGACCTTTGGCCGCATTGTACTGTGGCGCACCATATGGACAGGCCATATGGCAATAGCGACAGCCTATGCAAATATCCTCATCCACGACCACAAAGCCATCTTCCCGCTTATGCATCGCCCCGCTTGGGCAAACCTTGGTACAGGCCGGATCTTCGCAGTGGTTGCAGGCAATCGACAGATAGTAAGCAAAGACGTTCTGATTCCAGACACCGTTGTCTTCCTGCCAGTCGCCGCCAGCATATTCATAGATGCGGCGGAAGCTGACGTCGGGGGTTAAGTCTTTGTAGTCTTTACAGGCCAGTTCGCAGGTTTTACAACCGGTGCAACGACTGGAGTCAATAAAAAATCCATATTGGGTTGTCATCGGTTACTCCTTACACCTTCTCAACCTGAACAAGGTTCGTATGTGATGGGTTCCCCTTGGCAAGCGGAGACGGACGCTGCGTGGTCAGAACGTTAATACAGCCGCCCTGGTCGATGCGTTTCAAATCCGGGTCATACCAGGCCCCTTCTCCTAATGCCACCACGCCTGGCATCATACGTGGCGTGACTTTCGCCTCGATATGCAGTTCACCGCGGCCGTTAAAGATGCGGACTTTGTCGCCATTGCTGATACCCCGTTTTTGCGCATCAAGCGGGTTAATCCACATTTCCTGGCGGCAGGCGGCTTTCAGGACGTCAACGTTGCCGTAGGTGGAGTGAACGCGGGATTTATAGTGAAAGCCGGTCAACTGCAGCGGGTAATCTCTGGTCAGCGGGTCGTTATAACTCTCAAAACCCGGCGTGTAGATCGGTAACGGATCGATCACATCGCCCTCGGGTAGCTCCCAGCTCGCCGCGATGTCTGCCAGCGCCTGTGAGTAGATTTCGATTTTTCCTGACGGTGTGGTCAGCGGATTGGCCTGCGGATCTTCACGGAACGCCTTGTACGCAACGTGATGCCCTTCCGGATCGCGCTTTTTAAAGATCCCCTGCTTGCGGAACTCTTCAAAGGTTGGCAGTTCCGGTATCGCTTTGCGTGATTGCTCATACAGATGACGCATCCACTCTTCCTGAGTCCGTCCTTCGGTGAACTGCTGCTCAACCCCAAGGCGCTTCGCCAGATCGCTGGTCATTTCATAGATGGTCTTACATTCAAAATAGGGTTTGATTGCGCGATCGTTGAAAATCACATAGGACATATTGCCGCAGGAGGCATCCAGTGCGAAATCCATCTGCTCAGACGCGGTGCAGTCTGGCAACAGGATATCGGCATATTTTGCCGATGAAGTCATATGGCAGTCGATGACCACAATCATTTCGCACTTCTTATCATCCTGGAGGATTTCATGGGTACGATTGATTTCAGAATGCTGGTTAATCAGGCAGTTACCCGCGTAGTTCCAGATCATCTTAATCGGTACATCCAGCTTATCTTTCCCACGCACACCATCGCGAAGCGCGGTCATTTCCGGGCCGCGCTCAATGGCGTCAGTCCACATAAACATGGAGATACTGGTTTCAACCGGATTTTCCAGCGTTGGCATGCGTTCAAAAGGCAAAGAGTAAGAACCTTCGCGCGCGCCGCTGTTCCCGCCATTAATCCCTACATTTCCGGTCAGGATCGCCAGCATGGAAATAGCACGGGTTGCGATTTCACCGTTCGCATGACGCTGTGGTCCCCACCCCTGGCTGATGTAAGCCGGTTTGGCACTACCGATTTCGCGTGCCAGTTTGATAATGCGTTCTGCGAGAATACCGGTAATCTGCGCAGCCCATTCTGGCGTCTTCGGCGTACCGTCTTTCCCTTCGCCCAGAATGTAGGCTTTATAATGGCCGTTTTTTGGCGCACTGGCGGGCAGCGTCTTCTCGTCGTATCCGACGCAATATTTATCAAGGAACGGTTGGTCGACCAAATTTTCGGTAATCAGAACGTACGCGAGCGCATTGACTAACGCCGCATCGGTACCCGGACGGATCGGGATCCACTCATCTTCACGACCTGCCCCAGTATCGGTATAACGCGGGTCGATAATGATCATACGCGCCCTGGATTTTTGCCGCGCCTGCTCCAGGTAATAGGTCACCCCGCCGCCGCTCATCCGCGTTTCACCGGGATTGTTGCCAAACAGCACCACCAACTTACTGTTTTCGATATCAGACGGGCTGTTACCATCAGCCCAACCACCGTAGGTGTAATTCAACCCTGCGGCAATCTGTGCGGAAGAGTAGTCGCCATAGTGGTTAAGATAGCCGCCACAGCAGTTCATCAGACGTGCAACCAGCGTTTTACCCGGCGGCCATGAGCGAGTTAACGTACCGCCTAACGTACCGGTGCCATAGTTCAGATAGATAGATTCGTTGCCGAAATCTTTGATTAAGCGTTGCATATTGCTGGCGATGATATCGTAAGCTTCGTCCCAGCTGATGCGTTCGAATTTCCCCTCTCCGCGCTTGCCGACGCGTTTCATCGGGTACTTCAGACGATCCGGGTTATAGACGCGACGACGCATTGAGCGTCCACGAAGACAAGCGCGTACCTGGTGAAGGCCATCGTAGTTATCTTCGCCGGTGTTATCGGTTTCAACGTACTTAATTTCGCCATCAACAACGTGCATCCGCAGTGGACAGCGACTGCCGCAGTTAACGGTACATGCGCTCCAGATCACTTTTTCGTTGGCGGCCGCTGGGTTCATCGCCTCTGCGGCATTCGCGATTCGGGTAAATGGCAGGGTAAACGCGCTGCTGGCCATAGCCAGACCGCCGATCGCCGTCGATTTGACTAAACCGCGACGACTCACCTCTGCTGCCAGTACGGCATCGGGGATCTTAGTTTTCATAAAGGCTCACTCTGCATGCTTACAGTAATAAGGCAAAGACGGGTTTTATTTTTTGAGTAGTAACATAACGACGTATAGCGAACAGGCTGAATCACAGCCCAGGATGTTGAGTTTCATTCGAAGGTAATATTACCCCTTAGGGGGTAACGGTTATTGTCCGACGTCAAGCAGGCATAAAAAAAGCGCCCCAAAGGGCGCTTTTAAGAAAAGAAAAAGCCAGAATTAGCCGATATATTCCAGTCCGTTCATATACGGACGCAGGACTTCCGGCACTTCGATGCGGCCATCGGCCTGCTGGTAGTTTTCCATCACTGCAACCAGAGTACGACCTACTGCCAGACCGGAGCCGTTCAGAGTATGAACCAGGCGGGTCTTTTTGTCGGACTTGCTGCGGCAGCGAGCCTGCATCCGGCGCGCCTGGAAATCCCAGACGTTAGAGCAGGAAGAGATCTCGCGATAGGTATTCTGCGCCGGGACCCACACTTCCAGATCGTAGGTTTTGCATGCGCCGAAGCCCATATCACCGGTACAAAGAATAATTTTACGATACGGCAGACCGAGCAGTTGCAGTACTTTTTCCGCATGGCCCGTCATTTCTTCCAGCGCCGCCATCGAATCTTCAGGACGAACGATCTGGACCATTTCGACTTTATCGAACTGGTGCATACGGATCAAACCGCGGGTATCACGACCGTAAGAGCCCGCTTCAGAGCGGAAGCACGGCGTATGCGCGGTCATTTTAATCGGCAGTTGATCTTCGTCGATGATTTCATCACGAACGAGGTTGGTCAGCGGCACTTCAGCGGTCGGAATCAGCGCATAGTTGCTGCTGTCGGCCTCTTCTTCCAGCGGACGCGTATGGAACAGATCGCCGGCAAATTTCGGCAGTTGTCCGGTACCGTACAGCGTGTCGTGGTTAACCAGGTATGGGACGTAATTTTCGCTGTAGCCATGCTGCTCGGTATGCAGATCCAGCATGAACTGGGAGAGCGCACGGTGCATACGGGCAATCTGCCCTTTCATGACGACGAAGCGAGAACCCGTCAGCTTCACGGCGGCGGCAAAGTCCAGACCGGAATGCATTTCGCCAAGGGTGACGTGGTCGCGAACCTCGAAATCAAATTCACGCGGGGTACCCCAGCGGCTGACTTCGATGTTATCGTTCTCGTCTTTACCGACTGGCACTTCGTCGGCAGGCAGGTTCGGAATGGTCAGGGCAATATCGCGAATCTCAGCCTGTAAAACATCCAGCTCAGCTTTCGCGGCATCCAGCTCTTCACCCAGCTTGTTCACTTCCAGACGTAAAGGCTCGATATCTTCCCCGCGCGCTTTTGCCTGGCCGATGGATTTCGATCGAGAGTTACGCTCTGCCTGCAGGTTTTCAGTATTGACCTGCAAAACTTTACGACGCTCTTCAAGAGCGCGTAGCTTATCTACATCCAGCTTAAAGCCCCGGCGTGCCAGTTTTTCAGCGACTGCGTCTGGCTCATTACGCAGCAGATTGGGATCGAGCATGCTTATCCTGTGCTTATCGAATTAAAAAGGGAAAATGTGACCACAGCCTGCGGCCACAGGGAACACTGCCAACATTACCGCAACGCCTGCACTAACGGTAGCGTTTTATAGGGCTATTTTGATCCTGTCCGGCGAGCCAGGCGAGCTTTTCGCCAATCTTGCCCTCAAGACCTCTGTTGGTGGGGTGATAATAGCGCGTTTGTGCCATCTCCTGCGGGAAATATTCTTCTCCGGCAGCGTAAGCATTCGGTTCATCATGGGCGTAACGATATTCCTGCCCGTAACCCATTTCTTTCATCAATTTGGTTGGCGCATTGCGCAGATGAACCGGGACGTCATAATCGGGGCGCTCACGTGCATCGGACAGCGCCGCTTTAAAGGCAGTATAGACCGCATTACTCTTCGGCGCGCAGGCAAGGTAAACAATCGCCTGCGCAATAGCCCGCTCCCCTTCCGCTGGCCCCACTCGGGTAAAACAGTCCCAGGCGGAAATAGCAACCTGCATGGCGCGCGGATCGGCGTTGCCAACATCTTCCGAAGCAATAGCCAGGCAGCGGCGTGCAACATACAGCGGATCGCCGCCTGCAGTGATAATCCTCGCATACCAGTACAGTGCCGCATCCGGCGCGCTGCCGCGCACCGACTTATGCAGCGCGGAGATGAGATCGTAAAAACGGTCACCCTTATTGTCGAAGCGCGCGCTGCGCTCTCCGGCAATTTCGGTCAGCAAGGCAGGCAAAAGGACGCGTTTTCCGCTGTCATCCACTTCCGCCATGTCAGCCATCATTTCCAGGGTATTTAGCGCCCGGCGCGCATCACCGTTGACCAGCTCAGCAATGGCTTTACAGGTTTCATCCGGTAAGACGATATCCTGACCCCCGTAGCCACGCGCCTTGTCTTCCATTGCCTGGCGGAGAACATGCTCGATGTCGTCGGTGGTCAACGATTTGAGCAAATAGACGCGCGCCCGCGATAACAGCGCTGAGTTCAATTCAAATGACGGGTTTTCGGTGGTTGCCCCGATAAAGGTAATCGTGCCGTCCTCAATGTGCGGTAAGAACGCATCCTGTTGGCTTTTATTAAAGCGATGCACTTCGTCGACAAACAGGATGGTACGCCGCCCGGCGTTACGATTCTGGCGAGCGCGCTCTATCGCTTCGCGGATCTCTTTCACACCGGAAGTTACCGCAGAAATCCGCTCGACGTCGGCATTCGCATAGCGGGCAATCACTTCGGCAAGGGTGGTTTTACCGGTGCCTGGCGGCCCCCATAAAATCATGGAGTGCAGATGTCCGGCTTCAATAGCGCGCGGCAATGGCTTACCTGCGGCCAGCAGATGCTGCTGACCAATATACTGCGCTAAATTTTCTGGCCGCATCCGCGCGGCCAGTGGCTGAAAGGTGTTATCCGAAAAATCGAGCGACAGATTGCTCACTCACGCCTCTACTTACGTTGATCGTCTACCGTTACGCCCTGCGGTGGTGTAAAGGTGAATTTTGATGCTTCGACCGCGCCATTCTGCTGAGATTTCAACTGATAGCTGCTGCGCTGGTCGTCCTGTTCAACGGCGCTGAATTGATGAATCGTCCCGTCGCGGCCCACGTTGATGGTGAACTGTTTCAGGTTACCGTTGCTGGTTTTCGGCGTCAGTACGAAATCATCACCGTTTTGCTTAATATTGTATTGTTGCCAGTCGCTGGACTGGTTACGGGCAATCAGCATAAATGGTGTGTTCCCGGTTGCGTCTTTCAACCAGGTCGCCGTTGCCTGTTCGACAAACGGGTTGAAGAACCAAAGCGTCTTCCCATCAGAGACCAGAATACTTTCATCAGGCTGGGTCATGTGCCAGTTAAACAGGTTCGGACGCTTAACCCACAAATCTCCCTGACCTTCCTGCACAGCAGCACCGCTGCCATCTGTGACTTTCTGAGTGAAGCTGGCATGGAAGCTACTGACCTTATCCAGTCGACTTTTCAGATCGCTGGCGGCATCCGCCCAAACGCTGCTTACAACAAACCCTGAGAGTAATGCACAGGTGATGGCGATTTTCTTCATTGCTATTCCTATTTTACCGGATGGCGGCTGGCGCTCGATCCGGCCTGGGTGTTTATTCAAATGGCGGGGGCGCCAGCACTTCACGATTGCCGTTATGGCCCTGCTCGCTGACAATCCCCTGCGCTTCCATCTGTTCAATGATCCGCGCCGCGCGGTTATAACCGATACGGAACTGGCGCTGTACGCCAGAGATTGATGCCTTGCGCTTCTCGGTCACAAAATTGACGGCCTGATCGAATAAGGGATCTAACTCTTCGCCGCCGTCAAAGCCACCGCCGCCGCCTTCACTTTCACTTTCGGAGGTGATGCCATCAACGTATTGCGGACGTCCGCGCGCCTTCCAGTCCTGAACCACAGCGTGGACTTCCTGATCGCGAACAAACGCGCCGTGAACGCGCACGGGCATGGTGGAGTTCGGCCCGGAATAGAGCATATCCCCCATGCCAAGTAACGACTCTGCGCCGCCCTGGTCGAGGATAGTGCGTGAGTCAATCTTACTGGATACCGTAAAGGCAATACGCGTCGGTATGTTAGCTTTGATAAGCCCGGTAATGACGTCAACAGAAGGACGCTGCGTTGCCAGGACGAGGTGGATACCTGCCGCACGCGCTTTCTGCGCCAGTCGGGCAATCAGCTCCTCCACTTTCTTACCAACGGTCATCATCAGGTCGGCGAATTCATCCACCAGCACCACGATATATGGCAGTTTTTCCAGCACCGGATGCTGGGCATCCATGCTATCGCCCGGCTTCCAGTACGGATCCGGAATCGGACGTCCCATGCGTGCCGCTTCGGCAATTTTCTCGTTGTAACCGGCAAGATTGCGCACGCCGAGCGCGGACATCAGCTTATAGCGGCGCTCCATCTCATTCACGCTCCAGCGCAGAGCGTTGGCGGCGTCTTTCATATCCGTCACGACTTCCGTCAGCAGATGTGGAATACCTTCGTAAACCGACAGCTCCAGCATTTTCGGGTCGATCATGATGAAACGAACGTCTTCCGGCTGCGCTTTATAGAGCATGCTGAGGATCATGGCGTTTACACCGACCGATTTACCGGAACCCGTGGTACCCGCTACCAGCAGGTGAGGCATTTTCGCGAGATCGGCCACGACAGGATCGCCGGCGATATCTTTACCCAGTACCACAGTCAGCGGCGACGGATTATCGCGGAACTTCGCGTTATCCAGAACTTCACGCAGATATACGGTCTGGCGCTTTTTATTCGGCAGTTCCAGTCCAACATAAGGTTTGCCAGGAATCACTTCCACCACGCGCACCGCAATGGTCGAAAGTGAACGCGCCAGGTCACGCGAGAGGTTGGAAATGCGCGCAGCCTTCACGCCCGGCGCCAGATTCAGCTCAAAACGCGTGATAACCGGGCCAGGAGAGTAGTTCACCACGTCCGCTTTGATACGGAAATCAGCCAGACGAGCTTCCACCAGACGCGCCATTTGCTCAAGCGCGAAGGTATCAACGGGTTCGACTTCGCTCGGCGGTGGCGTTAACAGATCCAAAGAAGGCAGCGGCGTCGTCGGTTTTTGCAGCGGACGGCTGTCGCCGTTACGCATCAGCAGCGGATGGATCAGAATTTCCTGCGGCGGCGGCGCTACCGGCTGTTGCTGCTGAAGTTGCTGCGGCGGCGGCGCTACCGGCTGTTGTGGCTGCTGATAGTGCGGCTGTGGTGCCACCGGCTGTGCTGGCTGCTGGTACTGCGGCTGTTGCACCGGTTCAGGCATCACGCCTGGGGTAAATAAAGGTTCATGCGGACCTTCATCCACCAGCGTTTTCATCGGTGAAAAGTCGAAATCATCCAGCGAGAAAGGATTAGCGCCCGTTGGCTGCTCACCGGAATAGCGCTGCTGCTGCGACGAGGCAAACTGACGCGCCAGCTCTGCTTCGGCAGCGGCGTCCTCATCATCAACCTGCGGCGCATCGGACTGATATTCTTCGCCATAGCGAGTTTGCTGCGACTGCGCGAACTGGCGGGCCAGTTCATCCTGCTGCATCGCATCGATTTCATCATCGCTGTAATGCGATTCCTGCATTCCCGCTTCGCGCGCTCTTTCTTCCGCCATACGCTGAGAAGGTAATTTTATCCCGTATGATGCCAGCTCACGACGGGTCGGTACGCGTACGCGGTTTGGACGCGGCAACTGCGGACCAATCCCCTCTTTCACCTGTGGGCGTGGCATTCCGTCATTGGCCAGACTAAATACCGGGGCGGTAGCGGCACTGCCGGCGGCTAACGTGGCATCTTTCACACTGGCGGCCACAGGTGCAATCGCTGCGGCTTCAACAGGCGGAACAGATGATGGCATGGAAACCGACGGCTTCACCGGTTCAGGCTCTTTGGCTGGCTCTGGAATCGGTTGATACCATGCCGCCAGTTGCTCACGCTCACGCGCGCGCTGCGCCTCAACTTCTTCAAAATAGTACAGCGGCGGACGGACCGGTTTAACCTCTTCCACAGGCGGTTCGGGTTCTGCGACAGGCGGTTGTTCAACTTCTGGCGCCTGTTGGAAGGTAGGTTGTTGTTGATATGCTGACGGCTGCTGGAACGTGGAGTTCGGCTGATATGTCGTCTGCTGCTCGCGAACGGGTTCCTGCGGAGGCACAGGCTGCTGTTGCGGCACATAGCCATGTGGCGTTGGCGCAATTACCGGCTCCGCAGTTTGCGGCCCAGGAACTGACTGCCACTCAACGGCAGGTTGCACCGGAACAGGCTCAGCCTCAGGCGAGATTGACGTTTGCAGTAGCGGATCGACCTGCTCGGACCAGGGTTGCGTTGCCGTAACAGGCGCTACCACAGGATCAGCCACCGAATAGCCGCTCAGCAACGGATCGTATTCATCATATTCTGGCTGAGTTGCGCGATGGCCGGAAAACAGGACATCGTTAGGATCGGCCGCCACATCGTGCGCACTGTACGCAACATCGTCATCATCCATTCGTTTACCGGAAAATAACGCCGCATCGGTCTGGCGACCATGTGGATTAATAAACTTCTCGGCAACCCGCTTACGACGCGCCAGCGCACCGCGAAGAATACGCGCCCGACGGGATTCACGTTTCTCGCCATCGGCGGCTTCTTCGTACTCTTCGTCATCTTCGTATTCGTCGTCTTCCACCCACGTGTCGTCACGGCGGGTACGATTACTGGCAAAGGTTAAGAGATTAAGGAGCCAACCGCCCAGCTTTTCGGCGATGGTCACCCAGGACCAGCCGGTAAAGAGCGTCAGGCCAGCAGCCCAGACGCAAAGCAGCGTAATGGTTCCACCGCTGCTGCGAAGTAAGGGTTGCAATGTGGTACTGAGCAGACTACCGATCACCCCGCCGGAGGCGAAATACCAGATATCATCGGCGTTGATCGCGGCCAGACCGCAAGAGGTAAGAATAAGGGCCAGCACGCCGATGATCCGCAGGGAAACGGCGAAATAATCGACATAGTCGTCGCTCGCCTGATGTCGCCAGGCAAACCAACAGCCGCCAATGATGATGACTGGTATGGTGTATGCCATCACCCCGAAAATGAAGAACAGGGTATCCGCCAGCCAGGCGCCAGGCGCCCCACCCAGATTATGGATAGGCTCATGCCAGGCCGTTTGCGACCAGCTCGGATCCGAAGGGTTAAAGCTCAGCAAGGCTGCCATCAACCAGATGGCAAAAAGGGCAATAAGGATCAGCAACGCCTCCAGAAGTCGGCGCCCGCTGCTTAACTTTGTCAATGTGACTTCTTTGTCTTCAGTATATTCCTGGCTCAAAAAAGGCTCTCCAGGTTTCAGGCTTTTCCTGCCTGATGCTAAAACGGACAACAGCACCGGGTTTCCCCGGCACTGTTGCTGTATGGATTAACAGGAGTGTAATCAATATATATCGATTTTGCACCTGTTCCGTATTAGCGTGTCTTAATAACCAGACGATTACTCTGTTTGACTTCTTCCATGACCACATAAGTACGCGTGTCGTTTACGCCAGGCAGACGCAGCAGGGTTTCCCCTAACAGCTTACGGTAGGCTGACATATCCGGTACGCGTGTTTTCAACAGGTAGTCGAAATCACCGGAAACTAAATGACATTCTTGAATTTCTTCAAGTTTTTGCACAGCAGAGTTAAACTGCTCAAACACGTCCGGCGCACCACGATTCAGAGTAATCTCAACAAATACCAGAAGTGATGCATCCAGATAATGCGGGTTTAACAGAGCCGTATAGCCCTGAATGAAACCCTGTCTTTCCAGACGACGCACACGCTCAAGACAAGGCGTCGGGGAAAGTCCCACTCGTTTAGAAAGCTCGACGTTGGAAATACGCCCATCCTTTTGCAACTCATTAAGAATGTTACGATCGATGCGGTCGAGATCTTTGCCAGGGCGCTTTTTGCTATCTACCATTATTATTGTCTCTCTGTATTCCTTCCCTACTCCTGCCTGACTCTATAAACGTCATTGTCCAGAGTCGATGCCCATCACAATAGACCGTAACCGAAAGGATTTACGGCGCGCAATGCCCGGGTCTATGGTGAGAAGACCGTTGCCTGACGGCGACTATCGACATCACGAATGGCGTCTGTCCACACCATGCGTAGATTTCGCTAGTCCGGTAAACATGAGATATATATGCATGATTATGCGGCACACATATAACACTGTTTTTTTCTTCCTCATCTGTTTTCGCAAAACAGCAGGGGATTGTCAAAGTAAAACATCGATTTTTAGTACAACATGTCGGTTCTTCCAGGCGAGTGGTGCTATATCGTCATTTTATCAGCTGATAACTGCCCGATTTTCAGTAGAATTTATGATGGCGCAGCGGCAAATTTGTTATCTCATCGCCCCTGTCTATTACACAAATCGTTAACAAAATCGCCATACTCTTTTTTTACGTCGGTAAATTCCCTACAATCCTGCCCATTGTCTGCCAACAACTATGGGGATCTCATGGGCACGACCAAACACAGTAAACTGCTTATCCTGGGTTCAGGCCCTGCTGGATACACCGCGGCGGTGTATGCCGCGCGCGCAAACCTGCAACCGGTACTGATTACCGGTATGGAAAAAGGCGGCCAACTGACCACCACAACAGAAGTGGAAAACTGGCCTGGCGATCCGAGTGATTTAACCGGACCGCTGCTGATGGAACGCATGCATGAGCATGCAACGAAATTTGAAACTGAGATCATTTTTGATCACATCAATAAAGTCGATCTGCAAAACCGTCCGTTCCGTCTGACGGGCGATAGCGCGGAATACACCTGTGATGCGTTAATCATCGCGACTGGCGCTTCCGCTCGCTATCTCGGCCTTCCTTCAGAAGAGGCGTTCAAAGGACGCGGCGTTTCCGCCTGTGCGACCTGCGATGGTTTCTTCTACCGTAACCAGAAAGTCGCGGTCATTGGCGGCGGTAACACGGCAGTTGAAGAAGCGCTTTATCTGGCGAATATCGCCGCAGAAGTGCATCTGATTCACCGTCGCGACAGCTTCCGTGCGGAAAAAATCCTGATCAAGCGCCTGATGGACAAAGTTGAAAATGGCAACATTGTGCTGCACACCCATCGTACGCTTGAAGAAGTGACTGGCGACCAGATGGGGGTAACAGGTTTGCGCCTGCGCGATACGCAGAACGCCGACAACATTGAGTCGCTGGACGTTGCAGGTCTTTTCGTTGCTATCGGACACAGCCCGAATACCTCGATTTTCGAAGGTCAGCTTGAGCTGGAAAATGGCTACATCAAAGTGCAGTCCGGGATCCACGGCAACGCGACCCAGACCAGCATTCCTGGGGTATTTGCTGCTGGCGACGTGATGGACCATATTTACCGTCAGGCAATCACCTCCGCCGGTACGGGCTGTATGGCTGCACTTGACGCTGAACGGTATCTGGATGGTTTAGCCGACGCGTGTAAATAAGTTTTACAAATCAGTAACAAAAGTAAATAAGGCGACTATAGGTCGCCTTTATTTTTGCCCCGTTGTAACATTGCCGAGCCCAAAAATTCTGATAACTCACCTGCAAAGTGCGCAATGAATAAAACTCGTCAAAAAGAGCTAACCCGCTGGTTAAAACAGCAAAGCGTTATTTCCCAACGTTGGTTGATGTTTTCCCGCCTACTCGGGTTCGTGAGTGGTTTACTGATTGTCGCTCAGGCCTGGATCATGGCCCGTATTCTTAACCACATGATCATGGAGAATATTCCACGCGAGGCGCTCCTGATGCCTTTTGTTGTCCTGGTGCTGGTCTTTGTTCTTCGCGCCTGGGTCGTGTGGTTGCGTGAGCGCGTCGGCTTTCATGCCGGGCAACATATTCGTTTTGAGATCCGCCGTCAGGTGCTCGATCGCCTGCAACAGGCCGGACCGGCCTGGATCCAGGGGAAACCGGCCGGAAGTTGGGCCACTCTGGTTCTTGAGCAAATCGATGATATGCACGATTACTACGCCCGCTATTTACCCCAAATGGCGCTGGCCGTGTGCGTGCCATTGTTAATTGTCGCTGCGGTATTTCCCTCCAACTGGGCCGCCGCACTGATCCTGCTGGGCACTGCCCCGCTAATTCCGCTGTTTATGGCGATGGTCGGGATGGGCGCAGCCGATGCGAATCGGCGTAATTTCCTTGCGCTGGCGCGTCTGAGCGGGCATTTCCTCGACCGCTTGCGCGGTATGGATACCCTGCGCATATTTGGCCGGGGTGAAGCGGAAACAGAGAGCATCCGTAAAGCGTCACAAGATTTCCGCCAGCGGACAATGGAAGTTCTCCGCCTTGCCTTCTTATCTTCCGGTGTGCTGGAGTTTTTCACCTCGCTGTCAATCGCACTGGTCGCGGTATATTTTGGTTTTTCCTATCTTGGCGAACTCAATTTCGGTCATTACGGTGCCGGCGTGACGTTGGCTGCCGGCTTCCTGGCGCTCATTCTCGCCCCTGAGTTTTTCCAGCCCCTGCGTGACCTGGGGACGTTTTATCACGCTAAAGCGCAGGCGGTCGGCGCAGCAGACAGCCTGAAAACCTTTATGGAAACGCCACTCGCCCACCCGGAGCGTGGCGACGTTGAACTGTCGACCAGTGATCCCATATCAATAGAAGCCGAAGCATTGGTGATCGCCTCTCCTGAGGGCAAAACGCTGGCGGGACCACTCAACTTTACCCTTCACGCCGGGCAGCGCGCCGTGCTGGTCGGACGCAGCGGTTCCGGTAAGAGTTCTCTGTTAAACGTTCTTTCTGGTTTTCTCTCCTACCAGGGCTCACTGCGGATCAATGGCATAGAGTTGCGCGATTTATCGCCAGAATCCTGGCGGCGACATCTGTCCTGGGTGGGGCAAAATCCGCAACTCCCTGCGGCGACAATTCGGGATAATGTCCTGCTGGCGCGTCCAGATGCCACAGAACTTGAGCTGAAAACGGCCCTTGATAACGCCTGGGTCAGCGAATTTTTGCCACTGCTGCCACAGGGCGTTGATACGCCCGTCGGCGATCAGGCTGGGCGTCTTTCCGTTGGTCAGGCACAGCGTGTAGCTGTCGCCCGAGCATTGCTAAGCCCGTGTAAACTCCTTCTGCTCGATGAGCCCGCAGCGAGCCTTGACGCCCATAGCGAACAGCGCGTGATGCAGGCGCTGAAACTGGCGGCGACGCGGCAAACCACGCTGATGGTAACGCATCAACTGGAGGATCTGGCTGACTGGGACACCGTCTGGGTTATGCAGGACGGACAGATTATTGAACAGGGTTCGTACAGCGAACTCAGTGCCGCTCAGGGCGCTTTTGCGTCGCTGCTGGCTCATCGTCAGGAGGAGATTTAAATGCGTGCCTTGCTGCCTTATCTGACGCTCTATAAACGTCACAAATGGATGTTGACGTTAGGAATTGTGCTAGCGATAGCTACGCTGTTAGCCAGTATCGGTCTGTTGACGCTGTCGGGCTGGTTCCTCTCAGCCTCTGCGGTGGCCGGTTTCGCCGGGCTCTACAGCTTTAACTATATGCTGCCTGCCGCCGGGGTGCGCGGGGCTGCAATTGCCCGTACTGCCGGACGCTACTTCGAGCGGCTGGTGAGCCATGACGCCACCTTCCGCGTATTGCAACACCTGCGTATTCATACATTTAGCAAACTGCTTCCCCTCTCACCTGCCGGGCTTACTCGTTTCCGTCAGGGCGATTTGCTCAATCGTGTCGTGGCCGATGTCGATACGCTTGACCACCTTTATCTGCGCGTCATCTCCCCGCTGGTTGGGGCATTTGTGGTGATTATGGTGGTCACGCTTGGACTGAGCGTTTTCGATGGCACGCTCGCCTTCACCCTTGGCGGCATCATGTTGTTAACGCTGTTCATTCTGCCGCCGGTATTTTATCGGGCCGGTAAAACGACCGGACAAAATCTGACCCACCTGCGTGGACAGTACCGTCAGCAACTCACCGCCTGGCTTCAGGGACAGGCAGAATTGACAATCTTCGGCGCGAGCGACCGGTACCGTGCGCAGATGGAAAATACCGAATTGCAGTGGCATGAGGCGCAGCGCCGCCAGTCTGAACTGACCGCGCTTTCTCAGGCATTAATGCTGCTTATTGGCGCCATTGCCGTCGTGCTGATGCTGTGGATGGCAGCCGGCGGCGTCGGTGGAAATACACAGCCTGGCGCGCTGATTGCCCTGTTTGTTTTTTGTGCTCTGGCCGCCTTTGAAGCCTTAGCGCCGGTAACCGGCGCGTTTCAGCATCTGGGTCAGGTCATTGCCTCTGCGGTGCGTATTACGGAACTGACCGAACAGAAGCCTGAAGTCACCTTTCCCATTGCTGATACGAACGTGACTGATAACGTGGCGTTAACGCTGCGTGATGTCTCATTCAGCTACCCTGAGCAGGGGCAAAAAGCACTGGACGCCTTCACGCTGCAAGTGAAGGCAGGGGAACACATTGCCATCCTCGGGCGTACTGGCTGTGGTAAATCGACATTACTGCAACTGCTCACCCGCGCCTGGGATCCACAAGAGGGTGAAATATTGCTCAACGATAGTCCGCTGTCGTCGCTGAATGAGCAGGCGTTGCGTCAGACAATGAGTGTGGTCCCGCAACGTGTGCATCTGTTCAGCGCCACGCTGCGCGACAATCTGCTGCTGGCGGCACCTCATGCCAGCGACGATGAACTTGCGGGAATGCTTACCCGCGTCGGTCTGGAAAAGTTACTCCAAGATAGTGGACTCAATAGCTGGCTGGGAGAAGGCGGTCGCCAGTTGTCCGGTGGCGAACTGCGTCGTCTGGCTATTGCGAGGGGACTACTGCACGATGCGCCGCTGATGTTACTGGATGAGCCCACGGAAGGACTTGATGCCACTACCGAAAGCCAGATCCTTGATTTACTGGCAGAGGTGATACGCGAGAAAACGGTTCTGATGGTGACGCACCGTCTGCGTGGTTTATCCCGGTTTGATCGAATAATAGTGATGGACAACGGGCAAATTATTGAGCAAGGTAATCACGCAGATCTGTTGGCGCGACAAGGGCGTTATTACCAGTTTAAGCAACGTCTGTAAGCTATTATTGAACGATCCAACTTGCGGTTCTGGAGTTCTGCTTTCATGCGCCTGGTGCAACTGTCCCGTACAACTCTCGCCTTCCCTTCGCCGGAGGGCGCTTTACGCGAGCCAAACGGTTTATTGGCCCTCGGAGGCGATCTCAGTCCTGCGCGCCTGCTCATGGCCTACCAGCGCGGTATATTCCCCTGGTTTTCACCTGGCGACCCGATACTCTGGTGGTCGCCCGATCCCCGCGCTATTCTGTGGCCCGCGACGTTTCATATCAGTCGCAGCATGAAACGTTTTCATAAACGTTCACCGTATCGCGTCACGCTGAATTATGCCTTTGGTCAGGTTATCGAGGGCTGTGCCAATGACCGCGACGAAGGCACCTGGATCACTCGCAGCGTGGTGGAGGCTTATCACCGACTGCATGAACTGGGACATGCACATTCCATAGAAGTGTGGCGTGATCATGAGCTGGTTGGGGGTATGTATGGCGTATCGCAAGGGGCATTATTTTGCGGTGAGTCGATGTTCAGCCGACAAGAAAATGCCTCGAAAACGGCACTGCTGGTTTTTTGTGCGGAATTTGTTCGTCAGGGCGGAAAACTCATTGACTGCCAGGTGCTCAATAACCATACCGAATCGCTGGGTGCTGTTGAAATCGCACGCAAAGAATATCTTGTGCATCTTGATACGTTGCGCCAGCAGCGCCTGCCCAGTCACTTTTGGGTACCAAGGACGTTATTTTTGCCGCAGGGGTGAATGTTTTCGGCACATTTTTTGTCAGGGTGTTATAATTGCGTCGCAGAGTTGGTTTAGCCCATTACCCCACTGCCGTTAAGGATCCTTTCGCGTCAGGTAACGCCCATCGTTTATCTCATCGCTCCCTTAGACGTTGCGCTTCAAGTGCGGCTTTGCTGTGTGTTTTTTGAAGCAACCGGAGTAATGTGCCAAATCTGTTTTGCTGTGTTTTAATCGCGCAAAACTTTACTTATTTAAAGAACTTCGGCATTATCTTGCCGGTTCAAATTACGGTAGTGATACCCCAGAGGATTAGATGGCCAAAGAAGACAATATTGAAATGCAGGGTACCGTTCTCGAAACGTTACCTAACACCATGTTCCGCGTAGAATTAGAAAACGGTCACGTGGTTACTGCACACATCTCCGGTAAAATGCGTAAAAACTACATCCGCATCCTGACGGGCGACAAAGTGACAGTCGAACTGACCCCGTACGACCTGAGCAAAGGCCGCATTGTCTTCCGTAGTCGCTGATTGTTTGCACGCCCGAATGGCGTAGAGAAATTAAAAGGTCGGATTATCCGGCCTTTTTTGTATCTGTCATCCGGGTGATAACCTGACGAATGACGGGTATAAAGCGTGCCGCGAAAGGAAAGTGTACACTGCGTAACCAAACGAGAAGTAAAGCGTAAATACTGCTTGACCGTTTTCACGCAACTCCCTATAGTAGCGCCCCGTTGCCCCCTGTGAGGTCAGGCAATAATACAATATGGTGAGGTGTCCGAGTGGCTGAAGGAGCACGCCTGGAAAGTGTGTATACGGCAACGTATCGGGGGTTCGAATCCCCCCCTCACCGCCATATTTCAGATGAGAGCCGGTACTTATGTATCGGCTCTTTTCTTTTATATTCTCCCTGAGGGGGGATGAGAACACCCGACCGGGGTTCGACAACTGGCGCAGCCAGTTGGACAAACCACGAACGTAGTGAGTGGGTTGCCCGTAGGGCGAGCAAAGCGAGTCAATCCCCCCCTCACCGCCATATTTCAGAATAGAGCCGGTACTTATGTATCGGCTCTATTCTTTTATATTCTCCCTGAGGGGGAAAAGAACTCCTGACCGTAGGCCCGGTAAGCGAAAGCGCCACCGGGCAATTTGCCGGATGGCGGCTCCGCCTTATCCGGCCTACAAACCACACGCCATATTAAAACCAGGGAATCGTCGCTGTCGTGCTTAACCCATAATAATTGAACGTACCATGAGCGGGTACAGGCGCTACTTCGCCATGGCAAATAAATAGCCTGAACTGTTGTTGACTCGACAAGCTAGTGATATCGACATACGGCAGCGGCACAGGCCGTTCGTTTAACGGCGTATGCCGATCCTGCACCCGGCTCACCGTTCGCCATCCCTGAATGGCTGGAATAAGCTGAACAGGCGAACACTGGCAATAGTCCGTGAATCCTTTACGCCAGCCTCCTGCTTCAAGCTCCTGCAAAGCCTGCAATGTGCCATGCAGGCGCAAACACGATCCCAGCGTCATATCAAACCGGGGAAAGCTGACGCCGATATCGCCTTTCCCTCGTTTTCCGAGCGCGCGATGCAGTTTGGTAAACAGCGTAGCCATTAGCACGTCGGTATCTAATTCAGAATCGGACAACACACGAATCTCAAGATAGTGATCCATCACTGCCCCTTAATCGCTTTTCTCATCAGATCATCGACCAGTAAACACCCTGTATCACCTTTCCCGTACTTCGCACTGATGACACCATCCGAATCTTGTCCGAGTACCATCCCAGAAACCATTTTGGCAGCAGTTAGCGCCTTTGCCATAAGTCAGTCCTTTAATTTCGATGTTCATAAATCAGCGGCTCATCCGGTTCCTGCCCTTTCCACTTATAATTAAGCGTGAGTTCAAGTTACAGCAAGTCAATATCATTAGTTCTTTGCTTCAACGATTTACACGTAGGTTTTTCAATGAATAATATTATTTATTCTCAGAATTAAATATTGTTTAATGGCAGTGCCAAAATGCATCAACGCTCTATCCTCTGGTGAATCATAAATATGAATCCCTCACCATTGCCATCAATATTAAAACATCTCTTACCCACCCGCCTATTTCGATAAAAATCCATAAATCAATGAGTTAAAAAACAATGAATAACAACAAGATACTAATATATCACGCAAAATGATTTTATATCCTTACCACTATCACCCAGGCAATCAATTAGCAAGTACTAATGCGGATAATAGTACAGAACAAAAAGCGTGTTTAAAATTGACATGCATCAATACAAATGCAATTGACAAATATTTATGCCATAGCTCATGAACTATATTTATTATTAGCTTCTTTGCATTTGTATATCGGATATTTATCCCATTTAAAATAAGCAAAAAAAACCAGGCCGTGTGGCCTGGTTTATTATCATTCAGCAGAAATTAATGCGCTGCTTCCGGTTTGTGCTTTTGCGCACTCTGGAAACCATAGGTCAGCTCATTCTTTTCTTTATCCAGCGCAACGGTCACCTGCCCGCCGTCGACCAGGGAACCGAACAGCAGTTCGTTAGCCAGCGGTTTTTTCAGGTTGTCCTGAATCACACGCGCCATTGGACGTGCGCCCATGGCCCGATCATAGCCCTTCTCAGCCAGCCAGTTACGCGCATCCTGACTCACTTCCAGCGAGACGCCTTTCTGATCCAACTGAACCTGAAGCTCGACGATAAACTTATCGACAACCTGATGGATCACCTCAGTAGACAGGTGTTCGAACCAGATAATGTTGTCGAGACGGTTACGGAACTCCGGCGTAAAGACTTTCTTGATTTCGCCCATCGCATCGGTACTGTTGTCCTGATGAATCAGGCCAATGGATTTGCGTTCAGTTTCGCGTACCCCGGCGTTGGTCGTCATGACCATAACCACGTTACGGAAATCCGCCTTACGTCCGTTATTGTCCGTCAGCGTACCATTATCCATCACCTGCAACAGCAGGTTAAAGACGTCCGGGTGCGCTTTCTCAATTTCATCAAGCAGGAGTACCGCATGCGGATGCTTGATCACCGCATCCGTGAGCAGACCGCCCTGGTCAAAGCCAACGTATCCCGGAGGCGCACCAATCAGGCGGCTCACGGTATGACGTTCCATATACTCGGACATATCAAAGCGCAGCAGTTCAATGCCAAGGGCTTTCGAGAGTTGCACCGTCACCTCGGTTTTACCGACCCCGGTTGGACCGGCGAACAGGAACGACCCCACCGGCTTATGCTCGTGTCCCAGCCCCGCACGGCTCATTTTGATGGCTTCGGTCAGCGCCTCAATGGCTTTGTCCTGACCAAAGACCAACATTTTCAGCCGATCGCCGAGGTTACGCAGCGTATCACGGTCGCTTTGCGACACGCTTTTCTCCGGAATACGCGCAATACGGGCCACGACGGATTCAATGTCCGCCACGTTGACGGTTTTCTTACGCTTGCTCACCGGCATCAGTCGCGCACGGGCACCTGCTTCATCAATCACGTCAATCGCTTTATCCGGCAGATGACGATCGTTGATATATTTCACCGCCAGCTCTACGGCTGCACGTACCGCTTTGGCCGTATAGCGAACATCGTGGTGCGCTTCATACTTCGGTTTCAGGCCATTAATGATCTGGACGGTCTCTTCCACTGACGGCTCAGTAATATCGATTTTCTGGAAGCGACGCGCTAACGCACGGTCTTTCTCGAAAATGTTGCTGAATTCCTGATAGGTGGTGGAACCAATCACCCGAATCTTGCCGCCAGAGAGCAGCGGTTTGATCAGGTTAGCCGCATCCACCTGGCCACCCGATGCCGCTCCCGCACCGATAATGGTGTGGATCTCATCGATAAACAGGATGCTATTGGTATCCTGTTCGAGCTGTTTCAGCAGCGCTTTAAACCGCTTTTCGAAATCACCGCGATATTTGGTTCCCGCCAGCAGTGAACCAATGTCCAGCGAGTAAATCGTACAATCCGCCATGACTTCCGGCACTTCGCCCTGCACAATACGCCAGGCCAGCCCTTCGGCAATCGCGGTTTTACCCACGCCAGATTCCCCAACCAGCAGCGGGTTGTTTTTACGACGACGGCACAGAACCTGAATGGCACGCTCCAGCTCTTTCTCTCGCCCAATCAGAGGATCAATCCCGCCTACCCGAGCAAGCTGATTCAGGTTAGTCGTGAAGTTCTCCATACGGTCCTCCCCACCAGCTTGTTCTTCGCCATTAGGCTGATTGCCGGGATCAGAGGACTGACTCGGCTCATCTTTACGCGTGCCGTGAGAAATAAAATTGACCACATCGAGACGGCTGACTTCGTGCTTACGCAGCAGATAGGCCGCCTGGGATTCCTGTTCGCTGAAGATCGCTACCAGCACGTTGGCACCGGTCACTTCACTGCGCCCAGAAGACTGTACATGGAAGACTGCACGTTGCAGTACACGTTGAAAACTCAGCGTGGGCTGGGTGTCGCGCTCTTCTTCACTGGCAGGCAGTACGGGTGTAGTTTGTTCAATGAAGGCTTCGAGTTCCTGACGCAGCGCCACCAGATCCACAGAACACGCTTCCAGCGCTTCTCTGGCCGATGGGTTACTGAGCAGTGCCAGTAACAAGTGCTCGACGGTCATAAACTCATGACGGTGCTCGCGCGCTCTGGCGAAAGCCATGTTTAAACTGAGTTCCAGTTCTTGATTGAGCATAGGCACCTCCCCCAAGTTTTATGCCTGCTTTCAGGCTTTTTCTAACGTACACAACAACGGATGCTCATTCTCCCTCGCATAACTGTTCACCATCGCGACCTTGGTTTCGGCAACCTCTGCAGTAAAAACACCACAAATGGCCTTACCGTGATAGTGAACCGCAAGCATCAGTTGTGTTGCACGTTCTACATCATAAGAAAAGAATTTTTGTAACACGTCAATAACAAACTCCATCGGAGTGTAATCATCATTGACTAATATCACTTTATACATAGATGGCGGTTTTAGCGCGTCGCGCACTTTATCTGCCGCCAGTTGGTCGAAATCTAGCCAGTCGTTCGTCTTACCCATTGTCTGTCATCATCTTCAGTCACGGTTATCGGCAGAACTCACTGCCGCTGACAAGCAAGGTTGGCACAGTCAATCTACCTCAATTGTCAGATAACTATCATCTATCATTGGCATCCGCGACATCTGTCACATTCCCGCCAATAGCGTTAACTGCTTCAAAATTTTGATTCATTTTTACCCACCTTACCCCGTCAGATGCTTGACGCCCCGCCTGATTTCTCTAAATTGTAAATTTGGAGTTGGCGAGGTTTTGAACAACACCCACTCCACCACCGGTTCATTCCATCTTACTTAGATAAGATTTACGAAGGATGTCGAAGCATGGAAACGGGTACTGTTAAGTGGTTCAACAATGCCAAAGGGTTTGGGTTCATCTGCCCTGAAGGCGGCGGCGAAGATATTTTCGCTCATTATTCCACCATTCAGATGGATGGTTACAGAACATTAAAAGCCGGACAATCGGTTCAGTTTGACGTTCACCAGGGGCCGAAAGGAAATCACGCCAGTGTCATCGTACCCATTGAAGCAGAGGCCGTTGCTTAGCTCTCTGTTTTATTGTGTACATCCCGCAGGCAAAATGCCAGCCCGATCGGCTGGCATTTTTATTTCTTCGTCAGCGGTCGCCACATAGTAGCTTCGCCTGCTCCGGCCTGCAGCACCTTTTACTCCCGCGCGAGTGCATCTACAGGATCCAGTCGCGCCGCATTACGCGCCGGCAGCCAGCCGAACAGGATCCCGGTCGCGGTCGAACAGAGAAATGCCGTCAGCAGCGCGATTGGCGAGAAACCGATCTCCCAGCCCGGCAGGAACAGTTGCAGGGTAAAGGCAATCAGCATTGACAGACCGATCCCCAATGCCCCCCCCACCAGACAAACCAGCACCGCTTCAATCAAAAACTGCTGTAACACGTCGCTGGCGCGCGCACCGACCGCCATGCGAATACCTATTTCACGCGTGCGCTCGGTCACCGAAACCAGCATAATATTCATCACGCCAATTCCCCCCACGACCAGCGATATAACCGCCACCAGTGTCAGGAACAGTTGAAGAGTACGTGTGGTCTTTTCCGCCGTTTTCAAGACGCCGTCCATGTTCCAGGTGAAGAAATCCTTTTTGCCATGACGTAACGTCAGCAGGCGAGTCAGTTGTTGCTCAGCCTGTGCGCTTTCAAACCCCTCTTTCACCCTTACGGTAATGGAGTTCAGCCACGACTGCCCCATGATGCGCCCGGACATCGTGCTGTACGGCAACCAGACGCGCAGGATCTTGCTGCTGCCGAACATTGACTGCTTCTCCTGAGCCACGCCAATGACGGTTGCTGGCATGTTTCCCACGAGGATGACTTCCCCCACCACGTTGGCCTTGTGTGGGAAAAGCTGGCGGCGGGTGTTGCTGTCAAGCACCACAACCTGCGCGCGCCCGTTCAGTTGCTCGCGATTAAACGTATTCCCTTCGCTGAAGGTCATGCCGTAGACATTGAAGTAATCACCGCTGACGCCATTTGCGCTGGCCGCCACATCGGTATTGCCGTAGCGCACCCGCAGATTCTGCGAGACAGCCGGTGTGGCGGAGCTGACCCAGGGCTGTTTCTGAATCGCCGACAGATCGTCATATTTCAGCGCCTGCTGATACTGCGGATCATCGTCGCCAAAATCTTTGCCTGGATAGACATCTATGGTGTTAGTCCCGATGGCGCGAATGTCGGCCAGTACCAGTTGCTTCGCGGCGTCGCCCACCACCACAATCGATACCACCGACGCAATGCCGATAATAATCCCCAGCATCGTCAACAATGTGCGCATTTTGTTCGCCGCCATCGCCAGCCACGCCATAGTCAGCGCTTCACGAAAACCGCTGGCAAACTGACTCCAGCCGGACGCCGTCTTCACGGTGGGTTCCTGAATGCCCTGCCCATTCACGGCGGTATGCGGTGGTGGGTTACGCACAATTTCGCCGTCATGCAGCTCAATCACCCGCTCCGCCTGGGCTGCAACCTGCGGATCATGGGTCACGATGATTACCGTATGCCCGCGATCGCGCAGCTGGTGCAGTATCGCCATCACCTCTTCACCGGAACGGCTGTCCAGCGCCCCGGTAGGCTCGTCTGCGAGGATCACCTGCCCACCGTTCATCAACGCACGAGCGATACTGACGCGCTGCTGCTGACCGCCAGAAAGCTGAGAAGGTTGATAATCTACGCGATCACCAAGCCCCAACCGCTGGAGTAATTCCTGTGCACGCGCCAGACGCTGTTTACGTTCGGTACCGGCGTAAACAGCGGGTACTTCAACGTTTTGCGCCGCAGTCAGATGCGAAAGCAGATGGTAACGCTGGAAAATAAAACCGAAATGCTCGCGCCGCAGTTGCGCCAGGGCGTCGCGGTCTAATGTCGAGACATCGCGCCCTGCCACCCGATAGGTTCCGCTGGTCGGCTTATCGAGACAGCCCAGGATGTTCATCAGCGTGGATTTACCGGAGCCGGATGCGCCAACGATCGCCACCATCTCCCCGGCATGAATTTGCAGGGTGATGCCTTTCAGCACCTCCACCTGTTCTTCTCCGGACGGATAACTGCGGCGAATATTGCTCAACTCAAGCAATGCCGTCATTGTGCAGCTCCGGGTTTAGCCTCGCCGATCACCACTTCGTCGCCCGCTTCCAGACCTTTGACAATTTCGACATCCGTATCATTTCGCGCGCCAATGGAAACCTCACGCTCGCGGGTTTCGCCATTACGCAGTAGCGTGACTTTGTAGCGGTTATCTCCCACCGGTTCGCCCAGCGCGGAGAGCGGGATCGTCAATACGTTTTTGACGTCCGTCAATTGAATATGCACCTGCGCGGTCATGTCGAGGCGCAAAATCCCTTTCGGGTTGGGCACTTCAAAACGGGCGTAATAGAAAATGGCGTCATTGACCTTTTCCGGCGTCGGCAGAACATCTTTCAGGACCCCTTCATAACGGGTCTGAGGATCGCCCAGTACGGTAAACCAGGCCTTTTGCCCCGGTTGAAGATGGATGACGTCCGCCTCAGACACCTGTGCTTTCACCAGCATCGTGCTCATGTCTGCCAGAGTCAGAATATTAGGCGCCTGCTGCGCCGCAATTACCGTCTGCCCTTGCAGAGTGGTAATTTGCGTCACTTCACCGGCCATGGGCGCGACGATGCGCGTATAGTCGAGGTTGGTTTTCGCGGTATCCAGCGAGGCCTGATTGCGTTTGATTTGCGCATCAATAGTACCAATTTGCGCCTTCTTCACCGCCAGTTCTGTCGCGGCGGTGTCGAGATCCTGCTGTGAAACGGCCTGGGTTTTTGCCAGTTGCTGCTGGCGTGACAGCGTCACACGCGCCAGTTTCCATTCGGCTTCAGCCTGCTGACGCTGCGCACGCAGCTCCATTAGCGTCGCTTCGACCTCTTTAATCTGGTTTTGCGCCTGCTCGGGGTCGATAACGCCCAGCAGTTGGTCTTTCTTCACTTTATCGCCAATGGCCACCGACAGCGTTTTGAGCTGGCCGCTCACCTGCGCCCCGACGTCAACTTTGCGTAACGCATCGAGCTTCCCGGTGGCCAGGACGCTTTGCTGGAGATCGCCTGGACGCACAATCAGTGTCTGATAATTCGGCAGTGGCGCATTCAACGTGCGCCAGAGCGCGACCGCCCCCAGGATGAGAATGACGATAAGCAGCAGGTAGCGCTTTTTTATTTTTTTGTCCTTGATACCCATAACGTTCCTGATGGTCATTTTCTTAATTGAATTTTTACCGTATCTAAACAAACCCTACGCCAAAAAGACAGTGCTTAAGCGCCACCGGAGCCATAAACATTCAGTCCGTTGATGAAAGGTTGCGGTGGTTAATCCGCTCTGCCGCGTGCCAGCCACAAGACCCTGGAGAACATTTTTTTCAGGAGTACAGGGACAGCATCAACGCCACGCCGTCCGGCTTCCATTGCCACTTCAATGGCTAAGTCGGGTTTGGATGAGCGATGAATCGCTTTGGAGATGATTTTGCGCATATTCATCGGCACATTTTCCGGGAGCTGCGCGACCCGATGAAAAACATCAGCAAACCCTTGCCGATACATAAAGTGCTCCATATCCAGCGCAGGCAGAACGGTCAGATGCTCGCGCTCCTCCTCCCGGTCGTTGTTTAACAAACCGCGTACCGTTGCAGCGTATTTCTTCCCGGCTTCGTCACCGTCCACCAGCACGTGCCACTCGATCCCCATCCGACGGGCGAATTTCACCAGCGGCTTCAATCCGGACTGCGCGAATTCAATGACCTTGATCCCCTCGGCGTCAAAGTGATGCCCACACTGACGCGCCAGTTCGTTAATAACCCAGGTTTCCGTTTCCCCTTCCACCAGCAGCCAGCAGCGGGCGAACAGCGAGGACGCACGGTTAAAGCGGATATGAAAAGCGATGCGTCGCCCTTCTTCGGCGTTCATTCCGCCAGGCCCTAAGCGCCAGGCCGCAACGCGGGAAGACTCGCGCACCAGTCGGCACACGTGTTCGACAGGAGTCAGTGAGAGCAGTTCGCCTGAATTGGTGGTGGTGATGCGCTGAAGCGGCAACAAGTTCAGCAACTGCCACGCCACCGACAGCATGATCGGGTGCAGACGGGTTTCCGGGTCTTCCACCAGCAGCAGTGGTCGGGCGTCTTTATGCAGATGAATGGTGCCTTTCGCCTGTAACAACGTGGAGAACAGCCCTAACAGTATGATCCGATGAGTGCGTCCACCGGGCTTGTCGATCATGCGGTTGATAATATCGAGGTAGCGCCAACTGCGCTGCTCATTGCTCGAACGACGACGCATTAAACGATGCCGGGTCTGGGGCGTGCCCTGCTCTGAAAAATAGTGTTCAAGCAGTTGCACCATTGCGGAAAGGCCCTGGCGGATCTGCCCGTCCGTCAGATTTTGCGGACGCATCGTTAATTCGCGGGCGAGAAAGTCCAGTTGTCGGGCGGTGATCTCGACATCATCCACCTCCGGCACCGTACCGTTACGGATGCGGCGCATAAAGCGGGCATCGCGCAGGCGCAGCACGGGCATTAAGCGCACCAGATGCCGGGCCTGCGCATTAATGTCGTCAATCGGCAGCGGATGCCCGTCGCTGTCGAGAAAACTGCGCAACGTCATCACACTCCCATCTTCCGCACTTTCCCCTTCGAGGCGATAAAAAATGCGCTGATAGCCATCGTGACAGGGAGTCCAGCACGCCTCCAGCGGGCGATACCGTCGCACCCGATAACGACCAGGCTGAGATTCACGAAAGGTCAGAATAATGTGCAGATGGTGCTCACGCCCGTTGATATCTCCCGGAGGAAACCAGAAATCATCACGGTCAAAGTGATACAGCTCAGATTCAGGTGACAGCAGCAGCGTCAGCGCATCGAGTAAACTGGATTTACCCCAGGCGTTTTCCCCAATCAGCACGTTGTTTTGCTCAAGCATCAACGATAGCCGGTTGATACCGCGAAACCCGACAATCTCAACGCGTTCGAGAATCATGTTTCCTCCAGACAATCTGCACTTTTCCTTTTAGCTCCTCGCAGTATAACGACAAAACCGGCGACGGGTCGTGATGTACCAGAGGTTAAGCCGTTGATTGCTGAATACATGAGCAATTTTTGTCTGTTTTCTTCGAATGTTAAAAACCAGGATTATTACGCCACGTAAGAAGGGTAAATTCAGAATTTATTAAATCTGCGGCTAACGGAATTACGCTACACTCCTGATAAGACGAATCTGATTAAGGAATGCCGTCACATTGCCCTGAATCAAAAGAACTGGATTTAATTAACTGGAGATGGGGTACGCCCGCTTTTAAAATAGCGGCCTCTTAATTTTGTCGTTACCCCTTAGGACGATAATTATCAATTACCGTGATTATGCACGGTTGTTTTACATTGAGGTGGATATGTTTAGAAAATTAGCCGCGGAATGTTTTGGTACATTCTGGTTGGTATTTGGTGGCTGCGGTAGCGCAGTATTGGCCGCAGCGTTCCCGGAATTAGGTATTGGCTTTGCTGGCGTAGCGCTGGCGTTCGGTCTTACCGTTTTAACCATGGCCTTTGCCGTCGGTCATATTTCTGGCGGTCATTTTAATCCGGCCGTCACTTTAGGCTTATGGGCCGGCGGTCGTTTCCCTGCGAAAGAGGTGATTGGCTATATTATTGCCCAGGTGGTTGGTGGGATCATTGCCGCTGCGGTGCTGTACCTCATCGCCAGCGGTAAAGCGGGTTTCGATGCAACAGCAAGCGGCTTTGCCTCTAACGGCTACGGCGAGCACTCTCCGGGCGGTTACTCCATGCTCTCTGCGATCGTGATTGAAATTGTCCTGACGGCCGGTTTCCTGCTGGTGATCCACGGCGCTACTGATAAACACGCGCCTGCGGGCTTTGCGCCTATTGCTATCGGTCTGGCGTTAACCCTGATTCACCTGATCAGTATTCCGGTCACCAATACCTCTGTGAACCCGGCGCGCAGTACTGCGGTTGCCCTCTTCCAGGGTGGCTGGGCACTGGAACAACTGTGGCTGTTCTGGGTAATGCCGATTGTCGGCGGTATCCTGGGTGGGCTTATTTACCGCACGCTGCTGGAAAAACGTGATTAATTAATCTCTGGTGTCGGGTGGCGCCTCGCTTACCCGACCTACTGTTTCCCTTTACCTGACAGCCTTTATTGGATAGTGTCTCTGGCGCTTAACAGATTCTTACAAGGACCCGGCTGTTCATGTTCTCAGGACTACTCATCATTCTGCTCCCGCTGATTATCGGGTATCTCATTCCGCTTCGGCACACGGCCGCATTAAAATTAATCAATAAGCTCTTAAGCTGGATGGTTTATCTGATCCTCTTTTTTATGGGTATCAGCCTGGCCTTTTTAGATAATCTGGCGAGCAATTTGCTGGCTATATTTCATTATTCTGCCGTCAGCATAACCATTATTTTATTGTGTAATATTGCGGCATTATTATGGCTGGAGCGCTCATTACCCTGGCGACACAACCATCAGCAGGAAAAACTGCCTTCGCGTATCGCCATGGCACTTGAATCGCTCAAATTATGCGGCGTGGTCGTCGCGGGTTTTCTTCTGGGGCTGAGCGGTCTTGCATTTTTACAGCACGCCACCGATGCCAGCGAATATACCCTTATCCTGCTTCTCCTCCTTGTGGGTATTCAACTGCGCAATAGCGGCATGACGCTGAAACAAATTGTGCTGAACCGCCGGGGATTGATTGTTGCAGTGATGGTCGTTGCCAGCTCGCTGGTTGGCGGGGTCATTAACGCCTTTATTCTCGACCTGCCCATCAAAACGGCACTGGCGATGGCCTCAGGTTTCGGCTGGTACTCCCTTTCCGGGATCCTGCTGACCGAATCGTATGGTCCGGTAATTGGAAGCGCCGCCTTCTTTAACGATCTGGCTCGCGAACTGATCGCCATTATGCTCATTCCAGGTCTGGTCCGCCGCAGCCGCTCCACCGCGCTGGGGCTGTGTGGTGCAACGTCGATGGATTTCACTTTGCCGGTATTGCAGCGCTCCGGGGGGCTGGAAATGGTTCCGGCGGCGATTGTGCACGGCTTTATTCTCAGTCTTCTGGTGCCCATTTTAATGGCGCTTTTCTCGGCATAACTCCCTCTTTGGCGGTAGCTCCCTACCGCCAAAATTGCGCTAAATCAATCTCCATGTAAGTTGTAGCAGAAATACCTTTTATCCCTTTGCTGACAAGCATAACCTTAAACATGTATATTAAATATAACTTTAAAAAAGGTGTGACTATGTTTTGTGTGCAATGTGAACAAACCATCCGTACTCCTGCAGGAAACGGCTGTTCTTACGCGCAGGGTATGTGCGGTAAAACGGCTGAGACATCCGATCTCCAGGATCTGCTGATCGCAGCTCTGCAAGGCCTGTCCGCCTGGGCTGCGAAAGCACGGGAATATGGCATCATCAACCATGACGTTGATAACTTTGCCCCGCGTGCATTCTTCTCAACACTGACCAATGTTAACTTCGACTCCCCGCGTATTGTCGGCTATGCCCGCGAAGCGATTGCCATGCGTGAAGCGCTGAAAGCGCAGTGTCTGGCCATTGACCCCAGCGCGCATTGCGACAACCCGATGGCCGAGTTGCACCTGGTCAGCGACGATCTGGGCGACCTGCAACGCCAGGCGGCCGAATTTACCCCAAACAAAGACAAAGCGGCGATCGGCGAGAACATTCTCGGCCTGCGTCTGCTGTGTCTGTACGGTCTGAAAGGCGCGGCGGCTTACATGGAGCACGCGCACGTCCTCGGCCAGTACGATAACGACATTTACGCGCAGTATCATAAAATCATGGCGTGGCTGGGCACCTGGCCTTCCGATATGAACGCTCTGCTGGAGTGCGCAATGGAAATCGGCCAGATGAACTTCAAAGTGATGAGCATTCTGGATGCCGGTGAAACCACTAAATACGGTCACCCAACTCCGACCCAGGTCAACGTCAAAGCGACCGAAGGCAAGTGCATCCTGATCTCCGGTCATGACCTGAAAGATCTGTATAACCTGCTGGAGCAAACCGAAGGGACCGGCGTTAACGTCTACACCCACGGTGAAATGCTGCCTGCTCACGGCTACCCGGAGCTGCGGAAATTCAAACACCTGATCGGTAACTACGGCAGCGGCTGGCAGAACCAGCAGGTCGAGTTTGCCCGCTTCCCTGGCCCAATTGTGATGACCTCCAACTGCATCATTGACCCGACCGTCGGCAGCTACGACGATCGTATCTGGACCCGCAGCATCGTCGGCTGGCCGGGTGTGAGCCACCTGGAAGGGGATGATTTCGGTCCGGTAATTGCCCAGGCGCAACAGATGGCAGGGTTCCCGTATAGCGAAATTCCACATCTGATCACCGTCGGGTTTGGTCGCCAGACCCTGCTGGGTGCCGCTGATTCCCTGATCGACCTGGTGAGCCGTGAGAAACTGCGTCATATCTTCCTGGTCGGCGGTTGCGACGGCGCGCGCGGTGAGCGCAGCTACTTTACCGATTTTGCCACTAGCGTACCGGACGACTGTCTGATCCTGACCCTGGCCTGTGGTAAATACCGTTTCAACAAGCTGGAATTTGGTGACATCGAAGGTCTGCCGCGTCTGGTCGATGCCGGTCAGTGTAACGATGCTTACTCAGCCATTATTCTGGCAGTCACGCTGGCAGAGAAACTGGGCTGTGGCGTGAACGATCTGCCGCTGTCACTGGTACTCTCGTGGTTCGAACAGAAAGCGATTGTGATTCTGCTGACCCTGCTGTCTCTGGGCGTGCAAAACATCGTGACCGGTCCAACCGCACCAGGCTTCCTCACACCGGATCTGCTGGCTGTGCTCAACGAAAAATTCGGTCTGCGTTCTGTGACCACCGTTGAAGAAGATATGAAGCAGTTGCTGAGTGCGTAAGGAGTAGAGACATGACGATGCCAACCCATCAGTGCCCATGGCGGATGCAGGTTCACCATATCCATCAGGAAACGCCGGATGTGTGGACGATTTCCCTGCTGTGCCACGACTATTATCCGTATCGCGCCGGGCAATATGCGCTGGTCAGCGTGCGTAATTCCGCGGATACGCTGCGCGCCTATACCCTTTCGTCAACACCGGGCGTCAGCGAGTATATTACGCTGACCGTTCGTCGAATTGACGAAGGTGCTGGCTCGCAGTGGCTCACCCGCGATGTGAAGCGCGGCGACTACCTCTGGCTGTCAGATGCCATGGGCGATTTCACCTGCGAAGATAAAGCGGATGATAAGTTCCTGCTGCTGGCTGCCGGCTGTGGCGTCACGCCAATCATGTCAATGAGCCGCTGGTTGGCGAAGCACCGTCCGCAAGCTGATGTTCAGGTGATCTTTAACGTGCGCTCTCCCCAGGACGTTATTTTTGCGCAGGAGTGGCGTCAGTATCCGATCACGCTGGTGGCGGAAAATAATGCCACTGACGGTTTTGTTGCCGGTCGTCTGACCCGCGAACTGTTGCAGCAGGTGCCCGATCTGACTTCCCGCACCGTGATGACCTGTGGCCCTGCGCCGTATATGGAGCAGGTAGAACAGGACGTTAAAGCACTGGGCGTAACGCGCTTCTTCAAAGAGAAGTTCTTCACCCCGGTCGCGGATGCGGTAACCAGCGGCCTGAAGTTCACCAAACTGCAACCGGTGAAACAGTTTTATGCGCCAGTGGGTTCGACGCTGCTGGAGGCGCTGGAAAGCAACCAGGTGCCCATTGTCGCCGCCTGCCGTGCGGGCGTCTGTGGCTGCTGCAAAACCAAAGTCGTTGACGGTAACTACACGGTCAGCAGCACCATGACGCTGACCGACGCAGAAATCGCTGACGGTTACGTGCTGGCCTGCTCCTGCCATCCGCAGAGTGACTTAGTACTGGCGTAATACATCCGTCTCATAGGAAAAATGGCCGTCCGGGGAAACCTGGCGGCCATTTTTTTTACCCTGCCTGAAATTATCGACCACACTTAATCTGCACAGATTACGTAAAAACCCCGACTACCACGTCGATCTTTCTAAAAGGGAACCCCATGAAAAAAGTGGCCATTGTCGGCGTCGGCCCCACCGGAATTTACACCCTGCATGCCCTGGTTGAGCGCGGTGTTCCGCTGGAGATACAGCTCTATGAGCAAGCTGAAGAAGCGGGTGTCGGTATGCCCTACAACAGCGACAATAACGGCGTCCACATGCTGGCAAATATTGCCAGTATCGAGATCCCGCCGATTTACATCACCTATCTGACCTGGCTACAAAACCAAAGCGATGAATACCTGGCGCGGTTTGGTGTTGAACGTACCTCGCTGCATGAGCGGCAGTTTTTGCCCCGCGTGCTCCTCGGTGACTATTATCGAGATCGTTTCTTAGCCCTTGTCGACAAGGCGCAGCAGTCCGGCTTCGTGATTAAGGTCAACGAATCAAGCGAAGTCACCGATCTGCGCGCGAACCCGGATGGCGTATCCCTGTGGGTTAACCACCGTACCCAGCCCGTTGAGGTAGATTTCGCCATTATTGCCACCGGTCATCTGTGGCCCGAAGACGATACACAAACTCGAAAATTTTTCCCCAGCCCCTGGACCGGCCTGATGGACGCGGAGATTAGCGCTTGCCGGGTGGGCATTCTCGGTACCTCGCTCAGCGCCATTGATGCGGCGATGGCCGTGGTCAGCCAACATGGTACGTTTACTACCCATACTGATAAATCCCTGACGTTTACACGTCACCCCGACAGCCAGAGCCTGAAGATAACCCTGATGTCGCGCTCAGGTGTGCTTCCTGAAGCGGACTTTTACTGTCCTCTTCCGTATGAACCACTGAATATCGCGACGGAAGCGGCGATTAATGAATGCATACACCAGGGACAGAAAGGGTTATTGGATCGTATCTTTCGGCTTATTGTTCAGCAGTTGCAGGACGCGGCGCCGCAGTGGAGCCAACAGATCAGGCTGGATACGCTGACGGCCGATACCTTCCCCGAGGTCTATTTCGCCGACAGAATTAAGCACGATCCTTTTGACTGGGCGAAACGCAACCTGGTGGAAGTTGAACGTAACAAACAGCAACAGCACACCGTGGCATGGCGCTATACCCTGCTGCGGATGCATGAGGTTATCGAGGATATCGTGCCTCATCTTGATGACGACGACGTAAAGCGGTTCAAACGTGGACTGGCACGCGTCTTCATCGATAACTATGCGGCAATCCCCTCGGAATCCATCCGTCGGCTGCTGGCGCTGCATGACGCCGGGCTGATTGAGATCCTGCCACTGGGCGCGGACTATGAGCGTAGGACTGAACAGGGAAAGACGGTGATTTATCACCACGACCAGCGCTGCGAGTTTGACGTATTTATTGACGCCCGGGGACAGAAGGCAATGAAGAGCAAAGACATCCCTTTTCCCGCGCTACGCGAACAATTGCTTGCCTGCGGTGATGAGATCCCGGATATCGGCGAGGATTACACGCTGCAAGCCCCGGAAAATGCCCGCAACCGCATCGCCTTTGGTGGGCTGCCATGGTTAATGCATGACCGCCCGTTTATTCAGGGACTGGTCGTTAGCGCTGAAATAGGTGCCTCTATGGCAAAGGCGTTGTCGCAGCGCTCAGTGAAACGGCGGCGAAAACTGTGGGACAGTGGCGACGTGGACTAGCGGCCAGGACTCCTTTCAGGACTGGGAAAATCTGAGCAGAACCAGCATCTTAATCTAAACTTGTTAACGGAATCATATGAGAGGAGATGGAGAACCATGAAACAAACGGTTGCCGCTTTTATTGCGAAAACGCTTGAACAGGCTGGCGTGAAACGGATTTGGGGCGTGACGGGCGATTCGCTGAACGGTCTGAGCGACAGTCTCAATCGCATGGGCACGATTGAATGGATACCGACCCGCCATGAAGAGGTTGCCGCCTTCGCGGCGGGCGCAGAGGCGCAGTTAACCGGCGCGCTTGCGGTGTGCGCAGGCTCCTGTGGGCCAGGTAACCTGCACCTGATTAACGGTCTGTTTGACTGTCACCGCAACCACGTTCCGGTACTGGCGATTGCCGCACATATTCCTTCCAGCGAGATCGGCAGCGGTTATTTTCAGGAGACGCACCCGCAGGAATTATTCCGCGAATGCAGCCACTATTGCGAGCTGGTTTCCAGCCCTGAACAAATTCCGCAGGTACTGGCGATTGCCATGCGTAAGGCGGTACTCAATCGCGGCGTTTCCGTGGTGGTTTTACCGGGTGATGTGGCGCTGAAGCCCGCACCGGAAAGCGCCAGCACCCACTGGTATCATGCCCCTTTACCGATCGTAACGCCGGCGGAAGAAGAGTTACACAAACTGGCTCAACTGCTGCGCTATTCCAGCAATATCGCCCTGATGTGCGGCAGCGGTTGCGCGGGCGCGCATAAGGAACTGGTGGAGTTTGCCGCCAAAATCAAAGCGCCAATTGTTCACGCCCTGCGTGGAAAAGAGCACGTTGAATACGACAACCCTTATGATGTCGGTATGACCGGGTTGATCGGCTTTTCGTCCGGTTTCCATACCATGATGAACGCCGATACGCTGGTGCTGCTCGGCACCCAATTTCCTTACCGTCCGTTCTATCCGTCCGATGCCAAGATCATTCAGATTGATATCAACCCGGCCAGCATCGGCGCGCACAGTAAGGTGGATATGGCGCTGGTGGGCGATATCAAAGCCACCCTCAAAGCCCTGCTACCGCTGGTAGAAGAAAAAAGCGAGCGTAAATTCCTCGATAAAGCCCTCAGTGATTATCGCGATGCCCGTAAAGGTCTGGACGACCTCGCCAAACCGAGTGACAAAGCCATTCATCCACAGTATCTGGCGCAGCAAATCAGTCACTTTGCCGCTGACGACGCGATCTTTACCTGCGATGTCGGCACGCCAACCGTCTGGGCGGCACGTTATCTGAAAATGAACGGCAAGCGCCGCCTGCTGGGTTCGTTTAACCACGGCTCAATGGCCAACGCTATGCCGCAGGCGCTCGGTGCCCAGGCGACCGCGCCGGAACGTCAGGTGATTGCGATGTGCGGTGACGGCGGTTTCAGTATGCTGATGGGCGATTTCCTGTCGGTGGTGCAGATGAAGTTGCCCGTCAAGATCGTGGTCTTTAACAATAGCGTGCTGGGCTTTGTGGCGATGGAGATGAAGGCCGGAGGTTATCTCACCGACGGTACCGAACTGCACGATACCAACTTCGCGCGGATTGCCGAAGCATGCGGAATTACCGGAATTCGCGTTGAGAAAGCGTCTGACGTGGACGAAGCGCTCCAGCGTGCCTTTTCCATCGACGGCCCGGTGCTGGTCGATGTCGTTGTCGCCAAAGAAGAACTGGCGATTCCTCCACAAATCAAACTCGAGCAGGCCAAAGGGTTCAGCCTGTATATGCTGCGGGCAATTATCAGCGGTCGTGGCGATGAAGTGATCGAACTGGCAAAAACCAACTGGCTCAGGTAAAAATGTCCTTTTAAAGTCATGCGCAAAACTCTTCATGTCGCATCAAGGCGGCAAGTCCGAAAGTCCCCAGGAGCACAGATAATTCTGTGACTGGGGTTTGAGGGCGAAGCCAACGTCGGGGCGGCGTGAAGGTTGAAGCGTAAAAGGATATGACATGATCGATTTAAGAAGTGATACCGTCACCCGTCCGAGTCGCGCCATGCTGGAAGCGATGATGGCCGCCCTGGTCGGGGACGACGTTTATGGTGATGACCCTACCGTTAACGAACTCCAGCGCTATGCCGCAGAATTAAGTGGCAAAGAGGCCGCGCTGTTTCTACCCACTGGCACCCAGGCCAACCTTGTCGCTCTGCTGAGCCACTGCGAACGTGGCGAAGAGTATATCGTCGGCCAGGTGGCGCATAACTATCTGTACGAAGCAGGCGGTGCGGCGGTACTTGGCAGTATTCAACCGCAACCCATTGACGCCAACGCCGACGGCTCGCTGCCGCTGGATATAGTCGCGGCAAAAATTAAGCCTGACGACATTCATTTCGCCCGCACGAAGCTTCTCAGTCTTGAAAATACGCATAATGGCAAAGTACTGCCGCGCGCTTATCTGAAAGAGGCGTGGGAGTTCACCCGCGAGCGCGACCTGGCGCTGCACGTTGACGGCGCGCGTATTTTTAACGCCGTTGTGGCTTACGGCTGTGAGCTTAAAGACATTACCCAATACTGCGACTCCTTCACTATTTGTCTCTCCAAAGGCTTAGGCACGCCCGTTGGTTCACTGTTGGTCGGCAATGCCGATTACATTAAGCGCGCCACGCGCTGGCGTAAAATGACCGGTGGCGGAATGCGTCAGGCAGGTATCCTCGCGGCAGCCGGTCTGTTCGCGCTGAAAAATAACGTTGCGCGTTTGCAGGAAGACCACGACAACGCCGCCTGGATGGCGGAACAGCTACGGGAAGTTGGTGCCGACGTGATGCGCCATGATACCAATATGCTGTTCGTGCGCGTGGGTGAAGAAAACGCGGCGGCATTAGGCGAACATCTGAAGGCCAACGGTGTGCTGATCAACGCCTCGCCGATCGTCCGTCTGGTCACCCATCTTGATGTCTCCCGGGAACAGCTTGCCAACGTTGTCGCTCTCTGGCGCGCGTTTTTAACCCGCTAAGGAGACAAACGTGCCGCAACGTATTCTTGTTCTTGGCGCCAGTGGTTACATTGGTCAGCATCTGGTGCAGGCACTCAGCCAGCAAGGGCATCGGGTGCTGGCAGCGGCACGTCGCATTGAACGACTGGAGAAACTGCAGCTGGCTAACGTCAGTTGCCATCGGGTCGATCTCAACTGGCCTGATGCCCTCCCCGCGCTGCTTGCGGGTGTCGATACCGTCTATTATCTGGTTCACAGCATGGGTGAAGGCGGCGACTTCATTGCCCATGAGCGCCAGGTGGCACTCAATGTGCGCGATGCGCTGCGTGAAACGCCGGTCAGTCAGCTTATTTTTCTCAGTTCCTTGCAGGCACCGGAGCACGAGCAGTCCGACCACCTGCGGGCGCGGCAGATCACCGCCGACACGCTGCGCGGCGCAGACGTTCCGGTCACAGAACTGCGTGCCGGGATTATTGTTGGGGCCGGTTCCGCCGCCTTTGAAGTAATGCGCGATATGGTCTACAACCTGCCGGTGTTGACGCCACCGCGCTGGGTACGCTCGCGTACCACGCCCATCGCCCTGGAAAACCTGCTCTACTATCTGGTGGAGTTGCTCGATCACCCTTCTGATGATCACCGGGTTCTCGAAGCCGCCGGGCCGCAGGTGCTCAGTTATCAGGAGCAGTTTGAACATTTTATGACGGTAAGCGGCAAGCATCGCTGGCTGATCCCTGTCCCGTTCCCCACCAGTTGGATTTCGGTGTGGTTCTTAAATGTCATCACCTCGGTGCCGCCTGGCACCGCCAAAGCGTTGATACAGGGGCTCAGACACGATCTACTGGCCGATGACGCAAAGCTGCGGGCGTTGATTCCGCAAAAGCTTATCGCCTTTGACGATGCCGTTCGCAGTACGCTGAAAGAAGAAGAGAAGCTGGCAAACTCCAGCGACTGGGGCTATGACGCCCAGGCGTTTGCCCGTTGGCGACCCGAATACGGTTTTTTCGCTAAACAGGCCGGTTTTACCGTGAAGACCCCCGCCAGCCTGAAGGCGCTGTGGCAGGTGGTCAACCGTCTCGGCGGCAAAGAGGGCTATTTCTTCGGGAATGTTTTGTGGAAAACCCGCGCGGCAATGGATCTCCTGGTCGGGCATCGGCTGGCAAAAGGACGGCCGGAACGCCAACTTCTCCAGCCTGGCGATACGGTAGATAGCTGGAAAGTAATTATCGCCGAGCCGGAAAAGCAGCTCACCCTGCTGTTTGGTATGAAGGCGCCTGGGCTGGGCCGCTTAAGCTTTACTCTTGAAGATAAAGGTGATTTTCGCCAGATTGACGTGCGCGCCTGGTGGCACCCGCACGGGATGCCTGGGCTGTTCTACTGGCTGTTAATGATCCCCGCGCACCTGTTTATTTTCCGGGGAATGGCGAAAGAAATTGCCAGACTTGCAGAACAAATCACAGATAATTCGTGAAATCTTGTTCTTTTGCTTCATGTTTCCCATTGCATACCAACGTAATTCACGGAAAAATGCGCACGACGGTTTTTAAACACAGTGGATTGATATGAAGGTACTGGTTACCGGCGCAACCAGCGGCTTAGGGCGCAACGCGGTTGAGTTTTTGCGCAACAAGGGCATTGGCGTCAGAGCTACCGGTCGCAACGCGGCGATGGGTAAACTGCTCGAGAAAATGGGCGCAGAGTTTGTGCATGCAGATTTGACCGAACTGGTGTCTTCGCAGGCGAAGGTCATGCTGGCGGGTATTGATACGCTATGGCATTGCTCAAGCTTTACCTCTCCCTGGGGTACACAAGAAGCCTTTGATCTCGCCAACGTCCGCGCGACCCGTCGTCTGGGCGAGTGGGCCGTAGCCTGGGGTGTACGCAACTTTATTCATATCTCCTCGCCATCACTCTATTTTGATTATCACCACCACCGGGATATCAGCGAAGATTTTCGCCCTCACCGCTTTGCCAACGAATTTGCACGCAGTAAGGCCGCGGGCGAAGAGGTCATCAGCCTGCTGGCACAGGCGAATCCGCAGACGCGGTTTACAGTGCTGCGCCCGCAGAGTCTCTTTGGCCCCCACGATAAAGTCTTTATTCCCCGTCTGGCGCACATGATGCACCAGTACGGCAGTGTGCTCTTGCCGCACGGCGGCAGCGCCCTGGTCGATATGACCTATTACGAAAATGCGGTCCATGCTATGTGGCTGGCGAGTCAGGAACAGTGCGACAAACTGCCCTCCGGACGGGTGTATAACATTACTAACGGCGAGCCAAGGACCCTGCACAGCATCGTACAGAAGCTGATTGATGAACTGGATATTGACTGCCGGATCCGCTCGGTTCCCTACCCGATGCTGGATATGATCGCCCGCAGCATGGAGCATTTCGGCAATAAGTCCGCCAAAGAGCCAGCGTTAACCCACTATGGCGTGTCGAAGTTGAATTTCGATTTTACGCTGAACATTACGCGCGCCGAAAGTGAGTTGGGGTATAAGCCCATCGTGACGCTGGACGAAGGGATTGAACAGACCGCCGCGTGGCTGCGCGATCACGGAAAATTGCACCGCTAAGTTTTGCCAGATGCGGCGTAAACGCCTTATCCGGCCTACCGCGGTGCTTCCTGTAGGTCGGGCAAGCGAAGCGCCCCCGACAACCGATGTAAATACCTTATCCGGCCAGGTAACACAAAAACGGCAACCCGAGGGTTGCCGTTTTGCTTTCAGATTACAGCGCGGTCCACGCGTCTGCCCATGCCAGACCTACGCCGGGTTCATAGTATGTCGGCGCGGTGTTACACCAGCCGCTGAACGGGAACGGTTTGCACTGGAAGAGTTTACCGTGGTTGTTCACGATATCCCCTGCTTTATACTTGTTGTTCACGCTCCAGCCAGGATATGAACCAGAAGTTCCTTCATCCTGTGACGGCGTTGCGGCTTTCGCTTTCACGTTCAGCAGATAAGACGTGGTGCTGCTCAGTTCACCATCACTGACGGTCAGGCTGACTTCATACTGCTGCGCCGTTGCAGCTTCCGGTGCGGTAAAGGTCACTACCGCTTTGTCTTCACCAGTAACCGTCTGACCATCCTGTGAACGCCAGGTGTAAGTCAGCTTGTTACCGTCTGCGTCGGTAGAGCTTTCAGCGCTCAGGGAAACCTGCGCGCCCGCATCAACGGCACCAATTGGTCCAGAGATTACCGCTACCGGCGCATGGTTCACCACGGCAGGTTCTGCCGGAGTTTCGTCCGGAACTGGCGCTGGTGCCGGCGTTACGTCTTCTGACGGGGTCGGCGTTGGTGTAACCGGGGTTTCGTCCGGCGTTACCGCAGAACCGTCATCATTCACGATGTTCACGTTATAGAACTTCTGCACGCACTTGCTATAGTCGCCCTCTTTGAATGCGCTGAACGGCGTCTGGTAGCCCACAAGTTGACATGAGTAGGTCTTACCGTCCGGCGTATCTGCGCTCCATCCCCAGTCCTGTTCCCAGTAAATCTTCAGTGCGCCAGCGCCGCCTTCATCAAACTGCTTCATGTTGGCGCAGCCCAGCACTTCGTCAGCCGGAACCGGGACTTTCAGATAGTTGGCAAACTCTTTGTAGTACTTGATACGGTTTTGCGATTGCGCAATTTCAGTCGGACCACCGCACTCTACGCCGCCGTTGATGATCTGGGTGGTCACACCAAAGCCCGGCACCAGACCGTTTGCTTTGTCATGATCGTTCGGCTGCCAGGTACCGTCAATAACCTGCAACATGCTCGGCTTCGGCGGCTGCGGGTAGGCAAAGAAGAAGATGGCGCTTGCCAGGTTCAGCCAGGTGTCAGCCACCAGCTCTGGTTTGTCGAGCAGAGTGCGAACATCGCCAAACATGGCTTCAGAGAACGGACCGTAGTTGTAGTTATAAGACAACTGTTTCGCGCCGCGACCGAAGTAGCTCAGGAAATCACCGTCTTTGTCTTTGCCGCACGGCCAGGTCTGACCCTGCCAAACATCCGGGTTACATTCGCCGTTATAGCCGCCCTTCTGCCCTTCGCTCCAGCCCATTTCGCGTACGTAGACCAGCGCCTGACGCCACTCGCCTTCCGGACGCCAGCTCTCATGACCACCGGTTTCCTGCGCAAAGTGGGCAAACATGGTAGCCAGTTCTTTACGGCAGATCGCATCGCTGTCGCGACCGTCGTTATAGGTCTTACAGAGTGCAGGGAATTTGCCCACCGCTTTCAGGAAGTTGCTATAGGTATAGGACTGCGCACGCAGTGGGAACAGATAGTCCCAGTCGTCGGCTTTTACAATCCCTTCCACGCGCTTCACGTTTTCCGGATTGGCGGCGCGACCTGGCTCAATCAGCTCGACCTCAGCGTTGTCCAGCGTCTTAATGGTGTCCTTCACGGAAGCCATCAGCGGGAAGTTGGTCAGGTCGTGCTCTTTTTTCGCCAGATCGCTGGCTTTCATGGTGTATGGCTCACTGCTGGTTGCCTGCAAAGTGCTGGCCTGCGCCATAAACGGTGCCACGCACGCGCCAGCAATGAGTACACTTAATAATGTCCGTTTGTTCATTTCTGTTTCCTTGGAAGTACAATAATTAAATATTTAGACCTGATATATTTATTAATCCATTAATAAATATATCCTCCGGTACAACTTTCACTTTTAGAAGAACACCCGCAGGAATCCTTCAAAAAATAAAATCACCAGGCATATTGATTTTGCGTTTCTATTTTTATTTGTTGATATTTCCTCCACACCTTATGGGCATAAACCATTCGTTGTGGATAATTCTCTTTTTTCAGTCCGGCGTTATAAGCACCGACGGCTTCCCAGTTATTGCCGTATACTTTAATCATATCCGAGAGGATCGAGGCTCCTACCATGATTGAGGTACAGGGCTCTGTCATGAGCCGATATTCGTCAATGCCATAACGCTGGAGTTCGTTAAAATGCGAGCTGTTTATTTGCATCAGTCCTACATCTCGCGTTCCATCGTGGTTTACACCTACTGCGTAGGGATTCATTCCAGATTCAACTTTCGCAATCGCAAATAATAAATACGGATCCACATGATAATAATGTGCCGCTTTATCCCAGCAATTCGCCAGCGCGCTTTGGCTGAATATCAGCAGTAATAACATTAAGCGTTTCATTTTTTCTCCTGAGGTAAAGCTAAATAACTCCTTGCGAAAACAGATCAATTTGAGAAGGACCACACCCGAAGTGGGGTGTGGTCAGTGGGTGCGGGGTAATATTCCCCCGCGACCTTAGGTTATAAAGCTTATTTGCAGTCTGTTGCTGCGCCTTCTTTCACCCAAACATCGCTGTTAGCTGGGTTATCACCACGGGTCCACCATTTGGCACGGTAAACGTTACCCTGATAAGTGGTGGTTTCACCGCCGTTATAGACCAGGTCAGAACGCCAGTTCATCTTCACGTTGCTCACCAGTTCCCATGCTTCTGCACCAAAACCAGGCTGGTTGCCCTGAGTCCAGTACTTCGCTTTCCACACCAGATGGTCGAAGCTTACGGTATCGCCACTGTTGTAGATTTTGCTGGATTCCCATGCTGCGTATTTGCTGGCGTTAGCATCAACAGGCGCGTCGCAGCTACCGGTTGCAGTGCCTTCATCAGACGGCGTAGTACCTTCATCAGACGGCGGTGTAACGTCGTCAGCAGGTGGAGTCACTTCGTCAGCAGGAGGCGTAACTTCATCCGCCGCTTTCGGATTAACCGTGACCTGAACGTTAGACTGCACGCTGGTTTTGCCATCGGACACAATCACGCTCAGCGTATAGGTGGATGCATTTTCCACTCCTGGCGCGGTAATTCGCACGTTCGCGCTGTCGGTACCGGTGGCATTCATATCTCCCGGTACGCTCCAGCTGTAGGTCAGCGCATCGCCATCCGGATCGGTTGCCTGTGCATGCAGAGACAGCGTCTCGCCTGCAGTCAGCGTGACCGCTTCCATCGCGTTGATAACCGGAGCCTGGTTAGCTTTCGGCGCTTTGTTCACGACCTGTACGTCAATGGCGTTGCTCAGGCCTTTGGCGTCAGTGACGGTCAGACGGAATGCAAGCATCTGATCGCTGGTCACCGCAGGCAGGTTGATGCTGGCTTTGGCGCTGGTACTGTTGGCAATCGCCACAGTAGAACCGGAGATCTGCGTCCATTTGTAGGTCAGCGCATCGCCATCCTGATCGCTGGAAACCGAACCATCGAGGGTTACGGTGGCCGGGCCAGTGACATTCTGGTCAGCCGCAGAGGCGACCGGTGCATGGTTGGTCACAACCGGGTTAACCGGAGTCGTACCGCCCCCCAGCAGACTTTCGTTCATGGCGTTCAGAATGTCGCCGTTGTCAGATTCAATAGACCATGCGAACAGACCACCGAGGTTTTTGTTCAGCACGTATTTGCCTTTAGCTTCAACGGAACGGGCGTTGTCATACGTCACCAGCTCGCCGGTAGACTTGTTAAACAGGTACGGCGCTTCAGCGGCGGTATCGTACTTGTATTCCCAGCCCGGTTTACCCAGCATCTGGTTGACGATCTGACGATAGTCAACGATGCCGTTTTCCCATGTGCCTTTGATTGGGCCCGTCGCGGTACCCGTGAACGGGTTATCGCCGGTATAGCCGTGTACGCCAGTCCAGCCACGGCCATACATGCCCGCGCCCACAACGATCTTGCCAGGCTGTACGCCCTGAGCCAGCATCGCTTTCACTGCGTTATCGGTGGTGTAGTTGGTATCCGGTTTCCAGGAGGCACCGTACAGCGCTGTCTGGTGGCCGAGGTCGGTGTTGCTCCACGCGCCGTAGAAGTCATAGCTCATCAGGAAGATATGATCGATGTACTGTTGCGCGGTGTTGTAGTCAACGTCTTCGATCTTATCTTTACCCGCACCGATTGCCGTGGTCAGCTCATAAGTACGACCGGTTTCGGCAGACAGCTGGTTCAGCATCTGACGCAGATCGTGCATCAGCGCGGTATAGGTGGCTTTATCCGTCTGCGGATTACCGAGTTTGGTGTTCTCACCGCCGCCGCCCGGGAATTCCCAGTCGATATCCACACCGTCAAAGACTTTCCAGGTGGTCAGGAATTCTTTAACAGAGGCCACGAAGCGGTCGCGCAGCACTTTGTTGTCCATCTGATAGAATGGGTCAGACAGCGTCCAGCCGCCCACGGATGGCAGAATTTTCAGGTCCGGATGTGCTTTCTTGATCGCCATCAGCTGACCATAGTTGCCTTTGTAAGGCTCGTCCCAGCCGGTCACACCCTGCTGAGGTTTCTGCAACGCAGCCCATGGATCGTGGATCGCCACCGTGTAATCCTGACGGCCAGTACAGGCGCGTTTCAGAGATTCCAGCGCTCCGGAGGATTTCGCGCTGTCGTTGATGCCGTCACCGCCGCAGATTGGAATGAAGCCATACAGAATGTGGTTCAGGTTCGCTGCCGGAATTTTATCCACCGGGAAGTTACGGTCATATACGCCCCACTCAGGGAAATAGGCTGCAACGACTTTGTCCGGGTGTTGACTGAAGGCTTTGTTGTTTTCCAGCAGCGCTGGATTCAGCGGCAGCAGGTGGCTACCGTCGGTGTCCGCAACAATAATCAGCTTGCTCGCGCTCTTGGTACAGCCGCTGTCGTTACACAGTTCGACCTGCTCCTGATAACGCCCGCCTTTTTTTACTTTGAAGGTGGCAGAGCCCGCTGCGCTACCCGCACCGGTCCAGACAGTTTGACCATCCAGCAGAACTTTTGCAGTGGTCGGCGCATCGCCGCTCCATACGTTCCACTCGACTTTCACATCCACGCCGTCAGTATGGACTTTCACGAGGTTGTTGTATTCCTGCGCGGCCTGATCCACTTCCACAAGCGCAAATTTATCATTGCCACTGGTAATTGAAGGCGTACCTGGCGCGGCAGCGAATACCGAGCTCGTTGCCGCAGCAACAAACAGTGCCAGATATTTAGGCTTCATAAATTTCATTATTAATTCCTGATAATATTATTTGTGAATATTTAAATACCCATGCCTTCCATAAAGCATGGACGAATAATCAAATGCCATTACATCAACGTGAACGATTAATTTGTTACGCGGGGCAATCCTCCGTATTTAGATATTAGCGAACAATCCTTTTTCCTTTACGCTTGCATAATAATTGGGGCAATACATTTCGTCCTTTCATTCCCCCGCTGAAAATAGATTAAAAAAAACTTGCCCGGACAGTTAGAATGTGACAAGGCCGTTTTGGATAACAAAAATGATTAATCCCGATAATGCCAGAGCGGGGCCAAAAGGGATTTGGCGCTCTGTTCGGACGGATTTATACGTCATGGTATACAGCGCAATACCGGTTATCCGTCGAACCGAATATCGACAACGAAGTCGTTAACCAGGCCGATGCCATGCATCAGTTGTATGTGATATGGGGCTATGACGCCTCGGCAAATGACGCGCTTTGCCAAAACGCCGCGCGAGTCAATCTGATATGCCGCCAGGGGAATGCGCCGTTAGCGACCATGGAGAAAGAGGGCTATCCGTGGATCAGTGAAATTAAAACCGCCGATCACCTGAATTACGTGGTTGTCGCGCGTGTTGAGAAAAACACGCTCGACCTGCTGGTGAATAACCGTACCTGGCAGGTGAGTAAAAACTGGTTTAATCAACATGCGACGGGCAATTATACCCTCCTGCACCGCCTCACGCCGCAGGGGAAAGATGAGATCACCGCAGCCAGCAGTTCATCGGATATGAAATGGCTGAATCAAGAACTGAGCCAGTCGCTGAATGAACCGATCACCCACTCACAAGGCTGGACAGCGGATCTCGCCAAACGTACTCGCGAATTTCAGGAAAGAGCCGGACTGCACGTCGACGGTATCGTCGGCGAAGAGACGCTGATGCAACTGATGCGCGCCACCAACAGTACACCGGACATCATGATGCAAACCGCTACGGTGAATCCGCAACCTAAAACGCAAGGGAAACCGCAATAATGTCCACCATTTGCCTTGCTGCACAGCGCAGTTATCACACCGGAGAGGCGGTCTATTTTTCCTACCGTCTGCCGAACATTAAAATATTCCTGCTTCAGGCGATGCTTTGGCTCCTGACTTTCGTCACCTTTATTGTCGCCGGACTTTATGCGCACATTTACTGGCAGTGCAGACATCCAGCCCCGCCGCCGAAACCCGTGAAGGTGGTGAACCCTGACGTCCGACTTTCGGAAATGCACTATGTGTACATTTCGAAGCCTTTCCCGGAGCCAAAACCCGCCCCGTTACCTGTACCACAGGCATTACCTGCCATTCAGGTAGACGCACCGCCAGCAAACACTGACAGCGACTGGCAACAGGCGCCGGATGGGGATTTATCGGAACAGGCACTGCCGGGCACTGAAGCAGAGACGCCTTCACTAAAAGAACGTTTTATTCAGGCGCTGCAGGAGCAGAAAGAGGATTATCAGCAGGGAAAGATACCCAATCCCACGCCGGATGATTGATGAAGTGAATGATTTGCAGTCATAAAAGCCTCCGCTTCAACAATACCGAAGGGAGACTCTTAGAAGAGATTAATATTTTTCCGGCAGAGTGTTCATTGTTACCAGCCGACCTTTTTCTATAACAATGTAATTCCCTTTCTTCAGATCGGATAGGATTTTAATAATGGTACTACGCGCGAAGTTCGTATACTCCTGAATATAATCATAAACGTTAATATCGCGATTATGCTCAGTAATCAAAGTATGAATTTCAATTAAAAACTCACGAATCACAGAATAAGCATTGCGGGCAACCAGAACATCGTCACGTTTGCTCAGCAAACAAATATACCAGGACAAAACTTTGGTGAGCTCTGGCCATAACGCCTTTTCGTTCATCAGGCGGATGAACTCCTCTCTTCTGATGGAGCGAACCACCGTGTTAGACCGCGCCAACCCGTACATATGCGAGGAACAGTAGAAGATCGCCGAGAGGCCAAAAATGCACTGTCCCTGAAGGGTAAACATACAGAGTTCGTCTGAGGTGCGGCGGAATTCAACCTGTCCACTGACAATAATATGAATATAATCCGAATCATCGGTGGTAATTTTCTGCCATTTTTTCAGCGTCTTTTCTTCATAAAGTGATGTGGCTAAAATTATTTTATCCATATCTTCTTGAGGACGCGTTTTATTACAGTAAATACTTAACATTGCTTTGCCTTATTAACAATAATGATCAATTTTTTCGGTTCCGAAGCCGAATGAACCCCTCAGTGTGCAAACACCACTGATTCGTTCCTGTTAAATTTAAAAGAATTGGATAATAATAAAACGGAGAAAAGTTCTCGCTTTTTTAGTTAGCTGACTAAGCGTCACTGATGGAACCAATCATAAATCAGGTCAATATAAAGTCAATTAATCATAGGTTAAAAGTCAATTAACCTAAGATTAATCTGTATGAAGAGGTCAGGATTGACGGGGCTTTCGACGTCCGGGGATTACTGTTGTCCGTATTTTTCCAGTAACGCCTCGGCAATCGCCTGAGTTTCCGCATCGGCGACGCCGTCCCATAAATGAGAGCGATAATGCATCTGGAAAGCCATGATGACGCGCTGTTGCTCGCGCGGCGTCATTTCCGGTTTGACCTCATAGCCATAACGCGAGAGCAAATCCAGTAGCAGCATCCTGTCGACGGGGGTGTGTGCAGCCCGCCCGGCCAGATAGAACTTCACTCGCGACGCCCCAGGCCAGGCGCCAATGCCCTGCTCTGCCAGTTGTTGCCAGGGGAACAACGGACCCGGGTCGTCTTTGCGCTGCGGGGCGATATCCGCATGCGCCACCACATTCTGCGGCTTGATGTCGTAACGCGCGATGATCTCTTTTGCTAACGGTACCAGCGCCTGAATTTGCGCGGGCTCAAACGGAGCAAAGTATTTCTCTCCGGTAGATTTTTGCCAGCCGCGATTTTCCAGCTCAATGCCAATAGAGGTGTCGTTGATGCGCGTCGCGCCGCGCCAGAAACTCATGCCCGCGTGCCACGCCAGTTCCTGCTCCGGTACCAGTTGCCAGATGCGCGGTTTACCCTGATGCAGCGGCGGAACGGCAGGAATAAGATAGTGTGAGCTGACGTTTTTATCCGTTAGCGTCGCCAGCGAGGTATCAAAATCATCCGCCGTGTAGTGGATAACCAATACCTTAATGCGGGGATAAGCCGCCTGCGCCTGATGACGCGTATCGAGCTGGTAGCCCGCTTTATCAATGATCCCTTTTTCGCCCGCGCATCCCGTCAACAACAGCGCACCGGCTACCAGCCATAACTGCGGTTTCATCGGCGAACTTTCACCGCCGTGCCGCTCACGCTGACCATCAGCATACTGCCGTCTTTACCGACCGTTTCGTAGTCAATATCGATACCCACCACCGCGTCAGCGCCTAACGCTTTCGCCTGATCGCCCAACTCCTCGAAGGCAATTTCCCGCGCTTTGCGCAGTTCTTTCTCATAGGCCCCGGAACGACCACCGACGATATCGCGGATACCAGCAAAAAAATCACGGAAGAGATTCGCGCCTAAAATGGCTTCTCCGGTCACCACACCGCAGTATTCCACAATGCTCTGTCCTTCAAGCGTAGGGGTTGTCGAAAATTGCATCATTGCTCTCCTTATATCGCTAAGCACATTATCAGCGTCTTACACTATCATTGAAAAGGTCTAATTGATTATGGTAGACGACTGTTATCTTAGAAAACTCATGGCAGAAAGCTTATAAGGAAATCACTATGCGCTATTATTCCCTGCTCGTCCCTTGCGCACTCTTGCTCAGTGCCTGTACCACCGTTACGCCAGCCTATAAAGACAATGGACCGCGCGCCGGTGCCTGCGTGGATGGCGGCCCGGATGCGGTGGCTCAGCAATTCTATGACTACCGCATTCAGCATCGTAGCAACGATATTACAGCCCTGCGCCCTTACCTGAGCGACAAGCTGGCGAAACTGCTTTCTGATGCCAGTCACGACAGCGCACATCGCCAGTTAATGACCAGCGATCCGTTCTCCAGCCGCGCGACGGCACCGGACAGCGCCCGCGTTGCCAGCGCTTCGACCATTCCGAATAGTGATGCACGTAACATCCCTCTGCGCGTAGCGCTGAAACAGGGAGATCAGAGCTGGCAGGATGAAGTTTTGATGATCCACGAAGGCCAGTGCTGGGTCATTGACGATGTGCGCTATCTGGGCGGCAGCGTCCACGCCCCAGCAGGTACGTTGCGCCAGTCTGTTGAAAATCGTTAAGCGTTCTGACTGCCTCCCTGCCTGATGGCGCTATGCTTATCAGGCCTGGGGGGACTGATTTTGTAGGCCGGATAAGGCATTAGCCGCCATCCGGCAGTCTTCGTTGTCATTGTCTGATGACGCTTCGCTTGTCAGGCTACAAACCATAACCCACGTAAATTGTCTGGCATTCTGCATAGAATGCCGACATTTATTCTTACCGACTCTTGCCCCCGCTATTTTGTGCTATGTTTAATAGAAAATGCGCGCTATATTTAACTTTTAAAGCATAAATATTGCATAACTATTCTGTCAAAGGTACTATCTGCGGCTTCAATAGCTACCTGACGGCCAGTACACGAGTTTCAATGAGTATTCAATTAAACGGCATTAACTGCTTCTACGGCGCACATCAGGCGCTGTTCGATATCACGCTGGATTGCCCACAGGGCGAAACACTGGTGTTGCTTGGCCCCAGCGGGGCGGGTAAAAGCTCGCTGCTGCGCGTACTCAATCTGCTTGAGATGCCGCGCTCCGGCACACTCGCGATTGCCGGAAATCAATTTGATTTTCGCAAGGCGCCGTCCGATAAAGCGATTCGTGAACTGCGTCAGAACGTCGGCATGGTCTTTCAGCAATACAATCTCTGGCCGCACCTTACCGTGCAGCAAAACCTGATCGAAGCGCCTTGTCGCGTGCTGGGGTTGTCAAAAGAGCAGGCCTTAGCCCGTGCGGAAAAGCTGCTGGAGCGCCTGCGTCTGAAGCCATACAGCGATCGGTATCCGCTGCACCTTTCCGGCGGCCAGCAGCAGCGTGTGGCCATTGCGCGTGCGCTGATGATGGAACCGCAGGTGCTGCTGTTTGACGAACCCACGGCGGCGCTGGATCCAGAAATTACCGCGCAGATCGTCAGCATCATCCGCGAGCTGGCGGAAACCAAAATTACTCAAGTGATCGTAACGCACGAAGTGGAAGTGGCGCGTAAAACCGCCAGCCGCGTGGTGTATATGGAAAATGGTCATATCGTCGAGCAGGGTGATGCGAGCTGCTTTGCCAGCCCGCAGACCGAAGCCTTTAAAAACTATCTCTCTCACTAAGATTCGGGACAACACAATGAAAAAAGTTCTGATTGCCGCGCTTATTGCAGGCTTTAGCCTTTCCGCTACAGCAGCGCAGACCATTCGTTTTGCGACCGAAGCGTCGTATCCTCCGTTTGAATCAATGGACGCGAATAACAAGATTGTCGGCTTTGATGTCGACCTGGCTAATGCACTGTGTAAAGAGATCGACGCGACCTGCACCTTTACTAACCAGGCGTTTGACAGCCTGATCCCCAGCCTGAAATTCCGCCGCTTCGACGCGGTCATGGCCGGGATGGACATCACCCCGGAGCGTGAAAAGCAGGTGCTGTTCACCACACCTTACTATGACAACTCGGCGCTGTTCATCGGCCAGCAGGGTAAATTTACCGGCGTAGACCAGTTGAAAGGCAAGAAAGTGGGCGTGCAGAACGGCACGACTCACCAGAAATTCATCATGGATAAACATCCGGAAATCACCACTGTTCCGTATGACAGCTATCAGAATGCGAAGCTGGACCTGCAAAATGGCCGTATTGACAGCGTGTTCGGCGACACCGCCGTGGTGACCGAATGGCTGAAAGACAATCCGAAGCTGGCCGCGGTTGGCGATAAGGTAACGGATAAAGACTACTTCGGCACCGGGCTGGGTATCGCGGTTCGCCAGGGCAACACTGAACTGCAGCAAAAATTCAATACTGCGCTGGAAAAAGTGAAAAAAGATGGCACTTACGAAACCATCTATAACAAATGGTTCCAGAAGTAAGCCTTGATGAACGAATTTTTTCCTCTCGCAAGCGCCGCCGGTATGACCGTCGGCCTTGCCGTTTGTGCACTGATCCTCGGCCTGGCACTGGCAATGCTTTTCGCCGTCTGGGAATCGGTAAAATGGCGTCCGGTCGCATGGACTGGTTCCGCGCTGGTCACTATTTTGCGCGGTCTGCCGGAAATCCTGGTCGTCCTGTTTATTTATTTCGGCTCCTCGCAGCTCCTGCTCACACTCGCTGACGGTTTTACGATCAATCTGGGCGTGGTGCAGATCCCCGTGCAAATGGAGATCGAAAACTTCGACGTTAGTCCGTTCCTGTGCGGTGTTATCGCCCTCTCGCTGCTGTATGCTGCCTATGCGTCGCAAACGCTGCGCGGCGCGCTGAAAGCGGTACCGCTGGGTCAGTGGGAATCCGGACAGGCGCTGGGGCTTTCCAAAACGGCCATTTTCTTTCGTCTGGTGATGCCGCAAATGTGGCGCCATGCCCTACCGGGCCTGGGAAACCAGTGGCTGGTGTTGTTGAAAGATACGGCGCTGGTGAGTCTGATCAGCGTAAACGACTTAATGCTGCAAACCAAAAGCATTGCGACCCGTACTCAGGAGCCGTTTAACTGGTACATCATTGCTGCGGCGATCTATCTGGTGATTACGCTGGTGAGTCAGTACATTCTCAAACGCATTGACCTGCGCGCGACACGTTTTGAGCGGAGACCAGGCTGATGTTTGAGTACTTACCTGAACTGTTGAAAGGATTGCATACCAGCCTGACGCTGACGGTGGCGTCGATCGTCGTTGCGCTGGTTCTGGCGCTGATTTTCACAATCGTTCTGACGCTGAAAACCCCGGTGGTGGTCTGGCTGGTACGCGGCTATATCACGCTGTTTACCGGTACACCTCTGTTGGTACAGATCTTCCTGATCTACTACGGGCCGGGACAGTTTCCGTCATTGCAGGAGTATCCGGTACTGTGGCATCTGCTGTCGGAACCGTGGCTTTGTGCGCTGATTGCGCTGTCGCTAAACAGCGCAGCCTATACTACCCAACTGTTTTATGGCGCGATCCGCGCCATTCCGGAAGGTCAGTGGCAGTCCTGCGGCGCGCTGGGGATGAGTAAGAAAGACACGCTGGCGATCCTGCTGCCGTATGCGTTTAAACGCGCCCTCTCCTCCTATTCCAACGAAGTGGTGCTGGTGTTTAAGAGTACCTCGCTGGCGTACACCATTACGCTGATGGAAGTGATGGGCTACAGCCAGCTGCTGTACGGTCGGACTTACGATGTGATGGTTTTCGGCGCGGCTGGGGTTATTTATCTTATCGTCAACGGTCTGTTGACGTTGATGATGCGCCTGCTTGAGCGTAAAGCGCTGGCGTTTGAACGCCGGAACTAACCGGCCTGCATGTCACGTTCCCGGTAAAACTGCCGGATGGCGGCTACGCCTTATCCGGCCTACAAACTGCGCCGTGACCGTAAGCCGGGCAAGCGCAGCGCCCCGGCAAAACTGCATAAGTTTGAATAGACGAAGTGGACAAGTGTATAACCTGTCCGCTTTTTTATTATCCAGATAAATATTTACTCATTTATATTGCATACAAATTCATTTACTGGCATTGTAATTCCATGCCGCAGAAACGGCGCTTAATCATAACGGGAGTCCAAGCATGAAAAAGTTAGTTCTGGCCGCATTACTTGCCTCTTTCGCCGTCGGCGCCTCTGCCGCAGAGAAGATCAGCTTCGGCGTTTCGGCGACGTATCCACCGTTTGAATCGATGGACGCCAACAACCAAATCGTCGGTTTCGATCTCGATCTGGCCAAAGCCTTATGTAAACAAATGCAGGCGGAATGTACTTTTACCAACCATGCGTTTGATAGCCTGATCCCGGCACTCAAATTCAAAAAATATGACGCGGTGATTTCCGGTATGGATATCACGCCAGAGCGTAGCAAACAGGTGGCGTTTACCAACCCTTACTACGCCAACTCTGCGCTGGTCATTGCCAAAAAAGACGCTTACAAAACCTTTGCCGACCTGAAAGGTAAACGTATCGGGATGGAAAACGGCACCACTCACCAGAAATACCTGCAGGATAAGCATCCGGAAGTCAAAACCGTGGCTTACGACAGCTATCAAAATGCGATTATCGACCTGAAGAATGGACGTATTGATGGCGTATTTGGTGATACCGCGGTGGTGAACGAGTGGCTGAAGACCAACCCGCAGTTGGGTACAGCAACCGAGAAAGTGACCGATCCGCAATACTTCGGCACCGGTCTTGGTATCGCGGTACGCCCGGATAATAAAGCGCTGCTGGACAAATTAAACGGCGCGCTGGCGGCAATCAAGGCTGACGGCACGTACCAGAAAATTAATGACCAGTGGTTCCCTCAGTAATAATTGAAGGCCCGTACAAAATACGGGCCTTTCTATTGGAGAACTCATTTTCGCCGACCAGACTATCAATAACCGGGTTGATTTTATATTCGGTTCCACGCCATTTCATAAGCGAAAATCCCCCCCCTGCACGAAGATGAAAATTCGCAGACGCCACCATTACGCCATCCCGATTAATCGTGAAATCAGCCGAAGAAAGATACGGAACCACATCCCACGTCCGACGCGCCGTATAATTCATGACGTAACGGCAATTATTCGGTTTTTCGGTGGAAAACACTTCAGAGCTGATCTGGTGATACTGCAACCGTTGTTGAACAACAGGCAATAAGTCGCTGACTTTAACAGCATCATTTTTTTGAATACATATACGGTCGATAAGTTCAGTCTTAGGCAACGGGGAAACTTGAACGGACGTACAGCCTGCCAGGCCGAGTGTTATCATCGGCAAAATTATTATTTTCTTCATCGATCTTATCATTGTGAAGTCAGGGCTGGCAGTATGACACCAACCCACTCTATAGAAATTGAGATCGCCACGCTTAATTTCGAATTAAAAGCGTCAGCACTTCATAATGCGCAGTGTGTGGGAACATATCGAAAAGCTGAACGCGTTCAATTCGATAACCCGGTAATTGTGCCAGGTCTTTGGCCATCGTCTGCGCATTACAACTGGAATAGATAATAAACTGCGGCGCCATCTCTGTGAGGTACTCACACAGCGCTTTTCCAATGCCCCGGCGCGGCGGATTCACCAGCACCAGTTCAGGTACCGCACCCTGTTCAGTGGCAAATTGCGTGGAGTCCAGCGCCTGAAAGTGGAGATGGGTCAGCCCCAGTTCCGCCGCAGACTGCTTTGCGCAGGCAATGGCTTCGGGCGCAATCTCGATCCCGGTCAGTTTCATTTCCGGCGTGGCGCAGTGCAGACCAAAACCCCCCACGCCACAGAACAGATCCCACATGTGGTTCACTGGCAGTTGACGTACCCAGTCACGCGCCGTTGCGTACAGTTGGCTCGCCACCGTCGGGTTGGTCTGAAAGAAGCTTTGTGGCCGGATCCATAGCGGCACGTCGTTAAAACGTTCCGCTAGCGCCTGTTGTTCGGTCAGGAAGATCTCCGTCTCCCCTTCCATAATCGCCATATGTACCGGCTGAAGATTGACGCTAATAACCTTCAATTGCGGTAGTTGCGCCTGCAACCAGGGCAGTGCGGCGCGCAGTTGCGCCAGTTTTGCTTCTGAGCGCAGGACAAACCGCAGCATCATCCCGCCGTCAGACTGACTTTCGGTAAGCAGAATGTATTTCAGCTCGCCGCGCTTACGCGCTACGTTATAAGGCGTTAACCCGGCACGGGCAATAAAAGGCTTCAGGGCAGAAAATACCGGGGTAAACGAAGCGGGATAGAGCGGACACTCGCACAGATCTTCCGGCGTACCGTCGCGATGCAGCATTCCGAGCAGCGGTTTTTCTACGCTACCGCTCACCACCATTTTCGCTTTATTACGAAACGCCTGCTGCGGGCCGCTGACCGGGGCACACCACTGCGACACCGGGAACGCGGCAAGCAGGGTTTTAAGATCGGCGGTTTTCGCGGCAAGCTGCTCGCTAACCGGCTGAGCGATCCACTGACAGGAACGACAGCGACCGGCGTCATAAAGTGCGCACTGCATACAGAAACCTTCACATGACAAGGGGCGACGATTATACACATTATTGCCGTATTTGTGGGGCGGATAAGGCGTTTGCAACGCCATCCGCTAACGGCTCAGTATTATTGGAAACGGAAGAAACGACGACTGGCGGGAGGTGCAAACAGCAAAAACAGCACCAGCATATCAGGCAGTTTTTGCATCACCAGCGTGTGGAAAATTTCACGCTTTGACTCGCCAGGAATGCTGAATAGCTCTGGATATCCATAGCCCAACGACGCTGCCCATAAATAGCCAGCGGCGACGATCTGAGTGAGAAGATATCCCCATCGCGCCCAGTTGCGCCCTTTGACTAGCGAAAAGGCGCACCAAATTTCCACAAACACCAGCATCAGGCTGGAGAGAAAGACCAGCGTCAGATTCCAGGTCTGCACACTAAGATGGATAAACTCCGCCATCCCGCGCAGGCCAAGGGTGTTAAAAATCATCAACAGATCCAGAGCCCGGATCATAATAATGGCGAGCGCCGCCACCTGCACCAGAGCAGGAACGTTTGGACGGGCATGCGTTTGTCGTGCTGTTTTTAAGAATCCCACGGTTTCACTTCCCTGAAAAACAGTGCCGCGTCAGGCGCGGCACTCCACGAGAAATTTTAAATGCTTCAGCCGCGTCTTGCACGTTGGATATCGCGGATTCGCTGTTTTTCCGTGCGCGCCATCAGATACCACGCAATAAATCCGACAATTCCCACCACGCCGAGGATCAGTGTCGCCAGGGCGTTGATTTCCGGATTCACCCCCATACGCACGCTGGAGAAGACCAGCATCGGTAGAGTCGTCGCACCCGGCCCGGAGACAAAGCTGGCAATCACCAGGTCGTCGAGCGACAGCGTAAATGCCAGCAGCCAGCCAGAGATAATCGCCGGCATGATCATCGGTAACGTAATCACAAAGAATACCTTCAGCGGTGTCGCTCCCAGATCCATCGCCGCCTCTTCAATTGAGCGGTCCAGTTCGCGTAAGCGCGATGAGATGACCACGGCAACATAGGCGGTACAGAACGTCACGTGGGCCAGCCAGATGGTCAACATTCCGCGGTCTGAGGGCCAGCCAATGGCGTGACCTAGCGCGACGAACAGCAGAAGCAGCGACAACCCGGTAATGACATCTGGCATTACCAGCGGCGCGGTGATCATAAACGCAAAACCGTTCGAACCGCGAAAACGTCCAAACCGGACCAGCACGACCGCCGCAATAGTGCCCAGAATCGCCGCCATGGTGGCGGCACAGGCAGCAATGGTCAGACTGAGCCCCACCGCGCTCATCATCGCATCATCACGAAACAGTTCACCGTACCAGCGCGTTGACCACCCCGCCCAGACTGTTACCAGTTTGGAGCTGTTAAAGGAGTAAATGACCAGCATCAGCATTGGTGCATAAAGGAACGTAAATCCCAGCACCAGAATCGCAATGCGCCAGGGAGAACGAATTACCGGTAAGTTGTTCATCCGTGCGCCCCTCCACTTTTCTGCTGATGCTTGTGGAACCACATAATCGGCACAATCAGCAACAGCAGCATAATGATGGCCACCGCAGAGGCAACCGGCCAGTCGCGGTTGTTAAAGAACTCTTGCCACAGTATGCGTCCGATCATAATGCTGTCTGGCCCTCCGAGCAGTTCCGGGATCACGAACTCCCCGACCGCGGGAATAAACACCAGCATCGACCCGGCGATAATGCCCCCTTTGGTTAACGGCACAATGACGCTGAAGAAAGTTTTCAGCGGTCGGGCGCCTAAATCGAGCGAGGCCTCCACCAGCGAATAATCTATGCGTGTCAGTGCGGTATAAATTGGTAACACCATAAACGGCAGGTAGGCATATACAATGCCAATATAGACGGCCAGGTTGGTATGCAAAATGGTCAACGGTTCGTCGATCACCCCAAGCCAGAGTAAAAAGTTATTCAGCACCCCGTTATTTTTCAGGATCCCCATCCAGGCATAGACGCGGATCAAAAACGACGTCCATGAAGGCAGGATCACCAGCAGCAACAGGATATTGCGCGTTGACGGTTTACTGTGTGCCACTGCCCAGGCCAGCGGGTAACCCAGCAGCAGGCAGCAGATCGTCGATATTCCCGCCACCTGTAGCGACTGCAAATAGGCGTCGAAATAGAGCGGATCGTCGGTCAGTTGCAGGAAATTACCGAGGTTGAGCGTGATCGACAATTGTCCGTCAGCCCACGCCATCAGCTCAGAATAAGGTGGGATCGATCTCGCCATTTCAGCAAGGCTGATTTTAAAGACTATCAGAAACGGCAGGAGAAAAAGCAGGATCAGCCAGATATAGGGCAGCGCAATCACCAGTTTACGCCCGTGTTTCATCTGCAAGCGCGCCAGCCACAGCGAAAAGCGACCGGTTTCTTCCACCCGTGCCGGAGGTTCAAGTGTATTCATCTTCGCTCCTTAAACCGTCAGTACCACACAGCTGTCTGCGTCCCAGCACAGACGGACCTCATCGCCCCAGGTCGGTAAACCTTTGCGATAACGGTGCGCATTCTGCAACTGGGCGCTGATCATTTGTCCGCTCTTCAGTCGCACGTGATAAATAGAGAGATCGCCGAGATAGGCAATATGCACCACCTCACCCACCGCAAAGTTAAACCCATCCTGCGGTGGCTCTTCACAGAGCATGATCTTTTCCGGGCGCAGCGCCACATGCACCGGGACGTTGTCCACTACGGAAGCATCCGGATCCACCTTTAGTGGATGCACCAGACCCGGCGAATAGAGGATCAATCCATCGTCCTGACGCTCTTTCAATTGCCCCTCAAACACATTCACTGAGCCGATAAACTCTGCACTGTAGCGGGTCGTCGGATGTTCGTATATCTCTTCGGGTTCACCGATCTGCACAAATTTGCCACGGTTCATAATGGCGATGCGTCCGGCCATGGTCATCGCCTCTTCCTGGTCGTGCGTCACCATCACGCAGGTGACGCCGACACGCTCCAGAATATCGACCACTTCGAGTTGCATCCGGTCGCGCAGTTTCTTATCCAGCGCCCCCATAGGCTCATCAAGCAGCAGCAGTTTGGGGCGTTTTGCCAGACTTCTCGCCAACGCCACGCGCTGGCGCTGACCGCCGGAAAGCTGGTGCGGTTTGCGCTTGGCAAACTCTTGCATATGGACCAAACCCAGCATCTCTTCCACCCGGGCGGTAATTTCCGCTTTTGGCAGTTTGTCCTGCTTCAGACCGAAGGCGATATTCTGTTCTACCGTCATGTGGGGAAATAACGCATAGGACTGGAACATCATGTTAATGGGGCGCAAATAGGGAGGAACATGGGCCAGGTCAACGCCATCCAGCACGATCTGTCCGGTGGTGGGTTGTTCAAAACCCGCCAGCATGCGCAGCAGCGTGGATTTCCCACAGCCGGAAGCACCCAGCAGGGCAAATATTTCACCTTTATAAATAGTGAGGCTGACATCATCCACCGCATGTTGACCATCAAAGGATTTGGTCAGATTGCGAATTTCCAGAAGCGGCGTCAGCGCTTTACGCGTTTTCGTCTGCGGGCGTGGGGTAACTTCGTTCACGGCGTGCTCTCCGGCATTAACAGAATGGTGCAAGCGCACCAGTAAGGTGCATATTGCCGGGCAGCACGCAGCGTACCCGGCAATTTAGCGACGGATTATTTACCGCTCTTCACCTTCGTCCAGGCGCGAGTGCGCACACGATCAATCTTCGGATCCTGCACCTTCAGCGTGAACATTTTCGCGCGTACGTCTGCTGGCGGGTAGATCCCTGGGTTATCACGGACTTCCTGACTTACCAGCGCCGTCGCGGCTTTGTTGGCATTAGCATAGAAGACGTGATCGGAAATATGAGCAATCACCTCAGGGCGCAGCAGATAGTTGAGGAACTGATAGGCCTCGTCTTTATTCTTCGCATCGGCTGGCATAGCGAAAACGTCAAAGAACGCCATCGCCCCTTCTTTCGGTATGGAGAAAGAGATGTTGACGCCGTTCTTAGCCTCTTTCGCCCGGTTTGCCGCCTGCCAGACATCTCCCGCCCAGCCGATCGCGACACAGGTATCGCCATTCGCCAGATCGTTGATGTACTGCGAGGAGTGGAAGTAGCGAATGTTAGGGCGCAGCTTGAGCAGCAGGTCGGTTGCCGGTCCGGTGTAATCCTTCGCATCGGTACTGTTCGGATCTTTACCCAGATAGTTCAGCACCGTGGCAAATACCTCTTCGGGTGCATCGAGGAAAGAGACGCCGCAGCTTTTCAGTTTCTCAAGATTTTCCGGCTTCAGGATCAGATCCCAGCTGTTCACTGGCGCATCTTCACCCAGCACAGCTTTGACCTTATCGACGTTATAGCCGATCCCCGTAGTCGCCCACATGTACGGCATCGCATATTTATTGTCCGGGTCATGCTTACCGACCAGCTTCAGCAGTTCCGGATCGAGGTTTTTCCATTCGGGTAATTTGCTTTTGTCCAGCGGCTGAAACACACCCGCCGTCAACTGACGCTCAAGGAAACTTGCCGATGGCACCACCAGGTCAAAACCTGTGCTGCCCGCCATTAATTTACCTTCCAGCACTTCGTTTGAATCAAAAACGTCATAGACGACTTTAATCCCGGTCTCTTTTTCAAAATTCGCCACGGTGTCCGGTGCGATATAATCAGACCAGTTATAGATATGAAGGGTTTTTTGTTCCGCTGCGAGCGTGCCGGCAGAGACGGCCATCAGAGCACCCGCAATCAGACCCGAGAGCCATTTTTTATTAAAGGCGGTCATAATCTCTTTCCTTATCAATGTTCGTTAACAAACGAACCAAAAAGTCGCACTCTGAGCTATGCAAGAATTGTGCATAGCTTGTCATTTGGCTTATACAAAGAAGCGTTGACGCTCTTCCGGCCATTCTTGCTCGCTGTAGATACACAAATGGATGATCTCTTAAAGCTTCGCAAGAATAACTTTAGCCAGGGTTTCAGGCTATAGCCCAGATTAAAAAACGCCTTTTATCAATTTTTTATGCAATTTTTGTCTATGTGATAAAGCGAATCGGCCGGAAATGAAGTGAATAATTCTTTAAGGAAAGGTTAAATGCAGAATAATAACATGTGAAGTGCAGCCGCTCTGGCAGCGACTGCCTTAATACTGAAAGGTATCAGTGTAGAAAATGGTTTTCACCGCTGGTTTTTTGCGCATCCTCTTCGGCGCTGAAGAGCATCTGGTGTGCGCCCGCTTCCAGAATCACCATGGAAATCTGCTCTTCGCTCTGACGAACGAACCACTCAAACTGTTCATATGTGACGCCACGCATAACGGATAAAGACTGGCAAACGACCAGCTTCGGCAGATTATCATCCTGCATATCCAGAAACGCTTTCACGGTCAGAGAACTGGCATTGATGGCAGATAAATCCGCCGCCAGCGGCAGTAGCGCGGAAGGTCTGACTTCCGCCATTGCAGAAAACAGCAGCGTGTTATCGACCAGATCGATTTTTGCATCGTAGATGCCATCAAAGTTTTGCATATGGGGCAAATGCAGCGCCTGGCAAGTATCACATTCAAAAAAGCTCATGCCAAGGTCGTCGAGCCATTGCCGCAACGTATCCAGAGTGGGAACGACCAGTGATGTCATAATAATGTGCTACCTCTTACGATGAAAAATACCGGCACAGCTTACGCAAAAAGCGCGCTTCATACCACGATCATCGACGATATTAAGATTAGCCGCCGATTTTTAAGCAAAACTCAGGCGTGGCGTTACGCTCGATCCACTGGATCATCCGCCCGGCAATATCAATGCCCGTGGTCTTCTCGATCCCTTCCAGACCCGGCGACGCATTGACTTCCATCACCAGCGGGCCTCGGTCGGCGCGTAAGATATCCACCCCCGCCACGTCCAGCCCCATCGTCTGGGCGGCCTTAATCGCGATTTCCCGTTCGCGGGGAGTAATGTTGGCAATCGTGGCGACGCCGCCACGATGGAGATTGGAACGAAAGTCCCCGTTTTTCGCTTTTCGCTCAATGGCGGCAACCACCTCATCACCGACCACCAGACAGCGAATGTCGCAACCTTTGGCTTCTTTTATATATTCCTGAACCAGGATATGGGCGTTGAGTCCGCGAAAGGCATCCACCACGCTCTCCGCCGCCTGGCGCGTCTCTGCCAGCACTACGCCGATGCCCTGCGTCCCTTCCACCAATTTCACCACCAACGGCGCACCGCCAACCATATCGATGAGATCGCTGGTGTCATCCGGGGAATGCGCAATGCCGGTGATAGGCAGATCGATACCCTGTCGCGCCAGCAGCTGGAGCGAACGCAGTTTGTCACGCGCGCGGGTAATCGCCACAGATTCATTCAGCGGGTAGCTGCCCAGCATTTCGAACTGACGCAGCGCAGCCGTACCGTAAAAGGTAATTGCCGAGCCAATACGGGGAATGACGGCGTCGAAGTGAGGCAGCTTTCGTCCTTTATAGTGGATCGACGAGGCAGCAGGATCGATATTCATATAGCAGGACAGTGGATCGAGGATTTCAATCAGATGACCGCGTTGCATCGCCGCTTCACGCAGGCGCTTACACGAATAGAGCGTTCCATCCCGGGACAATATGGCAATTTTCACCCTGCACCTCTCTGAATAACCCGTTCAAAATCCTGTGTATCATACACAGCAGCGGCCTTTTTAGCGCGTTGCCCATCCCTGTTTATGCAAATATTCCAGGATAAAGGGGCGATTTTCTTTGATCAGGGTACGGCGAATATGGTCGCTCCAGGTATCGCGACGCGTATTGCTGCCGCGGGAAAGGTAATATTGCGCAAGCTGTTCATCATATTCCGCGAGAAGCGCCTGATTGAGCGGCTGATAGCTGTTTTCATGCATGATGATGGCCGCAGGTAGGCGCGGTTTGAGATCCGGCGTATCCGCAGGCCAGCCCAGGCAAAGGCCAAACAGCGGCAGTACATGTTTTGGCAGGTTAAGCAGTTCCGTCACCGACTCAATGTTGTTACGTAGTCCGCCGATGTAAACCCCACCCAGCCCCAGTGACTCAGCCGCCGTGAGTGCATTTTGCGCCAGCATCGCCGTATCAACGACGCCCAGCAGCAGTTGTTCCGCCAGACCAAGCTGGGCATCCGGACAAATTTGCAGATGGCGATTAAAATCTGCGCAAAATACCCAGAACTCTGCGGCCTGAGCGACATGCTGTTGCCCACCGGTTAAGGGAACCAGCGCTTCACGCAACGATGCATCCGTCACCCGAATGATGGACGTGCACTGTAAAAAGCTTGAGCTGGAAGTACTCTGCGCTGCGGCAATAATGGCCTCGCGTTGCGCTTCGGTAATCGGCTTATCGGTATAATGGCGAATGGAACGGTGGCTGCGTAGCAAATCAATCGTTGGCGTCATTCTGTTGCCTCTGTCTGAATTAAAGGGTTCATCGTGAGCATAGTGTAAAGCGTTCGGGACCATCATGTTTAACGGATATCGTCAAAAGGTATCAAAGTAAAAGGTGCAACCTACTGTTCAAAATAGCGGAATAGCGGCATTATAACTGCCATTCGCCGTCAGGCTTTAAGTTCGAGGAGAGAACAATGTTCACTGTTATTTTTGGTCGTCCGGGTTGCCCTTATTGCGTGCGCGCAAAGGAACTGGCGGAGAAGATCAGCAACGAGCGTGATGATTTTAACTACCGTTATATCGATATCCACGCCGAAGGCATCAGCAAAGCGGATCTGGAAAAAACCGTAGGTAAACCGGTTGAGACGGTGCCGCAGATTTTTGTTGATCAGAAGCACATTGGTGGTTGCACCGATTTTGAAGCGTGGGCGAAAGAGAATCTGAACCTCTTCGCTTAATCGTTATCTTAACGTCCTCTTCCGAGGGCGTTAAGGGTCTTTTCGCTGCCGCGAGCGAAATAAGCTACTGATAAACAGATAGCATAACGCCCCGAGCGCACACCAGAACACCGCACTAAACAACCACGCCAGTTCCTGCCACAGGGAACGCGTCGGGGTAAAGCACAGACGCATTAGCAACAAACAGCAGGGTGCAGCCAACACCGCACCGAGAAGCGGTCTTATCACCTCTCGACGATGGGAGCAAAAGCTGGCAACCGCGCCTGGCAGCGTGAAAAACAGTAACCCAATTTCAGGATGACCGGCAGCTCGAAATGCCCCCTTCATATTCATCATCAGGAATAAACAAACGACGATAAAGAGCACAAAACAGCAGACCACGCTTGCCCAACCTTGTTTATGTTTCAATCATTTCTCCTGACACTGTCTCTATCGAACACTCTTTTCGCCCCAGGCGTCCAGTCAGATAAAGCCGTTCAGCATTTCGTATCAAATTTGTTCAGCAAGATTCTTATAGCCGTTGATACGCAATGAGATTAAACTAGCCAAATATATTGTTGCGCTGCATATATTTGAGTGATGTATATAACGCTTTCACTCTTAATTATTGGCAAAAACAGTAGCCTAAATTACCATTTCTTTCAACAGCTTACTCGTAAACAAGAAGTTAGTCTCCGTGAATATAAACGTCGCCGATTTGTTAAATGGGAATTACATCCTGTTATTATTTGTGGTACTGGCTCTCGGCCTGTGTCTCGGTAAATTGCGTTTGGGTTCCGTCCAACTGGGTAATTCCATTGGCGTTTTAGTCGTCTCCCTATTATTAGGGCAGCAGCATTTTAGTATTAACACCGATGCCCTGAATCTGGGTTTTATGCTGTTTATTTTTTGTGTCGGCGTCGAAGCCGGGCCGAACTTTTTTTCCATATTTTTTCGTGATGGGAAAAATTACCTGATGCTGGCCCTGGTCATGGTCGGCAGTGCGCTACTGATCGCCCTGGGGCTGGGTAAGCTGTTTGGCTGGGATATCGGCCTGACGGCCGGTATGTTGGCAGGCTCAATGACATCCACGCCGGTTCTGGTTGGCGCAGGCGATACGCTGCGGCATTTCGGTATGGAGAGTCAGCAACTTTCCAGAGCGCTGGATAACCTCAGTCTGGGGTATGCGTTGACCTATCTTATCGGCCTCGTGAGCCTGATTGTCGGAGCGCGTTATTTGCCGAAATTGCAGCATCAGGATCTGCAAACCAGCGCCCAGCAGATCGCCCGTGAGCGTGGTCTGGACACGGACACCAATCGTAAGGTGTATCTGCCGGTCATCCGCGCCTACCGTGTCGGTCCTGAACTGGTGGCCTGGACCGACGGAAAAAACCTGCGCGAACTTGGTATTTATCGTCAGACCGGCTGTTATATCGAACGTATCCGTCGTAACGGTATTCTTGCCAACCCGGACGGTGACGCCGTGCTACAGATGGGCGATGAAATTGCCTTAGTGGGCTATCCGGATGCGCATGCCCGCCTTGATCCCAGCTTCCGTAACGGGAAAGAAGTGTTCGATCGCGACCTGCTCGACATGCGCATCGTAACCGAAGAGATCGTGGTGAAAAACCACAATGCAGTGGGTCGTCGGCTCGCTCAACTGAAGCTGACTGACCACGGCTGCTTCCTCAACCGCGTGATTCGTTCGCAGATTGAAATGCCTATCGACGACAACGTGGTACTCAACAAAGGCGACGTGCTCCAGGTCAGCGGCGATGCGCGTCGCGTGAAAACCATTGCCGATCGGATCGGTTTTATCTCCATTCACAGCCAGGTGACCGATCTGCTGGCCTTCTGCGCATTCTTTATCATTGGCCTGATGATCGGCATGATCACCTTCCAGTTCAGCAATTTCAGCTTTGGTATCGGTAACGCCGCCGGGCTGCTGTTCGCCGGGATCATGCTGGGCTTCCTGCGCGCCAACCATCCCACATTTGGCTACATCCCGCAGGGTGCGCTGAATATGGTGAAGGAATTCGGCCTGATGGTGTTTATGGCAGGTGTCGGGTTGAGTGCAGGCAGCGGCATTGGTAATGGCCTTGGCGCTATCGGCGGACAAATGCTCATCGCCGGACTTATCGTCAGCCTGGTACCCGTCATTATTTGTTTCCTGTTTGGTGCGTATGTTCTGCGAATGAACCGCGCCCTGCTGTTTGGCGCCATGATGGGTGCGCGCACCTGCGCCCCGGCGATGGAAATCATCAGCGACACCGCACGTAGCAATATTCCCGCGCTTGGCTACGCCGGCACCTACGCCATCGCCAACGTTCTGCTCACCCTGGCCGGGACTCTGATTATCATCATCTGGCCAGGCTTAGGATAAAACTGAAGTTCTGCCCTAAGCGAAAATTTTTTGCAGATGGGCAGAACTTTTCTTTCAGGCATCAGTCATAACTAGTGCCACTGCTTTTCTTTGATGTCCCCAATTTGTGGAGCCCATCAACCCCGCCGTTTTGGTTCAAGGTTGATGGGTTTTTTGTTGCCTGAATTTCGGGGCCTTTCTAATCAGTAAGTTACGAACAACCTTTGAGCCTGATGGCGACAAAATGGCGGCAGCGCTTTTACCGAGCGGGCATAAGTCTTTGCTTTATGCCGTTTCAATCGCGTACAACAACTCAACCAAAGCAACCGCGCCGACATCGTCCCAGCACAAATAACTCGACAAAGAACTTGTTCCTGAATCCTTCCCTAAAATTTTCTGACAGATAGCCTGATGATCACTTGATGCAGTGACCCATACAGTCCCACCCTTGTGGCAAAAGTAAGTCGAACCGTTCAAACCATCCCGTTGAATGCGTTTCTTCCAGGTATCCACCTTCTGTGTCGTAACTCTCAAACTCATCATTCCCCCTATGTAAATCAAGCATTCCCTGTTGATGATCCCATAAAATATCAGGATGAATCAGCGCGGAGAATATGAGTGTTTAATTTTTATCCTGACAAAACATTCAGCAGAACAGATGTCATGAGTCGCCCCACACCTGTTCCTGCAGTGAATGGGATTTATTTCTGGTGGTTCAAAGAGATCCCCTCTGGCGTGCCAACTGAGGGTTGCATAACTCAGAATGGATACACACTGCTATATGTCGGTATTTCACCTGATAAAAAAGGCAAACCGAATAGCCGCGCCAATCTTCGACAGCGCATCAAAACCCACTATAGCGGAAACGCCGAAGGCTCAACACTCAGACGCACGCTCGGGGTTTTACTGGCGACGGAAAGCAATTTCCCGCTCCGTCGGGTTGGCTCAGGAAAGAGAACGACATTTACCCACCCTGGCGAGCAATGGCTGGACCAGTGGATGGAAAAGAATGCCAGGGTGTATTGGGTTGAAAATGATGAACCCTGGGTGTTGGAGGAAACGTTAATTGCCAGTATTTCGCTGCCATTAAACCTTCAAGGAAACAAGCATATCTTTAAACCGATACTTTCAGATATGCGCAGCAAAGCGATGGCAGAAGCAAAATTAATGCAGATCGCCGATGAAACAGGGTTTAGCAGAAGTGTAGTTACTGAGGTGATTCAGCAAGCAGTACAAGTGGAATAAGATACAGATGAATCGGTGGTATTAAACCAATAGAAAAATTTTACAATGTGTTTAGTGAGGCTTAAATGGAAATTGAGTGGGATTGGAATTATGATGATCAATATCTAGGTGAAACTTTACCCAGTGATACTTTGGAAAGAAAAAAATATGCCGAATATCTTTATGAAATATGCTCTGCGCGAGGTGAAAAATCCAACCTCGTAATCAACATAAATGCTGAATGGGGGGCGGGCAAAACCTATTTTGTCAAACGTCTAGCTAAAACGATAGCAGAGAAACACCCAACAATATATATAGACGCCTGGAAAGAAGATTATTCCGACGATCCGCTTTTAACTGTATTTAGCTCGATAAAAGAGCAGCTAACTGGTCAGTCCGACAAATTTACCACTTTAATAAATAAAACTGTTGAAAATATTGGTCCATTGCTAAAAACTGCAACCCCTGTGATAGTTGACGGATTAATAAAAAAATTCACAGGTGTCGACTCTGTTTCTGAATTAACCAAAGACTTGTCTTCAAAACTTCTAGAAATCCACGCTGAGAAATCCACGAAAATAGTAACCATCAAAAAGGGAATCAGTACATGGGTCAGCTTCATAGATCGTAAGGATTGCATAAATAAAAATCTCCCCATATTCATCGTAATTGATGAATTAGATCGATGCAGACCTAATTTTGCGATAAATCTTTTAGAAATTATCAAGCACATATTTAATATTCCAGGTGTTGTTTTTATCATTGCTACAGATACAGAGCAACTTCAACACTCGATAAAAGTCATTTATGGGAATGACTTCTCAGCCAGTCACTACTTGAGCAGGTTTTTTGATCGTCGTTTTCTCTTGCCTTCACCAAACCTCCAAAATTTATTGATTACTAAAACTGTTGAAAAAATCGCATCAGACATTAACTCATTGCAGGTTGTTTGTATACCATCACCACCAAACTTCATAAGTTTCATAAATAATTGCGCATCAATACTTCAATCATTAAGTGTGAACCTAAGAGATTCAATTAAAATATATGAAAGACTAAATGACATTATCATAACTACAAAGAAAAACATTGATCCAAACTTAATGTTAATATTGCTATCATTGAATTACAAAGCACCTGAATTATACACTCAAATTAAGAACGATCATAAAATCCAACCATCATCCGATTTATTTTACATAAAATTATCCTTCGATGTATCTTATAGTGCTACGGGAGTTCAATATTTAAATTATTCAGGAAAACATTTTACAAATGGTGATAATAATTTCATAGAAATTCAAACCGATGCTATTTCTTATATTAGCACTGCGAGAAATATAATTAACACTCCGAATACACAACAACATGAAAGTCAACAAGTTAATATTGTAAAAGGATGGTTAATGGGTGACTTAACTAATGATAAAAGTTTGGCTACTTACTTAAAGATGGGCTACGCCATTAGCAAAATAAATATTAAAGAGTTAAAGATGGCACAATATTTTGATTTAATTGAATTAAGCACTATTTTTGAATAATGTATGAAATATGCGAACCATGCATTACCATTATTCGAACAAATAGACAAATTTAGCCCTCAGATATGAGGGCTTTTTTATGGCAATAGAAAAAATTACAACGGCAAAATGGATTTGTCAGTTCTATCCTACAGGGCACAGAAACACCTCGTGCGTAGGCAGTTCACCATTAAAGGGGAGGCAATGGCTTTTGAATGTTGCACAATGGAAAAACTGAAGCTAAGCCATGACCATGTGCTGTGCTTACCTAGCACTGGAGCATCTTGAAGCCACGTTACGCTTTACCCCTCTATCAACCATGAGTAAGTAAATCATTTGCCTGGGTAATACAATGTCGCAAGTAAAACCGCCACATTGATGTACTGTGCCAACTTGTAAATGGTGTGATCAATTCTCTCTGAGAGGGTGTTACCATCCCATGTTTGAATACCCCCCCTCCCTAAAGTTATAGTCAGAGCGATATATGCCGAACCGGCCTTAATGCAATTAACACTAGACGGCTCAATACCCCACACATACCAGATGCCAACCATGACGGCAGCAAAAAGCACAAAATTGGTCATTGCCGCCGAATGAAGTTTTTTTCGTAATTGTTGAAACGCATTACTAAAATTAGGGTTACTGTACTCATCAGGGAAAATTTTTTTAACGTACCACTCAAAACCCTTTCTAGGACTAAGCAGCAGTAACATAGAGGCAATCAACAGCTTCAAGGCTCATCCTAAGTAAACTAACCATCGGCCCGCAGTATATATTTTCGCTTAGGGTCAGAAATAAGTAATGAATGCCAAGTGGCGACAAAGTGGCGCATCGGTTGGCATTTCCCGGTAATCGCCACTCCTAACCACTAACCAAACTCATTGATTATCTTACATTTTATTTTTTACTAACCCATTTACATAAATGGTTTTTTGTTGTCTGAATTCCCTCTCCTTGCACCCTGCCATCCTTCACCCATACTTTCTCAACCTCAGTCCTCAAAGGTCATTCCCTATGTTATTAAAAAACAAAGTCGCCGTGATATTCGGCGGAAGCGGCGCGATTGGCAGCGCGGTGGCGAGAACGATGGCTCGCGAGGGAGCGCAGGTTTATCTTGGCGCGCGTCGCAAGGATAAACTGGATCGAATCGTGAGTGATATTCGTGCTGCTGGAGGTATCGCTGAGGCTTTTATTGTCGATGTCCTTGATGAGTCGGACATGATCGCGAAGACGGCCCAACTGGCGCAACGCACCGGCGGCTTTGATGTTGTGGTGAACGCAACAGGCTTTATGCACGACCAGGGCAAAACCGTCGCACAATTAGGCCTTGCTGAATTTTTGCAGGGCATCACCCCTTTCCTCTCCGCCCAGTTCACTATTGCCAAAGCCGTCTCGCCGCATATGGGCGGGGAACGCCGTGGCGTTATCCTCAGCGTCGTTGCCCCCGCAGGGGCAATGGCGATTGCCGGCCATTCAGGCCACCTTGTGGGCTGTGCGGCGACTGAAGCCTTTACAAAAGCCCTCGCCGTTGAACTTGCCTCGCGCCAGATTCGCGTGATCTGCCTTCGTTCCCATGCGATTGTCGATGCGGTTCAGGCAGGATCCTATACTGGCGAAATTTTTGCCGCTAAAGCACAAGAAATGGGACTGTCGATTGATGAATGGTTAGAAGGCGCGGCGCAAAGCACGATGCTTAAGCGTTTGCCTACCCTTGCTGAGGTTGCCGAAGTCATGACGTTTTTGGCCTCGGAGAGCGCCAGCGCCATGACTGCAACGGTCGTTAATATGACGGCAGGCGCGACCACAAGTTAAGTCTGTGAGCCCGCGATGCGTTTCACCATCAGCAGGATCTCCTCGCGGGCAGACGGTGTGCGATCAGTGACAAAATGCAGCGTCATACCTTCTATAAAGGCATCCAGCGCGCGGGCCGTGCCCGGTGAAAACCACTGCTCAAGAGTTTGCTGGCTGCGCTGCATCCAGTTTTGCATCACCGTTTTTAACGCGGGTTTCCGGCTGGCAAAGGCATAAAGTTGATACATCAACGCCATATTTTCCGGCGTGGTAATTTGCGAACTGTAGATCATTTCAGCAATCGCCAGACAAGCCTCCTCCGCGTCAGCAACGCCCTCGAAGAAAGCCTGGTACTGCGACGACATTGTTTGCGTAAACTGTGCGAAGGCTTCGTCCAACAGTTCATCAATCCCGGAAAAATAGTAAGTCAACGACCCCAGCGGAACCCCGGCAATGGTAGCGATTTTGCGGTGCGTTACGGCATGAATACCATGCTCTTTAATCGCGTCCAGCGTCGCGATAATAATTTTTTCTTTGCGCTGCGGATCGTTAGCACGTCGCATGTTGAATCCTCACAACAGGTTTATGTACAAATGTACACAACCTTGCTAAGGTTGTCGCCTGTCTTTCTCTTCAGATGTGACGTTCATGACTGCCATTTCACCAGGCAAAGCCCTGCAACGCCGAACCTGGGCGCTGTTTATGTTTTTCTTTCTGCCCGGCCTGCTGATGGCCTCCTGGGCGACACGTACCCCTGCTATTCGCGACACGCTCTCTGTTTCGACTGCAGAAATGGGCGCGGTGCTGTTTGGACTCTCCATTGGTTCAATGAGCGGCATTTTATGCTCCGCCTGGCTGGTAAAACGTTTTGGTACCCGAAAAGTGATCCGCACCACGATGTCCTGTGCGGTCGTCGGCATGCTGATGCTTAGCCTTGCCCTCTGGCTCACCTCGCCGCTGCTTTTTGCTGTGGGACTGGGCGTATTTGGTGCCAGCTTTGGCTCTGCGGAAGTCGCAATTAACGTCGAAGGTGCAGCGGTAGAGCGCGAAATGAACAAGACCGTGCTGCCGATGATGCACGGGTTTTATAGTTTAGGCACGCTGGCGGGCGCGGGCGTGGGTATGGCTCTGACCGCCTTTGGCGTGGCAGCGACCACACATATTATCCTGGCCTCGCTGGTGGCCATCGCGCCAATTTTCATTGCCATTCGGGCGATACCAGAAGGTACGGGCAAAAACAGCGCTGATGGCTCGCACAGCGTTGAAAAAGGCATTCCTTTCTGGCGCGATATTCAACTGCTGCTGATCGGGGTAGTCGTCCTGGCAATGGCTTTTGCTGAAGGTTCCGCTAATGACTGGCTACCGCTGCTGATGGTCGACGGCCACGGTTTTAGCCCCACCTCCGGCTCACTGATTTACGCAGGCTTCACCCTCGGGATGACCGTTGGGCGCTTCACCGGCGGCTGGTTTATCGACCGCTACAGTCGCGTGGCGGTGGTGCGGGCCAGTGCGCTGATGGGTGCGCTGGGGATTGGGCTGATTATCTTCGTGGACAGCGCCTGGGTAGCGGGTGTGTCGGTGGTCCTGTGGGGACTGGGGGCATCACTCGGCTTCCCGTTAACGATTTCCGCCGCCAGTGATACCGGCCCCGATGCGCCAACCCGGGTCAGCGTGGTGGCGACTACCGGCTATCTGGCGTTCCTTGTGGGACCGCCGCTGCTCGGCTACCTTGGCGAGCACTACGGCTTACGTAGCGCCATGCTGGTGGTGCTGGCGCTGGTACTGCTCGCGGCGGTTGTCGCAAGGGCCGTTGCTAAACCGAATTCAACTACGCAACCTGCAGTGGAGAAAGGATAAATGGGTATTAAGTTAATTGCAGTCGATATGGATGGCACCTTTCTGAGCGATCAAAAGACCTATAATCGCGAACGCTTTCTGGCGCAGTATCAGCAGATGAAAGCGCAAGGAATTCGTTTTGCTGTCGCCAGTGGCAATCAGTATTACCAGCTCATCTCCTTTTTCCCGGAGATTGCCCATGAGATCTCGTTTGTCGCAGAAAACGGCGGCTGGGTGGTGAGTGAAGGGCAAGATATCTTCAATGGCGATCTGGCAAAAAGCGATTTCACCGCCATCGTTGATCATCTGTTAACCCGCACGGACGTTGAGATTATCGCCTGCGGCAAGAACAGTGCGTATACCCTGAAGCAGTATAACGATGAGATGAAAGCAGTCGCGAGGATGTACTATCATCGTCTTGAGTTTGTGGATGATTTCAACAACATCAACGACGTGTTCTTTAAATTCGGCCTGAACATATCTGACGATCGAATCCCTGAAGTCCAGTGCGCGCTGCATGACGCTATCGGCGACATTATGGTGCCAGTCCATACCGGTTACGGCAGCATCGATCTGATCATTCCCGGCGTTCACAAAGCCAACGGGCTGCGCCTGTTGCAACAGCGTTGGGGCATTGATGATGACGAAGTGGTGGTGTTTGGTGACGGCGGAAATGACATTGAAATGCTGCGCCAGGCCGGCTTTAGTTTCGCGATGGAAAACGCGGCTGACGTCGTGGTCGCGGCGGCGAAATACCGCGCCGGTTCGAATAACCAGGAAGGCGTGCTGGATATCATTGATAAGGTCTTAAAGAACGAAGCGCCATTTCGTTAACCCCTGACGGCACTGCGCTCTATTCGGCCAACAGCGATCCCCTGTAGGCCGGATAAGGCGCTTGCGCCGCCATCTGACAAGATGTCCGAAACCGGTCTGCTTCCGCGCTACCCTTCCCGCGTATTGCCGACCTGTTTATCCTTCAGGAAAATCACCGTCAGCACCAGCCACAGGATGCCGTTCGCCAGGTTAAACAGACTGAACAAGCTGTTGCCACCGCCAAGATAAGCATATTTGCTTAACTCGATACCCACGGTGAAGATCAGCATCTGTAGCATCCCCATCGCCGCCGAAACCGTCCCCTTGCTCATATCGCTGGCAAACAGCGTGAGACGGACCAGCCCGGCGTTCGCCACGCCAATACCAAACGCATAGACGCTCAACCCCGCCGTCATCCATAGATAAGCGTGAGAAGAGACAACCGTGGCGGCCGCCGCGATGATAAGCCCCAGCATAATTGGCCAGCCGCCCATGATGATCAGTGAACGCACCGTGCGCCGTGAGGTCAGTCGCGCCAGCACCAGGTTGCCGACGATCAGCGCACCAAAAATCGGCACCTGCAACAGCCCGTATTCATAGCTGCTCAACTGCTCGCCGCTGATGATAATAATGGGCGACTGTGCAATCCACGCCAGCAATGGCAGGCTGACAAATCCCAGCGCCAGCGCACCTGCCACAAAGCGCCCGTTTTTTAGCACCTGTTTGTAATCGGTACCGAGCGCCTTCAGAGACAGCGTTTCGCCCATACGCGTGGCGGTTTCCGGCATTGCACGTTGCAGACCAAAGAAAGCGATCGCCGCCAGTGCCGCAAACAGCACGAACATTCCTTCCCACGGCAGGACATGCACCCAGGCCGCGCCAACCAGCGGGCCAAGGAGCGGCGCAATCAGCGCCACGTTGGCCATTAGCGCAGTGATCTTAATGCACACGGCCTCTTCAAACGATTCCTGAATGGCCGCATAGCCCACCGCACCGATAAAGCACAAGCTGATACCCTGTAAAAAACGCAACAGGGTGAATTGCTCAATGCTTTGCGCCAGCAGCGTCGCCAGGCAGGTGACAATGAACCACACCACCCCGGCTAACATTACCGGGCGACGGCCAATACGGTCCGACAGCGGCCCTAACAGCCACTGCAAAAACATGCCGCCTGCCAGATAGGCGGTCATCGAAGTCGGTACCCAGTCAATTCCTGCCTGATATTGTTCCACCACCGCCAGCATGCCGGGTTGGATCATATCGTTGCCAATGTAGGTAGAGAATTCGTAGAGCACCAGACAGAGAGGGAATAGCAGCGCCTGACGTCCAAGCCGGGCACCTTGTTGTAAACGGTTTTGCATGCAATCTCTTCGTTATTAAAAAATCGCGCAAAGTGTAATGAAACTGCGTCTTCTGAGATAGTGAATTATGCGTGGCGACAGCAAATTAGGCACATTTTTACAGTATTGCCAAAATCAGCATGTTGAGTTATCCCAAACTCTCGATTCAACAGGGCGGGATGGGTGACTAAACAGAGGAAAAAAGAGTAATATTATGCACTCTGTGTGGTGCAGAGCGCTGAATTATTCGTCCAGGGGAACTATGGAAACACGTCGCGAAGAGCGTATTGGTCAATTGCTGCAGGCGCTGAAACGCAGCGATAAACTCCATCTTAAGGAAGCCGCGACCCTGCTGGGCGTTTCTGAAATGACGATCCGCCGCGATCTCAATAACAACAACGCGCCAGTGGTTCTTCTCGGTGGCTATATTGTGCTGGAGCCGCGTAGCGCCAGCCATTATCTGCTAAGCGATCAAAAATCCCGCCTGGTGGAAGAAAAACGCCGCGCCGCACAGCTGGCCGCGAGCCTGGTGCAGCCTCATCAAACGCTATTTTTTGATTGCGGAACTACGACACCGTGGATCATTGAGGCCATTGATAACGAGCTGCCTTTTACTGCCGTCTGTTATTCGCTGAACACTTTTCTGGCTTTGCAGGAAAAACCGTTGTGCCGTGCGATCCTTTCTGGCGGAGAATTTCATGCCAGCAATGCGATATTCAAACCGCTCGACGCCCAGGAAACGCTGAATAATATCTGCCCGGATATCGCATTTTATTCTGCGGCGGGCGTACACATCAGTAAGGGTGCCACCTGCTTTAATCTGGAAGAATTACCGGTTAAACATTGGGCAATGTCTCGCGCGCAATATCATGTGCTGGTTGTTGATCACAGCAAATTTGGTAAGGTGCGTCCGGCGCGGATGGGGGAATTAAAGCGCTTCGATGTCGTGGTAAGCGACGTCTGCCCGGACGATGAGTTTGTCAGCTTTGCGAAAGCGCAGCGGATCAAATTGATGTATTAACGCGAAATCTGAAGGCCGGGTAAGCGTCTGACGCCATCCGGCCATTTTCTCTTTACGAGAACCAGCTTCCAAACCACTGGTGGAATTTCAGCGACACGAAATCCCACATCCGTCCAAAGAATCCGCCCTCTTCGACGGCGTCCATCACCATTAATGGACGTTGCTCAATCGATTTTCCGTTTAGCTGGAAATCAATGGTGCCGACCACCTGGCCTTTTTTCAGCGGTGCGGTGAGTTGCGGTTCCGTCAGCGTAAAGCTGGCTTTCAGGTTTTTCAGTTGGCCGCGGGGAATGGTCACTGACCCCGCGTCTCCGGCGCCAAGATTCACTTCGCTCTTGTCACCAAACCAGACGCGCTGGGTCACAAAGGTGGCATCCGGTTTGATGGGCGTTACCGTTTCATAAAAGCGGAAGCCCCAGGTCAGCAGCTTTTCTGACTCATTGAAACGAATACGGTCAGTTTTGGCGCCCAACACCACGGAGATCAGGCGCATGTCACCCTGCGTTGCCGACGCGACCAGGTTATAGCCCGCTCCCGCCGTGGTCCCCGTTTTCATGCCATCGACGTTGACATTGGAACTCCACAGCAGACGGTTGCGGTTAGGCTGGCGAATATTATTAAAAGTGAACTCTTTTTCTTTGTGGATCGCGTACTCTTCCGGAACATCGCGGATCAACGCTTTACCCAGCAGCGCCATATCGCGCGCGGTACTGAACTGCCCCGGTGCATCAAGACCATGAACCGTCTGGAAGGTGGTGTTCGTCAGCCCCAGCTTTTTAGCGTAACCGTTCATCAGACCGATGAACGAATCCTGGCTCCCGGCAACATAGTCCGCCAGCGCGATACAGGCATCGTTACCGGACTGAATAATCACCCCTTTATTGAGGTCGGAAACAGCAACCTGGTCGCCAGGCTTCAGAAACATCACCGAAGAACCGCGCAGCGCCGGATTACCTGTCGCCCAGGCATCTTTCCCGATCGTCACCTTATCGGTCAGCTTGATTTTGCCCGCTTTAAGCGCTTGCCCAACCACATAGCTGGTCATAATTTTGGTTAAACTGGCCGGATCCAGTTTTTCATCCGCATTGCCTTCCGCCAGCACCTTGCCGCTGGCGTAGTCCATCAAAATCCACGCTCGTGCATCCACAGTTGGCGGCGCAATGGTTTGCTCTGCTGCCGTTACTACCGGGGCGAAAAGGAATAACAGTGCGGAACCCGCTGCGAAATTACGAAGGGAAGAAGCATATTGCGTCATATAGGCCACCCGAGTATCCATTCAAAAAAAAATACGTCATACCACCGTATAATAAGTGCGGTGAGTAATAACGCACTAAGAAGCGTAAGGGAACCGTAAGTTGGTAAAGTTTTTAAAGTTTATGCAATAACAGCACTCTACGCTGCACCCGCACCGATTTTTTTATTGGTAGTTGCGAAATTGTTAGGTTTATCTCACCATGAGGAGAGAACGCAACTGAGGCTGTCCATTATTGAGGGGTAACTATGATTACGCTGTGGGGTCGGAATAACTCAGCTAACGTCAAGAAAGTCTTATGGACGCTCGAAGAGCTGGAACTGCCGTTTAACCATATCCTGGCGGGAGGTCAGTACGGGCTGAACCATGACCCAGACTTTCTGGCGATGAACCCGAACGGTCTGGTACCGCTGCTGCGCGATGATGAAAGCGACGTTTTGCTGTGGGAATCCAATACTATCGTGCGCTATCTGGCTGCCCAGTATGGACAGAATCGCCTTTGGGTTGATTCCCCGGCGCGTCGCGCGGAAGGCGAAAAATGGATGGACTGGGCCAACCAAACGCTCGCGCCCGCGCATCGCATCGTCCTGATGGGGCTGGTTCGCACGCCGCCGGAGCAGCGCGATCATAAAGCGATTGAGGCCGGAGCAAAGCAGTGCGATGAGCTGTTTGAAATCCTCGACGCGGCACTGGCGAATCAGACCTGGTTCTCGGGTGATGCGTTGGGGACGGGTGATATCGCCATCGCCCCGTTCGTCTATAACTTGTTTAACGTCAACCTGAAGTGGACGCCGCGGCCGCATCTGGAGCGCTGGTACCAGCAACTGACCGAGCGCCCGGCGTTCCAAAAAACCGTTATGATTCCGGTCAGCTAAGCGTATTAGCTGCGCGGACTGACTTTCAGTAATTCGCCATCGGACTCGTCGGTTAAGACATACAGGTAGCCGTCGGGTCCAACGCGCACATCACGAATTCTCTGCTCGCGCTCGCCGAGGATTCGTCCCTCCTCGGTCACTTTATTGCCGTGAATGCCCATCACAATCACATCTTTGTCTTTCAGCGCGCCGATGAACAGCTTTTGTTTCCACTCGGGGAATGTGTCGCTGTTGTAAAAGGCCATGCCGCTAAGAGCCGGGGATTTTTTCCAGTAGAAAATCGGCTGTTCAGTGCCGTCAACAATCTCCCCCTTCGCTTCAGGGATCTTAAACCCGCTGTAGTTAATGCCCCAGGTTGCCAGCGGCCAGCCGTAATTCTTCCCTTTTTCGGGAATGTTGATCTCATCCCCTCCGCGCGGGCCATGCTCGTTCAACCACAGGACATGACTCCACGGGTTCATCGCCATTCCCTGTGGGTTGCGAATACCGTAGGACCAGATTTCAGGCCGGACGCCGGGTTTATTCACAAACGGGTTGTCAGTGGGAATTTTACCCTGCTCGGTCAGGCGCACCACCTTTCCCTGCAACTTGTCGAGATCCTGCGCTGTCGGGCGCTGATTGTTTTCACCAAGACCAATGTACAGATACCCCTTCCCGTCGAATACCAGTCGCCCGCCAAAATGGTTACCGGTTGAAAGTTTGGGCATCTGGCGAAACACGGTCTGGAAGTTTTCCAGCCGCGAGAGGTCATCGCTGAGTCGTCCATAACCCACTGCCGTACCCGCTTTGCCCTGCGCATCGGCCTCAGCAAAGCTCAGCCAGACTCGCCGCGACTGGGCAAAATCAGGAGCCAGCGCCACATCCAGCAGGCCGCCCTGACCTTCCGCCCAGACCTTTGGTACGCCCGGAAGCGGATCGGAAAGCCCTTTCCCCGCCTGCCAGTGACGCAGTTGGCCCCCTTTCAGGGTGATCAGCAGTCCTTTGTTATCCGGGAGAAAAGCCAACGCCCAGGGATGGTCAAGTTTGGTTTGCAGCACCTCGACATGTACTGTGGGCGTTTCGGCCTGCAAGAGTGACGAACCTAGCAGCAGCGGGAAAAGCAGAAGTAACGATCGACGCATAACGCCTCCTTGATGACTCTGGAATAAAGCGTAGTCAGCGAGAAGCGTCAGGGATTCATTTTTACAAAAGCTTAATATGAAGGGGGAGTTGCCTCCCCCCGATTTCAGGCGTGCTCAAGCGTTGAGTGAGCTTGCAGGCTCTGAATACTTAATGTTAACGCCGTCAGGCTCGCCTCAAGTTTTTCGGCGTTGACGGCAATAACGGTTGGGCAGTCATGGCGACCGCTCATCATGCACACTGCAGCGGCGGCTAACGCGCCTTCAGCATGGTGCAGCGCATCCCATTCTTCCTGATCGAGATGCAGGTTCAGGCGCAACGATTTATCGTGCAGCTCGCGGTTCAGTTCGAAAAAATTATCACGTAGATGATCATTCTCGCTGACTGACATATATCCTTTTGCCTTCCTTAGCTGCAGATACGCAGCGAGGTCGACCCTGGCGTTGATAAGTTTATCCAGCAGATCGCTTCTCAGTCTGTCAACGAACATACTTAGTCCCTCCTCTTACGTCCATGGTGCAACTTAATAGTATGGTCGTTTTTTGTACAATGCTCTGCCTCAGATCAATTATTCACTCCGAATTAACATAATTTACATTGTTACTATAATCATATGCAGGTTTAGCGCACCGACAAGCGTGAGATTGCGATACAATTTTTATGCAGAACTCTGTAGAATCCCTGCCCTGTCCATTCCAATAACTGAACAATTTTTAAGCTATGAGCAAAGTTACCCCTCAGCCGAAAATCGGCTTCGTTTCCCTCGGCTGCCCCAAAAACCTCGTCGATTCGGAACGCATCCTGACTGAACTGCGTACCGAAGGTTACGATGTGGTCCCGAGCTATGACGATGCGGATATGGTGATCGTCAATACCTGCGGTTTTATCGATAGCGCCGTGCAGGAATCCCTGGAGGCCATTGGTGAAGCGCTGAATGAAAATGGCAAGGTCATCGTTACCGGCTGTCTGGGCGCAAAAGAAGATCAGATCCGCGAGGTCCATCCTAAAGTGCTGGAAATCACGGGTCCTCATAGCTATGAGCAGGTGCTGGAGCACGTTCACCACTACGTGCCGAAGCCGCAGCATAACCCGTTCCTGAGTCTGGTGCCGGAACAGGGCGTAAAGCTGACCCCGCGTCATTATGCCTATCTGAAGATTTCTGAAGGCTGCAACCATCGTTGCACCTTCTGCATCATCCCGTCTATGCGTGGTGACCTGGTAAGCCGCCCGATTGGCGATGTGTTAAGCGAAGCAAAACGTCTGGTTGATGCGGGTGTGAAGGAGATCCTGGTGATTTCCCAGGACACTTCCGCGTATGGCGTGGATGTGAAGCACCGCACCGGTTTTTATAACGGCGAACCGGTGAAAACCAGCATGGTCAGCCTGTGCGAGCAACTCTCTAAACTGGGCATCTGGACGCGCCTGCACTATGTCTATCCTTACCCGCATGTCGACGACGTGATCCCACTGATGGCGGAAGGCAAAATCCTGCCGTATCTGGATATCCCACTGCAACACGCCAGCCCACGTATTCTGAAACTGATGAAGCGCCCGGGCTCCGTTGACCGCCAACTGGCGCGCATCAAGCAATGGCGCGAAATCTGCCCAGAGCTGACCCTGCGCTCCACGTTTATCGTCGGCTTCCCGGGTGAAACGGAAGAGGATTTCCAGATGCTGCTGGATTTCCTGAAAGAAGCGCGTCTTGACCGCGTTGGCTGCTTCAAATACAGCCCGGTTGAAGGTGCGGGCGCCAATGAGCTGCCGGACCAGGTACCGGAAGAGGTGAAAGAAGAGCGCTGGAACCGCTTCATGCAGTTGCAGCAGCAGATTTCTGCTGAACGCTTGCAAGAAAAGATCGGCCGCGAAATCCTGGTCATCATTGATGAAGTTGACGAAGAAGGCGCGATTGGCCGCAGTATGGCGGATGCACCTGAAATCGACGGCGCGGTCTATCTGAACGGCGAAACCGGCGTGAAACCGGGCGACGTGATTCGCGTGAAAGTGGAAAACGCCGACGAATATGATCTGTGGGGCAGCCGCGTTTAAGTGACTAATGCCGGATGGCGGCGTAAACGCCTTATCCGGCCTACATGCCCGTGCCATTTGAGATTTTGTAGGCCCGGTAAGCGTCAGCGCCACCGGGCAATTTTACCCCTTAATCTTTGGATCCAGCGCGTCGCGCAGCCCGTCACCCAGTAAATTAAACGCCAGCACGGTCAGAAAAATCGCCACCGCCGGGAACAACGCCACATGCGGCGCAATCACCATATCCGCCCGCGCTTCATTTAGCATCGCCCCCCACTCCGGTGTCGGCGGTTGCGCCCCCAACCCCAGAAACGACAGACTTGCCGCCGAAATAATCGACGTGCCAATGCGCATGGTAAAAAAGACCACAATTGACGAAACGGTCCCCGGCAAAATATGGCTGAAAATGATGGTGGTATCGCTGGCACCAATGCTACGGGCCGACTCGATAAATGTTTGCCGCTTGAGTACCAGCGTATTGCCACGTACCAGACGCGCGAATGCCGGAATGGAGAATATCGCCACCGCGATAATCACATTAGCGATCCCGCTGCCGAGCACAGCCACCACGGCAATCGCCAACAGGATACCCGGAAAGGCAAACAGCACATCGCAGATACGCATGATCAACCGATCCCACCAGCCTTCATAATAGCCCGCCAGCAACCCCAATACCGTGCCGATGAACGCGCCAATCAACACCGCAAAGACCCCTGCCGCCAGAGAGATTTGCGCCCCGACCAACACGCGGCTAAAGATATCTCTGCCCAGAGAGTCGACGCCAAACCAGTGCATTACCGACGGACCGTCATTCAGCCTGTCGTAATCGAAATAATTTTCCGCATCAAAAGGCGTCAGCCAGTGGGCGAAGATAGCCACCAGTATCAGCAACAGCACAAAACAGCCCGCAACTAACGCCACATGCTGACGGCGAAAGCGCCGCCAGAACTCAAGCCACGGCGTGCGTACCCGGTCGGGTTTAACCATCGGCATGGCATTTAAAATCGCCTGACGGCGCCAGTTAAGCAATCGCATCCTTACTTGTACCTGATAGCCGGGTTAATGGCGGCATACAACACATCCACCACTAAGTTGATAAGAATAAATTCGAGCGAGAACAGTAATACCTCGGCCTGAATGACCGGGTAATCACGCATTTCGACAGAGTCCACAAGCAGACGCCCCAGCCCCGGCCAGTTGAATACCTTCTCTACCACGATCGAACCGCCGAGCAGAAAGCCAAACTGTAAGCCCATCATAGTGACCACCGGGATCATTGCATTACGCAGGCCGTGCTTGAGCACCACCCACGTCTCGCTTACCCCTTTTGCCCTCGCGGTACGCATGTAATCTTCACTTAGCACATCAACAAACGAAGCGCGGGTAAAACGGGCCATCACCGAGGCAACTGCCGCGCCGAGAGTGACTGAGGGCAGAATATAGTGCAACCCGCTGTCGGCCCCAACGGTTGGCAACCAACCCAGTTGAACGGAGAACACCTGCATTAGCAGCATCCCCAGCGCAAAGGCCGGAAATGAGATCCCCGTAACAGCCAGCGTCATGCTGAGTCGGTCTGGCCAGCGGTTGCGCCAAACCGCAGCGACAATACCCGCCGCCATCCCGAAAAGCACAGCCCAGGTCATGCTGCTCAACGTGAGCCAGAGCGTAGGCATAAAGCGGCTGGCGATCTCCTCAGAGACAGGGCGTCTGGAGACCATGGAAATGCCAAAATCGCCCTGTAATACGTTGCTCATGTAATGCCAGAATTGTACGTACAGCGGCTGGTCAAGGCCAAGCTGCTGACGAACCAGCTCCACCACCTGCGCATCGGCCTCCGGCCCGGCAATCAGCCGCGCCGGATCGCCTGGCAACAGGTGAACAAACAGAAAAACCAGCACCGCCACAATCAGCAGGGTCGGAATCAACCCCAGCAGGCGCTTAATGACATAATTAAACATCACGCTCCCGGTGTGCTTATTTCAAATCGGCATCGTCAAAACTGAACCCGGTATCTGGCATAATCCAGAATCCGGTCAGATTTTTGCTGTGCGCAGAAACCAGTTTTTCCACCACCAGCGGGATCCACGGCGACTCTTTCCAGAGAATATCCTGCGCCTCTTTGTATAGCCGAATTTTCTCTTGCGGATCGGTGGTTTTCAGGGCATCGGTAAGATCGGTGTCCACCTGCGTATTGCTGTAGAAGGCGGTGTTAAACAAGGTCGGCGGCCAGTTTTGCGAGGCGAACAGCGGTGAAAGCGCCCAGTCAGCCTCACCGGTCGAGGCCGACCAGCCGGTATAGAACATTCTGACCCCGCTCTCTTTCTGCCCTTTACCCTCGACTTCCGCCGCGCGCTGTCCGGCATCCATCGCCGTTACCTGCACCTTAATGCCCACCTGCGCCAACTGCTGCTGCGTAAACTGTAGTACCTTCTGAGCAGTACTGTGATTATGCGACGACCACAGCGTGGTGCTGAAGCCGTTCGGGTAACCCGCCTCTTTCAGCAACTCTCGCGCTTTCGCCGGATCGTAGGGCCACGGCGCGTAACTTTGCGCTCCGGCGATAGACGGCGGCACCACGCCGGTCGCTGGCGTGGCATAACCGGCAAACGCGACTTTCACCAGCGCCTGACGGTTAATGGCATAGTTCAGGGCTTCGCGCACCTTCAGGTTATCGAACGGCTTTTGCGTCACGTTCATACTGATGTAACGCTGCATAATCGACGGACTGGCGACCAGTTCGAGATTCTTGTTTTTCTGCAGTAGCGCCGCCTGTTCATAAGGGATCGGGAATGCAAACTGCGCCTCGCCCGTTTGCAACATCGCCGCACGGGTATTGTTATCGGTGACCGGACGCCAGGTGATGGTGTCGAGCTTCGGCAACCCCTGCTGCCAGTAGCCGTCGTATTTTTTCACCTTCACAAAGTCCGTTTGATTCCACGTTTCCAGTACATACGGACCGGTTCCCACCGGGTGGAAGCCGATTTCTTTACCGTATTTCGCCAGCGCCGCCGGAGAGATCATTGCCGTCGCCGGATGCGCCAGGATATTAATAAACGCCGAGAATGGCTGCTTCAGGGTGATTTTCACCGTCGACGGATCAACCGCCTCTGTTGAGGCAATATTTTTATACAGGTTATAACGCTTGAGGCTGTTATCAGGGTTACTGGCGCGATCGAGGTTAATTTTTACCGCTTCGGCGTTGAAGTCGGTACCGTCCTGGAATTTCACCCCCTGCCGCAGCTTGAGGGTATAGGTCAGACCGTCATCGGAGACGGTATAGCTCTCCGCCAGCACATTCTTCAGTTTCATCTCTTTATCAAGGCCAAACAGCCCCTGATAAAACGACTTTGCGACCGCCTGCGATAAGGTGTCGTTGGCGTCGTAGGGGTCGAGCGTGGTGAAGTTGGAGCCCACTGCGACAACGACATCTTTTGCCGCAAATACCGGAGAGGCGATCAGCGTCGCGGTTGCGCCCATTGCCAACAGCCAATGTCGGGCTTCGAAATTTATCATATTTTTTCTCCTGAACCCTGCCTGAATGTAATGTTATGGACGTGCGACATAATGTCCGGGACCGACTAACTGCAATGAAACTGGTGAAGGCGCTTCCCCACGCCGATAGATGTTGCTGGGAAGGGTATCTGATAAAAGTACTCGTGGTGGACGATGCCGACCTGGATCCGCCACTGGAACCGCCGCCATTAACTTTCGTGTATACGGATGCTGTGGATTTTCAAACAACGCTGCACGTGAGCCGATCTCAACAATCTGCCCCATGTGCATGACGGCAACACGGTGACTGATACGCTCGACCACCGCCATATCATGCGAGATAAACAGATACGCAATCCCCATTTCCCGCTGCAGATCGAGCAACAGGTTGATAATTTGTCCGCGGATAGAGACGTCCAGCGCGGAAACCGACTCATCGGCAATAATCACTTTTGGATTAAGCGCCAGCGCGCGGGCAATGCAGATACGCTGACGCTGACCGCCGGAAAACTCATGCGGATAACGCCACGCATGTTCCGGCCGCAGGCCAACGCGCTCAAGCAGCCATGCCACACGAGTCGCCGCCGCATCGCCCTGCAACAGGCCATGGACCTGCAGCGGTTCCATTATGGAATATCCGATGGTCTTGCGCGGGTCGAGCGAGGCATAAGGATCCTGAAAGATAAACTGAATGTCGCGACGCAGGGGCTGAAGTTTGCTGGCGGGCAAGGTATCAATGCGCTGACCTTTAAAAATAATTTCGCCTGACTGCGATTCTACCAGCCTCAACAGCGCCCGCCCGGTGGTCGATTTACCGCAGCCCGACTCCCCGACCAGCGACAGCGTCTCGCCGGGCCAGAGTTCAAAACTGACGTTTTCCACTGCATACACTTCTCGCGTTACGCGGTTTAAAATGCCGCTGCGCAGCGGGAAACGGGTCACCAGATTGCGGACCTGTAAAATGGGTTCACCGTCCACGACCGTGTTCTGATCCAAAGGTGGTTCGCTTTTATCCGGGGCATTTGGCGAGACGAGCGGAAAGCGGCGCGGCCAGGGCAGGCCTTTCATTGCGCCTAACGTCGGCACTGCGGCCAACAGCGCTTTAGTGTAGGGATGCTGCGGGGTGCGAAAGAGTTGCTCAACGCTGCCGGTTTCGACGGCTTCCCCCTGATTCATCACCAGTACCCGATCGGCAACATCGGCCACCACGCCCATATCGTGGGTGATAAAAATTACGCCCATCGACATCTCTTGCTGCAACACTTTAATCAGTTGCAGGATCTGCGCCTGGATGGTGACATCCAGCGCGGTGGTCGGTTCATCGGCAATCAACACCGCCGGACGGCATGAAAGCGCCATGGCAATCATCACTCGCTGGCGCATACCACCAGAAAGCTGATGCGGATAGCGGGAAAGAATCGCCTGCGCCTCCGGAATACGTACCTGATCGAGCATCCGTTTGGCTTCTGCCATCGCTTCCTCGCGCCCCAACCCCTGATGCAGGCGGATGGATTCTGCGATCTGCTCTCCGACGGTAAATACCGGGTTGAGCGAGGTCATCGGTTCCTGAAAAATCATCGCGATATCGGCACCGCGAACGCGCTGAAGCTGCGAAGCACTTTGCTCACCCAGCTCAATGACCTCCCGATTACGCCGCCGAAGGAGCATCCGCTCGCACTGAATTTCACCACCTGACTGTTCAATCAGACGCATTAACGCCAGCGCCGTGACTGATTTTCCCGAGCCGGACTCACCGACTATCGCCAACGTTTCACCCCGCTTCAGGCGAAACGAGAGATGACGCACGGCATCAGTACGCTGTCTGTCCTGGACAAATGCAATATTCAGATTGCTGACGGACAGCACGTCGCTGACGTCAAGCTCATCACTGTGTGGCAACGGTGTCCCCTTTTTCCCGGTAGATCCCGGTTGTTGGCCTGTCTCCGGCATATCCCCAGGCGCGGTACATGCCTTCGCAGTTAAATGGCAGGGCGATATTCCCTTCATGATCGACAGCGATTAATCCACCGCTGCCGCCCAGTGCCGGCAATTTTTCCATTACCACGCGCTCGCAGGCTTCCGCTAAGCTCAGACCGCCGTAATCCATCAATGCGGCAATGTCGTAAGCGGCCAGTGCGCGTATAAACACCTCGCCCGTTCCGGTACAGGAAACGGCAACACTGGCATTGTTTGCATAACACCCCGCGCCGACTAACGGACTGTCGCCGACGCGACCGGGTAATTTATTGGTCATACCGCCCGTCGACGTTGCTGCCGCCAGGTTGCCCTGCAGGTCCAGCGCGACGGCGCCAACGGTGCCCATCTTCGTGTTTTCATCCAGCGGCGCACCGCTATGATCAAGCACTGTCTCACCCTGTGCGCGCGCCGTCAGTAGCTGTTCGTAGCGTTCTGGGGTGGCAAATAGCTGCGGAGAAACAAGCGCCATCCCCTGCCCGGCGGCAAATTGTTCCGCGCCCGTTCCAATCATCATGACGTGGGGGCTACGCTCCATCACCAGCCTTGCGGCAAGAACTGGATTACGCAACCGGCTGACGCCCGCCACCGCTCCGGCATTCAGAGTATTGCCATCCATTACGCAGGCATCCAGCTCATGGGTTTCGTCGCGGGTATAGACCGCGCCAATCCCGGCATTAAACAGCGGACATTCCTCCAGCAGACGCACGGCTTCCGTCACGACATCCAGCGCACTCTCCCCTGCCTCCAGCATTTTTTGTCCGGCTTCCACAATGTCTGACAGTGCCTGGATATAGCGTAATTCCTGCTCGTGGCTCATCTGCGAACGGCTGATGGCCCCAGCGCCGCCGTGAATTGCAATAACTGCTTTGCCCATGGTTATCGTCCGTCTTCTACAAATATCAGAATTTTGTAGAGTTATTGATTCGATTTTTGAATATAGAAAGATGCGCAAGGCATGTAAAGACGATTAGCGAGCGAAGAGCCTAATGGGATAGATTCTAAATCTGAGGTGGCATACAGCCACCACCCATTTTCTGACATAATAGCGGGATTCGATTTTGCCCACGCAGGAGAGTTTTCATGGAATTTACCGCCGGACTGATGCCGCTGGACGCGGCGCTTAGCGAAATGCTGTCGCGTGTTACCCCTCTTACCGCCATCGAGACACTGCCGCTGGTGCAGTGCTTTGGCCGGATTCTGGCAAGCGATGTGGTTTCTCCCCTGGACGTCCCCGGTTTTGATAACTCGGCGATGGACGGTTACGCGGTGCGCCTGGAGGACCTCAGCGCAGGGAAACCTCTTCCGGTGACAGGAAAAGCGTTTGCCGGACAGCCGTTTCAGGGGGAATGGCCTGTGGGTACCTGTATTCGCATTATGACCGGCGCACCAGTCCCCGCAGACTGTGAGGCGGTGGTGATGCAGGAGCAGACGGAACAGAGCGACGACGGTGTGCGTTTTACCGCTGACGTCCGCCCGGGGCAAAACATACGTCGTCGCGGCGAAGACATCAGGCAAAATGCCGTGGTCTTTCCGGCAGGAACACGACTGACGACCGCTGAACTGCCGGTACTGGCATCGCTTGGCATCGCCGACGTTCAGGTGGTGCGTAAGGTTCGCGTCGCCCTGTTCTCTACCGGTGACGAACTCCAACTGCCAGGCCAACCGCTCGGCGAAGGGCAGATTTACGATACTAACCGCCTGGCCGTGCATCTGATGCTGCAACAGTTGGGTTGTGAAGTTATCAATTTAGGGATAATCCGCGACGACCCTAATGCCCTGCGCGCGGCGTTCATTGAAGCTGACAGCGAGGCGGATGTGGTCATCAGCTCCGGCGGCGTTTCTGTAGGCGAAGCGGATTACACCAAAACGATCCTTGAAGAACTGGGGGAAATTGCCTTCTGGAAACTGGCCATTAAGCCAGGGAAACCGTTCGCTTTCGGCAAGCTGAGCAACAGTTGGTTCTGCGGGCTGCCGGGTAACCCCGTCTCTGCTGCCTTAACCTTCTATCAACTGGTGCAGCCGCTGCTGGCGAAACTGAGCGGTAACAGCGCCAGTGGTTTACCGCCGCGCCAGCGAGTACGAACGGCATCACGTCTGAAGAAAACCCCTGGCCGCCTCGATTTCCAGCGAGGTGTGTTACAGCGCGCCGCTGACGGGGAACTCGAGGTGAGCACGACGGGACATCAGGGCTCGCATATCTTCAGTTCCTTCAGCCTGGGGAACTGTTTTATTGTGCTGGAGCGCGATCGCGGCAATGTCGAGGTGGGAGAATGGGTGGAAGTCGAACCGTTTAACGCACTGTTCGGAGGCCTGTAATGGCAGAACTCAGCGATCAGGAGATGCTGCGCTACAACCGGCAAATCATTCTGCGCGGCTTCGACTTTGAAGGCCAGGAAGCGCTGAAAGAGGCAAAGGTATTAATTGTCGGCTTAGGTGGTTTAGGTTGCGCAGCCTCGCAGTATCTGGCCAGCAGCGGCGTTGGTCATCTGACGCTGCTCGATTTTGACACCGTGTCGCTTTCTAATTTGCAGCGTCAAACGCTGCACCGCGATGCGACCATCGGACACGCCAAAGTCGAGTCGGCGCGGGAAGCGCTGAGTCAAATTAATCCGCATATTACTATAACCCCTATTAACGCGATGCTGGACGATGTCGCACTGGGAGCGCTCATTGCCGGGCACAGTCTGGTGCTGGACTGTACCGATAACGTCGCGGTGCGTAATCAGCTCAACGCCGGCTGCTTTGCGGCGAAAGTCCCGCTGGTTTCCGGCGCGGCGATTCGTATGGAAGGGCAGATCAGCGTCTTTACGTGGCAGGATGGTGAACCCTGCTATCGCTGCCTGAGCCGCCTTTTTGGTGAAAATGCCTTAACCTGCGTGGAAGCCGGGGTGATGGCACCGCTAATTGGCGTAATTGGCTCGCTACAAGCCATGGAGGCCATTAAGCTATTGGCGCATTATGGCCAGCCGGCTTCCGGGAAAATCGTTATGTACGATGCCATGACCTGCCAGTTCCGCGAAATGAAGCTGATGCGTAATCCACAGTGCGAAGTTTGCGGCCAGTAACCTCCTGCCGGGTGGCGCTGGCGCTTACCCGGCCGACATAATGTCTCTTCGGTAGGTCGGATAAGGCAACGCCGCCATCCGGCATTTAACGATTAGATTGAGGTGCGACCAAACGCGTTCTGCCAGTCGTGTTCAAACTTCGCGACCGCCGCATCTACTGCCGGGTAGCTGATGAGCTGCTGGGCGACATCCAGCGGCAGGGTGATGGACTCGCAGCCGGCCAGCAGGCAGTCCAGCGCCTGACGTGGCGTTTTGAAGCTGGCAGCGAGCACTTTTGCATGCGGCGCGTGAATTTTTAACAGGTCATGCAGTTCGCTCACGGTCTGAATTCCGGCGCCCCCTTGCGCATCAATGCGGTTAACGTAAGGCGCAACGTATTCCGCCCCTGCCAGCGCAGATAACAGCCCTTGTGCCGCGCCATAAACCGCCGTACCCAGCGTCGGGATACCTTCCTCTTTCAACAGTTTTATCGCCGCCAGACCTTCGGCCGTGACAGGCACTTTGACCACGATATCAGGGATGATCGCCTGTAATTTGCGCGCATCGCCCACCATACCTTCCGCCGTTGTCGCCATCACCTGCGCGAACAGCCGCCCCTCTCCCCCCATCGCTTCACGTAATTCTGGAAGCAACACGTCCAGCGGTTTTTTACCTGCCGCAACAATACTGGGGTTGGTGGTCACGCCAGCCAGCGGAAAAATACGCGCCAGCGTCTTAACCGCTTCAACGTCGGATGTATCCAGATAGAGTTCCATAACCATTCCTCAAACTAATAATTAGCATGAAACAACGATAGCACGGCAAAACCTCTCTGTTAGTTGATGCACATCAACATTACTTTCATTCGAAAGTTATTTAATCTTTATACGAAACATGTGAGGCCGTTTATGATTTTCAATATTCAGCGCTATTCTACCCACGATGGCCCCGGTATCCGTACCGTGGTGTTCCTGAAAGGATGCTCTCTTGGCTGTCGCTGGTGCCAGAACCCGGAAAGCCGCGCCCGCACGCAGGATCTGCTGTTTGATGCGCGACTGTGTCTGGAAGGCTGTGAGCTGTGTACTCATGCCGCGCCAGGGGTCATTGAACGCGCATTGAACGGCCTGCTTATCCATCGCGAAAAACTCACTGACGATCTTCTTACCCGCCTGACCGATTGCTGCCCTACTCAGGCACTGACCGTCTGTGGTGAAACCAAAAGCGCAGATGAGATTATGGCGACCGTACTGCGCGACAAACCGTTTTACGATCGCAGCGGCGGCGGCATTACCCTTTCCGGTGGCGAACCCTTTATGCAGCCTGAACTGGCGGCGGCATTGTTTAAGGCCAGCCATGACGCCGGGATCCATACGGCGGTGGAAACCTGCCTGCACGTCCCCTGGAAATATATTGAACCGTCGCTGGACAATATCGACCTCTTTCTGGCGGATTTAAAACACGTTGCTGACGCTCCTTTTAAGCAATGGACCGACGGCAACGCCGCCAGGGTGCTGGAAAACCTGAAAAAGCTCGCGGCGGCAGGAAAAAACATCATCATTCGCGTCCCGCTGATTCAAGGATTTAACGCGGACGAAGAAACCGTTAAAGCGATAACGGATTTTGCCGCTGACGAACTTCACGTCGGCGAGATTCACTTCCTGCCCTATCACACGCTGGGCATGAACAAATACCATTTACTTAGCCAACCCTACAACGCGCCGGATAAACCGCTGGATGCCCCCGAACTGCTGGCCTTTGCGCAGCAGTACGCCCGTACCAAAGGTTTGACCGCGACTCTACGAGGATAATCTCATGACGCAACTGAAACTGGATACACTCAGCAATCGCATCAAGGCGCACAAAACCGCGCTGGTAAACATTGTTAAACCGCCGGTCTGTACCGAGCGTGCGCAGCACTATACCGAGATGTACCAGCAGCATCTGGACAAGCCGATTCCGGTTCGTCGCGCACTGGCGCTGGCGCATCATCTGGCTGAACGCACCATCTGGATCAAACATGATGAACTGATCATCGGTAACCAGGCCAGTGAAGTCCGCGCCGCGCCGATCTTCCCGGAATATACCGTGTCATGGATTGAAAAAGAGATCGACGATCTGGCGGACAGGCCGGGTGCTGGTTTTGCGGTGAGCGAAGAGAATAAGCGCATCCTGCACGCAGTGTGCCCATGGTGGCGCGGGCAGACGGTCCAGGATCGCTGCTACGGCATGTTTACCGACGAGCAGAAAGGCCTGCTTGAAACCGGGATCATCAAAGCCGAAGGCAATATGACCTCCGGCGACGCGCACCTGGCGGTGAATTTCCCACTGCTGCTGGATAAAGGCATCGACGGCCTGCGCGAAAAAGTCGCTGAACGCCGTTCACGCATCAACCTGACCGTGCTGGAAGACCTGCACGGCGAACAATTTCTAAAAGCCATTGATATCGTGCTGGTCGCCGTGAGCGATCATATCCTGCGCTTTGCCGAACTGGCTCGCAAAATGGCGAATGAAGAACCGCGCGAGGCACGTCGTGACGAACTGCTGGCGATGGCGGAAAACTGTGAGGTTATCGCTCATCAGCCACCGCAGACCTTCTGGCAGGCACTGCAGTTGTGCTATTTCATTCAACTGATTCTGCAAATTGAGTCTAATGGTCACTCCGTATCGTTTGGCCGCATGGATCAGTACCTGTATCCGTTCTATCGCCGCGACGTGGAACTGAACCAGTCGCTGGATCGCGAACACGCCATTGAACTGCTGCATAGCTGCTGGCTGAAACTGCTGGAAGTGAACAAAATTCGCTCTGGCTCTCACTCCAAAGCATCAGCCGGTAGCCCGCTGTATCAGAACGTCACCATTGGTGGGCAGAACCTGGTTAACGGTCAGCCGCAGGATGCGGTCAACCCGCTTTCCTACGCGATTCTCGAATCCTGCGGTCGCTTGCGCTCCACTCAGCCGAACCTCAGCGTGCGGTATCACGCCGGGATGAGCAATGACTTCCTCGACGCCTGTGTACAGGTGATCCGCTGCGGCTTCGGTATGCCCGCGTTCAACAACGATGAAATTGTTATTCCGGAATTTATCAAACTCGGTATTGAGCCACAGGACGCCTACGATTACGCGGCGATTGGCTGCATCGAAACCGCCGTCGGCGGTAAATGGGGCTATCGCTGCACCGGCATGAGCTTTATCAACTTCGCGCGTGTGATGCTGGCCGCGCTGGAAGGTGGTCGTGACGCCACCAGCGGCAAGGTTTTCCTGCCGCAGGAAAAAGCACTCTCAGCCGGTAATTTCAATAGCTTCGATGAAGTGATGGATGCGTGGGATACCCAGATTCGCTACTACACCCGTAAATCCATTGAGATTGAGTATGTCGTCGATACCATGCTGGAAGAGAACGTACATGACATTCTCTGCTCGGCGCTGGTGGACGACTGCATTGAGCGCGCGAAGAGCATCAAGCAGGGTGGCGCGAAGTATGACTGGGTTTCCGGTTTGCAGGTGGGTATTGCCAACCTCGGCAACAGCCTGGCGGCGGTGAAAAAACTGGTTTTCGAGCAGGGCGCAATGGGTCAACAGCAGTTGGCTGCGGCGCTGGCGGAAGATTTTGACGGACTGACCCACGAACAGCTGCGCCAACGTTTAATCAACGGTGCGCCAAAGTACGGCAACGACGACGATAGCGTGGATACCCTGCTGGCGCGTGCTTACCAGACCTATATCGATGAGCTGAAACAGTATCATAATCCACGCTATGGCCGTGGTCCGGTGGGCGGCAATTATTACGCGGGTACATCGTCCATTTCTGCAAACGTCCCGTTCGGTGCGGCAACCATGGCAACGCCAGACGGCCGTAAAGCGCATACGCCGCTGGCGGAAGGGGCAAGCCCGGCATCCGGTACGGACCACCTCGGACCCACGGCGGTGATCGGTTCCGTCGGCAAGTTGCCTACCGGTTCGATTCTCGGCGGTGTGCTGTTGAACCAGAAACTGAACCCGGCCACGCTGGAGAATGAATCTGATAAGCAGAAGCTGATGTTCCTGCTGCGTACCTTCTTTGAAGTACACAAAGGCTGGCATATCCAGTACAACATTGTATCGCGTGAAACCCTGCTGGACGCGAAAAAACACCCGGACCAGTATCGCGATCTGGTCGTACGCGTGGCGGGCTATTCTGCCTTCTTCACCGCGCTTTCACCGGATGCGCAGGACGATATTATTGCGCGTACCGAGCATACGCTTTAATTTGTAGTCACAAATCCCCGGTATAAGTTACCGGGGATTATTTGCATTTAACTATGCTGGAAATAAGATACTTTCTTCCGAACTCACTATAATTCACCTGTTAGTTATTCCTTTTACGTTTAAATTACGGCCACTATTTCCCTTTAAGTTGATTAATAACAGGTTCGCACCGCAATTTTGTCATTAGGCTTATTCCTGATTAAGCACCCCACTCAGGAAAGCAAATGAGTAACATTATTTATTTAACGCTGGAGGGTGATGTTCAGGGGAAAATTTCTGCAGGTTGTGGTTCACAGAACTCTGTTGGTAACCGCTATCAGCTGGGACACGAAGATGAAATCTTTGTCTTTAGCCTGAAGCAGGCAGTGGAAGGCGTTAACGGACGTATCCATCACCGCGCTCTGCAATTTTGCAAGCTCCTGGACAAAAGCTCTCCATTACTCAGTAACGCCATTAATAATAATGAACGTCTAAAATTAACGTTTTATATTTACCGTATTAATAAATACGGGCACAGGGAAAAGTTTTATCTTATCGAACTTCGCGGTGCAACAATACGGTCCGTTAATCAGTTAGCGAAGATGAACGATATGCACTATGAATATATATCGGTGAATTACGATTATATTCTGAGTCGTCATCTCATCGCCGGTACCGAGTTCGATTATCTGCTGACGCCGGAGAATTATGGTTGTCTTTTCCCGGTGATGCAGAAGGTCACGCTTCCCAAAGAGCCACCGGAACGCAAGGTAACGCTGGTGCTGGGAGTGTTCTTTGATGGTACGGGAAATAACGCGGTCAATACCCGGAACATGCTTGAGGCGCTAACGGCGCAGCACTTTGATATCAACAGCCCGGATGCGGAAACCATTCTCGCCAGAAATGCATCGGAGAAGATGGGGATTAGCGGGATTGGAGCGGGTAGTTATCTGGGGTATTACACGAATATTCATTGGTTGAATGAGTTGTATGAACAAAACTTCCAAAGTGATGGTAACTATATTCAAAGTGCTGTCTATGTTGAGGGCATAGGCACATGCGCCGGCGAACCTGATAACCCGATAGGCCTGGGGCTGGGCACCGCAGAAACCGGGATAATCGCCAAAACGGACGATGCGGTGGCGCAACTTGAAGCTGAGATAAAGAAAACACGATCTCGTTTGAACGGTAAGTATGTTGTCGATACCCTGCTGTTTGATATCTTCGGTTTTAGTCGCGGTGCAGCCGCTGCCCGCCACTTTGCCAACCGCGTCCAGTCAGAAGATCCCGCTATTTCCAAAGCAATTTCGGCAGGCATGGGCAAAGTTAGCTATAGCGGTGCATCATCGGGCAAAACCCGCTTTCTCGGCATTATGGACACCGTGGCGGCAGTGGGTTCGGTGGCAAACGGCCTTAATCCACACAGCGGAGATACCGGAAACGTCAACATCCGCCTGCGCCCCGGCGTGGCGCAAAAGGTGTTTCACATTATCGCCCAACACGAATGCCGCTATAACTTCGCTCTCAATAGCGTTGCCCCAGCCTGGCCGGAGCTGGCGCTTCCCGGCGCCCATTCCGATATCGGCGGCGGATATCTGCCGCAGCTGCGGGAAAACCTCTTTCTCACGCGTCCGCTGGTGGAAACCCTGCCTCATAATCAGCCTGATGCGCAATCTCACGTTTACCGGCAGACGATGGCGCAGCTGTGCGTGCTGGAGCATTCGCCGGCCATCATGCCCATTATTCGTACCAACGCGATCGCCCCGGAAGCGTGGCAGGATGATTTAGCGCCAGCGGATCGCTACAGCCAGCCGCAAAAACGCACCTTTGCCGCGCTGACGTTGCGCCATCGTACGGTCAGTTATGACTGGTCGAAGGTTGCACTGCGGGTCATGGTCGATGCCGCAGTCGACGCTGGGGCGTTGTTTGCTGACGTCGACAAAGTCAGAGGACACGCGCTGCCTGACGAACTGAAACCGTTCTGCGAACATGCCCGTGAGATGGGAAAAGCAGCTCGCCAGCATGCAGCCGTCAACGGTTTTTCGCCTGAAGACGTGGATTTGATTGCCAAAAACTATGTCCACTGCTCGGCCCACTGGAACGCCGTAGTTCTCAGACAGAACGGGGAATTGCAGGGCGGTACTTCAGCCTCCGAAACCATCGGCTTTGTGAACCGGCCGGACGAGAACTGGATAAGAACAATTTACAACATGGACGGAAAAAAACGATGAAAAGACATTACACACTGATACTTACACTATTACTGTCAATCACTGGCTGTAGCCCGCAGAAACCTCACCCTTTGCAGTCAAAACAGGCCGCCAGCGGTGACTGGACGCTGCCTTACGGCGAGTGGACTTTTTCCCTTATCACGCCCTATGAGCTACCGGCGCAAACGCTGCATGTCCGGGTGATAGACACGGATGGTTATCTGTACACCTTTAATACGCTTGATCCGACTTCCCGAAGTCCTGATTCTATCGACAATTGGGCTACTGCTGTTCATGGTGTCAGCTTTAATAATTTCAATAAAGTCAAAAAGCCGCCTCAGTACATTGTCTTCTGCTGGGAGTCCTATATCGACAAACAAACTTACGAGACCAGCGCCGTGTTCGGACCGGAAACCTGGCAACGGATGAAAACCCCTGCCGATCATACATATCGATCCGGTGCCCCCATCTGGTACGATAATCTTCTCTTCGGCCTGTCCCCAGGGGGCAAAGTCAACGTCTGGTTCCCGGATTTCGCCGGACGTCCCAGCCTTCCCGTAAAACCGCTGAAAATGTGGACCCTCGCAGGCAACGAGATGACGCTGTGCAAAGACTATGTTGTTCCCGGCGGCTCGTTTAATTTCATTCAGTCGACGCAGGATTTCATTAAAGGCAAAACCTACCCGTATGGAAACTGGGATTAACAAAATCCTTGCCCGGCAGCACTACTACGGCAACTTCGGTTGCCGTAGTAGTTTCGAATGAAATTAAATTTGTGGTTTCGGTCACATTGTTATTAAAATGTTTCTGGTCGCAGTTTCGAGCCTGGAGCATTTATGACAGTCAAAGTTATCGTCACCGATATGGACGGAACTTTTCTCGATGACGCCAAAAAGTACGATCGCGTACGCTTTATGGCGCAGTATCAAGAACTAAAGAAACGAAATATTGAATTCGTTGTCGCCAGCGGCAACCAGTATTACCAGCTCATCTCCTTTTTCCCTGAACTTAAGGACGAAATCTCCTTCGTTGCCGAAAACGGCGCGCTGGTGTTTGAGCATGGCAAGCAGCTTTTTCATGGTGAACTCACCCGCCACGAATCGCAGATCGTCATTGGCGAACTGCTGAAAGATAAGCAGCGTAACTTCGTGGCCTGTGGCCTGCAAAGCGCCTACGTCAGCGAAAACGCCCCGGAAGATTTTGTCGCGTTAATGTCAAAGCACTATCACCGTCTCAAGCCGGTAAAGGACTATCACGAGATTGACGATGTGCTGTTCAAGTTTTCGCTCAACCTGCCCGATGCGCAAATCCCGCTGGTTATCGATACGCTGCACACCTCGCTGGATGGCATTATGAAGCCCGTTACCAGCGGCTTTGGCTTTATCGATCTCATTATTCCGGGATTACATAAAGCCAATGGGATCAGCCGCCTGTTAAAACGCTGGGATCTCTCGCCACAGAATGTGGTGGCCATCGGCGACAGTGGCAACGATGCCGAAATGCTGAAAATGGCACATTACGCTTTCGCCATGGAAAACGCAGCCGACAGCATTAAAGCCCTCTGTCGCTACCAGACAAATGATAATAATCATCAGGGTGCACTGAACGTCATTCAGGCGGTCCTGGATAATACCCCACCTTTTAATCGCTGACGATGAATGCCGGAGTCTCCCACTCCGGCTTAATGCTTCCCCTTACTCACTTTACTCCCACAGGTTTTTAAACTTGCATTAACTTTTATATAACCTATATTACCACCTGTAAGTAAAAATGGTTTCGAATGAAAGATGCGAGGTGGTTATGACTTTTACCAACGAAACGTTGCCAACGGACCACAAAGCGGCAATTCGTCAGATGAAACGCGAGTTACGCGCCCAAATCGGGGACGTGCAGGCGGTGTTCGACAAACTCAGCGAGGCCATTGCGACCCGCGTGGCAGAAATTAACGCTCTCAAAGCACAAGGCGCTCCGGTCTGGCCCGAGCTTTCGTACGCTGATATCAGTGCGGGTAAGATCACCGCCCAGCAGCGTGAGCAGATTAAACGCCGTGGATGTGCGGTCATCAAACATCACTTTCCGCGCGAGCAGGCGCTGGCCTGGGATCAGTCAATGCTCGACTATCTCGCACGCAATAAATTTGACGATGTTTATAAAGGCCCAGGTGATAACTTTTTTGGCACCTTAACGGCCTCCCGCCCGGAGATTTACCCGATCTACTGGTCACAGGCGCAAATGCAGGCGCGTCAAAGTGAGGAAATGGCCAATGTGCAATCCTTCCTCAACCGTCTGTGGACCTTTGAAAGCGATGGCCTACAGTGGTTTAACCCGGACGTCAGCGTGATCTACCCGGATCGCATCCGCCGCCGTCCGCCGGGCACCACCTCAAAAGGACTGGGCGCGCATACCGATTCCGGGGCGCTGGAACGCTGGCTGCTCCCGGCCTATCAGCGCGTCTTCGCCCGCGTGTTTGACGGCAATATCGACAAATACGATCCGTGGAACGCGGCGCATCGTACCGAAGTGGAAGAGTACACCGTTGATAACACCACCAAGTGCTCGGTGTTCCGCACCTTTCAGGGCTGGACAGCGCTCTCCGACATGTTGCCCGGTCAGGGACTGCTGCACGTGGTGCCGATCCCGGAAGCGATGGCATATGTTCTGCTGCGTCCGCTGCTGGATGATGTTCCTGAAGATGAGCTGTGCGGCGTGGCGCCAGGCAGAGTATTGCCTGTCTCTGAGCAGTGGCATCCGCTATTGATTGAAGCCCTGACCAGTATTCCGCAACTGGAAGCCGGTGACTCGGTGTGGTGGCATTGCGATGTGATTCACTCCGTCGCGCCGGTTGAAAGCCAGCAGGGCTGGGGCAATGTGATGTACATTCCTGCCGCGCCGATGTGTGAGAAAAACCTGGCTTACGCGCATAAGGTGAAAGCGGCGCTGGAGAAAGGGGTTTCACCGGGAGATTTCCCACGCGAGGACTATGAAACCGCCTGGGAAGGACGCTTTACGCTTGCCGATCTGAATATCCACGGCAAGCGTGCGTTGGGGATGGTTTAACTATCGTACAGCCCTTCCCGCTCTACGGCGGTACGTCGTTTCCCCTGACGTATCCGCCGTACCGACTCTCTGACCTTTAACGTTCCATTGAGCAGCAGCGTGCCCACTGGCGCGTCCGGGCGCATCAGCCGCTGCTGGAGCATATGCACCGCTTCGGTGCCCAGTTCATCACGCGGGACATGCACCGCGGTTAAGGGTACATCCTGAATCGCCGCCAGGTTAAAGCCGTCAATGCTCATGACAGAGACATCCTGCGGCACGCGCAGCCCCTGGTTTTGCAAGGCGCTGATGGTGCCCGCCGCCATAAAATCTCCCCCTACCAGAAAAGCGGTTGGCAGGTACTTTCCCTTTTGCTGAATAAGCCATTCACTTACCAGTTGTTCCGTCTCTCTGGCGCTGAAACTGGGTATCATCAGCAGGTCACGCCTGTCACTGAACTTCAGATTGTGGGCACGCCACGCGTCGCGGATCCCTGCCAGGCGCAGCTCCATGGTGTAACGACGCAGACACATTACGTTCATTACCCCGCGGTGCCCCATATCGAAAAGATACTCCGCCGCCCGTTCGCCAATGGCGCGGTGATCCGGCGCGACGGCAGGCAGTCGCATCAGTCGATCCCGGCAGTTAATCAGCATGCAGGGTTTACCGACATCCACCGCCAGATCGTGAATATGCGGATCGTCAATACCGAGCAGAATTGCCGCCTGGGTGTCGGGTTCATTCATTCGCGCGAGAAAGAGCTGCGCGTCGCTGTCGTTCTCCTCCAGCGCGCAGTAGCGAAGCCGGACCTCGTGCGACGCAAGTCCCTTACCGACGCTCTGAATGACGCGGTAATAAAAGATGTCGGACCGCTCGTCGAACGCCCGCTGTGGCGCAAAAACGACGAGGCTATTGAGCAGCAGACGCCCCGCCGCCATGCCGTCCATCACCCCCAGTTCCCGCGCGCATGCCAGCACCCTGGCGCGCGCTTTTTCGCTGGTATTGGCCTTCCCTGCCAGCACGCGGGAAACGGTGCTGATAGAGAGCTGAGTGCGGGCGGCAATTTCAGTGATTTTTAGCCTTTTGTCCATTTTGTGATCTGGCTCCATTCACGAAATGAAAAAATTTTCACAACGATCTTTTCAGGGTAAAGCGCAGTTCAATCGGTAAAACTTCGAATGATTAACCAAGCTTATGAAAATCTTTGCATAAAATCCGCTATTGCCATCGCAAATTCTTCCTTAAGGTGAACTTGTCACACCAATTTCGTGCTGGTTGTATAGCAACTTTGTGCGCGAATAGAGATAACAATCAACGCCATATAAACCGGTGTGACGCCTGAACCTCCGTCCCCCTACCGTCCGTCTTGTGGAGAAGAATATGAGTCAGGACATCAATAACACCGTTGCGGCAAGCAAAACGCGCCGCGTCATTAAGAACCTGCGTTGGTACGTGCTGGTGCTGTTTTTACTTGGCGTTACCGTCAACTACATCACCCGAAACTCATTAGGCATTCTCGCCCCCGAGCTGAAAGAGAGTCTCGGCATCACCACCGAGCAATACTCCTGGATCGTCGGCGCGTTCCAGCTTGCCTACACCATTTTCCAGCCCCTGTGCGGCTGGCTGATTGACGTCATTGGCCTGAAGATTGGTTTTATGGTTTGCGCCGGGATCTGGGCGCTGATGTGTATCTTCCATGCAGGTGCCGGAAGCTGGCTGCACCTCGCAATTCTGCGCTTCTTTATGGGGGCCTCGGAAGCGGCCGCAACGCCGGCGAACGCCAAAACTATCGGCGAGTGGTTTCCAAAATCAGAACGTCCCGTGGCTGCTGGTTGGGCAGGCGTCGGCTTCTCCATCGGCGCGATGCTGGCCCCGCCTATCATTTACTTTGCTCACGCCTCCTTCGGCTGGCAGGGTGCGTTTATGTTTACCGGCGTGCTGGCGCTGCTGTGGGTAATCCTGTGGTGGGCGTTTTACCACAACCCGGAGCAGCACCCGAACCTGAGCAAGGATGAACTGGCGTTCATCAAGCAGGATAATGAACCTGCACCGGTCAAACTCCCCTTCCTGATCGCACTGAAGACCGTCTCGAAAAACAAACGTTTTTACGGTATTGCCATCCCGGCCTTTATGGCGGAACCCGCGTGGGCGGTGCTGAGCTTCTGGGTGCCGCTATATCTTGCCAAAGAGCACGGCATGGATCTCAAGCAAATCGCGATGTTTGCGTGGCTGCCGTTCCTCGCCGCCGATCTCGGCAGCGTGGCGAGTGGCTACCTCACCCGCCTGTATACCCGTTGGTTCGGCTGTTCCCGCGTGAATTCGGTCGTCGCCAGCTCCGTCACCGGCGCGTTTCTGATGATCTCGCTGGCCGTCGTGGCGATCACCCGCGATCCGTATATCACCATCGTACTGATCTCCATCGGCGGCTTCGGCCATCAGATTATCTCCTGCATGCTGAGCGCGCTGGTCGTGGAGTCCTTCGACAAGGGCCAGATGGCAACCGTCAACGGCATGCGCGGCTCGGCGGCGTGGATCGCCAGCTTCCTGTTCTCTCTGTTGATTGGCGTAACTGCTGACACAATCGGCTTTAACCCACTCTTTATTGCCATGGGTTTCTTTGACCTGATTGGCGCTTTTTTCCTGGTGGCATTTATTGCTGAACGCCGCGCCAAGCGCGCCTGATAGTGGATGTATCGCATATGAAAACCCTGAAAAACTGGACCGTCGATAAGCAGTCCGTAAACCATCTTGAACTGATGGTCGATAACCAGCACCGTCTGTGCCTGTACGTGCTGGAAGAGAACCTGTTCCGCGTGCTGATTAAGCGCAAGGGCGAACTGGCGTTGGATCGGACGTGGAGCATCGCTCCGGAAGATGATGTGCCGTGGGGGGGCCGCCACCGTGATGATTTGAGCGGATTCTCCTGCCCTTCCTGGACGCTGACGCAGCAGGACAATGTTCTGACGGTAGCAACCGAACAGCTACGCGTGACTGTCCACCAGCCGCTGTGGCTGGAGTGGCACTATCGTGATGATGCAGGCGAGTGGCAGCCGCTGGTTAACGACCGTCCGACCAGCGCTTACCTCCTGAACGCGCATGGCGACGGCGTGGCGCACTACCTCAGCCGTCGCAAAGACGAGCGTTTTTACGGCCTGGGCGAAAAAGCGGGCGATCTGCAGCGTAACGGCAAACGCTATGAAATGCGTAACCTGGATGCGATGGGCTACAACGCGGTGAGCACCGACCCGCTCTACAAGCACATCCCATTCACTATCACCCGCCGCGACGACGTGAGCTACGGCCTGTTCTACGACAACCTGAGCAGTTGCTGGCTGGATCTGGGCAATGAAATCGACAACTATCACAGCGCCTATCGCCGCTGGCAGGCGGAGGCGGGCGATATCGATTACTACATCTTTACCGGCAAGCGCGTGCTGGACATCACCAAAGCCTTCGTGCGCCTGACCGGGAAAACACTGTTCGGGCCGAAGTGGAGCCTGGGCTACAGCGGCTCGACCATGCACTACACCGACGCACCGGACGCGCAGAATCAATTGATGAACTTTATCCGCCTGTGCCAGGAACACGCAATCCCGTGCGACTCGTTCCAGCTCTCTTCCGGCTATACCTCCATCAATGGCAAGCGCTACGTTTTTAACTGGAACTACGAAAAAGTGCCGCAGCCGAAGGTGATGAGCAAGGCGTTCCATGACGCGGGGCTGAAGCTTGCGGCAAACATCAAGCCATGCCTGTTGCAGGATCATCCGCGCTATAACGAAGTGGCAGAACGCGGCCTGTTTATTCGCGATTCCGAAAGCGATGCACCAGAACGTTCCAGCTTCTGGGATGACGAAGGCTCTAACCTCGACTTTACCAACCCGCAGACTATCCAGTGGTGGCAGGAAGGTGTCACCACGCAACTGCTGGAGATGGGCATCGACTCCACCTGGAACGACAACAATGAGTTTGAAGTCTGGGACGGCGAAGCGCGCTGTCACGGTTTTGGTCATGAAATCGCCATTAAACACATTCGCCCGGTCATGCCGTTACTGATGATGCGCGCTTCGCTGGAAGCGCAGCAGCGTTTCGCGCCAGAAAAACGTCCGTACCTTATCTCCCGCTCCGGCTGCGCCGGGATGCAGCGCTACGTCCAGACCTGGAGCGGCGATAACCGTACCAACTGGGACACCCTGCGCTATAACACCCGCATGGGGCTGGGCATGAGCCTGTCCGGGCTGTTTAACGTTGGTCATGATGTCGGCGGTTTCTCGGGCGATAAACCGGACGCCGAGTTGTTTGTGCGCTGGGTGCAAAACGGCGTGATGCATCCGCGTTTTACCATTCACTCGTGGAACGACGATCACACGGTAAACGAACCGTGGATGTATCCGGGCGTAACGCCAGCCATTCGCAGTGCCATTGAACTACGCTATCGCCTGCTGCCATACCTCTACACCCTACTCTGGCAGGCGCACGCCGACGATGAGCCGATGCTGCGCCCGACCTTCCTCGATCACGAGCACGATGCGCAGACCTTCGAAGAGTGCGATGACTTCCTGCTGGGCCGCGACCTGCTGGTGGCCAGCGTGGTCGAAGCCGGACAACGTGAGCGTAGCGTCTGGCTGCCGGAGAACGACACCGGCTGGTACGATTTTTACACCCACGCGTGGTATGCGGGCGGCCAGTCGATCGTCCTCGACGCGCCGCTGGAAAAATTGCCGCTGCTGGTGCGCGCCGGTGCAGGATTGCCGCTGAGCGAACGCATTACTCATGTGTCAGCGGAAAAAGACACGACCCGCGAGCTGAAGCTTTTCCCGGTGAAAGGTGTTGGCACAACCGCTGGCATGTTGTTCGAAGACGACGGTGAAAGCTGGGGCTACCAGAACGGCAACGCGCTGTGGGTGGAATGGGAAATGGTGTGCGACGGGGCAACCATCAACCTGAAGATCAACGGTCGTGGCGATTATCGTCCGGCGTGGAAAGCGCTGAAGATATCGTTACCCGCAGGAGAAAAACGCAAGCTGCGGGTTAACGGCATTGAAAAAGATAATTGGGTAATATAACCAATGATCCCGGTTTTCTTTCCACAGAAAGAAAACCGGATCCCTCTTAATCTACGGAAACCCCGGCCAGCTTCCACTGTTCATTTTCTTTATACATGGTGACCGTAATCGTTCCCGGCGCGCCATTTTTAAACGTCACTTTTCCTGATAGCGTTCCGACGTTATTCGACACGTTAATACTATTAAACGAGTATTCTTCAATTTCAGGGAAGTTTACAGACTGCGTCGCCAGCGTAAATTGTTCTTCGGTCATTTTTCGCTGAATAGCATAAGAACTTGCCTGCCAGGCTTCAGAATATTGTCCATTGCGTAGCAGATCTATTTCCGCCCGAGCCGCTTCTTTTACGCCGCCTAATGAAACAAACAGGAGTGAACCGATACCCACTACGGCAATCAATACCGCGCCAATGACTCCCGCCACGACGAATTTTCTTTTTTTCTTGTCCGCAAGAATACCCTGCATCTGCCAGCCAGCATTGCGGACAATATCGAAAACGGCATCGATTATTTCGGTGGAGACAAACTTATAGCCATAAATTTTGCCGATACTGCCATCGTCTTTGACGCCCCAGGCGCTGCCCGTTGAGAATTCGAGTTTCTTACCAATGTGGACTGATTTACTGAATTTGAAGCCGCCGAGATTCGCATCCCACTCCACGTCAGTGGATTTTTCACGATAGCGGACCTGCTTTTTGCTTTCGTCGAAGAACAGTCGAAGCTCATACTGTTTCTTCAATCCCGCTTTGCCTAAAATCTCCTGCCATTTGGCATCAACGATATTCCATGAGGCAACAATTTCATTGCCTTCTTCGCGAAGAATAAAAGGATAGTCGTTGTTGGCATTCAGGTTTAATAGCTGTGCTTTAAGACTTGCTAATGATGTCGTTCCGGACTGATTCATTGTTTCTTCCCTGTTCTTATAAAAAGAGGCGGGAAGTATCTTAGCCGCAATTGCGGCTAAGATTCATCACTAAATACGATATTTCAGATTAAAACCATTACACAGATAACGCGTAAGACGACGATAAATTAATCGTCGATGCCTTTGCTGCGCAAATAATCTTCGTAGTTACCGCTGAAGTCCACCACGCGTTCCGGGGTAATTTCCAGCACACGTGTTGCCAGCGAGCTGACGAATTCACGGTCGTGAGAAACGAAGATCAGGGTGCCCTGATACATTTCCAGCGCCATGTTCAGCGATTCGATGGACTCCATATCCAGGTGGTTGGTCGGTTCATCCATGACCAGGATATTCGGTTTTTCCATCATCAGCTTGCCGAACAGCATACGGCCCTTTTCACCACCGGAAAGCACTTTGGCGGGCTTTTTGATATCGTCCTGGCTGAACAGCAGACGGCCGAGGATACTGCGCACCGCCTGCTCGTCGTCCCCTTCCTGCTTCCACTGGCTCATCCATTCGAAAACCGTCAGATCGTTTTCGAATTCATATTCATGATCCTGGGCGTAGTAACCAATACGCGCATTCTCAGACCATTTCACGGTGCCGCTGTCGGCTTCAAGATCGCCCACCAGCGTTTTCAGCAGGGTGGATTTACCCACGCCGTTGGTCCCGAGCACCGCGAGTTTCTCGCCGACTTCCAACAGCAAATTCACGCCTTTAAATAACGGACCGTTATCAAAGCCTTTCGTCAGCGCTTCTACTTCCAGCGCGTTACGGAACAACTTCTTGTCCTGCTCGAAGCGGATGAACGGGTTCTGACGGCTGGACGCCTTCACTTCATCGAGTTTGATTTTGTCAATCTGACGAGCACGAGACGTCGCCTGACGGGATTTAGAGGCGTTAGCACTAAAGCGACTAACGAAGGATTGCAGATCGGCAATCTGCGCTTTTTTCTTGGCGTTATCAGCCAGCAAACGCTCGCGTGCCTGAGTGGCGGCAGTCATGTATTCATCATAGTTGCCCGGATAAACGCGCAGTTCACCATAGTCGAGATCCGCCATGTGCGTACAAACCATGTTAAGGAAGTGACGGTCGTGCGAGATGATGATCATGGTGCTGTCGCGGTCGTTCAGCGTCTGCTCCAGCCAGCGGATCGTGTCGATATCCAGGTTGTTGGTCGGTTCGTCGAGCAGCAGAATATCCGGGTTAGAAAACAGTGCCTGCGCCAGCAGCACACGGAGTTTCCAGCCAGGTGCCACTTCGCTCATCGGCCCGTAATGCTGTTCCACCGGGATACCCACGCCAAGCAGCAACTCACCGGCGCGCGCTTCCGCAGAATAACCGTCCATTTCGCCGTATTTGACTTCCAGATCGGCCACTTTATAACCATCTTCTTCGCTCATTTCCGGCAATGCGTAGATGCGGTCGCGCTCCTGTTTCACTTCCCACAGCTCGCCGTGACCCATGATGACGGTATCCAGCACGGTGAACTCTTCAAAGGCGAACTGATCCTGACGCAGCTTACCGATGCGCTCGTTCGGATCGAGGGAAACGTTACCCAGCGTCGGCTCAAGGTCGCCGCCAAGAATCTTCATAAAAGTGGATTTACCGCTACCGTTGGCGCCAATCAGGCCGTAACGGTTGCCGCCGCCAAATTTGACGGAGATATTTTCGAACAACGGCTTACTGCCGAACTGCATGGTGACGTTACTGGAAACTAACACGGACGCATCCTAAAACAATATGTGACAAACCTCATAGTATGCCACAACTCTGGGATAAGATCCCGCCTGGCGGTATCTCGCGTAAGCGGGTGGCCGGAAAAAAATGTGATTTCGTACACATCTGAATTCCCTGTTCACCGGAATGCACATATAATGCGCTCCCAACACTACAGAATTCTCAACCCAATAGCCTGCCAGGCAATGAACCTCATATAACATGAACATGAAATTAACAACGCTTTTCGCGGCGGCACTCGCTGTTGCTGGCTTTTGCAGTACCGCCTCAGCCGTCACTTATCCTCTGCCTACGGACGGTAGCCGTCTCGTGGGTCAGAACCAGGTCATCACTATTCCTGAAGGGAACACTGAACCGCTGGAGTATTTTGCAGCTGAATATCAGATGGGGCTTTCCAACATGCTGGAAGCCAACCCGGGCGTGGATACCTTCCTGCCGAAAGGCGGTACCGTGCTGAATATTCCTCAGCAGCTGATCCTGCCGGATACCGTCCATGAAGGCATCGTCATTAACAGCGCGGAAATGCGTCTGTACTACTATCCGAAAGGCACCAACACGGTCATCGTGTTGCCGATCGGTATTGGTCAGTTAGGTAAAGATACCCCTATCAACTGGACCACCAAGGTTGAACGTAAGAAAGCAGGTCCGACCTGGACGCCAACCGCGAAGATGCATGCGGAATACCGTGCAGCGGGCGAACCACTGCCCGCCGTGGTCCCGGCAGGCCCGGATAACCCGATGGGGCTTTACGCGCTGTATATCGGTCGTCTGTACGCGATTCACGGCACCAACGCCAACTTCGGTATCGGCCTGCGCGTAAGCCACGGCTGTGTGCGTTTGCGTAACGAGGATATTAAGTTCCTGTTCCAGAACGTGCCTGTCGGCACCCGCGTACAGTTTATTGATGAACCGGTTAAAGCAACCACAGAGCCAGACGGCAGCCGCTATATTGAAGTTCACAATCCTCTCTCCACCACGGAAGAGCAGTTTGAAGGCGGCGAAATTGTGCCAATCTCGCTGTCGAAGAGCGTGCTGAAAGTTACCGCCCAGCCGGATGTCGATACCACCATCGTTGATCAGGCTGTTCAGAACCGTTCCGGTATGCCGGTTCGTCTGAACTAATCGATGCAAAGTGCCGGATGGCGGCTACGCCGTATCCGGCCAACAAAACCGGCAGGCCCGATAAGCGCTGCGCTTTCGGGCTCCTACCTCAGTTGCAGCAAGCCATACCCCACCAGCGCCGCCCATAACAACATTGGCAATGAATAGAGATGAAAGCGCCACCAGATGCGTCGGTCATTTGCCATACGTAGCGCAATCAAATTCGCCAGTGAACCCGGCAACAAACCGAATCCTCCAACGTTTACCGCCCAGGCCAGCAGCACTGTGGGGGGAACATAGTTCAGCAGCAGGATGGTGCTGGGTACATTACTGATAAACTGTGACAGGCCAATCGCCGTGAACCACAAGCCCGGTTCTGACAGCGTGCCAACGTGATTTAGCAGCCCCTGCAACGCTGGAAGTTGCGTCAGTAAATGGACATCAATAAACATCGCCATAAAGACCAGCAGCAGCGTCCAGTCAACGCTGACTACCACCCGACGCGCCAGCAGCAGAAAACCCGCCGCCACAATCGCCAGCCCCACCAACTCCTGTTTTAACTCCAGCGCCGTCAGAAAGACGATATACAGCCCCAGACAGCTCCACACTAGTCGGGGCTGCCACACAGGCGTTTGTGTCCCGGTGTGATATTCCAGCGGCTTATTGGGGAAACAGCACCAGCACAGAATTAGCAGCGTCAGCATCATCACCGCCGCCAGCGGCGCCATCTGACCAATAAACGCGGCAAAGGAGAGGCCGGAACGCCCCCAAATTAAGATATTCTGCGGATTCCCAATAGGCGTGAGCAGTGAACCGGCATTCACCGCCAGCGCTTCAAAGATAATCAGCCGGTTAACCGGAATGGCACACAGCTTTTTGAGGGTAATCGTCAGCGGGACCACGATAAACAGCGCGACATCATTGGTCAAAAACGTTGAAAGTACAGCGGCGGCGACCACCATGAACATCGCCATACGGCGTTCACTGGCGAAACGGCGGGTCATTTTTCTTCCCACCACATCAAAATAGCCGCTAAGCTCAACGCCTTTGGTCAGCAGCATTAATCCGCTTAGCGTGATGATCGTATGCCAGTCAATGGCGCCAGGCCAGGTGTGCGGTGTAAACGGCACACACAGGCTCAATCCAATACCAACGATAATCAGTAGCTGAAAAAAACGATCGCGCTTCAGTGCGCGCATAAAAGGAAGGTTCATTCAGCAACTGTTCCATGCTGCTCAGTAAACTGGCGAAAAGCGTCGAGGGTTTCCTGACTCACATGGTGCTCCATGCCTTCGGCATCACGACGGGCAATCTCCGGGCTAACGCCCAGTACCAGCAGGAAGTTTTCGACGATCTGATGACGTTCACGGCTCTCCTGCGCCAGCTTCTCCCCTTCCGGGGTTAAAAAGACACCGCGCCAAGGGATCATTTCAATCAACCCTACCGTTGCCAGACGCTTGAGCATTTTCGCCACCGTCGGTTGAGAAACGCCGAGCCGTGCAGCCATGTCGACCTGACGCGCCTCACCGACCTCGATAATCAGGTCGGAAATCAGTTCGACGTAATCGTCAATCAGCTCACGCCGATGCGCCTCTCTGACCTGGCGGAATCCCTCGACGTGTTCTTCCACGTTAACTAACTGCGTCACTTTTCTGGTTGTTGGCGTACCTGCGCGGCGACTCATTGTGCTTCCTCTTTCGTGTGACGCGGTTACAGCATCTTATTAGAGAACGACCATTGTAAACCAGAGTTGCCCCCGCACAAAAATTTAACGTTTTAGCAATAGCTATATAATATAGCCTGTGCTATATCTGTATGTAATGCAGGCATCCCTTACGGATTGAGGGATTGGAAGTCAGGAGGTCACTATGAACGAATTCAAGAGGTGTATGCGCGTGTTTACTCATTCCCCCTTTAAGGTCCGGTTAATGCTGCTCTCAATGCTGTGCGATATGATCAACAGCAAACCCGAGCAAGATAAGCCCTCTTCTAAATAATGCGGCGTCGCGGTACGCCGCTTCATTTTGTTGTCATATTCCCCCGCTATACTGGCGTTTAGCCCAAATTAACCCTTCTTTTTGTCGGATTTGCTAACCTCTTCGCAAAACAATTTCTCTCAGCCAGTTGACCAAAACATTCACACGCTCTATCTTCGTGCAGCCCTGCCTATATTGCGGCTCGCAGATGCGGACCACATCCCCTCTCCACGCACTCTCAGCAGGTAATGACCCTTGACGCCAGGGTAAGCACATGGCGTTTTTGCGATAGTGGTATATGAATTTAACCCTCAAAGACACGCTTGTTGCCCGCAGTCGGGCCATTAGCCCCTGGACTGGCTTTTACTTTTTACAGTCGCTGCTGATCAACCTGGCGTTGGGCTACGCGTTTAGTCTGCTTTACACCGTGGCATTTACCTGCATTTTGCTACTGCTCTGGCGCACTTCTGTGCGGGCGCAAAAGGTGGTGATCGGGCTTTGCTCGCTGATTGCGGCAATGTATTTTCCTTTCGGCCAGGCCTATGGCTCGCCGAACTTTAATACCCTGCTGGCGATGCATTCGACCAATATGGAAGAATCCACGGAGATGCTGACTATATTCCCGTGGTACAGCTATCTGGTCGGCGTCTTTATTTTTGCGCTCGGGGTTATAGCCGTGCGCCGAAAAAAAGAAGAAGAGAAACCGCGCTGGAACAAAATCGACACGCTGTGTCTGCTGTTCAGCGTCATCGCGTTTTTTGTCACCCCGGTACAAAACCTGGCCTGGGGTGGCGTATTTAAATTAAAAGATACCGGCTACCCGGTGTTCCGCTTCGCCAAAGACGTCATCGTTAATAATAATGAGGTGATTGAAGAGCAGGAACGAATGGCGAAGCTGGCTGGAATGAAAGACACCTGGACCATCACGGCGGTGAAGCCGAAGTATCACACTTATGTGGTGGTGATTGGCGAAAGCGTTCGCCGCGATGCCCTGGGCGCATTCGGTGGCCACTGGGATAACACGCCCTTTGCCAGCAGCGTCAACGGCTACCTGTTTACTGATTATATTGCCGCCAGCGGTTCAACGCAGAAATCGCTGGGCCTGACCCTCAACCGGGTCGTGGATAATCAGCCACAGTTTCAGGATAATTTTGTTACGCTGGCAAACCGTGCGGGTTTTCAGACATGGTGGTTCTCGAATCAGGGGCAGATTGGCGAGTACGACACCGCCATTGCCAGCATCGCGAAGCGTGCCGACGAAGTTCAGTTCCTGAAAAGCGGTGACTTTGAAGCAGACAAAAATACCCAGGACGACGCGCTGTTAACAATGACATCGCAGGTGCTGGAAACCGAACGTACCCAGCCCCAGCTTATCGTTCTGCATCTGATGGGTTCTCATCCGCAGGCCTGTGACCGCACGCAGGGCAAATATGAAACATTCGTGCAGTCCAAAGAAACGTCATGCTATCTCTACACCATGACGCAAACCGACGAACTGCTGCGCAAGCTTTACGACCAGTTACGCAACAGCGGCGACAGTTTTTCGCTGGTGTATTTCTCCGACCACGGTCTGGCTTTCAAAGAGCGCGGTAAAGAAGTGCAGTATCTGGCGCATGACGACAAGTTCCAGCAGAACTTTCAGGTCCCGTTTATGGTGCTCTCCAGCGATGATAAAGCGCACAAGATCATCAAAGCGCGTCGCTCAGCGAACGACTTTCTCGGCTTTTTCTCGCAGTGGACAGGGATAAGCGCGAAGGAGATTAAGACGAAGTACCGCTTTATTTCTGAAAAGAAAGCACCGCCGGTCTATATCACCAACTTCAAACTGCAGAAGGTCGATTACGACCACCTTGGCACCGACATTTTCACTATTAAGTAGGCCCGGTAAACGTCTGCGTCACCGGGCAATATTGCCGGATGGCGGCATCAATCCCTTATCCGGCCTACAGCAATCTTCCGCCAAAAAAAAATCCGCCCCTTGAGGCGGATTTTTATTATCACCGAAGTGATTAGAAGCGGTAACCGACGCCTGCGATCCAGGTGCCTACGTCAACGCTACGAATACGGCTCTGCTCGTAAGAGAAGTCCAGAGCAACGTTTTCGATCGGGTTGAACTGCAGACCAGCACCGTAAGAGAAACCGTAGTCGCTGGTGTCATCTTTTTGGGTCGGATAGTTGGTATCCTGGAATTTACCGTAGCCAACACCTACAACACCGTAGATGCTTGCCCAGTCGTTCAGACGGTAAGCCGGACCCGCAGTGATGCCGTAGTACTGAGTTTTGTTGTAATCGCCTGCACTGTTAGTACGATCTTTTTCAGTGTAAGTGAAGGAACCAATTACGCCCAGCGGGTTGTTGTCCTGCTCGTAGCGATATTTCAGGTTGAAACCGTTCATTTTGTTAGCCATACCCTGAGCGTCGCTCTGAGCATAACCACCGGTTACGGTAGAAGTCGCGGCTGCGGCGGAACCTGCGGTGAAAGCCAGTACTGCGGCCAGTGCTGAAAGACATGCAATTTTTTTCATAACCACCTCAAATGTGCTTCAAATAAATCCTAAGTTTTAAATATATCAAAAATTGATGAGAAACTCTTTGTGATTAGTGATGTCTAAGGGGCCAATTCGTGTAACAAATCATTTCACAAAGCAGCTATCTCTTTCAAATAACATCATTTTTCCGAACATTTAGCCCATTATTACGCGCATAACATGGTGCTTTCATCCAGATAAATCCTAATCACTCAGTGAATGCATCCATCAATATTGGGTCATTCTACGGAATTCAGGGAACTTTTTTTCAACAAAGACTCAACCGCAAAGGGTTATTTCCATTACACTGCTTTTTTTACTTCATTTGACAGTAATTGACAGGAGAAGGGATGCCAGGGTCGTCACGTAAAACGTCGGTATGGCTTTATATTTTAGTGTTGGTTATCGCCATGATCTCGATTCAGAGCGGCGCTTCACTGGCAAAATCACTGTTTCCCCTTGTTGGCGCGCCGGGGGTTACCGCCATTCGTCTGGCGCTGGGAACACTGATTCTTGTTCTGTTTTTCAAACCCTGGCGCCTGCGTTTTGCCAAAGAGCAGCGGCTACCGTTGTTGTTCTATGGCCTTTCTCTTGGCGGGATGAACTATCTCTTTTACCTGTCTATTCAGACAGTCCCGTTAGGGATCGCGGTGGCTCTGGAGTTTACCGGGCCGCTGGCCGTTGCACTGTTTGCTTCACGACGCCCCGTTGATTTTATCTGGGTGGTTCTGGCGGTGCTGGGGATCTGGTTTCTGCTGCCACTGGGGCAGGATGTTTCACATGTCGATCTGCCTGGTGCTGCGATGGCATTGGGTGCGGGTGCCTGCTGGGCGCTCTATATTCTTAGCGGCCAACGCGCAGGGGCTGAACATGGTCCCGCGACCGTTGCGGTCGGTTCTCTGATTGCGGCTATTGTGTTTGTGCCGCTAGGCGCAGTGCAGGCAGGAGAAGCACTCTTTCACTGGTCGGTGATCCCGTTAGGTCTGGGCGTCGCTGTTCTGTCGACAGCGCTGCCCTACTCTCTGGAAATGATTGCTTTAACGCGCCTGCCCACCCGAACCTTTGGGACGCTGATGAGCATGGAACCGGCGTTGGCTGCCATGGCGGGTGCTATGTTCCTCGGGGAGACGCTCACCTCCCTACAATTGCTGGCACTTGCCGCCATCATTGCGGCATCAATGGGTTCAACCCTTACGGCGCGCCAGGAAAGTAAGATTAAAAAGATAGATGTAAATTAATTTTTCTGCATGGTTTACATAACCATGCAGAATTTCGCCTAATCATATGCGCGGTTATTTCCTCTATATTCCTTCACGTCTTGCCAGGGTGACAATCCTATTTCTGCGTCCTGATTGATTTCATTCCTCAATAAAACCGCCAGCCTACCACGCTCGCAACCTCATGAATAATCATGCAATTAAATATCTTCGTTGTTATGTACTATTAAAGCGATAGGGAGAGCCAGAAAAGCAGAAACTATAACCAGTGCTATACTTAGTTTCGTCAATTACTGGGACATAACATCAAGAGGATATGAAATTATGAGTACCGCTAAATTAGTAAAAACAAAAGCGTCCAATCTGCTTTATACCCGCAACGATGTTTCTGACAGCGATAAAAAAGCCACCGTTGAGCTGCTGAATCGCCAGGTGATCCAGTTTATCGACCTGTCTTTGATCACTAAGCAGGCGCACTGGAACATGCGCGGTGCTAATTTCATTGCCGTGCATGAAATGCTGGACGGCTTTCGTACTGCATTAACCGACCATCTCGATACCATGGCAGAGCGTGCGGTTCAGTTAGGTGGCGTTGCTCTGGGCACCACACAGGTAATTAACAGCAAAACGCCGCTGAAAAGCTATCCGCTGGATATCCATACCGTTCAGGATCACCTGAAAGAGCTGGCAGATCGTTATGCGATCGTCGCGAATGATGTTCGTAAGGCGATTGGCGAAGCGAAAGACGAAGATACTGCCGATATCTTTACCGCCGCCTCACGCGACCTCGATAAATTCCTGTGGTTCATTGAATCCAACATCGAATAATTTCGTCATAAGTATTTCCTCTATAACCCTCGCTCTGGCGGGGGTTTTGCACATTAATGGTGCAACAGACTCCCTCCCGCAGGCCGCAAAGTAAAATCATTGTAATAATCACCTCACACAATCGTTAATGAAAGGTTGTTTTGTCTACAATATTTGCGCTAAATAGACACTCTGCTTACCCTCTGCCTGAGATGCACCAAAACAGTGCCCCAGGGAGGTGCAAAAAGCGGTTATTGCCTCGCCAGCTGCGCATCCTGCTCTGGCAGCTTCTTGTTAAAACAACAAGTTGCAAAGTTGGCACGATTTTTTCATTAAGCCAATTGTTCTTTCAGGGGATCGCCCCGTGGATAAAAAAAAGGAAATGCTATGAAGTCTGTATTTAAAGTTTCACTGGCAGCACTTACCCTGGCTTTTGCGGTCTCTTCTCATGCCGCAGATAAGAAACTGGTTGTCGCAACCGACACCGCATTCGTACCGTTTGAATTCAAACAGGGCGACAAATACGTTGGCTTTGATATTGACCTGTGGGCCGCAGTGGCGAAAGAACTGAAGCTGGATTATGAACTGAAGCCAATGGACTTCAGCGGTATTATCCCGGCGCTGCAAACCAAAAACGTCGACCTGGCGCTGGCAGGTATCACCATCACCGATGAACGTAAAAAAGCGATCGACTTCTCTGAGGGCTACTACAAAAGCGGCCTGTTAGTGATGGTCAAAGCAAACAATGATGATGTGAAAAGCGTCAAAGATCTGGACGGTAAAGTCGTCGCGGTGAAGAGTGGCACCGGCTCTGTTGATTACGCAAAAGCGAACATCAAGACCAAAGATCTGCGTCAGTTCCCGAACATCGACAACGCCTACATGGAGCTGGGTACTAACCGTGCCGACGCGGTTCTGCACGATACGCCGAACATCCTCTACTTCATCAAGACTGCCGGTAACGGTCAGTTCAAAGCGGTGGGCGACTCTCTGGAAGCACAGCAGTACGGTATCGCCTTCCCGAAAGGCAGCGACGAACTGCGTGAAAAAGTAAACGGTGCACTGAAAACCCTGCGTGATAACGGCACCTATAACGAAATCTACAAAAAATGGTTCGGTACTGAACCTAAATAATACGGTCTGACAATCAGGCTCTGTAACGCCCGGTGGCGATCGCGCTTACCGGGCCTACATTTTTAGCCATCGCCCGATAGGCTATTTTCACCACGGTAACAGGAATAAAATATGCAGTTTGACTGGAGTGCTATCTGGCCCGCCATTCCGATCCTGCTCCAGGGCGCCAAAATGACCCTGTGGATCTCAATCCTCGGTCTGGCTGGAGGGATTATCATTGGCCTGCTGGCGGGTTTAGCCCGTACCTACGGCGGCTGGATTGCCAATCACGTCTCCCTCGTGTTTATTGAAATCATCCGCGGCACGCCGATCGTCGTCCAGGTGATGTACATCTACTTTGCGCTGCCGATGGCCTTCCCGGACTTACGCATCGACACCTTCAGCGCCGCCGTTATCACCATCATGATCAACTCCGGCGCGTATATCGCTGAAATTACCCGTGGTTCGGTGCTGTCGATTCATAAAGGCTTCAGTGAGGCCGGTCTGGCGCTGGGTTTGTCTCGTCGTGAAACCATCCGTCACGTGATTATGCCGCTGGCGCTGCGCCGCATGCTGCCTTCGCTTGGCAACCAGTTAATCATCAGCATTAAAGACACCTCGCTGTTCATTGTGATCGGCGCGGCGGAACTGACTCGCAGCGGTCAGGAGATTATTGCCGGAAACTTCCGCGCACTAGAGATCTGGACTGCGGTAGGGGTTATCTATCTTATTATTACGCAGGTCCTGAACATCGTTCTGCGTAGTCTGGAAAGAAGGATGAAAATCCTGTGATTGAATTTAAAAACGTTTCCAAGCACTTCGGTCCAACCCAGGTGCTGCATAACATCGATTTAAGCATTCGTCAGGGGGAGGTGGTGGTGATTATCGGGCCATCCGGCTCCGGTAAATCCACGCTGCTGCGCTGCATTAATAAACTTGAAGAGATTACGTCTGGTGACCTGTTCGTCGATGGGCTGAAGGTCAACGACCCCAAAGTTGACGAACGACTGATTCGCCAGGAAGCCGGAATGGTTTTCCAGCAGTTTTATCTTTTCCCGCACCTGACGGCGCTGGAAAACGTAATGTTCGGCCCGCTGCGCGTACGTGGCACCCGGAAAGAAGATGCGGAGAAACAAGCGAAGGAGCTGCTGGCGAAAGTCGGTCTGGCCGAACGCGCTCATCATTTCCCTTCTGAGCTTTCGGGTGGTCAGCAGCAGCGCGTTGCGATTGCCCGTGCGCTGGCAGTTAAACCCAAAATGATGTTATTTGATGAGCCAACGTCTGCGCTTGACCCGGAACTGCGCCATGAAGTGTTAAAAGTGATGCAGGATCTGGCGGAAGAAGGGATGACTATGGTCATCGTCACGCATGAAATCGGCTTTGCTGAGAAAGTTGCCTCGCGCCTGATCTTTATCGATAAAGGTCGCATCGCCGAAGATGGTAATCCGCAAACCCTGATTGAAAACCCGCCCAGCCAGCGTTTGCAAGAGTTCCTGCAGCACGTTTCCTGACGGCCCCGCCCCCTTCCACCCGAAGGGGGAACCTCTTACGACTCTTCTCATTTCGAAACGCCTTCTCTCCACCCGCTATACTTATCTTTTTGTTCTGTTTTCTCACTGGAGGAGTCATGCGGTGGATCCTGTTCATCCTCTTTTGCCTGCTGGGCGCACCGGCCCAGGCGGTCACTATACCCGGCGTCACCCCAGCCACTGACGACAAAGCCGCGCCGGTGGCGGAACCTGACGTCGAGCAAAAAAAAGCGGCCTATGCGGCGCTGGCGGATGTACTGGAAAATGACGCATCACGCAAAGAGTTGATTGACCAGTTGCGCACCGTGGCAACCACCCCACCTCAGGAGCCGGTGCCGAAAATCACCCCGCCAGAGCTCATTGAAGAAAAAACGGTTCTTGAAAACCTGACCGACCATAGCCGGCAATACGTGGAGGCATTCTCCGATCGCTTTGCCCAGCTTTATCGCAATATCACCGATACGCCGCATAAGCCATTCAACAGCAAAACGTTCACCAACGCCCTGAGTCATTTCATGCTTTTGGCCGTCGCCGTCTTTGGCTTTTTCTGGCTGGTGCGCCTGTGCATGATCCCGCTGTACCGTAAAATGGGCCGCTGGGCGCGTAACAAAAACCGCGAGCGCAACAACTGGCTTCAGCTACCGGCCATGATCGTCGGCGCGTTCATTATCGACCTGCTGCTACTGGCGCTGACCCTGTTTGTCGGCCAGTTGCTGATCTACAGGTTAAGCGCCGGAAGCCAGACCATCGCCTTTCAACAAAGCCTGTTTCTGAATGCCTTTGCGCTGATCGAGTTTTTCAAAGCGATTCTGCGCCTCATCTTTTGTCCGAATGTGCCGGCGCTGCGGCCTCTAGCGATCGAGGATGCCAATGCGCGCTACTGGAGCCGTCGACTCAGCTCGCTGAGCAGCCTGATTGGCTATGGGCTGATCGTCGCCGTGCCGATTATTTCTAATCAGGTGAACGTGCAGATGGGGGCGATTGCCAACGTGGTCATTATGCTCTGCATTACCCTGTGGGCGCTGTATCTGATCTTTCACAACAAGAAAGAGATTACCGAGCATTTGCTGAATCTGGCGGAACGGTCATTGGCTTTCTTTAGCCTGTTTATTCGCGCCTTTGCCCTGGTGTGGCACTGGCTGGCAAGCGCCTATTTTATCGTGCTGTTTTTCTTTTCATTATTCGACCCGGGCAACAGCCTGAAGTTTATGATGGGCGCGACGGTACGCAGCCTGCTGATCATCGGCATTGCCGCTTTTGTTTCCGGAATGCTCTCCCGCTGGATCGCCAAGACAATTACCCTCTCCCCCCATACACAACGCAACTACCCTGAATTGCAAAAGCGTCTCAACGGCTGGCTGTCTACGGCGCTGAACGTTGCGCGCATCCTTACGGTCTGCATCGCGATTATGCTGCTGCTCAGCGCCTGGGGATTGTTTGATTTCTGGAACTGGCTGCATAACGGAGCGGGTGAAAAGACCGTCGATATTCTGATCCGCATTGCGCTAATCCTGTTTTTCTCGGCGGTGGGCTGGACAGTCCTTGCCAGCCTGATCGAAAACCGATTGGCCTCGGATATTCATGGACGTCCGCTGCCCAGTGCCCGCACCCGCACGTTACTGACGCTGTTTCGCAATGCGCTGGCGGTGATCATCAGCACAATCACCATTATGATTGTGCTCTCTGAAATTGGCGTCAACATCGCCCCTTTGCTGGCGGGTGCCGGTGCGCTCGGTCTGGCGATATCGTTTGGCGCGCAAACGCTGGTGAAGGATATTATTACGGGGATATTTATTCAGTTTGAAAACGGGATGAACACCGGGGATCTGGTGACGATCGGCCCCCTCACCGGCACGGTAGAAAGGATGACCATTCGTTCCGTCGGTGTTCGCCAGGACACCGGGGCGTACCATATTATCCCCTGGTCATCGATCACCACATTTGCCAACTTTGTGCGCGGGATTGGTTCCGTTGTTGCCAACTACGATGTGGATCGCCTGGAAGATGCGGACAAGGCCAACCAGGCGCTGAAAGATGCCGTTGCCGCCGTGATGGAAATCGAGGACGTGCGCGGGTTGATCATCGGGGAACCAACATTTGCCGGAATTGTGGGGTTAACCAATACCGCCTTTACGCTACGCGTGTCGTTTACCACCCTGCCGCTGAAACAGTGGACAGTTCGCTTTGCGCTGGACAGCCAGGTCAAAAAACATTTCGACCTGGCTGGCGTGCGGCCTCCGGTACAGACGTATCAGGTTTTACCTGCGCCGGGATCTGCGCCGGCGGCATCGTCTACGCCCGCACCGCTGCCGCCGAGTGAACCCACGCTTTAGCGTTGACGCGAAACAAAACGACGGCGCTGATCGTCATCCATAAAGGTCCAGGCGATAAAGCGACTCTGCTTTTGGCCCTGGGCCATCTCTTTTTTAACGACCTTAACGGCACCCACATCAGTGAGTGCACGATACAACGGAGGCAGATTTTCACCGCGTGATACCAGCGTGGTGAACCACATCACCTGGCGGCCATAGGCCTGGCTTTCGGCAATCATTTTCTGAATGAAAGCGACTTCGCCACCTTCGCACCACAGTTCCTGCTGCTGGCCGCCAAAGTTCAGCGCGTCGTTTTTATCTTGCCCCAGGTTGCGCCGCTTGCGCTCGCTCCCTGCGCGTGCGGCCGCTGCGGAGTCGTGGAACGGCGGGTTGCACAACGTCGCATCATACTGTTCATTTTTATGGATGATGCCATTAAAGATTGCGTTCGCCGTTTTCTGCCGACGCAGACGAATTGCGCGGGTCAGCCCAGGATTAGCGTTAATAATCGCCTGAGCGCTGGCTAACGCCTGGTCATGTGTCTCGCTGCCGGTAAAGCGCCATCCATATTCATGTACGCCGATCAGCGGATAGATGCAGTTCGCGCCCACGCCCACGTCAAGAACAGAGGCGTTGCTCGGGATGTTCCCCGTAGTCTCGCCAAGAAGATCGGCAAGATGATGGATATAATCCGCGCGCCCCGGTACCGGTGGGCATAAAAAACCTTCAGGAATGTCCCAACTCACCACGCTATAAAAATGCGCCAGCAGCGCTTTATTCAGCGCCTTTACCGCCAGAGGGTTGGCAAAATCGACGCTTTGCTCACCCGCAGGGGTAAGAACAAGATACTGCGCAAGCTCAGGTGTGCCCTTGCAGAGCGTAGGAAGATCGTAGCGGCTGTGGTGGCGATTACGCGGATGTAATCCCGGTTTCTGGGGGGACATAGCATTCTCCTGTTAACAGCGGCGTAAGATACCCGTATAACGCAGCGCGGTAAACAGGCTTCGCACCAGTGTAGTGCATCTTATTGATTTGTCAGATTTAGCAAATCAATGTCGTTCAAATTTTGACCACGTCATCATCAATTTTTTGCGTCAATTTTACCCGACTGGCGACCTACACTTAACAGGTACGACCCGTTGTTTCACAGAGGATAGCATCATGAAAAAATGCCTCGCTTTACTCGCCGCTTTCTCACTTGCCGGAGTGACGTTTGCAGCGACTGCAGCACAACCACTGAGTGCGCCCGATACTGGGCAACTTCGCGCCTCAGGTACCGTCTCAGCGAGAGGCGCAACGAACCTGAGCGATCTGGAAGATAAACTAGCGGAAAAAGCACAGGAACAAGGCGCGAAAGGTTTTGTCGTCAATTCCGCTGGCGGCAAAAACCAAATGTACGGAACGGCTACGATTTATAAATAATCTTTCCTGTCATACTGCCTGATGGCGCTGCGCTTATCAGACCTGGCTGGCGTAACTGCCCGTAGGCCGGATCGGGCGCCAGCCGCCATCCGGCAATTAACCGTTATACTCATAGAGTCACTTCAACGCAGAGGAGATATCCGCTATGGCTTCCGGCTGGGCAAATGATGACGCTGTGAACGAACAAATCAACAGTACAATTGAAGATGCTGTCGCTCGCGCACGGGGTGAAATTCCGCGCGGTGATAGCTTGTATGAATGCGAAGAGTGTGGCGATCCGATACCGGAAGCACGTCGACAAGCGGTACCGGGAGTCCGGCTATGCATTACCTGCCAGCAGGAGAAAGATTTACAAAATGCCACATTTTCCGGATATAATCGCAAAGGCTCGAAAGACAGCCAGTTACGCTGACTTTACCAGGCTAACCCTACAGAATTTACCGCTTCGCTTACACTCACGGAAATTTCCTCACTGCGTGGCAAAATGTGCCGTTATTTGCATCTCTGTAAAGAGAAATGCGAAGAATAGTAAATAAGCCTGATCAATTAATTAATAATCAATAAGTTATTTGTCATTCAATATTTTTGATGGTAGACGTCAATTCTATTCGATTTTATCTCTCACAAAAAAACGTGATACTCATCACATCGACGAAACATCGTCTTCCTTAAAGAATAAACTGCGAGAGATTAATAATGAAAACTATCAAATATGCCGTTGTCGCTGCTGCCCTGTCTACCCTGTCTTTTGGCGTGTTTGCCGCTGAGCCTGTCACTGCTGCTCAGGCGCAGAACATGAACAAAATCGGTGTGGTTTCTGCTGAAGGCGCCACCACCCTGGACGGTCTGGAAGCTAAACTGGCTGCGAAAGCTGCCGAAGCGGGTGCAACAGGTTATAGCATCACGTCTGCCACCAATAACGACAAAATGAGCGGCACCGCTGTTATCTACAAATAATTTTTACCCGTCTGTTTGCCGACAGACACACTGCTCCAACCCTCATTGACCCTGAATTACCCTTGTTTGCCCGTCCGCCACTGGACGGGCTTTTTTTTATCTGAACGTTAAAAACTGGCGTTAACGCGTGCCAACCCTTCTGCCACCGTTTCCACTTCCCCGGTCGCGACCAGGCAACAGGCTATCTCTATTTTTAACGAGAGAGGAACGGGTTCGCTTCCCGCCAGGCAGCGCGTGATCCAGTGGGCGGTGGTTTCGGGATCTTTCGCCGCAGGCAAAGGAACAGGCTCTTCCGGCATTTCGCTTTGCCGCTCCTGAAGCACCCGGACACCATGACTATCAATCAGGCTGATCTGTGGACAACGCTGCGGATTCGCATAAACCTCGCCTTCAGTGCCGTGCATCAGCAACCCACGCCCCCCAATATCGCTAAAAAACGTCGCGACGCGAGACACATATTCAGGATGTGAAACGCTGGACAACCGCAGCGCAGCATCTTCCGCAAACGGCGTCGCCAGCTTTGCCAGTGTGTGCGCACTGTTTCGCACGCCAAGACGCCAGCGCATCGCCAGTTGTTTTTCCAGCGGCGGACAAAGCGCGCCCACGGGAATATAGACCGGCTGATGGCCGTCTAACTTCGCCTGGGCCTGCCCGGCATGATGCGTGGGGTGAATACCCATCAGTGTAAAAATGGTTTCCGTAAGCACCCGCGTGGGATCTTCGCTCACCCCATGCACGACCACCGGATAACCCAGTTTATGCAGCAAAATCGCCAGCAGTGGGGTCAGGTTCGCCTGCTTACGAGCGCCATTATAACTTGGGATAACAATCGGCATTGGCTTTGCCACGGGAGGCGTCAGCTTCATCGTATGGGATTGCATCGCCTCGTAAAAACCGCGCATCTCCGCTTCTCCTTCCCCTTTGATGCGCAGCGCAATCAGCACGCCGCCCATTTCCAGTTCCGGCACATCGCCATTGAGCATATGGCTGTACAGTCCGCGCGCGGTGTCCTGGTCCAGATCGCGGGCATGATTTTTCCCCCGGCCAATCTCCTTAATAATGTTGCGGTAATCCATTGCGTCCTCCCCTGCGACAATTTTTTAACAATATAGCCCTTTAAAAGACCTGCCTGATAGCTTTTTATCGTCGATAACCAATAACCTGTTGCTACAGCGAATCGAAAAACACAAGCGTTAATTCGAATATTTGTAGTCCGCGCTGCGGAATCTTATTCGCGTATATTCTGGTTAAATATCAATCGAAAAGTTGTTGGGGTCTAATGGTAAAAATCACCAGACATGGTTTTTACCCGGTGAATATCAGGAATTAATATGAACAAGGCTGCTTTAGGCTTATTTATTGCTGCAACGGTGGGATGTTCTGCATCAGCATTTGCGGCAACAAATGGCGAAGGACAAATTAATTTTACTGGCGAAATCATTGATTCCGCTTGTCAGGTTGTAAATGGGTTAAGTAATCCATTGGATGTTCAGTTAGGTAAAGTCTCTAAAAGCGTCTTTACCGGTGCCGGTTCTACCAGCACATTAACGAAGTTCGATATTCAGCTTACCAATTGCCCGGAGACAGTCACCTCCGCTGCAATTAACTTCGGTGGTACGCCAGATACTGACAACAATGCCGCGCTGGCGTTGACGCCTGATACGGATACCGCCACGGGTGTGGCGATTCAGTTGCTCGATTCCTCCGATCAACCGGTCATCTTATACACCCCATCACAACAGTATCCGTTAGCCTCCGGCACCACGGTGAACAATCTCGAATTTGGCGCACGTTATATTCAGACCCAGGCCGCAGTGACCGCAGGCCCGGCGAATTCCGTCTCCACCTTCACCGTTATCTATAACTGATATTATCAATCCGGAGATAGTCGCGGCGTATTACACGCGACTATCTCCGCTTCACGTTGAGATATATTTATGCGTCACGGTTATTTACTGAGTACACTTTTTCTGGTTGCTGCTACAGCACATGCGGGCGTTATTATTAATGGCACGCGTCTGGTTTATCAGGGAGAGAAAAAGGAATCCTCTCTTGGCATTCAAAACCCGGATAACACGGATTATCTGGTACAGTCATGGGTCGATACCGGCAGTAATAACCAGGCCAAAGCGCCGTTTCTGATTACCCCACCGCTGTTTCGTCTGGATGCCAAAGAAGAAAACGTTCTGCGTGTCGTGCGCACCGGCGGAAATTTGCCGGAAGATCGTGAATCACTGTTCTGGTTAAACATTAAAGCGATCCCCTCCTCAAAACACGTTGAGGGGGCCAATACCCTGCAAATTGCGATTAATACCCGCATCAAATTACTTTACCGTCCGTCTGCCGTTAAAGGGAAGCCGGATGATGTCGCTGATAAACTGGAATGGCACCGCGAAGGGAACGACCTGGTCGTCAATAATCCAACACCGTTCTTCATGAATTTTCAGAGCGTCACGCTGAACGGGCACAAAGTAGAAAAAGCCACCTGGGCCGTTCCTGAAACCGAAACGCACTTTGCCCTTCCTGCCAACACGGGCGGTTCAACCGTCGCGTATTCGATCATTACCGATTACGGCAGCATCAGTAAAACCTGGTCCAAATCTGTGCGCTAATGCCGCAGAATCCAGATTCCTGAAATAATCATGTATACCTCCAAGAAGCCGCTATCCTGTCGATTCATGGCGCTGCTGGTCATTTTATGTGGCCTGGCAGCGGCCTGTTTTGCCTCGCAAACCTGGGCGGATGATTATTTTAACCCTGCGCTGCTGGACGTTGATAATCCCCAACAAGGGAAAACCGATCTTTCGGTTTATGAAAAAGGTCCAGGCCAGGCGCCGGGTAATTATCAGGTATCGATATTCATCGATAATAATAAAATCGATACTCGCGACGTGACATTTACATTACGTCAGGAACGTGATGGCCAGAATACGCTTCAGCCCTGCTTTACCCTCGATGATTTAAAAAGCCTTGGGATTAAAACCGACGCCTACCCGAAACTGATGGCGCAAGGCAAATGTGCCGACTTGCGCGCTATTCCGGCGGCTTCTGCCACCTTTCGCGTCAGTCACCAGCAGCTATTACTCAGTATCCCGCAGTCTGCCTTAGGCCAGGTGCCACGCGGCTATATCGACCCTAAAGAGTTTGACGAAGGGATCACCGCCGGGATACTCAATTACAGCGCCACCGCCAGCCAGAGCCACGCCCGCCGCCCGGGTGAAGATGATAACAGCAGCCAGTATGTCAACCTGCGACCCGGTGTGAACATCGGCGCGTGGCGGCTGCGTAATTATTCCACCTGGAATCGCAGCACCACGGGAAACGAAGAGCAGCAGAAATTTTCATCGGTCTACACCTACGCCCAGCGCAATATCGTGGCGATGAAAAGCGATCTCACCGTCGGGCAAAGTTCATCGCCCGCAGACGTCTTTGACAGCGTGCCCTACACCGGTATGCAGATGAATTCCGACAGCGACATGCTGCCAGACAGTCAACGAGGCTACGCGCCAATTATTCGTGGCACAGCTCACAGCAATGCGCTGGTGATGGTCCGTCAGAACGGCTACGTCATTTACCAGAACACTGTCGCCCCCGGCGCGTTTGAAATCAACGATCTCTACCCCACAGGCAGCAGCGGCGACCTGCAGGTCACGGTGAAAGAAACTGACGGTAGCGAAAGTCATTTCGTCGTCCCTTATGCCTCGGTGCCAGTGCTTCAGCGAGAAAAAAACCTACGCTACAGCGTGACCGCGGGTCGCTATCGCTCGTATGACAAGCACGTTGAGAAAACCCCTTTTGCTCAGGGCAGCGCGATTTACGGTTTGCCCTACGGGTTCACCGCCTATGGCGGAGCGCAACAGAGTAACCACTATCATTCCCAGGCGCTTGGCGTCGGGAAAAATTTCGGTGATTTAGGGGCTTTTTCTGTTGACGTGACGCGCGCCAAAGCGCTGCTGAAGAAACAACAGGCCAGTAAAGGGCAGTCCTGGCGAGTCCGCTACAGCAAAGATTTCGCCGGGTCCGGCACCAACTTTTCCCTCGCCGGCTATCGCTATAACAGTAAGGGCTTTTACACCCTCGAAGACACAATGGAGTCTTACACCAATGCCGATGACTGGTCAGCCCCGCAGCAACGTCGCGCACGCACAGAAGCCACCGTCGACCAGACACTGCCTGAAGGCTGGGGGGCCGTGACCCTGAGTCTGGTCAAAGAAACCTACTGGAGCCAGAGCCAGGACATGACCTCAATGAGCGTCAGTTACAACAACAGCTGGCACGACATCAGCTACAGCCTGAGCTACAGCATGAATAAAAATACCAACGACAGCGATGAGCACGGCGATTCTGTCACCAACGACAACGAGTTTTCATTGAGCATTTCCGTTCCGCTGGACCACTGGATGCACAACACCTGGGCGACGTACAACCTGAATAACAGCAAAGACGGCACCACGCAGAATATTGGCCTTAACGGTACGGCGCTGCGTGACAACAATTTTAACTGGAACATTCAGGAAGGTCTGAGCAACACCGGAAGCGGCAGTTCAACCAGTATGAACGCCGATTACAACGGCACCTATGGTGAAGTCAACGGCGGCGTAAGCCAGGACAAAAACCAGCAGACGCTGAACGTCGGGGTACAGGGTGGCGTGGTAGCACATGCCAACGGTATTACCCTCAGCCAGCCGCTGGGCGAAACCATCGCACTGGTGAAAGCACCGGGGACTCATGGGACGCATATCACCAACCAGACCGGCGTCGAAACCGATTTTCGCGGATATACCGTGGTGCCATTTGTGACCGCGTATCGCCATAACACCATCGCACTGGATACCGAAACGCTGCCGGACGACGCTGACGTGACGCATGCCGCTCAAACCGTTACGCCAACGCGCGGTGCCGTGGTGCGTGCAAGTTTTAGCACCCGCGTAGGGCGCAGAGTACTCATGACAATCACTGAAAACGGTAAACCGCTGCCCTTTGGCGCAACGGTCACCACCGAAGATAAGGACAGCGAGTTTATTGTTGGCAATGATGGCCAGACTTACCTCTCCGGTTTGCCACAGCGCGGACAACTTGCTGTCTCCTGGGGGCAAAGCGCAAGCGAACACTGCGTCGCCCAGTATGCGTTGACCGATGAGACAGACAAAAACAGCATCATCAACGCTGCCGCGCAGTGTCATTGATTTCTTGCTCAGGCGAACATTATGCAAATGATTAAACAGTGCTTTTTCTTACTGGTTCTGGGAACCGCAACGTTATTTATGCCGCATGCAAAGGCCACCTGTACCACGCCCGATCTTCCCAAAATGATCGATGTTGCATCCATTTCTGTCCCGACCACGCTGGCGGTCGGAGACACTATCCCCGGAACGGAACAGACGGTGCATGTCGCGGGAAATTGCAATCAGAGCGCTGATAGCGGGCTGGAAATCGTCTCTTGCTACTACGGTTCAGGGGCCGAAATCCCAGGTCTGAGAGGCGTGTATGACTCCGGCGTGCCCGGCGTAGGCGTGGCGCTAATGAACGATCAGGGTCAGCGAATCAGCGGTGCTGGCGGTGTGCAGTGTGATTCTCGGGCAACGCCGATTGGCTATGTATCTACTGACGGGAAACAGTCGTTTAGCTTCGCGGTAACGCTTGAACTGGTGAAAACCAGTGCTACCGTCTCCTCCGGCACGTTAATACAGGCACAGACCAAATTTGGCATCGGCGTGTTTGGTCATGAAGGTATAGGTAGCCCTAACAACATTTCCTATGCTGGCAACGTGATTCTCCACGAGGTTACCTGCTCCGTGTCGCCGAAAAATCTCACCGTCGAACTGGGGGATTTTCCTGTCTGTTCGTTTATTGGCACCGGCACGCTTTCTTCACCAGCCCAGGAGTTTAATGTCAGCGTGCATTGCGATACCACCGTGCAACCCATGGTCAAAATCACCAGCGCCAATGGTTATGAAACCAATTACGAAGGGGTTATCAAGCTCACAAAGGAAAGCGGTATGGCGACCGGCGTGGGTGTCCGCATGCTGTTTGATAATTACATCGCCACCTTTGATACCTATGTGCCGACCGATAGGCCAGCAAGCGCCAATGAAACACTGGAGATACCCTTTCAGGTTCGCTACCAACAGATAAGCGATACGGTCACTCCTGGCCCCGCAAACAGTGTTGCGACCCTTACGCTCGCCTATAAGTGAACGCCATGAAAAAAATCGCCTTAACGATCGCTCTGGGACTTACCGCCCTGGCTCACGCGGATGACAATATTCAAATTCAGATGACCGGGACGATCTACGCCAACACCTGTGTGGTTGATAGCGCCAGTAAAGATCTGACCGTCGATCTCGGCCAGACTGCTGCCAGCAATTTTAAAGACGTAGGCGATACCGGCGTATGGAAGGAATTTGAGCTGAAAGTGACGCACTGTCCGTCAACGTTGACTCTGTCTAACGCGTTTTTTTACGGTCAGGCTGATAGCGCTCACCCAACGAAATTTGCCAACACCGGTAGCGCAAAAGGACTGGCGCTGGAGCTGGCCGATCGCCAGGACAAAATCACTATTGCACCGCAGGCAAGCTTTAACGTCCTGATTAATCAGAACGACCATACGGCGGTGTTTCCGCTGGCCGCCCGCTATTACGCCACTTCAATGCCCGTCACCGCTGGCACCTTCAGCAGCGTAGTGCAAGTGACCTTTACTTACCAGTAGGACCGCGCCCCTTAGCACGGATGCTTTTCCGACGCCCGGCAGGCACTTTCGCCGGGCGTTTTTTTACCTCCGGCACGTCAGGGACTTCGGGTCGTTCAATCGGGAACACCGGCAGCGCATTCAGCAACCGCTGACCGTAGCTCTTCGTCAGCAGGCGTTTATCATAAATGACCACCTCTCCCCAGCATCCATGGCTACGAATCAATCGCCCGACCTGCTGGATCAGATTAAACGACGCCGCAGGCAGGCTTTGCACCTCGAACGGATAGCGGTTCAGGCTCTTTAGCCACTCGCCTTCGGTAATCACCACAGGGCTGTCGATGGGGGGGAACGCGATCTTATGGATATGCACCTGACTGAGCAAATCACCTTTCAGATCCAGACCTTCAGCGAAAGATTGCAGACCGACCAGCACGCTGCGCTCGCCGTTCTCAACCCGTTTACGATGCAGTTCCACCAGCCGATAGCGGGGCTGATCGCCCTGCACCAGCAGCAGTAAGCGCAGGTCGGTAACGTGCTCCAGAAAACGCTGCATCGCCCGTCCGCTGGCAAACAGCACCAGCATACCGTGATGCTTTTTGCTCTCCAGTTGTTCACGAAAATAGGCCGCCATTTCGGCAATGTGCAGCTCCTCGTTTTCCATCAAAGGCTCATAGCGCATCTGCGGAATGATGATTTTCCCCTGCTCAACGTGGTTAAACGGTGAGTCGAGCGCGACAAAGCGGTCGCCGGCCTTTTCTTTCAGGCCGCTCATCTCCTGCAAACGCGAAAAGCTGTTGAGGGAACGCAGGGTTGCGGAGGTCACAATAATATGCGGCACACTGCGCCACAGTAACCTTTCGAGCTGATCGCTAACGCGTATGCCAACGCAGTGAAACCAGACGTGGATTTGCCCGTCGCGCACGTCCCGCGTCGCCCATTTCGACACCGGCGCACCGGATGACTGCGCCAGCGATGCCAGCCGCCACAGTTTGCTTTGCGCTTCAAACATTCCTAACGCGCGGTTCATCTGCAAAATGACCCGGTGCAGGCGAACCACATCATGCGTGCCGGTCTTTTCGCTCAGATCGTTCAAGAACAGCTCCGCCAGACCGCGCAACGTTTCAGTCAGCTTCGCCAGACGCTGGCAAATCTCCTTCAGTTCGTCCGGCAGTTCACCCATAGCAAAACGGTGCTCGGCCTCTTGCCCGGCGGGCATATACAGATTGAGGATGTTATTGAGCGAAGCGATGAGCTCATACAGCTCTTCGCAGTGGGCATTCAGGCGCTCCGGATTTGCCAGCGGCGGCGTTGTTTTCGGGCGGAACTGTTCCATGCAGGTGGCAATCAGTTTGCTGAACAGATCCAGCTGGAGCCGATACCAGGGAGCGGTAATTTCAGCGCTCATTTCCAGCGCGTCGCGAGCGACATCCGGCAGGTGATGGCCTTCATCAAGCACCAGCAGCAGGTTCTTCGGGTCCGGCAGCACCGCCTCGCTTTCCATTGCCGCCATCACCAGCGCGTGGTTTGCCACCACCACTTCCGCTTCCTGAATTTCACGGCGAGCCACAAAGAACGGACACTCGCGGTAGTAATGGCAGTTGCGGTTCAGGCAACTGGCTTTATCGGTACTCAGACGTCGCCAGAGATCGTCGTCAATGGCGATATCCGTGTGATCGCGCAGTCCATCCCATTTGTAGCTGTCGAGATCGCCCTTCAGCTTCGCACAACGCTTTTGCTCTTCCTGATTATTGGGAGTGAGTTCATCATCAAGAAACGCCAGCAGATCCTGCTGTGTCGGTTCGGTACTGGCGAGCGCCGTCAGATTACGCGGACACACATATCGCCCACGACCGAACGCCGCGGTGAAACGAAGATCGGGGATGATCTTGCGCAGCAGTGGCAGGTCTTTGCTGTAGATTTGATCCTGCAACGCCACGTTAGCGGTGCTGACAACCAGCGTTTTTTGTTCTTCCCGGGCAATGGCGATGCCGGGGATCAGGTAAGAAAGGGTTTTCCCAACCCCGGTGGGTGCTTCAATCGCCAGGTGACGCCCCTCTTCCCCGGTCAGCGTTTTTGCCACGTCAGCAATCATCTGCCGCTGCGGCGCGCGGGGGATAAAGTCGGGGATCTGTTCCTGAAGCGCCTTATACCAGGCGGCGATTTGCGCTTTTAGCGCTGCGGTTAAAGCCATGAGAAAACCTGAAATACTGTATAAACAGCCACTATTGTGGCACATTTCAGGGGGTGTCAGTAGCTTTTTTGCCAGTTCTGGAAAGCGACTCGCAATGTAAATTTACTCTGCCTGATGGCGGCTGCGCCTTATCCGGCCTACGGACAGGCCCGGCATGAGCCAGGCCTTATCAGGCGCAGCCGCCATCCAACAACTGCGCATCACTTAATAATATCCCAGCGCCTTCCACCAGAGCATACCCACGGCAAAGGTAATCACTACGTTGACCGTGACCACGAACAGGTTAATGCGATAGAAGCGTGGACGCTCAAAATATCCTTGTGCGAAGTAGATTGGCCCTGGTCCACCGCCGTATTCGGTATTCCCCCACATAAGGTTACTGAAGATCCCGAAACAAATAGCCACCATCATCGGCGGCGCACCTGCCGCAATCGCCGTGGCGGCAAAAGGGGCGTACAGCGCGGCCACGTGCCCCGTCGCGGTGGCGAACAGGTAGTGAACGTAGATATACAGTACGCCCAGCAGGATAAAGGCCTCCATCGCGCCAAATCCCTGAATACCGCTCCCCAGCATTCCTGTCATCCATTTGATGAATCCCAGATCCGCCAGACCGGTTGCCAGACTAATGATCACGCTGAACCAAATCACCGTGTCCCAGGCCGCGTGGTCATTAAGGAGGCTTTTCCAGTTCACCGCGCCACTGGCAAAAAGGTAAGCGGCCAGTCCCAGCCCCACCGAGGTCGCCGAAATGCCGGTGATCAGGCTGGTGCCCCAACCGACCAGTGCCAGCACAAACCCCAGCGCCACCTTTTTCTCATTGCTGCTCATCGTCCCCAGTTCGCTCAGCGACTGTTTCCCCATCGCCTTCGCTTCCGGCGTACGCTTAAGCTCCGGATCCAGCAGTTTGTAGACCAACAGCGGCATCAGGCAAAAACAGACCAGCGCCGGGACGACCGCGGAAATAAACCAGCCTCCCCAGGTGATATCCAGCCCCAGCGTCGATTTCGCCAGAGAAGCCACCAGCGGGTTCGCCGCCATCCCGGTCATAAACATCGCCCCGGTGATCGGCGTGAACTGGAAACAGACCATCGTCAGAAAGTCACCAATGCGCTTACCGGTTGGGCCTGGTGACGAACCGAGAACATCGTTAATGGAACGGGCGATCGGGAAAATAATCCCGCCGGAACGTGCCGTCACCGAAGGCATCGCCGGTGCCATAATCAGGTCGGAAACGCCGAGCGAATAGGCAATCCCTAAGCTGCTTCCGCCAAACCACGACAGCATTTTATACGCGATGCGTTTACCCAGCCCAGAGGTCACAAACCCCAGCGACAGCACATAGGCGCAGAAAATAAGCCAGACGGTGCCGGAGGCAAAACCCGACAGCGCTTTCGCCTCTGTCAGCGTTTTGGTGAAAATCACCACGCAAAGCGCAATCAGCATTACCGCGCCTGATGGCAGCGGCTGGGTCAGGATAGCCGCAATAGTTGCAGCGAAAATGGCAAACATATGCCACGCCTCAGGGGATAACCCTTCAGGGACGGGATAAAACCAGATAACCGCCCCCACAATCACAGGGATCAGAAACGCATAGAGCTTCTTACCCCCGACAGAATTTATCGACATAGTCATATCCTTCTTTCGTGAGTCCGGGGGCCTTTATTTCCGGGACATATATTTAGCCAGCACCTGATCCACCATTTCCGGTGCCATGCCCAGATAGTTAGCAGGATCGGTCAGTTGGTTAATCAACTGCGGGTCAAGACGTTCCGCTACCGAAGGCATGGCGTTCAGCACATCAGCCAGATGTCCGCCCTGTTCGTTAACAATACGACAAGCGTCATACACCACATCATGAGCATCCTGACGGCCAATATACGGCGCCAGCCCCATCATCACCGCCTCGGCCACAATCAGACCGTTGGTCATACCCAGATTGCGTTTCATCGCGGCTTCATCCACTTCCAGCCCCGCCAGCATAAAGTTGGCCTGATGCAGTGCTCCAGCGCTGAGCACAAAACTTTCCGGAATCGCGATCCACTCTGCATGCCAGGGGCCGGTGGCGCGTTCCAGATCCTGAACCATTGCGTCGAGCATCAGCCCGGCCTGCTGACGAACGCCTTTCGCACAGGCGAGCATGAGTTCGCTGGAGATCGGGTTGCGCTTTTGCGGCATCGTACTGCTGGCGCCACGTCCTTTAACGAACGGTTCATACAGTTCACCAAATTCATTCGAGGCCATCAGCATCACGTCATAGGCAATTTTGCCGAGTGAACCGGTAATGACCGCCAACAGATTCACCGCTTCCGCAAAGCCGTCGCGCGCCACATGCCAGGTGGAGGTTGGGACATTCAGGCCGAGTTCTTCCATCAGCGCTTTTTGCACCTCAAGCCCTTTATCGCCCAGTGAAGCCAGCGTACCGGCTGCCCCGGCAAATTCACCGACCAGCACGCGCGGGCGCGCCTGTGCTAAACGTTCAGCATGACGTTCAAACATATCCAGCCAGATCGCGGCTTTATACCCAAAGGTCACCGGCAGCGCCTGCTGTAGGTGCGTACGACCGGCCATCGGTGTGTTGCGATAGCGCTGCGCCAGTTCGGCAAGCGTTGCGCGAAGTTGCGTCATCTCCGCCTCGATTAATTCGAAGGCATCGCGGATTTGCAGCACGACCGCCGTGTCCATGATGTCCTGGGTGGTCGCCCCCCAATGGACGTAGCCGCCAGATTCTCCGGCCTGTTTTGAAATCTGATGCACGAGCGGGAGGATCGGATAGCCCACAATTTCCGTCTCATGACGCAGCAGATCAAAATCCAGCGACTCGGCATTACATTTTTCGGCAATTTCCTGCGCTGCGGCTTGTGGGATCACCCCGCAACGCGCCTGAGCTTTGGCAAGCGCCACCTCGACTTCGATATATTTTCGAATAAGTTCGTAGTCATCAAATACCGCGCGCATCGCGGGCGTGCCGAAAGAATCTCTAAATAAAACAGAATCCATTACATTCGAAGCCATAAATCCCCCTGGACATTCTGATAGTGATAAGATGAGCATCTGGCTCGACTGACAACGCAGTCGATATGCATTTAATGTCCGAACATAATAAAATGTCCGTACATTTGAAATGTACGGACATTTATAATAATCATAGAGAATGTATGGAATAGTCCGTACAAATATTTGTGATTGCGATCATTAATTTTTTAACGAAACTGCGATGAAAGAATCACTCTACAAGCGAATAGCCCGTGAACTGGCTCAGCAGATCTCCACGGGAACCTACCCGCCCGGCGCGCTGTTTCCTACGGAAATGGAACTGTGCGAAACATGGCAGGTGAGCCGTCACACCATGCGGGAAGCGTTAAGGGAATTAACGGAACAGGGGTTAATCTCCCGTCGAAAAGGGGCGGGAACGCGGGTTTGCGAACCGCGCGAGAGCGGCGTGAATCATCCCCTCCTGCACCTTGAAGATTTGGTACTACTGGCGAAGAACAACCTGCGGGTGATTAAAAAGATTGACGAGATTGTCGCAGATATTGAGCTTTCGCAACTGATTGGCTGTCCGCCTGGCTCGCGCTGGCTGCACATCGCCAGCATTCGCGAGGATGCACAAAACCCGGATGCGCCGATCTGCTGGACGGACAGCTACGCCAGTACCGATTACTCCCGGCTACGCTCCTACATCCGCGACGATCCGCATGCGCTGATTAGCGATTTGATCGAAACGCACTACGGCATTAAGAGTCACGAGGTACATCAGGAGATCACTGCCGTTGGCGTCCCCAAAAAGGTCGCGAAGATCCTCAACGTCGCGCCGGATTCTCCGGCAATGCGCATAGTAAGACGCTATCGCGATCGTGACGGGAAGGTGTTCGAGACGACGATTTCAATTCACCCGGCAGGAAGGTACACCTGTTCCATAGTGCTGAAACCGCAGAGTTCGGGGGAATAAGGGAGAGCGGTATTGAGTGCCTGATGGCGCTACGCTTATCAGGCCTACAGATCGGCGTAGGCCGGATAAGGCGGAGCCGCCATCCGGCCTACAATTTACTGCGCTGGGGTAATTCGACGTGGGCGGCGCGGTGGACGCGGCTTTTCACCCGCCGGTTTACCTTCACCGCTGCGCGTTCTGGCTTTCGGCGCACCGCCATCCTGACGACGCGCTTGCTGAGCACGACCTGCACTCTGTCCTTGCCCCTGACCACGGCCTCTTCCGCCACCACCATTCCCACCACGTTGCTGACGACCATTCTCGATCGGCTCAGCTTTAATTGACGGGTCCGGCTCATAGCCCGGAGTCGTAATCCGTGGGATCTCTTTTTTCAGCAGTTTTTCGATATCGCGCAATAGCTTATGCTCATCGACACAAACCAGCGACAGCGCTTCACCGGTCGCGGAAGCACGTCCGGTACGACCGATACGGTGGACATAATCTTCCGGCACGTTCGGCAGCTCGTAGTTCACCACGTGCGGGAGCTCTTCGATATCCAGACCACGCGCCGCGATGTCAGTCGCGACCAGTACGCGAATATCACCGGATTTAAAATCGGCCAGCGCACGGGTACGCGCCCCCTGACTCTTGTTGCCATGGATTGCCGCACTGCGAATGCCGTCTTTGTTCAACTGTTCCGCCAGATGGTTCGCACCATGCTTAGTACGGGTGAACACCAGCACCTGCTGCCAGTTACCCTGTCCGATCATCTGTGAAAGCAGCTCACGCTTGCGTTTCTTATCAACGAGATGCACATGCTGCGTCACCTGCTCAGAAGCGGTATTACGGCGCGCGACTTCAATTTCCAGCGGGTTGTGTAGCAGCTTCTCAGCCAGCGCTTTGATATCGTCAGAGAACGTCGCAGAGAACAGCAGGTTTTGTCGCTTCGCCGGCAGTTTCGCCAGTACGCGACGGATGTCGTGAATAAAGCCCATGTCCAGCATGCGATCGGCTTCATCCAGCACCAGAATTTCAATCTGATCCAGCTTCACCGCATTCTGATGTTCCAGGTCCAGCAAACGCCCCGGCGTCGCCACCAGCACATCCACGCCGCCGCGCAGTTGCATCATCTGCGGATTAATACTTACCCCGCCAAAGACGACCAGCGAGCGAATGTTCAGGTATTTGCTGTAATCACGGACGTTCTCACCAATCTGCGCCGCCAGTTCACGCGTTGGAGTGAGGATCAGCGCACGCACCGGGCGACGCCCTTTCACATGCGGCTGTTTAGTAATGAGATGTTGTAACAGCGGCAGCGTAAAGCCTGCGGTTTTACCGGTGCCGGTTTGCGCACTCGCCATCAGGTCGCGGCCTTCCAGCACCGCAGGAATCGCCTGCGTCTGGATGGGGGTGGGTTCGCGGTAACCCTGCTCAGCAATGGCGCGCAGAATATCAGAGTTCAAACCCAGGGAATCAAAAGACATAACTACTCCGAACCGCCCCGACCGTTCCCGGTGTAGTTTTCAGGGAGATACATACAATTTGGGGATGACAAAAACCACAATGTCATGAAGGGGCGGAGTGTAGCAGTTTTTGTGACTCAGCGCATAAATTATCCCATCGACTGGACAAGACCAGACTTCAGTCATAATCTTAATCAATCGATTGATTAATAATCTGGGCACGCGATGAATATCTCCACCACCACCAAAGGCGAACAAGCCAAAAATCAACTGATTGCTGCCGCGCTGGCACAGTTTGGCGAATATGGTCTGCATGCCACGACCCGTGATATTGCCGCCCAGGCCGGACAGAACATCGCCGCCATCACCTATTATTTTGGCTCAAAGGAAGATTTATACCTCGCCTGCGCCCAGTGGATCGCCGATTTTATCGGGGGGCAGTTTCGCCCACACGCCGAAGAAGCGGAAAAACTGTTTGCCCAGCCGGAGCCAGACCGCAACGCAATCCGCGAACTGATCCTCCGTGCCTGCAAGAACATGATCCTGCTGTTAACGCAGGATGACACCGTTAACCTGAGCAAATTTATCTCGCGCGAGCAGCTCTCCCCGACCGCCGCTTATCAACGTGTGCATTCGCAGGTCATCGAGCCATTGCACAGCTATTTAACCCGGTTGATTGCCGCCTATACCGGCTGCGACGCCAATGACACACGGATGATTTTGCATACCCACGCGCTGCTGGGTGAAGTACTTGCATTCCGCCTGGGTAAAGAAACCATTCTGTTACGCACTGGCTGGTCGCAGTTTGATGAAGAAAAAACGGCACTGATTTATCAGACCGTGACCTGTCATATCGATCTCATTCTGCAAGGTTTATCGCAAAGGAGTCTGGACTGATGAAAAAACCGGTTGTTATCGGACTGGTCGTCGCGGCGTTGGTCGCTGTGATTGCTGGCGGCACGTGGTGGTATCAGAGTCGACAAGACAACGGGCTGACGCTCTACGGCAACGTCGATATCCGCACTGTCAATCTGAGCTTTCGCGTAGGTGGACGGCTCGCCTCGCTCAAGGTCGATGAAGGCGATGCCATTAAAACAGGACAGGTTTTAGGCGAGCTGGATCGTGCGCCCTATGAAAACGCCTTAATGCAGGCAAAAGCGGGCGTTTCTGTCGCCCAGGCGCAGTATGATTTGATGCTGGCAGGCTATCGCCAGGAAGAGATCGCCCAGGCCGCGGCTGCCGTGAAGCAGGCGCAGGCGGCCTATGATTACGCGCAAAATTTCTACAATCGTCAGCAGGGTCTGTGGAAAAGCCGCACCATCTCCGCTAACGATCTGGAAAATGCCCGTTCTTCCCGCGACCAGGCACAGGCGTCGTTGAAGTCCGCGCAGGATAAATTGACACAGTACCGTTCCGGTAATCGTGAGCAGGATATCGCGCAGGCTAAAGCCAGCCTTGAGCAGGCACAGGCACAACTGGCACAGGCCGAACTGAATCTTCACGATACGACGCTGGTCTCCCCGTCAAACGGTACGCTGTTAACCCGGGCCGTTGAGCCCGGCAGTATGCTCAACGAAGGCAGCACCGTGCTCACACTCTCCCTTAACCGTCCGGTCTGGGTACGCGCCTACGTCGACGAACGCAACCTCTCTCAGGCGCAGCCGGGGCGCGAAATTCTGTTGTATACCGACGGACGCCCCGATAAGCCATACCACGGTAAAATCGGCTTTGTTTCACCAACGGCCGAATTCACCCCGAAAACGGTAGAGACGCCCGATCTGCGTACCGATTTGGTCTATCGCCTGCGCATCGTCGTTACTGACGCAGACGATGCGCTGCGCCAGGGGATGCCCGTCACGGTCACCTTCGGCAACGAGGCAAGACATGAATGATGCCGTCATCACGCTGAACGGACTCACAAAGCGATTCGCAGGGATGGATAAACCGGCGGTCGCTCCGCTCGACTGTACTCTGCAGGCGGGCTATGTGACCGGACTGGTGGGGCCCGATGGCGCGGGCAAAACCACGTTGATGCGGATGCTGGCCGGCCTGCTCAAAGCGGATGACGGCAGCGCCACGGTGCTTGGCTTTGATCCGATCGTTAACGACAGCGCGCTGCACGCCGTACTGGGTTATATGCCGCAAAAATTCGGCCTGTATGAGGATCTCACCGTGATGGAGAACCTCAATTTGTACGCCGATTTGCGCAGCGTGACGGGGAAAGCACGGGAGAAGACCTTTGCGCGCCTGCTGGAATTTACGTCACTCGGCCCGTTTACTGGGCGTCTGGCAGGTAAACTCTCCGGCGGTATGAAACAGAAGCTGGGGCTGGCCTGCACCCTGGTCGGCGAGCCGAAGGTGCTGCTTCTGGACGAACCCGGCGTTGGCGTGGACCCAATCTCCCGTCGCGAATTGTGGCAGATGGTCCATGAACTGGCGGGCGACGGGATGCTCATCCTCTGGAGCACCTCCTATCTGGATGAGGCTGAACAGTGCCGGGATGTGCTACTGATGAACGAAGGCGAACTTCTGTATCAGGGCGACCCGACAAAGCTGACGCAAACTATGGCCGGACGCAGTTTTCTGATGCACAGCCCGCAGGAAAACAACCGCAAACTGCTCCAGCGGGCGTTGAAACTGCCACAGGTCAGCGACGGCATGATCCAGGGGAAATCCGTGCGGCTCATCCTCAAAAAAGAGGCCACGGCGGAGGACATTCGCCGGGGTGAGGGCATGCCGGAGATAGAAATCAGTGAAACGACGCCGCGCTTTGAAGATGCGTTTATCGACCTGCTGGGCGGCGCTTCTACATCGGAATCCCCGCTGGGGGCGATTCTGCACACGGTTGAAGGCACGCCGGGTGAAACGGTGATCGAAGCCAAAGCGCTGACCAAAAAATTTGGCGATTTTGCCGCCACCGACCACGTTGACTTTGCCGTCAAACGGGGAGAAATTTTTGGCCTGCTTGGGCCAAACGGCGCAGGGAAATCCACCACCTTCAAAATGATGTGCGGCCTGCTGGTACCCACCTCCGGCAAAGCGCTGGTGCTGGATATGGATCTGAAAGTCAGTTCCGGGAAAGCGCGCCAGCACCTGGGCTATATGGCGCAAAAATTTTCACTGTACGGCAACCTGACGGTGGAGCAAAACCTGCGCTTCTTCTCAGGCGTGTACGGTCTGCGAGGGCGCGCGCAGAATGACAAAATTGAGCGGATGAGCGAGGCGTTTGGCCTGAAAAGCATTGCCTCCCATGCCACCGACGAACTGCCTCTGGGCTTTAAGCAGCGTCTGGCGCTGGCCTGCTCGCTGATGCACGAGCCGGATATTCTCTTCCTCGACGAACCCACCTCCGGCGTAGACCCCCTCACCCGCCGCGAATTCTGGCTGCATATCAACAGCATGGTCGAAAAAGGGGTGACAGTGATGGTCACCACCCACTTTATGGATGAGGCGGAATATTGCGATCGCATTGGGTTGGTTTATCGCGGCAAGCTGATCGCCCGTGGGACGCCAGACGATCTGAAAGCGCAGGCGGCCGATGACGAAACGCCGGATCCGACGATGGAACAGGCCTTTATCCGTCTGATTAACGACTGGGATAAGGAGAACGAACATGCGTAATCCCCTTCTCTCCTGGCGTCGCGTGCGCGCCCTGTGCGTCAAGGAGACGCGGCAGATCGTCCGCGATCCCAGTAGTTGGCTCATTGCTGTGGTGATCCCGCTGCTGCTGCTGTTTATCTTTGGTTACGGCATCAATCTGGATTCCAGCAAACTGCGGGTGGGCATTTTGCTTGAGCAGCAAAGCGAAGAGGCACTGGACTTCACCCATACGATGACCGGCTCGCCGTACATCGACGCCACCATCAGCGATAACCGTCACGAACTGATAGAGAAGATGCAGGCCGGGCGCATCCGTGGGTTAGTGGTGATCCCGGTTGATTTCGCCCAGCAGATGGCGCGCGCGAACGACACCGCCCCCATTCAGGTTATTACCGACGGCAGTGAGCCGAATACCGCTAACTTCGTGCAGGGTTACGTCGAGGGCATCTGGCAGATTTGGCAGATGCAGCGCGCGGAAGATCGCGGCGAAAAGTTTGAACCGTTGATCGACGTGCAAACCCGCTACTGGTTTAACCCGGCGGCCATCAGCCAGCATTTTATCATTCCCGGCGCGGTGACGATTATCATGACGGTAATTGGGGCGATCCTGACCTCACTGGTGGTCGCCCGTGAATGGGAGCGCGGCACTATGGAGGCGCTGCTCTCCACCGAAGTCACTCGTGTTGAACTGCTGCTGTGCAAGCTCATTCCCTACTATTTTCTCGGCATGCTGGCGATGCTGCTCTGTATGCTGGTGTCGGTGTTTATTCTTGGCGTTCCTTATCGCGGTTCGCTGTTGCTGCTGTTTTTTATCACCAGCCTGTTTTTACTCAGCACACTGGGAATGGGGTTGCTCATCTCAACGATGACGCGCAATCAGTTTAACGCCGCGCAGGTTGCCCTGAACGCCGCTTTTTTACCCTCGATTATGCTGTCGGGCTTTATTTTTCAGATAGACAGTATGCCAGCGGTGATCCGCGCGGTGACCTACATTATTCCGGCTCGCTATTTTGTCAGCACGCTGCAAAGCCTGTTTCTTGCCGGAAATATTCCAGTGGTGCTGATTATCAACGTGCTGTTTTTGATCGCCTCGGCGGTGATGTTTATTGGCCTGACGTGGATAAAAACCAAACGTCGGTTAGATTAATTCTGGCGCTCGTATTTTGCCCGGTGGCGCTGCGCTTGCCGGGCCTACAAACCGGGGATAACGACATGTTTCATCGTTTATGGACGCTCATTCGTAAAGAACTCCAGTCGCTGCTGCGCGAACCGCAGACCCGTGCAATTCTGATTCTGCCAGTCCTGATTCAGGTGCTGCTGTTTCCTTTTGCCGCGACGCTGGAGGTGACGAATGCCACTATCGCAATCTATAACGAAGATAACGGTAAGCATTCGGTGGAGCTTACGCAGCGCTTCGCCCGAGCCAGCGCCTTTACGCACGTCCTGCTGCTGAAAAGTCCGCAGGACATTCAACCGACCATCGATACGCAAAAAGCGCTGCTGCTGGTGCGTTTCCCCGCCGACTTCTCGCGTAATCTGGATACCTTTCAGTCCGCTCCGATGCAGCTCATCCTTGATGGACGTAACTCCAACAGTGCGCAGATCGCAGCGAACTACCTTCAGCAAATCGTCAAAAATTATCAACAGGAGCTGATGGAAGGTAAGCCGAAGCCCAATAACAGCGAACTGGTGGTGCGCAACTGGTACAACCCAAATCTTGATTACAAATGGTTTGTGGTACCGTCGCTGATTGCGATGATTACCACCATTGGCGTGATGATCGTGACGTCGCTGTCGGTCGCACGGGAGCGTGAACAGGGTACGCTGGACCAACTGCTGGTATCCCCGCTGACCACCTGGCAAATTTTTATCGGCAAAGCGGTACCGGCGCTGATCGTCGCCACGTTCCAGGCCACTATCGTGCTGGCCATTGGGATCTGGGCGTATCAGATCCCGTTTGCCGGCTCGCTAGCGCTGTTTTATTTCACCATGGTGATTTATGGGCTGTCCCTGGTGGGCTTCGGACTGTTGATCTCATCGCTCTGCTCAACTCAGCAGCAGGCATTTATCGGCGTGTTTGTTTTCATGATGCCTGCGATATTGCTGTCTGGATATGTGTCACCGGTTGAGAATATGCCGGTCTGGTTACAAAACCTGACCTGGATAAACCCAATCCGCCACTTTACGGATATCACCAAGCAGATCTATTTGAAGGACGCGAGTTTGCAGATTGTCTGGGGAAGTTTGTGGCCGCTGTTGGTGATTGCGGCCACAACGGGTTCAGCGGCGTATGCGATGTTTAGACGCAAAATTATGTAACTTTTTGTCCTTAGCCAGCAGAGACACGACGGCGGGTCCGGCAAGTATGACCAGGCCCGCTAACGCCAGCAGGATATTGTTTTGCAGTACTCTGGAAAGCAGCCACAGCACAATCAGCGCGGCGCCGAAATACCAGGTGGTAGTCAGTTCTTCCAGCACATCGGCAACGTCTCGCCAGCGCTGTTCGTGATGGCGCTGCAGCGCCAGCATCAACAGTACGGTCACACCGTAAGCCACACATAATCCGAGCCCGACGCGCACTAACGTGCCGCTCATCCAGCCCATTACCAGCATCGCCACTACCAGTAAATGCAACATAATCTGCCAGCAACTTAACCCCGTTGCGACACGAACACGTTGTTGCCACCTCATGGCTTTTCTCCTGAAGGATTTTTGTCTAATTACTCAGAATATCGAACTTTACGGAAAATTCCGTAACACCGCACCTTTTTGTGACGCCGACTACACTATTTAGCGAGGAAAGTGACGCCGACTGGAGAATTATGAGCGGACAAACACAGCGATTTTCATTCAAAGTGCTCACCATTAATACGCACAAGGGCTTCACCGCCTTTAATAAACGCTTCATTTTGCCGGAGCTGCGGGATGCAGTACGCACGGTGAGCGCCGACATAGTCTGCCTGCAGGAGGTGATGGGCGCTCATGAGGTACATCCACTGCACGTCGAGAACTGGCCTGACACCACCCACTACGAATTTCTCGCCGATACCATGTGGAGCGACTACGCCTATGGCCGTAATGCGGTTTACCCGGAAGGCCATCATGGCAACGCGGTGCTTTCGCGCTATCCCATAGAACATTTTGAAAACCGCGATGTTTCGGTGGGCGGGAGTGAAAAACGCGGCGTGCTTTATTGCCGCATTGTGCCGCCGCAGCTCAAGAAACCTATCCACGTGATGTGCGTGCATCTGGGCCTGCGCGAAGCCCATCGCCAGGAACAGCTTGCGATGCTGGCGGAATGGGTAAACGCCCTGCCAAAAGACGAACCGGTGCTGGTAGCTGGTGATTTCAACGACTGGCGCCAGCGGGCCAACCATCCGTTAAAAGTCACTGCGGGGCTGGAAGAGATCTTTACCCGCGCCCATGGCCGTCCGGCGCGCACTTTTCCGGTCAGCCTGCCCCTACTGAGGCTTGACCGCATTTACGTCAAGAATGCCAACGCCAGTTCGCCGACAGCGCTGCCGCTGCGCAACTGGCGACATCTCTCGGACCATGCCCCCCTTAGCGCGGAGATCCATCTATGAAATGCACCTGGCGCGAAGGTAATCAGATTCAGTTACTGGAGAATGGTGACCAGTACTATCCTGCGGTATTTAAGGCAATTGGCGAAGCGCAGCAAAGGATTATCCTCGAAAGTTTTATCTGGTTTGAGGATGACGTGGGTAGACAACTTCATGCAGCGCTATTGGCCGCAGCAAAACGCGGCGTCAAAGCCGAAGTGCTGCTGGATGGCTACGGCTCGCCGGATCTTAGCGACGAGTTTGTCGGCGAACTCACCTCGGCAGGGGTGGTCTTCCGCTACTACGATCCGCGGCCACGCGTGTTCGGTATGCGCACTAACGTCTTTCGCCGAATGCACCGCAAAATAGTGGTGATTGACACCCGCGTCGCCTTTGTCGGCGGAATTAACTATTCCGCCGAACATATGTCCGACTATGGACCCGAAGCCAAGCAGGATTACGCGGTACGCGTAGAAGGGCCGATTGTCGCCGATATCTTACAGTTTGAAGTGGAAAACCTGCCCGGCCAGAGCGCCGTGCGCCGCTGGTGGCGCCGTCACCACCGTGCTGAGGAAAACCGCCAGCCCGGCGAAGCTCAGGCGCTGTTTGTCTGGCGCGATAACGAGGAGCACCGCGACGACATCGAACGTCATTATCTGAAGATGCTCACTCAGGCTCGTCGGGAAGTGATTATCGCAAACGCCTATTTCTTCCCCGGCTACCGCCTGCTTCACGCCATGCGTAAGGCAGCGCGACGCGGCGTACGCGTGAAGCTGGTCGTGCAGGGTGAACCGGATATGCCCATTGTGAAAGTCGGCGCTCGCCTGCTGTACAACTATCTGGTCAAGGGCAACGTGCAGGTCTATGAGTACCGACGCAAGCCCTTACATGGCAAGGTGGCGCTGATGGACGATCACTGGGCAACGGTCGGGTCAAGCAATCTGGATCCGCTCAGCCTGTCGCTCAATCTGGAAGCCAATTTGATCATTCACGACCGCCAGTTTAATCAGACTCTGCGCGAAAACCTCAACGCCATCATCGCCCAGGACTGTAAGCGGGTAGATGAATCTATGTTACCTAAACGGACCTGGTGGAACCTGAGCAAAAGCGTGCTGGCGTTCCACTTCTTACGCCATTTCCCGGCGCTCGTCGGCTGGCTTCCCGCGCATACACCGCATCTGGCCCAGGTTGATCCGCCTGCCCAACCCACAATGGAAACCCAGGATCGCGTTGAGGCGCAAGATACAGGAGCAAAACCCTGATGGCGAAATCACATCCGCGCTGGCGGCTGACGAAAAAAATCCTCACCTGGCTGTTTTTTATCGCCGTCATCGTGCTGTTGGTGGTGTACGCACGTCAGGTGAACTGGGAGGATGTCTGGAAGGTCATTCGGGATTATAACCGCGTCGCACTGTTAAGCGCCGTGGGACTGGTGATCCTCAGTTATCTGCTGTACGGCTGTTATGATCTGTTGGCCCGCGCCTACTGCGGGCATAAGCTGGCCAAACGGCAGGTCATGCTGGTGTCCTTTATCTGCTATGCCTTTAACCTGACCTTAAGCACATGGGTTGGCGGGATTGGGATGCGCTATCGTCTGTATTCGCGTCTCGGACTGCCGGGTGGGACGATTACGCGTATTTTCTCGCTCAGTATTACCACCAACTGGCTGGGCTATATTTTGCTCGGCGGGATCATTTTCACCTTTGGCGTGGTGCAACTGCCCGCCCACTGGTATATCGACGAAAGTACGCTGCGGATATTGGGCGTGGTGCTGCTGTTCATTATCGCCGTTTACCTCTGGTTCTGCGCCTTTGCCAAACATCGCCATATGACCATAAAAGGGCAAAAACTGGTGCTGCCTTCATGGAAGTTTGCCCTCGCTCAAATGGCAATCTCCAGCGCGAACTGGATGGTCATGGGGGCGATTATCTGGCTGCTACTGGGGCAGCAGATAAACTATTTCTTTGTGCTGGGTGTTCTACTGGTCAGTAGCATCGCAGGGGTGATTGTGCATATTCCGGCGGGGATTGGCGTGCTGGAAGCCGTATTCCTTGCGCTGTTAAAAGGTGAGCACACTTCGCAGGGAATTATCATCGCCGCCCTGCTCGCCTATCGTGTGCTGTATTACTTTATTCCGTTACTGCTGGCGCTGGTCTGTTATCTGGTGCTGGAGAGTCGGGCGAAGAAACTGCGCGCAAAAAACGAAAAAGCGATGGCGAAGTAAAGCAGAAGCGTGTTGCCGGATGGCGGCAGCGCCTTATCCGGCCTACAAATACCACGCGCTACCCGAACGTAGGCCCGGTAAGCATCAGCGCCACCGGGCTCGCTACACTTAGCGGCGGTTGCCGAAGATACGCAGCAGCATCAGGAACAGGTTAATAAAGTCCAGATACAGGGTTAACGCGCCAAGAATCGAATATTTACGCAGATTTGACGTGTCGCGCACATCAATCTGCTCACCAATATTCTTCAGTTTCTGGGTGTCATACGCCGTCAGACCAACAAACACCACGACCCCGATATAGGTTACTGCCCACATCAGCGCTTCGCTTTTCAGCCAGAAGTTGACCAGCGAAGCCAGAATGATGCCAATCAGCGCCATAAAGAGCATGTTGCCCCAGCCGCTGAGATCGCGCTTCGTGGTGTAACCCCACAGGCTCATTACGCCAAACATCCCGCCAGTGACCACAAAGGTGCTGGCAATGGAAGAGGCCGTATAAATAATAAAAATACTGGAAAGCGTCAGGCCGGTGAGTACCGAATAGAGCATAAACAGCGTTGTCATCACCCCTGCGCTCAGTCTGTTGACCAACCCCGACAAAACAAACACGACGGCAAGTTGCGCGATCACCAGGCCGAAGAAAAAGATCCTGTTGGTATACAACAGCTCCATGAACGCACTGGAGTTCGCCGCATACCAGGCAATAAACGCCGTTAGCAGCAAGCCGACAGTCATCCAGCCGTACAACTGCGCCATATAAGTTTGCAGACCAGAACGGGACTGCACGATAGATTCGGATCGTGGAAACCGGTCCATGCTAATCTCCTGTTTTCAATGAATACCTGTTTAAGCGTATCACATTCTGCTACCAGCGCTTTGCCGCCTGCTGGTCGCTATCGCGGGCTTCCACCCAGCGGTCGCCTTCCGGCGTGGCTTCGCGCTTCCAGAACGGGGCGCGGGTTTTCAGATAATCCATAATGAACTGCCCGGCTTCAAAAGCACTACTGCGATGCGCGCTGGTCACGCCAACGAAGACAATTTCATCACCCGGCCACAGTTCGCCGATGCGGTGAATGACCGTAACGCGCCCTAACGGCCAGCGGTTGCGCGCCTCGTCAACAATTTCCGCCAGCGCTTTTTCAGTCATTCCGGGATAGTGCTCAAGAGTCAGCGCTTTCACGCTATCGCCAAGATTATGGTTGCGCACTTTTCCGGTAAAGGTAACGACCGCACCGTCTTCATCACGTTCGGCAAGCCAGGGATACTCTTCCCCGACGCTAAACGGTGCGGTTCCTACCACAATTTTGCTTTCACTCATCTCAGCCTCCGGTGACGGGAGGAAAGAAGGCAACTTCATCACCCGCCGCCAGCGGATGATCGAGGCTGACCAGCGTCTGGTTGACGGCGGCAAGCAGTTTGCCGTCCTCAAGCGCCAGCGCCCAACGATTACCCTGTGCCGCCAGATGTTCCCGCAGCGCCTCAACCGTCGGAAAGTCTGGCGCGACGTCCAGCGTATCGGTACCGACCAGTTCGCGAACCTGAGCGAAAAATAAAACCTTAATCATCGGAATCCGCCTTAAAATCTCCGGACTTACCGCCGCTTTTCGCCAGCAGGCGTACCGGGCCAATCACCATATCCTTTTGCACCGCTTTACACATGTCGTAGATGGTCAACGCGGCAACGGATGCGGCCGTCAACGCTTCCATCTCTACGCCGGTTTTGCCGGTGAGTCGGCACAGCGATTCAATACGCACGCGACTATGCTCAGGCTCGGCCTGAAGCTGCACTTCCACCTTACTCAGCAGCAGCGGATGGCACAGCGGGATCAGCTCCCAGGTGCGTTTTGCCGCCTGAATTCCGGCAATGCGCGCGGTAGCGAACACGTCGCCCTTATGGTGGCTGCCGTCAATAATCATCGCCAACGTTTCGCTGTGCATGGTGACAAAGGCTTCGGCGCGCGCTTCACGAACGGTTTCCGCTTTGGCAGAAACATCTACCATATGCGCTTCGCCAGCGGCGTTAATGTGGGTCAGTTGCGACATACTTATTTCTTCAAATGTGGGTGAAAATTACACGGGCGCGTGCGGGCATCAAGCTGCGGGGCAATGATGTTGTCCCAGGCGGTACGGCAGGCTTTAGTGGAACCCGGCATGGCGAAAATCAGCGTTTTATTGGCCACACCAGCCACTGCGCGCGACTGCAATGTTGCGGTGCCGATCTCTTCAAACGACAGCATGCGGAACACTTCGCCAAAACCTTCAACTTCGCGGTCAAACAGCGGCAGCAGCGCTTCCGGCGCCTGGTCGCCTTCGGTAAGCCCGGTGCCGCCGGTGATCAGGACCACCTGTACGTTCTCGCTGGCGATCCACGCCGACACCAGCGCACGAATGGCATAACGGTTCTCTTTCACTATCGCTTTATCGACAACCTCGTGCCCCGCCTCCTGCGCGGCGTCACGCAGAAAATGACCGGAGGTATCGTCCTCTTCACCGCGACGGTTAGATATCGTAAGAATAGCAATGCGGGTCGGGATAAATTCAGCGCTTACCTGACTCATGGAAAACTCCTTTTAGCGATCAGCCGCCAATGTAAGATAAGTTTTGCGTAATACCAGTATTGTTCTGATGCAGAAAATGGGTCTGCTTTTTCTCGCGCAGCGCAACGGCAATGCGCTCTTGCAGCGCGGCCTGTTGCCCATCGTCTTCCAGCAGATCGCGCAGGCTAATGCCCCCCTCACCGAACAGGCAGAGGTGCAGTTTACCCACGGAGGAGACGCGCAGACGGTTACAGGTGGCGCAGAAATCTTTTTCATACGGCATGATCAGGCCAATTTCGCCCGCGTAGTCGGGGTGGCAAAAGACCTGCGCCGGGCCGTCGCTGCGCTGGCGTAGCTGGTGGATCCAGCCGCGACGCAGCAGTTCATCACGCAGAACCTGGCCGGAGATATGATGTTTACGAAAGAGGTCGCTGCCCTCGCCCGTTTCCATTAGTTCAATGAAACGCAACTGGATGGGACGCGCCTGGATCCACTCCAGGAAGGTATCGAGCTGGTGATGGTTCACATCGCGCATCAGCACGGTATTCACTTTGACTTTCTCAAACCCGGCCTCAAACGCGGCGTCAATACCGGCCATGACCTGACGGAATTTATCCTGCCCGGTAATGGCATGAAACTGGCGAGCATCAAGGCTATCTACGCTGACGTTGATCCCGGTGAGGCCGGCATCGCGCCAGTTGGCGGCATCACGCGCCAGTCGATACCCGTTTGTGGTGACGGCAAGCTGGCGAATAGCGTCGTTTTCGCGCACGGCGGCAATGATGTCGGTAAAGTCACGACGCAAGGAAGGTTCGCCCCCGGTCAGGCGCACTTTTTCAGTGCCCAGACTGGCGAAAGCACGCGTCACCCGGCGAATTTCATCGACGGTAAGAAAACCATTATTGGTTACACCGCCGGGCTTGTAGCCGTCGGGCAGGCAGTAGGTGCAACGGAAGTTACACACGTCGGTAATCGACAAGCGCAAGTAATAAAACTTACGCGCAAAAGCGTCAGTCAGTTGTGAGGCCATGTACACCTTTCCAAATACGGGAGGCGAAGTCATTTCTTCCTGCGCCCTGGTGACAACGCATCTGCCTTGTCACGGCCAAAGCACCATATCATTCGACTTAGATGCAGAGGCTAGAGTGTTTATGTGGTTACGCCGATACTAGCGCGTTCAGTCCAGTTTTGCCATTCACACGACCGTTATACAAACGCTATATAAACATATACATAGCGTCATGATCGTGCTATTTCATTACAGAATAAGCAAAAATCACGCTTTTGCATTGATATATATCATTAGGGTGTAAAGCACGCCTTGCTCTAAAGGAGTAGAGACTGGATATGAAAAGTGCGGATAACGCGCGGGTGAATTGCTGGAAAGCCCCTGTTTGCGCTACTGTAGCGCGGTAAATCTGACTTCAGGAATTTTTATGCGCAATCGTACGCTAGCCGATTTAGATCGTGTTGTCGCCCTCGGCGGAGGGCATGGATTAGGACGCGTTCTCTCCTCTCTTTCCTCACTGGGTTCCCGTTTGACCGGTATTGTAACCACTACGGACAACGGCGGTTCCACAGGCCGTATTCGCCGTTCTGAGGGCGGTATCGCCTGGGGTGATATGCGCAACTGTCTGAACCAGTTAATTACCGAACCCAGCGTCGCCTCTGCGATGTTTGAGTATCGTTTTGGCGGTAACGGCGAACTTTCAGGACATAACCTTGGAAATTTGATGTTAAAGGCGCTCGATCACCTGAGTGTACGCCCTCTGGAGGCGATAAATTTAATTCGCAATCTTTTAAAGGTGGATGCGCACTTAATTCCCATGTCTGAGCTGCCGGTTGACCTGATGGCTATCGACGAACAGGGGCATGAGGTTTATGGCGAGGTTAATATCGACCAGTTAGCGACCCCGCCTCAGGAGTTGATGCTTTCGCCAAAGGTACCGACGACGCGCGAAGCAGTGCAGGCCATCAGCGAAGCGGATCTGATTATTATTGGACCGGGTAGTTTCTATACCAGCCTGATGCCCATCCTGCTGCTGGATGATTTAGCGCAGGCGCTGCGTCGCACTCCTGCGCCCATGGTGTACATCGGCAATCTGGGGCGCGAACTGAGCTTACCCGCCGCCAGCCTGACGCTCGTGGATAAGCTGGCAATCATGGAGCAGTACGTCGGTAAAAAAGTGATAGATGCCGTGGTGGTTGGGCCGAAGGTCGATGTTTCAGCCGTCAGGGACAGAATTGTGATTCAGGAGGTCCTGGAGGCCAGCGATATCCCCTATCGCCATGACCGTCATCTGCTGCACAGCGCGCTGGAAAAAGCGGTACAGGCGCTGGGGTAAGTTTTTTATCGTTGCCGGATGGCGGCTTCGCCTTATCCGGCCTACGTGCCAGATGTAGGCCGGATAAGGGGGGTTACCCCGCCATCCGGCAATGCGTTTTTACGACGCCGCGATAAACAGCTCGCGTAACTGATGCAACTGGTCGCGAACCAGCGCGGCTTCTTCGAACTCCAGGTTCTGCGCATGTTGCATCATCTGCCCTTCCAGTTCGTGAATTTTCTGCTGCAACGCTTTTGGCGACATATCCAGTTCTACGGCATCGGCTTCCACCACCGAACGGGACTTGCCTCTGCCCTTCGCTTTGGTCTTGGCGATGTTCTGCCCCAGCGCCAGAATATCGACCACTTTTTTATTCAGGCCCTGCGGCGTAATACCGTGCTCTTCGTTGTACTGCTGCTGCTTCTCACGACGACGTTCCGTTTCGTTAATGGCTTTCGCCATCGACGCGGTGATTTTGTCACCGTATAGAATCGCCTTCCCGTTGATGTTACGCGCCGCACGACCGATGGTCTGAATCAACGAACGTTCGGAACGCAGGAAGCCTTCTTTGTCGGCATCAAGAATCGCCACCAGCGACACCTCCGGCATATCGAGCCCTTCTCGCAACAGGTTGATACCCACTAGCACATCGAACTCGCCCAGACGCAGGTCGCGAATGATCTCCATACGTTCGACAGTGTCGATGTCCGAGTGCAAATAACGCACCCGCTCGCCGTGCTCTTCCAGGTACTCGGTCAGATCTTCCGCCATACGCTTCGTCAACGTCGTCACCAGAACACGCTCGTTAATCGCCGCGCGCATGCGGATCTCAGAAAGCAGATCGTCCACCTGGGTCGCTACCGGACGCACTTCGATCAGCGGATCCAATAGCCCCGTTGGACGCACCACCTGATCAACAACATCACCGCCGGATTTCTCCAGCTCATAGTTACCTGGCGTTGCAGAGACAAAGATCGTCTGCGGTGCCAGCGCTTCAAATTCTTCAAATTTCAGCGGACGGTTATCCAGCGCCGACGGCAGACGGAAGCCGTATTCCACCAGCGTCTCTTTACGTGCCCGGTCACCCCGATACATCCCGCCGATTTGCGGGATCGTGACGTGGGACTCGTCCACAACCAGTAGTCCGTCGGCGGGCAGATAGTCAAACAGCGTCGGCGGTGGCTCGCCCGGCCCACGTCCTGACAGATAGCGCGAATAGTTTTCGATACCTGAGCAGTAACCAAGTTCGTTCATCATCTCCAGATCAAACTGGGTACGCTGGCTTAAGCGCTGTTCTTCCAGCAGCTTATCATTCGCCAGCAGCACCTTACGCCGTTCGGCCAACTCCACTTTGATCTCTTCCATCGCCTGCACAATGCGCTCACGCGGCGTGACATAGTGGGTCTTAGGGTAGATGGTGTAGCGTGAAATCGACGCCTCAAGCTGCCCGGTAAGCGGGTCAAATAGCGACAGGCGCTCAACCTCCTCGTCAAACAACTCAATGCGTAAGGCAATATCGTCAGATTCCGCCGGGAAGACATCGATCACCTCGCCACGCACGCGGAAGGTCCCGCGCTGGAAGGCCTGATCGTTACGGGTATATTGCAGTTCCGCCAGCCGGCGCAGGATCGCGCGCTGGTCAATAATCATGCCCACCGTCAGGTGCAACATCATCTTCAGGTATAAATCCGGGTCGCCCAGACCGTAGATCGCCGAAACCGAGGCCACGACCACCACGTCGCGACGCTCCAGCAGCGCTTTGGTCGCTGACAGACGCATCTGCTCTATGTGTTCGTTCACCGAGGCATCTTTTTCTATGAACGTGTCCGAACTGGGAACGTAGGCTTCCGGCTGGTAGTAGTCGTAGTAAGAGACAAAATACTCGACGGCGTTATCCGGAAAAAACTCCTTCATTTCGCCGTAAAGCTGCGCCGCCAGCGTTTTGTTGGGGGCCAACACCATCGTCGGGCGTTGCAGATCTGCAATCACGTTCGCAATGGTGAACGTTTTACCGGAGCCCGTCACACCCAGAAGCGTTTGATGCGCCAGACCATCCTCCAGTCCTTCTTCCAGACGGCGAATTGCCTCGGGCTGATCGCCAGAAGGTTTAAATGCGGAATTCAGTTTGAACGGTTTACTCATATGCAGCTACCTGAAGGAATGGGCGGGCAGGAGTGTAATTTTACTCTCAGAGGATAATTTTGCCAGTAAAATATACTGGATGAAAAAACAGTAACACGGCGGAATATTTCTGTTACGCCTCTCTGAATCACACCATTGCAGTCCAAAATTTCACCGCTGGCAAGATAATTCACCAGCGACAACGGTTATCCCCAGACCAATCTCTTCGGCAACATTGTCAAGACGTGTTATGAAAGTTTTATGACTTTTAATCAGCGGACTTACATAGCCATTGCTTTTATTTAATGGTTTGTTTTTGAAGACTTATTTTATAAAGACGCCTTTAACACCAATTCCACCGCAGGCCGCGTAATCTCTCGCTTGCTCAGGGTTTTCTAGCCCTAATGCACAAGGTTATCCACAGGAATAGTGGATAACTGCTTCCAGCCCCGATGGCCTGCCGCCTGGCAATTTTGCCCAACGAAGCGGCAGAACGCTTATAAAAAAAAATATGTCGATATTTTGATTTTTAACCGCTTAAGAAACGCTCAAACGCGGCGAGATCTTGCTCGCAATTTCATCTTTTTAGTTCCTCCTTAAATTATTAAGATCCAGATAATGTCCTGTTTTGGCGTTTTCTGCGTCAGTCGAAAGCCAGGGAATTTCCCCCAACAACGGCGCGGGAATTACCCTCGTTAGCGTGGCCATATATTCCTGATGCCGTTTTCCCGGCTCAGTGACATCGTTGGCCACCCAACCCGCAAGCTGAAGCCCTGCCTGCTGCACCGCCTGCGCCGTTAACATTGCATGATTGATACAGCCCAGCTTCACCCCCACCACCAGAATCACCGGTAACTGTTCCGTCTGTACCCAGTCAGCGAAGGTGAAGTCATCGGTAAGCGGTGTAAACCAGCCTCCCGCCCCTTCCACCAGTACCCAATCCGCCTGCGTTTCCAGCTCCCGCAAGCCCGCCGACATCACAGTGCTCTGAATCCTGATGCCCTCGTCAGCGCTGATAATATGCGGCGACGTGGGTTCTGCGAAGGTATAAGGGTTTACCGTCTGATACTCCAGCGCCAGGCTGCTGTTACGCTGGAGCGCGAGCGCATCGCTGTTACGCAACCCCAGTGCCGTCATTTCACTACCCGAGGCAACCGGCTTGTAGCCCGCCGTTCGGTAGCCCAGCATTCCCGCCGCCTGAAGCAGCGCACAACTGGCGATCGTTTTTCCGACTTCAGTGTCGGTACCGGTGACAAAATAACGTTCAGTCACAGTTAATCACTCCTGCGAAAAGATGATAGGTCAATGGATATTTCCCCTGCGCCTGCGGCCAGGCCAACTGCAATTGCTGAAGCTGTGAGCGGGTCAGCACGCGCTGTTCGCGACCTTCGTGCAGATGCGTCGCGCCGATCCCTTTTAGTGAACGCATAGCGCTCAGGGCGTCATCAAATGCCAGCGTCAGGGTGAAAAGTTGATGATGGCCTCGCCAGCCGCGCATCGCCTCACGCAGCGTTTGATGAGGCAAAAAGCGATTGGCGTGAACCCGGTCATCCACGGCTCGCCAGGCCTGATGAAGCTCCGGCAACGATCCCTGTGCCAGCGTGGTAAAAGCCACCACGCCGCCGGGACGTACCACCCGACACAGTTCGTGGAGTGCGCCATGCAGATTGTCGCACCACTGCACCGCCAGATTGCTCCAGACCAGATCGAAGGTGGCGGTTGCGAGTGGCAGCGACTCGATATCACCGGCAAGATAGTGATGCGCCGTATTCTGCCGACGCGCCTCGTCCAGCATTTGCACTGAGAGATCCAGCGCGGTCACTTGACTTCCCCGCTCGCGCCAGTAACGACTCAGCCGTCCCGGTCCGCAGCCGGCATCCAGCACCTGTTCAAATCCTCGCGTCGGCAGTTGTGCCAGCAGCACGTCCGCACTCAGCCGCTGCAGCGTAGCGTGCTGTTCGTAGTGCGTAGCCGCGCGACCAAATGCCGCTGCGACGGCCTGCTTATTCACCTGCGCCATGCAGCACCTCCAGCAGGCGATCAATATCTTCTGGCTCATGCGCCTGAGTCAGGGTCAGACGCAGACGAGCCGTGCCGACGGGTACCGTAGGAGGACGAATCGCCGTGACCCAACATCCCTTGTCGCGCAAGGTTTCCGCCAACCGAAGCACACGGACGTTATCTCCCACAATCAACGGTTGGATGGCGCTGTGCGAGTCGGCAAGCATGAAGTTTGCGCCACCTATCCCTGCGCGAAAGCGCGCGATCAGCGAGGCCAGTTTCTCTCTGCGCTCATCCCCTTCCTGACTGCGGATGACCGTAACAGCAGCACGTAACGCCTGTGCCTGCGCGGGCGGCATACTGGTGCTGTAAATCAAATGGCGGGCAAACTGCAGCAGATAATCGGCAACGCTTTCTGAGCACAAAATGGCGGCACCGCTAATGCCAAAGCCTTTGCCAAAGGTCACCACCAGCAATTCCGGCTGCACCTGCTGCTGCCAGCAGCTTCCGCGCCCTTGTTCACCACTTACGCCAATTCCGTGCGCATCATCGACCATCATCCAGGCCTTGTGTGCATGTGCGGTCTGCTGAATGGCCGCCAGCGGTGCGCTGTCGCCGTCCATGCTGAATACCCCTTCGGTGACCACCAGTTGCTGCCCCGGACAGGGGGCCTCTAACAGCCGTGCCAGGTGTTCGGTATCGTTATGACTAAAGCGGCGAAGCTGGGCCGGACTGAGGTTCGCCGCTTCCAGCAGCGAGGCGTGGCTCAGCCGGTCGGCGACAATCCGGTCGTCTTTCGCCATCAATGCGGTAATCACCGCCTGATTGGCAGCAAAGCCTGAGATGAACAACAGTGCACGAGGGTACCCCAGCCAGTCGGCTAACGCTTCTTCAAGCTGCTGGTGGGCAACGGAGTAGCCACTAACGTGACCAGAGCCGCCGCTTCCCACGCCAAAACGCGCTGCCCCCTGTTGCCAGGCGCGGACAAGCTGCGGATGATGGCTTAAGCCCAGATAATCATTGCTGGAGAAATTCAGATAGCGCTGGCCGTCAGCCAATAACCAGCGGCCAGCCCCCTGCTCTACCGCGTGACGGCGGCGAAGGGCGTCAGCCGAACGACGCGCCGTCAGCGCATCGTCGATTTTTTGCTGCCAGTTCATACGGCTGCCGCGTTGTAATAATCGTCAGTATCCGGTGTCATCAGCGCCTGCTCCAGACGCTGCTGCTGTTCGTTATCCCCGGCGAGCACCGCGGTCTGCTGCGGGTTCAGCCCCAGCTTATGGAACAACTGGAGATCTTTGTCCTCTTCCGGGTTCGGCGTGGTCAGCAGCTTACAGCCGTAGAAGATGGAGTTCGCCCCGGCCATAAAGCACATGGCCTGGGTTTGCTCGTTCATCTGCTCACGTCCGGCGGAGAGACGCACGTAAGAGGTCGGCATCATGATGCGCGCCACGGCAATGGTGCGGATAAAATCAAAGGCATCGACATCGTCGTTATCCGCCAGCGGCGTGCCTTTCACTTTCACCAGCATGTTGATCGGCACGCTTTCCGGCGGGGTGGGCAGGTTCGCCAGTTGCAGCAGCAGCCCGGCGCGGTCTTTCACCGTTTCCCCCAGACCGACAATACCACCGGAACAGACTTTAATCCCGGCGTCGCGCACGGTGTCGAGGGTGTCGAGACGCTCCTGATAGGTGCGGGTGGTAATGATATTGCCGTAGAACTCCGGCGAGGTGTCGAGGTTATGGTTGTAGTAATCCAGCCCCGCATGGGCCAGACGCTGCGCCTGCGATTCATTCAGCGTGCCGAGCGTCATGCAGGCCTCCAGTCCCATGGCTTTCACGCCCTGGACCATCTGCTCAAGATACGGCATATCGCGCTCATGCGGGTTCTTCCACGCCGCGCCCATGCAGAAACGGGTGGAACCGGCATTTTTCGCTTTACGCGCCGACTCCAGCACCTGCTCCACTTCCATCAGGCGCTCGGCTTCCAGCCCGGTTTTATAACGTGAACTTTGCGGGCAGTATTTACAGTCTTCCGGGCAGGCCCCGGTTTTTATTGACAGCAACGTACTGACCTGAACCTGACGAGGATCGAAGTGCTGACGGTGAATTTGCTGCGCTTCGAACAGCAGTTCGAGCAGTGGTTTTTCAAATAATTCGGTGACTTGCGACAGTGTCCAGCGAGAAGAGTGCGTCATAATTTTATACGTTTTGTTGTGAGAACGGTGTAGACTTGTAAACCTAATTGTTTTTAATTTGGTTTACAAGTCGATTATGACAACGGACGATCTCGCCTTCGATCGGGGCCACATCTGGCACCCTTACACCTCCATGACCTCGCCGCTGCCGGTGTACCCCGTTGAACGTGCAGAAGGCTGCGAGCTGATCTTATCCAGCGGCGAACGCCTGATTGACGGCATGTCATCATGGTGGGCGGCGATCCACGGCTACAATCACCCACAGCTCAATGCAGCGATGAAAACGCAGATTGACGCGATGTCGCATGTGATGTTCGGCGGAATCACTCATGCTCCAGCGGTCAGCCTGTGCCGACAACTGGTCGCCATGACGCCCGAGCCTCTGGAGTGCGTGTTTCTCGCTGACTCCGGTTCTGTCGCGGTGGAAGTGGCGATGAAAATGGCGCTTCAGTACTGGCAGGCGAAAGGCGAATCCCGTCAGCGCTTCCTGACGTTCCGCAACGGCTATCATGGGGATACCTTCGGCGCAATGTCGGTCTGTGACCCCGACAACTCCATGCACAGTTTGTGGAAAGGCTACCTGCCGGAAAACCTGTTTGCACCTGCGCCGCAAAGCCGTATGGACGGTGAATGGGATGAACGCGATATGGTGGCTTTTGCCCGGCTGATGGCGGCACATCGTCATGAGATTGCGGCGGTGATCCTTGAACCCATCGTCCAGGGCGCAGGCGGCATGCGTATCTATCATCCGGAATGGCTGAAGCGCATCCGCAAAATGTGCGATCGTGAAGGCATTCTGCTGATTGCCGATGAGATCGCCACCGGTTTTGGTCGCACCGGCAAACTGTTTGCCTGTGAGCATGCCGGGATCGCGCCGGACATTTTGTGTCTGGGTAAAGCGTTAACTGGCGGCACTATGACGCTTTCTGCCACCCTGACAACCCGTGAAGTCGCAGAAACCATCAGCAACGGCGAGGCCGGGTGCTTTATGCACGGTCCGACGTTTATGGGCAATCCGCTGGCCTGTGCGGTGGCAAGCGCCAGCTTGTCTCTGCTCGAGTCCGGGGAATGGCAGCAACAGGTGGCTGCCATTGAAACCCAGTTACGCGCCGAACTCAGCCCGGCCCAAAATTCACCTTTGGTGGCAGATGTGCGCATGCTGGGCGCGATTGGCGTGGTGGAAACAACGCACCTGGTGAATATGGCGGCGCTGCAAAAGTTCTTTGTTGAGCAAGGGGTCTGGGTTCGCCCCTTTGGTAAGCTTATCTATCTGATGCCGCCGTATATTATTCAGCCGGAGCAGTTGCGCCGTCTGACGCAGGCGGTAAACGACGCTGTGCGTAATGACACATTTTTTATCCTTTAATCGGGGGTAAGGTAAAAGGTTCCTGGCTACACTTTTTTGCTGAGTCTTAAGGAGAGAGCATGAAACTAATCAGCAACGATCTGCGCGACGGAGAAAAACTCCCGAATCGCCATGTGTTCAACGGGATGGGTTATGACGGGGATAACATCTCTCCGCATCTGACCTGGGACGATGTGCCAACAGGAACGAAAAGTTTTGTGGTGACCTGTTTTGACCCCGATGCGCCGACCGGTTCCGGCTGGTGGCACTGGGTCGTCGTCAATCTTCCTGCCGATACCCGCGTGTTGACCCAGGGATTCGGCTCAGGACTGGTCGCCCTTCCGGATGGGGTTATCCAGACACGTACCGATTTCGGCAAAGCAGGCTATGGCGGTGCAGCCCCGCCAAAAGGTGAAACTCACCGCTATGTTTTTACGGTACATGCGCTGGACGTAGAGAAACTTGATGTCGATGAAGACGCCAGCGGCGCGATGGTCGGATTTAACGTCCATTTCCATTCGCTCGCCAGCGCCTCGATTACTGCGATGTTCAGTTAATACGTATGTCGGGTGGCGGCGTAACCGCCTTACCCGACCTACAAACTCGTAGGCCGGATAAGCGTCAGCGCCATCCGGCATTTATTATCAATAAACCGCAGAGGTGGCAAGGTGTGGGCCAGACCGGTTTAATAGCTGAAATTTGTTTCTGTCACACCGGTAACGTATTGCGTTCACCAAATGGGTAATGCTTCTCTGAACCCGCTGCATACGTGAACGCGCAAGGGAGGCTCGCCGCCGCCTCCCTTGCATCCCAGGCTCCCGGCAGGGAAAATCGCCACTTCGTGGTTCATTCGCCTTTTGTCGTCAGCCTTTCGGGTCGGGGTCGAGCCTGCATCCCTGCAAGGCCGTCCCCTCCGCCCGCGTCCCTGCGGGCGGACCCGGTCAGCCGACAACGGCTCATCGATTTTCACGCCGGACCAACGGCACCGTTTCAGGAAGATTCGTTTCGCATGCCTGGGTCGGACTGTAGGCCGGATAAGCGTCAGCACCATCCGGCTTTTTTTTACAGAAAATCGGGGACCAGGCGCAATAACGTCCCCTGTGCCAGCAGTTCCGTGGCCTGCTCAATATCTGGCGCGAAAAAGCGGTCGTTGGTGTAATGTGCCACCTGCTCACGCAGCGCCTGACGGGCCTGCTCAAGCAGCGGGCTCGACGTCAATCCTTCGCGTAAGTCAATGCCCTGACAGGCCGCCAGCCACTCAACGGCAATCACGCCACGCGTATTGGCCGCCATCTCCCAGAGCCTGCGCCCCGCCGCCGGCGCCATCGATACATGATCTTCCTGATTCGCTGACGTCGGCAAACTGTCCACGCTGTGCGGGTGCGCCAGCGCTTTGTTCTCGCTGGCAAGCGCCGCCGCCGTCACCTGGGCAATCATAAAGCCAGAGTTCACCCCACCGTTTTTCACGAGGAACGGTGGCAATTGCGACATATGCTTATCCATCATCAACGCAATGCGCCGTTCAGACAGCGAGCCGATTTCGGCAATCGCCAGCGCCAGGTTATCTGCCGCCATCGCCACCGGTTCAGCGTGGAAGTTACCGCCAGAAATCACATCGCCCTGCTCGGCAAACACCAGTGGATTATCGGAAACGGCATTAGCCTCCACCAGTAGCACCTCCATGACCTGGCGCATCTGCGTCAGACATGCGCCCATCACCTGCGGCTGACAGCGTAGCGAATAGGGATCCTGCACTTTTTCACAGTTGTGGTGTGACTGTGCAAGCTGACTGGTTTCCGTCAGCACATGGCGATAAAGCGCCGCCGCATCGATTTGTCCACGCTGCCCGCGGGCGGCATGAATCCGCGCATCGAACGGTCGCCGCGACCCCAGCACCGCTTCAGTACTCAGCGCCCCGCACACAATCGCCGATGCAAATAGTTCCTGCGCCTCAAACAAACCTCGTAGCGCAAAGGCTGTCGAAGCCTGAGTACCGTTCAGCAACGCCAGTCCCTCTTTGGCGGCAAGCGTAATCGGCTCCAGCCCGGCTTTTTTTAACGCCTCTTTCGCCGGAAGCCATTCGCCCTGCCAGCGCGCTTTGCCCTCGCCTAACAGGGTGAGTGACATATGCGCCAGCGGCGCCAGATCGCCTGATGCCCCTACCGATCCTTTCGCCGGGATATGCGGATAGACGCCCGCGTTGACGAGGGCGATCAGCGCGTCAATCACGCTCAGTCGGATGCCAGAAAAACCGCGCGCCAGGCTGTTAATCTTCAGCACCATAATCAGGCGCACCATCGCGTCGTCTAATGCCTCGCCAACACCTGCTGCGTGGGACAGCACCAGCGAGCGTTGGAGATTTTCCAGATCTTCATCGGCGATACGCGTCTGCGCGAGCAGACCAAAACCGGTGTTAATACCGTAGGCAGTGCGCCCTTCGGCGACGATGTTATTCACGCAGGCGACGCTGGCGTTAATGCCGTCAATGGCACTGGCGTCCAGAGCGAGTTTTACAGGGTGTTGCCAGACATCGCGCAGTTGCGTGAAGTTCAAATGGCCCGGCGTTAAGGTAAAAGTTGTCATTAACGTTTCCCCTGCGTTGCCGCAACCATCGGTAAATTCAGACCCTGTTCGACTGCGCACTCCACGGCGATGTCGTATCCGGCATCGGCATGGCGCATGACCCCCGTCGCCGGATCGTTATGCAGAACGCGGGTAATGCGCGCGGCCGCCTCATCGCTGCCGTCACAAACAATCACCATGCCGGCATGTTGCGAGAACCCCATTCCTACACCGCCGCCGTGATGCAGCGATACCCAGGTCGCGCCGCTGGCGGTATTGAGCAACGCATTCAATAATGGCCAGTCGGAGACGGCATCAGAGCCGTCACGCATCGCTTCGGTTTCGCGGTTCGGACTGGCAACAGAGCCAGAGTCCAGATGGTCACGACCAATCACAATCGGCGCGGAGACTTCACCACTGCGCACCATTTCGTTAAACGCCAGGCCAAGTTTCTGACGCCATTCCAGGCCAACCCAGCAAATTCGTGCCGGTAGCCCCTGGAAGCTAATGCGCTCCCGCGCCATATCCAGCCAGTGATGGAGATGTTTGTCATCCGCGACAATCTCTTTAACTTTCGCGTCGGTTTTATAGATATCCTGCGGGTCGCCAGAAAGCGCGACCCAGCGGAACGGGCCGATGCCACGGCAAAACAGCGGACGAATATAGGCCGGAACAAATCCGGGGAAAGCGAAGGCGTTTTCGACGCCCATCTCTTTCGCCATCTGGCGAATGTTGTTGCCGTAATCAAAGGTGGGTACGCCCATTTCGCTGAATGCCAGCATGGCCTGGACGTGCGTTGCCATTGAGCGTTTCGCCGCTTCTACCGTTCTCTGCGGATCGCTGAGGGCTTTTTGCTGATACTCTTCCCAGCGCCAGCCAACGGGCAGATAGCCATGCAGTGGATCGTGCGCGCTGGTCTGGTCGGTGACCAGATCCGGACGCACGCCGCGCTTCACTAACTCCGGCACAATATCCGCAGCGTTAGCGCACAGGGCAATCGACACCGCTTTGCCCTCGCGGGTGTATTTTTCGATACGCGCTAAAGCATCGTCCAGCGACGTAGCCTGCTCATCGACATAGCGGGTGCGCAGCCGAAAATCGATACGGCTTTGCTGACATTCGATATTCAGTGAACACGCTCCCGCCAGCGTTGCCGCCAACGGCTGCGCACCGCCCATTCCGCCGAGTCCGGCAGTCAGGACCCAGCGCCCGCGCAGATTACCGTCGTAATGCTGGCGGCCTGCTTCAACAAAAGTTTCATAGGTGCCTTGCACAATTCCCTGACTGCCAATGTAGATCCAGCTTCCGGCGGTCATCTGACCGTACATCGCCAGTCCTTTCGCATCCAGTTCGTTGAAATGCTCCCAGGTCGCCCAGTGAGGAACCAGATTGGCGTTGGCGATAAGCACGCGCGGCGCGTTGCTGTGCGTTTTAAAAACGCCCACCGGCTTACCGGATTGCACCAGCAGGGTTTCGTCGTCTTCCAGTTCAGTCAGCGCGTTGACTATCGCGTCATAACATTCCCAGTTGCGGGCAGCCCGACCAATGCCGCCGTAAACCACCAGCTCATGTGGGTTCTCGGCAACGTCGGGATCAAGGTTATTCATTAACATGCGCAGCGGCGCTTCGGTGAGCCAACTTTTGGCCGTCAGAGTCGTCCCTCGCGGGGCCCGGACCTGCTGCTGACGATACTTGCTATGAGACATCACAACGACTCCTTGCTGACGTGCCGGATGAACATTAGCGCCCTCCGGCAAACGGAATAATTCAGTTCAGGAGTAAAGATATACTTGTCTATACAAGACATAACAAGGTTGGTTTTAACAAAAATTATACATTTTTGTTATATTGCGTCAGCAATCACGCTTTTGAGGCGCCAGGATCAGGAGGTGAAGTGGCCTTGCAGTCGGTAGCGGGAACCGGGAAAAAGCAGGCGCGCATGGGAGACGATTTGCCGGGATGACCAGGTAGTACGGCGGATCAACAGGCAAGGGTCGGTTTCTTTAATATCCAGCAATGCGCACTCTTCCTGCGTGGCGCGCACGGCTTCGACAATGTGCTCCCCTTCTGAAAGCGGCGCAATCAGCGACAAATAAGCATGCGGTGTGGTCTGGCTGTAATCCTGCGCCAGGTATTCCGGAACGATCGCCGCATTCACGCAGCGGTCCTCAATTTGCACCGGCTGCTCGTTTTCAAAATGCACCATCAACGAATGAAAAATCTCCGTGCCTTCGCTCACATTCAGCGCCGCCGCTTGCCGGATATCCGCCGGCCTTTTCTCCAGGACCAGCACCTCACAGTGATGTCGATGTGAACGCGCGGCGATTTCGTCCGCGATACTGCGGATCTCAAACAGCGCAGACTGTCCTTTTGGCTCCGCAACAAAGGTGCCGACCCCCTGTAAGCGCACCAGCATCCCCTCATCGGTGAGCTCGCGCAGCGCACGGTTGATGGTCATACGACTGAAGCCGTATTGCGCCACCAGCTCCGCTTCCGACGGGATCCGCGCGTGCGGCTGCCAGACGCCGCTGGCGATCTTTTCGCTGATCTCCCGTTTGACCGTCTCATAAAACGGCGCAGGAGCGGAACGTGGTGCTATCAAAGACATGAGCGCGTCTTACCTTTTTGTGAAATCGCCATCTGGCACTATTGCCACCCGTGGATAATCTGCCAGCCGATCCGCGCCGCAACGCGTGCTGCCAGGCCATCATGATCAAAACGGGGATTATATTCAACCATATCTACCGCCTGAAGTTTCCCGCTCAGGCACAGTGGCGCAATCAGCCGCAACAGCGTGGCCAGTGGGACACCCAGCGCGGCAGGCGCGGAAACCGCAGGCATTTCCCACAGGGGCAGTACATCAAGATCCACCGTCAGGTAGATTTTATCCATCGTCTTAATAAACGCGGTAAGCTGCGACAGCGCCTCACTGCATTGCAGATCTTCCACAATCAGCACCTTGCGCTTTTGCGCTTCATCCCACAGCGCCTGCGTGTTAGCCGCGCGACTGACGCCAAGGCAGGCGTAATGAAATTCGCGCTGCTGGGAGTCGCAAAGCTGCGCCAGTTGACGAAACGGGGTACCCGACGTGGGCCGCTCGGCAAAACGCAGATCCAGATGAGCATCGAAATTCACGATCCCAACCCGTTGGCCGGGAAAAGCATCAAGAACTCCCGCACCGTGACCGAAGGCCGTTTCATGCCCTCCACCGAGCACAAAAGTGCGCATTCCGGCGCGTTGGCACTGCGCGACGGCTTCGCGTAGGGCCTGCTGCGCCCCTTCAAGATCTGCCGTGGGTGCCAGAAAATTCCCCATATCGACCAGGCGCTCATGGCCGGCATGGCTTGCCAGGTTTGCCAGCGCTTTTCGCAGCGCATCGGGGGCACCCGCGGCACCGGGGCGTCCATGATTACGTTTAACCCCTTCGTCACAGGCAAATCCCAGTAATGCCAGCTTGTCACGGTAATGTTCGGGGGAAAATGTTTGGCTGAGGGCGATCGTCTGAAAAAGACGTAGCGCATTCTCAGCCTCAGCGCTGTCGTCACGCCCCTGCCACAGGTTTGCGTCGGCGGGTTCCCAATGCGTCATGTGCGTTGCCCTCGATAAATGCGTTGATACAGCGGATTGCGCCCGGGCTCATACAGGATCTCTGCCGGGTGTTCTGCATCCCAGACGATAATGTCAGCGACATAGCCGGGCTTGAGCTGCCCATGCGTCGCCTGACGCCCCAGCGCCTGCGCGGCATGCCGAGTTACCCCGGCCCACGCCTCTTCCGGCGTCAGGCCAAACTGCACGCAGGCCATGTTCATTGCCAGATGCAGGCTGATAAACGGACTGGTGCCAGGATTAAAATCGGTCGCTACGGCCATTGGCACCTGATATCGTCGAAGCAAATCAATGGGCGGCGTTTGCTTCTCGCGCAAGAAGTAAAACGCGCCCGGCAGCAGGACGCCAACCGTTCCGCTGCGGCTCATTGCCGCCACCCCGGCTTCATCCAGATATTCGATATGATCGGCGGAAAGACCACGGTAACGGCTCACAAGCTGCGCGCCACCAAGGAGCGAAAGCTGCTCAACGTGCCCTTTCACCGGTATGTTTGCCGCCTGTGCCGCGCTAAATACCCGCTCACTCTGCTCAAGGTTAAAGCCAACGCTTTCGCAGAACAGATCGACCGCCTCGAACAGCCCCTTTTCCCACAACTGCGGAATAATGACTTCACAGACTTGGGTAATGTAGCTCTCCGGATCGTCGCGGTACTCGACGGGAACGGCATGTGCCGCCAGTAAGGTGGGGCTGATCTCGATCGGGTATTTATCCGCCAGACGCGCGGCAACACGCAGGATTTTTTCTTCCGTCGCGACGTTCAGACCGTAGCCTGATTTTATCTCCAGTAGCGTCACGCCCTCGCGTATGAGGTTGTCTATTCGCTGCTGCGCAAGGCTAAAGAGCGCATCCTCAGTCGCCGCGCGTGTCGCCATCACGGTGGCGTTGATGCCGCCCCCCTGCGCGCTGATCTGCTGATACGAAACACCGTTTAGCCGCTGTTCCCACTCACTGGCGCGGTTACCGCCAAAAACCAGATGCGTATGGCAGTCGATAAGCCCTGGTGTTACCAGCCGGCCTTGCAGGTCATGCGTGTTACCGTGCGATGTCGGAAGCGCGTCTTCCGGTACGATTGCCTGAATATGCCCATTGCGAAGGATGAGTGCGTGCCCCTCCAGCATGCCGTAAGGCGTATGCACGTCAGGATCCAGCGTCGCCAGCCGGAGGTTTCGCCAGAGTGTGTCGTCAGGTAACAGTTGTCGCATGCCTTCCCCGCTTGTCATAGGTTGTATAGACATTTATTTGGCATCACGCAGGGGAAGTCAATCTTACCGGTTAAAAATGTTACTTAATTGTGATATCAAAACGCGAAGATTCCGCTATTGCTGGTTTAAAAATCAACTTTTTAGCTTTTCATCTTCCCGTTTTGCTCAACTTAGTATAAAAAAGCAGGCTTCAATGGATACTTTAATTAGCCCGGAGCAACTCGTGAACACATCATCAGTTTCCCGTCTGGCGCTGGCTCTGGCTTTTGGCGTGACGCTGACCGCCTGTAGCTCAACCCCGCCGGATCAAATTCCTTCCGATCAAACAGCGCCAGGAACCTCCTCGCGCCCAATTTTGTCCGCAAATGAAGCCAATAACTTTGTCGCGAAAAATTATTTTTCTTCGCTGACGCCTAACAGCGCGCCGTGGACGCCTTCTTCTATTACGTTGCCTAAGCAGCCTGATTTTGTGGTTGGCCCGGCAGGTACCGAGGGCGTGACGCATACCACTATTCAGGCTGCGGTTGATGCGGCGATTAATACCCGCACCAGCAACCGTCAGTACATTGCGATTATGCCGGGCGAGTATCAGGGCACCGTTTATATTCCTGCCGCGCCGGGTAGCCTGACGCTGTACGGAACGGGCGAAAAGCCGCTGGACGTGAAAATTGGCGCCGCGATTGACGGTGAAATGAATACCGCAGACTGGCGTCGTGCGGTGAACCCGGGCGGTAAATATATGCCTGGCAAACCGGCCTGGTATATGTTTGATAACTGCCAGAGCAAACGCAGCGCTAACATCGGCGTGCTGTGTTCAGCAGTGATGTGGTCGCAGAATAACGGTCTGCAGTTGCAGAACCTGACCATTGAAAACAACCTTGGCGACAGCGTTGATGCGGGTAACCACCCGGCAGTGGCGCTGCGTACCGACGGCGACAAAGTTCAGATTAATAACGTGAACATCCTGGGCCGCCAGAACACCTTCTTTGTGACCAACAGCGGCGTGCAGAACAAACTGCAAAACGATCGTCAGCCGCGCACGCTGGTGACCAACAGCTATCTTGAAGGGGACGTGGATATCGTATCCGGTCGTGGTGCCGTGGTGTTTGATAACACCGACTTCCGCGTCGTGAACTCCCGCACCCCGCAGGAAGCGTATGTGTTCGCACCGGCAACGCAAGCAAATATCTATTACGGGTTCCTTGCCACCAATAGCCGCTTTACCGCTGCCGGCGATGGCGTCGCACAGCTTGGCCGCTCGCTGGATGTTGACAGCAATACCAACGGCCAGGTGGTTATCCGCGACAGCGTCATCAACGAAGGCTTTAACATGGCGAAACCGTGGGCAGACGCGGTGATCTCAAATCGTCCTTTCACCGGAAATACCGGCGCAAAGGCTGAGAATGGTGAGATCCAGCGCAATCTGAACGATGCCAACTTCAACCGCATGTGGGAATACAATAACCGTGGTGTGGGAAGTAAAGTCGTCGCTGAACCGAAGCAGTAAGCGATAAACGAGAACGCTAAAAAGGGTCGTCACCTGTTCGGGTCACGACCCTTTTTTTGACGTTACTGCTGACGCGCTTTATTGAAATTGATCAGGCTCCCCGCCTTGATGATTTCACGCTCCTCGGCGGTCAGACTTTCCATATACAGACTGATTTCCTGAACCGGTGCGTCGTCACGGATGACATACGCGGTGATCGCCTCACCCTCGTTGTCCAGTGCCGTTCGAATGCCCGGAATATAGATGTAGTCTCCCACTTCAAATGACGGCTCTTCTGTCATTTGTAACGGCAGCATCCCCCAGTTAATCACATTTGAGCGATAGCGTTTGGTGGCGTATTCCTGAGCAATGTTCGCCAGGCCGCCGATCACGCGTTGGCAGCTTGCCGCCTGCTCGCGCGCGGAACCATCACCCGGCTTAACGGCATAGACCATACTGCCAATCCCGATACTGAGAGGATCCACACTCTCCTGCCCCGCAATCTGCTGGATCCGTTTGCACACGTGGGCTATTTCACTGATGTCACCCGCCAGACGCTGCTGTTCGAGTTGCGCCGTGGCTTTGCTTCTGCCGACATAACCCGGGTCGCGGCGCGAAAGGGTAAACTCCGCCAGTCCTGCTGGGTTTGAACGATAAGAGGACGTTTCTCCGGAAGGAATCAGTTCATCAGTGGTGGTGACTTCATCAAGAATTTTCGAGCACACCTTCAGCAGAATATTGTCACTCAGCGCCCCCAATTCCGGCCAGTCTTTGATGTTCGGACCGTAGATCAGCGCTTCCTGCGTCGCCCCTTTAACAAACCCCTGATAAACCCGGTTTTTATACGGGGTAGGGTCAAAACGGTATTCCGGTACGTTATCCCAGCAGTCGAGTTCCGTTGCCGCCGTCAGGTATCCGCCGTTGGCTGCCGTCGCCGCAATAGAACGGGCGTCCATCAGCGCGACGGCTGACATTTGCCCATTGCCCGGCTTTGAACCTTCGCGGTTCGGGAAGTTACGCGTGGTATGGCGAATACTGAGCCCGTTGTTGACTGGCGTATCTCCCGCCCCGAAACATGGCCCGCAGAACGCGGTGCGGATGATAGCGCCTGCGCCCATCAGATCCGCAACCATCCCCTTTTTAGCCAGATCCAGGAATACCGGTTGCGAGGAGGGATAAACGGCGAGCGAGAAAGTGTCGTCACCGCAGGACTGGCCGCGAAGCGCATTTGCTGCGGCAACCACATTCTCGTAATTCCCGCCGGAACAACCGGCAATTATCCCTTGCTGGACTTTTAATCGTCCCTTTTCAACTTTGTCCAACAGCGAGAGCCGGGCCTTACCCTGCGCAATGCGCTCTGATTCAATTTCTACCTCACGGAGAATATCCGTCAGATTCTCATTCAGCGTATCAATCTCATAGACGTTGCTGGGGTGGAAAGGCAGCGCAATCATTGGCCGGATGGCGCTCAAATCGACATAAATACAGCCGTCATAGTACGACATCGGCTGCGGATGTAACACGCGATAATCCTGCTCGCGACCGTGAAGCGCCAGCCAGCTTCGGGTGTCCTCATCCGTTTGCCATACCGAACTCAGGCAGGTTGTTTCCGTCGTCATGACGTCGACGCTGTTACGAAAGTCAGTCGACAAATGACGGATGCCCGGCCCCACAAACTCCATGACCTTATTTTTAACGTAACCGTTTTTAAACACCGCTTTGATGATCGCCAGCGCCACGTCCTGTGGCCCTACACCCGGCGACGGTTTACCCGTCAGGTAAACCGCGACCACACCGGGATAATCGATATCCCAACTGTCGTTAAGCAACTGTTTGACCAGTTCGCCGCCCCCTTCACCTACGGCCATCGTCCCCAGCGCGCCATATCGGGTGTGGCTGTCAGAGCCGAGGATCATCTTCCCCCCGCCCGCCATCATTTCCCGCATATACTGATGGATCACCGAAATATGCGGCGGCACAAAAATACCGCCATAGCGCCGCGCTGCCGACAGACCGAAGACGTGATCGTCACCGTTTATCGTTCCCCCCACGGCACACAGGGAGTTATGACAGTTCGTCAGCACATAAGGCAATGGGAAACGGGCCATGCCGGAGGCTTTTGCCGTCTGAATAATACCGACAAAAGTAATATCGTGAGAGGCCAACGAATCAAACTTAATTTTAAGTTTGTTCATATCCCCGGAAGTATTATGCGCGGCCAGAATCGACCAGGCGATAGTTCCTTTTTTCGCCTCTTCTTTATTCACTGCGCCTGAATACTGCGTTTCGTCGATTATCTCGTTATTCTCGCTGAGATAGATCCCATTCTCATATAATTTAATCATTAGATATTCCGTAGCACTTGTGTTGATTAAAGCATGTTCCAGCCGATTAACAGGTTCCACCACCAGACACCCAGCGTGATATGAACGAGGAACGTCAGAAATGTCAGCATTGCGCCAACCAGCCACCACGATTTAATGTCGTTATAGCCAACGCCGAAAATAACCGGACCGGCTGCGCCGCCGTAATGCGTCACCATGCCGCCATAGGAGTTTGAGAAGAGTAACGCCAGCGCGGTTAGCATCAGCGGTGCGCCCGAGACATTCGCCAGCATGGCAAATACCGGCATCATTGCCACAATATAAGCACTGCCTGAGGCAAAGAAATAACGCACAATAATGCTCAGAAACAAAATAACAAAGAAGGCAACATTGCCGTGATTTCCGAATGAGAGATTATTTTTGAAGAGCTCAGCGAGCCAGTCGAAAAAGTTCACTTTTGATAATAACGAACTCAGGCCAATAATCCCGCCGTACCAGATTAATGTATTCCAGCCACCCTTGTTTTTAACCACGTCATCCCAGGTGACCACGCCAAACAGCAGCATCGCCCCCATCACTACAATGGCGACAGTCGCTTCGTTAACGCCAAGGTTTTTACTGAAAATCCACCCCAGCAACGCGAGGACAAAAATGCCGAGCAGTAACTTTTCGCGCCCTTTCATCGGCCCCAGTTCCGCAAGACCGGCTTTGGCAATGGTTTTGTTGTCGACCTTTTTGATTTCTGGCGGGTACATGAAGTAGATCATCAATGGCGTCGCCAACAGCATCACAATACCCGGCAGCGCGGCAGCCAGCGCCCAGCCACCCCAACTAATTTGCAAATGGCAGATATCGTTGATCATTTTCAATGCCAGGATATTGCCCGCCATGGCGGTAAAGAACATATAGCTGGTGGTTTTGGTCACCATGTAGACCGACATCATCAGATAATGACCGACACGGCGCGGGCTCTTGTCCGGCTCTGAACCCAGCGCGACCGCCACGCTGTTGATGATAGGTAAGACAATGCCGCCTGCTCGCGCGGTGTTTGACGGCGTCGCCGGCGCCAAAACCAGATCGAGAAAAACAGTCACATAACCCAACCCGAGCGTCGTATTGCCAATTTTCCCGATCAGGATATAAGCGATGCGCTTACCCAACCCGGTTGTGACAAAAGCGGCGCTCAGGGTAAAGGCCGAGAAGACCAACCATGTCGTACCCGAGGCATAGCCGCTCAATACGCTGCTGCTTTTTAATACTCCATCACCGATGTTACCCACCACCACCATCGAGGCGCCAACCGCAAGCAGCAGTACCACAGGTTCCGGAAAAGGTTTAATGACCAGCCCCACAATGGCCGCCAGGTAAATACCAAAAAGCACCCATGCCAGTTCAGTTAACCCCGCTGGAGCGGGAATCATGCCAATAATACAAGGGATCGCTAATATGAGAATTAGCTTCCATAACGATTTCACATTCATAATTTAAACAATTCCATGTTTAATTTTTCTTCATTAGCTGAAATTACTTTCCGCTTTCAGGGAAGATAAACCTCACCGGCAAAAATCTTTCGGGCAGTGCGAATCACCGAGGCGCGAATTCCTGAAGGATCATTCCCTTCATTACTCAAATTAATATCAAGACTGCCGCCCGGGTGTTCGATATTGATATTGCCATATACCGTGGATGAGGTGATTTGCCGCGTAACGGTGCCCTCAACGGCACAACTACTGGCCAACGCAATTGCGCCGGTAATCGCCAACGCTTTATGGCAGGTGTGGGGCATAAAATAACGGGCTGTGATGGCACCGCCTTTTCTGGCGGCAGAAATTAAAATGGGTTTTGGTATAACCTTATTACTGACGTCACCCAACCCCATCGCTAATCCTGCCTGTCGACGTATAGATTCAATCCGCGCTAATAATTCTTTATCGCTGTCGAGTTCTGCCGGTAATTCATATCCCGACTTCGCCATATTTTCGGCCGGAATGATTACCACTGGCGTTGCCATATCCATGCACGTCACGGGAACATCGTCAAAATAATCAATCCGTTTTCCGGTCGGGAAGATTTTCCCGGTTTTCGCGCCTGCGGCATTCAGAAACGTCAACGCGACGGGGGCTGCTGTTCCAGGCACACCGTCGATTCTTGCCGTTCCGTCATATTCCACAACACCGTTGGGCGTGTGTACATCGGCTTCCATAAACGTATTGGTATTGACGTTGCGGATGCGCACCCGGGTGGTGGGATGCGTGGCGGAAACCAGCCCTTGTTCTATGGCAAATGCCCCCACGGCGGACAGCATATTGCCACAGTTAGGTGTGGTATCGACACGCTGTTCATGGACGAGAACCTGGGCAAAAAGGTAATCAACATCTGCGCGGGGATCCACTGAAGGACTCATAATAGCCACTTTGCTGGTCAGCGGATTACCGCCGCCAATGCCGTCTATTTCCAGTTCATTGCCGGAACCCATAATTGCCATTAATACGGCATCCCGCTGCGCTGGTTCCTCGGGCAAATGTTCCGCTAATAAAAAAGCCCCTCTGGAGGTCCCACCACGCATCATTGTGCAAGGTATTTTTCTCACATTTTTATCCTCAGCCATTATTTTATTCCTGAAGATATGGTTGCACGTGAAAAATAGGCTGACTAATGCCTTTAGTTTGAGGATTAGTGACTTTTATTTATTAATACAAATGCGGTTGTTAGCGATAAACTGTCGCGAATCACCCACACCGTCTATCCCCGGTTTTTGGCTTTGGAGTAATGATGAAACATGAATTATCCAGTATGAAGGCTTTCGTTACGCTTGCAGAGTCCGAATCATTTAACAAAGCCGCTAAATTACTTAATATCACGCAACCTGCATTAACGCGCAGGATAAAAAAGATGGAAGAAGATTTACACGTTATCCTTTTTGAGAGAACGACGCGTAATATCAAATTAACAAAAGCGGGGAGAATGTTATTGCCTGAAGCCCGGGAATTGATAAGAAAATTGGATGAGACTTTATTTAATGTTCGCGGGATCAATGCTTACCAGCATGGGAGAGTGACGCTTGCCTGCATTCCGACAGCGGTTTTCTATTTTCTACCATTAGCGATTGGGAAATTTAATGAGCTATATCCCAATATTAAAGTGCGCATTATGGAACAGGGCACGAATAATTGTATGGAATCGGTCCTTTGTAACGAGGCCGACTTCGGCATAAATATGAACAGCCTCACAAATTCCGCGATCGAATTCACGCCCCTGGTGAACGAACCGTTTGTACTGGCCTGCCGCCGCGATCATCCATTGGCCAGTCAACAACTGGTCGAATGGCAGGAACTGGTCAATTACAAACTGATTGGCGTTCGCTCATCCAGCGGCAACCGCTTATTGATTGAGCAAAAACTGGCCGATAAACCGTGGAAACTGAACTGGTTCTATGAGGTGCGCCACCTGTCAACATCGCTCGGGTTGGTTGAGGCTGGACTGGGCGTCTCGGCATTACCCGGGCTTGCCTTGCCGCAAATGCCGCACCCGACGCTAACGGGCATTCCGCTGGTTGAACCGGTGATCAGGCGTACATTGGGGATTATTCGCCGTAGGGATACGCTGCTGACGCCACCGGCAGGGCGTTTTTTTAATCTGCTCTTGAATTTATGGACGGACGAGAATGACCGCTTGTGGAAGCCGATCGCAGAGCCGTTGTCCTGACGGCCCGGCGAGCGTTTGCATCGCCGGGCACTCTGCCAGATAGCGCTTATGAGATGACGCGACAGAGTTAGTGCGCGTTAACGACTACCCACATTGGGCCCTGACCCACTGCATAACGCCCTTTTTCTGTCAGCAACCCTTGCTGCCCCTGAATCTCGTACACCGCGATATGGTGCGATTTCTGTCCGGCGGCAATCAGGTATTTCCCGCTGTGATCGACGTTAAAGCCACGCGGCTGGGTTTCTGTCGGCTGGTAGCCTTCTTTGGTGAGTACGCTGCCATCTTCCGAAACGCTGAACACGGTGATCAGACTGGCGGTACGATCGCAGGCATACAGATGGCGGCCATCAGGCGTGATGTGAATATCCGCCGCCCAGCGCGTATCGGAGAACTCCTCAGGCATCATATCCAGCGTTTGCACACACTCGATTTCACCGTGTGGATTTTTCAACTGCCAGACGTCTACGGAGCTGTTGAGTTCATTGACGCAGTAAGCGTATTGCTGATTCGGATGGAACGCCATATGGCGCGGCCCCGCACCTTCAACGGTGGTCACTTCCGCAGGCTCCTGCGCCACTAACTTACCGTCATCAGAGAGGGTAAACAGGCAGATGCGATCCTGCTTCAGCGCCGGCACCCACAGCGTCCGGTTGTCCGGGGAAATATTGGCGGAGTGGCAGCCGTCCATCCCTTCAACCACGTCCACAACGCCAGCCGGAAGACCGTCTTCCAGTCGGGTCACGCTGACGTTACCGGCATTGTACGAACCGACAAAAATAAAGCGTCCATGATGATCGGTCGAGATGTGCGTCGGGCTGCCCGGCAATGCCGATTCCGCCGCAAACGTCAGCGCGCCATCATCGGGCGCAATCCGGTAAGCCAGTACACGAAATTCCGGGCGCACGCCCACATACAGATAACGTTTATCCGGGCTGACCACCATCGGCTGAACTTGCCCAGGGACATCAACCACCTGCACAAGCTGAAGCCCACCGTCGTGGTTCAGGCTCCAGACGTGGATCTGCTGGCTTTCAGGACTGGCGGTATAAACTGTTTGCTTCATGAATACTCCTTTGCTTTTTAGCAACTGGCTGCAATTTACCAAAGTAGTCGCTTTTACCAGTAAATGCTGAATTAATTTGTCCCTTCCCCGTCTCGGTGTACCATTCCTGGCAGACGAAATTTCAACTTTAATCTGGAAAATTCAATGACTGCACGCGTGATTGCCCTGGATTTAGACGGGACTTTACTGACCCCGCAAAAAACTCTGCTTCCCTCCTCTCTCGAAGCGCTCTCCCGCGCCAGAGAAGCCGGCTTCCAACTTATCATTGTCACGGGGCGGCATCACGTCGCGATTCACCCTTTTTATCAGGCACTGGCGCTGGATACACCTGCAATTTGCTGTAATGGCACCTATTTGTATGATTATCGTGCAAAACGTGTCCTTGAATCCGACCCCATGCCGGTAAACCAGGCGCTGCAACTCATTGAAATGCTGGAAACCCATCACATCCACGGGTTGATGTATGTGGATGACGCCATGCTGTATGAACATCCCACCGGGCATGTCATCCGCACAGCGAACTGGGCGCAAACGCTGCCGCCGGCGCAACGCCCGGTCTTTACTCAGGTACCCTCGCTTGCACAGGCCGCGCAAACGGTAAATGCAGTGTGGAAGTTTGCTCTTACCGACGAAGATATTCCTAAGCTGCAACAGTTCGGCAAAACGGTGGAACAGCAGCTCGGCCTGGAATGCGAATGGTCCTGGCACGATCAGGTGGATATTGCGCGCCAGGGTAACAGTAAGGGCAAACGCCTCACTCAGTGGATCGAATCTCAGGGGTGGTCGATGGAAAATGTGGTGGCCTTCGGGGATAACTACAACGACATCAGCATGCTGGAAGCGGCAGGCACCGGCGTCGCGATGGGCAATGCCGACGACGCGGTGAAAGCGCGCGCCAACATCGTTATTGGTGATAACACCACCGACAGCGTGGCGAAATTTATCTACACCCACCTGCTGTAATCAGGCGGTGATCGAAACGCTTTTAATTTGCGCGTAAAGCCAGAGGCCAGGTTTGATCCCCAGTTCGTCCCTGGCCCATGGGCTGATACGCGCCCAAAGCGTTTTTCCGCCGACTTCAAGCTGCACTTCCACCTGACCGTTATCGTCATAGCAGCCGGCGACCTTCGCGCGCAGAATATTGCGGATACTGGTCTGCTGCGGCGGTTGCAGCACCAGTGAAACGTCCGATGCCTGAATGCGTACACGCATGGCGCTCTGGAGCGGTTTATCCAGCTTATTGACCCACAAATGCTGGTCGCCCAACGCCAGCGCCGTCATGGCGTAATGCGGATGGTGTTCCAACACGCTCACTTTAAGAATGCTACTCTGCTGCTCTTTCGGCAGCCACGGATGCATAACGCTGCTGCCCCACACCTCTTCCAGCGCGCCGAAGGCTTTTACCTGACCGTTTTCCAGCACCATTACGTTATCGGCCAAATGGAGGATCTCATCGAGCGAATGGCTGACGTAGAGCATTGGGATATTAATTTCCCGCGCCAGCCGTTGCAGATACGGCAGGAGTTCACGTTTGCGGGGGATATCTAACGAGGCGAGCGGTTCGTCCAGCAACAGCAGTTCTGGCGCGGTAAGTAGCGCGCGGCCAATCGCCACACGCTGTTTTTCGCCACCGGAAAGACTGCCTGGCAGACGATCCAACAGGGGACCAATGCCCAGCAGCGCCACCAGCTTATCAAACTGCCCGCTCATGCTTTTCGCCATGCCGTAGCGCAGATTACCGCGCACTTTATAATGCGGGAACAGGCGCGCATCCTGAAAGATGTAACCCACCCGCCGTTTTTCCGGCGCCAGACAAATGCCCTTTTCCGCGTCGTTTAACACCCGGTCGTTGAGCACGATGCGCCCTGTTTGCGGCTGCGTCAGCCCGCTAATGGCATTAATAAGCGACGTTTTCCCGGCTCCGGAGACACCAAAAATGGCGGTGATCCCGTTAGTGGGCAACGTTTCGTTGATTGTCAGGCAGTGGTTACCCAGCGTCTGGGAGAAGTTCAGTTCCAGCATGGTTATCGCCCCACCCGCTCACGACAAATCCGCGCCAGCCATTCTGAAATCAGTAATGAAACCAGCGCCAGCACAATAGAGATAACGCATAACCTCGCCGCGGCGCTTTCACCGCCGGGGGTCTGAATCAGGGTGTACATCGCCGAAGGGATGGTACGCGTTTCGCCGGGGATATTGGAGACGAAGGTAATAGTGGCGCCAAACTCACCAAGCGAGCGGGCAAAGGCCAGAACAGTCCCGACAATAATGCCCGGCAGCGTCAGCGGCAGTGTAATAGTAAGAAAAACGCGCCAGCGCCCGGCACCCAGCGTGCGGGCGGCCTGCTCAAGTTTACTGTCAACCCCTTCCAGCGCGAGGCGGATGGCACGCACCATCAACGGGAATGACATCACCGCCGCCGCAAGCACGGCGCCGCGCCAGCTAAACGCAAAGGTAATCCCGAACCAGTCGTACAGCCACTGGCCGATAATCCCACGTCGTCCCATTGATACCAGTAGCAGATAGCCGACCACCACCGGCGGTAAAACCAGCGGCAGATGCAGTACGCTATCTAACAGGGCTTTGCCCGGGAACGTACAGCGCACCAGCAGCCACGCAAAGAAGATCCCAAACGGCAGGCTAACCAGCACCGCCAGGGAAGAAACTTTCAGGCTCAGAAGAACGGCCTGCCATTCAGGATCGGTCAATATCATGACTTGGTGGTAAATCCATAACGTTTAAAAATGTCGGCAGCCTGCGGTCCTTTCAGGTAGTCGTAGAACGCGCTGACCGTTGCGTTTTTATGTCCATCCACAATTGCGATGGGGTATTCCACTTTTTTATGCGAGTCTTCCGGGAAGGTCGCGACAACTCTCACGCCTTTGCTGGCAACGGCGTCAGACCCATAAACAATGCCCAGCGGCGCTTCGCTACGTTCTACCAACGCCAGCGCGCCGCGAACGTCTTCAGCCGGTGCCAGCTTCGCTGACAGCGTATCCCAGGCACCGAGTTTTTGCAGCGCCTCTTTCGCGTAGATCCCCGCCGGAACGTGGTCCGGATCGCCTACCGCCAGACGACCACCGCTGAGCAGCGACGTCCAGTTTGTTTTGCTGTCGATAGTAAAGTCTTTCTGCGCGCTCGCTTTCGGCGCCACAACCACCAGACTGTTGCCCAGCAGCGTTTGCCGCGTGGCGGTGTCTATCGCTTTTTTCTCAACCGTGTAATCCATCCATTTCTGATCGGCAGAAATAAACAGATCCGCAGGCGCTCCGACTTCTATCTGGCGCGCCAGCGTAGAAGATGACGCAAAAGAGGAGACGACATCAACGTTCTTCTCTTTTTTGTACTGCGCAGCGATATCCTGCATTGCGTTAGTCAGTGAAGCCGCCGCAAAAACGGTGATTTTACCTTCATCTGCCAGCGCGTGTCCGGCAACCGTTAAAGATAACGTTGCCCCTGCAAACAGGCGTAACCATGTCCGAGCCATTTGAAACCTCTTTGAGTATCGTTATGTAGTCGAAAATATAACGGTAATTGCAAAGGTTGCCCAGCAGTTATTGCTACCCCAGAGAGGTTATACGGAAAAATATCGGCAGGAAAAACGGAAACTTGAGAAGCAAGAACGCCCGACTAAGCGGGCGTTCGTAAAATCTATCTTTTTGATATTAATGATTCTGTCTGGGCTGGTCTTTTTTACCGATGCCGGAAAAAATGTTAAACACTTCGCCAAGACCGTAGATCAGACCGAGGATGATGGCCATCACCACAGGTACCATGATTACGGCAAATACCAGACTTTTTAATAACTCTAACATGGTCATCTCCAGATTCAGTTCTATGCCTATTCTAACCGCATCATCAGGAAAAGCACTGCCCTTTTGTGCGGTCGTCTATGCGTGCAGGCAGTTTTCCGTCACAATACCCCTTTTGCCAGGATCTTGTTATGCAAGCCGAAATCCTTCTCACCCTGAAACTACAGCAAAAACTGTTTGCTGACCCTCGCCGCATCTCCTTGCTCAAACACATTGCGCTTTCCGGCTCGATTAGTCAGGGCGCGAAAGACGCCGGTATTAGCTATAAAAGCGCCTGGGATGCAATCAACGAAATGAATCTCCTCAGCGAGCAGACACTGGTTGAACGCGCAACAGGCGGTAAAGGCGGCGGCGGCGCGGTGTTAACCCGCTACGGCCAGCGACTGATTCAGCTTTACGATTTACTCGCTCAAATTCAGCAAAAAGCGTTCGATGTGTTAAGTGACGACGACGCACTGCCGCTCAACAGCCTGCTTGCGGCAATTTCTCGTTTTTCATTGCAAACCAGCGCGCGTAACCAATGGCTTGGCACCATCACCGCGCGTGACCACGACCAGGTACAGCAGCACGTTGACGTTCTGCTGGCGGATGGTGAAACGCGACTGAAAGTGGCGATTACCGCCCAGAGTGGCCAGCGCCTTGGCCTGGAAGAAGGGAAAGAAGTTCTCGTTTTGCTTAAGGCGCCGTGGGTGAGCATCACAGAGAATGACGCTCCTGCTGTAGCCGCAGACAATCAGCTTAAAGGTCAGATCAGCCATATTGAGCGCGGCGCAGAACAGTGCGAAGTGTTGATGACGCTGCCGGACGGCCAGACGCTGTGCGCGACGGTTCCGGTGGCGGATGCCGCGACGCTTACCGAAGGGGCGAACGTCACAGCGTATTTTGCTGCCGATAAGGTGATTATTGCGACGCTGTGCTGAGATCGGTTGCCTGATGGCGCTGCGCTTATCAGGCCGACGGCTCGGTTTTGTAGGCCGGATAAGATGAAGCCGCCATCCGGCGTGAATGCTGATTGACATTCCCCATCAGAACACGTATCCCTGTTATTCATCGCTGCAAAAAATGGGATATAAAATGTCATCGTTGCATATTTCGCAAGGCACGTTTCGTCTTAGCGATACGAAAACGCTTCAACTGGATTCCGTTTCTTTAAACGCAGGCGAGAGCTGGGCGTATGTTGGCGCGAATGGAAGCGGGAAGTCAGCGCTGGCTCGCGCACTGGCGGGTGAGCTTTCCCTGCTCAAAGGTGAACGTCAATGCCATTTTACGCGCATCACCCGACTCTCCTTTGAGCAACTGCAAAAACTGGTCAGCGATGAATGGCAACGGAATAACACCGATATGCTCAGCCCTGGCGAAGAGGATACCGGGCGTACCACGGCAGAAATCATCCAGGATGAGGTGAAAGATCCGGCCCGCTGTCAGCAGCTGGCGCAGCAGTTCGGCATTACGCATCTTCTTGATCGTCGCTTTAAATATCTCTCGACTGGCGAGACACGTAAAACGCTACTCTGCCAGGCGCTGATGTCCGCGCCTGAGCTGCTGATCCTTGATGAACCGTTTGACGGTCTGGATGTCGCGTCCCGCCAACAACTGGCCACGCTGCTTCACGCCCTGCATCAGTCCGGGATCACCCTGGCGCTGGTGCTCAACCGTTTTGATGAGATCCCTGACTTCGTTCAGTATGCCGGGGTACTGGTCGACTGTACGTTAACCGAAACCGGAGCCAAAGCAGACCTGCTGCAACAGGCGCTGATCGCGCAACTTGCCCACAGCGAGCGACTTGCAGGGGTTGCATTACCCGAACCCGATGAACCCGCCGCTGGTCACAGTTTACCCGCAGACGAACCGCGGATTGTCCTCAACGATGGGGTCGTTTCCTATAGCGACCGCCCTATTCTCGATCGCCTGAGCTGGCGGGTAAATCCGGGCGAGCACTGGCAGATTGTCGGCCCAAACGGCGCAGGGAAATCGACGCTGTTGAGTCTGATAACCGGCGATCATCCGCAGGGGTACAGCAACGACCTGACGCTGTTTGGTCGTCGACGCGGCAGTGGCGAAACCATCTGGGATATTAAAAAGCATATCGGCTACGTCAGCAGCAGTCTGCATCTGGATTACCGGGTCAGCACAACGGTACGGAATGTGATTCTTTCAGGCTATTTCGACTCGATTGGCATTTACCAGGCCGTTTCAGACAGACAGCAAAAGCTCGCCCAGCAGTGGCTGGAGATACTCGGTATCGATAAACGCACCGCCGACGCCGCCTTTCACAGTCTCTCGTGGGGGCAACAGCGGCTGGCGCTGATTGTTCGCTCGCTGGTAAAACACCCGACCTTATTGATTCTTGACGAACCCTTGCAGGGACTGGATCCCCTGAACCGCCAGTTGATTCGCCGCTTTGTTGATGTATTAATTAGCGAAGGCGACACGCAGTTGCTGTTTGTTTCACATCACGCCGAAGATGCCCCCGCTTGTATTACCCATCGTCTGGAATTCGTACCGCAAGGCGAAACGTATATCTATCAACAAAGCAAATTGTGTTAATTTTCATCCGTGGGCGCGTAAGCGCCCTTTTTTCGGATAAAGGCGGAATTCCTTTTAGAAGTCTGTGATTTATCATCGAATTATTATTGATAAAACGGGCTTATGCTGCCGTGTAAACGATTCCACTATTTTATTCCATGTCACACTTTTCGCATCTTTGTTATGCTATGGTTATTACATACCATATGCCTAATGGAGCGAATTATGAGAGTTCTGGTCACCGGTGGTAGCGGTTACATAGGAAGCCATACTTGTGTGCAGTTACTTAAAAACGGTCATGATGTCATCATCCTGGATAACCTCTGCAACAGTAAACGCAGCGTACTCCCTGTTATCGAACGCCTGAGCGGCAAGCATCCGACCTTTGTGGAAGGTGATATTCGCAACGAAGCGCTAGTGACCGAAATTCTTCACGATCACGCGATCGATACCGTGATTCATTTCGCCGGACTGAAAGCCGTGGGTGAATCCGTCGCAAAACCGCTGGAATACTATGACAATAACGTTAATGGTACGCTGCGCCTGATCAGCGCTATGCGCGCCGCAAATGTGAAAAACTTCATATTCAGTTCCTCTGCTACCGTCTATGGTGACCAGCCAAAAATCCCTTATGTGGAAAGTTTCCCTACCGGAACCCCGCAAAGTCCGTATGGCAAAAGTAAACTGATGGTCGAGCAGATCCTTACCGACCTGCAAAAAGCGCAGCCGGAATGGAGCATTGCGCTGCTGCGTTATTTCAACCCGGTCGGCGCGCATCCGTCAGGGGATATGGGCGAAGATCCTCAGGGCATCCCCAATAACCTGATGCCTTACATCGCACAGGTTGCCGTGGGGCGTCGTGACTCCCTTGCCATCTTTGGCAACGATTATCCGACTGAAGATGGTACCGGCGTGCGCGATTACATCCACGTGATGGATCTGGCCGATGGTCACGTCGCCGCAATGGAAAAGCTTGCGGGTAAACAAGGCGTGCATATCTATAACCTTGGCGCGGGGATCGGGAGCAGCGTGCTGGATGTGGTCAATGCGTTCAGCAAAGCCTGCGGTAAACCGGTTAACTACCACTTCGCACCGCGTCGTGAAGGCGACCTCCCCGCCTACTGGGCGGATGCTAGCAAGGCCGATCGCGAACTCAACTGGCGCGTGACTCGCACATTAGATGAAATGGCACAAGATACCTGGCACTGGCAGTCTCGCCATCCACAGGGCTATGCGGATTAAGGAACCCCTATGACCCAGTTTAACCCTGTTGATCATCCGCATCGTCGCTTTAATCCGCTTACCGGACAGTGGATTCTGGTTTCTCCGCATCGTGCTAAGCGCCCCTGGCAGGGCGCACAGGAAACGCCCTCACAAGAAGTGTTACCGGCTCACGATCCGCACTGCTTCCTGTGTGCGGGCAACACACGGGTAACGGGCGATAAAAACCCGAATTACACCGGAACGTATGTCTTTACCAACGACTTTGCTGCGTTGATGACCGATACGCCGGATGCGCCAGACAGTCACGATCCGCTAATGCGCAGCCAGAGTGCGCGCGGCACCAGTCGCGTGATTTGCTTTTCGCCCGATCACAGTAAAACCCTGCCAGAACTCAGCATTCCCGCGCTGACTCAAATTGTCAAAACCTGGCAGGAACAAACCGCCGATCTCGGTAAAACCTACCCCTGGGTGCAGGTTTTTGAGAATAAAGGCGCAGCGATGGGCTGCTCCAACCCCCATCCCCACGGCCAGATTTGGGCCAACAGCTTCCTGCCTAACGAAGCGGAACGCGAAGATCGTCTGCAAAAAGCGTATCTGGCGGAACAGGGCTCGCCGATGCTGGTGGATTACGTTAAGCGTGAACTGGCTGACGGCAGCCGTACCGTCGTCGAAACCGAACACTGGCTGGCCGTCGTGCCTTACTGGGCCGCCTGGCCGTTCGAAACCCTACTGTTGCCGAAAGCACATGTGTTACGCATGACTGATTTAAACGACGCGCAGCGTGCCGATCTGGCGCTGGCGTTGAAAAAACTGACCAGCCGTTACGATAATTTATTCCAGTGTTCCTTCCCCTATTCGATGGGCTGGCATGGCGCACCGTTCAACGGTGAAGAGAACGCACACTGGCAGCTCCACGCGCACTTTTATCCGCCGCTGCTGCGTTCCGCAACCGTGCGTAAATTTATGGTCGGTTACGAAATGCTGGCAGAAACCCAGCGCGACCTCACCGCAGAACAGGCGGCAGAACGTCTGCGCGCGGTCAGCGACATTCATTTCCGCGAATCCGGAGTATAAAAATGAGTCTGAAAGAAAAAACACAATCTCTGTTTGCTGAAAAATTTGGCTACCCTGCCACCCATACGATTCAGGCGCCGGGCCGCGTGAACCTCATAGGTGAACACACGGATTATAACGACGGCTTTGTATTGCCCTGCGCAATCGACTATCAGACGGTAATCAGTTGCGCCACCCGTGACGATCGTAAGGTTCGCGTGATTGCCGCTGATTATGATAATCAGATTGATGAGTTCTCGCTGGATGCGCCAATTGTGACCCATGACAGCCAGCAGTGGTCAAACTACGTGCGCGGTGTGGTGAAACATCTGCAACAGCGCTACAACCATTTTGGCGGTGCGGATCTGGTGATCAGCGGCAACGTTCCGCAGGGAGCGGGCTTAAGCTCTTCCGCGTCACTGGAAGTGGCCGTCGGAACGGTGTTCCAGCAGCTTTATCATCTGCCGCTGGACGGCGCGCAGATTGCGCTTAACGGTCAGGAAGCGGAAAACCAGTTCGTCGGCTGTAACTGTGGGATTATGGATCAGTTGATTTCCGCGCTGGGCAAGGCGGACCATGCCCTACTTATCGACTGTCGCACGCTGGGTACCAAAGCGGTATCGATGCCGAAAGGCGTGGCGGTGGTGATCATCAACAGTAACTTTAAGCGCACGCTGGTTGGCAGTGAATACAATACCCGTCGCGAGCAGTGTGAAACGGGGGCGCGCTTCTTCCAACAGCCAGCCCTACGCGACGTGACTCTGGCAGAGTTTAACGCCGTCGCCAGTGAACTGGATCCGGTGGTAGCAAAACGCGTTCGTCACGTTCTGACGGAAAACGCCCGTACCGTTGAAGCCGCCAGCGCACTGGAAAAGGGCGACCTTAAGCGCATGGGCGAGCTGATGGCGGAATCTCACGCTTCCATGCGCGATGACTTCGAAATTACCGTACCGCAGATTGATACGCTGGTAGAGATTGTCAAAGCGACCATTGGCGAGAAAGGCGGTGTACGCATGACCGGCGGCGGCTTTGGCGGCTGCATCGTCGCGCTCATTCCGGAAGCGCTGGTTCCGGCAGTACAACAGGCCGTTGCCCAACAGTACGAAGCCAAAACCGGCATTAAAGAAACCTTCTATGTTTGCAAACCATCACAAGGAGCAGGACAGTGCTGAACGAAACACCCGCACTGGCACCCGATGGTCAGCCCTACCGCCTGTTAACCCTGCGCAATAGCGCGGGGATGGTGGTCACGCTGATGGACTGGGGTGCTACATTGTTATCCGCAAGAATTCCGCTTTCCGACGGTAGCGTGCGTGAAGCTTTGCTGGGCTGCGCCAGCCCGGAGCATTATCAGGATCAGGCTGCGTTTCTTGGCGCATCAATTGGCCGTTATGCCAACCGTATAGCTGACAGCCGCTATACCTTCAACGAAGAAACCGTCACCCTTCTGCCAAGCCAGGGCGTTAATCAGCTCCATGGCGGCCCGGAAGGTTTTGACAAACGTCGCTGGCAGATCGTCAACCAGAACGAGCGTCAGGTGCTGTTCGCGCTGACTTCTGACGATGGCGATCAGGGCTTTCCGGGCCACCTCGGCGCGACGGCGCAGTACCGTCTGACCGATGACAATCGTATCTCCATCACCTATCGCGCAACGGTAGACAAGCCGTGTCCGGTGAATCTGACCAACCACGTCTATTTTAACCTGGATGGCGATCAGACCGATGTGCGTAACCATAAACTGCAAATTCTGGCAGAAGAATATCTGCCCGTTGATGAAGGTGGGATCCCGCGTGACGACCTGAAATCTGTCGCCGGAACCTCGTTTGATTTCCGCAGTACGAAAGCGATCGCCAGCGAGTTTCTTGCTGATGACGACCAGCGCAAGGTGAAAGGTTACGATCATGCCTTCCTGTTGCAGGCCAAAGGCGACGCCAAAACGCCTGTCGCGCGCCTGTGGTCAGCCGACGAGAAGCTCGAAATGGAGGTTTACACCTCTGCCCCAGCGCTGCAATTCTATTCCGGCAATTATCTGGCGGGGACGTCCTCACGCGGACCACAAGCCTACAGTGATTATCAGGGACTGGCGCTGGAGAGTGAATTCCTGCCCGACAGCCCTAACCACCCGGAATGGCCGCAGCCTGACTGCGTCCTGCGCCCTGGCGAAGAGTATTCCAGCCTGACGGAGTATCGCTTTATTCCGGCCTGATCGGCGTCTGTCATGTGCCCGATGACGAATGCGCATCGGGCATCCCCTTCTCTTCTTGCTCAAAACACCCGCAATCGAAGACAATATTGCAACTCATGATTCACAAGAACCTTACACTGTGCCACGATTTTCGCTATGGTTATGCCTAAGCGTTGCCACTGAGACGTCACGGCAATATAATGAGAATTATTATCATTAAATGAAGTTTGAGGAGTGAGGATATGGCTGTAACTAAGCTGGTTCTGGTACGCCACGGCGAAAGCCAGTGGAACAATGAAAACCGTTTCACCGGTTGGTATGACGTAGACCTGTCAGAGAAAGGCGTTGGCGAAGCAAAAGCGGCGGGTAAGCTGCTGAAAGCAGAAGGCTATAGCTTCGATTTTGCTTATACCTCTGTGCTGAAACGTGCCATCCATACGCTCTGGAACGTGCTGGACGAACTGGATCAGGCGTGGCTGCCGGTTGAGAAATCCTGGAAACTGAACGAGCGCCACTACGGTGCCTTGCAGGGTCTGAACAAAGCAGAAACCGCCGAGAAGTATGGCGACGAGCAGGTTAAACAGTGGCGTCGCGGCTTCGCGGTCACTCCACCGGAGCTGACCAAAGACGACGAGCGCTATCCGGGTCACGATCCGCGTTATGCGAAGCTGACCGATAAAGAGCTGCCGCTGACCGAGAGCCTGGCGCTAACCATCGATCGCGTTATCCCTTACTGGAACGAAACTATTCTGCCGCGTATTAAAAGCGGTGAGCGCGTGATCATCGCCGCTCACGGTAACTCGCTGCGTGCGCTGGTGAAATATCTGGATAACATGAGCGAAGACGAAATTCTTGAACTGAACATCCCGACCGGCGTGCCGCTGGTGTATGAGTTCGACGAGAACTTCAAGCCGTTGAAACGCTACTATCTGGGCAATGCTGATGAGATCGCGGCAAAAGCTGCGGCCGTCGCCAACCAGGGTAAAGCGAAGTAAGCCTTCCTGTGGTGCCTGATGGCGCTGCGCTTATCAGGCCTACGGACAGTTGTCTTCTGTAGGCCGGATAAGGCGCTTGCGCCGCCATCCGGCAAATAAAAAGCCGACTCAGTGAGTCGGCTTTTTTACTCCCTGAACTTAACCGCGACGGGCTTTCACCGCGCCGGCAAGCTGACGCAGTATGGCGTCAGTATCTTCCCAGTTAATGCAGGCATCGGTAATACTTTTTCCGTAAACCAGCGGTTCGCCGCTGTCCGGGTTTTGATTACCTTCAACCAGATGACTTTCGATCATCACGCCCATAATCGCCTTCTCGCCGCCTGCAATTTGCTGGCAAACATCAGCGCCGACTTCCATCTGCTTTTTAAACTGCTTGGATGAGTTGGCGTGGCTGAAATCAATCATGATTTGCGCTGGCAGACCGGCTTTTGCCAGACCTTCTTTCACCGCGGCAACGTGTGCTGCACTGTAGTTCGGCTCTTTGCCGCCGCGCAGAATGATATGGCAGTCACCGTTGCCACTGGTGTTTACAATTGCCGAATGGCCCCACTTGGTCACCGACAGGAAGCAGTGCGGCGCACCGGCTGCATTGATGGCGTCAATCGCCACTTTAATGGTGCCATCAGTGCCGTTTTTGAAACCCACCGGGCAGGAAAGACCTGACGCAAGTTCACGGTGGACCTGCGACTCAGTAGTACGCGCGCCGATTGCGCCCCAGCTCATGAGATCCGCCAGATATTGCGGAGTAATCATATCGAGGAATTCACCGGCGGTCGGCAGGCCGCCGTCGTTGATCTCCAGCAGCAATTTACGCGCAATGCGCAGGCCGTCGTTGATCTGGAAGCTGTTGTCCATATGCGGATCGTTGATCAACCCTTTCCAGCCCACGGTGGTACGCGGTTTTTCAAAATATACGCGCATCACAATTTCCAGTTCGCCCTTCAGCTCTTCACGCAGCGTCAGCAGGCGGCCAGCATATTCTTTTGCAGCAATCGGGTCATGAATTGAGCATGGGCCAATGACGACCAGCAAACGATCGTCATTACCTTTCAATATTTTATGTATGGCTTTACGCGCATGGGCAACCGTATTGGCGGCATTTTCTGTAGCGGGGAATTTTTCCAACAGTGCAACAGGGGGTAATAACTCGTTGATCTCTTTAATACGTAAATCGTCGTTCTGATAATTCATGATTATTCCAGTCTTGCCATACTTATAGTGATGAATGCAATCCCTCCAATCTATATCGTCAGTCAGAAAGTGTAAACGGGCTCTTACATTTTGCACGGATTAATCCTGGAATTAAGCCAAAAAACGCCAGAAAGTAGCGATAAACGAGATCTAACCTACAATTTTTAACTGTAACCACTCTGTTTGTGAATTTAACCAAGATTCTCTACTGGGTCATTATGCCCAGCTGAAATCTATACCATTGCCTGACCCTCACTGGCGTATGCACTGTTGGAAGACGATATCCGACATCTCAACCTTAACAGGAGCATCTTATGCAAATGACAAAATTGGCTTCACTTTTTCTTACTGCCACACTCACTCTTGCCAGCGGTGCTGCACTTGCCGCAGAAACCAGCACCCAAAGCAATAACGGACAAGAGAACGCCGCAGCGGATGCAGGCCAGGTTGCACCGGGTGCAAAAGAAAATGTCGCACCGAATAATGTCGACAACGACAATATCAACTCGGGCGGCACGATGCTCCATCCAAACGGAACCTCAACGACTCAGGACGGAATGACCAAGGATGAGGTGCATAAAAATACCATGTGTAAAGACGGTCGCTGTCCGGACGTGAATAAGAAAGTGGAAACCGGCGACGGTATGAATAACGATGTGGATACCAAAACCGATGGCACCACGCAGTAAAGCGTAAAACATCACGAATAATGGGAGAGCGCAGGCTCTCCTTTTTCATTTTATCGTTCCAAAAACGGTATGATGTCATACAGTTATAAGATTAATAATAAGGATGACATTATGGCGCACTCACACTCGCATACCTCTTCTCTCCTGCCCGAAGATAACAACGCGCGTCGCTTGCTGTTCGCTTTTGCCGTCACGGCGGGATTTATGCTGCTGGAAGTGGTGGGCGGGATCTTATCCGGTTCGCTGGCGTTGCTCGCTGATGCCGGACATATGCTTACCGATGCCGCGGCACTCTTCTTCGCCCTGATGGCCGTACAGTTTGCAAGACGGCCTCCTACGGTGAGGCACACTTTCGGCTGGCTGAGACTCACGACGCTGGCCGCGTTCGTTAACGCTATTGCTTTGGTCGTGATTACCATTTTAATCGTCTGGGAGGCTATTGAGCGCTTCTATTCGCCACGTCCCGTTGCCGGCGGCATGATGATGACCATCGCCGTCGCCGGATTACTCGCAAACATTCTGGCTTTTTGGATCCTGCATCGGGGAAGTGAGGAGAAAAACCTGAACGTGCGGGCAGCTGCGCTGCATGTGATGGGCGATTTATTGGGTTCTGTTGGTGCCATCATTGCTGCGCTGATTATCATCTGGACCGGCTGGACGCCAGCCGACCCCATTCTGTCAATACTGGTTTCGCTGCTGGTACTGCGTAGCGCCTGGCGCTTATTGAAAGACAGCGTAAATGAATTACTCGAGGGCGCGCCGGTGTCGCTGGATATCGCCGCGCTACAGCGCCATCTCAGCCGGGAAATCCCGGAGGTACGTAACGTGCATCACGTTCATGTCTGGATGGTGGGAGAGAAACCGGTAATGACTTTGCATGTTCAGGTGATCCCGCCACACGATCATGACGGCCTACTGGAGAGCATTCAGCACTTTCTCATCCACCATTACCAGATTGAACACGCCACCATTCAGATGGAATATCAACCCTGTCACGGACCGGACTGCCATCTGAATCAGAAGGTATCCGGTCATTCGCATCATCACCATTAATGGGACAGCGCGTGTGAGCCTCGTTCACGCGCGCTGTTAATCCACATCCGGCTACCGTTCAGGGCGATGAAGGTCAGAATCAAATATTCCAGCGACATCGCATAGACGCCCTGCAATGCAAAGATCACCACGCTAATCACGTTAATGACCACCCACAGCAGCCAGTTCTCCACGTATTTGCGCGTCATCAGGATCATCGCCACAATCGACAAGACCATCATGCAGGAGTCCCAGAACGGGAAGGCATCGGGCTGCAGATCCGGCACGACAACCTGTAACCCGAGCGTTTGCATGATATTCACGGCAATACGTGTCAGGAAGGCAAACACCGGGTCGATAAACACGGTCATCAGACCAATAGCGACCACGCAAACCGCCAGCCAGCCGAGCGCTTTCGGTAAAGGCAACCACCGAATTTTAAGTTCCGCTTCGTTTTGACTGATCTGCCGCGACCAGGCATACCAGCCGTAGATGTTGGCGGCAAAAAAGAAAACCTGTAGCAGCAGGCTGGCATAGAGTTGGATCTGGAAGAAAATGATCGCAAACAGCGTGACGTTAATCAGGCCGAAAAAGTAATTGCTGATCTTCTCCATACTGGCAAGCCCGATGCACAGAAGCCCGGCAATGGTGCCTACGGCTTCGATCCATGACAAATCGTAACCACCGGCGCCAATCGGAATATGTACCAGGATGTTCTGCGTGCTAAAAAAATCCATCTTTTCCCCCAGAGCGTTTATGTTATTTACGCACGTAGTGTAGCCGCAAATTCCAGCATGCGATTTAACGGCAATAATGCCCCTTCTCGCAGCGCCGCATCAACCTGAATCTCATGGGCTTCCCCACCCTGCTCCAGTCCTTCAGCAATCGCTTTAAGCCCGTTCATCGCCATCCACGGGCAATGAGCGCAGCTGCGGCAGGTCGCGCCTTCTCCGGCGGTAGGCGCTTCAAGTAATTCTTTATCCGGCACCGCCTGCTGCATTTTGTAGAAAATGCCCCGGTCGGTGGCGACGATCAGTTGTTTATGGGGCAACGTCTTCGCAGCATTGATCAGTTGGCTGGTAGAGCCAACTGCATCGGCCATATCAACGATCGACTGCGGCGACTCAGGGTGAACCAGAATCGCGGCGTCTGGATAAAGCCCTTTCATTCGCGCGAGCGCTTGCGTTTTAAACTCATCATGAACGATGCATGCCCCTTGCCAGCACAACACATCCGCGCCCGTCTGTTTTTGCACGTAATTACCCAGATGACGATCCGGTGCCCAGATGATTTTTTCACCTAAACTATCCAGGTGTTCAATGAGTTCTACGGCTATGCTGGAGGTCACGACCCAGTCTGCACGGGCTTTAACGGCTGCAGAGGTATTAGCATAGACCACGACGGTACGATCCGGATGGGCGTCGCAGAATGCGCTAAATTCCTCAATCGGACAGCCAAGATCGAGCGAACATTCGGCCTGTAAGGTCGGCATCAGGATGGTTTTTTCTGGGCTGAGGATTTTGGCGGTTTCGCCCATGAAACGCACACCGGCAACGAGTAGCGTAGAGGCCGGATGTTTTGCGCCAAAGCGCGCCATTTCCAGCGAATCAGAAATACAGCCCCCCGTTTCTTCAGCTAGCTGCTGGATTTCCGGATCCGTGTAGTAGTGAGCGACCATGACCGCATCACGCTCTTTCAGCAGCCGCTTTATTTTTTCCCGGTAGAATTGTTTCTCGTCGACGCTCAAGGGCGTCGGTTTCGGTGGAAACGGATAGATTGCGGCTTCAGGATCAAACATCACGCTCATCATGCATTCTCGTTTTACTGACTTAACGAAATCACCGACTCAAAACGTGACATACGCTGCAATCGGCTATCTTTGTTTTATATGCTAAACAAGATACTGGATTGGGTGAGAAAAGTCACATCAATTGCATGGGGCGTGTCATTGTCGGGAACGGTTTGCCGGATGGCGACTGACGTCTTATCCGGCCTACGGGTGCCACATGTAGGCCTGATAAGCGAAGCGCCAGCCGGCACAAATTCTGCGCATAGCAAAAAGGTGCCGCAAGCGCCCTCTTTTACACTGGTGGGTCGTGCAGGATGACTCGCTTCGCTCGCCCTTCGGGTCGTCGCCGCAAGCGACTCCGTTGTCTCACTGCGTTCGACTCGAACCTGCTGCAGGTTCGAATCTTTGAATTCTGCGCATAGCAAAAAGGCGCCTTTAGGGCGCCTTTTTACACTGGTGGGTCGTGCAGGATTCGAACCTGCGACCAATTGATTAAAAGTCAACTGCTCTACCAACTGAGCTAACGACCCCTTGCGGGAATTTTTACTTAATCATTCAGGATGGTGGGTCGTGCAGGATTCGAACCTGCGACCAATTGATTAAAAGTCAACTGCTCTACCAACTGAGCTAACGACCCATTCGGGTGCTGCCTGAAAGATTTTTGACTCGGTACCAATGTTTAAATTGGTGGGTCGTGCAGGATGACTCGCTTCACTCGCCCTTCGGGCCGTTGCTTAAGCAACGTTATCCTTCACGTTTAACATCTGAGTTCAATGTTAAATTTGGTGGGTCGTGCAGGATTCGAACCTGCGACCAATTGATTAAAAGTCAACTGCTCTACCAACTGAGCTAACGACCCGAGTGGTGGGTGATGACGGGATCGAACCGCCGACCCCCTCCTTGTAAGGGAGGTGCTCTCCCAGCTGAGCTAATCACCCGATACTACGCTGGATACTACTGACTAACAGAATTAGTGGTGGGTCGTGCAGGATTCGAACCTGCGACCAATTGATTAAAAGTCAACTGCTCTACCAACTGAGCTAACGACCCACTTTTGTGCTGCTTTCGGATGTTTGATATCCCGTGGCAACGGCGGCATATATTACTGATTTAAGATTTCAGCGCAACAAAAATTTCGATGTAGATCACTCAACTGCTTAGGAATCGCACGACACGACCAGAAATAATTCGATTTCTGGTCGCATGGTATGCATTACATCGCGTTAAGACGTTTTTGCGCTTGCTTCGCGCCATCAGTGCCAGGGTATTTGCTGATAACCTGCTGATAGACGGCCTTCGCTTTCGCGGTATCTCCTTTGTCCTGCATGATGACGCCAACTTTGTACATCGCGTCTGCAGCCTTAGGTGATTTCGGATAGTTTTTAACAACCGAAGCGAAATAGAACGCGGCATCATCTTTTTTACCCTTGTTGTAATTCAACTGACCCAGCCAGTAATTGGCATTCGGCTGATACGTTGAATCAGGGTGATTCTTGATGAAGTTCTGAAAGGCCACAATCGCGTCGTCCTGGCGGGATTTATCCTGCACCAGCGCAATTGCCGCATTGTAATCGGTGTTAGCGTCACCGCTTTGCACCGGTGTGCCTGAGGCTGCTGCCCCGGCATCAGGTGCAGGCGTGGCGCTGGTCGTCGCCCCGCTCTGATCACCACTCGCCGGCTGCGTCGCAGTACCTCCACTGTTCAGACTGTCCATCTGTAACAGGATCTGCTTCTGACGCTCAACCACCTGATTCAACTGATACTGACTTTCCTGGATTTGACCACGCAGGGAGTCGATATCGTTTTGGTTATCAGAAAGTTGTTGCTGGAGTTGGGTTAAAAGCTGGCTGTGAGCATTAGAAATACGCTCGAGTTGAGTGACACGGTCTTCGACCGAGCCTGAGCCGACACTACTGATTGGCGCCTGCGCAAAAGCGGCCCAGGGGGCCGCTATGCCAACCAGTAACGACAGACTCAATAGATGATGTCTGAAGTTACTGCTCATGCAATTCTCTTAGTAAACCAGTACGGCACGACGGTTTTTGGAGTAAGCCGCTTCGTCATGACCCAGTACTGCAGGTTTTTCTTTACCGTAAGAAACGATGGAGATCTGGTCAGCAGAAACGCCTTTACCCTGCAGGTACATCTTAACCGCGTTAGCACGGCGTTCGCCCAGGGAGATGTTGTACTCAGGCGTACCACGTTCGTCCGCATGACCTTCTACGGTGACTTTGTAAGACGGGTTGCTACGCAGGAAGTTAGCGTGTGCATCCAGCATTGCAGCGAAGTCAGAACGGATATCGTACTTGTCCAGATCGAAGTAAACGATGTTGTTCTGCTGCAGCTGTTGCATCTGCAGACGCGCTTGCTCTTCGGAGGACATGTTGCCGCTTCCGTTTGCATCCATACCAGTGCCGGCACCCAGCATGCCTTCGCTGCCGTCATTGCTGGCGTTCTTGTTAGAAGAACATGCCGCAATAGCCATAACAGGCAGAGCAATCATCAGCCCTTTCAGCACTTTGTTCAGTTGCATTTCTATGATTCCTTTAGTAATCAATTAATTATTATTTACAGATACGGCGACCAGGCAGGTGATTTTACCTGTCCATCAGTTGCCGGAATACGCGCTTTGAAACGCCCATCTGTAGAAACCAGATTTAGCACGGAACCCATCCCCTGAGAAGAGCTGTAGATTACCATAGTGCCGTTAGGTGCCAGACTTGGCGTTTCATCCAGGAACGTTGACGAGAGAACTTGCACGCCACCCGTTACCAGATCTTGTTTGGCAATGTGTTGCTGACCACCGGCCGAGCTTACCATTACCATAAATTTACCGTCGGCGCTGACATCAGCATCCTGGTTTTGTGAACCTTCCCAGGTAATACGCTGCGGCGCGCCGCCGTTAACGTTAATTTTATACACTTGCGGACGACCCGCCTGATCCGAGGTAAAGGCCAGGTTTTGGCTGTCCGGGAACCAGGTAGGTTCCGTATTGTTACTGCGACCATCCGTCACCTGACGGATCTGGCCAGAGCCGATATCCATCACGTACAGGTTCAGGCTACCGGTTTTAGACAGGGCAAACGCCAGCTTGCTGCCGTCCGGAGAAAACGCAGGCGCCCCGTTGTGACGCGGGAAAGAAGCCACCTGACGTACCGCACCGTTGGACAACGTCTGGATTACCAGCGCAGAACGACCACTTTCGAAGGTCACATAAGCCAGTTTAGAACCATCCGGTGACCACGCCGGAGACATCAACGGCTGTGGTGAACGGTGAACGGTAAATTGATTGTAACCATCGTAGTCGGAAACACGCAGTTCATAAGGGAACTGGCCGCCATTGGTCTGAACCACATAAGCGATACGGGTGCGGAACGCGCCTTTAATACCGGTCAGCTTCTCAAACACTTCGTCACTTGCAGTATGACCTGCATAACGCAGCCACTGTTTGTTCACTTTGTAAGAGTTCTGCGCCAGTACGGTACCCGGTGCGCCACCTGTGTCTACCAGTTGGTAGGCTACGTTGTAGGAACCGTCCGGATTCGGCGTTACCTGGCCGACAACCACGGCGTCAATCCCCAGCGCAGACCATGCCGCAGGCTGTACTTCCTGCGCTGTGCCCGGCTGCTGTGGCAGACGAGAACGGTCTAACGGATTAAATTTACCGCTGTTACGCAGGTCTGCACCTACGATGCCACCGATATCTTCCGGCGCGGCACCTGGCCCCGCCCACTGGAATGGCACAACGCCAATCGGGCGAGCCGTGTCCACCCCCTGGGTGATCTCGATACGCACTTCTGCGTGCAGCACCGCTGCCCACAGCATTAGAAAACCAAATGCTACTCGTAATGCCTGCTTCATCATATCTCCCTTATCCGGGCGGAAAGCCCACGATAATTTAGCAGAATGTTAACAAACTCAATTATACAAAACTACCAGAACCCAGCATTCCGGAAGATTCCTTCCCCATCGTGATGGGAAAAGCTTAGCTTACGGCTTAAAGTCCAACGGTGCGTTTTTAAATACTTCATATACTGCCTGGCTCGGCGGTTTTGGCAATTTCGCCTGCCGGGCTGCTGCAAGCGCGGCCTGGCAAAGGGCGGGATCGCCTCCCTCAGACTGAATATCAAGTAACAATCCGTCCGGTGCCAGTTTTATCCGCAGCGTACAGGTTTTCCCTGTATAGGAAGCGGCGTCATAAAACTTGCTTTCGATAGCAGATTTGATCTGCCCGGCATAGTTACTGATCTCTGCGCCTGATGCGCCGTTATTTTTAGTATTGCCGCTTCCCGCAGGAGAGGCGTTGCTGCCTTTGGCTCCTCCGCCCGTTTTCGGCGCATTCTTACCGGAGCTAAGGTCGCCAAGCAGATCGTCAACACCCGATGCCGCAGCCGCTTTTTCTGCGGCGGCTTTTGCGGCGGCAGCTTTCTTATCGGCAGCAGCTTTCTCCGCTGCAGCTTTTTTATCGGCGGCCGCCTTTTTATCTGCAGCAGCCTTTTTATCTGCCGCGGCTTTTTCTGCGGCCGCTTTTTTCTCAGCCGCCGCCTTTTCCGCCGCAGCGGCTTTGGCAGCAGCTGCTTTTTCAGCTGCGGCTTTCTTCTCAGCTTCCGCTTTAGCCTGCTTAGCGGCTTCAGCTTCGGCTTTTTTCTTTGCATCCGCTGCGGCTTTTACGGCTTCCGCTTCTGCTTTTTTCTTCGCGTCAGCTGCTGCTTTCGCCGCATCGGCTTCGGCTTTCTTCTGTGCTTCCGCCGCGGCTTTCGCCTGCGCCTCAGCTTTGGCCTTCGCATCTGCCGCCGCTTTCTGCGCCGCTTCTTCTGCCTGTTTTTGCTGTTCCTGCGCCTTCTTCGCGTCGGCCTCAGCCTGTTTCTGCTGTTCCTGCGCCGCTAAACGTTCTTTTTCAATCTGCTTTAGCCGTTCCTGTTCGGCAGCCTGTTTTTCGCGCAGCTCTTCCGCCTGCTGTTGCTCCAGTTTTTCGCGCTGCTCTTTTGCACGCTGCGCGCTTGACTGTTGCTGCTGCTGACGTTCGTACTGCTGAACCACGGCGCCAGGATCAACCATGACAGCATCGATGGAAGAACCACCGCCGCCGCCCGCTGATGCCTCAATATTCTCATCGAACGAACTCCAGATCAGCGCTGCAAATAAGATGACATGCAGCACCGCTGAAATAATTATCGCCCGTTTGAGCTTGTCGTTTTGTTCGGTTGCCTTTGACACTCTCGGTTCCCAAAAACTGTTCGCCTGTTACACGCTTTCTTACAAGCCAGCGACGTAACTATCAGATTGGCTGCGTCATCAAGCCAACCGACTTCACGCCCGCACTGTGTAACAAGTTCAGCGCTTTAATTATTTCATCGTAAGGTACGTCTTTCGCACCACCGATTAAGAAGACTGTTTTCGGATTCGCTTCCAGGCGGCTTTTCGCTTCCGCGATAACCTGTTCCGGTGGGAGTTGATCCAGACGATCTTTCTCAACCACCACGCTGTACTGCCCTACTCCGGATACTTCTATAATCACCGGCGGATTGTCGTTGCTGCTCACGGCTTGCGACTCGGTCGCATCCGGCAGGTCAACCTCCACGCTCTGCGTAATGATCGGTGCGGTTGCCATAAAGATCAGCAGCAGCACCAGCAGTACATCGAGCAACG